>NZ_WVQV01000004.1:0-307057 GCF_013110585.1 Ruegeria sp. HKCCD6119 | reverse complement strand
GGCGCGTAGCGACACGTTATGATCGCTGTCCCAAAGTCTTCCTCTCCGCAATCGCCCTCGCAGCAACCGTCATCTATTGGTTATGAATACTGACCCTAGGTCCGTTTCGAGCCGATCCTCAACGGCATTATCCGTCCCGGTATGACGACCTCGCCAGATTGGTATTGCTTGGGGTGTCCTCACACTCGACTCTTAATCTGCCTCACTCCACAAGGATTGTGAGACGCAAACTTGTATTGCCCTCCTTCCGAGGCCCACGCATAAGCGTGGGTTTTCGTTTTTCTGGATGTAAGCTTGACTTGGGTTGTGTATTTGACAGCAACGACAGAAATGTGATCCGCGCCGGAAGCCGGGCTTTGCACAGTGCGCGTATCTGCGCGCCGTCGGATTAATTAAGCTGAAGACCGTGGCCAAGCGTTCGCAATTTACGACCGCAATGATGGGCTGAGCCGCAAACCTCCAATGCCAGCCACTCAGCGTAGGACCGTCTATCATAAATGGGAGTGACTTGGTGCGCTTGATTTCCTTATTAAGGATCCGTCGCTCGGTGGCTAAAACGCAGTGTACCTGAAAAACGTCCTTAGCCAGATCCAGACCTACATTTCTTCTCCGTAATTGGATGGCTCCTCTCTTTGCAGTCGATAACAACTGCACTTTGGCGCGTTCGATGCCGACGAAGGAGGAACTATCCACCTCATCCGGTAAGGACCGATTACTTCAAAAAGAGCGTTTGAAGTAGCAGTAATTCAGACTGCGAGAAGTAACTTTTGTTGGCGGAAAGGTAAGTTAACTGGTCAAAAGGCAAAATATCTCTGCATTTGACAAGTTGATTTCATTGGTCGGAGTGAGAGGATTCGAACCTCCGACCCCTGCCTCCCGAAGACAGTGCTCTACCAGGCTGAGCTACACTCCGACCGTGGCGGGTGATCTATACGCGGCGGGTCTGATGCGCAAGAGGATTCTGTAATGCGACTACCCGAATCTTTCGATCTCAACACCCAAAAATATATGGCAGCGGACCAATGGGCACGGAACCCGGTGATCTAAGCAGGTCGCCATGTTTATGGTTCGCAAAAACGAGCGTTTACATGTTTGCGTTCTGCTGTTGACCGGCGCGCACAGTGTCCGCCAACTTGTTCACCTCCCCCCCCCCGCCGGGCAGGTCGCGATGGCACCGGTGTTAAAACGTTGGCTGGATGACAGGCTTGTTGAAAGGCAAGGGAATCGCAACCTTTTGCGGTGGAAACCCTGTGGTTTCTTTGTCCGCTTTCGCCCGCGCAGCCATCGTCATCAATTGGTTGTGAAGCGTCCCAGGCAATCACGGCAAGGGATCTGTTTTGTACAGACGAATTTTGGTTCCACCATGGTCGACGACCGGTCCTGGCGCCAGCAAAGGCAGGCGTGTGGCCCGGGCAAGCCCCGGAGCGCTGGTGATCACGCCGACCCGCCATCCCTGGAACCGGTTCATCAGGGTTTTGCCCATCGCGCCATAGACCGAGCGCAAGCGTCTTTCGTCACCAATTCGCGCCCCGTAGGGCGGGTTCACAATGACCAGCCCCGCAGGACCTTCGGGGGGTTTTATGTCGCTGACGGAACGCTGTTGAAACCGTGTCACGGCACCGACTTGGGCCCTTTCGGCATTGGCAGTCGCCGCGTCAACCGCGCCCGAGTTGCGATCCGAGCCGTAGAAGGTAAGCGCGCATTCCGCCGCCTTCGTTTCCCGACGCATTTCCTGCCACTGATCAGGGTCAAAGCCCGCCAGGTCCTCGAATGCAAAACCGCGGGAGCGGCCAGGGCGCAGACCCAGAGCGATCTCGGCGGCCTCGATCACGAAGGTACCCGATCCGCACATCGGGTCCAGTACGGGTTCATCGCCCGAGTAGCCACATTCTTTCAGGAACATGGCGGCCATTGTTTCGCGCATTGGGGCCTTGGCAATGGCTTCCTTGTGACCGCGTTTGTGCAACAGCTCGCCGGAACTGTCGACCGAGATCGTACAGATGTCTTTTTCGATTCGAAGCAACACCCGAAGGTTTGCCTCGGATGAAATCGAGGTGCCCAATGTCTCGGATATTGCCCGCTCGATCCTCTGACGAGCTGCACCGGCGTGATAAATTCTGGATTTGCGGCTGATGGCTTCCACCTTGACCGGCACGTCAGGACGCAAAACGGTGCCCCAAGGAAATTTCCGAGCACGTTTGTCCAATTGGGCAAGGTGCACGGCGGGGAAGCTGCCCAGTCGCACCAGAACCTTGTTGGCGCCGCGCAATGTCAGGTTGGCACGCCAGACCTCGGGCCATGAACCCCGGCATGTTACCCCGCCGGGTACAGTTCTGACCTGCGCGAATCCGTTGAATTGCGCCTCGTCACCAAGAGGCGCCTCGAGGCCCGGCGTGGCAACCAGAAAGATTTCCAAATCTGTGTCTTTTTCCATTCCGGTTGCTTACACTGGAACCTTGGTGGGCGCGATATGCAATTATACGCCATGGATTCAGAAGAAATGACCGATCAATCGCAGGATTGTGTGGTTCATCCTCAAGTTTTGGCGGTAACAGGTTTGCGTTTATGACCTTCCCCGCGTAAAGGGTCCTTGATCGGAAATACGCCTGCGGATTTTGGACCGTTTTCGACGCTTTTGCGACGGAGGTTCGAAAAAACCGCGCTATTGCATGACCCCGAAAGGGCGTTAGCAGAGCTGGCGCAGAAAAGAGGCTTGGAAGAACGTAGCAACATGCAAACTTTCAAACTGAAAAAGGGGCTGGATCTGCCGGTGGAAGGCGCTCCTGACCAGACCATTCACCCGGGCCCGGAATACGCGACCGTTGGCGTCCTGGGCGGTGACTACATCGGCCTGAAACCCAAGATGCTGGTGCAGGAAGGCGACAGCGTCGTACGTGGCGCGCCGCTGTTCTGTCACAAGGACGCGCCTGACGCGATGATGGTCGCACCGGTAAGTGGCAGGGTCGTCGCGATCAACCGTGGTGCCCGTCGGGTGCTGCAAAGCGTCGTGATCGAAGTGACAGATGTCAATGACACCGGTGTTGATTTCTCGGGCATAGGGGATGCCGACAGCGCCGAAGGCGTGACGGCCAAGCTGTGCGCCGCCGGCCTGTGGACGTCGTTCCGCACGCGCCCCTATTCAAAAATGCCGAACCCCGGCGTCAAACCGGATGCGATCTTTGTCACCGCCATGGACAGTGACCCGCTGGCCGCTGACGCTGCCACGATCATTGCCGAGGCGCCCGAAGAATTTACCGCCGGTTTGGCGGCAGTCAGCACATTGACCGAGGGCAAAACCTATCTTTGCCAAAAAGAGGGTGACACGATACCCGGCGCAGATGTCGCCGGTGTCGAAGCTGCATCTTTCGCAGGCCCGCACCCATCGGGGCTGGCCGGAACGCATATTCACTTCCTCGAACCCCTTGCAGGCGACAAGCAGGTCTGGACCATCGGGTATCAGGATGTCATCGCTATTGGTCGCCTGATGCTGACCGGCCATCTGGATCCGAATGTCGTGATTGCCCTGACGGGGCCGGGTGCGCGTCAACCACGTTTGATCCGTACCGTGATGGGCGCATCAACTGACGATCTGACCCGCGACGAAGTCGATGTGGACGGCACGCCCCGCATCATTTCGGGTTCGATCCTGTCGGGCCGGCACGCTGAGGGCCCGACCGCCTATCTAGGCCGGTTCGCGCGCCAGATCAGCATCATCCGTGAAGATCCCGATCAAATCCCGTTGGGCTGGATTCGTCCGATGCCGTCGAAATACGCGGTCCAGCCTGTATTGGGTTCGGCATTCGCCAAGAAGCTGTATGCCTTCACGTCCAATCTGAACGGCGGGCGTCGGGCCATGGTGCCCACAGGTGTTTTCGAAGACCTGATGCCGCAGGACTATCTGCCCACTCAGTTGCTGCGGGCGCTGCTGGTAATGGATACGGACACTGCCCAAGCCCTGGGTGCGCTGGAGCTGGACGAAGAGGATCTTGGCCTTGTGGGCTTTGCCTGTCCGGCAAAATATGAATACGGGCTGGCGCTGCGCGACTGCCTGAGCAAAATTGAAAAGGAGGGCTGAGCCGAATGGGTTTGCGCAGCTTCTTTGACAGGATCGAGCCGAACTTTACCAAGGGCGGCAAGTACGAAAAGTACTTCCCCATCTACGAGATGGTGGAAAGCTTCATCTACACTCCAAAAACCGTGACCACGGTGGCGCCGCACGCGCGGTCCTATGTGGATATGAAGCGGATCATGACCTATGTCGTGATCGCGACGATCCCCTGCATCCTGTGGGGGATGTGGAACACCGGCTATCAGGCAAACTCTGCGATTGCTTTGCTGGGTCCAGAATCGGCCACCGGCTGGCGGATTGCTTTGTTGCAGATGTTCGGGATTTCGCTGGACCCGTCCAGCATCTTTGCCAATGTCATGCATGGTCTGATGTATTTCCTTCCGATCTACATCGTCACGCTGGTCGCGGGCGGTATCTTCGAGGTCATCTTTGCCACCGTGCGCGGCCATGAGGTGAACGAAGGCTTCCTAGTTACATCAATGCTTTACACGCTGATCATGCCTGCTACGACGCCCCTGTGGCAGGTGGCATTGGGCATCATCTTCGGCGTTGTGATCGGTAAGGAAGTGTTCGGGGGCACCGGCAAGAACTTTCTCAACCCCGCGCTTGTGGGGCGGGCGTTTTTGTATTTCGCCTATCCGGCGCAGATGTCGGGGGATGCGGTCTGGACACCCGTTGACGGGTTCTCGGGCGCAACTGCATTGGGCGTGTCTGCGGCCGAAGGCGTGCAGGCGCTGGCCGCTGAAGGCATCACCTGGTCGAGCGCGTTTTTCGGCACCATTCAGGGCAGCTTTGGCGAAACATCGACGCTGGCCTGCATGATCGGTCTGGCTTTCCTTCTGATGACCAGGATCGCCAACTATCGCCTGATTGTGGGCTGTCTGGCGGGCACCATCGGCTTTACCCTGCTGCTGAACCTGATCGGATCGGATACCAACCCGATGTTCGCGATGCCATGGTACTGGCATATCGTGTTGGGCGGTTACGCTTTCGGGCTGGCCTTTATGGTGACGGAACCGGTTTCCGCCAGCCACACCAATGTAGGGCGTTATATTTATGGCGCTCTGATCGGTGTCATGGTCGTGATGATCCGCGTGATCAACCCGGCTTTCCCCGAAGGCATGATGCTGGCAATCCTGTTCGGCAACGTCTTTGCACCGCTGATCGACTATTTCGTCGTGCAAGCCAACATCAAACGGAGGGCGCGTCGCCATGTCTGATACGCAATCCCCAGATCAAAACGAGGCACCCAAGGGCGCATTAGCCAAATTCCTGGCGGCGTCGCCGGATTCTGTTGGCAAGACGATCTTCATCGCCGTTGCCGTCTGTCTGGTCGCCTCGATGGTTGTGTCCGCGGCCGCAGTCAGCCTGCGCCCGGTGCAAGAGGCCAACCGGCTGAAGGACAAACAGGTAAACGTTCTGCAAGTTGCGGGCGTGTTCGAGCCGGGCATCGACGTGACAGAGGCTTTTGCCGCCTTCGAACCACATGTGCTGGAGCTGTCCACAGGCACCTTCGTCGATGATCAGTTTGATCCGACCACATTTGACGACATCGCCGCCGCTAGCGATCCTGAGCTGAGCGTCGCGTTGGACAATGACCCCGCCGGTATCGGCCGCAAATCCAAATACCGTGTTATCTATCTGCTGCGCGATGATGCAGGTGATCTGGACAAGGTGATCCTGCCTCTGCACGGATACGGCCTGTGGTCGACGCTCTATGGATTTATCGCGCTTGAAAACAACGGCAACGATATCTACGGCCTGCAATTCTATCAGCATGGTGAAACTCCGGGTCTTGGGGCCGAGGTGGACAACCCACGCTGGAAAGCCCTGTGGAACGGGAAAAAGCTGCGCGACGAAGCAGGTGATCTGCAAATCACCGTTGCCAAATCGCAGCCCGCAGCCGGGCCAGATTTCTATGTGGATGCGTTGGCGGGGGCCACGCTGACGTCGGTCGGCGTCGATAACCTTGTGAAATTCTGGATGGGCGATGCGGGCTATGGTCCCTTCCTGGCCAAACTTCAAGCAGGAGAGATTTGATGTCCCAGACCAAGAAAGAGATGCTGGTCGACCCGCTTGTCGACAACAATCCGATCACATTGCAGGTGCTGGGCATCTGTTCAGCACTTGCGGTGACATCATCGTTGCAAGTGTCGATGGTGATGGCGCTGGCGGTGATCTTCGTGACCTCGTTTTCGTCGTTCTTCATTTCGTGCCTGCGCAACCAGATCCCCGGTTCGATCCGGATCATCGTTCAGATGGTGATCATCGCGTCGTTGGTGATCTTGGTGGACCAGATCCTGAAAGCCTATGCTTTCGAGATTTCGAAAACCCTGTCGGTTTTCGTCGGCCTGATCATCACCAACTGCATCGTGATGGGCCGCGCCGAGGCGTTTGCGATGAAGAATCCGCCGGTTGCGTCCTTTATCGACGGAATGGGCAACGGCATGGGCTATGGTCTTATCCTGCTGCTGGTCGGCTTCATTCGCGAGCTGTTTGGCGCGGGGTCGCTGTTCGGCGTTACCATTCTGGAAACCGTCAACAATGGCGGCTGGTACGTGCCCAACGGCATGCTGTTGCTGCCGCCCTCGGCGTTCTTCATCATCGGTCTGATCATCTGGGCCTTCCGCACCTGGAAGCCGAACCAGGTGGAAGAGCGTGAATACAAAATTCAGCAGGTAGAGGCCCACTGATGGAAGGTCTGATCTCACTGGCCGTAAAGGCCATCTTTGTCGAAAACCTTGCGCTTAGCTTCTTCCTGGGGATGTGTACCTTCATCGCCGTGTCCAAGAAGATTTCGACAGCGCTGGGTCTGGGGATTTCGGTCATGGTCGTGCAGGCCATCACCGTGCCTGCCAACAACCTACTGCTGAACTACTTGTTGAAACCGGGCGCGCTGGCCTGGGCCGGGTTCCCGGATGTAGACCTGACCTTCCTTGGCCTGATTTCCTATATCGGCGTGATCGCGGCGATGGTTCAGATACTCGAGATGGTTTTGGACAAGTATTTCCCACCGCTTTACAACGCGTTGGGGATCTTTCTGCCACTGATCACGGTGAACTGCGCCATCCTTGGCGGGTCGCTGTTCATGGTGGAGCGTGACTATAACTTTGCCGAGGCGGCGACTTATGGCTTGTCTTCCGGTTTTGGCTGGGCACTGGCAATCACCGCAATGGCCGGAGTCCGGGAAAAGCTGAAATATTCAGACATCCCCGATGGTCTGCAAGGTCTGGGCATCACTTTCATTACCGCAGGTCTGATGGCTATGGCCTTCATGTCCTTCTCGGGCGTGAAACTGTAAGGGGGCGTTGATGGAAACCTTTACCTTAGGCGTAGCTCTTTTCACCGTAATCGTTCTGGCATTGGTGGCCATCATCATGGCCGCCCGATCCAAGCTGGTATCGACCGGAAACGTCAACATTACGATCAACGGCGAAAAGACCATTTCCGTTCCGGCAGGTGGGAAGCTGCTACAGACGCTGGCTGCCGAGAAGCTGTTTGTCCCTTCGGCCTGCGGTGGCGGCGGCACCTGTGCGCAGTGTCGGGTGCGGGTGCATTCGGGGGGCGGATCGATCCTGCCGACCGAAGAAAGCCATATCACGAAACGTGAAGCGTCATGTGGTGATCGCCTGTCTTGCCAGGTGGCGGTCAAGCAGGACATGGATATCGAAGTTCCGGAAGAAGTCTTCGGCGTCAAGAAATGGGAATGTACCGTTCGGTCGAACGAAAACGTAGCGACCTTCATCAAGGCGTTGATCCTGGACCTGCCCGAGGGTGAGGATGTGAACTTCCGCGCCGGTGGCTACATCCAGATCGAAGCACCTGCACACCAGTTGAAATACACGGATTTCGACATTGAAGAGGAATATCGCGAGGATTGGGATCGCTTCAATCTGTGGCAATATGAATCGGTGGTGACCGAACCCATCGAGCGCGCCTATTCGATGGCCAACTACCCGGACGAAAAGGGCATGATCATGCTGAACGTCCGCGTGGCCTCGCCGCCGCCGGGGTCCGAAGGCATTCCGGCGGGTCAGATGTCGTCTTACATCTTCAACCTGAAGCCGGGTGACAAGGTCACCATTTCAGGCCCATTCGGCGAGTTCTTTGCCCGCGAAACTGACAAAGAGATGGTCTTTATTGGCGGCGGCGCCGGTATGGCCCCAATGCGCAGCCATATCTTTGATCAGCTCAAGCGTCTTCAGAACCGCAACCGCAAGATCAGCTTCTGGTACGGTGCGCGGTCGAAGAAAGAGATGTTCTTTGTCGAAGACTTCGACAGTCTGGCTGAAGAATTCGACAATTTCGAGTGGCATGTGGCCTTGTCGGACGCGCAGCCCGAGGACAATTGGAAAGGCTATACCGGCTTCATCCACAACGTATTGTTCGAAGAGTACCTCAAGAACCATCCCGCGCCTGAGGATTGCGAATACTACATGTGTGGTCCGCCAATCATGAACCAGTCGGTCATCAACATGCTGCTGGATCTGGGCGTGGACCGCGAAGACATCATGCTCGACGATTTCGGCGGCTAAGGAACAAAAAAGAACCGGCGTTGAAGACGCCGGTTCTTTCATTTGGCGGTAAGCCTGCGTTATTTTCCGTAATACTCTCGATACCACGCGACGAATTGTGTGATACCGTCTTTCAGATCTGTCTGGGGGCGATAGTTCGTCAGTCTTTGTAGCAGCCGATTGTCCGCCCAAGTGGCATGAACATCACCCATCTGCATCGGCATGAAATTCTTGATCGCCTTCTGCCCCACGGCCTGTTCGATGGCTTCGATGAAATCCATCAGGCGCACTTTTTCGCCGTTGCCGATATTCACGATGCGATAGGGCGCGACGGGCGACAGGCTGTCTCCGTCCTCGATATCCTCACGGCTGGCTGGCCGCACCGGAGGCACATCGATCAGCAATCTGATGCCGCGTACAAGGTCCTGGACATGGGTGAAATCCCGGTACATGTCGCCGTGATTGTAAATGTCGATCGGGCGACCATCCAGGATGGCGGCGACAAATTTGAAATACGCCAGATCCGGTCGTCCCCAGGTGCCGTAGACGGTAAAGAAGCGGAACATGGTCGTCGGCAAATCCCACAAATGGGCATAGGAATGCCCCATCGCCTCATTCGCCTTTTTTGTCGCGGAATAGATGGTAAGCTGGGTGTCGGCTTTTTCCGTCTCGGTGAAGGGCATGTCCTCGTTGGCACCGTAGATGGAGGAGGTCGATGCCATCAAAAGATGATCCACCTTATGTTGCCGTGCAATTTCCATCGCGTTGAATGTTCCAACGACATTCGATTCAACATAGCTGCGGGGATGTTCCAAACTGTGTCTCACACCGGCCTGAGCCGCCAGATGAACGATGACTTCCGGCTGAAATTCTTCGGCGACCTGCATCAACCGATCAAAATTTTCCAACCGATCCTCGGTTGCCGTGAACCCGGGTGTCTGAAGCAGAATTTGATGCCGACGCTGTTTCAGGACCACATCATAGTAATCCGTCATCCCGTCGTATCCATGCACGCGGAACCCTTCCTCTAACAGCCGCTTTGCCAGATGGAACCCGATGAACCCCGCAGAGCCCGTAATCAAAACCCGTTTCATAGAACCCTCAAAACGCCCTGCACGATCATCGCTGAACAAAAGGTTCTTCCCGTGATGCCGGGTCAAACATTTTGAACTGCGCCGAAGGTCATATCGAACATCCAGACGTCATTGGTCAACTCTTTGCTGATTCAATCAGATGCTCATTGCCGCCAATGGGCGAGAAGGATAGGGATCAACGTGTATGATTACGAACTGGATCAGACGGTGGTTCGACCGCACGGCGGGGCGGACAACGAATGCAGTGTCTTGCGACATCGCTCCGGCCGAGAAAGTGACGGCCGTGGGCGATATCCACGGTCGTCTGGACTTGTTGCAGGCGTTGTTGCCCAGACTGGACGATCAGAGCTTGCTGGTCTTTGTCGGAGATTACATCGACCGAGGGCCATACAGCGCGCAGGTGCTGCGCCACCTGTTTCACCTGAGCGAGACGTCAGGAGGACGCGTTCAGTGTCTTCTTGGAAACCACGAAGAGTTTCTGTTGCAATTCCTGGAGGTGCCGGAAGGCAACGCCCGGCTCTGGTTTCAAAATGGGGGTGTGCACACGTTGGCGTCTTTCGGGCTGAAACCGCCCGGGGATATCGACAACTACCAGCAGGTTCGAAAACTGGCGGATGATCTTCGCCTGAAGATGGGGGAAAGCCTGATCAACTGGCTAGCTGACCGGCCTTTGACCTGGACTACCGGCAACGTCACATTCGTTCATGCGGCGCTGGACCCCCGACATCCGACTGAGGCCCAGGATCGCCAGATTTGCCTCTGGGGACATCCCATGTTTCCCAGGCTGGCCCGCAGCGATGGCCAATGGGTGGTGCATGGCCACACCATCGTGGACCTGCCCCGGATCAGGAACCGGGTGGTATCGATCGACACGGGCGCTTTCGCTTCGGGTCGTTTGACAGCCGCCGAGATCAACGCCGGAAGTGTTCAGTTCACCTCGACCGGATGAACAGTGGGCCTTTAACCGACGATCATTTGCTTCATGCGAAGCGCTTCATATTCCAACTCTTTGAGACGGAAGTGGACAACGTCTCCGATCGTGATGACGCCGCACAAATTGCCGTCGCGCAGCACCGGCATATGGCGAAAACGACCCTCGGTCATTGTTTTCAGAACTTCATTCAGCAGATCATCCGGTGTGCAGGTCTTAACATCCCTGGTCATGAGGTCTTCGACCGATTGCGGAAGGGTCTGGCCGGGTGTGTCTGCCATGCGCCGAACGATGTCGCGCTCTGACAAAATCCCCTGCAATGCCCCGTTCTGATCCGTCACGAGAACAGCGCCGATCCGTTTTTCCTTCAGCGTGTTAACCACGGAATGGATCGTGTCATTTGGCCGCACCGAAAACACCGCGTCCCCTTTACCTTCAAGCAGTCTGGCCACGGTTGTCTGCGAATGCGACAGGTTCGATTCCGCAGACTGGCTGTACGTCGTCTTGTCAGCCTTGTCGCCACGCGAAGGCGACTGGTAAGAGGTTGGAGCCATGGGCAATCTCCTTGTGGTTCTTGCAAAGTCTTTCCCTTTCACCTTAGCGCAGCTAAACGACCTGTATAGGGTGCAATTGCGCCGATCGGCAAAAACGCGGGCCCGGAAAGGACGTTCAAGCCATTGAGTGAACTCTATCTTACTCCACCCATAGCGGCATTGATCTTCTTTGCCGTTGTTGTTTGTGGCCACAATTTCCGCATGGCGTGGAAGCAACAGCCGCCGGGTTGGCAAAAACGTGCGTGGTTGTTCGGCGTGCCGGCGGGGGTCGGCCTTTTGGTGCTGGGTTTCCTGCCGCTGAAGATGTGATCGCAGTTTGACTCTGGCGGGGGCCACTGGCATATGCCGGGCACAGAATTTCCCGGAGATCGCCGATGCGTCTTTTGCCTTTACTGGCCGTTGCCACCCTCCTTTCCGGCTGTTTGTTCGACAAAGAACCCGAGGTGGTTCGTCTGTCGGGCGAAACAATGGGCACGACCTTCAACATAACCGCGATCGGCGAAGATCTTGATGAGGCCGCATTGGCCGCGGCTGTCGAAGAGACGCTGGCCGAGGTGAACGCCAAAATGTCCAATTGGGATCCAGAATCCGAGGTGTCCGTCTTTTCCGCTTCAACTAGCACAGCCCCCGTTCCGGTCTCGGACGAACTCGCACTGGTCCTTTCGGCCGCCAATGACGTGCACGAAAAAACCGGTGGGACTTTTGATGTAACTCTGGGCCCGCTGATCGAACTTTGGGGCTTTGGCCCACGCAAGCCCGAGGATCCAGTGCCATCGGATCCCGAAATCGAGGCCGCGTTAAGCGGCGTCGGGCAGGCCCGTTTGCTGACGCTCGACACCGAAGCCGGCACGCTGTCGAAGGCTGATCCGCAGGTGGGCATCAACCTTTCGGCGATCGCAAAGGGCTATGGCATCGATGCGGTTGCCGGCGCTTTGCAGGATGCTGGTATCGACGATTACCTTGTCGAGATCGGCGGTGATCTTGTTGCCAAAGGCAAGAATGAGCAGGGCGAAGCCTGGCGCATTGGCATCGAAAAGCCTGAAACGGGCGCTCAGAGCATTCAACTGATCGTTTCCCTGGATGATCGCGGCATGGCCAGCTCGGGCGACTACAAGAATTTTTTCGAACAGGACGGTGTGCGGTATTCGCATATCATCGATCCGACAACGGGACGCCCGATTACACATCGCACGACTTCTGTCACGGTTCTTGCGGAAAACGCAATGTTGGCTGATGCCTGGGCAACGGCCATGCTGGCTTTGGGTCACGAGAAGGGAATGGACATTGCGGAAAAGTATAAACTTGCCGTGTACTTCATTTCGCGGGATGTGACAGGCGGCGAAGATGCCTATATTACGTCGCACAGCACCGCGTTCAAAGACGCTTTGGGAACCAACTGACAGGCAGGAACCGAGATGAGCACTTTTATTCTGTCCTTTATTCTTTTGGCGCTTGTCATGGTCGGTATGTCATTGGGTGTCATGCTGATGGGGAAGACCATCAAAGGCAGCTGCGGCGGCCTGAATGCGATCTCGGGCGCCGATAAATGCGTTGTGTGCCAAAAGGATGTCGACCCGGACAGCCCGCTGCGCGATCAGTTGCAGTGCAAACGGGCCAGGAAGATGCTGGAACAGATGGAACATCAGGCCTGAAGCAAGTTTTGCTTCGCTCTGCGAACGGAAGTGGCTAACTAGGTCCCCATGACTTTCGGGGAGGCGCCGCGTTGGCCAAGGCAAAGAATATCCTGTTCATCATGTTCGACCAGCTGCGCTGGGATTATCTGAGCTGTTACGGGCACCCACATCTGCATACTCCGAATATCGATCGTCTGGCCGCGCGCGGTGTCCGCTTTGACCGGGCCTATATCCAATCGCCGATTTGCGGCAGTTCCCGTATGTCGACCTATACCGGGCGCTATGTGCATTCCCATGGGGCTTCATGGAACAACATTCCCCTCAAAGTGGGTGAGATCACGTTGGGCGACCACCTGCGCAAGGCGGGAATGGATTGCTGGCTGGTCGGCAAGACACATATGGCCGCCGATGCCGAGGGGATGGCCCGTCTTGGGTTGGAGCCCGACAGCATCATCGGGGCCCGCGTCGCGGAATGCGGGTTTGACGTGTTCGAACGCGATGACGGGTTGCGCGCAGAGGGTCCGGACGGGTTCTATGACCCGGACGGGGCAAAGAAATACAACCATTACCTAGCAGACAAGGGGTACGAGAGCGACAATCCGTGGCATGATTTTGCCAATTCCGGTCTGGATGCCGATGGCAACGTGCTGTCAGGGTGGTTCCTGAAGAATTCATCCGAACCTGCAAATATCGCGGAAGAGGACAGTGAAACACCATATCTGACCACCCGTGGAATCGAGTTCATGAACAGCCATGACGGACCATGGTGCTGTCACCTCAGCTACATCAAGCCTCACTGGCCTTACATCGTGCCGGAACCTTACGCTTCGATGTACGGGCCTGAACATGTCGTGCCCGTGGTCCGCTCGGAAACTGAGCGAAAGAATGCCCACCCCGTCCTGAAGGCCTTCATGGACACCAAGGTCGGGCAGGCATTTTCACGAAAGGATGTCCGCGAGGCGGTGATCCCAGCTTACATGGGGCTGATCAAACAAGCGGATGACCAGATGGGTCGCCTGTTTGACTGGATGGAGAAAACCGGGCGGATGGACGACACGATGATCGTGCTGACCTCAGATCACGGTGATTTTCTGGGCGACCACTGGATGGGTGAAAAGACCTTTTTCCACGATGCCTCAACCAAAATGCCGCTGATCATTTATGACCCATCACCCGAAGCGGACGTCACGCGCGGCACCACCTGCGACGCGCTGGTCGAGTCGATCGATCTGGTGCCAACGTTTCTGGAACTGGCAGGCGGCGAAAAGGCCGGGCATATTCTCGAAGGGCATTCTCTGCTGCCGATCCTGCATGGTCAGTCCGACAAAACGCCCCGACAGGTCGCGATCTGCGAGTATGACTATTCCGCCTCTCCCATTGCGCAGCGGCTGAACGCATCTGTTCGTGACGCGGTGATGTTCATGGTCGCGAATGAAAAGTGGAAGCTCATCCATTGCGAAGGCGGGTACAGGCCGATCCTGTTCGATCTGGAAAACGACCCCGATGAACTGGTGGATCTGGGTGACAGCGCGGACCATTCGGACGTCATCGCGCAAATGTACGATTACCTGTTTGCCTGGGCGCGGCGCCCGTCACAGCGCACCACCCGGTCCGAACAGCAGTTGATCGATATGCGAACCCGAAGCGGGGGCACAGGCATCATGATCGGCATCTATGATGAAAACGACACGCCGCTGGAACTGACGGTCAAGTATCGCAACCGCAAGGCAAAGCCATACACGCGTTACCTCAAAGGCTAGTCTCGTCCGGGTTTTCCCCGATAATACCATGATGGCTTTGCGTTGAAAAAAGCAGCGGCTCATTGTCCTCCAGCGATAGGCCGAAGCCGCCAGGCCGTTTGATTAATTCTGCGTAATTTGCCGCAAAGATGGTTCACCCCTTGCCGACCAGACGCTAGAAGAAGACCCAAGAGCAGTAATCGGAGAATTTCAATGCCAACCCCCAAACCCGTTGTTCTGTGCATTCTTGATGGGTGGGGCGTGTCAGACGACACACAGGCGAATGCGCCCCATCTGGCGAACACGCCGACCTTTGACGCGATCATGGCCAAATGCCCGCACGCCACGCTGACAACGCATGGCCCGGACGTAGGTCTGCCCAGTGGGCAGATGGGTAACTCCGAAGTCGGTCATACTAATATAGGTGCGGGCCGTGTTGTGGCCATGGATTTGGGGCAGATCGACCTGGCCATCGAAGACGGTTCGTTCTTTGGAAATGAGGCATTGCAGGCATTCATTTCCAAGGTCAAATCCTCAGGGGGGACGGCTCATCTCATGGGGTTGGTCTCGGATGGTGGTGTTCACGGGCACCTGAACCACATCATCGCTGCAACCAAGGCCATTACGGATGCCGGTGTTCCGGTCGCCCTGCATGCGGTCACGGATGGGCGCGACGTGGCCCCCAAATCTGCGCTGACCTATTTTTCCCAGTTGGAAGAACGGCTGCCCGAGGGGGCACGTGTCGTCACGGTAAGCGGTCGCTATTTCGCCATGGATCGCGATAATCGCTGGGAACGGATCGCAGAAGCTTATGACGCGATGATCAACGGCAAGGGCAGGGCGGCCGACACCGCACATGGCGCCGTGGACCATGCCTACAACCAGTCTGAATCTGACGAATTCATTACGCCGACCGTGTTGCAAGGTTACAAGGGCGTCACCGACGGCGATGGTTTTTTCTGTCTAAATTTCCGCGCAGATCGTGCTCGTGAAATCCTGCGCGCGATTGGTGAACCGGGCTTTGCCGAGTTCGAAACCGGGCCGCGGCTGAAACTGTCGGCGCTGCTGGGCATGGTAGAGTATTCCGACGGTCACAACGCATATATGACCGCGGTTTTTCCGAAACGGGCGATTGTGAACACGCTCGGGGAATGGGTCGCCAAGCAGGGGTTGCGTCAGTTCCGGCTGGCTGAAACCGAAAAATACCCCCATGTCACTTTTTTCCTGAACGGGGGCAAGGAGACCCCTGAAAAAGGTGAAGATCGCTATATGCCCAAATCACCCAAGGTTGCGACCTATGATTTGCAACCCGAGATGTCCTCGGCTGAGGTCACAGCCAAGTTTGTCGAGGCGATCGAACAAGGTTACGACCTGATCGTAACCAATTACGCCAACCCAGATATGGTCGGGCATACCGGCGACCTTCAAGCTGCGATCAAGGCATGCGAGGCCGTTGATGCGGGGTTGACTCAGGTCGTTGCTGCCTTGGAAAAAGCAGGTGGAGCAATGATCGTCACCGCCGATCACGGTAACTGTGAAGTGATGGTTGATCCGGAAACCGGCGGTCCGCATACGGCACACACGCTGAATCCGGTGCCCATAGCTTTGGTCGGAGGGCCAGAGGGCGCGCAGGTGCGTCAGGGGCGGTTATCTGATCTGGCGCCGACCCTGCTTGATTTGATGAACCTGCCCAAACCGCCGGAAATGACCGGAGAAAGCCTGCTGTCATGAGGCTGGCCGCCCTAGCGATTGTGCTGCTTTCAGCTTGTCAGGCCTTTGCCCAGACCGACGCTTCTCGGGCAGCACTGGATGCGGCAAGGATGCTGGAACAGGCGTCGATCTCGCTGAGCGAAGCAGACGGCGCAAGGGACCGGGTGCGGGCGCTGACCAAAACGATACAAGCCTATGAGGCCGGGCTGAGCGCGATGCGGACCGGTCTGCGCAAGGCTGCAACACGCGAAGCGCAACTGAGCGCGCAATTGAGCGCGCGTGAAAAGGACGTCAGGCAGTTGCTTGGCATCTTGCAGACCATCGAAACGACCGCGCCGCCAGTGCTGATGCTGCACCCGTCAGGCCCGTTGGGCGCGGCGCGGGCCGGAATGATGCTGTCCGAGGTCACGCCTGGGCTCAATGCAAAAGCGCAAGCGCTGGCACAGGACCTGCAAGAGGTTCAGACCCTGCGTCTGCTGCAACAAAGCGCCTCGGAAACTTTGACCGAAGGGCTGCGCGGTGTGCAGGACGCCCGCACGCGGTTGAGCGAAGCGATTGCCGACCGCACTGATTTGCCGCGTCGGTTTGTCGAAGACCCGGTGCGCACGGCCATTCTGATTTCTTCGACCGAGACTCTGGATGGTTTTGCAAGCGGTCTGTCAGAGATTTCAGAAGGCGAGATCATTGAAACCGACGCAAGCATCCTGGATCAGAAAGGACAGATTCCCTTGCCGGTGCAGGGCATTCTGCTGCACAAGGCCGGTGAACCGGACGCCGCAGGGGTCGCCCGCGCTGGTCTAGTCATCGGCACCCGTTCCCGTGCGCTTGTAACATCCCCCACTGCGGCCACGATCCGTTATCGCGGGCCACTGCTGGATTTGGGAAACCTTGTCATTCTGGAGCCGCAACCGGGCCTGTTGTTCGTGTTTTCGGGCTTGCAAGAGGTCTATGGTCAACCCGGGCAGGTGATCCCCAAAGGCACTCCGGTCGGCCTGATGCCGGGTGAAACGCCGGAAATCGGCGCAATATTGTCAACAAGCGGTGATGGCACTGGAACTGATCGTCCAGAAACGCTCTATATAGAGGTAAGAGAAGACAACACCCCGGTGGACCCGGAAACTTGGTTTCGGACCGACAAGGATGGATAAACGAGTATGAAGAAATTTGTGATGGCCGGTTTGGCCGGAACTGTGGCAGGTATTCTTGCGACTACGCAGATCGCAGGCCCACTGCTGGCGCAAGAGGCTGTGAACAAGGCCAGCGTCTATGAACAGCTTGACCTGTTCGGTGACATTTTTGAACGCATCCGTGCGCAATATGTCGAAGAGGTCGAGCCTGAAGAACTTATCGAGGCGGCAATCGATGGTATGCTGACCTCTCTTGATCCGCATTCCAGTTATCTGTCGCCCGATGATGCCGAACAGATGCGCGTGCAGACCCGGGGCGAGTTCGGTGGACTGGGTATTGAGGTCACGCAGGAAGACGGTTTTGTCAAAGTCGTGTCTCCCATCGACGACACACCCGCTGACGAGGCCGGGATCGAAGCCGGAGATTTCATCACACATGTGGATGGCGAAAGCATTCTGGGCCTGACGCTGGACAAGGCGGTGGATCTGATGCGGGGGCCGGTCGGCTCCGAGATTGTTATTACCGTCGTGCGCGAAGGCGAACCTGATCCCTTCGATGTCACCATTATCCGTGACACGATCAAGCTGACCGCCGTTCGCGCCCGCACCGAAGGCACAAGTGTCGTCCTGCGGGTAACGACCTTTAATGATCAGACTTTCCCCAACCTACAGGAAGGGTTGAAGGAACAGATCGAAGAAGCTGGTGGCATCGACAAGGTCAATGGTGTCGTACTGGACCTGCGCAACAACCCGGGCGGTCTGTTGACACAGGCCATCAAAGTTTCGGATGCGTTCCTGAACGAAGGGGAAATCGTCTCGACCCGTGGACGGGACCCGGAAGAGGGTGAGCGTTTCAATGCCACCCCCGGCGATCTGGCGGAAGGCAAACCCATTGTCGTGTTGATCAATGGTGGTTCGGCCTCGGCATCTGAAATCGTCGCGGGCGCGCTACAGGATCATCGCCGGGCCATCGTCGTCGGCACCAAAAGCTTCGGCAAAGGGTCGGTTCAGACAGTGATGCCGCTGCGGGGTGATGGTGCGATGCGCCTGACCACGTCCCGGTATTACACCCCATCGGGGCGGTCGATTCAAGCTCTGGGTGTCAGCCCTGATATTATCGTGGAACAACCCCGTCCGGCGCCAGAACCGGAAGAGGAAGAAACCAACGCCCGTTCGCGCTCCGAGGCCGATCTGCGCGGCAGCCTCAACAATGACAGCCTGAGCGAAGATGAGATCCGCCAGATAGAAGAAGATCGCGCCAAGGCCGAGGCAACCGCAGAGCTGAGGGAAGAGGATTACCAGCTGGCCTATGCCATCGATATCCTGAAGGGACTATCGGCCTTCAACCCCAACGGGCCGTCACAGTAAAACGGTAAGGGCTGCGGGTGTCGCAGCCCTTGGCTCCCGACTTCAGCTTTCGATCCGGTGCAGTTTCTTTTCGTCGAGAAGCAGCGCCAGAACGAGACCGACCGAGACGGACAAGGCCGAAAAGACGAAAGCCATACTCATCCCGCTGTCAAACGCCGCCGACAATGCCCGTTGAACCGTCTCTGCCTCGCTGGATGACAACCGGCTTATTACCGCGTGGGCGGACGGCGTATCAAGTGTTCCGCCATTGATCGTGCGAAGCTCTGCTTCGGTCAACTTGATGCCCGAAGCGGCCACATACTGGCGAAGCTCAGACAGGCTGACGACGTACATGATGGCCGTGGCACAGGCGACAGAGATTGCGCCGTAAACCAGGTGGGTCATGAAACTCAGGCCGCCAACCAGCCCAGCCCGTTCCGGCTTTACGGCGCACATTGCAGCAGTGCCTGACGGCCCAACCGTCAAAGTTGCGCCCAGCCCGATCATCGCCATGCCGGGCAGGATGCGAAAGTACCCCAGATCACCGGGCAGCACGACAATGGTCGCAGCGCCGATCGTTGCGATCAGATATCCCCAAAACAGCAGCCGCTTGGGGCCGAAATCATTGTAAAGCGTACCCGAAACAATTGATCCCACGGCAAGCAACACGGTCAGCGGCGCCAAGCCCAGTGCCGATTCAAACGTCGACCAGCCCAGCACCTTTTGCATGTATTGGGGAAAATACAGCAGCCCCACAAATGCCGCGGACACGTTGAACATGTTCAGGCCAAGGGTGATGCGAAACTCGCGGTTTTGCATCATCTGCGGCAAAAGCAGTGGCTCTGTCACGCGTTTCTCGACTTTGGGGAACAGAATGAAAAGCGCAGCGCTGGTGAAAAACAGCATCAACAACGGGACGGACGTCCACCCCCAGTCCGCGCCCACATCCAAACCGTAAAGCAGCAGCAAAACGGCAAAAGACAACACACCCATCCCGGCGAGGTCGAGGTGTTCATCCGGTTTGTGCTGTGCTTCGCGCTCCATCAGGATCAGCGCGGTGGCCATCGAAATGCAGGAAAAGACCACATTGGCGAGGAAAAAGTAGCGCCACTCTCCCAAGTTCACGGCCAATCCGCTTATCATCGGACCAAACACATTGCCGGTGGTCACACCTGCCAGAATTAGCCCCATCACCAAGGCTCGATGTTCTGGCTTTGATACTTTGGTTGCCCCGAAGGCCAGCGTGCAGGGCCATACACAACCCGCGCCGATGCCTTGCAGCGCACGCGCAATGACAAGAAAATCAAGACTGGGCGAAACAAAGCACATGACTGAGGAAAACAGAAAGATCGACAGGCCAAAAAGCATCATCCTGCGGTGGCCGTACATGTCGCCAAGTCGCCCGCCTGCGACCATGGTCATGGCAAAAAACAAGGCATAGATGTTCAGAACCCATTGGGTGCTGGTGATATCGGCGTCAAAGCTGCTTTCGATCGCAGGCACCAGCATCAGGGCGCCGGTAAAATCAATACCGATACCAAATCCGGTAACCATCAAAGCGATGACTTTGACTATGCTGCTGCGATCCATGATAAGGCGCGATCCGTTCTGAAAACGCCAATGATGCACGAATTTTGAAAGATTGACAGGAAAACCAGCCGGAACGGATCAGGGGTCGTCGCGGCAGATCCGGCGGAAAGCGCGTTTCAGCATATCCAGTTCAGCCCGCAGCAAATCAATTTCGGCCCTTAGGTCATCTGCGGCGGGCTCACCGGCAATCACCGTGAAGCTTCCCAGTTTCTCGGTTGTGGCTGCATCTGCAACGACGAACGTGTGCACGCCTTCGGATAGGGCTGCAACAGGCACCTGTATGCGCAAGTCCCATCCGTCTGCTGCGGGCGACAGGTCAACATTGCTCAGGGTTTCGCCCTGATAGCTTACCTCGGGGTTAGGCGTACTGCTGGCTTGAATGTGACCTTGCCAGATTCCGTTTTCGAACCGTATGAAGGTTAGCTTGGTCTGCGTCATGACTGATCTTCTCACAAATCGGCGCGATGAAAACGGCAAAACGTAAGATCCCGCACCACCATGCGATTCATCTCGGGCGTTTCAAAAATCAAATCCAGCCAGATTTTTTCGATCCTGCGCTCATTCAGGGGGAGATGCGCCAGATCAAAATCCACGGCCTTTGATACCTCGCCGGGATCAAGGCGTCGCAACACCTGTTCCATATTGGGCCCGTGCTGAATGTTGAGGCGCGCGAAAACGCCCGATGGCTTTTCACACTCGATCAGGGTTTCCAGCCTCACAAGATGCTCGCGCGTCAGGTGAATTGCAGCGTCCTCAGGCAATTCAACCGAAACGGACAGGAAGGACCCCCCAAAGCTGAAAGCCTCGATCACGAGACTGAACGGAGCCAAATCTCTGTCCTCTCTGTTTCGGACTTGCCGCACGGCAATTTCAGAAAACGGGCAATCGTGGAACACGCTGACCTGACTGTCCAGGACGGTCTTTCGCGGTGCCGAAGCCACACCCGGTTGCGTGAGGGGCGCACGCCATAGGTCGGGACGGCAGCTCCAGTCTGTTCCGACGGGTTTGGGAAACTGTGTGGACCCAATCGTCGGCCGGATCAAGCGACTGTCTGCCTGCTGAATTAAATGATCAAGATGCCTGCGCAAACTGCGGGCCTGATCCCGTTGCAAGCGCAAATCTGCCTGGCTGGCATACGGCGCCTGATGCGCGGCCCGACGCCAGCGCCCCAGAGTCTTGCGATGAATATAGCGATCCAGAATCCTGCCCATGGCCACGTCGTCCGATAATGCCCGGCCTTAGTCAAGGACAACGGCATGAACAAAACCGTAATAACGGAATTGCTATCGAAGCCTTGTGTTTTCCTGTTGGGGTCTGACCACAATTTGGATAGGCGCAACATGCTGAAACTGAACTGGTCTATTCTTGCAATGTACCGGGTCAGTGCTTACCGTTTGGCTCCTGCAAAGTGGGTCATCCCAAGAACAGCCACACAACAGTTTAGCGCATGACAAGGCCAGGTTATGGAGTCCACTTTATTTGCCTTCATTTGGAAATATTCGAAGAAACAGCAACTTGTTCTACTTCTGCTGACGGTCCTGTCGTTCCCGTTTCTTTACGCCTCGCTGGAACTTCCCAAACAGATCATCAACGACGCAATCGGCGCGCCGGGTGACACGGTAACCATCTGGAACTTCACCGTGACGCAGGTTCAGTATCTAATGATACTGTGTGTTGCGTTCCTGGCGACGGTGATCGTGAGCGGTGTCATGAAGATGCGCATCAACACGATGAAGGGCGTCCTTGCCGAGCGCATGCTGCGGCGCCTGCGCTATACGTTGTTTCAACGGTCGATGCGGTTTCCGAAATCCTATTTTGCGACCACCAGCCAGGGTGAGCTAGTATCGATGATCACGTCCGAGGCCGAACCGATGGGTGGCCTGATGGGGGATGCCATCGCGCAGCCGGTTTTCCAGTTCGGCCAGATGATGACGATCGTCACCTTCCTGTTCATGCAAAGCGTTTGGTTCGGACTTGCCAGTATCGCGCTGATCCCGCTTCAGGCCTGGCTGATCCCCAAGCTTCAGCGGCAGATCAACCTTCTAAACAAGGACCGCATTCAGGAAGTCCGACGTCTGAGCTCGGAGATCGGCGAAACTGCGGCAGGTATCAGCGATCTGCGTACCAACGGAGGGTGGCGCTATCGCCTTGCGCAATTCAGCCATCGGCTAGGGAAACTGTTCGAGATCCGTTTCAAGATCTACAACAAAAAATTCTTCATGAAGTTCCTTAACAACCTGATAACTCAGATGACACCCTTCCTGTTTTATTCAGTGGGAGGATATCTGGCGATTACCGGTGAGGTGACCGTAGGTGCGCTGGTTGCCGCATTGGGCGCCTACAAGGATCTGAGCGGCCCATGGAAGGATCTGCTGACCTATTACAACCAGGTGCAGGACATGTCTTTGCGTTGGGAAATCGTCACCGAAAGATTTGCGCCTGACAACATGATACCGGAAGAGCTGTTCGAGGGAGAACCTGAAACCATCCCGCGTCTGACTGGCGACATCGAGCTGCGAAATGTGACGGTTCGCGACAGCGATGGGAAAACCGTTCTCGAAGATCTTGATCTGACCATTCCGCGTGGCGCGCGCGTCGCAATTCAGTCTGGACAGGCGTCGGAACGCAGTGCGTTGGGACAGCTTTTGACTCGTGAGGTGTTGCCGGCTCAGGGTGAGGTGATAATAGCGGGGCATAATCTGCGGGGTCTGCATCAGGCCGTCATCGCGGCCCGGATCGGCTATGCCTATTCGCGCCCTTACCTGTTTGACGGCACATTGGGCGACAACCTCATGATGCCTTTGCGCACGCATCCACGACATCAAGCAGATATGCTCAAGGCCCCGACGCGGTGGCAGATCGAAGCTGTTCGTGCAGGCAATTCACCGGATTCTCTGGACGATGAATGGATTGACCCGGGTCTCGCCGGTCTTGACGATATCGACGACATACGTGACTGGTGGTTCCAGCTGGTGGAAGCGATGGGCATCGACGAGTTCATGTTCCGCCGCACTTTGCGTACGCAGTTCGACCCGGAAATTCACCCGGTCCTGGCACAGGAAGTTGTCAATTTACGAGGGACCATCGCCGAGCGCTTGGCAGAAAAGGGGCTTGATCGATATGTGTACCGTTTCGACCCTGATCGCTTTAACCCGGCAGTTCCGCTGGGCGGAAACTTGTTGTTCGCGGCGCCATCCAAGGACATTTCTCCGGATATACTGGCGGGTGACGAACGGTTCGTTCAGATGCTCAGCGCCCATGATCTGGTTGACGACGTGATCAGCATTTCTCAGGCCGTCATGGACACGCTCAGCAAGACCTTCGGGCGGGACGGGGCGGATCACCCGCTTTTCCTGAGGCTTGGCATGTCCAAGGACATGTATCACAAATTGCTGGATATCGAAGAACGGCGCAAAGCCAAGGGTGATATGGCCGTGAGCGACCAGGAGCGCGCATTGCTATTGACGGTACCGTTCCTGTTGACGGCCGAGCAGATCGGCCCAAACTTCCCGGAAGAATACAAGGAAAAGATTCTTGCCATCCGCAAAAGTCAGGCTAAGCGGCTGCTGGACGCGATGGGCGGCATGTTCATGTCAGTTGCGCCGGACATCTATGTGCCACGTCTGACCGCGATGGAAAATGCGATCTACGGTCGGGTTTCGTTGATGGCCGGTGCACACGCGGACGAAATAGAAGACGTTGTGGCCGAAGCCATGAACGAAGCCGGCCTGCGACGCCGTGCAGCTGCCATCATCTACGATCTGGCAGCAGGCCTGGGCGGGAACAATCTGCCGACCGTCTTTCAGGAGCGTGCCGCATTCTCACGCGCGGGTATCAAACGGCCTGACGTCCTGATTCTGGACAGGGCCCTGGCAAGTCACGATTCCGAAAGCCGGTTGCGCACCCGCCTGAAACTGCGGGAATTGTTGCCGGATTCCATTATGATCTTTATGGAAGATCACTTTGCACATCCCGAAGCGTATGATCTGTTTGTGGAAATCAAGGATGGCCGTATCGATGGTGTGTCACGATCCAAATCCCCGCAAGAAGACAGCACGTCGGACGATCTGAGCCGCAAGCTCGAAATCATTTCGGCGACCGAGTTGTTTTCCGGCGTGGATGGCCGCAACCAGCGGTTGTTGGCGTTCTCAGCGCAATGGTACGAAGCAGCAGCGGGGCAAGTCATTTTCTCGCGTGGTCAGGCGCCCGACGCGGCGTATCTGTGCGTCTCAGGGCAGGCCAGGCTGGACTGGCCCACGGATGATGGAAAAAAACGCCCGATCTCGATCATCGAACCCGGGCGGCTGATCGGTGATCTTTCGATCATAACAGGAGAGCCCAGACAACTGGATCTGGTCGCCACCGAAGATTGCAGGTTCCTGCGTATCGGCGCCGAGGAACTGCGTGCCGTGGTCGAAAGCGACGCTTCGGTTGCTACGCAATTGCTACAGACTGTTGCGGGATATCTGACTACGTTGTCCACAAGAATCAATGCGGCGCAGAACCCCGAGGAGCTGCTCCCGACTATTACGGATCAGGCGATTCAGGAAAGCACGGGTGAAAATGCCTGAAGCATATTCCGCTCATGACCATCTGGTCGAAACCGCACGCGGCAAACCGGAAATCTGGCGCCTGTTGCTGGGGCTCTTGCTGGTTGCCGTGCTGGTCAGCGTTCTGAACATGGTATTTTTTACCGTGGTTGCCGGGATGGGTCCGGAAAACTGGGCGCAGACGCTTCTGTTGGGCGGTTCACCCCTCGCGCTGCTGTTGCTGTTGGCCAGTTTCGGATTCATCATTCTGGGCGTGGCCGTCGCCGCGCGGCAGGTTCAGCACAGGTCTTTGGTGTCCATCGTGGGCGGGTACCGATTGGCTGCGGGCCAATTCCTTAAAGTGTTGAAAGCACTTCTTATTTTGGGCGTTGTCGGGTTCCTGCTGCCGCCTTATGGCTTTGGCGGATCTCTGTCGCAGAACCTGCCATTGTCAACCTGGCTTCTTCTTTTGCCGGTTTCGGCCTTGGTTGTTCTGGTGCAGACCAGCGCCGAAGAGCTGTTGTTCAGAGGCTATATTCAGCAAACCCTGGCAGCCAGATTCCAATCGCCTGTCATCTGGATGGGGGTACCATCCATCCTGTTTGCAATTGGACATTACACACCGGACATGGCTGGCGACAACGCGTTGCTGATTGCGCTGTGGGCTTGCGTTTTCGGTCTGCTGACATCGGACCTAACGGCACGGGCGGGAACATTGGGGCCAGCTATCGCCTTGCATTTTTTCAACAACATCATTGCGTTGCTGTTCATCTCGTTGCCGGACAACCTGAACGGGCTGGCGCTGTACACCCTTCCGTTTGATGCATCTGATGCCGAACAGCTTCGTCCCTGGCTTCTGGTGGACCTTGCCGTGATGTTCGTTTGCTGGCTGGCCGCGCGACTTGCGCTCAGGCGTTGATTGCAATTCCTTCCGTGGCGTCCTATTTGACGTCAACACCGCACAAGCCAAGGTTCCGACATGAACTGGATCACAAACTACGTCCGCCCCCGGATCAACTCGATCTTCTCACGCCGCGAAGTGCCTGAAAACCTCTGGCACAAATGCGACGAATGCGGAACGATGCTGTTCCATCGCGAGCTGGCGGAAAACCAGAATGTCTGCACACAGTGCGACCACCACATGGCGATCACACCGCGTGAGCGGTTCAAGCACTTGTTTGACGGCGGCATCTTTACCGAACTTGAAGTGCCCGCGCCAAAAGACGACCCGTTGCAATTCCGCGATCAGAAGAAATACCCCGACCGCATGAAAGCAGCGCAGAAGAAGACCGGCGAAAAGGAAGCCATGCTGGTTGCCTTGGGTGAAATTGGCCGCACCCCCATTGTGGCCGCCGCGCAGGACTTTTCGTTCATGGGCGGATCGATGGGCATGTATGTCGGCAACGCGATCATCGCCGCCGCGCAGGAGGCGGTAAAACTCAAACGGCCGCTGATCCTGTTCTCGGCAGCCGGTGGCGCCCGTATGCAGGAAGGTATCCTCAGCCTGATGCAGATGCCGCGCACCACCGTGGCAGTCGAGATGCTGAAGGAAGCCAACCTACCATATATCGTGGTGCTGACTCATCCGACAACCGGTGGCGTTACTGCGTCTTATGCGATGCTGGGCGATGTCCATATCTCGGAACCCAATGCGCTGATCTGCTTTGCCGGACCTCGCGTGATCGAGCAGACGATCCGCGAAAAACTGCCCGAAGGCTTTCAACGCGCCGAATACCTGCTGGATCACGGGATGCTGGACCGTGTCACCAGACGTACCGAAATGCGCGATGAACTGATTACCATCACGCGGATGCTGATGAATCTGCCGCCGGCGATCATGGGCGATCTGCCGGCACCGGAACCAACCGACGCAACAGAACTCCCCGCCGAAGAGACAGATCAGAAATGACGGCCAGGACGTCCGACGCCATCCTCGACCGGATGATGGCGCTGCACCCCAAGATCATTGATCTGACCTTGGACCGTGTCTGGCGTCTGCTGGCGGCATTGGACAATCCGCAGTTGAAATTGCCGCCGGTCATTCATATTGCCGGGACCAACGGCAAAGGCTCGACTCAGGCGATGATCAGAGCGGGTCTAGAAAGGGCAGGGCGCTCGGTACACGCCTATACCTCGCCGCATCTGGCCCGTTTTCATGAACGTATTCGATTGGCCGGAGAGCTGATCTCGGAGCCAGAACTGACGGCGGTTCTGGATGAATGCTACGCTGCGAATGGCGGCGAAAACATCACTTATTTCGAGATCACAACATGCGCCGCCCTGTTGGCCTTTTCCCGCGCCAAGGCAGATTTCACATTGCTCGAGGTCGGGCTGGGTGGGCGCCTGGACGCCACAAACGTGATCGAAAACCCGGCCGTCACGGTTATTACCCCCGTATCCATCGACCATGAACAGTTCCTGGGTGATACTTTGGGCAAGATCGCGGCGGAAAAAGCGGGCATCATCAAGCCCGGCGTTCCGTGCATTGTCGGCCCGCAACAGGACGAAGCGCTTGAGGTCATCGAATACACGGCCGCCCGATTGGGTGCGCCTTTGTTGGTTCATGGTCAGCACTGGCACGTGCAGGAAGAAAACGGGCGTCTGATCTATCAGGACGAAACCGGTTTACGGGATGTGCCTCTGCCCAACCTTCTGGGCGCACATCAGATTCAGAATGCGGGCGCAGCGTTGGCTGTTCTGCGCCATCTGAACATGGGCGACGACGCATACGAAGCTGCCGTGACCAAGGCCGAATGGCCGGCGCGAATGCAGCGTCTGAAATCCGGCCCGCTTGTCGATCAGGCGCCGCATGCCGAGATTTGGCTGGATGGTGGTCACAACGCCGCCGCCGGAATCGCGTTGGCGGATGTACTGACGAACCTGCCGCAAAAACCCACGCACATGATCTGCGGCATGCTCAACACCAAGGATGTGACAGGGTATCTTGCACCTCTGGCAGAGAAAGCGACAAGTCTGACAGCCGTGTCCATTCCGGGTGAGACCGCAACGCTCAGCGCGGAAGAAACCGCTGCGGCTGCGGCCAGGGTCAACCTTCCCGCATCCACCGCCGACAGCGTGGCGGACGCATTGAAAGTGATTGCGGACAATGACCCGCAGGCGCGGGTTCTGATCTGCGGCTCGCTCTATCTGGCTGGGAAAATTCTGCAAGAAAACGCGTAGGCGCGTGCCAACCTCATGATCTGGCTGACACTGTCTTGGATGGGGCGCGGGCGATACGGGCGGATCAGTGTCCCTGTCGCCCCCAATCCTGATCCTGCATTTCACGCAGGCGTGATGCCGTGCGTTCAAATTCGAAGGTTCCTTCGCCTTCGACATACAGCATCTCGGGTTCCGCTGCAGCCGAGCAGATCAAACGCACCCTGGCTTCGTAAAGCGCATCAATCAGGGTGACAAAACGTTTGGCCTCGTTGAAATTGTTGCGCGACAGGCGTGGGATGTCCTCAAGCACGAGCACTTTTACCTCTTCGGCGATCGCCAGATAATCACCCGGCCCAAGCATGCGGCCACACAGATCATAGAATGAAGCCCGCGCGACCCCGTTGCGAAAGGCGGGCAATTCAACGGCCCGGCCTTTGACGTGCAGCACAAGCGGATCAGCGGGTCCACCGGCAAGATCTGTCCAGACCTCTCTGATCTTCTGCCGGGCTTCTGGGCCAATCGGAGTGAAATAGACCGGGGCACCCTCCAACCGGTTCTGCCGATAGTCCGTCGGCGACACCAATTCCCACACCTGCAACTGCTCTTTGATATGCGCGATGAACGGCAGGAACAGCTGCCGGTTCAGCCCATCCTTGTACAGATCGTCGGGATGCCTGTTCGACGTGGTAACCACGACCACGCCGCCTTCGTGCAACAAGTCAAACAGCCGCCCGACAATCATTGCGTCCGTAATGTCGGTGATCTGCATTTCGTCAAACGCGAGCAAGCGAACTGAATTGACCACCTCTTTCGCCACCGGTGCCAGGGCATCCTCGACATTCTGTTGCCGGGCCTTGTGCATTCCGGCGTGAATTTCCTGCATGAAAGCGTGAAAATGCACGCGTCGTGCCGGGATATTGCCCAGCGTATCGACGAACATGTCCATCAGCATGGATTTCCCACGCCCGACACCGCCCCACAGGTACAACCCTTTGGGTGGCGGAGGCGCCTTGCGGAAGAGCCCGCGTTTGACCGGCTTGGACAGCGCCGCCCGGATGCGTTCGAATTGGGGCAGAACGGCCTCTTGCGCGTCGTCGCGTGTCAGCGTTCCGTCCGCGATGCGGGCCTCGTAAAGCGAAATAAGATCCGTCATGAATCCGAGCCTTACCCGTCGCCTCGGCCGTTGAAAAGAAGCCATTTTTGGCGACACATCAATTTTGTTTATCCGTGACCGCAAATCTGCTGAATTGACGGTGACACCAAAAGTAATACGGTCCTTCGGACGTTACGCCTGAGGTTCCATGCCCCGATCCGCCCGCTTGTTGAATCCGATTCTGATTGTCGGATGTATCATCATCACGGTCAGCTTCGCCGTTCGTGCGTCGTTCGGCGTATTCCAGATTCCGATAGCCGATGAGTTCGGCTGGCTGCGGACCGATTTCTCGATGGCGATTGCAATTCAAAACCTGGCCTGGGGCATCGGGCAGCCGATCTTTGCGGCGATTGCCGAAAAGGTGGGCGACCGCCGAGCCATCATCCTCGGCGCTCTCACGTACGCGGCTGGCATGGTGCTGACGGCGTGGTCCGTTACACCGTTCGAGCATCAGATATACGCGTGGCTGGTGGGTTTCGGCATCGCCGGGACCGGGTTTGGCGTGGTTCTGGCGGTTGTCGGACGCGCGTCCACCGATGAAAACCGGTCCATGTCGCTGGCCATCGTTACCGCCGCGGGCAGCTTTGGGCAGGTTCTGGGGGCGCCGACCGCGGAATGGCTGCTGACATTCCTGCCTTGGCAGCAGGTTTTTGTCGTGTTCGCCGCGGCAATTCTTGCCCTTGTGCTGACCTTGCCCTTCATGCGTGCACCACAGCCCGTTTCGAAGGCAGAGATGCAAGAAAGCATGAGCGAGATTCTGGGAAAGGCGTTCCGCGACCCTTCGTATGCGCTGATATTTCTGGGTTTTTTCAGCTGCGGATACCAGCTGGGCTTCATCACCGCGCATTTCCCGGCTTTCGTGGCCGAGATGTGTGGACCAATCCTGCCCGGAGGCGTACTGCATTCCATCGGGATCACCTCTACATCCGCACTTGGTGCGGTGTCGATTTCATTGATCGGTCTGGCCAATATCGGCGGCACGCTACTGGCGGGTTGGGCCGGCAACCGCTTTCCGAAAAAATACCTTCTGGCAGCGGTTTATACGGGCCGGACGATTGCAGCGGCTTTGTTCATCGTGTTCCCGATCACACCCATTACGGTCATCGTGTTCTCGCTGGTGATGGGATCGCTTTGGCTGGCCACCGTGCCGCTGACCTCGGGGCTCGTCGCGCATCTATACGGTCTGCGTTATATGGGAACGCTCTATGGCTTTATCTTCTTGAGCCACCAGATCGGCAGCTTCCTGGGCGTCTGGCTTGGCGGACGCATGTATGACCAGTATGGCGACTACAACATGGTTTGGTGGATCGGGGTCGCGATCGGTGCCTTCAGCGCCATAGTCCACCTGCCGATCCGCGAGAACCGGTCAGCAGTTCCTGCCTGAGGCACATCGACACGCCACAGGCAGGGAACCAATCGGGCAAAGGCGTTACCGAAGTTCGGCCTCGGTATTGCCGCCATCCACCGTCACGACATGACCGGTGGTGCGTTCCATCAGCGCCAGCGCAACAAAAGCGTTCGCGACATGCTTCGCCTCGACTTCGCGGCCCAGCAGGTTGCCTGACATATAGGTCTCCTCGGAAACGCCACGTGCGGCAGCGCGTTCCTGAATGAACCCATCCGTCAGCAGGCCAGACCGAATTCGATCTGCATTCACCCCGTTCACACGGATTCCGTATTCGGCCAATTCAAGCGTCAACTGGCGCAACAGGAACAGTGTGGCGGCTTTTGGCGTACCATAGGCCCCCATGTTCCGGCCCGGGTTGATCGCCTGTTTGGAGATATTGAACAGGATCTGACCGCCGCGGCCCTGAGCTTGCATCACTCGGGCAGCCTGTGTCGCAAATGCCTTATGCGCGAAGAAATTCAGTTCAAAAGCCGCGCGGAATTCGTCGTCACCAAGATCCAGCAAAGCGCCCGAAGTCGCCGACCCGGCATTCGATACCATTACATCGATCCCACCAAACCGGTGTATCGCCGCCGCAATCGCGGCATCTGCGGCGCCTCTCTCGGTTACGTCGCAGGCATATGTCGAATGCCATGTGCCAAGGGTCGATTTGGCCTTGGCCAACGCCCGTTCATCCCGGTCCACCAGAACGACATTTGCACCGGCATCAGCAAAGGCCTTGGCGGTTGCCAGACCTATCGCCCCTGCACCACCGGTCACCATCACAATCTTGCCCTGAAGCGGAGGTGGTGAGCTTTTGCCCAGCTTCGCCTGTTCCAAGGACCAGTATTCACAATCAAAGCGATCTTTTTCATTGATGGGAAAAAAACCGCCCGCGTCTTCGCCCACTGATCGCACCCGCAGGTTTTGTTCCGCAAGATCTGCCGCGGCCGAGGCAGCCTTTGCGTTCGGGCCCATTCCCAGGATCCCCACGCCCTCGATCCACGCATGCTTGGGGTCTTGAGGCAGCAGTTTCTTGCGTTCGTCGGCCTGCGGCGCCTGCCGTTCAAAATACGCCCGATAGTCTTTGGCAAACTCTTCGACCTTTGCCTTAATCCGAGACCGCCCCCCAGACAAATCCGACGCGCGCAATACAAGCGGGCAGCCTTTTGTCCGTAATACGTGATCCGGCGACGCCATGCCCCGCTGGGCCAATGAATCAATATCCGGACGATCGAAAAACTGCATGACATCCGGCCCGTTGCGGAGGTCAAAAATCGGCATCGGGTCATCCCGTTGGGCCGCCACTTCGGCGATGACCCCGCGCAGGATCGGCAATACCTCAAGGTTCTCAGCCGGATCGCGACGGCCAATTGTCGTCAGGTCCTTCATCCTGAAATAGGCAGCAACCTCGTTGGTATGCGCCACGATCCGGTCATAACTTTCCTGCGCTGTCGCGCCGAAGGTGAAATGCCCGTGCTGAAGCAGCAGAAGCCCTTCGACATTCGGGTTTTCGTCAAATACTTCGGCCGCCTTTTTGGCCAGCCCGAAGCCAGGCATGATGTAGGGCACAATGCCCAGTCGGTCGCCAAAAATCTCGCGGCAGACGTCCTCGGCATTTGGCAGATTGGCGAGCACCAGAAAGGGTGTCGCATGCGTGTGATCCACATATTTGTGCGGTAAAAATGCATGCAACAGAGTTTCTACAGAAGGGTTCGGAGAACTCGAATCCAACAGATTGGCGCGCTGAACATTGACCATCTGTGCATCTGACAGATGGTCCAATGCGCGCAGTTTCATCAAAGGATCTAGCCACACGCCCGGCAAGCCCGGTGCCTCGATGCTGTCCAGATCCCACCCAGATCCCTTGACATGCAGAACGCGCTGTGGATCGCCAAACAGATCAGGGCGTTCCAGTTTGACCGACGTGTTGCCTCCCCCGTGCATCAGGAGGTCCGGGTTCTGACCGATCAGCCGCGAGGTATAGACACGTTCGCCCAGTTCCTGATCTGCGGGGTCTGTTCCGGCCCGGTCACGCCATTTCCGTGCCTCGTCGGCCCTGTACCAGTTTTCAATCATCATTCATTCTCAGCAAGTTAAGCGGGTGCATGATCCGCGTGGGCGATTGCACAATTCAAGACTGTGCTAAACAAAGTGTTAACCAGCCCGTTCGGGAAACAACCGGGCAAGCCCGTCAGCAGACGCCTCGCTGACGCCGCGCTCGGTGATAAGCCCTGTCACCAGCCGGTTTGGGGTGACATCAAAGGCAGGATTGCCACCTTCCGTGCCGTCTGGCGTCACGCGTACATCCGAGATGTTCCCCTGCCCATCAACCCCCATGACATGGGAGACTTCCCTGGAATCACGTTCTTCGATCGGGATTTCGGCCACACCGTCGCGAACGGTCCAGTCAATCGTAGGAGAGGGAAGGGCGACATAAAATGGCACACCGTTGTCCCGCGCAGCCAAAGCCTTCAGATAGGTCCCGATCTTGTTGCAAACATCACCTTGGGCCGTGGTTCGGTCCGTGCCCGTAATCACCAAATCAACCAGGCCGTGCTGCATCAAATGACCGCCGGCATTATCCACGATGTAGTGGTGGGGAATGCCATGTTCGCCCAATTCCCAGGATGTCAGTGCGCCCTGGTTGCGCGGTCTGGTTTCATCCACCCAGACGTGCAAGGGGATGCCCGCGTCATGTGCGTGATACATCGGGCTTGTGGCCGTGCCCCAATCCACAGTCGCCAGCCATCCCGCATTGCAATGCGTCAGCAACCGAACCGGCTCACCGGCGGGTTTTCGGGCCGCGATATCCTTGATCAGTTCCAACCCGTGCCGGCCGATTGCGGCGTTGATCTCGACATCTTCGTCTGCAATCTCCTGCGCCAGCGACCAGGCGCGCTCGGCGCGGTCACCCGGAGCAAGCGGCATCAGCGCTTCTCGGCATCTGTCCAATGCCCAGCGCAGGTTGATTGCCGTGGGTCGGGTTGCATGTAAAACGTCATACGCGGCGTCAAACGAGGCTTCTGAGCTGTCCCGAGACATCTGCTCGGCAATTCCAAACGCAGCGGTCGCGCCTATCAAAGGTGCGCCCCTGACCCACATATCCCGTATCGCAGCTGCAAATTCATCAAGCGTTTTCAGGGTTACGACCCGAAAATCATGCGGCAACCACCTTTGGTCGATGATCCGAACCACGCCTGCCGGTTTGTCCCACCAAATAGACCGATAATGGGTGCCTTGTACTTTCATAACGCAGTCTCCGTATTCGAAAAGCCTGATCGGAATTCAAGCACAGGGTGCGTTCTAATGAGGTACTTGTAAACGGGCGTTTCGGAATTCGGGTCAGTATTTGATCTAGCAAAAGGAATGATCATCCCTTTCTGGCGGCACGTATTTCCCGTTCCAAGGCGTCCAGAAACCGCGAGCGGTCGGCTTTACCGAAGGGTCGCCCACCGCCGCCGGTTCCCAACGGATTGGCCGCGCGCAGATCGGCCATCAAGTCACGCATTGCCAGTTGTTGGCCAATATTTGCCGCGGTGAAGGTTTCACCATTGGGGCGCAGCACGCGTGCGCCTGCTTCAACGCATTTTGCGGCCAAAGGGATGTCGGACGTTATGACGACATCCCCTTCTCCACAGCGTTCGGCAATCCATTTGTCGGCCTCATCCGCGCCTTCGGAAACGACAATGACCTGCACCAGCGGGTTGGCCGATGGACGAAGCCCGCCATTGGACACCAGCGCCATCGGCACCTTGTGCCGCGTCGCGACCCGTTCGGCCTCGGCTTTTACAGGACAGGCATCGCCATCGACATACAGCGTCGTCACGCCTTCTTTGCCTCTTTCTTTGCCGGCTCCACCGGTTTCTTTTTGACCTTGAATTCCTCGGGTATGGGCATGCGGTTGAACGCATCCAGGCCCGCGATTTTATACGCTTCGGCAAGAGTCGGGTAGTTGAACGTGTTCTGAACGAAGTAGTCCACCGTACCTTTCAGGTTCAGCACGGCCTGCGCAATATGGATCAACTCCGTCGCGCCTTCACCAACGATCTGGACACCCAGCACCCTGCGGGTCTTGAGCGAGAACAGCATTTTCAACATGCCGTGTTCCAGCCCCATGATATGCCCGCGTGACGTCTCGCGGAATCGCGCGACACCGACCTCGTAGGGGATGTTGCGCTCCTGCAATTCTTCTTCCGACATTCCGCAGGTTGATATTTCGGGCACTGAATAGATGCCATAGGGGTACCACGGGCTTTCCGGCAGCGTGGGCGTTTCAAGGGCGTGACAGGCAGCCACGCGCCCCTGCTGCAAAGAGGTTGATGCCAGCGACGGATGTCCGATCACATCGCCCGTGGCATAGATATGCGGTACCGCCGTTTGATATGTCTTGCGGTCTACCTTGATCCGGTTGCGGTGGTCCGTCTCCAGCCCGACGGCATCCAGATTGAGTTTGGACGTCGCCCCCATGCGTCCGGCCGCAAACAGAAGCATTTCAGCGCGAACGTGGCGACCGTTTTCAAGGGTCACTTCCACATGTTCACCGGCGTCTTCAATCTTCTCGACAGCCGAGCCCAAACGCAGGTCGACACCGTTTTCCCGGATCTGATGGGTAAAGTCGTGGATCAACCGGCTGTCGATGAAATCCAGAAACGTGTCGCGGGGTTCAATCAGCGTCACACGCACGTCCAGGGCTGAAAACATCGTGGCATATTCCACGCCAATGACCCCGGCACCGATAACGACCAGCGAGCGCGGAATCTCTGCCATTTCCAGAAATTCGTCACCATCCACCACCGTCTTGCCGTTGAACGGGACATAATCCGGACGATAGGTTTTCGTGCCTGTCGCAATCAGGAATTTCGCGGCCGTCACACGCGTTGTTTCCCCGGCATCGGTTGCGACCTCTACTTCGTGCGGCCCGACAAATCTGGCCAGACCGTCCAGGGTTTCGACATGGTTCCTGTTGAACTGATGTTCCAACACGTCGACTTCATGGTCGAGGGTCATATGCAGGCGGGCTTTCAAGTCTTCTGCCCGGATCTGATCCTTTACCCGGTATGAACGCCCGTAAAAGCTGCGCTCGCGCCAGCCCGACAGGTTCAGAACCGTTTCGCGCAGGGTCTTGGACGGAATCGTGCCGGTGTGGACAGAGACGCCACCAAAACGGTCTTTGCGGTCGATGACCAGCACACGCCGTTTCAGTTTGCCTGCCTGAATCGCCGCAGAACGCCCAGAAGGCCCCGACCCTATGATGATCAGGTCATAATCGTAATTGCTCATCCCTCAGTCTCCGTACAGTGCCTCGGCATGGAAGATGACGTGATCTTCCATAAACGTGGACACAAAGAAGTACGAATGATCGTAACCCGGCTGGAAGCGATACGTCGCTTGCTGGCGGCGTTCGGCGATGGCTTTAGCCAACGCTTCGGGGCGCAAAAGGTCCATGAATTGATCGTTTGCACCTGTGTCGATTAGGATCGGACCGTCAAAGCCGGTTTTCTTCATCAACAAGGACGCATCGTGTTTTGCCCAAAGCGTTTCGTCGTCACCAAGGTAGGCGCTCAGCTGTTTGCGTCCCCAATCCGCTCCGGTCGGGTTCGAGATCGGCGCAAAGGCTGACACCGAACGGAAGCGTCCGTGCAGGTTCATGGCAAGCGTCAGGGCGCCGTGCCCCCCCATGGAATGGCCCGTTATGGCCTGGCGTTCGCTGTCGATGGCGAAGTTTTCGAACAGCAGGGCGGGCAGCTCTTCGGCGACATAGTCCCACATCCGGAAATGCGGTGCCCAGGGTTCCTGTGTCGCGTTCACATAGAACCCCGCGCCCTGACCCAGATCATAATCTTCATGATCTGCGACGCCGTCACCACGCGGCGAGGTATCCGGAAACACCACGGCGATCCCTTGTTCCGCGGCCCACGCCTGAGCCCCGGCCTTGGTCATCGCGTTTTCATGGGTGCAGGTCAATCCCGACAAATACCAAAGAACCGGGACCGGCCCGTCCTTGGCCTCGGCTGGAAGAAACAGGCCAAAAGTCATGTCACACTTGCACGACGAAGAGGCGTGGCGGTACACGCCCTGCACACCGCCAAAACAGGCATTTTCCGAAAGGGTTTCCATCAGGCACCGTCCTTGTTTTCGAGTCGCAACATGGCTAACGATCCGCGGACCCGGCGTAAAGTCTGTGCGCCTTCGTTGAGAGTGTTTTTCGAGAAGGTGAAGGTCAGAATGTGCCCGTCCAGGCGATCACCATCGGCACGGTGAGAATACTGACGATTGTGGATAGAAGGATTGCCGCCGACGCGCGATGCGGGGCAATGCCGTAATGCGCGGCCAGCATGTAAACATTGCCCGCAACGGGCAAAGCAGCGGCAGAGATGGCAACAGTTGCGGGAAAAGTATCAATCGGTATCAGCCATAACAGAGCGACCGCAACGCAGGCCGGATGGATCGCCAGTTTGCAGAAGCTCAACCATGCCGCGATCTGGACACGTTCAGCCGACTTGTCTGCCAATGACGCGCCAATGGCGAACAATGCACCCGGAGTCGCTGCACCACCGAGAATGATCAGAAAATCGCCAAGAGGTTCAGGAACAGGCAATTGCAGCGAGGACCAGATGAGACCGGCCGAGATGGATACGATCATGGGATTGCGGACCAAACCCATTCCGATCAACTTGAAGGTGGTCGGGGTCAGTTTGCCGTCACGGCCGCCATTGATCAGGATCACGATAAGGGAAGAGAACACGACCAGATCGACGGTCAGAACCAGCATCACGGGCCCGATCGCAGCCTCGGAGAACAAAAGGGAAAGCATGGGCAGCCCGAGGAACCCGACATTGCCGATGGCCGCGCACTGAGCCTCGACCGCAGCGGTCGGAATGTCGAGCCCGCGCAGCCAGGCGATGGCCGACGCCAGAACGTAAACGGTCATGGTTCCCAGCAGATATCCAAGGATGAGCCGGGCATTGAAAATCTCGGCAAAGGGAAGGGTGGCGGCAAAGCGAAACAGCATCGCCGACAGCGCAAAGAAAAAGACGAACTTGGTCAGATATGCCGTTGCTTCAGCCGTGAAAAAACGCGTGCGCCCCGCCCAAAAGCCCAGGCCGATAATCGCGAAAAACGGAAGGGTGCGCAGAAAGATTTCGACCATGGGCCCAGTCCTAGCACGGTTTGAACGCGCTGCAAGTACCCGACATCAAAGCAAATGCAACCTCCGCTTCGCTGGAATATTTGAGAATCGTTGTATCTAAACCGAGCGGTTTATAAACTGGCGCAGCTATCGATCGAGGAGAAGACATGACCCAGACCGCCACCATCCTGCGCACCGGCCGTAAATTCGACCAGGTTCTGCGCGGGGCTCGAGAGGTTTTCATGTCGGATGGGTTTGAAGGGGCAAGTGTGGATGACATTGCCCGCGCGGCGGGCGTGTCAAAAGCAACGCTGTACAGCTATTTCCCGGACAAGCGCCTTTTGTTCATGGAAGTGGCCCAGACAGAATGCTGCCTGATGGCCGAGCGGGTCATCTCGATGATCGACGAAACCAAACCCGCCCGCGAAGTGCTTCAGATCACGGCGACGCAATTGACGGCCTTCCTTGTGTCGGATTTCGCGCAGCAGGTTTTCAGGATCTGCGTTGCCGAGCGCGACCGGTTTCCCGAGCTTGGCCGTGCGTTTTACGAGGCAGGGCCGCAAAACGGCCAGCGACAGATGGCCGAGTATCTGGAAAAAGCCGTGGCCAAGGGTGAATTGGCCATTGATGATGTACATATCGCTGCCGAGCAGTTTTCCGAACTGTGCAAAGTGCGGATCTGGACCCGGGCGGCTTTTGGCATTCAGAACACGTTCACCCAGGAAGAAATAGATCAGGTCGCTGCTCAGGCCGTTGACATGTTTCTTGCCCGTTACGGGGTCTGATCCACAAAAGTGATGGCCCGCGCCCGGAACAGGGGCGCAGGCCATCGCTCACTCACCAAAACACTCGATACACAACAGTTTAAAGCTGCAAGTCTTTTAAAACCCTTTACTCGAAGAAAGTTCTGGCCAGACGCTCGCTGACAGGCTGTGCCAGATATGCAATCACTGCGCGTTCACTTGTGTTGACGAACAGGTCTGCGGGCATGCCGGGGACCAAGTCCAAAGCGGCCACTTCGTCGGATTGCCGATCGTTCAGTTTGACCCGGGTCTTGAAATTGCACTCGCCAGTGCGTTCGTCCTCCAATGCGTCGGCTGAGATATTAAAGATTGAACCTCGGGCCTCGGACACATCGGCCTGCGCAAAAGCCGACAAACGAATCCGTGTGGCCTGACCGATTTTCAGCTTGTTGACGTCACCAAGTCTAATCCGGCCCGAAATCGCCGAATTGCAACCGATAAGGATGTCGTCGCCGCCTTCACCGTTCTGCGGATCAACGCCGACCGCGCCGTTCAGCGCATTGGTCAGATCGCTGCCGACAATCACGTCGCCATCAGCCGAGTCAATGACGTACTTAGTTGAAAACAGTCCATCGGTTTCGACCTGGTTCGAGATCACGTCCTGACCGATGACACCGATGCCCCCTGATGCGTTCACGTTCAGCGTGGCGCCTGCCTCCGCCAGCGATTCCTGTACAACCGGGCCGTTTCGGCCGACCGGCACATTGTGCAGATGGATGGCCGAAACCGCGCCGGGGATGGGTGTGTTCAGGTCAGCTTCGTTCCGACCGACAACGCTCAGGTCGCTGGAATACGAGATTTCTCCGGTCGCCGAATTCCGGGTGATGACTACGGTCGCGTGGCCGGTGACCTTGCCGTCCAAGGCCGGCCCGGGCTCTTGCTCTGCGTTCAGGCTGCCGCTCAGGGTGACGGTGCGAATGTCACCCTTGGCCAACCAGATCAAAAAACTTGAACAGGAATTGGGAACCGATCTGTTCCTGCGCCTCAACAACGATGTGCCCCGACACTGTACGGTGCCCGTGTCGTTGAACAGGCTGGGCGCCTTCTGAACGATGCGCGGAAAATCCGTGACACCGCAACCGAATTCCGCGACCCCGAAGCAGTTCCTTTGACTGTCGGAATGACACCGACTTAGGCCCCTTATCTGACCGGGTATCTCTCTGAACCCTTCAGCCCGCTGTTTCCGTGGATGCGGGTCACGCTGGTCGAGGATCTGCCTGAAAACATGTTGCGTATGGTCGATGATCACTTGCTGGACAAGGCGCTTGCGGCGAAGATCAACAGCAGCGCCGCTTTGGATTTCACTTCAATCTGGTCTGAACCATTGTTTCTGGCCCTTCGAAAAGGGCACGCGCTTTGCTCCTTGTCATCCATCACCCCAGAGGATGCTCCGCCGTTTGATTTTATCCGGCTTACACACTGTTTCGGATACGAACTTGAGGGGAGGCTTCCCAAACAAGATGGATCAAGCCGTATCAGCAAACGTTTCGACCTGACCACGCTGAGGTTCGAGACGACCTGCCGCCATATTTGCCATTCCGACGATTGCACAATTGTCTCTGCCTTGGCCGGTGAACAACGAGAGCCAAAACTCGGCCGCCTCGGAACCTGCGGGGGCAAAGGTGACTGCCACTACAGTCAGGAAGGTGGGATCGAAGTGATAAGGTTTTTGCTCCTATGTCAAACCTGTTCGGTGCTCTGGCCTCAATACGTGGTGCGCATCTGGTATCCCTGATGGAAGGTCATGCGCACGAAAGTAACAGGATCGCTGCGAAACCATGTCGTGCGTTCCAACTGAAACAACGGTGTGCCGGGCGGTACCGCCAGAAACTCCTGCAAATGCCCTGTTGCCGGGACGGCCGAGAAGGCAATTTCAGCGTTTGAAAACGGCACCTCGGACAGCAGCCATTCATTCGGCCCGGTGGTCAGGAAATCTTCGTCGAGAACCTGAGGCACGGTGCTGACGTTGATCCAGCGTTCCTCGAACTGAAACGGACGGTTGTCGGCGTGGTGCATGCATTGCAGATGGACGACCTGCGCACCTTCCGGGATGCTCAGCTTTGCCTGCAACCACGCGGGGCAATCGATCAGTGTTCGGCTGACCAGAGCATAGCGGTATTCGGCGTTCATTTCTTCGATGGTCTGTCGAACGACAGTGATCGGCAATTTCGCCTGCTTTACCGGTGTGGTCACAACACGCGTGCCACCCTTGCGTTTGCGGGTGACAATTCCCTGTTCGGCAAGTTCCCGCAGCGCCCGATTGACCGTCGCCCGTGCAACACCGAATTCGGCTGCCAGTTCCATCTCGGTGGGCAACAGGCTGCCCTGTGGCCAGACACGGGTTTGAATGCGGTTCACGACTTCGTCCCGAATGTCCTGAAAGCCGAGAGGTTTTTGATCGGTCACGTGGTGTTCATCCAATTACGTACAAACATATTGTTATTATGAGGCCATTATTGTCGGCCCGTAAAGGCGCAGCAAGCTCAAAGTCTCGGCATGAGATCAGCCATGGCCTGTCGATAGTCAGATACAATCCGATCCCGAGCGATATGGCGGCCCCGGCGTACCTGATGGCGGCCAGCCGACCACAAATCGGTCACTACGTGGTCCTTCGCGGCAAAGACCAACCCGTCGAGCAACTGTTCAGGACGCAGGGCACAAAGCGCGGGATCCTGACTGTCAATAGCAACAAGATCCGCCAGCATCCCTTCTGCGATCTGCCCCGCCGTGCGCCGCAGGGCCTGCGCACCGCCCAAAGCCGCATTGCAATACAGTGTCTGTCCAACCGAACCCTCCCCTTCGACCAGGACATTGCGCGACAGGTCTCGCAGGCGTTGGGAATATTCCAGCGTACGCAGTTCCTCTGTCATCGAAACCAACACGTTTGAATCCGACCCGACCCCAAAACGACCACCGGCTTCAAGAAAGACGGCTCCATTGAAGGGGCCATCCCCCAAATTGGCCTCGGTGATCGGGCAAAGCCCCGCGACCGCGCCCGTTGCGGCCATATCGCGGGTTTCCTTTTCCGTCATGTGAGTGGCGTGGATGAGGCACCAGCGATGGTTTACCGTTGCATTGTTCAGCAGCCATTCCACCGGGCGGGCGCCCAGACCCTCGTGAACCTGTTCAACTTCCATGGGTTGTTCCGCGATGTGAATATGGACAGGTCCCGTCTTTTTTGCGTCCAGAACCCGGGCAAGATCTTGCGGTGATGTCGCGCGCAAGGAATGTGGGGCAATGCCTATCTGACAGTCATCCGGCAGATCGCCCAGTGCCGCCTGCGCCTGTTCGACCAACGCCAGATAGCGGTCCACATCATTGCCAAATCGTTGCTGTCCCGCTTCCAACGGTTGCTCGTCGACCCCTGCGTAAGAATAAAGTACGGGCAGATGCGTCAGTCCGATTCCCGTCTCGGCCGACGCAGCCATGATTCGCTGGGACAGCTCTGCGAGATTGTCATAAGGTGTGCCGTCTGGCTGGTGATGCAGATAATGGAATTCACCAACCGAGGCATAGCCGGCTTCCTGCATCTCCATATAGACCAGAGCGGCAATCGCCTGCACCTGTTCAGGCGTAAGGTGCGCAGTGAAACGATACATCAGTTCCCGCCACGTCCAGAAACTGTCGCGACCGGCCTTTCGATATTCGGTCATACCCGCCATCGCGCGCTGAAATGCGTGGCTGTGCAGATTGGCCAATGCGGGCAGCAAAGTGTCGACGCAAGTATCGCCTTCTTGCGCCGTCGCGCCCTGTTGCAGCGACACCATCAGCCCTTGCCTGATTTCTACGCGCAGGCTCATAGCCCAACCGGTGCTCAGTAATGCGCGATTAGCGAAGATAGCCATTTTTCACCTCATTTTATGCATAGACATATAAATGATAGAAATGTACTAGAAAAGTAGGAAATGCACGGAGGGTGCGAGTCACATGCAGACGCAAACGCAGGTTTTGACGGATCTTGATGCCGCAACTATGACCGAAGGCGGCGCGCCATACGGTTTGGTCCCGGATGCCGCGATCGTGTTGCAGGACGGGCGCATCGCATGGGTCGGCCCTGTTGTGGATCTTCCGTCACGTTTCGCCGACCAGCCAAGGGCTCGAATGGGTGGGCGCCTGGTTACGCCCGCCTTTATCGATTGCCACACCCATGTGGTTCACGGTGGCCATCGCGCCGCAGAGTTCGAAATGCGCCTGAACGGCGCGAGCTATGAAGAGGTCGCGCGCGCTGGGGGCGGGATCATCTCGACGGTCAAAGCCACGCGCGCAGCCGGAGTGGAGGAGTTGGTCGCACAAGCATTGCCGCGTGTGGATGCGATGCTGGCCGAAGGGGCATCGGTCATCGAAGTAAAGTCCGGCTACGGGTTGGATGACAAGACTGAATTGAACATGTTGCGCGCGGCTCGGGCGTTGCCCGATCATCGCCCCGTCCGTGTTCTGACCAGCTTTTTGGGTGCTCATGCGGTGCCTCAGAACTATGAGGGCAGGGCGTCGGACTACATTCATCAGGTCTGCATTCCCACGCTTCGCGCCGCTCATGCCGAGGGATTGGTCGATGCGGTCGATGCCTTCTGCGAAGGCATCGCCTTTCAACCCGAAGAGTTGATCCCGCTTTTTGATGCCGCGACAGCGCTTGGCCTGCCGATCAAGATCCACGCCGAACAATTGTCGAATTTGGGCGGCGCAAAACTGGCTGCCGGATACGGCGCGCTTTCGGCAGATCATATAGAATATCTTGACGAAGCAGGTGTTCTGGACATGGCGCAGGCCGGTACCGTCGGTGTTATTCTGCCGGGGGCCTTCTACACCTTGCGCGAAACACAGGCGCCACCGATTGACCTGTTGCGCCGGCATGCTGTGCCCATGGCGCTTGCCACGGATTGCAATCCCGGTTCGGCGCCGATAACCTCGCTGTTGCTGGCGATGAACATGGGATGCACCCTGTTTCGCATGACGCCAGAAGAGGCCCTGCAAGGCGTGACGGTTCACGCGGCCCGTGCTCTCGGGTTGGCTGATTGCGGTCAGATCTCAGTCGGGCGGCGCGCTGATCTGGCGGTTTGGAATGTCGAACACCCCGCGGAATTGGCCTATCGCATCGGCTTCAACCCTCTTCATACCCGCATATTCGGAGGTATATTTTGACGACCCTCACCCTTACCCCGGGCACCGTTACCCTGTCGCAACTGGAACTGGTCCTTCGCGAAGAGTGCGCTGTTCGGTTGGACCCAGCCTGCCGCCCGGCCGTCGAAGAAGCGCACAAGCGCATCGCCGATGCGGCGACGGGAGAGGCCGCCGTATATGGCGTGAACACAGGGTTCGGGAAACTGGCCAGCGTCAAAATCGCGGCCGAGGACACAGCAACCTTGCAGCGCAACCTGATCCTCAGCCATTGCTGCGGTGTTGGCCCTGCGATCCCGCGCGCCCTTGCCAGATTGATGATGGTTCTGAAATTGCTGAGCCTGGGGCGCGGGGCCTCGGGGGTTCGGCCAGAAGTGATCACCCTGCTGGAAGGGATGTTGTCACAAGGTGTGACCCCGGTGATCCCGGCGCAGGGTTCGGTCGGGGCTTCGGGTGATCTTGCGCCCTTGTCCCACATGGCTGCCGTCATGATGGGCGCTGGTGAGGCCGAATTCAGTGGCGATGTGATGCCCGGTGACGCTGCGCTGTCCAAAGCGGGTCTGCACCCGATCGAACTGGGCCCCAAAGAAGGGCTGGCGCTGATCAATGGCACCCAGTTTTCGACGGCCTTTGCGCTGTCCGGGCTGTTTGGCGCGTGGCAGGCGGCGCAAAGCGCGTTGGTTACCTCGGCGCTGACGACGGATGCGATCATGGGTTCGACCGCCCCGTTGCAACCGGAAATTCACACGTTGCGCGGGCATCGCGGGCAGATCGAGGCCGGCGTGACCATGCGGGCGCTGCTGGCCGGGTCGGTCATTCGTGAAAGCCATCGGGTTGGCGATACCCGGGTTCAGGACCCGTATTGTATCCGCTGCCAGCCTCAGGTGGTGGGGGCCGCGATGGATGTGCTGAGGCAGGCTGCAACAACGCTGGAAATCGAGGCCAACGCGGCGACGGACAATCCTCTGGTTCTTTCGGAAACCGGCCTGATCGTTTCGGGCGGGAATTTTCACGCCGAACCCGTTGGGTTTGCCGCAGACATGATTGCGCTCTCCGTGGCCGAGATCGGGGCAATTGCGCAACGCCGCATTGCGTTGATCGTCGATCCGGCACTCAGCTTTGATCTGCCGCCTTTTCTGACGCCCAATCCGGGCCTGAATTCGGGCTATATGATCGCTGAGGTGACGACCGCCGCACTGATGAGTGAAAACAAGCATCTGGCCAATCCATGCGTGACGGACTCGACGCCCACATCGGCCAATCAGGAAGATCACGTTTCGATGGCGGCCCATGGCGCGCGGCGATTGGGGCAGATGGTTGCCAATCTGGAACGCATTCTGGGGGTCGAACTGCTGTGTGCCACACAAGGGGTCGAGTTCCGCGCGCCGCTGCCTACGAGCGAAACGTTGCAGGCCGTGATGGCACGGCTTCGTGCCGTGGTGCCGGCCTTGGGTGACGATCGCTATATGGCACCCGAGATCGAAGCAGCCTCGGCCCTGATTGCCAGTGGCGAGATTGCCCGTGGCACGGGCATCGCCATGCCGGAACTTGGCGCATGAGCGGCCCGGTCGAGATTTCGCGCGGTGACAGTCCGATCGTGCTGGGTCTGCCGCATACCGGCACCCATGTGCCGGCCACGATCGAGGCCAAGCTGAATGCGCGGGGCAAGGCTCTGGCGGATACGGATTGGCATGTTCATACCTTGTATGAAGGACTTCTGCCCGGTGCGACCACGGTTCGGGCGACCTTCCACCGATATGTGATCGACGCCAACCGGGATCCGTCGGGCGTGTCGCTTTATCCCGGCCAGAACACGACCTCTCTTGTGCCGCTGACGGATTTTGACGGCCAAGGCATCTGGGACATCCCGCCTTCCGAAAAGGATATCCTCGAACGACGGGAAGCTTTTCATGCACCGTATCATGCCGCCCTGAAGGCCGAGCTGGAACGCGTGAAGGCGGCCCATGGGGTTGCGGTGCTGTATGATTGCCACTCGATCCGCAGCCATATTCCTTTTCTGTTCGAAGGTACTCTGCCCGATATGAGCATCGGCACGAACAATGGGGCGACCTGCGCGCCGGAAATCGAAGCCATAGCGCATGAATTCGCGACGTCCTCGCCCTATACGGCTGTTCTGAATGGGCGGTTCAAGGGCGGATGGACAACGCGCTATTATGGCCGCCCCTCCGAAGGGGTTCACGCGATCCAGATGGAGCTGGCTCAGTCGACCTACCTGAAAACTGAAGCGCCGCCCTGGGCTTTTGACACCGACAAAGCCGACCGCCTGCGCCGGTGGCTCAAAGACATTCTTGACGCTATCCATGACACTGCATTGGAGCTTGCCCGATGACCGATCCTCGTAAAAATACCCGTGACATCTTTCCCCCGACAGGGCCCGAACTGAACGCCAAAAGCTGGATGACCGAAGCCCCGATGCGGATGCTGATGAACAATCTGCACCCGGATGTGGCCGAGAACCCGCATGAGCTGGTTGTCTATGGCGGGATCGGCCGTGCCGCGCGGACGTGGAAAGATTTTGATACCATCGTTGCCAGCCTCAAGGATCTGGAGGAAGATGAAACGCTGGTGGTGCAATCCGGCAAACCGGTCGCCATCGTTCGGACGCATGCCGATGCACCTCGGGTGCTGATCGCGAACTCGAACCTCGTGCCGCATTGGGCCAACTGGGACCACTTCAACGAGCTCGATAAGAAGGGCCTGATGATGTACGGCCAGATGACGGCCGGTTCGTGGATCTATATCGGGACGCAAGGCATCGTTCAGGGCACCTACGAAACCTTCGCCGAGGCGGGACGCCAACACTATGACGGGGACCTGACCGGCAAGTGGATTCTGACTGGCGGTCTGGGCGGCATGGGTGGCGCGCAACCCCTGGCGGCGGTCTTTGCGGGGGCGTGTTGCCTGGCCGTCGAGTGCAATCCAGACAGCATCGATTTCCGCCTGCGCACCAAATATCTCGACAAAAAGGCCGAGACGCTGGACGAAGCGCTGGAAATGATCGACCGCTGGACCAGGGCGGGCGAGGCGAAATCGGTCGGTTTGCTCGGCAATGCGGCCGAGATTTTCCCCGAGATCTACCGGCGGATGCAGGCGGGTGGGATGCGCCCCGATATCGTGACCGACCAGACCAGCGCCCATGATCCGGTCAACGGTTATCTGCCATTGGGCTGGAGCATGGCGCAGTGGAAAGACAAGAGGGAAAGCGACCCCAAGGCCGTGGAAAAGGCAGCGCGCGCGTCGATGAAGCAACACGTGGCCGCCATGGTCGATTTCTGGAACGCGGGTGTGCCAACCCTGGATTATGGTAACAACATCCGGCAGGTGGCGCAGGACGAAGGCTTGGAAAACGCCTTTGCCTTTCCCGGTTTCGTGCCCGCCTATATCCGCCCGTTGTTTTGCCGCGGCATTGGCCCGTTCCGCTGGTGCGCGCTGTCGGGTGATCCCGAGGATATCTACAAAACTGATGCAAAGATGAAGGAACTGTTCCCCGAAAACACCCATCTGCACAACTGGCTCGACATGGCGCAGGAGCGCATCGCCTTTCAGGGCCTTCCCGCGCGCATCTGCTGGATCGGACTGGGTGACCGCCACAAGGCTGGGCTGGCATTTAACGAGATGGTCAAAACCGGAGAGTTGAAGGCGCCGGTCGTCATCGGTCGTGACCACCTCGACAGCGGCTCGGTCGCGTCGCCGAACCGCGAAACCGAGGCGATGAAGGACGGCTCGGACGCGGTGTCGGATTGGCCGCTGCTGAACGCGCTGGTCAATACCGCATCGGGCGCGACATGGGTCTCGCTGCACCACGGAGGCGGCGTTGGCATGGGTTTCAGCCAACATGCGGGCGTCGTGATTTGTGCCGACGGCACCGATGCAGCGGCTAAACGCCTCGAACGGGTTCTGTGGAACGATCCGGCTTCTGGCGTCTGGCGACACGCAGATGCGGGTTATGAGGATGCCAAGGCATGCGCACGTGAGCACGGGCTGCGACTGCCGGGGATTCTGGGCTGATTTGCCATTCATCTTTGAATTTGTCTGCATGGCTTAGCGCTAACGTCTCATTTTCCGGTTTCGAACCGGGGATGTTTCCGCTAGGGCTAAGCCGTTAAGCAGCCCGCCAGGCTAACGACAACTGACAAAGGTGGCTCGCCCGTTGCTCGATATTGCACAAGTCCGCACTGTTCTTTCGGACGTCTATGACCTCGCCCCATCGGCCACGTTGGCCAATGAGATGAAAGACACGTTTGCCCGTATGGATCGTGTGATCAGCCCGCCGGATTGGGCGATCTATGCGCCCTATGTGCGGGCGATCAACGCGCTCAAGAAAGAGCGTAACGCCGTGATCCTTGGGCACAATTACATGACACCGGAAATCTATCATGGTGTGTCCGATTTCGTGGGTGACAGCCTGCAACTGGCGATCAAGGCCAGCGAGGTGGAAGAGGATGTGATCGTTCAGGCCGGGGTTCATTTCATGGCCGAGACATCGAAAATTCTGAGCCCCGGGAAAACTGTTCTGATGCCCGACATGGATGCCGGCTGTTCTTTGGCAGAATCGATTACTGCCGAAGGAATCGACGAAATGCGGGCCAAATACCCCGGTGCGCCGGTTGTGTCTTACGTGAACACCACTGCCGAGGTCAAAGCGGCCTCGGATATCTGCTGCACCTCGTCGAACGCCTTGCAGATCGTGAATGCCATGGAGAGCGACACGGTCATCATGACGCCGGATCAATATCTGGCTCAAAACGTGGCCAATGAAAGCCACAAGAACGTGGTGTATTGGCCCGGTTCCTGCATCGTGCATGAACAATACACCGCACAGGACCTGCGCGACTTCCGGGAATGGAACCCCGGAACGCGCCTGATTGCGCACCCGGAATGCCCGCCGGATGTGGTGGCCGAGGCGGATTATTCCGGTTCAACCAGCGGGATCATCAAATATGTGCATGATGAGAAACCCGAAAAGGCGATGCTGATCACCGAATGTTCGATGGCGTCGAACATCGCGGATGAACTGCCCGAGGTCGATTTCGTAGGGCCGTGCAATATGTGCCCGTACATGAAAAAGATCACGCTGGAAAAGATCCTCTATGCTCTGCACACGATGGAAGGCCAGGTCGAGGTCGCCGAAGACGTGGCAGAGAAGGCCCGCAAATCTGTACAGGCGATGATTGATCTGTCCCGCAAGCTTGGCATCTGATCGGTAATGACCGACATCACCACGGATCGCGTCATTATTGTCGGGGCCGGGATTGGCGCGCTTTATGCTGCGCTGAAACTGGCGCCGCGACCGGTGGTGATCATCTCGCCTGAACCTTTGGGCGAAGGTGCAAGTTCGGCATGGGCGCAGGGTGGCGTGGCGGCGGCGATGGACCTGGCCGACAGCCCGGAAAGCCACGCCGTTGATACCGTCAATGCCGGGGCAGGCACCGTCGAACCTGACGTTGCGGATTTGGTGACCCGAGAAGCGCGGGACTATATTCTGGACCTGACCACTTTGGGCACACCATTTGATCGCACCGAGGGTGGCGGGTATGTCCTGTCCCGAGAAGCCGCGCACAGTTTTGCCCGCGTCGTGCGGGTAAAGGGCGATCAGGCAGGCAGTGAAATCATGGCCGCCCTGATCGAACGAGTGCGCGAAACTCCGTCGGTGCAGGTGTTGGAGGGGGTCCTTGCCGTTGCGCTGGAAGTGACGGAAGGGCGCGTGTTGGGCGTGGTTTTACAGGATGCCTCGGAAAGCGGATCTGCGTCCGTGACGCTTCGTGCACCTGCCGTATTGTTGGCGGGCGGCGGTTCTGGCGGGCTTTATGCCCTGACGACCAATCCGGCCCGCATCCGGGGGCAGGTCATCGGAATGGCCGCACGGGCGGGGGCGCTGATCGCCGATGCCGAATTCGTGCAGTTCCACCCCACCGCCATGGACGTGGGTGAAGACCCGGCCCCGCTGGCGACCGAGGCCTTGCGCGGAGAAGGGGCAATACTGATAAACAAGTACGGCGAGCGTTTCATGCAGGCCGTTCACCCTGATGCCGAGCTTGCCCCGCGCGACGTTGTGGCCCGGGCGATTTTTGCCGAAGTACAGGCCGGCAACTGCCCGATGCTGGACACCCGCAAGGCTTTGGGCGCGCAAATCAACGAACTTTTCCCAGCGGTTGCCGCATATTGCGCGCGCAACGGAATCGATCCGGTCCGGGACGCGATCCCGGTTGCTCCGGCAGCGCATTACCACATGGGCGGGATTGCCACAGGCACTGATGGCCGCGCGACGCTGGATCGGTTGTGGGTGTGCGGCGAGGCGTCTTCGACCGGCCTGCACGGCGCCAACCGGCTGGCCTCGAACGGTTTGCTCGAAGCGTTGGTGTTTGCACGCATCTGTGCCGAGGACATTGCGCGTTCGATTCCGGACACTTCCGCGTCGGAACCTGTGGCCCTTCAATTTGATCAAGCTGACATCCCCGATACGTCTGAAGCGGTCAGTATGTTGCGCACGACCATGTCGCGCGATGTTGGCGTGGTCCGGAACCGCGCCGGGTTATGCCGGGCATTGCGCAGGATTGCCACGCTCGAAGAGCAGCATGGCACATGCCCGTCCTTCAGAAACATGTGTGCCACATCAACCTTGATCGCCGCGGCGGCATTGCAGCGCGAAGAAAGCCGCGGCGCGCATGAGCGATCCGACTTTCCGGAAACTGCCGATGGCCCCGGCAAACGATCCCGGATGTATCTTAGCGACGCGCTGCACATTCGCGCCGAAGCCTGCAAGGAAATATCATGAGTTTTGCGACCCTGCCCGATCTGATCCTCGAACCTGTCATCCGCGCGGCGTTGATGGAGGATCTGGGAGCATACGGTGACGTGACCACCCGCGCCGTGATCCCGCCGAACGCGACCTATACGGCCCGGCTGAATGCGCGTGAGGATGCCGTCGTTTCGGGCATGCAGGTGGCGACGATTGCGTTCCGGCTGGTCGACCCGACGCTTGAGGTTGAGGCGCATGTCAAGGATGGCCAGCCCTGTCGGCGCGGCGACACGCTGATGACCATCAAAGGTTCTGCCGCCTCGATCCTTTCGGGTGAGCGGGTCGCGCTGAATTTTGCCGGTCGTCTGACCGGTATTGCCACAAAAACTGCCAGCTTTGTTCAGCAGACAAAGGGCACGAATGCCCGCATGACCTGTACCCGCAAAACCACGCCCGGACTTCGCATTGTCGAAAAACAGGCCGTGCTGCATGGCGGCGGTTTCAATCATCGCTACTCTTTGTCCGACGCGATCCTGATCAAGGACAACCACATTGCCGCTGCCGGGGGTGTGCGTCAGGTTCTTGAGGCCGCCAAAGCGCAAGCCAGCCACATGATGGCCGTCGAGATCGAAGTCGATCGACTGGACCAGCTGGCGGAAGTGCTCGAGGTTGGCGGCGCGTCCGTCGTATTGCTGGACAACATGGATGACGAGATGCTGCGCGAAGCGGTTGCCATGGTGGACGGGCGGATGAAGACCGAAGCCAGCGGTAATGTGACGTTGGACCGGGTTGCATCAATTGCGGCGTCCGGGGTCGATTACATCTCGTCCGGGGCGCTGACGCATTCCGCCCGAACCGTTGATCTTGGTCTTGATTTCTGAAAAGCGCGGCATTTCCGCTTGATTTGGGATCGTTTGCGCCAACACGGTTGCGCCTTCAGATTTTATCGATAATAAATCCTCGGCAACGCAAGCTGCAGGAAGTTTTATAGATAAAATGATCATCCCTCATTCCGGCTGGACCCGAAAGTCTGCGCAAGCTGTTCATGACCTCCCGTTGATGGACCTTCTGTTCCGGGCACAGACCGTGCACCGCGAGAACTTTGATCCGAACAAGATCCAGACCTCTAAACTGCTGTCGATCAAAACCGGCGGGTGCGCCGAGGATTGCGCTTATTGCTCGCAATCGGCCCGCAACGGATCCACCCTGCCTGCATCGAAACTGATCGAGGTTCAGCGTGTACTGGCCGAGGCCAAAAAGGCCCGCGACGGTGGCGCGACCCGGTTCTGCATGGGGGCCGCCTGGCGCGAGCCCAAGCCGCGCGATATGCCTGCCCTGGTTGCCATGGTGGAAGGCGTCAAGGCGATGGGCATGGAAACCTGCATGACGCTGGGCATGCTGGATGACACCCAGGTCGTTCAGCTGCGCGATGCCGGGTTGGACTATTACAACCACAATATCGACACGTCCGAACGCTATTATTCCGAAGTGATCACAACCCGTACTTTCGCGGACCGGATCGACACGATGACCCGGGTGCAAGAAGCCGGGATCAAGGTCTGCTCGGGTGGTATTCTGGGGATGGGTGAACACACTGGCGACCGTATCGATATGTTGCTGACTTTGGCCAACATGACCCCGCCGCCGGATTCGGTGCCGATCAACATGCTGATGCCACAGGCGGATACCCCGCTGGCTGATGCGGAACCGGTTGATCCAATCGACTTTGTGCGGATCATCGCAACCGCTCGCATCCTGATGCCCAAAGCCTATGTTCGGTTGTCCGCCGGGCGCAGCGACATGAGCGACGAGATGCAGGCGATGTGCTTCTTCGCCGGAGCAAATTCCATCTTTGTCGGTGAAACTCTTTTGACGGCGGAAAACCCCGAAGAAGACACCGACTCGATCCTGTTTGCAAAACTGGGCCTTCAGGCCGAAACGGCTGAAGACCATAAACGCACGGAAGCCGCCGAATGAAAGCAGTCGAACGACTGGAATCCATGCTGGGTGCGCTGGAAGCCCGGCACCGCCGCCGGGTTTTGATCCCGGCGCGCGGGCTGGATTTTGCGTCCAACGACTATTTGGGCTTGGCCAGGTCAAGCCTGTTGCAAGAGGCCGCACAGGCCGCGCTGGCGCGCGGCGTGCCCGTGGGCTCGGGTGGCTCGCGGCTGCTGCGGGGAAATCACCCCGAGCATGAGGCGCTGGAACACGAAGCAGCTGCGTTCTTTGGGGCCGAGGCCGCATTGTTCATGGGCGGGGGGTTTCAGGCCAATCAGGCAATCTTTTCCACGCTGCCGGCTGCCGGGGATCTGGTTTTGTATGACGAACTGGTTCACGCCAGCGCCCATGAAGGGATGCGCGCCAGCCGAGCGGATCTGCGCGCTTTCCGTCACAACGACGTCGCGGATGCGCGCAACGTTCTGACCGAATGGCGATCCGCTGGTGGGCAGGGTCAGGTGTGGATTGCCGTTGAAAGCGTCTATTCCATGGAGGGCGATCTGGCTCCGCTGGAAGATTTGTTATGTCTGGCGCGTGAAGTCCAAGCTGTTCTGATCGTGGATGAGGCGCACGCAACCGGCGTTTTCGGGGCAAATGGCAAAGGTCTGGCGCATGATCTGAACGCTGACCTTCTGACCCTGCACACCTGCGGCAAGGGGCTTGGAGTTTCCGGCGGGCTGATCTGTGGCCCGCGGGCGATGATCGATACCCTCATCAACCGCGCACGGCCCTTTATCTTTGCAACGGCGCCGTCCCCTCTGAATGCTGCGCTGGTACGGGCCGTCCTGCGTGAACTGGCCGGGAATGACGATTTGGTCACTGCTGCACTCAAACGTCTGCGCCATGCACATGATGCAGCCCGTGAAACTGGGTTGCCTGACGCGGCCTTGAACAGCCAGATCATTCCCGTCGTTCTTGGGGACGAGGCCCGCACGATGGCGATGGCACAGGCTTTGCAACATCAGGGGTTTGACATTCGCGGCATTCGCCCGCCTACCGTTCCGAAAGGCACATCCCGTCTACGCGTCTCGATCACCGGGAATGTCAGTCCTGAGGACATTTCGGCCCTGTTTGCAACCATCTCCAGCCATCAGTCGGAGGCCGCATGAGCGCTCTGGTCATTGTCGGAACCGACACGGGCGTCGGAAAAACAGTTTTTTCGGCTGGCCTGACGGCGGCCCTGAACGCCACTTACTGGAAGCCGGTTCAATCGGGGCTCGAGGATGCAACGGACACGGAAACCGTCTGCACCTTGTCCGGCGTGGACGTGTTGCCCGAGGCGTATCGCCTGAACATGCCCGCCTCACCCCATCTTTCTGCCGAAGATATGGGCATAGAGATCGATCTGTCCCGGCTAGCGCTGCCGCAGGTTGAGGGGCCGCTGGTTGTGGAAGGGGCAGGGGGGCTGATGGTGCCTCTGAACCGCAAATCCTACTATCTGGATCTGATTGCCCAATGGCAGGCCCCGGTCGTTCTGGTCGCGCGCACGGCGTTGGGAACGATCAACCATACTACGTTGTCCCTGATGGCACTCCGAGGCGCTGGGTGCGAAGTGGTCGGCGTTGCCTTTGTCGGAGATCCGGAGCCCGACGTGGAACAAACCATCGTCGAAATGAGCAAGGTGCGACACCTCGGACGCCTGCCTTATCTTGGAGACCTGACGCAGCAAAGCTTGTCAGATGCCTTCTCGTCCATAGACGTGGCGACCATACGGAGGTTTCTGTGACCCCGCTGGAGTTTGACGCCAACCACCTTTGGCATCCCTATACCAACGTGGCCGATCCCGGCGCGATGCATCTCATCGACCGGGCCGAGGGCGTGTATCTCTATCGGGAGGACGGCGCAAAGATGATAGACGCCATGTCGTCATGGTGGTGCGCCATCCACGGCCACAAGCATCCCGAAATTACGTCCGCCATGCAGTCCCAGCTGGACAAGATGCCTCATGTGATGTTCGGAGGGCTGACGCACCATCCGGCCATTGATCTGGGGCGCAGGATGGTCGACATGTTGCCCGAAGGGCTGGACCGCATTTTCTATTGCGACAGTGGGTCTGTTTCGGTCGAAGTGTCGATGAAGATGGCGGTGCAGTATCAAATGGCCCATGGCCGCACCCGCAAATTCGAATTTGCGACAATTCGGGGCGGCTATCACGGTGACACGTGGAAAGCGATGAGCGTCTGTGACCCTGTGACGGGTATGCACGGGCTGTTCCGGGGGGCTTTGTCGATCCAGCACTTCCTGCCGCGTCCCCAGGTTCGGTTGGGGGATGACTGGCCCGAAGATAGCGCGTTGAACGGATTGGAGGCGCTGGAACGACTGTTGGCCGAAAAGGGCGATCACCTCGCGGCCCTGATCCTTGAACCCGTGGTTCAAGGCGCCGGGGGCATGTATTTCTATCATCCCAAATGGCTGCGCGCGGCACGCGCCATGTGCGATGCCCATGACGTGCTGATCATTTTTGACGAGATCGCAACCGGATTTGGCCGAACCGGCAAGCTGTTCGCCACCGATCATGCGGGCATAACCCCGGATATTATTTGTCTGGGTAAGGCATTGACCGGGGGGCATATATCGTTTGCTGCTACCGTGACCAGCAAGCAGGTGGCGTATGGCATTGGCAACAGTGAGGCCGGAGTGTTCATGCACGGCCCGACCTATATGGCCAACCCTCTGGCCTGTTCCGCAGGTTCGGCCAGCCTCAGACTTCTGGCCGAGGGGAACTGGCAACGCCAGGTGGCTGATATCGAACGCCAGATGCGGACCGAACTGGAGCCAGCGCGCAGTTTGCCGGGCGTTGCAGATGTCAGGGTTCTTGGCGCCATTGGCGTTATTGAAATGAAGGAAGCGGTTGATCCTTCGGTCGCTCATCGGCTGGCCCCTGAAACCGGAGTGTGGCTGCGCCCCTTTGCGCGCAACATCTATTGTATGCCGCCTTACATTGTTTCACCTGATGAGCTCGGCCGGATCACCAGCGCGATGGTCGCTTTGGCCGGGGGGAAGCAATGAGACACCAGTGGCTGGCGCAATCGGATGACAGCAAGCTGACACTGGTCTTCGGGGGGTGGGCGCTGGGTTCTGCCCCGTTCCGCGGGCTGACCGGAGGCGGATCTGTTCTGCTGGTGGATGACTATACCCGGCTCGATGATCCCTTGCCCGATCTGGCCGGGTATGACCGAGTCGAAATGCTTGCGTTCTCTTTCGGCGTCGCATCCGCGGCCCATTGGTTGGCCAGCACAGGGTTTCGCCCTGACCGGCTGGTTGCCGTCAGCGGTACGTTGCATCCTGCCTGCGCAGGCCGGGGCATCGCGCCCGATATTGTCCGGGCCACGGCGGATCAGCTGTCTTCGGCAAGTTTCGTCAAGTTTTGCCGACGCGCCGGACTGTCTGCTGACGTACCTGAACTGGACATCGAGCAGGCAAGAAAGGAACTTCACGCGGTAATCGAACGCGGCTCGGCGCCTGATCCCGGCTTTGATCGGGTTTGGATATCAGAGCGGGACCGGATCATTCCGTCCAATGCTCAAAGGATAGCCTGGGCCGCGCCCCCGGATGTGGTCAAGGGCGTCGCTGCTCCGCATGTACCTTTCCAACCGGGGCAAAGCTGGGCGGAGTGGATGTCATGACCGCGCAATTGGCAGACAAGGTGCAGCGAAGCTTCAGCCGAAGCTTCCAGACTTACAACGATACAGCCAGCCAGCAGGCCTGGGTTGCCCGCAAGCTGGTTTCCGAGATGCGCCGGGTTGGCGCGCCGAACCGGTTTGATGTGGCGTTCGAGCTGGGATGCGGCACTGGCCATCTGACCCGGTTGCTGCGGCAGAACTTTGATCTTCCCGATCTTCACCTGAACGATATCGCGCCGCAGGCTCGGGCGACGGCAGATGCGGAAAATGCGGCTTTCGTTGACGGAGACGTCCGCCTGGTCGAATGGCCCGCAAAGCTGGATTTGGTCGCATCGGCCTCGATGATCCAATGGATGGAGGATCCGGCCGGTTTGCTGCAACAGGTTGCCGAGGCGCTTGAACCCGGAGGGTGGCTGGCGATTTCCGGGTTTGGTCCATTGCAATATCAAGAGCTTGCGCAAATCGGATCGACAGCCCGTGCACCGGGCCTATGCCTGCCTGACGCCCTTGCAACCGCCATAGATGGGCCGTTCAAGATTCTGACGGTTGGCCAAAGTGTTCGGCCATCCTATTTTGACACACCCAGAGATGTGCTGAAGCATTTACGCAGTACAGGGGTAAATGGCCGGGCTCAGGGTGCATGGACCCGGTCCACCTTGGCCCGGTTCGAAGCTGACTACGTGCAAAAGTTCGGAGAAGACGGCAGGGTTCCTCTGACTTACCACCCGGTTTGGGTCATTGCCGAAAAGCGTTAGGCGCTTATTCGGCGACGACAAGGTCGATTTCATTTGCCGACAGCATCTGGCAGATGTCTTCGGGCGGGTTCACATCGGTAAAGAACAGATTGATCTTGTCGGCAGGTTCCAATGTGACCGGCGCGCGCTTTCCCAGCTTTTCGCCATCGGCCACGACAATGCGGACCTGTGCGTTTCGAATGGCGACGCGGGCCAGGTTTGCTTCTTGCAGGTCGTGCAGCATAAAGCCCGGGTCCGCATTGACCGCCCCGACTGAAAGAACGGCGAAACGGACGTTCAAACGTTTGATCAGGTCCTGAGCTTCAATACCAAATGCGCCCCCATCGTGCGACCGCAGCTCGCCACCAGCCAGGAAGACCCGGTTGTTGTTTCTTGAAGCCAATGCCTGAGCAACAAAAACCGAGTTCGTCACGACAAAGAGGTCACTGTGGTTGCAAAGTGCCTGCGCCACATAAGCGGTAGTAGAGCCGATATCGAGGAAAACGGAGTCTCCGTCACTGATGACCTCCGCAACCGCCTTCGCCAGCTTCTCTTTCGCGTCAACCTTCTTGTCCAGGCGGCTTTGCAGCGACGGTTCAAGAATGTCTTCGAGAAGATGAACCCCGCCATGGACCTTGCGCACGATGCCGCGCTCTTCCAGATTGCGGACGTTTCGCCGAATGGTTTCCAGGCTGACCCCAAGTTCATTCGCCAGAACACTTACGCGGCACGAACCGCCCGCGCGAAAAAGGGCGCGCAGGATTTCTTCTTCTCGTTGGTTTGTGGTCGGCAGGTTCATGTTTCGCGCTCTGATGGCATCGTCATAAGGGACGTTAAGCCATACCACAATACCCACATAAAGCAACGTTCTACCAAAGAGAAGCCGTTGAAACTTGCCTCGAGCAGGAATTTATGTGGCTTTACGTGGTTTTTATTGACACAAAACCCCACGATGTGGTCGTCTATACTCAATACCACCGATTCATCAAAAAAAATCACGACAGGGAGAAGGTGTTATGAATTGTAAAATGGGAATTTCCGCGCTGGCCCTCATGGCCGCCGGAGCCGCAACAACTGCTGGGGCTGTTGAGTCCACGGACCCAATCAAACTGACGCTGCACGACTGGTCGGGGCAGTTGATCAATACCAAGATCATGGGTTCGATCCTGGAAGAAGCCGGGTACAACGTTGAATATGTTCAGGCGGATTACATTGCTCAGTTCGCCGGTCTGAAAACGGGTGACCTGCATCTGGCAATGGAAATCTGGGAAACCACCGGGCGCGAAGCGCTGGACGAGGCAACCGGCACCGGCAAGGTTGTCAATGTCGGCGAAACCGGCCTGATGGCGATCGAAGAATGGTGGTATCCCAGCTACATGAAGGAACGGTGCCCGGGATTGCCGAATTGGGAGGCGCTGAAAGACTGCGCCGAGGAATTCGCGACGGCGGAAACTGCTCCGAACGGGCGTTATGTCGGCGGCCCGGTGACCTGGGGTGGCTTCGATGACGAGCGTGTCGAAGCGCTTGAACTGGATTTCGAAGTCGTCCATGCGGGCACCGACGCGGCCCTGTTTGCAGAATTGGAATCCGCTTATCAAAGGCAGGATCCAATTGTTCTGTGGGTCTATGTCCCACATTGGGCGCCGGCGAAATACGAAGGCGAGTTTGTCGAGTTTCCGCCATTTACGCCAGAGTGTTACAGCGACCCTTCGGTTGGTGTGAACCCGAACATGGCCTATGATTGCGGCAAGCCGCGTGGCCCGATCTGGAAAGCAGCCTGGTCTGGCCTGCAAGAAAAATGGCCGGGCGCTTATGACATCATTGAAGCCTACAAAATCAACAATGATGAAATGAGCGCCATGGTTGGCAAGGCCGATCTGGACGGCGTGGAAATCGACAGCGTTGTTGCAGAGTGGATGGAGACCAACAAAGACCGCTGGTCCGGCTGGATCTCGAAGTAATCCACTGGCCAGAGCGGGCCTGCCGCTCTCTCGGACCGCTCTGGCCTTTTTCGCGAACGAACCGGACCACCCTGATGCCCCCCAAGACCAAACTGTCGTGCCGAAACGTCTGGAAGCTTTATGGCCCCAACGCAGATCGGTTGCTGCGGACAACCCCCGAACCTACGGCAGAAGAAATTCGCAAGGCAGGCGTGATCGGCGCAGTGCGCAACGCCAATATCGAGATCTCGGAAGGTGAGATTTTCGTCATCATGGGCCTGTCGGGGTCCGGCAAATCCACTCTGGTACGGTGCTTGTCCCGGTTGATCGAACCAACCGCCGGAGAAGTTCTGTTCGACGATGCTGACCTCTTGCGCGCCAGCGAGAATGAGCTGATCGAAATCCGGCGTCACAAGATGGGCATGGTGTTCCAGCATTTCGCGTTGCTGCCGCATCTGACCGTTTTGCAGAATGTGATGTTTCCGTTGACGATTCAGGCCACACCCAGACCCGAAGCCGAGGCCAAGGCCCGCGAGGTGGTGGAACTGGTCGGTTTGAAGGGGCGCGAGGATTATTACCCGCGTGAGCTGTCCGGCGGCCAGCAACAGCGCGTCGGCATTGCCCGTTCCTTGGTGACCGAGCCTGATCTATGGTTTCTGGACGAGCCGTTCTCGGCCCTCGATCCGCTGATCCGGCGCGAGATGCAGGATGAATTCCTGCGGTTGCAGGAGCGGTTGCACAAGACCATCGTTTTCATCACCCATGATTTCGAAGAGGCCGTTCGCCTGGCCGACCGCATCGCCATCATGAAGGACGGAGAGGTGATCCAGATCGCCACGCCGGAAGAGCTGGTGATGCACCCGGCCACCGACTATGTGGCTGAATTCACGAAACATATTCCCCGTTCAAAGGTCCTGACCGTCGGCGGTGTCATGACCTACGGCGCTGTGGGCGAGGGCGATCCGATCTCTCAATCCACGCGCATCTCGGACGTGGCGGAACGGATTATCGCGGCAGATGCGCCGATCCCCGTCGTGGATGCAGAGGGCCAGCCCGTCGGAGCGATTGACCGCAAGGCCGTTGCGCATGTGCTGTTCGGCGGCGGAGACATGGCATGATCCGCCTGACCCGCAGCCAGATGGCCATTCTGCTGCTTGTTCTGGTCACCATCGTGCTTGGCTATTTCGGTCGTGATTTGAGCAAGGCGCTGGATGCGCGCTGGTTGACCAAGTTCCCTTCGGCCTGGGTGATCCCGTTCAAAACCTACATTTCCTCGGCGATGACATGGCTGATCGAGGATGCCGCCATCGGGCCAGTGTCCTTCACCGATGTCACCCGCGCCATCGCGTGGTTGATCGAGCAGCCCTATAATCTGGTATTGGCCCTGCTGGCCGACGGCTTTGTCAGCGGTCAGGGAAATGACGCGCAGGTCATCCTGCCTGCGATCAGCTGGATCGTGGTCATCACCGCCGTTGTCGCCTTGGGGCAATACTGCCGTGACTGGGGATTGGCCGCTCTGGTCGGGGCCTGCTTCGTCTATCTTGCAGTTTTCGGACAATGGGACAGCGCCATGGTGACGCTGGCCTCGGTCCTGATCGCGGTGCCGATTGGCGCGGGCGGAGGGTTGCTGTTGGGCATTCTCGCCTATCGCCATCCGCTTTTTGAAAAGATCATCTCACCAATCCTGGACCTGATGCAGACGATCCCGATCTTTGCCTATCTGGTGCCGATCCTGTTCATGTTTGGCTTTGGCCCGATCTCTGCCTTGGTCGCGACGATCATCTATGCGACCCCGCCGATGGTGCGGATCACAACGCTGGCGCTGAAAGGTGTGGATCCTGAGATTCTGGATTTCGGACGCATGGCGGGCACGACCCGGCGGCAGTTGATGTGGCGCGTGCTGGTGCCCTCGGCCAGCCACAGCCTGATGGTGGGCGTCAATCAGGTGATCATGCTGACTCTGAACATGGTCATCATCGCCTCGATGATCGGGGCTGGGGGGCTGGGCTTTGACGTCCTCGCCGCGCTGCGCCGTCTGGACATTGGGGCAGGGTTCGAAGCCGGCATCGCCATCGTGGTACTGGCCATCGCCGTCGACCGTCTGAGCCAGGCCTTTGCCGAACGGATGGGGCAGGTGCATCATGAGGTCCCCGGCTCGTGGATCGCACGTCATCGCCGGACGGTTCTGGTTGTGGTTCTGATGCTGCTGACCTGGGTGCTGGGACAGTTCTCGCCTCTGTTGCTGGAATATCCTGAAAATCAGACCATCACCACCGGCGCGTTCTGGGACAACACGGTCGAATACCTGAACGTCAACTATTTCGACACGTTCGAGGCCATCAAGGTTTTCTTCCTGACCTGGTTCATGATCCCGATCAAAACGGTTCTGCTAGGCATCCCGTGGCCATGGGCCATTGCAATGCTGACCCTGTTGGGCTGGCACGCGGGCGGCTGGCGTCTGGCACTGTTGTGCGGAGGAATGGCCTCTCTGATCCTTGTGTCGGGCCTGTGGTCCAAGGCGATGGTGACGGTCTATCTGTGCGGCGCATCTGTCACTCTGGCGACGCTGATCGGGGTGCCTCTGGGTGTTCTGGCGGCACTGAACAAACGCGCTGGGACGGCCATCAACCTGCTGATCGACACGCTACAAACCCTGCCCAGCTTTGTTTACCTGATCCCTGTCGTCATGCTGTTCCGGGTTGGCGATTTCACCGCCCTGATTGCCATCGTTCTATATGCGCTGGCCCCGGCGGTCCGTTATGCCGCCCATGGTGTGCGCTCGGTCAGTGAGGAACTGATCGAGGCGGGTCTGGTTTCGGGCTGCACCCGCAGACAACTGCTGCGCCATATCCGCCTGCCGATGGCGTTGCCTGAAATCCTGCTGGGCGTCAATCAGACGATCATGCTGGCGCTGTCGATGCTGGTGATCACCGCCCTCGTCGGCACCCGCGATCTGGGGCAGGAGGTCTATATCGCCCTGACCAAGGCCGATACCGGCCGTGGTCTGGTGGCCGGCCTGTCGATTGCCTTCATCGCCATCATCGCCGATCGGTTGATCAATGCCAGTGCCCGTCAGGCCCGCATCCGCTTTGGACTGGAGAGTTGATATGAGCCATCCCGACCTGATGACCCGCATCCGCGCTCTGCCGATCTGGCAGGGAGAGATCGAGGCCGCTCCGTTGACCGGTGGCATAACCAATGTGAACTACAAGGTCACGGATGGCAGCGGGTCTTATGTGGTGCGTGTAGGCGACGACATCCCCCTGCATCAGGTGATGCGGTTCAATGAGCTGGCCGCCAGCAAAGCCGCCCATGCGGCGGGTTTGTCGCCAGCGGTTGTACACTCGTCAGGCGATCTGACGGTGCTAGAGTTCATCGAAAGCCGTACACTGACCGAGGAAGATGTCCGCAACCCGGATATGCTGCCGCGCGTGCTGGAATTGGTTAAGGCGTGCCATGCCGAGGTACCGAAGCACCTGCGCGGTCCATCGCTGGTGTTCTGGGTGTTCCACGTCATCCGCGACTATGCCGCGACACTCACTGAACGCGGCAGTGTCCATACAACGCTGATCCCTGACCTGATCGATGCAGGCGCTACGTTGGAACGCGAGGCCGGCCCGTATGACATGGTGTTTGGCCATAACGATCTGCTCTGTGGCAACTTTCTGAACGACGGCAACCGCCTTTGGCTGATCGATTTCGACTATGCCGGGTTCAATTCTCCGCTGTTCGATCTGGGCGGGCTGGCGTCGAACAATGGCCTGTCGCCTGAACAGGAAGACTGGGTGTTGGAGAGCTATTTTGAAGCCCCGGTCGCCGACGATCTGCGCCACCGCTATGCGGCGATGAAATGCGCCTCGCTGCTGCGGGAAACCATGTGGAGCATGGTGTCCGAGATCACCTCGGATATCGACTTTGATTACGCAGCCTACACAGCTGAAAACCTGGCGCGGTTCCGCGCAGCCCTAACCGATTTCAAAAACACCTGAGGACAGACATGACCGACCTTCCGAATACAGCCAAAGCCGTCATTATCGGTGGCGGGATCATCGGCTGCTCGACCGCCTATCACCTGGCCAAGCTGGGCTGGACGGATACGGTGCTGCTGGAGCGCAGGAAACTGACCTCGGGCACCACCTTCCACGCCGCAGGGCTGGTGGGACAGTTGCGTTCGAACGCCAATATCACGCAATTGCTGGGCTATTCCGTCGATCTGTACAACAAGATCGAAGAGGAAACAGGGCTTGGCACTGGCTGGAAGATGAACGGCGGCTTGCGTCTGGCCTGCAACGAAGAGCGCTGGACCGAGGTGAAACGCCAGGCCACTACGGCGCATTCCTTTGGTCTGGACATGCAGCTTCTGACCCCATCCGAGGCGCAGGAGCTGTGGCCCTTGATGGATGTCTCTGACGTGATCGGCGCGGCTTACCTGCCGACAGACGGTCAGGCGAACCCGTCAGATATCACGCAGGCATTGGCCAAGGGCGCCCGCATGGCCGGGGCGAAGATATTCGAAGATACCAAAGTCACCGATATCGAGATCGCAGATGGCAAAATTCGTGCGGTAATCACCGAACACGGTCGGATCGAGTGTGAAAAAGTGATCTGCTGCGCCGGGCAATGGTCCCGCACCTTTGCCAGCCGCTTTGGCGTCAACGTTCCTCTGGTTCCGATGGAGCACCAGTACATGGTGACAGAACCTTTCGACGTGCCCGGCAATCTGCCCACTCTGCGCGATCCCGACCGGCTGACTTACTACAAGGAAGAAGTCGGAGGTCTGGTCATGGGCGGCTATGAGCCGAACCCGATCCCCTGGGCCACCAAGGGTATTCCGCAAGGTTTCCACTATACCCTTCTCGACAGCAACTTCGATCATTTCGAACAGCTGATGGAACTTGCGCTGGGGCGCGTGCCCGCGTTGGAGAACGCTGGCGTCAAGACGCTGACCAACGGGCCGGAAAGCTTCACGCCCGACGGCAATTTCATCATCGGCGAAGCGCCCGAGTTGAGGAATTTTTTCGTCGGTGCAGGCTTCAATGCCTTCGGCATCGCCGCTGGTGGCGGGGCGGGCATGGCGCTGGCTGAATGGGTCCACAAGGGAGAACCCCCCTTTGACCTGTGGTCCGCCGATATCCGCCGCTTTGGCCGCCCGCATTTCGACACCGACTGGGTTCGCACACGTACCGTCGAGGCATATGGCAAACACTACACGATGGGTTGGCCGCATGAGGAACATGACTCGGGCCGCCCCTGCCGAAAATCGCCGCTTTATGATACGCTGAAAAAGCAGGGCGCGTGTTTTGGCGAGAAACTGGGCTGGGAACGCCCCAACTGGTACGCGGACGCGTCAAAGGGCGAGGTGCCCAAGGATGAATACAGCTTTGGCCGCCAGAACTGGTTCGATGCTGTCGGGCGCGAACATAAAGCGGCACGCGAAGCGGCTGTGTTGTTCGATCAGACCTCTTTCGCCAAATTCGCCCTCAAGGGCCCGGATGCTTTGGCGGCGATGAACTGGATCTGTGCCAATGATGTGGACAAGCCGGTTGGTGCGCTTGTCTATACCCAAATGCTGAACGACAAGGGCGGGATCGAGTGTGACCTGACTGTTGGGCGCGTAGCCCATGATGAGTTCTATATTGTCACCGGCACCGGCTATGCCACGCATGACCTCGACTGGATCAACCGCAGCATTCCCGAGGGCATGAATTGCCAGCTGTTCGATATCACCTCATCGAATGCGGTTCTGTCATTGATGGGGCCAAAATCGCGTGAGATTCTGGCGGCGGTGACGCGCGATGACGTCTCGAACAGCGGATTCAAGTTTGGCACGATCCGCACCATCGGGATCGCGGGGTGCCCGGTCAAGGCGCTGCGCGTGACTTATGTGGGTGAGCTGGGCTGGGAACTGCACCTGCCGGTGGAATATGCACAGACCGTGTATGACGCCTTGACGGAGGCAGGGCGCCCGCATGGTTTGATCAATGCGGGCTACAGGGCGATTGAATCGCTGCGTCTTGAAAAAGGCTATCGCGCCTGGGGCTCGGATATCGGGCCGGATCATACGCCGTTCGAAAGCGGCTTGGGCTGGGCCGTGAAACTCCGGAAAAATACTGATTTCAAAGGGCGCGCCGCATCTGAGGCGCAAAAAACCGGCGGCGTAAAGAAGATGCTGGCATGTTTCACGGTTGACCCCGAGGTTGTTCTTCTGGGGCGTGAAACGATCTATCGGAATGGCGAAAGGGTCGGATGGCTGACTTCGGGCGGCTATGGTTACACCGTCGGAAAGTCGATCGGCTACGGTTACATCCGAAACGCCAACGGTGTCGACGCACAATACGTCACATCAGGGACATATGAATTGGATGTCGCCACTCAGAGGGTTCCTTGCGAAGTGACGCTGCAACCGCTTTACGACCCGCAGATGAGCCGGGTGAAGACCTGACCCGAGGGTGCAAGAGCTGATCAACAGACACACGCACAGCGATCGGAACACACGGGGAAAGCATGCAAACAGGGCAAATCCGCCCCGAATGTGCGAAAGTTCGTCGAATCTGACGGGTTTCGATCCATAAGCCATTGATAAAGTTTCAGTATTGTCACACCTCATGCCCATCTGAAAACTGAACTGCAAGACTTCTCATTCAGCTTTCAGGGTAAACAACCTTTCATCCGTCGGAGATTGGATGACTTCAGCCGAAAGGACCGGAAATGGTAACCCCAGATGCGTTGACTGAGCATGCGATGAAGATTGCTGATATTGCCTCGGAATCCGCGATGCATTTTTTTCGGGGGTCTTTGGGCATTGAATTCAAACAGGATGAAAGCCCGGTGACGCAGGCCGACAAGGCAGTTGAGGCAGAAGTACGTACCTACCTGAAACAGCATTTTCCCGGACACGGCATCTTTGGCGAAGAGCACGGGCAAGAAGCAGGCGACGGGCGTCATATGTGGGTGATTGACCCGATTGACGGAACCCGTTCGTTTCTGTCCGGCCATCCTTTGTTCGGGTTCCTTTTGGCGCACCTTGTGGATGGGCGCCCTCGGTTGGGGCTGGTCGGAATGCCGGCCTTGCATGAGACCTATTTGGGTGTGGTTGGTAACGGGGCCAGCCTGAACGGGCGGCCGATAGAGGTGTCGCACACCACGCGTCTGGATCATTCGGTTTTGTATGTGAATGAAGGCGACAAGATTTTTTGCGACCATCCTGACCTGTTCAACCGGTTGATGAATGCAGGGCAGACGCGCCGATTTGCCTATGATTGTTACCCCCATGCCTTGCTTGCTTCGGGCCATGTCGATGCTGTGGTGGATTACGATCTGCAACCTTATGACTATCTGGCGCTTTCACCTCTGATCACGGCTGCTGGCGGAGTGATGACCGATTGGCAGGGGCATGCGTTGACCCTCGATTCAGATGGCGCGGTCGTTTCCGCCGCAACCCCTGAACTGCATGCTGAACTGCTTGACCTCATCAATGCTGAGAAATGAAAGTGTTGCGCAACCTTGGAAAACTAGCTTCCGCGATCAGATTTGAACAAATACAAAAAGACAAAAAGTGATCCTATTGACGTTGTGACGATTCCGACGGGCAACTCCTGCGGGGCCAGAAGAAGGCGTGACAAGATATCGGACAATGTCAGCAGAATCGCGCCCACGATCGCCGAGACGATCAGCAGGTTTCGGTGCAGAGTACCGGCGATGCCGCGTGCAATATGAGGCACCATCAGCCCGACAAAGCCGATGACACCGGCAACTGAAACGAAACTGGCCGTCGCCAAAGCGGCAACGAAAAACATGCTGAACCGCAGACCTTGAACGGGAATACCCAGTGACGAGGCTGTGAAATCCCCGGTCAGCAGCGCGTCAAGCCACCGACTGCGATAAAGTGAATAGCTCAGGATCAGGCCCAGTCCGATCAGGACAAGCGGGAATGTTTCCCATCTTGCCAGTCCCAGGCCGCCAAGCATCCAGAATATCACCGAATGAGCCGCGCGATTGTCGCCAGAGAAAATAAGGTAGTTGGTGATTGCGGAAAACAGAAAGGACACCGCCAGACCAGCCAGGATCAGTTTTTCGGGTGCGCTCGTACGCAAGCCCTGAACCAGCGCCAGAACAATGCCGGACGCGATCAGGCCACCGCAAAATGCTGCCAGCGGCAACGTCCAGATTCCCAGAACATCCCCTGTGACGGTGATCACCAGAACGGCGCCGGCAGCAGCACCCGAGGACAGACCGAACAGAAACGGATCTGCCAGATCGTTTCGCGTCGTTGTTTGCAGAACGACACCAACGACGCCCAGACCCGCACCAATCACGGCGGCAAACAGGGCGCGGGGCAGGCGAAGGTCGAAGACGATCCGGTGCAAGGGCGACATGTCTCCTTCCACCATACCGGTTCCGAGGCCGATGGCCGAAAAGACTTCGCGCACGGGGATTGGGGTGGTCCCATAGACGATCGACAACAGCAAAAGGGCGGTCAGAACAACCGCCCCCAGCACTATCAAACGGCCCAATTGGACCATATCAGTTGGTCTCCGGGTGCATCGCCTGTGCCATCTTCTCGATCGCCTCGATATTTGCCGGGCCGGGAGTCAGCTCTTCGTAACGCAGGCCAATCCAGCGCTCGTTCTTTACCGCGTCCGTTTGTGACATCACCGGGTGATCCTTGAGGAACTGGAAAGTGTCCTCTGCGCCGTTGCCGGACTGATAGTCGAGCAGCACCAGAAATTCCGGGTTAGCCGCTGCCACAGCTTCCCACGACGTGCGGCCCCAGCTGGTATCCAGATCATGAGTTACGTTCTCACCGCCAGCGGCTGCGATCATCGCATCGGGAATGGCGAACTTGCCGGCGGTAAACGGAGCATCGGCCGGTCCGTCCAACAGGAATACCCGCGGCTTTTCCAGATCGGCTGTTTTTGCTTGAATGGCGGACAACTTGTCCTTCCAGCCGGCAACCAGCGCCTCGGCCTTGTCTTCGACCTGCATGACCTTGCCCAGGCGCAGAACGTCATCAAACAACAGGTTCATGCTGGCTTCGGGGCGATCCTCGTCCAGATGCACGCAGCTTTCGGTCAGGATCATGGTCTTGATACCAAAGGGTTCCAGCGTGTCGGGCGTGACATCTCCGCCGGGTTTCATGCCATAGTACCAACCGGCAAAAAACAGATCAGGTTCGACGGCCACAAGGTTTTCAATCGTCGGGTATTTGGGGGCAAGCTCTGGGATGTCGCCGCGCTGAGCATCAAAGTCAGGGCTGGTTTTGTACCAGCCCGAAATCCCGGTAAGTCCCACGATCTCGTCCTGAAGGCCGAGTGCAAAGGCCATATCCGCCATGTTCATATCATGCACGACCAGACGTTCCGGCGCCGAGTCAAAAACCAGCGGTTCGCCGCAATTGTCCACGGTGACGGCTTCCGCTGCCACGCCACCTGCCAAGCCAGCGAAGACAACCACCGGCCAGAGTTTCTGCATCATATGTAAGCTCCTGTTATTATGACAGTTTCCGTTTTCGGATGTCCAGTGCGGGGATCATGCGGCCTTCGTGCTGAAAGCACAGATAATCCACGCCGAATGTCTCACTTACCCGGTCTGGGGTCAGAACTTCGCCAACAGGCCCGAACCCCGTCAGGCGCGTGGCTTTCATCAACGCCACATGGGTGGCGAATTCCGGGATCATGACCAGATCATGGACGATCATGACGACCGTTACCCCCAGATCAGCGACCAGAGACAGCATGTGCCCCTTGGCATCGGGGTCCAGATGGTTGGTTGGCTCGTCCAGAAACAGCAAGGACGGGTTCTGGGCCAGCGCGCGCGCGATGTGCGCGCGCTGACGTTCTCCGCCGGACAGTTGACCCATCGTTTTGTTGGCAAAATGCAACAGCTCGGTCGTCGTCAGCACCCGTTCAAGATCAGCCCTGTGCTGAGTCACCGAATGTTCGCCCTGAATCGGGATTTGCCCCAGCGCAACGTAGTCTTGCAGGCGCATCCGCCCGTCGGGCATTTCCTGCTGCCCGACCACAGCAATGGAGCGGGCACGTTGGCGGGCGGACAGGGTCCGAAGGCTTTGTCCTTCTATCCAAACATCGCCCAACGCAATCCGTTCAATCCCGCACAGCAGTTTCAGCAGAGTGGTTTTGCCGGCGCCGTTCGGCCCGGCGATTGCCAGAATTGATCCTTCTTCCAGACGAAAGGACACATCCTGCAACAGGATGTCGCCATTGAGCGCGTAGTATTCCAAATTCTCTGCAATCAGAAAACTCATGATGACCCCCCGAAAGGTAAAGCGGGAATTCGCGATAAGGTCTTTGCGAAAAGGGCAGGGGGGCGGTCCGAGGCACTGGTCCAGCCGTCGTCGCTGTCGCCGAACTGGATCGCAAATTCGACCAAGGCAGACAGATCGCGGGATGTCGTGATATCGCCAAACAGGTACTGCGCTTTGCCCGGGGCCTGAAATCCGACGGTCATGGCCCGTTCACAACCTGCCATGCAGGCCACCATTCGGGTTTCAAAACCGTCAGGCAACCGGGCATCCAGCGCGTCTTGTGCGGCTTCGGCAGACATCGTCCCCTGACATGTTGAACAGATCAGAACGTAGTGATCAGAATAGCAGGTCATTGCCTTCTCCGTCGTTTGCCAGATGCAGACAGAGGGCACATACCCGGATATTACGCAAACGCGCCATCAAGCCTCCTTCCGAGACGCCCCGCCTCGGGTTGGTTCATAGTGTGATGGCAGGTCTCCTGACTTGCGGGTCGTTGCTTGGCCGACCTTCCCAACCCTTTTGGGTCAGTGGTGAAGTGGCGTCGCTCACCGCTTACAGTTGCGGGGGCAGTCACGGACTTGGCACATTCCAGCGCCGCACCGTGTTCCCATTTTCATCTCTTACGGAACCATCCCGCTCAGCTAGTCCGGCTACGCCTGACTTGTCAAGCGGCAGGCGAAAGGGTGGTGGACGGAATTGCAACGGTTGAGCCAGCGATCCTGCTGCGCCAGCCCGGACCGAACGGTGTCAATAGTCTGATACAAGAAGAAAATCCGGTTCGGTATCTTCCTCAACCTTTGAAAACCGTGGGATTGGCTTTTCAAACACATTGTCCGTTCGGTCGTCATTCACGGTCGATACCTCGCCAATAAGGCAATCACCGCGCTCGGCCCAGAAAGCGTGCCAGATGCCGGGCATCAGAGTTACGCTTTGCCCCGGCTTCAGCCGCAAGTGCTCTTCGGGTTGCAAGGTTACAGGGCAGGCATCGCTTGGGACCGTCACCGGGTTGTCGCGGTCGACGCCACCGTTTGGATCCGACGCATGGATTTCCAGAACGAGATCGCCGCCGCCCCGGTTGATGATGTCTTCTGCCTTGATGATATGCCGGTGCATCGGAGAAAGCTGATTTTCTCTCGAGATCAACAGTTTTTCCGCATAGAGCATCCCGCGCCCGGATTTCAGATCCTTCGCCTCACCATTGCGCAAAGTGAATAGAAACAGTCCAAGTTCATCAAAACGGCCCTGGGCGTAATCGGTAATGTCCCATCCCAGCCCGCGGCTGCGGATCGTTTCGGCCAGAGGGCTGCGCATTTTCTCGGGCGACCAATCCGCAAAGGGTGGCAACACGGCACCGAAGGACTGAATGAACGCCTGTGCCCGGGTCCTGATACGGTTGATTTCGGATCGTTTCATCATGCCGTCCCACAGATCAAAGTTCGTGCGCCCAGGGGGGTTCTGCCCCGGCTCGGGAAACGGTCACGGCCGCCACGTCAGCGCCCAGTTCCATGGCTGCTTGCAGGCTTTCAACCGTCAATCCGCGCAGACCTGACTTGGTCAGATGCCCTGCGCGGCTGAGCTCGGTCAGAACGCCGGCGTTGAACGTGTCACCTGCGCCGATCGTATCGACCACTTCAACGGGCTTCACGGGAACCGAGACTTCGGAACCATCCGCCAGGTAACCGTGCGCCCCGTCGCTGCCACGCGTGACGATGACAATGGAAGGACCCGCCTGCAACAGCACAGACGCTTTCGCGGCTTCGGATTCAGCGCCCGGAATAATCCAATCCAGGTCCTCGTCTGAAACCTTTACGATATCCGCACGCGAGATCATGCGGTTCAAACGCGTCCGAAACCGGGTTTGATCCTTGATGAAATCCGGGCGAATATTCGGGTCCAGCATCACCGCACGGTCGGAACCGTGGCGGTGCAGAAGGGCGGCATATGCATCTGCGCAAGGTTCACACGCAAGGCTGATTCCGCCGAGATACAGGGCAGAGACAGCGGGAAGCTGATCGGGCATGTCCTCGGGCAGCAACATCCGGCCTGCGGTGTTTTCATCAACAAAGCTGTAAGACGCGTGTCCATCCGAGAGCTGCACAAAGGCAAGCGTGGTAGGGCGGTCCGAGATGATGACATGTGTCGTGTCCACATGGCTCGCTTTCAGCGCATCGATCAGTTGCTGGCCGAACATGTCCGATGACAAACCTGTCAGCATCCCAACCGGAACACCCAGACGTCCCATCGCGACGGCAGTGTTCAGAACTGCACCACCAGTATGTGGTACAAAACCAATTGCGCCCGACGCGGTCGGTTCTGAAATCATATCTATCAGCGCTTCACCACAGCACAGGATCATGTCTTGGTCCTTCTTGGTACAGAGAATTCGGTCAGTCTGGTTGCTGTCTCAGCGCGTTCTTGCAGAAGTTGTTTGCGCCGATGATCCCGAACTCTGCCTGTTCAGACACGTAAAGGTTCAGGGAGCGGCGCAAGTCGCTGAAGCGGCCGCCGCCGTTGAACGCATCCTTGAAGTTGTCGCTGAATAGCCAGCGGTTTTTCTCGGCAACGCCGCCGACGAGGAAAACGCCTCCCTCTGGCATCAAGGTGACCGCCAGATCACCCATCAAAGCACCCAGATGGGTGGTAAAAATCTGCGCTGCTTTTTCGGCGACCAGATCGGTGCCGTTGCGGGCATCGTTCAGAATGTCCTTTGCAGAGCGCGCCTGAGTCCGCGCCTGACCGGCTGCCAATTCAACCGCCTGATACAGGATCGGCAGGCCGGTTCCGCTCAGGAACATTTCTGCTTCAAGCGCCAGGCTGTCGCCAAAGAAACAGCCCGGTGCGATGCGACGTGCCGCCTCAAAGATATCAACTTCGTCGCGATGGCGCGGGTACAGGCCGACGTGCCCGCCTTCGCCGGAGACCGTGTGATACCTGCCTTCGGAAAAAAGCAAAGCACCAACACCAAGCCCGGTTCCGGGCCCTACAACCAGCCGTGTGCCAGCGGGCGGCGTCGCCTGACCCTGCAAGACCGCAACATCCGACCGGGTCACCTCGGCCACTGACCACGCCGCAGCGGTGAAATCATTTATGACAAAAGTGCGCTCTGCTCCTGTTGCTTTCGTCAGCTCGGTTTCCGAAAGATCCAGGTTCGCGTTGGTCAACTGAATCGTTCCGTCCCTGACCGGCCCGGCTCCGGCTGCTACGACGGCCTGTGGGTTGGTTCCGATCTCGTCCCTGAGGTCATGGAACGCCTCGAGCAGATCTTCCAATGTCCCCGTCGGGTGTTTCCGAAGATCTGCCAATTCTCCGTTCGTAACAACGCCCAGACGTGTGTTCGTACCGCCGATATCCGCAACCAGGTTCCAATGCTCATGCACGGCACCGAATGGTTGCGCTAACGGCTGAGAGACACTCTGACCCCCGGACAGGGCGGATTTCAGCGCCATGAAAGACGCTTTGGGCGTTCTCGCAAGTGTTTCGAAATCCACGTCCACCAGTCCAAACCTCTTCTCGTACCCGAAGGCCCATTCATAATTGTCCAGCAGCGACCAGACAAAATAGCCATCCACCGGAACACCTTGTGCCAAAGCGTCCAGTACGGCCGCAAGGTGCTTGTCGAGATAATCGATACGATCATCGTCCTGCACGCGCTCCTCACTCGCCATACCGTTTTCGGTGATATAGATTGGCAGGGCGCCCGTATAGTCTTTCCTTGCTCTGACAAGAAAGCGGGTTAGGGCAGAGGGATCGATTTCCCATCCCATCTGCGTTTTGGGTAACGGTCCGGTAACCTCTTGCAGGCTGGGCCAAGCGGTGTCCGCCGGGGCTATCAACTTTCGGGTATAGTAGTTCAACCCGCACCAATCGACTTGTGTGCCGATGGTTTCAAAGTCGTTCTGCCAGCCCTTGGGCAAGTGCGACTCCAACCCCTCCAGGGCTATTTGGGGATATTCCTTGTTGAAAACACCGCCAAGGAAGAACCGGTTGTAGATCGCATCGTAGCGATCTGCCGCAAGCCGCGCATCTGCGCTGTCATCCGCGGGCTCGGACCATTCGAGGTTGAACACGGCACCCAGATTGCTCATCCCAAGACTGCGCATGGTCTGAATGGCCCGCCCGTGGGCCAACAAAACGTGATGCATCGCCCGGGCCGCGGCGCGGATATCGCGCAGACCGGGCGCATGGTGGCCTTCAAAATGGCTCAGCCAACTGACGCACCAGGGTTCGTTGATCGGCGCGGCACTGAACATCCGGTCTCCGATCCGACCCATGATGACCTGTGTATAATCCGCGAACCAATCCGCGATGTCGCGATTGCACCATCCCCCCTGATCCGCAAGCGCTGACGGCAATTCCCAATGATAAAGCGTCACACAGGGGCGGATACCGCGCTCCAGCAGGGCGTCCGCCAATCGGTCATAATAATCCAACCCTGCCTGATTGACCTGACCACGCCCGTCGGGCAGTACGCGTGCCCAGCTGGTTGAAAAACGATAACAGTCAAACCCGGCCTCGCGCACCAGATCGAAATCCTGCTCGAACCGGTTCAGGTGATCGCATGCGACGTCTCCGTTTTCCCCGCGCACCACGTTGCCTGGCGACGCCGCAAAGGTATCCCAATGAGTTCGCCCCGCCCCGCCCTGTGCGTGGCCTTCAATCTGGTACGCAGAAGTGGCAACACCAAAGAGAAAATCTTTGGGAAAGTCAGCGCGTGCGTATTTCATGGTTGCACCCTGTTGGGTGCAGGGCCGGTTGACCTACCAACGACCAGCTCGGCCTCCAGCAGCCTGGTTTTGACGGGATCATTCGGGGATTTGATGCGCTGGATCAACATGTCAGCCGCCATTTCACCCGCCTGACGGACGGATGAGCGTGTTGCCGTGAAAATCGGAACATCCTGCCCGTTCTTCAAATAGGACAGGTCGTCGTCATGGGCGATCACTGACACATCCCTACCCATCTCAAGCCCGTTTTCGGACAGCGCACGCCGTACGCCGATGGCAGAGATCATCGATGAACACAAAATAGCGGTCGGAGGGGAATCGAGGCGCAACATGTTCTGCGTTTCGTGATGGCCGTAAACCTCTGTCATTTCAGCGCTGCGCATCAGATTTGCATCGGGCGCAAGCCCGGCCTGACCAAGCGCCTCAAGATATCCGTCGCGGCGGCGTTGGGCAAAATCCATATCTTCCAGACCGTTGATCAGAGCGATACGGCGATGGCCAAGGTCAATCAGAAAGCGCGTGGCGCGCATGAACGAACTTTTGTTGTTCACGTCGATCCAGTCATACTGAGCGTCGACGCCGGTCGAGCGTCCGTGCACGATGAATGGGACGCCCATGCGGGTCAGGACTTCGATCCGTGGTTCGTTTACTTTGGGGCCTTGCAGCACGACTCCGTCCACCGCGCCGCGTTTAAAAAGACTCCGATACGCTTCTTCAATCGAAGTGTCGTCGGCATTGGTGAACATCATGTCATAGCCATGTTCAGCGTATTTCTTTGCGGCGCCGGCGACGAAATCTCCGAAGATCGGGTTGACCATTTCATGCCGGGACGAGCTGGGAATGACGTGGCCGATCACCATCGATCGTCCGGTCGCAAGCCCTTTGGCGCGACTGTTCGGCCGGTACCCGTGTTTGCGTGCCGCGGCTAGAACGCGCGCACGTGTGTCCTCGCTCACTTCGGGGTACCCGTTCAGCGCCCGGCTGACCGTAGTTTGCGAAAGGCCCAGAACTTCCGAGAGCTGCTTCAGGTTCATTTTACGATTCAAAGCGCCTTAAATTGAGTGGCTCTTTTTTGTTTTGTGAGCAAATATGGCATCCGTCAACTTGTTTTGTGTTAAAAGCAAAAAATATAAATTATTTTGGCGCTGGGAAGCAAAATATTGACAGGGTGCCGATGTTAGCGGATAACACACGTCATCCAAAGCGCTTTGAAAGCGAGTCTTTGAGTACATGAAAGCTTGGGAGGAGGATTTGATGAAACACGGGCTTTACGCAGGCGCGGCGGCACTCGCCCTGATGGCCGGATCAGTTCAGGCAGAAGGTGAGATGATCCACGTCGTCGGCGAGGGCAGTTTTGACTGGGATGGGTTTCAGGCCTTTGCCGAAGCGAATGATCTGTCCGGCGAAAGCCTGACCATTTTCGGCCCCTGGCTGGCTGGCGAGGGCAAGTCCTTCGAAAACCTCGTGGCCTATTTCGATGAGGCAACAGGCGCGAATTCCAGCTATGTGGGTTCGGATTCTCTGGAACAGCAGATCCTGATTGATGCGGCCGCAGGCTCGGCGCCGAATCTGACTGTTTTCCCGCAGCCTGGTTTGGCGGCAAACCTCGCAAAACAGGGCTATCTGACGCCATTGGCCGAAGGCACTGAGGACTGGATCAAGGAAAACTTCGCCGCGGGACAATCCTGGGTCGATCTGGGCACGTTTGAGAACGCGGAAGGGTCTGACGATTTTTACGGGTTCTTCTTCAATGTGAACGTCAAATCGCTGGTTTGGTACGTGCCCGAAAACTTCGAAGACTTTGGGTATGAAGTGCCCGAAACCATGGAAGAATTCAAGGCTCTGATGGATCAGATGGTCGAGGACGGCGAGACGCCTTTGTGCGTCGGTCTGGCCTCGGGCGGCGCAACGGGTTGGCCTGCGACGGACTGGGTCGAGGATCTTATGCTGCGTACGCAACCACCTGAAGTCTATGACCAATGGGTGTCGAACGAAATGAAGTTCGATGATCCCCGCGTCATAGCCGCGATTGAGGAATATGGCAGCTTTACCCGCAATGACGACTATGTGGTAGGTGACGCAGACGACACAGCGGCAATCGATTTCCGTGACAGCCCCAAAGGTCTTTTCGATAGCCCGCCCGCTTGCATGATGCATCGTCAGGCTTCGTTTATTCCCGCCTATTTTCCGGAAGGCACCGAATTGGGGGTGGATGCTGATTTCTTCTACTTCCCGGCTTACGCCGAAAAAGACCTGGGGACACCGGTGCTTGGGGCAGGGACATTGTTCACAATCACCAACCCAAACCCCGCAGCCGAAGCCTTTCTGGAGTTCCTCAAGACACCTTTCGCCCATGAGATCATGATGTCGCAGGACGGTTTCCTGACGCCACATCTGGGTGCGGACCCGGCGAACTATTCGAATGATTCACAGCGGGGACAGGGTGAAATTCTGACCAACGCAACGACCTTCCGCTTTGACGGGTCCGACCTGATGCCCGGTGCGGTCGGGGCAGGTACGTTCTGGACCGGGATGGTCGATTACTCGTCGGGTGCAAAAGACGCAGCCACCGTGGCACGTGAAATCCAGGCGTCCTGGGACGCAATCAAGTGACCAACTCATGGGGCGGTCCTGAGGCCGCCCCGTTTGCCAAACGGATGGGCGTATCATGACACCCGCATTACAAGGCCTGCTGACGATCGCCATCGGCGTGTCGGGTTGCGTGGGCTACTTCTATCTTTCCAACCAGTTTCTGGACAAAGTCCTGTTTCCGCCGCGCGGGCCAAAGGCGAGCCGAAACATCAACCGTGCGAACTTGATCCGCCCGTGGTTGTTCCTGTTCCCGGCGCTTGCTGCATTGGGGCTGTATCTGGCGTATCCGGTGGTTGAAACCTTGCGCCTTTCGCTTACGGAACGCGTGCCCGGTGGCGGATACCGTTGGGTTGGCCTGGACAACTATACCCAAATGGCGGCGGAGCCGAAGTTTTGGGAAGCCATGCGCAACAACATGTTCTGGCTGATCGTCGTGCCGGCCATGTCAACGGCTTTTGGTCTTCTCGTGGCGCAACTGACCGACCGCATCCGCTGGGGCAACTTTGCCAAATCCCTGATTTTCATGCCGATGGCCATTTCATTTGTTGGTGCATCGGTGATCTGGAAACTGGTTTATGATGCGCGACCAGCGGAACAGGACCAGATAGGCATCCTGAACGCGCTGTACATCTTCTTCGGCGGAACCGAGCCCAACACTTGGTTAACAATCCCCTTCTGGAACAGTTTCTTTCTGATGGTTGTCCTGATCTGGATACAGACGGGTTTCGCGATGGTCATCCTGTCGGCGGCCTTGCGCGGTATTCCCGAAGAAACCATCGAGGCAGCCATTTTGGATGGGGCCAATCCCTTTCAGATCTTCTTCAAGATCAAGGTACCGCAGATCAAAACCACGATCCTTGTCGTTTGGACGACGATCACGATCACCGTTCTCAAAGTGTTCGACATCGTCTTTGCCATGACGAACGGCCAGTGGGAGACGCAGGTGCTGGCAAACTACATGTACGACAAGCTTTTCCGGGCCAATGACTGGGGCGTCGGATCCGCCTCGGCCATGGTGATCATGTTGCTTGTTATGCCGATCCTCGTCTGGAACGTGCGCAACGCGCGCAAGGAGATGGAGTAAGCCATGAGCGATATCGCCGGAACCAAACCCGCGCTCAGATGGGTGGTGCATCTGTCAGTCATCTTCCTGGTGGCTCTTTGGGTCATTCCTACGCTTGGCTTGCTGATTTCATCCTTTCGGACGGCAGATCAGATTTCGTCCAGCGGCTGGTGGCGGTCGCTGTTTCCCTCTGAACAAAACCTGACGCTTCGCAGTGCCGCGCCCGAGACGCAGGTGCTGGAAAACGGACTGTATGTCATTCAGGGGGCGTTGTTCGGCGAAGATGAGCAAGCAACGATTTCCAGATGGGGGATCAGTTCGCGCGAGGTTGATGCATTTGAACCGGGCCAAACAGCCGAGTTGCGCCGAGGTGGTACGATCACGGTGGATGCGGCGGGCAACTATCGTATGGAAAACACCGAGGAATTCACCGGGAAACGTGGTGCGCGCATCTTCGTAACAGCGGAACTGCCACCCGAGTTCACTTTGGAAAACTACCGAAAGGTTCTTCTGGATCAAAGCAGTACGGACAGCATGGCCAAGGCGTTCTTCAACACGCTGACGGTGACCATCCCTGCAACAATCATCCCGATTCTGGTTGCCGCCTTTGCGGCTTATGCGCTGGCGTGGATGGAGTTTCCCGGGCGCGCCCTGCTGATTGCGGCCGTTGTTGGCCTTTTGGTCGTTCCGCTTCAATTGGCCTTGATCCCGTTGCTGAAATTTCACCTCAATATCGGGATCGGCAAAGGCTATCTGGGAGTCTGGCTTGCGCATACAGGGTTTGGGATGCCCCTGGCGATTTACCTGCTGCGCAACTACATGGCCGGATTGCCGCGTGATCTGATCGAAAACGCCCGCGTCGATGGCGCCACAGAGTTTCAGATCTTTACCAAACTGATCCTGCCACTCAGCTTCCCGGCGCTGGCGTCTTTCGCGATTTTCCAGTTCCTGTGGACATGGAATGACCTGCTTGTTGCCAAGGTTTTCCTGATCGACGCGACCGGCCAGACAACCGTGATGACGAACCGCATCGTCGAACTGCTGGGTACACGTGGCGGCAATTGGGAAATCCTTGCGACCGCTGCCTTTGTCTCGATCTTCGTGCCGCTGGTCGTCTTCTTCGCAATGCAAAAATACCTGGTCCGGGGCCTGCTGGCCGGATCTGTCAAATAGAGGCGTCTGATGAACGTGCAGAACAACCCTGAACAATGCAAAGCAACGAAACTGTCTTCGGACTGGTGGCGCGGTGGTGTGATCTATCAGATCTACCCACGCAGTTTTCAGGACAGCAACGGGGATGGGATCGGTGATTTGAAGGGCATCACTGCGCGACTGGATTACATCGCCTCGCTGGGCGTTGATGCAATCTGGATCTCGCCGTTTTTCAAATCGCCGATGAAGGATTTTGGTTACGACGTCAGCGATTATCGCGACGTCGACCCCATGTTCGGAACGCTTGAGGACTTCAAAGAGCTTCTGGATCAGGCGCATGCCAAAGGGTTGAAGATCATGATCGATCTGGTTCTGTCGCACACGTCGGACCAGCACCCTTGGTTCAGCGAAAGCCGCAGCAGCCGTGAAAACCCGAAATCCGATTGGTATGTGTGGGCTGACCCCAAGCCGGATGGCACGCCACCAAACAACTGGCTTTCGATCTTCGGCGGCTCGGCCTGGCAATGGGATGCCCGACGGCTGCAATATTATCTGCACAACTTCCTGACATCGCAGCCGGATCTGAATTTCCACTGCCCGGATGTTCAGGATGCGTTGCTGGACGTGGCGCGGTTCTGGCTTGATCTGGGAGTGGATGGCTTTCGGCTGGATACCATCAATTTCTATTTCCACGACAAGGCGCTGCGCGACAATCCTGCGCTGCCGATGGATCAACGCAACGCCACGATCGCACCGGCCGTGAACCCCTACAACCATCAGGACCACCTGTTTTCAAAAAGCCAGCCCGAGAACATCGCCTTCCTCGAAAGACTGCGGGCCTTGACGGACGAATATGAAGGCCGGGCTTGTCTGGGCGAGGTCGGAGATGCGCAGCGTGGGCTCGAGATCATGGGCGAATACACATCCGGGGATAAGCGGATGCACATGTGCTATGCCTTCGAGTTCCTGGAAAAACGTGCATTGACGGCCACTTACACCAAGCACGTTTTCGACCAGTTGGAAGCGAAGGCAGGTGACGCATGGCCATGTTGGGCATTTTCCAACCACGACGTGCAGCGTCACGTCTCGCGCTGGAATCTGGATGACGCCGCAACCCGCCAGCACGCGGTTCTCATGATGTGCCTGCGCGGCTCTGCCTGCCTTTATCAGGGCGAAGAACTGGGCCTGCACGAAGCGGATGTGCCGTTCGAGAAACTGCAAGACCCCTACGGCATCGAGTTCTGGCCCGAATACAAGGGCCGCGATGGCTGCCGCACACCGATGGTTTGGGCGGCACAAGATGAACAATCGGGTTTCAGCACAGCAGAGCCCTGGCTGCCGGTAAGCGCACAGCAGGCCGGGCAGGCGGTGGACCGATTGGAGGCGGATCCAGGATCGATGTTGAACCACTACCGTCGCGCCATTGCCTTGCGACATGCGCATCCTGCTTTGGCAACGGGGGCGCAGACCGGCATGAAGGAAACGGGTTCGATTCTGTCTTTTATGCGTGACGATTCGCATGAGCAGATATTTTGCGCGTTCAATCTGGGCGCGAATTCTACCGCGTTCAAGCCGCCCGAAGGCAGTTGGCAGGTCATGGGTCAGGACCTCGGCGGTGTCGAAGGAAGCGGCAACGTTGTCCTGAACGCGGCGCAGTTCATCCTGATGTACAGGAAAAAGGGATAAAGCATGTCTGAACTCAACCTCACGGACGTCGCCAAGTCCTATGGCCCTGTCGATGTTTTGAAGAACATCAACCTCGACATCGAACAAGGCGAACTGATCGTTTTTGTCGGTCCTTCCGGATGCGGCAAGTCCACCCTGCTGCGGATGATTGCCGGGTTGGAGAAGATTACAGGCGGCACGCTGGAAATCGAAGGGCAGGTCATGAACGATGTTCCGCCTGCACAGCGGGGCATCGCGATGGTGTTTCAAAGCTATGCTTTGTATCCCCACATGACCGTTCGCGAGAATATGGCCTTTGCCCTGAAAATCTCGAAGATGCCCACGGCCGAGATTGATGCTGCCGTGGACCGTGCCGCTCAAATCCTTCAGCTGGAACCATTCCTGGACCGCCTGCCAAAAGCTCTTTCCGGGGGGCAGCGTCAACGCGTTGCCATCGGGCGCGCGATCGTACGTGACCCAAAGGTGTATCTGTTCGACGAACCCCTCTCGAACCTCGACGCGGCACTTCGGGTGGCCACGCGGATCGAGATCGCGCGTCTGAAAGAGGCCATGCCTGACAGCACCATGATCTACGTGACCCACGATCAGGTCGAGGCGATGACACTGGCCAGTCGGATCGTGGTATTGGCCAACAAGGGCATCGCGCAGGTCGGGACACCGCTTGAACTGTATGAGGCGCCTGACAACGAGTTTGTTGCGCAGTTCATCGGTTCACCTTCCATGAACCTGCTGTCCGGCACAATCACCGGAACCGGCGAAACGACCACCGTTGAACTGTCATCAGGCGGGATTGCAAGATCCGCGGTTCCAACCGAAGACAGTGACCTGGGGAAAAAGGTCAATATCGGGGTGCGCCCCGAAGATTTGGCGATGACGGAAGACTCCGCGATTCTGTCCGGCAAGGTGGATTTCACCGAAGCCCTGGGCGAAGTCACGCTGCTGTATTTTGAGAAAACCGATGGTGCGGATGCAGTCATTGCAAAGCTTCCGGGGGTTCAGCGGAACCTGCGCGGCCAGACGGTCTCGGTCACGGCCTCACCGGACAAGGTGCATCTGTTCCACAATGGATTGTCCATGCGCAAATAGCAGCGAAACGCAGTTCTTGACAGAATTGCGTTTTGTGTTTCACCATAATTGAAACGTTTCAATGGTGAAAAATGCGGGTATCGGCGCAGCTTTACACGGTTCGGCAATACGGTGACCTCTCGGACCAACTGAAGTTGGTTTCCGCTTGCGGGTTTTCGGATATCGAAACTACCGGTCTGCATGACATGACACCGCAAGAGATGGCACGCATCGTCCATCAATCAGGTCTTAACCTTCGTTCTGCACATTTTGATTGGGAGGAGTTCCACGAGCGTTTCGACGAGATCGTTGAAGTACTGCACCTTTTGGAATGCCAGGTGGCGGTCATGCCTTGGCTGGCGCCACAGGCGCGGCCCGGCACTGTCGAGGGATGGAAGGCAGTGTCGGGCCAGTTGTCCGATTGGGCAGATCAACTTGGAGATCACGGCGTCAGTTTGGCCTATCACAACCACGACTTTGATCTGTTCGGCGCGCCGGGAAAAACACCTCTTGAACTGATTCTGGCGCAAGAAAACATCTATTGGCAGCCCGATATCGGTTGGATTGTCGCGGCCGGTCAGGACGTGGCTGACCTGCTGGTGCGCCATGCGGATCGCATCCTGTCGGTTCATGCAAAGGACGTGGATCCGCAGGGCGGATCAGGCGACAGGCGCTGGCGCAATCCGGGTGAGGGTGTTGTCGATTGGGACGCCACGATACGAGCCCTTTCAAGCACCAAGTGCACCGACCTTTTCGTCGAGCATGATGAAACCGCCGATCACAGGCGCACCTTGCAAATGGGGCGGTTGTTTTTGACTGAACGGCTTGGGGGTATCGGCTGATGGCGCGGGCAACGATCAAATCGATCGCCCGTATGACAGGCTATTCAGTAGGCACGGTTTCAAACGCCCTGCGCGGCGCTTCGTCGGTTAAACGGGAAACGCGGGAAGAGATCCAAAAGGCGGCGTCCGAGCTTGGGTATCGGGTCAATCTGGACGGCCTGAAGCTGCGCACCAATAAATCCTACAGGATTGCGGTATTGGTCAGCGTTTCGGGCAGTGCCGCTGAAGAGTGGGAGGGTGTGGAGTTCACCCGGATCCTGGCCGGAATATCCGACGCGGTTCAAGGGTCACGCTATGAGTTGAGTGTCTTCAGTGTACGAGATGTTGAAGCCGCATTGCAGACCCTGCATTCCATTGTACAGGAAGGGTTGGCAGACGGCGTGATCTTTTCGGGAACTCGGGTGCATGACCCGCGTATCGCCTTTCTGCAAGATGAGGGATTTCCGTTTGTCACATACGGGATGAGTGACAGTGCCCAACCACATCCTTACGTGGATCTCGACAGTCAGGCTGCGGCTTTTGATGCAACGGCCCGGCTGCTGGCATTGGGGCACAAACGGATAGCGCTTATCAACCCGCCGGATGACCTGATCTATGCCCGTCAACGACTTCAGGGATACTCTGATGCTTTGTCGGCAGGTGGCATGGAGTTTGACCCGGCCCTTGTTCTTCCCGGCCCGACCACGGCGAAGACCGGGCAAAGGGCCTTTGCGTCGCTCATGCGAATGCACAACCGGCCAAGCGCCATCATTTGCGCCAACGAGGCGATGACCCTTGGCGCATTGTCCGCCGCCGCCGATATGGGCGTTCAGGTCGGCAGGGATGTCGTCGTCATTTCAAACGACGATCTGAAACTCAGCCAGTATTTCGTCCCCCCGCCCAGCACCTATTATTTGCCAATCGGCGAGACCAGCCGCCTGCTGGGTGAATACATGCTAAAAACACTGGACGGCGTTGATCCGTCGGAAACGCAAAAAAAGATCAGGGCCACATTGATCGAGCGGCAACCTGACACCCCGGCGCCGGGTATGGCGCAGACCAACTGAGCCAACAGAGGAGAAACCGAACATGTTCAAAAACCTATTTGCCGTTGCAACGCTTGCAATGCTGACAGCGCCTGCGGCCTTTGCCGCCGATCTGGAAGGTCGCGTTCTCAAGATCGGAACGGATGCGACCTATCCCCCGATGGAAACCGTCGACGAAACAACTGGCGAAATCGTAGGCTTTGATGTCGATGTGATGAATGCAATCTGTGAAAAGATCAATTGCGTTCCGAATTTCGTAAACACCGCCTGGGATGGCATCTTTGCGGCGCTTCAACAGGGTGAGTTCGACCTGGTCATCTCGGGCGTATCGATCACGCCCGAACGTGAAGAAACTATGGACTTTTCCGAACCGTACATCGTTGTCAGTCAGGCCATTTTAATGCAAGTCGACAACGCGGATTTGACGCTTGAGGATTTCAAAGCGGGTGGCCAGAAACTGGCGGCACAAACCGCGACGACCAACGCCCAACTGGCGGAAGAGCTTGTAGGGCGCGAGAATGTCAGCCTCTACGACAATTTCTCGGCGGCTATTCTGGCGCTTCAGAACGCAGACGTGCAAGGGGTGATCATCGATGGCACCTCTGCCGCGGCCTACGAGCAGGAGTTTGCCGGAGAACTGACCGTAGGCATCACAGGCCTGCAATCCGATCCATTGGGAATCGTGTTTCAGGAAGGTGACCCGACGGTGGATGCAATCAATGCCGGTCTTGCCGCCATTCAGGAAGACGGAACGCTGGACGCGCTGAAGGCCAAATACTGGGGCACAAACTGATCCTCCAAGCCCTTCTGGGCCCGGCGGCAGTCGTTGCCGGGCCATGTTTCAGCGGAGAAGTTCCATGTCGCGTCTCAGCACGATCCGCCCGAGCAATCTTGTATTGCTCGCAGCCGCTCCCTTCATCGTCTATCTGTTCGCCACGTCCTCGAAATATCTGCGATCTCTGATTGCAATTCTGGGGATCGGCAACAATGCAGGGCCGATTTTCGTCGGCTTTCTGCTGATCGTCTCGGTTGCAATCCTTGGATATCTCTGCGCCCGGTATGCACGTTTTGCCAATCACGCCCCCGGCTGGTTGCGCGCTTCGGCCCTTGCGGCGCTGCCCGCGTCAATTGCGCTTTTGGTCATAAGCTTTTTATCTCCACAGCTTTTGATGCCCTTCGCGGAATCCGTTTTCTTTCATGCGCTCAGCGAGAACACATCAACCCTGATCGACCGGTCCAGTCAGACGTGGGTGTTGTATCCCGAAGTCGTGACCCAGATTCAAACAGGACTGCAAGTTCTTCTGGCCGCATACACAGCTGTTGTCGCCTTGAGCCTGCTGTCGGTGCGGTTGCAACCCCCTTGGCGCGGGCGCGTTCTTTTGGGGCTGGAATGCCTTACAGGTGCGGTTTTGTTCTATCTGATGTTCATGGCCCACTGGCAGTTCGCGACGGGCGTTGCCATTACGTTTCGCGCAGCCATCTTCGCCTATATCTTCTCGGCCATTCTGGGCTTGATCTGGGTGGGGCTGCAATCGTTCAAACCACGGGCGCGCACCACGATTCTGTATGGTTCCATCAGCCTGTCATTGCTTGCGATATCAGCCTTTTTCTTCATGCAGCCGCAGGTCAGTTACGTTCTGGTCGGAAGCACCGAAGGGCGCATTGCCATTGTGCGCGGCACACCACAGGCGCAGGCTGACATCATCCGGTTTGGAGAGTTCGACGGTGCCGGCGAACAACAATACCGCATACGCAGCGCCACTGATGCAGCGGCCGCCCTGGAGCAGATTGAAACCGTCGACAGCGTTTCCGGAGCGTTTGTTCCCGTGGATGCTCATTCACAAGGCTATCCAGTTCTGTGGCAGACCAGTTTCTTGCCTGACAAATACCGGAATCCCGCTCTGGCTTTTGCTGTTTTCGGCTTTCTGCTGCTGACGCTGACCATTGGCGGCGCACAGCACAAGCTGCATCCCTTGGCGGTCGGGGCCGAATTTTTCGTGGACACGATACGCGGCATTCCGATGTTGGTGATCATTCTTTACATTGGCCTGCCCTTGGCGGGCGCGGTCAAGGATGCCACGGGGGGCGGCATTGATATGACCAACATGACACGCGGGATCATCGCGATTTCGGTCGGGTATTCGGCCTATATGGCGGAAATATTCCGATCTGGGATCGAGGCCATCCCGAAAGGGCAACTGGAAGCAGGCAGTTCGCTGGGCTTGTCGCGCTGGCAGACGGCGCGGCTGATCGTTCTGCCGCAAGCCCTGCGGATCGTCACCCCGCCATTGGGCAACGAATTCATCGCGATGATCAAGGATACCTCGTTGCTGTCCATCCTGTCCGTCCGCGACATGACCCAAAGGATGCGAGAGTTTCAGGCAGCAAGCTTTCTGCCCTTTGCGCCGTTCAATACGGCAGCAATTCTGTATGTGGTACTCACCCTCTGTTGCGCAAGCTTCCTGAAATGGATCGAACGGCGCACGGCAAAGGACAACCGATGAGCAAACTGGAGCTTGGGGTTTGCTACTACCCCGAACAATGGGACCCGTCCCAGTGGCGCAGTGACGCCGCGCGGATGGTCGAGATGGGTTTGGATTGGGTTCGAATCGCCGAGTTCACCTGGGGTCTGATTGAACCGGAACGCGGCCGGTTTCATTGGGACTGGTTGGATGACGTCATCGAGATTCTGGGGCGGGCCGGCCTGCGGGTCATGATGTCGACTCCAACGGCTGCGCCTCCCAAATGGCTGATTGATGAGCACCCCGAAATTCTGCCGGTTGGCCCGGACGGCCGGGTCAGGGGCTATGGTTCCCGCAGACATTATTGTTTTTCCAGTGACGTGTACCTGGCCGAGGCGCAAAGGATCGCCACGGAATATGCCGCCAGGTATGGCCAGAACCCGCATGTCCATGCCTGGCAGATCGACAATGAGTACAATGACCACGACACCGTTCTCAGCTATTCTAATGCTGCCCAGGCGGGCTTTCGGCGCTGGCTGGCAAAACGATACGGCACAATTGACGCATTGAACGAGGCCTGGGGGACTGTGTTCTGGGGGAGCCTTTATTCCGGCTTTGACCAGATTGAACTGCCCAATGGTCTGGTCGCTACACCCAACCCCACCCATGCCCTTGATTTCAGGCGCTATTCCTCGGACCGAGTGCGGTTGTTCAACAAGACACAGGTGGACGTGCTGCGCGAACATGCGCCGGGTCGAGATATCACGCACAACTTCATGGCCGGCAGTTTCGAATTCGATCACCACGCAGTGGCCGCCGATCTGGATATCGTCGGCTTTGACAGCTACCCGCTGGGTAATCTGATGGGCTCAACCCTGTCAGAGAAGGAAAAGCGCCGTTATCTGCGAACCGGCGCGCCTGATTATCAGGGATTTCATTGTGACCTGTATCGCAGTCAGGGGCGGGGGCGGGTATGGGTGTTGGAACAGCAGCCGGGGCCGGTGGACTGGGCGGCACAAAACCCTTCCCCAGCCGAAGGGATGGTTCGGCTTTGGACCTGGGCCGCATATGCACACGGCGCGCAAGCTGTGATGTTCTTTCGATGGCGACAGGCAAAATTCGCGCAGGAACAATACCATACAGCCTTGCTGCGCTCGGATGGCAGTGTGGATCAAGCCGCGCTCGAACTGGCTCAAATTGTGAAGGATCGTGAAAAGCTTCCGCCGACGACGCGCGGAAAAGCCTCGGTGGCGATGATGCTGGATTACGCTTCGATCTGGGCGGCCGATATTCTGCCGCATGATGATGACTTCCCCAATTCCCATATCTTCCGTGAATGGTACACTGCCGTGCGCAGTCTGGGGGTGGACATTGATTTTGTGGGTCCCCAGGATGGTTTGGAAGGTTACGCCCTGATCGTGCTGCCGCAAAGCATGATCGTGACCCCGGATCTGGCCGCAAGACTTGAGGCTTCGGGGGCAAAGCTTTTGATTGGTGCCCGGTCCGGCAGCAAGACGGCTCAAATGCAGACGCCTTCGAATCTGGCGCCGGGTGCGTTGGCGGATCTGACCGGCGTCCGTGTCGTCCGTGTCGAATCGCTGCCGGATATTGCAAGAGAATCCGTGCTGTTGCAGAACGGTCAGCTTTTTGACTTTGCCGGTTGGCGCGAAATCATCGAGACCGAGGCAAATGTCCTGGCGCGCTTCAAAAGTGCCTATTGCGACGCCAGCCCAGCGGTTGTCCGGTCGGATCGTGCGACATATCTGGCCATGGTGCCCTGCGGTGCGCTCTTGCACGAGATTATGCGCGATGTCTTGGAATGGGCAGGGCTGAAGCCTCTGGACTGCTATCCAGACTTACGTGTAACCCGCTTCGGTACGTTGCATTTTGCCTTCAATTTTGGTGACATGTCCAAACCCCTGCCTGGTGGTGGATCACGACGAATTTTGATCGGCTCTGATCCGGTCGGCGCGCACGAATTCACAGTCTGGCAGGTAAACTAACGCCCTGAGATTCAACCAAAACGTGTCAAAAACAAAAACTGGATATAAGATTTCCGCAAACTGTCACTTTTGGACTGACGAACGGGCACAGAAAGTCCTATGAATATAAAGACAAAAATAAACTCATCCAACAACGGGAGATCACCTATGGTTAAACATTCGTCACTTTCGAGACGCTCTGTGTTGAAAGGCGCAGGTGCTGCGGCACTTGCGGCACCCCTTTACAGCAAGAGCGCTCTGGCGTCGTCGGGCGAAATCAACATTCTGATGTGGTCGGACTACCTGCCGCCCAGTTTCATCGAAGAGTTTGAGACTCTGACCGGAATCAAGGTGAACTATACCGGCATCGGCTCGAACGAAGAGATCATCAACAAGATGAAGGCCACCAAGGGCCAGGGTTTTGATATCGTTTCACCGACCAACAACCGGTCGTTGCAGTGGGAACCGCTGGAGCTGCTCCAGCCCTTCGACATGAACAAGGTTCCGATCGATCTGGTGAACCCGGCCATGGCCAAGATTGGTACTGATGCGTGGAACTTTGGCGATTCAGGTGCGCACTGGCTGCCGCATATCTGGGGTACAGAAGGTATTGCTTATCGTACTGACCTGTGGCTGCCGGATGGTGATGCACCATCCTATGGCGACGTGTGGTCGGAAGCGAACGCTGGCAAAACCATGGGCCGCGCGCATTCCATGATGCTGGGTGCCGGTCTTTACATGGAACGCGCTGGCGAGATGGAGCCGGGTTCGGTCTGGGCGGCATATGGTGATGAAGACACCATGCGCAAGGTTTGGGGCCAGATCACCGACTGGTGTATTGCACGCAAGGACCGCATCAAGCTGATCTGGAACGACGCCGATACACAGAAGAACGGTCTTCTGAACGAAGGCGTTGTCGTTGGCCAAACCTGGGACGGCCCACCCCTTGCACTGAAATCCGCAGGTGAGCCGGTGCACTATCAGGCACCCGTCGAAGGTGCGATGGCTTGGGTGGATGGTATGTCCATGCCGACTGGTGCCGCGAATATCGATCAGGTTTACGCCTTTATCGACTTTGCCTATCAGGCCAAGCCGGCCGGTGTCGCCATTGACAGTCACGGCTACAACTCGCCGGTGTTGGGCGCCGACCAGTATTCCGGCGACACCTACAAGAAGAACTTTGCCGAGGCCTATCCGGGCGACTCGCTGGCCAACCTCAATCCGTGGCCGGCAGAAGCGCCGTGGTATGCTGAAACCCGGACCGAGTTCGTCAACAAGTTCAAAAGCGCTTAAGCGTTCCGAACCTTCGCCCTCCGCATCCTGCGGGGGGCACCCATCTGCGCGCCGTCCCGGCGTGGCGGACGCTAATACTGTGTGGTGACAACACACACCTCAGGGAGAAACCAAAAATGAGTGCAGGGGTCGGAGTCGATCTGGAAAACCTGTGGATCCGTTTCGGTGACTTCGTCGCCGTGCGCGATGCAAACGTCAACATCAACGGGGGAGATTTCTTTTCTTTCCTCGGGCCATCGGGCTGCGGAAAAACAACCATTCTGAGGGCAGTGTCCGGCTTTCTTGAACCAAGCGAAGGCAACGTCCTGATTGGTGGCAACAATATGCGTGGCATCGGGCCCAACAAGCGCCCGACGGCGCTGATCTTTCAGAACCTCGCATTGTTCCCGCTGATGAAGGTCTGGGAAAACATCACGTTTTCCATGGAAATCAAAGGGGCCAGTGCTGCCGAACGCCGCAGGCGCGCCGATGAGCTTCTGGACATGATTGCGTTACCGGGGCAGGGGGACAAACTGCCAAGTGAACTGTCAGGTGGTCAACGTCAGCGTGTTGCTATTGCCCGTGCTCTGTGCGCCGAACCGGACGTGCTGTTGCTGGATGAGCCTCTGTCGGCACTTGACCTGAAGCTGCGCCAGCACATGCGGACCGAGTTGCGTGAAATTCAACAGCGTGTCGGCATTACTTTCATCTACATCACGCACGATCAGGGTGAAGCGCTGACCATGTCGGACAATATCGCCGTCATGCGTGCCGGTGTGATTGATCAAATCGCCGACGGGAAGACGATTTACAACGATCCCAACACGGCTTTTGCGGCTTCATTCGTTGGCGAAAACAATGTGTTCCGCGGTAAAATCAAGCAAGTGATGGGCAAGGAAGCTTTGATCTCGACCAACCGTTCGGGGGATCTGGTGGCAAGGATTTCGACGGCCAATCAGGGCAAGATGAAAGAAGGTGATGACGCGATGATGTTCATCCGCCCCGAGGCCTTTGCAATTGCCCCCGATGGCGCAACGGGCGATCACTTCGTCACCGCCCGGGTCAATCATGAAGAGTTCGAAGGCAACGTCTTCAACATCTTCACCGAAGGCGAAGGCGGAAAGGAAATCAAGGTCTCGATCCCCAACCATGGGCAATCCTTCGAGGACCACACCGGACAGAACATCACGCTGGAATACGAGACGCATAATGCCGTCGTCGTTCCCGCGGGTGAGCTGGCTGCGGAATAAGGGGAACAGTTCATGCCCCGATTTCTGAAAGAATTCTTCAATCGCAACGGCACCGGTATGGGCTTGGCGATCCTGGGTCTGGTTTTGTTCTGGACAATCGGCCTTATTATCCTGCCGCAGCTGTCGATGCTGGATTTCTCGTTCCGTCCAAACCTGCCCCCACCAGAAATTGGCGGGCCGAAGGACGTCTATACGCTGGAGAACTACAAGTACCTGATATACGGCCCCGAAGGTGGCAGTCAGGATTACAACACGGTTGACCTGCGGGTGTTCTTCCGCACCCTCGTGGCGGCCGTTTGCGTCACGATTTTCAACCTGATCATCTGCTATCCGATCGCCTACTATCTGGGGCAGTCCGAAGGCAGCCATATCCGCATCTTCGCGATCATGCTGATCATCCCTTACTGGATCAACGAAATCCTGCGCGCCTTTGCGTTGCGCATTATCTTCGGTGAAACCGGTGTTCTGAACACGCTGTTCGTGGGACTGGGGGTCTGGGATACGCCGTTCGACTTCATCCGAAACGATATCGCACTCTATGCCGGGCTGGGCTATGCCTATATTCTGCTGATGATCTTCCCAATGTATAACGTCATAGAAAGCCTGGACAAAAATCAGATCGAAGCCGCGCGCGACCTTGGCGCGCCGTGGTGGCGGATACATTGGCGTGTGGTCATTCCTTATGCCAAGCCAGGGATCAGTTCGGGCTGTACGATGGTGTTCATGCTGTCTGCGGGCGCGCTGGCGGCACCGCAAATCCTGGGCGGGCCGTCGTCGCTGTGGTTCACACAGCTGATCTATCAGCAGTTCAACGATAACAACGACTGGCCGCAAGGGGCTGCTTATGCGATCGTCCTGCTGGTGACCTGTATCCTGTTCGTGCTGGCCATGATGCGCCTGTTCAAAGTGAACATGGGGGATATTGGGAAATGAACAATTCCTTTCTCCGCATAAGCATCTGGGTCTATCTGGCGATCTTCTTCCTGTATCTGCTGGGCCCGCTTGTGATCATGTCGATCACCGCGTTCAACTCGTCCGGCTTCCCGCGGATGAGCCCGTGGGAATGCCTGACCTTCCAGTGGTTTGGCGAGTTGTTTCAGGATCAGCGCATCCTGAACGGTATCAAGAACTCACTGATCATCGGGATCGGCACGGTCATCCTGTCAGTGGCCATGGGTCTGGCGGGCGCATTGATGCTGACCCAGATCTGGCCAAAGCTGCGGGCGACTTACTATACGATCATTATAGCTCCGATCCTGATCCCGGGTGTTGTTCTGGGTATCTCGACGCTGGTGTTCTGGGATCGTATCAACCGGGTGCTGGGACTGGGGGCGGACAGCTTCCTGTCAAATGGCATTTTTCTGACGGTGATCGGCCAATCCACCTTTATCGCCAGCTACTGCATGCTGGTGTTGGTGGCACGCTTGCAGCGCTACGACGTGGCCCTGACCGAGGCGGCACTGGACCTTGGGGCCAGCCACGCCCAGGCCTTCCGCAAGATCCTGTTGCCGTTCATGCGTCCGGCGATTGCATCGGCAGCGGTGTTGGCGTTCCTCGCATCGTTCGAAAACTACAACACCACCACCTTTACCTTCGGTGAATACCCGACGTTGACGATCGAGCTGGCCCAAAAAGTCCGGTATGGCATCACACCCGCAATCTCGGCGCTGGCCTTCATCATCGTGGCGCTGACAGTGTTCTTCGCTCTGCTGAACGAAGCCAAGCTGAAACGTCAGGAACTGGTGGCAGCGGCGCGCAAGAACGCGACGGTTGAGGAGCTGGCCGGCAAGATCAAACTGCCCAGCTTCTTTTCCGGCAACATGGCAGCGGTTCTGTTGGTTGTATTTGCCGTCGCAACGATCACAGTTGTCGGCACTGCGGCCACCTACAATCCGGCGCAGTGTATCGCCGATATTCGCGAGCAGAAGCAGCTGGAAGCGGAACAGCGTATTCAGGAGTTGCGTAAGCAGCGTGAAGAACGCCGCAAGCAACGCGAAGCTGAAGAAGCGGAACAGGGCGGTGCGCAATCCACCCCGAAACCGACGAACAACAGCGGCTTTGGCAATGTTTTCGCTCCGAACTCTTTAGGGGGCGAGGAAAGCGAAGGCGCTGATAGTGGGCCTGAATCCGAAAACGCTCCGTCCAATAACAGTGGTTTCGGCGGGGTGTTTGACCCCAATAGCCTGCAAAACGACGAATAGCGGCGCAGGTTCGTAGCCTCGGCATCCGCCCGGACTGACCTCAGGTTTGTTCGGGCGGATTGCGTTTCAGGATTTTGACGTCACAACCTTCGACGGTGAGCCCGTTCCAATCCACCGGTCCTGCGTTGTAGTTGATCAGGAAGGCATGATCGGCCGTCTCGCGCAGTCGCAGGCCTTGCGGCATCCTGCGCAATGTCAAATCGGCTTCTTCCGCCGCCATGGCTATAACGCGGTCCCAAAGGTCTGCATCGGGGAAGCCGGCCAAGTACCAGATTCCGTCCCCTGCCTTGAGAGCAGGTGTTCCGTCTTCGAAACTCAGCAAGTCTTTGGCCGTTCCTGACAATCGGTCGATCCAATGCCGCGCCGCGCCGCCACCCTTGACCGCGCGTTCAACCGTGGGCGGCAGAGTTTCGACCAGATCAACATCGCAATCGATCCTTCTCAGACCGGGTCTGCCCTTTTCAGGAATTTGAAAATCGCGGGTGATCGCGCCGCCGCGCGGTCCCAGAATGGCAAGATCGCATCTCTCTGCCAAACGTTGTTCCAAATCAGGATCCATTGTGGCCAAACCGGGGGCAAAGATCACCGAGTAATCACCGGAAATGTCCTTCGCCGAAACAAAGTCTACCGAAAGACCGGCCCGTCGCAGCGCGCGGTAAGCCGAAAAAACCAATCGGAAATAATCAAATCCCGCGCCTTGTGGTTGTGTGGTCCACGCCCAGTCCGAGGCGTAATCAAACAGAATGGCCACTTTGGCCTGTATCTGTTGCACCGCGCCCAACGTGTTCAGGTCATCTGCGGTCTGGCGGGCCTCTGCCAGTGCAGCAGCAGGGTGATTGTTCGATGTCAGCAAGCCCGCATGCATTTGCTCTTGCGCAAACGGGGCTTGCCGCCATCGGAAATAACTCACCACCTCGGCACCATGAGCCACGGCTTCCACGGACCAAAGACGTACCATTCCGGGCAGGGGCGCCGGATTATACGGTGCCCAATTCACCGGGCCGGGTTGTTGTTCCATCACCCACCAACGGCCGCGCCCGACCGCCCGGTAGAGATCATGGTGAAACGCCTGCATGTCCGGATCACCCTGTTGCAAAAAGGCGGTCTTGTGCGCGTCGTCGGCATCCAGCCGGTCCGACAGAAAACCGATCGGATAACTGTCCCAGGTGGCGATATCCAGATCCGCGCCAACCTTGAAATGGTCGAAGTCCAGAATACGGCCCATGTAATTGTGCAAAAGCGGCGCATCAGTCAACGGGCGCAGCGCATCCACCTGTGCTTTGTTGAAAGCCGCGACCTGATCCGAACTGAAGCGCCGGAATGCCAGTACATGAGCCGGGTTCGGCTCGGTCACCGTTTGATTGGGCAGGTCGATTTCGCTGAAGTTGCGATATTCCATCGACCAGAACACATTGCCCCACGCCTGGTTCAGCGTTTCAATTGTTCCGTACCGTTCGGCCAGCCAATGGCGAAATGCCTGTTGAGCAGCTGCGCTGTAGCTGAGAGTGGTGTCGTGACACCCGTATTCATTGTCAATCTGCCACGCGACGACATGCGGGTTCCTACCGAACCGTTCACCCAATATGCGTGCGATGCGGGTAGATTCGTCGATATAGCCTTGATGGCTAAAGCAGTAATGCCGCCGTGATCCGAACTTGCGCGGGTTGCCGTTTTCATCGGCGGCCAGCATATCCGGGTGTTTGTCCAGCATCCAGCGCGGCGGTGTTGCGGTTGGCGTGCCCAGCACGACCTTCAATCCGGCTGCTCCGAGTGTCTCAATCGCGCGATCTAGCCATTCGAATTGAAAAACGCCGGATTGCGGCTCGATGCGGCTCCACGCGAACTCGCCAATACGCACCCATGTAAGGCCTGTTTCGACCATTTGCGCGGCATCGTCTGCCCACATCGCTTCCGGCCAATGTTCAGGATAATAACAAACGCCCAGTTCCGGCTTCATAAGATGACCTTGTGTTCTGCCTGACCCTGACCTGCATTTCGCGCGGCAAAGGTCATGCCGTTGGTCGGTTGGCTGTCTATTGTTTCTGCGTTCAATCCCTGACGGGCCGTTGTGCAGAAAAGCGTATTCAGTTCATCGCCCCCGAAAGCGGGACATGACGTATGGGATGCGTCAAATGCAACGGCCTTCAGAAACATGCCGTCGGCCTTGTATGCCGCAATTCGGCTGGCACCCCATTGTGCAATCCAGATATTCCCCTGGGCATCGATGACCGCGCCATCCGGGTTCAGACCTTCTTTGCGCAAATCCAGAAAAACTGCGCTGTCGCCTTCCGGCCACCCGGTTTCGGCGTTCAGACGCCAGCGCCTGACTTGTTTCGTTGCGGTGTCGCAGAAATAGGCCACCGAACGATCGGCGGCAAAACAGATCGCGTTGGAGATTGTCACATCCGGAACCAATCGTCTCAACTCGCCTTTCCAGAAGCGATAGATTGATCCGGCCCCGGGTTCCGCCTGCTTGCCCATTGTGCCGATCCAAAACCCACCCCACGGATCGGCGCGGCCATCGTTTGAACGCGTGACGGGGTTGTCGGCTTCCAGAGGCGTGATCAAGTTCCGCTTTCCGGATTGCAAATCGAGACGCCACAGTCCCGTTTCCGACGCCATAAGAAGCGTATCGCGATCCACCCAGCCCGCGGCCGAAACATTTTCATCGAAGCTCCAGCTTTTGGGCATTCCCCGCTCGCGGGTCATCAGACGTTTGCCTATGATATCGAACCAGAAAAGCTGACGTCTTTCAGGATGCCACAACGGGCCTTCGCCCAACTCGCAGGGGCGATCGTCAAAGATAGTGCTCATCCGGCGGCCTCGTCATAGGCCGTAACGATATGCCGGGCGCGCTCGGCGATTTCGGCGACATCCATTCCGGGTTTGTAAAGTGCAGAGCCTATCCCAAAGCCATCTGCGCCCGCTTTGATCCATTGCCCGAAATTTTCGGGTCCGGCACCGCCAACGGCAAAAACAAGCGAGCCTATGGGCAAAACCGGACGTAAGGCGGCCAAACCCGCCGGACCAGCCATCACCCCCGGGAACAGCTTCAAACCGGTGGCCCCGGCCTTGAGGGCTGCAAAGGCTTCGGTTGGGGTGTAAACCCCCGGCCAGCTTTGCAGGCCCAACGCGACGGAACGCTTGATGACCTCGGCGTCATAGTTGGGCGATACGATCAACTTGCCTCCGGCGGCCGACACAGCGTCCACCTGATCGACTGTCAAAACAGTGCCCGCGCCGATCAGGGCCTGGTTTCCAAACGCATCAACCAAAGTGCCGATACTGTCGAGCGGATCCGGAGAATTGAGCGGCACTTCGATCCGGTCGATGCCGGCATCGATAATGGCGCGGCCAACGGCTTTGGCTTCGTGCGGTTGCAAGCCACGCAATATGGCGATGATGGGACGGCTCATGCGGTTTGCCTTGTCAGGTTTCGGGCCAGCGCAAGCCCGGCCAGAGTTGCCTCGGTGGCGTTTGCGGTTTCCACGAATGCGCCTTGCCGTTGCAAGGCTGTTGCATATGTCTGCGACACGCCTTCTGCTCCGATAATGGCCAGTTGCTGCCCTAGCCAATAGGGCCGTGTCGCGGCCAGTTCGGCCCCGATCAACAATCCGGAAAGGCGCGCGCGTGCGGTGGCTTTGGCCTGACCTTGCAGCAAGTCCGCAGCTCGCAAGTTAAAAAGACGCGCAGCCAATTGTTCGGGCTTTGATAACGTATCCGCAACCGCCTCGGCGAAAGCGTCTTCGTCCCAGCCCGGGCCTACAGAGTGCCGCAGCACGGACTGACCACATAGCAGGTCGAACAACTCACCCGTCATGAAGGTACGAAAGCTTACAACCTCGCCAGCGCTTACCTGAACCCATTTCGTGTGGGTTCCGGGCAGGCAGATAACGCCGTCCCAACTCTGGCGCGCGCCCAGAAATCCGGCAATCTGGGTTTCCTCACCCCGCATCACATCCGGCGGAGTTGTCTGTTTCAGACCGGGTATGACAAAGGCCCGAATGCGCGGGTCTGATCCGGGTACGCGGATAGGGACATCCGGCAAGGGGTCCGACGGCACGGTCGAATAAGGGGCTTCCACCCAGCCCTGTCGTGCGCCGACCATTCCGCAAGCGACCACATCCACCGGCGCGCCGGGCAACCAGTTTTCGATCAAATCCAGCAGGGCGGCTTGAAACCCGTCAGGCCCGACATGCGCCATGCCCTTGTCGGATTGCGCATGGTCCAGCGCAGTCGAACCCTGCATGGCCCAGGCCCGTAAATGAGATGTTCCCCAGTCGACGGCGATCCATTCAGTGTTCATAACATCACCCCGAAACCACGACGCCGCCATCAACAGCCATACATTGCCCGGTCATTGCATGGCTGGCCTTGGACGCCAGAAAAAGTGTTGGTGCTATCATATCCTCGGGCTTCAGGTGCTCTTTCAGACATTGCCGGTCCAAATGCGCCGCCAGATCCTCGGGCGTGGCCCATTTATCCAACTGTTTTTGCGTCAGAACCCAGCCGGGGGCCAGAGCGTTGACGCGGATTTTCCTCGGCCCCAGTTCTCGTGCCAATGACCGTGTCATCCCTGTAATCCCGGCATTCGAGGTCGTATAGATCGGATAGCCAGCATTGCCCATCATGTAACTGATCGAGCTGAAATTGATGATCGACCCGCCATCTTTCATTTGCCGGGCGGCTTCCTGACACGCGAAATAATAGGCTTTCAGGTTCACCTCGATCATCCAGTCCCAGAATTCCGTCGTGGTTTCCTCAAGCGTATGACGTTGATCGTTGGCTGCATTGTTCACCAAGACGTTCAAAGGACCATGAGCCTCGGCAGCTTTGGCCATCGTCGCGTGCAGTAGTTCGGTATCCGTCATGTCGCCTTGCAGGAACAGCGGCGCGCGGCCGTGCTTGTCGCGCATCTCTTCGACAAAACCGCTGGCATCCGACCGACCAATGAAGGCCACATTGGCCCCCTGTGCCATGAATCCATCTGTCAGCGCCGCACCGACGCCCGAGCCGCCGCCGGTGATATAGACGGAGGCCCCGTTGAGATCGTGGAATGTAGCTGGTTGGGTCATCAGTGGCTCTCTCTGGTCACGAGGCGCGTGTCTTTGCCAACAAGGAAATCCAGATCCGCCCCCTGATCCGCTTGCAGCACGTGGTCGATGTAAAGTTTTGCATATCCGCGTGTGTAGTGCGGATCATCCGGTTGCCACGCGGCGCGGCGGGCGTTAAGTTCGTTTTCGTCCACAAGCAGTTCCAGTTTGCCGCTGCTGGCTGAAACACGGATGCGGTCTCCGCTTTTGACCAGCGCCAGCGTGCCACCCGCCTGTGCTTCGGGGCTGACATGCAAAATGACGGTGCCATAAGCTGTTCCCGACATGCGGGCATCCGAGATCCGGATCATGTCTCGCACACCCTCTTTCACCAATTTCGCCGGAATTGGCAGGTTGCCGACCTCGGGCATGCCCGGATACCCCTTGGGGCCACACCCTTTGAGCACCAGAATGCTCTTGGCCGTGACCGGCAGGTCTTCACGGTCTATATTGGCCTTCAGGTCTTCGATGTTGTCGAACACAAAAGCCTCGCCCTCGGTTTCAAGAAGCGCGTCAGTGGCCGCCGAAGGCTTGACGATTGCCCCATTCGGCGCAAGGTTGCCGCGCAGAACTCGCAGGCCCGCAGCGGGCTTTACAGGATCATCGAAGGGACGGATGACGTCCGAGTTGTAACACTCGGCCCCTTCGTAATGTGCTGAGATATCCTTGTTCAGAACCGTCTTTGCCGGGCGCAGGAACGATTTGAGTTCATTCAGTACAACCGGCATGCCGCCTGCGTAGCAGAAGTCTTCCATCAGGTATTTGCCCGACGGCATGCAGTTGACCAGCAGCGGTATTTCGGATCCGATTTCAAAGTCTTTCAGGGTCAGGTCAACCCCGACACGTCCCGCCAGCGCCAGCAGGTGAACCACAGCGTTGGTCGAGCCTCCTACGGCGGCATTGGCGAGGATGGCGTTCTCAAACGCCTCTTTGGTCAGGATGTCCGAGGGCTTGAGGTCTTCTTCCACCATCTCGACGATGCGCCGGCCGGTCATGTGCGCCAGCGCCATGCGGCGGGCGTCGACCGCCGGAAGCGCGGCATTGGTGGGCAGGCTCATGCCCATCGCCTCGACCAGCGATGCCATGGTGGACGCCGTGCCCATGGTCATGCAGACACCAGCGCTGCGCGACATGCCGGATTCGGCGTTCATGAAATCCTGCAAGGTCATTTCGCCGGCCCGAACCGCTTCGGAAAACTTCCAGACGTCGGTGCCGGATCCGATATCCTGTCCACGGTATTTACCGTTCAGCATCGGGCCTGAACTGACGACGATCGAAGGCAGATCGACTGAAGCGGCCCCCATCAGTTGCCCCGGCGTGGTCTTGTCGCAGCCGCCCAACAGAACGACTCCGTCAATACCATAGGCGCGGATCGATTCTTCGACATCCATGGCCAGCAGGTTGCGGAACAGCATCGCGGTGGGTTTCATCTGGGTTTCACCCAGCGACATGACGGGGAATTCGACCGGGAAGCCGCCCGCCTCCCACACGCCGCGTTTTACGCCCTCGGCCAGGTCGCGCAGGCCCGAGTTACAGGGGGTCAGTTCCGACCAGGTGTTGCAGATGCCAATTATGGGTCGTCCGTCAAAAGCGTGGTCGGGAAAGCCCTGGTTTTTCATCCACGACCGGTGGATGAAGCCATCCTTGTCGAGTTTTCCATACCAATGCTGTGAGCGGCGTTTTATCATGTCTGGCTTTGTTTTTCTTGGCTGAAGTTGGATCTGAGTATTTGTAAAATGATGAAGATCAGGCGGCGCGGGCCGGTCGGCACCAGTCGGGCAGCCAATCGTTATGGGCCGTCAGCAGATCCGTGACAAGGTTTCGGATCTGGCGCAGGTCCAGTTCGGCGGCGGTGTGCGGATCCATCATCGCGGCGTGATAGATATATTCGGGGTTTTGTTCTGTCAGGGCCCGAACAGTCAGTTCCTGTACGTTGATCTGGGTGCGCATCAGGGCAATCAACTGCGGCGGGATGTCGGTCACGACAGAAGGCTGTACGCCGTTGCTGTCGACCAGGCAGGGGGTTTCTACCGCCGCGCCCATGGGCAGTTGCGGGATCTGGCCGGTATTGGGCAGGTTGCCATAGGCCATGTAGGGCGTGTTCGTTGCGATCGCGTTCATCAGGTCGGCGGCGAATTCGTGGCTGCGCGTGACATCGATATTGCGCCCGTCGGTCAGGGTCTTGGCCTGTTTCTTCCACATCTCGACCTGCTCGACGCAGCGGGTGGGGTATTCGTCCAGCGGGATCGAGAATTCCTCGATCAGGTCCTGTCGCCCGTCCTTGATGAACCACGGCACGTATTCGGCCAGGTGTTCCGAGCTTTCTGTGCAGAAATAGCCCAGATGATCCATCACCTCGTACCGCACCTTGTTGGGGCAGCGCGGCATCAGCAGCGGTGCCTTCGGGAATTTCCCCGCGTGATAGCCCCGTCGCAGTGCCGGATACAGGTCGCGGCCCTGATGTTCCAGTTTCAGAAAGAATGCCACGTGATTGACGCCCGCGACTTTGTAGCGGAACTCATCCTTTGGCAGATCCAGATCATGGGCCAGTTCCTCGACCGTATTTTGAACCGAATGGCAAAGGCCCACATGTTTCAGGGAAGGGAAGCGTTCGGCCAGTGCCCAGGTGTTGATGGCCATCGGATTTACGTACTGCAGCAATGTCGCGTTCGGACAGAGTTGCATCATGTCCCCTGCGACATCCCAAAGCACCGGAACCGTGCGCAGGCCTCGCATGATTCCTCCGACGCCCAGCGTATCAGCGATGGTTTGACGCAAGCCATACTGCTTGGGGATCTCGAAATCGGTGATCGTACAGGGCTTGTACCCCCCGACCTGAAAGGCGGTGATGACGAAATCGGCCCCGTCCAGCGCCGCACGGCGGTCGGTATGGGTCGAGACAGTCGCCCCGGCCCCGACCGAGCGGATCATGGAGCGCGCAACTGCTTCGCTTTCCGCAAGGCGCTGGGGGTCGATATCCATAAGCGCAAAGTGACTGTCGGCCAGCGCAGGGGTCAACAGAGCATCTCCAACGATGTTCTGCATGAAAATTGTGGACCCGGCACCGATAAAGGTAATTTTGGTCATTTCACAGCTCCGAGGGTCAAACCCGCAATGAAGTGTTTCTGCATCAGGAAGAACATGGCCACCGGTGGCAGAGCCGCCACGATGGAGCCCGCGCTCATCAATTGATAAGCGGCGCGGAATTGTGCGTTGAAACTGGTGATTCCGGCAGTTACAGGCTGGCTTTCCGCGCCTTGCGTCAGGACGACGGCCCAGAAATAGTCGTTCCAGATGAAGGTGAAGATCAGCACGCTGAGCGCGGCGATCGCGGGCTTCATCAGCGGCAGGACCACGTACCAGAAGATGCGCCATTCGCTGATGCCTTCGACCCGTGCTGCCTCGATCAGTTCAAAGGGCAGGGCGCGGATGAAGTTGCGCATGAACAGGGTGCAGAACCCGGTCTGGAAGGCGATGTGAAACAGGACCAGCCCGGTCTTGGTGTTGTAGAGCCCAAGTTGCAGGGTCAGATCCCGAACCGGCACCATCAGGATCTGAAAGGGCACGAAATTCCCAGCCACGAACATGAAAAAGATCCAGAGGTTCGACTTGAACTTGTAAATGCCAAGCGCGAAGCCGGTCATGCAGCTGAGCGCCACCGCTCCGATCACGGTAGGGACGGTGATCATGAATGAATTCAGCAGGTATCGCGGCATGTCCGAATTAAAGAACACCTGACCATAGTTAAAGGCGCCTTCAAAGCTGGACGGCATTCCCCAGTAATTCGCGTTGGTGAAGTCAGCAGCGGGTTTTACCGAGAAAAGAGCAACCGCCAGCAGGGGACCCAGCCACAACAGAAGGGCCAATGGAAGCATGGCTTGATACGTGATCTGCGCCGCGCGGGGTTGTTTTTCGATGGGTTTGGGAAACATCTCAGCGCCCCTTCTCTTCACGGTACATCGACCACAGGAAGTAGGCGATGAAGCACAACATGATCAGGAAAAGGATCACGGCGATGGCCGCGCCATAACCCATGCGGAAGCCATATTCGGACAGGGCGACCTCGAACATGTAATAGGCCAGCACGCGGGAGGATCCGAAAGGTCCGCCTTGTGTCATGATCGAGATCAGGTCGAATGACCGTAATGCGCCGATGATGGTCACGACAAACGCGATAAAGGTTGCGGGCCGCAATTGTGGGATGATGATGTGCCAAAGCATCTTCCAACCCTTGGCCCCGTCCAGGCGTCCCGCTTCGATCTGTTCCGGGTCCACAGCGTTCAGGCCGGTGAGGTACAGGATCATGCAATAGGCGGTTTGTGGCCAGAGGCCGGCGAAGATGATGCCGTAGGTCACAAAGCGCTCATCGCCAAGCACGTTCAGGGGACCAAGGCCGAAGAGGTCGAGGAATTCGTTCAGCAACCCGAAGGTCGGATCGTAGAACCAGGTGAACACCAGCCCCACCACGACCTGAGAAATCACGAAAGGAAAGAAAAACAGGGACTTATACAGGCGGATGCCCCAAACTGTCTGGTTCAGGAACAGGGCGATGAACAAACCTGCCGGAATCGCGGCCAGGTACAGGATCAGCCAGATCAGATTGTTCTTCATCGAGATGTAGAAAGCATCCCGGTCTACCCATTCCCAATAGAGGTCTTCGTAGTTGCGAAAGCCGACGTATTCCGCAGCGCCCAGGCCGTCCCACTCGTAAAGCGACAGGTTGAAGGACTGGAATACCGGGATAATCACATAGACCAAGAAGAACAGCATCCCGGGGGCCAGAAACAGCCAGGGTGCGATGCGTTGTTGATTGCGATGGAACCAGCTTTCCTGTTCTGAGGCGTCGGCTGCAACTGTCATTGGAAACTCGGGTCTGTTGGAGCAAGGCGGGTCGGAACCCGCCCTACGATTCAAAGGAGCGTGGGCCGGGCTTTGGCCCGACCCTTGCCTGATCAGTTATCGTAAATACGCTCGCGCGCGCGTTCGAGTTTGGCCAGTATCCGGTCCAAGTTGTCGGGTTTGACCATGAATTCCTGGAAACCTTCCATGGACACTTTGGCCATTTCCGCAGGCGCGTCGCGGTCCCAGAACTGGGCTACCCCACCGGGGCTGTTGGACGAAAGCATTTCAAAGCCCTGTTGCAGGAACTTGTCGTCATCCACAGCGGATTGCGCGTTGACCGGCAATTGGCCGAGATTCGCGCCGTTGTTGATTTCGGTCTGTTCATCAGCAGAGACCACAAAACGCAGGAATTCGCGCGCAGCTTCCTTGTTCGAAGCATTGGTCGGGATGTGGAACGTGTCTGTCGGAGCGTCTTCGGCCAGCTCAACATCGGGATTGATCGCGACGAACTGGTAGAAATCCAGCTGGTCATCTGTCAGGCCCGCATCGCGCAACGGTGCCACTGCGAAGTTGCCCATCAGATAGGCTGCTGCCTCACCATTGACCATGAAGGGCAGCGCTTCCTGCCAGCTGTAGGTCTGGTGGTTGTCGATGAATGCGCCCATGTCGATCAACTGTTTCCAGTTGGCGAAGGTCTGCTTGACCCGGTCGTCTTCCCAGCTGACTTCGCCATTGGCCAATTGCTGATGAAAATCAAAGCCGTTTGTGCGCATGTTCAAGTAGTCAAACCAGCCACCAGCGGTCCAAAGGAACTTGGTGCCGATCGTGTAGCAGGCGCGTCCTGAATCGACGATTTTCTGGCAGTTGGACAGTTCTTCTTCCCAAGTAGTCGGCTCGCTCAGGCCCAGCTCGTCAAAGATGTCTTTGCGATAGTAGACACCCCACTGATAATAGGTATACGGCACACCCCATTGCTTGCCGTCGATTGTCAAAGCGCCCTTGGTCGAAGCGAGATTGTCGGCGATCTCGGGCTCGGCCCACAAATCTGAAACGTCCTCGAACAGACCCGCCTCGACATATGGTTTCATACGGTTGGCCGCGTACCACGTGGCCACGTCCGGGGTGTCAGCCGTCAGGAAGTTCCGGATCTGCGTTTTATAGGCTTCGCGGTCGATGACGGTTGTTTCGATTTCCAACCCCGGATGCTGTGCCCCGAACCGTTCGATCATCGCCTCCATCGTCGCGCGTGGCGCCGGGTTCGATGTGTCCAGAAAGATCCGTAGCTCTCCGGTGAGTTCCGCAGCTGCTGGTGCCGCCATCGCGACACCAAGCGCCAGCGCAGCCGTCGTGCGCTTGAAAGTTGAATACATAGTTTCCTCCCTGTTTCTCTCCCACAAGGTTCCAAATAATGAAACCTTGTTTTATATATTGAAAACTACACATCGACTCGGTTACTGTTGTCAAGACCCTCGTGAGGATGGCGAGGGATAATCGGAGGAGAATGATGGCCCGTGTCAGGTGACGGAACTATAGGCAAAGCATGTGATGTGCTGGATCACGTAGCATCGTTCGAGCGCCCCGTTCGATTCGCTGAACTTTTGGAAAGCAGCGATTTTCCAAAGGCGACCCTGTATCGATTTCTGCAATCTCTGACCAACCAGGGAATGCTGTCTTATAACCGCGACAGGCAGACCTATGCGCCCGGAATGCGGCTGGTACGGTTGGCCCATGCGGCATGGACGCAAAGCTCATTGGCCCCGATAGCGCGACCTTTTATGGATGCCCTCAGTCAAGAAACCGGTGAAACCGTGCATCTGGCGCAGCTTGATTCCAGTCAGGTTCTTTACGTCGACAAACGCAACGCCGCACAACCAATCGAGATGTACTCTCAGGCTGGTAAAGTTGGCCCGGCCTACTGCACAGGGGTCGGCAAGGCGATGCTGGCATTTTTGGACGAAGATGCGTTGAACAGGGCGGCGTCGCAGCAAAGCTATCACCGCTTCACCAACAAAACTCTGACATCCGAAAAGATGTTGCGGGCTGATCTTGACAGAATTCGCAGCCGGGGATTTGCCATCGATGATGAAGAGCACGAGCCTGGCATCATATGCATCGCCTGCCCAGTTCTGACGTCGAACGGTCGGATGCTTGGGGCAATTTCGATAACCGGGTCCACCGAACGAATGGATTTCGATCAACTCGAAGCCTGGGTGCCGCGCTTGCGGCGCGTGGCTGAACAAATCGGAACCGAGGCACAAGCCTGGCGGTTTCCCGAAACAGGCCCTAGTTCCAAAAACGACAGGATGCTGATGACATGACAGGTGTAACTCTGAATCGGGCAATCAAACGGTACGGTCAGACACAGGTCATTCATGGGATCGACCTGCAAATCGAAGATGGTGAGTTCTGCGTTTTTGTAGGGCCTTCAGGGTGCGGAAAATCCACGTTGTTGCGGATGATTGCAGGGCTGGAAGAAACCTCGGAAGGTGAGATTCACATCGGATCGCGCGAGGTGACACATATGGATCCAGCCAAGCGCGGCGTGGCGATGGTGTTTCAGACTTATGCGCTCTACCCGCACATGTCAGTGGCGGAAAACATGGGATTTGGTCTGCGCATGAATGGTGTCCCAAAAGCCGAGATCGACCAGAAGGTGCAGGAGGCTTCGAGCATCCTGAAGCTTGATCCTTACCTCAAGCGCAAACCCAAGGCCCTGTCCGGGGGGCAACGGCAAAGGGTTGCGATCGGGCGGGCGATTGTACGCGGGCCCGAGGTTTTTCTGTTTGACGAACCCCTGTCCAACTTGGACGCTGAATTGCGTGTCGAGATGCGCGTCGAAATCGCGCGTCTGCATCAGGAAATCGGTGCAACCATGATCTATGTGACCCATGATCAGGTCGAAGCCATGACGATGGCCGACAAGATTGTGGTGCTGCGCGATGGCCGGATCGAACAGGTCGGCGCCCCGATGGATCTGTACCGTGATCCTGACAACCGGTTTGTTGCAGGTTTCATCGGTTCGCCCGCGATGAACTTTCTTGATTGCGAATATACTGACGGCCATGTCACCCATCCCGCTTTGGGCCAGCCATTGCCGGTCTCGGCAACTGTTCCTGCCGGAACGGGCAAGGTGACGTTGGGGATGCGCCCTGAACATATTCACATCGACCGGTCTGCCGACACCTGCACTGTGGACCTGACCGAAGCGCTTGGGGGTGTATCCTACTCGTATTTGCTGACGCCAAATGGGGACAAACTGATTGTGGAAGAGCGGGATGACCAGCGCAGCAAAACCGGCGACCGGATTGGCATATCCATTCAACCTGACCGTGCCATGGTATTTGATCCCGAGACAGGGCAGAGATTTCGGTAATCCTTGGCCGCAACCCGAAAAAATTCGTGGGACCAGCCGGGCAGCTTCATGGAAAACATGTGGCGTGACCTGAAGGGAAACGCCCAAGACAGCCGGGTGAAACGTTGAGCTGATGACATCAAAAGCCATCCAAGCCCAGCCCGTGGCAAAACGCGCGGGCACAGATGATTGATTCCCAGCGTAACGTGATTTAAGGGAGGCCCTGTCAAAACAGAGTCACCCAGGGGCGGTATCGTGATCGCGCCCCTCCCGCGCCACGCTGAAGTGGCTTCAACTCTTGGATCGCACGCCCCGAAAGGCTTAAAAAGGTAAAAGAATATGGCAGATAAATCGAACTTCGACATATTGTATACCATTGTAGACGAAGCGCCCGAACTGGCCAGCGCCTCGTTCCTGCCCATCATTCGCAAGTTCGCTTCGGCTGCTGGCGTCAGCGTGGGGACCAAGGACATTTCACTGGCCGGGCGCATTCTGGCAGCCTTCCCCGAAAACCTGACGGATGAGCAGCGTGTCTCGGACGATCTGGCAGCATTGGGTGAGCTGGTAAAAACCCCGGACGCCAATGTGATCAAGCTGCCGAACATCTCGGCATCGGTTCCGCAACTGGTGGCCGCCATAGAAGAGTTGCAGTCGCAAGGCTATGATATCCCGGCCTATCCCGAAGAACCTTCGACCGACGAAGAAAAGGCGATCCGTGCGCGTTATGATGCCATCAAAGGCTCGGCCGTGAACCCGGTTCTGCGTGAAGGTAACAGTGACCGCCGTGCGGCGCGGGCTGTCAAAAACTATGCCCGCAACAACCCGCATTCCATGGGCGAATGGACCTCGGACAGCAAAACCAAAGTCTCGTCCATGTCGGGCAACGATTTTTACGCCAATGAGAAATCGTCCACCATCACCGCTGCCCAAGCGGGCGATGCAAGGATCGAGTTTGTCAGCAAAGACGGCAGTGTGACTGTCCTTAAGAACGCGTGGCCGCTGGACGAAGGCACCGTGGCTGATGCGACCTTCATGTCGGTCAAAGCACTGTCATCCTTTCTTGCAGAGGCCATCGAGGACACCAAGAAAGACGGCACAATGTTCTCGTTGCACCTGAAAGCCACGATGATGAAGGTCTCGGACCCGATCATCTTTGGCTATGCGGTCAAGGCCTGGTTGGCGCCGGTTTTCGACAAATTCGGTGCGGAACTGGATGCGCTGGGTGTGAATCCGAACTCGGGTCTTGGCGATTTGCTTGAGCGGGTACAAAACAATGCCGAGATCGTCGCCGCAATAAACGCGATCAAGTCTGATCGTCCATCCATGTATATGGTGGATAGCGACAAGGGCATCACCAACCTGCATGTTCCTTCCGACGTGATCATTGATGCTTCGATGCCAGCGGTGATCCGCGCGGGCGGCAAGGGTTGGGATGAGACCGGTGCCAAGGGTGATACAAATTGCGTCATCCCCGACCGGTGCTATGCAACTGTTTATGATGAAAGCATCAAGTTCTTCAAAGCCAATGGTGCATTGAATCCCGCCACTGCCGGTGCGGTCGCAAATGTTGGCCTTATGGCGCAGAAGGCCGAGGAATACGGCAGCCACCCGACCACCTTCGAGGCGCCCGCCGACGGCACAATGCGCATCGTTCTGGCCAATGGCGAGGCCCTGCTTTCGCACGAGGTCGAAAAGGGTGACATCTGGCGGGCCTGCACCGTCAAGAAGGCGCCGATCGAGAACTGGATACAGTTGGCGATGGACCGTCAGCGCCTGACCGGATCCGAGGCGATCTTCTGGCTGGATGCGAACCGTGCCCACGACGCAGAGCTGATCAAATATGTCGAACCGGCGCTCGAGGCTGCGGGCGTGGCTGACAAGTTCCAGATCATGGCCCCGCGCGAGGCAACGCGCCAGACGCTGGAAACCATCACCGCCGGAAAGGACAGCATCGCCATCACCGGCAACGTGCTGCGTGACTATCTGACCGACCTGTTCCCGATTCTCGAACTGGGCACCTCGGCCAAGATGCTGTCGATCGTCAAGCTTATGAATGGCGGCGGCCTGTTCGAAACCGGGGCAGGGGGCTCGGCACCGAAACACGTGCAGCAATTGGTCGAGGAAAATCACCTGCGCTGGGATTCGATGGGTGAATTCTGCGCGCTTGGGGAATCACTGAACTTCCTGGCCGACGCCAAAGGAAACGCGAAGGCAGGTGTTCTTGGCGCTGCGGCAGAGGCCGCAACTCAGGGCATTTTGGACAACAACCGGTCGCCAAGTCGAAAAGTCGGCGAACCGGACAACCGCGACAGCCACTACTGGTTCGCGCGCTACTGGGCCCAAGCCTTGGCTGCCCAATCTGACGATGCCGATCTGGCAGCTGAAATGGCACCACTTGCAAAAGCGCTGGCAGAGAAAGAAGAGCAGATCTTGTCGGAACTGGCCGCAGTCCAAGGACCGTCGGTGGATTTGGGCGGGTACTATCACACTGACCCGATCAAAACCGCCGCTGTGATGCGCCCCAGCGCTACGCTGAACGCAATCATCGGCTGATCGCCGTCTAACAGGCGGGCGAGTTTCGTCCGACATCAAAACACGAAGGGACCGCCTTTGCGCGGTCCTTTTCATGGAACGCGGGATTGCCCAAAGACCCGCCCCGAACCTTACGCCTGACGATCTGTAGCTTGCTGTGGCTGCGCCGTTAAAACCAACCTTGTCAGGTTCTATGAACGACTTGCGCAATGTGTGCCCGGTAAACATCTGCGCATCACGTTGGATTCCAGCGCTTGGGCCGTCCGGACACCAGGCGCAAGTTTCGATCGCTTTCCTGAAACTGCGAACAGGGCGGTCAGCAAGGATCGAAAGATCCTGATTTTTGGAAAAATTTTAGATTTACGGGATTCCCCCAATAGCGCCGGTTTTCAGTCCGCGTTAGGTATTTGGGGACAAAGAATTTCACTGGTGAGGCCTTAGGGCTATATCACTCACTCAGAAAAATGGCCAGCATTTGGGGTGCTGGCCATTTGCGTATCTGGTTCACCAACCCCTTGAACAAACCAGCGTGTTCAGACGCTTACGCGCGAACAGGCCGTTCATTTGCCTAGCATTGAACTGGGGGTTGATTTTAATCAGCCAAATCGACGGGTTTGAGCCTCGACAAGCGATGGCTTGATTTGGTCAACGCCTGACGCAGCTACACCTTTGTGCTGCAAATATGACAGACGACGTGCTTCCCTCCGGGCAAGAGCCAGAGATTCCAGAATCAAAGCGCAGACGATGGACAGCATTGTCGCAACAAAACCGGATACTGCGACGACGACAGACGGAATTCTATCGACAAGCCCTGTTTCCAAAAATTCCCGGAATACGGATGTAAACACAAAGAGCGAAGGCAAAAACATCAACACGGCCAATGACAGGAAAAACGCAACGGGCTTTTCATCCTTGATCAACAAGCCGATCATTTTGAGAATCCGCCACCCGTCGGAAAACGTCGCCAGCTTAGAGTTCGAATCCGGCAGGCGTGACGAATACCTTGTTTGAACCTCACCGATTGGCATGCGCATCTGCATCGCATGAACTGTTAGCTCTGTTTCAATCTCGAACCCGTTTGATACTGCGGGGAAGCTTTTGACAAAGCGTCTGCTGAAAACGCGGTAACCCGAAAGCAGGTCGTTGATTTTGCTGTTGAAGAAGAATTTCACAAGCCAACTGAACAACGCGTTGCCAAATTTGTGGCCGCGCCGATAGGCTTCAGTTTCTTCATTCACACGGGCGCCGTTGACCATATCCAGATTCTGCGAAACGAGCATGTCGATCAATTCCGGCGCCGCCGCGCTGTCATAGGTCGCATCCCCGTCAGCCATAACGTAGACATCCGCATCAACGTCGGCAAACATTCGACGGACCACGTTGCCTTTGCCCTGGTATGTTTCGGAATAGACCCGCGCGCCTGCCTCAAGCGCGACCTTGACGGAGTCGTCGGTGGAATTGTTGTCATATACGTAAATCGTTGCGTCGGGCAGGGCCGCGCGGAATTGCCGAACGGTTTCACCTATGGCAACGGCCTCGTTGTAGCAGGGCAAGATCACTGCAACGTCCAAATCCGATCTGGTCGCGGACGACGGTGAGTTATTCTGAATATTGAAGGCGCCCTGTATCATATGCAAATCACGCTCTTTCATTGGCATCAATTGAATGATGATCGTGCTTGGGGTTGAAGGTGCTGCGTATTTGAGGCTGTTATGAAGCAGATAAGAGGCCAAAATTTGTCATTCTGAAAAACCTCGTGTTTGACGCTGACAAAAAAGGGGCCGATTGAAGAACCGGCCCCAAAGTTTCAGCTGAACCGAGGGATCAGTTCGACGCTGCCATCAGTTTTTCGTTGTGCTCGCGCAGCGTGTCGGAGACGATCGCATACCATTCCCCGGTTTCGCGCATCTCGTTCAGGCCTTTGTTCAGCATCGCCAGGTATTGCTTGCCGAACGGATTGCTGCGGTGGCTGATAAAGCGCAGCGAGGAAAGCGAGGTCACGTACGGGTTCTCAACCAGGTCGTTTTGGTTCAGGCCCATTTCAACCATTGTGTCCGAGAACAGCTGAACTTCAAAGGTTGCAACATCTGCGGTGCCGGTCAGGACCGCGTCAAGGCATTCGCGTGCGGTGATCGGCTGCATCAGCGTCATGGTTTCACCGTTGTGCAGACCTTCCTGTTCCAGATCATGGATGAACCAGCCATCCATACGGCAGATCGTGGCGCCCTTCAGCTCTTCAAAGGTTGTCGCGTTCGCATACTGGCTTTCCGGAATGGTGTAGAACCCGACGACAATGTCGTAGACCGGAACAGATGAATCGAACTGGGTGCAGCGCACCTCGGTTTCCCAGGACCATTCGTAGGTGCGGTTGGTGCAATCCGGCATGTTCCACGCCATGGACACGTCAAAGGCGCCAAGAGGCAGAAGAGTTTCCAAGTGCGAGTTCCAATCATCCACGAAGCTTACGGAATAGTCGCGCGCGTTGCCGCCACGCTGCAAAGCCGTGGTGCCCAGACGGGTGATTGCTCCGCCGCCGTTCAGCGATTCATCGGCGAAAGGTGCCCAGCCATTGCCGGTCACCAGCTTGATCGGTGGCTGGTAGACGCTCGAACGTTTGACGCTGGCCGCGCGTTGTTCTTCAGCTGCGATGATTTCCTGCGCGCTCTGACCATTGGGCAGGCTACCGTCCTCACAGGGAAGGGCCAGAACCAGACCTGGCTCCAGAGCGTTGGGGTTGGTGATTTCGTTCCGGTTCGCGTTGAAGATCGGCTGATAGTTCGACGTGCCGTAGGCTGCGATTGCAATGGTCGCCATGGTGTCGCCGTCTTGGACGGTATAGTTGGTGCAAGCTTCCTGTGCTGCAGCGGCACCTGCGCTCAGAGCGGTAATAGCAGTTGCTGAAAGCGCTACCTTTTTCATCTTCTCGTTAAACATGTCCACTTCCTCCAGACTTTAGTTTGTCAGGCCAGATCGGGGCCTTATCCATTTTCCATTTGATGACGCAGGGCGGTTGACACGATGTCGCGCCATTCGCCCGATTGCTGCATGATTGCCAGACCCTGATTCAGCGTCTCAAGGATCGCTTCCCCATCAGGATTATCTTTGTGGGTCATGACGTTGAGCGACTTGATGGCCGCAAGGTTGGGGTTTTCGATAATCCGGTGCTTGTACCCAAGCCGTTCAATTGCCTCGGCTGCCAGATGTGCCTCGATGGCGACGATATCTGCGGTGCCTTCCATCAAAGCGTGAAAGCAATCATCCGGTGACGTTGGCCGCAGAAGTTTGATGACCGGTTCGTACAGGCTTACAGCGTCCATGTGAGACAAAGACCAACCCTCTGGCCGGCAGATCGTTGCACCGGCAAAATCGGCATAGGTCAATGTCTCCTCATAGCCGGAACCTTCGCGGGCGAAGAACGTATCCACGACCTCGTAGAACGGGTTTGAGAAATTGTAGGTCTCGCACCGATTGCGATCATCTTCCGACAGCGCAACGGCCTCTTCGCAATTGGGACGCGACCAGGGGAAGGTGGCGTCAAATGCGAGTGTCGGCATCAACAGGTCCAGATGCGAAGACCAGTCATTCACGAACTGAATCTTGTAGGCCTGTTCGGGAGCGGCACGAAACATCGCTGTCTCAACCAGATGGGTATAGAGCCCCCGATTGGGCAGAGATTCATCGGTGAACGGAGCGTAGTTACCGCCAGTGATCAACAGCAATTGACGGTCCCGGATTTCGGGCCGTTCGCCCGTTCCGGCATTTCGGATCAAAGCGGCAGCTTCGGCACGGGCGGCTTCGATCTCTTCCTTGGCAGCAGCGCGTGCTGCAACGACCGCCTCTTCACTCGCGTTCTTTGCCTCGGCTTCCGCTGCCGCAACGCGGGCTTCCGCTTCGGCCACGGCTTTCTCGGCGCGTTCTTCTGCGGCTTTTACCAGCTCTGCCGCCATTTCGGCGGCCAGCCGCTCTGCCTCGGTGTCAGCAAGCGCCGGAGCACGCCCGACATCTTCCAGACAGGGCAGTTCCAGAACGTCGCCGACGCGGATGATATTGGGGTTGGAACCGATAACATCCCGGTTCGCGTCGAAAATGATGCGAAAGTCCTCGGTCGCATACACTTCGATTGCCAATTCCCGTAAGCTATCGCCGCGTTGAATTTCATAACTTGAACACGCCTCTTGCGCAGATGCCGCGCCCGTGGCGGCAGCAAGGGCAAGGCTTGATATGAGTAAGTGCTTTATCATGGGTCCTGTTGCTTTGCCTGTTTAGGTTCTTGTGAGTTTCGCCACTGCGATAGAAAGATTGTCCTGATCCGGGTCACCCTTGGCCTGCACAGCCGTCAGCAATGCTTCGGCAATGTCTTGAGCCAGCCCCTGTTGATGATCCCGCAGAATGGCTTGAATTTCGGTGTCGCTGATGTACTGCAACCCATCACTTCCAAGGATCAGGACATCGGCGGGCGACACGATCAATGGATCTTCCGGGCAATCCACTTTGGGAATGGCCCCGCCTGTAACCACGGACGTTAATTGATTGCTGTCCATGTCCCGGGCCACCGCTTCGGTGATCTCGCCCGAAGCCACTTTCGACGCAATCACGGGTGCCATCGAGTGGTCTTCGTTGACCTGCGTCAACGCTCCGTCCCGAAACAGGTAAAGAGGGCTGTCGCCGATCGAAATCCAGAACACACGCCGCCCCAGAAGAAGGACACCCAACATGGTTGATCCCATGTTGAAGCCATGACCCCTGGCCTCGGTGTAGTTGGCGATCGCGGCATTGGCGTGCATGGCGGCCAAAGGAAGCGCATCTATCGCGGATCCTTCGTTCAGGGTTTCTGCCTCAAGTTCTGCGTCCAGCGCGTCGCGCCATGCAGCCACTACCATTTCCGAAGCTATTTCACCCGCCTCATGGCCGCCCATACCGTCCGCAATCACAACATAGCCCGCGTCCGACGCGTCAAACATGCGGGCTGCAATCGCGTCTTCCTGCGTTTCCCGCTGACCCTGGTTCAGGATCAGCGCAACATCATATGCCGGAGTTGCCAGCATTTATCAGGAATCCCGCCAATCAAAACCGTCGTCGCAGAAGGCCATGAACCGGATCGAGGTTTCGCTGATGCGGATCAGGTCTCCGTTGGACAGGGCCACGGTGCTGAGAACAGGTTTGCCGTTCAGACGTACAAGATTGGCCTTGCCGCCATGGCCCAAGTAACACTTCCGGTCTTCGGGGTCATAGGCGATGACTGCATGGTTCGAGCGCGAGATGCCGGTATCGCCAAAATCCAACTGAATGGTCTGGTCATCGTTGCGCCCGATTTGCATCAGGCCTTCGGTGAGCGTAATGCTTGAACCTCGTCCCGGACCGGCTGTTACGACCAGCCAGCCCACCGGGAATGTCTCTTGCGCCGCTTCTGCTTTCGCTACGGGTTCGGAGGATTCGATCAGGTCCTGAACATGCGTATCGGCGCGCTCAAATCCCAGAAATGTCGTCTTGACCCGTGAACGGCGATCCTCGACCGGGGCAGGGGCTGTTTCAACCTGCTCAATCACCGGCTCAACCGCGTCTTCGACCTGCTTCTCTTCTGGGGCCGGAGCTTCGGCAACCTCAACCTCGCCGACTTCTGGCTCGGTAGGTTCGGACACGACCTCGGCCGTTGCTTCCTCTGGCGAAGTCTCGGCGGGTGTTTCCGTCACATGCAGGGTGACAACCTGCTCGACCTCAACCAGTTCTTCGACATTCTCTTCCACCAGAACGTTTTTCAGAGCGTCGCCCTCTTCCAAGTTGTCTTCTTCCGAACTGTCTTCGGCAAAGATCGACTCCTCGGGTTCGGCCACTGCCTCCGGCTCGGCCTCGTCAAACTCGGGCATCTTTTCTTCGGGGATCAGTTCATCCGTTTCCTCATAGGATTCGGATGTCATGTTTCCACCGGCCAATGCGGCGCGCAAAGCGTTGAAATCCGCAATGGGTTCCTGCTTTTCTTCTTCGCTTACAGCACCGTCTACTGTGGTCGGTTTCTCGGCAACGTCTTCTTCTTTGGATTTGCCGGCACCTTCGAGAAGCCGGCTCAGAGGGCTTTTGTATTTGAACATGGTGTCGACACCTTCAAGTTAGTGACGCAGATAAGCCGCGTCGTAAGCTGCTACTGTTCCCTGCACTTCAGCGCAGAGCCACTCAATGGATACCCATGGGAACTGGTACATTCTGCGGCGGGCCGGTTCCCGCCAGGGTGGCACACCTTGATACCACCCTCAGCAAACACACACTGGCAGATCACTTTCGAACCGGTCAGATTACTCCTGTGCAAGTTGCATGATTGCGGCCGTCTCGGCCCCATTGCGCAACACTGTCAGATTTGCCTCAGGCTGCTCGCTTGAAACGAGTGCGGCCAGCATCTCATCAAGGCTTTCCGAGCCGTCAAATGTGATGCCGGAATGGCTTTCATTCAGAAGGACATCGTCTTTTTGCAGGCTTACTGCCGCGTCAGCCGGAACTGCGTTCACCGTGGTTTGCCATCCGCTATTGCCATCGGCGCTCACGGTAAAGGTGTAACCATTTTCTAAACCAACGGATCGTATGGCGGGAAGGGCCAACAAACCATTTTGCGCCCGGGTCTGACCCAGCGGGCGATAGCGGGCAGCAACCCTTGTGTACCCATCGGCATCAACCTTCAGGTTATCCAGAACCTGCGCCGCAAAAGGTACATCCTGGCGGACCGGGCTGCCATTCAGGGTATAGATGACAGCGCCACGCTGTACCCAATCGCCGATCACGCTCATGTCCTGATTGGCGTCCACCCCCGTAACTGCAATGGTGGCTCCGGTAGAGCCGCGGCGGCGGGATGTCTGGAAGGGGATATCGACATCCCAATGCGCAAACGCCACCTGCTGTTCCGCCGGAACACCGGCGTTGGCGATTGCATCAGTCGCAGGTGTCTCGATCTCAGACACTGCTGCAATATCAGTCACTTCTTCCGACTGTGCCGGAATTTCGGAACGTTCAGTGTCTACGGAGGCTGTTTCTGTGGCAGCTGGCTCCGCAGGTACTGATTGTGCCTGCTCGACAGGCTCTTCCGGTTTGGGTTCGGGTGCAACGGCCACTTCGGGTTCGGGATCGGTGGCCTCTGTGACAGAAGGATCGGTAACGGGCGCCTCTGTCTCAGCGGATTGCATGTCTGCCATGGGCTGCGCGACCGGTATTTCTGCCTGGTCTTCTGTCTTGTCGGCGGACATCACAAAGAAACCACCTGCGGCTAACGCAACTGCAACAACAGCCGCGCCTGCAATCAGCTTGCCGCTGCCGCCGGACCCGCTCTGAACCACTGTATCGACAGCGACCGGGGTTTCCTCTTTCTTTGAGATTTTGGTCAGATCGCTATCTTTTTTGTCTTCGTTGCCAAGAACGATGTCCGAGTTTCCGGCCAGCAGGGCCGTAACTACGGCTTCGGCGTTCTCGCTTTCGGCCTTGATCCGGGCCTTTTCTTCCTCTTTGTCTTTGCGATCCATGCCGACAATCACGGACACGGGCCGATAGGCGAATGTGTCGAACATGACGCCAGGGCCGCGGAACATGCGCAACCAATCCAATGCAGATTGAAGACGATCCGTGGCGTGAACTTCCATCGCCTTGTCAATCGCCTCGAGGAACCCGTCTGGGTATCCTTCGAAACGACCGGTCAACGGCGTGTAGGGGTCATCCTGCCCGTTGTTGAACGCGTTCAGGCGGCTCTGGCCGTCGATGGGGCGTTCACCGCTTATGGCGTGATAAAGCGTGGCGGCCAGAACATAAAGGTCGCTGCTGGGCCCTTGATCCGCGCCCCGCACATAGAATTCGTGCGGAGAGTATCCATCCTTGATCACGCGCAGGGTCAGCAATGCTGCCGATTTGTTCGCCGCTTGCTCGCGTGCGGCGCCAAAATCGATCAGGACGGGGTCTCCGTTTTCATCAATCAGAATGTTGTCCGGCGAAATGTCCCGATGCAACATGCCGCTCTGGTGAATGAAAGACACCGCGGACAACATTTTTTCGGTGACCTGAACGATGAAATCAGGGCCGCCGTCATTCTCCGGGTTTTCCACGTAATCCAGCAGGTCGCACCCACGGATGAGATCCATTGCGATATATGCGGTGTCATTGTCTTCGAACACCTGATGCACATCTACGATATTGGGATGTACCAGACGCGCATGATTGCGTGCCTCCTGAATAAAGAGGTCAATGATCGAGCGCAGGTCGTCCTTGAAGGACGGGTCGTTTGGTTCGACCAGATCACCGTTGCGGCGGCACAGCGCTCCGGGGAAGCACTCTTTGATCACGACGTCGCGCTCCAGGCTGTCGCGCGCCAGGTAAGTGATCCCAAATCCGCCGTTGCTGAGATAGCGGAGGATTTCATACTGCCCGCGCAACAGCTTTGCGCCTGGCTGCAATCCTTCAATTTTCGGTTCGTCGTGCGTCGCGCCGACAGCCTGGTTGTGGCTCATTTCAATCCGCCCGTTCTATTCATTTTGCGGCTTAGAAAAACCGGGCCGACAGCCCACGAACTCACAACCAAAAACAACCGCAGGACACTTGAGAACGGTTAGACGTTTCAAATTTGACTTTATTGGGGCCGCCTGATGGCTTCACTATGGATCGTTTTTCGCGTGATGGCATATGTTGTGCTTAATGGTATATGCGGATCTATATATAGACAATGAGTATGGGCTGATTGAAAACTTAAACCCGAAATCAAGCGTGTTGGTCCACGAATTCGAAACAATAAAGGGCCGATTCCTCGGCCCTTCGAATCGCTGCAATGCAGCTCAATCTTGACGGGAAAGCGTCAGGTTCCGGTTTTCGGCTGCGCCGCTGCGACCGTGCTGCCAGCCCATGCAAGGTTGTCGCCCAGCTGCGCCAGAATGCTGATTGCGTCCTTCAATGGTGCGTCCCCGCTTTCGAATTGCAGCAACAGAAGCAAATCTGTCGCCTTTTCAAATTCAGCGGGAATCCAATCAGCTTCGGGGTCGATTTCGCCACCTTGTTCCAGCCGTTCCGCAAAATCTTCGACGATCTCCTGACAGCTGCTCAGAAACGCGGCCGGTTCGATATCAGAGGTTTCACGTAGATCTTCATAGATGCTTGCTATTGCGGCCAGCCAGTCCTCGAGAATGGGGTTGTTCAACGGGGGCAGGGCAGACCCAAGCGTTGACTGCATTGATGCGGTATCATTCGAAACAGGCTCTGGCTCTGCGCCCTTCAGCGCCTCAAGATAGGGCAGGAAGTCCTGCTGCAAATCTTTCCGCGCAGCCTCGAGATCGCCGCGGCGCCGGTCGGATGCCGCTTCCAGCACGTGTTCCGCAAGGTTCTGCCCGCCGCAGGTTTCCCAAAGCGCAAAGTCGGGCTCTGGCTCCTGCGCCATGGCACGCACGGCGACCGGCGTACCAATTGGGACAACGGCGCGGAACATTCCTTCTTTTTCCTTGTTCAGACGCGCAAGGACGCGCTCCAGGGCACCCTGCACCGGTGGCAGATCAGCATGTGTTACGGCGAGCAGGCTGTTGGCCCGAAGCTCCGGGGGCACCTGAGACCACAAGTGACGCTCGGTCTCGCGCCAGGCATTGGTTCCATTTGTGCACCAGATGGCACAATCGACGAATTTCAGCAGATCCAAAGTCGGCTTGTAGGTATCATCCAGAGCACCCGAGCCCGGAAGATCAAACAGCGATATTTCCTTGAGGGCCGGAGTATTGATACCGACCGATATGAAATCGGGCTCTTCCTGGGCCGCTTTTTCCAGCACTATGCCGGAGTATGTCTTTGGTTCCCTGTTCCACCAACCGACAGTCGTTTCGGGCGCATCCGCGTATGCGACGATCACAAGCGGCAATTTCAGATGCTGCGGGCCGGTTGGCAGAATGTCCGCGCCAGCCAGCATGTTCGCCAGACTTGACTTGCCTGCGCCGAATTCCCCAGCGAAACCGATATTGACCGCGTTTGACAGACGTTCAGCGTGGGACAGAGCCCGCGCACGCATATCCTCCAACGCCTCGTCAGGCGTCAGGTTTTCAGTTGCGGTCAGGAAGCGCTCCAGTTGGCGTACTTCCTTTTCAGTTCCGGGAAATTCAATCATTCCGCAGCCTCTGCTTGTCTTTCATCCGCATCGGGTGTTCCAAAAACCGTCTCCAGCTCAGCTGCAATGCGACGTGCTTTGTCGAAGGCACCTTGCGCTTCCGCCTGGGCGTTCAGTTCTCCTGAGTTGGAACGGTGCTCAAGATGACCGGCCAGAAGGGCCATATAGTGGTCCAGAACCGTATTCAGCCGTTCCGACAGATCGTCGCGGGTCGTGTCGATCAGGTCATCCCCGATCAGCTCGAACTCCTGCACGATCAGCCGTTCTGCACGCGCCACAACGCTATTGCGCGAGATCAGACGCGACAGCCAGTTTACACGCAATTCAACGGTAATGCCACGGGTCAGGGCGGTGGTGTCCGGCCGGAACCAACGTACAGCACTGGTGTTCATGCGATTGTCGACCGGCTCTTGCCATCCCGGCAATGCCCGCAAGGCGGCATTGCAATGCATGTCGATCGCGTAAAGCTCGCTGAGCATGCGCTGCCGAACAACTTGCGATGCCCCCTGTACCAGTTCACGCATACGCTCGCGCAATGGCGTAAAATTAAGCTCGGTCTCTCCGCCTTTTGCCAGCAGAGGCGACTGGCCGTCCGGCCCGCGCACAACGATAGCCACCGATTCCGAGACAGTGTCATCCATGACCCCGCGCAGATTCGACAGAACATCATCCATGTCACGCGTGATCTCTTGCGTTTTTTCAGCAATCAGTTTCCGCAGGTCGCCAAGTGTCTTGTCGCTTTCATCGGTATTTCGGACATCCAAGCCGTCTTCATCTTGCAGCGCCCGCAAACGAACCTGAGAGCGCTCAAGCTCCCCGCGTGCGAAGCTGTCGAGATGTTGCCAGGCCATACGCAACTGTTCGTTGATCGGTCCGTCCGTCAAAGCCTGAGTGACATGACGGCGCAGATCGGGCAGGCCGGACGCAATCATTGCGGCAAAGCGCAGAACCGCTTCGCGGCTGATCGGTCCCGGGCCTTGTTTGATCTCGGCCACACCGTTGAGATATTGCTGCATCTGTTCCGGGTGGGCGCGCAGCCATGCCAGAACGTGGTCGTGGTTCACTCCGGTTTCATCACCGGTCAGAGCATAGTGCGCCCATTGCGCGCTGCCCATCAGGACATCGATGTTCGAGTTGCCGAGCGCCTTTTCCAACCCCTCCAATACATCCAGACGAACCTTGGCCGCGTCTTCGGCCCCGCCGCCCAGTTCATCCACACGGTTGATGAAGACGACGATCTGCCCAAGTTCCAGCGCTTGCATCAACCGGAACAGTTTCAGATCCGCGCGCGACAATGCCTGATGCGCGGACAGAACCACCACAAAGAAATCGGATTCCTTCAGATACTGTCGTGAAATTTCTTCACGGATCAGCAGGGGGTCATTTACACCGGGCGTGTCGGTGACCGTCAGCGGAAACGGAAAATGGCCCAAGTCAAAATAAACCTCGGCCTTGCGAGTGATGTCGCTGTAAAGGCCGCGATCGCTTCCGGGGTCCAAAGCCCCGTCCTCGGACGGATCATCCCCGGCACAGACATATCTGGCGAGGTCATCTGACGTCAGTTCGTCCAGATCGTGCTGTTGGCCCAGCAGCTGTTCATAGCTGTCACCCAGACGCCGACGCGCCCGGACCTTCATGGCCTCGACCTGTTCTTCGATCATCTCGCGCTTATAGCTGTCCTCGTCATCGGGAAACATGTTGCGCAGTTCTTCACCTTCGGCGATCAGCGATTGCCATTGGTAATTGTCGAAGAAGTGGAATTCGGCACCTTGGGTTCTGCGGGAAGGGTGCCCGAAATGCATGTCGGTTATAACAGTTGTCCAGGGGTTTACATCCGACGGCAAATACTCTGCCTGACCGGTGAAGCCGTTGATCAGACGCGATTTTCCAGCCTTGATTTGCCCGACAAACGCAATTGACGGTTTCAGATTGCTAAGATCACCAATGATGCGCGAAATGAATTGGCGCGTTTCATCATTGCTTGCCCCGTTCATTTCTTCTGCTATGCGAATAAGTTCGCGGCGATGTGTTTCACTCATTACTCATTACCCTGATTACAATAATAAACAGATTGAAGTAGTCGAAAATTTGAATTCAACGGAGGCAATCATTTCTCGGCCTCCTGCAAAGAGGTCCACAGGTTGACGACCGCCCCCAGTTTGCGAGCTTCGTGGATGGCGACCGCGATCTGACCTTGGTCACTCAAGACGGCCAGACCAGCCCCTTTCCCGCCCGATGGCCGCATGACAATCAGTTGCGGGTCTTCACTCTCATGCTGAGAGTCGCCATCCCAGCCGGCAAGATCAGCCACAAAACGGGCCAGCGTGTCCTGGTCGGGATGCGTCGGCTCAGATGGCTTGCAAACGCCTTCCAAAAGAGGTGCGGCTTCGTCCGAATTGTCCACGAACACACGACCCGAGGCAAAGCGGCTCGACGCTTCAAAAAAACGTTGGGCAAGTGTTTCCGCTGCATCGGGTGTTGCCTCGGCGGATGGAAAGTCATCAACAGGTTTCTCAGCACTCGGGACGACGGAAACAATCGGCTCGGACGGAAGCTCAATGGCAGCGCAGGCTTTCTCGATTTCACTGAAGGTGATACCCACGTCATCCACTTCAAGCGCTGTGTCCGGTCTGCCCGACGTCAGTTCAAGCGGAGCAGGCGAACCGGAGATGCCGGAGACCAATCCGGCTAGTTTCTCGATCAGTTCGGCGCGTGATTCCGTTTCAAAGTCCGGAACCTCACCTGCCGGAACCTTAAAAACATCCGTGATCCGGGAGCTGTTCACCTCGATTGCCAGACAATCCCCGTTTGCGGCGGTAAATTCCAACCGGCGCGGCAATACTGTGCCGCGGATTGCCCGCAATACCGCAGAACGGCGCGCGGCCGCTGTTTCCCCAGCGATCCGCACGGTCGGAGACAGCCGTGCGACCGAGGTCCGCCTGATATCTTCAAGCAGGTCGAGAATGTCCGTGTCCATCATGCCGTGACCCCCTCTGGTCCCGTTCAAACCGCGGCCGCGACCGGCCCCAGACTGAGATGTGATTTGGTAAGCGCCAGTCCGACATTCGCACTGTTGCGACAGATATAGCAGACCACATGATCAGGATATTCCTTGGTCCGCAGAAAGATGTTCAGCCTGTCCTTGGAAAAAACGGCGACTTCCCCGAAGCCAGCGTTTTCTTCGTCTGCACTGCCGGCCTGACGCAAGAGCGCTTCAAAGGCTGCAACCCCGCGCCCCTGAAACAGATTGGCCACAGCCACCGCCAAAACATCCAACGAATCCGCGCAGTCGGAATCAGAAACAGAGCTGCCCAAAAGCATCCCCGTCTCCATGTCGATATACCCGGCTGCTATACAGTCGGGTATCGTTTCCATGGCGGAGTTCAGTGCGGTTTGAATAGACATCTAATCCATTGTTTTCATTTATGAGTTTCTCATTACTTCGATTCGGACACCCTTACAACACATGCCATTCAGCACCGCTGTTTTCTTTGGCTTTCGGAATGGATCGAAGTGCCTCTTTGGTTTGCCTTTCGTTGTGTTCAATGGCGATCTGATCAAACTCGGCCAGAAAGGCCTTGAATACGTTCTTCAGCCCTGCTGCATCCTGCGGCAAGTCTTCATTTCTTGAAACCTCGTGCCACATATCCGACGCGCTGAGAGGCGATCCGACCGCAACTTCGTGCAGGTCACCTAGCGCGGCAACGTTTCTTTCAACTGCGTCAACCTGTTCGGTGGTGGCAGCTTCGATCAAACCGCTGGTTTCGGGTTCCGGCTCATACTCATCCGCAGTGTTGCCGGTTTGCGCGGCCATCAATGCCGTAATCGAGGATACAGAAACTTCTATGCCGCGATCTTCAGCCAAATCGGCCTGCTCGGATTCCTCTTCTGCGCCATCCGGCACGATCGGGGTCTCTCGCATCGAAGTGTTCAGCGAGGCAAGCACGTCATCGGAATTGTCAACAGCCGCAAGAGGTGCGGGGCTGATTTCCGCATCATCCAGAGCGCCCGTGTCGTCATCCAATTCGTCCTCCAGATCGGCGTCAACGGACAGCTCGAATTCGTCTTCGTCATCCTCAAGGCCCGCGACATTCGTCAATTCCAGCGGGTCGTTCGAGGTGTCTTTGAAAAAGGAACGCAGATCATCGCTTGTGTCGGGTTCAACGGGCAGCGGAACCGGCTCTGATGTCATCTCTGCGCGCAGCCGTTCAGCCTCTTCGGCATCGATCCGAACCCGCTCGGCCTCATCCGAGCGCCGCTCGACCCGGGCAGGTCGTACCGGGAAGCTGGTTACAACTGTTTCGCCTACAGCGTTCGATTGCCCGGCGGCCTCCAACGGGTTCACCAACCTCAAGGGTGTGGCTTCGTCTTTGGCTGTCGGCTCGTTTGATGAACGGGCAGGGCGCAAAGGTTTGACTTTGGGTGCGTCGGCTTGGCTCTTGTCGATCTGGTATCGAGCCAGCTGATCGGCACGGTTGTCCATAATCTGTTCCGTGATCTCCAGGAAACTGTCGATCATCTTGCCGCCGCCGCTGCGCGACCACATCTCGGCATCGCCTGTCTTGTCCCGGGCCGTGATCGCGTCGCGGGCCGAAAACAAAATGGACCGATTGAACAGGTGACCAGCTTCGCGGTTAACGCGGCGCAGTACTTTTTGACGGTCTTTGAGGCTCAGGGCATCTGCCCGCGTCACCAAAAGCAACGAGTTGTGTTGCAACCTCTCGGGTAGGGAAACCCATGTCGCGCGTTCGGTTTCGCGCCAGGCTTGTGTCGCGTGGGTACACCACAAAACGCCGTTTGCCTGACCCACCGCGCGTTGCCACACATCCGTCGAGATCTTGGGGTCCGAAATGCCGGGTGTGTCAATCAGGTCGACAGCTTCCAGAATATCGGCCTCAAGGAAGATGCGGATGAACTGTGCGTCATTGACGCCAACGGTTTCAAGCTGATCCAGTTCGATCAGTTCAGTACTTCCGTCATGGCGTTTGATATAGGGCGCCTGATTGCCCCAGCTAAACCAGACCGGTGGCAACTGGGTTGCCGTCACCTGCGTCGGCAAGGTCTGCGTTCGCAGCAAAAAGTTCATCAACGTGGATTTGCCGGCGCTGAACTCGCCCATCAGGGCGAAAACCGGTTTGCGACGGGACCACTGCTCGATGCGTTCCCATGCCTTCGGAGAAACAAAGCGTGTTTGTGTATCTTTTGCCATTTTTCTACTTATGCCGCTTCGTTGCTTAGATCTTTCAGTATGTCACCCAGAATCTCGTCCTTGGATTTCTGTGGCTGCAAGCCCGCCATCGCCGCCGCAGTCTGACCCGGGTTCTTGTCGGCAGAAGACGAGATGCTCAGCAGAGTTTCCTTCTGCTCGCGCAGGAAATCCGTCAGGATCGCGCGAACGTTTTCCAGAACCGCCGCGATCTGGTTTTCCTCGATATCCTTGGTGATCGAATTTGCCTCGGACGCGATCAACCGCGTGTAATCCGCCGCATATGCCTCAAACCCCTTTCGTCGTTGCCACCAACGTCGCCACCAGGTGCTTTGCAAGTCCAGTGCGATCGTCCGGCCGATGCCGAGAGGCGGTGGAACACGGGGAACAATGGGCGCTTCGATGCTGAATTCGCCCAGATGGTTGCCGAGTATCTTATGATAAAGCGCTTCAACATCCGCAGCAGCGGTTGCGTACAACGCCCCGGCATCTTTTCGCATGGCGCGGGCGAAACTGAAATAGGCAGCTTTTTGCAACGTCCGCAAACCTGCTGGATCGTATTGCCATGTGCCTTGTTCGCCATTTTTTTCAAGATGCGCGATCAGAGAGTCCGTCGCGCGTTTGACGAAATTGTCCTCGGCTGACTTCAGACGCTCCAACACCTTGTCGCGCAGCGCATTTGTCAACTCGGCGACTTTCTTTTCGTATTCGGCTGACACCGTGTTAACCGCCTCTTCGGGCGATACGCCGTCAAGATCCCGTGCAACGCCTTCACCTTCGGAAAGATTCCTAGCAACCGCAGTCGCGCGGATCTGACTGGCAATGTTTCGCGCCCGATGGCGGACGCGGTCCATCAGTCGCGCTCCGGCACCTTCTGCAATGCGCTCATTCATGGCCAGTAGCAGATCGGGCAGACCGGACAGCGCCCAGATTTTATCGAGCGAGGCCGCCTGATCACCGAAACCGGCGGCCAGGTAGAACGTATTCAAAGCCTGGCGCGACTCTTCTGTCAGAATATCCGGGTTCCCGGTCAACGCCGCTTCGGCCCACAGCGCACTGCCAAAAACGACGCTGGTATTTGTGTCGATATTGTTCTGTTTCAGCGTGTCCTGAATGCGGTCACGGATCTCTGGCACCTGGCTCACAGGATCGGACAGCTCGTCGATCCGGTTGACGAACAGGATGATCTGCCGGTTCTCGAACTGCGCGATAATGCGCATCAGGGCCATGTCCATTGTCGTCAGGGCCTGGCTTGCCGCCAATACCACAACGCAGACTTCGGATCCGCGCAGGCTGCGCAGAGTGATTTGTTCGCGCACCATGAACGTATCGTTCACACCCGGTGTGTCGCACAGTTTCAGCGCGATGGGGTATTGCGGAATGTCCATATACAGCTCGGCTGATTTGGTGACATCAGCAAACCGGCCTGTTTTGGGATCAATATCGGGATCGTCTTCATCGCCCAGGCAGACATAACGCTGAATCAGTTCCTCATCGAAATGATCATACTGATGGCTTTGACCCAGGATCAGGTCGAAATGTTTGCCAAGACGTTCCTCTGACTTGGCCTTCATCTCACCAATCTGGCGGCGGATGTCTTCCATCTCGTCATCTGCGCCGGCGCGATTGGCCAATTCGCCAAGACGACCGCCACCGACCATCAGGTTGTCCCATTCTTCCTGCTCGAAGAACGTGAACTTGGCCTTTGTGTCACCGGGCGGGCGCGTGTTGATGTTCAACGTCGTAACCACCGACGTCCAAGGGTTGACGTCTGACGGAAGCAGGCCGGGGTGCCCGGCAAGAATATTGACGATCGAGGATTTTCCGGCCTTGACCTGGCCCACCATCGTGACACTAGCGGTAAAGTTCTCCATCCGGGTCTTGAGGGTCGCCAGCCGTGCCGAGGAGCGCGCATCAGCCACCTCAGTCAGTTGATCAATCTGAGCCGTCAGTGAAGCCATGGTCGCCGTCATCGGTGCCAGTGCTTCGTTGCCCACAGACAAAAGGTGATCGTTGCGCGCCATACTTAACCTCCGGTTCCCGTTGCAGCTATTTCGGGTTCGTGCGCGACACGCCCCGCCGGAATGCTTGTCAGAGTGTCGATCCGCGCGATCAGGTCCAATGCATTGCCCAGAATTTCAGCTTCGGCCCGAGGTGTAATGGTCTCGTACGATTTGGAATCTGCCAGAACTTCGATCGAGCTGAAGCGGTCGCCGTTCTTGAGGCACGCAACACGGCGCCCGGTCGGGAAACCTTCGGATTTTGCGGCGGGCAACGGCATGCGTGCGTTCGCAAGCAGGTAATGTTCACCGGAATGCGTTCGAAGCGAAATGCCAAAGCCTGTATTCGGATGGTCGCGATTCAGAGTTTTGAGCTCACCAAGGAAACTCTCACGAGCGAAGAAGACGGCTTCTTGCTCGGCGGCAGCGGAGGGATTCAAATCGGTCACAGCAGAAAGCCTTGTATTGGAGTTGAGCAAAAAAACTCGTACCGGCGCCAAAGTGGCAAAAAGACTCATTAACTCCTGATAAACAACAAGTACCTTCAAGGCGGTGTTATTTTGGCGCGAATAAGATTTTTTAGCGGTTGAATTGTGGCGGCAATGTGGTCGATCTCTCATAAGAATGCCTCAACCGACGCGAGTATCTCGATGAGGCAGATCAGACCGAGAAACGTCCGGCAAGCTTGTATGCATGCATAGTCGGCGCAGCCAAATGACGCGAAGGTGACGTCTTTTCAGGTGCATTCGAAAGATTTGGAGGTCGAAAACCTTTTGATTTTTTACTTTCGAATAAAAACAGATATTTATGTTTCGTTGCTTTACCGAAAACACCGGATCTGGAGGATGTAACCATGTTCCGTGTCAGATCCAGTAACACAGTCTGCGACAGTTTTCCGGATCAGACTGCATCAACTCTGGTCCGTTGTGCCTTGATTCTCCATCAAGTCTGGCGGCACAAGTTCCGACTTGTAGTTCTGGCGTCTATTCAACGTTAGCGCGTTTTTAATGGCTTGATTGTGCCAGGCGTCAACCTGAGAACCAAAAGTCGAAAAGCAGCGTCATATAGCTGCTTGCAAACCGGTTGCAGGTAGGGTTTCAGACGCCTCTGGTTTCGCGACCGTTGCGTTGCTTGCGGTATCAACCAGGCCGAAAACAGGTTGCAGTTTTCAACCAGGCAGCCCGGCAAGTCACAAACTTTCTATTCCTCGAATTTTCCCTCTCGCACTCCGATGCAAGCTTTGTTATTGACCGCTTCATTCCAGCGCAAACGCGCTTGGTTGCGGGTGTGGCGAAATTGGTAGACGCACCAGATTTAGGTTCTGGCGCCGCAAGGCGTGGGGGTTCAAGTCCCTCCACCCGCACCATATGAATTTACCATAATCATCATTATACGAATTATAATTGCGCCCGGGTGCGCGCTACTTCCAAGTGCGACGCCTATTAGAAACCAATGGGTTATCTAATGAGGAGGTCATGGCGAGAGGACAGTGTATTTGCAACTCAGCATCGAAGAGCGCCGTAGAATTCAGCGCCGGAGGCAGGCGGAAGTTCCTGTTCGAGAAATGGCACGTGTGTTGAAGTGCTCGAAAGCCACCATCCATCGAGAGATCAAGCGAAACTTCTTCTCGGATCCTTGTCTGCCGAAATGCGATAGCTACTACGGCGCGTCTGCGCATCGGAAAGCTGCGGATCGGCGCGACCGGCAACGTAAACTGATCCGCCATCCCGAGTTGCGCAAGCGTGTCGTCGAGCGGCTAAAGAATGGCTGGACGCCTGAGCAGATCGGCAACCGAATGATCTATGAAGGCGCAAAGCTACGCGTGTGTCAGGAAACGATCTACCGCTACATCAATTCCAGAGAAGGCATGGCCGACGAGCTCTGGTGGTATCTGCACGAGCATCGAATGTTTCGTCGGCCACGCCGCGCCAGAAAGCGCCAGCCCCCCAAGTTTGACTGTGATGTCAGCATCCTGTTTCGCCCGGATGACGTGGCGCATCGACGTCAGTACGGTCACTGGGAGGGAGATTTGATGCTGTTCAAACAGGCTCTTGGCTAGTCAAATGTCACGTCACTGGTCGAACGCGTCAGCCGGTTTACGGTGCTGCTGAAGAACCCGAACAAGCGCACGAGGCCCGTGATGGGCAAGATCATGAAGGCGGTGGGCAACCTGCCCCATCTGGTACGGAAATCCATCACCTTCGATCGCGGCACCGAGTTTGTCTCGTGGCCCAATTTGCAGGCCGAGATCGGAACGCAGACTTGGTTTTGCAAGCCGTCCTCACCCTTGCAGAAAAGCACGGACGAAAACACCAACCGCCGCGTTCAAAGATGGCCGCCAAGGAAGCGGGACATTATGGCCCTCACTGATCATGACTTGAAGGTGATCAGTGACCGCCTCAATGCGACGCCCAGAAAATGCCTGGGCTGGAAGACGCCCGCCGAGGTGTTCCGGGAAAAGATGATGGAAGAAATGGGCCGAGCCCCCTACCCTCAAAGGCAATAGGAGTCGCAGTTCAGGTATCGCTCACAGTCTTCGGATGTCGGTGTACGTAAGAGTGAGATCGAGCGACTGAGTCTCGTCTCACCTTGATTTCAACACCTCAAGATTCTTGCGCTTTTTGAATGTTTCGACAGTTCAAGCGCTTTAAGTCCACGTCAAACGGAAAGCCAGCAAACCTCTTCGCAACCTGGAAACCGGCGCAGAGTGTCTTACTTGAGCATAGTTGATCGGTAGAATCCCCTGCTCCGGCACTCTGGGCGCGAGGGAGATGGAATACACCAGCAACTGAAAGTTTGCGGAGTCAACAATGCCCCTGAAATAAACAAAAAAGACTATCTGTCTTGCCTGGCCTTGGCTCGCCTGCAATGTTGCTGGGCAACTCTCCAGCCGAAAAAGGAGCTCCTATGTCTCGACTTTCAGATCGCAGAGACTTTGCCACCGAAATCTGCGAGCAGGCTGGGGTAATGGCCAAAAAGTTCTTTGCAGATCGGGTCAATCTTGTCGTTGATCAAAAAGGCGCTCAGGACTGGGTCAGCGAGGCGGACAGGAGCGTCGAAACCTTCATTCGTCAAAAGATCTCGGAGGCTTGGCCCAAAGATGGCATTTACGGTGAAGAACATGGCGCGGTAGCGGGAGAGAGTGGCTTTGACTGGGTTATTGACCCAATTGATGGAACCACGAATTTCGTGAACGGTATTCCAGCGTGGACCATTGTTCTGGCTGGTGTCACCAACGGCCAAACGGAGATTGGCGTGATCCATGATCCAAGCGTGGATGAGACTTTTGTCGCAACGCGCGGAGAAACAGCAACACTTAACGGATCACCGATATGGGTCGCTTCAGGAGTGCCTTTGCGCGACGGAACCGTGGCCGTAGGATACTCGAACCGGATTGAAAGCCGTCATGTTATACCCGTGATCGAGAATCTGATCGAGCACGGGGCGATGTTTCACAGAAATGCCAGCGGAGCGCTTTCGTTGGCCTACGTCGCTGCCGGACGCCTTTTGGGTTACGTCGAGGAACACATGAATGCTTGGGATTGTCTGGCTGGGCAATTGCTGGTCGCGGAAGCGGGCGGCGTTGTCGAGGATCAGAACGCCGATGCGATGATCCGAGACGGTGGGCGCGTGATCGCAGGCACGCCAGATGTGTTCGAGACGTTACGTGAGATCGCAGAGAACGCATGGAGCGCTTAACGTCTAAGTCAAAGAGACCCAACCTGAATCAGGTTTGAGTGTCGCTAGATCAGCCTGCCAGAAATGGCCTTGTGAGGGCTGGTCATACTTGCGGTCTATCGAACAATCCGAAAGTGCGCACCAAAGCAATGTGCCTACTGCCCCGTGTGTCGTGATTGCAAGATCCCCGGCATCATGCGTCTGGATTATCTCTGTTACTGCGCGATGAATGCGTCTCTGCGCCTCGACAGCTGTTTCCCAACCGCGATAGCTCGTATCCGGCTGCGCAAAGAAAGCATCGGCGGCGGCCTCGAAATCGTCCCGAGGCAAGTAACCGGTTGCGCTGCGGTCGTTCTCACCAAGACCCCAGTTGCAATTTACGGGTAACGCTTGTGGTGCAGCAAGAATCTCACCTGTTTCGCGGGCCTTCCGCTCGCCACTGGTCCATATCTGCGTCACGTTGGATAAGACTTCACTGGATGCAAATTCGGTAGCGCGTTTGCGGCCCACAGCGTTCAATCCCCACTCAGTTATCGGGACGGCTGGATCGACAGAGACCTCGGGGTGCGAGATGATAATGAGTTTCGGCATTTAATCCGGCAAAAGAACGGGGCCTTTGTCAGCAAAGCCCATTTTGGTTTTTGTGCCGGGATCAAGCGGCGTATCGACGTCATCGTGTACAGCAAAAACCTGACCGAATTCACCGGTCAGCGTATATTCCATCCGAACGCCAACATAGGTCGCCTTGGCCACCGTGGCTGGGATGCCTTGGTCTGAGCCGATGACCAGACGCGAGGGGCGCACAGCGATGGTCGCAGGTCCTTCGGACAAACCGCGACGTGGTAGCGTGTGGTGGTAGCCTTCTATTTCTATCGTTGCCGTGGCGCCATTAATTTCGACGATTTGGCACTCCAAAAGATTTGCCTCGCCTATGAAATCGGCAACAAATCGGTCGTTCGGGGCATCGTAAAGCTGGCGGGGTGTGCCCATTTGGGCGATTGCTGCGTTGCGCATGACGACAATCTCATCCGAGACCGCCAGTGCCTCTTCCTGATCGTGGGTCACGTAGACAACTGTCAAACCAAGTTCTTGCTGGATTGCCCGAATATCCTCTCGCACCTGACGGCGAAGCTTGGCATCGAGGTTGGACAACGGCTCGTCGAACAGCAGAACCTGCGGCTCAAGAACCAGCGCGCGGGCGACTGCAACACGCTGTTGTTGACCCCCCGACAGTTCAGAGGGAAGACGGTTGTCGAACCCCTGAAGACCAACAAGTTCCAATCCATTCAGAGCGCGGCTGCGGGCTTCATCCTTTGCAAAACCCGAGAAGGTGAGGCCATACATCACGTTTTCCAGCACGCTCATGTGAGGGAAAAGCGCGTATGACTGGAACACCATGGATACGTCACGGTCGGTGGCAGGCAATTTGGTCACGTCCCGATCTCCGATCAGGATCTTGCCCGAGCTTGCCATTTCCAACCCGGCAATCATGCGCAGAGTCGTTGTTTTCCCACAGCCTGACGGGCCAAGCAGTGTGACGAGCTTTCCCGCCTCGACGTTCAGGTTGATGTTGTCGACAGCGACGACATCCTTGCCGAACACTTTCGACACGTTCTCAAAGCGTACCGGGGCAGCCTTGGAACCGATTTTGGTGTCGGTCATGGCGATGTCTCCGTTCCGTGCTGCGTGCGTCGGCCAATTTGGACCCGACCGACGAGAAGTTGCAATAAGCCGACCGCCGCGAGCATCACGAAGATCAGCGTCGTCGAATAGGCGATCGCAAGGCCATAGTCGTTGTTCTCGACCCGACCGATGATGTAGCTGGTCGCCATGTCATATTCTGCACTGACCAGAAAGATGACAGCCGAGATCGCCGTCATGGCGCGCACAAAGCTGTATACAAGCGCGGCAAGTATCGCAGGGCGCAACAGCGGCAGAATGATGTTTCGGAACGTCTGCCACGAGTTTGCACCAAGGGTCAGCGAGGATTCATCAAGGCTGCGGTCAAGCTGCGACATGCTCGCGATCCCCGCACGAACGCCGACCGGCATATTGCGGAAGATGAAGCTGACCACGAGAATGACACCCGTACCCGTGATTTCAATCGGCGGAACGTTGAAGGCCAGGATGTAGCTGACGCCGATCACTGTCCCGGGGATGGCGAAGGACAGCATTGTTCCAAATTCGAAAGCGTTCTTGCCTGCAAAACTTTGTCTTGTCAGCAGATAGGCGGTCACCAGGCCAACGGCGGCAGTCAACGGGGCAGCAATGGCCGCGATGGTTATGGTGGTCCAGAAACTGTCCCAAGCTGCCCCGGTCCAGCGAATACCCTCTTCTTCGAAGCGGACCGAGAATGCAGTGATATAGTGTTTGATCGTCAGCGAGTTATCGACGCCCCACAGCTCGACAACACTGCCGTAAATGATCATCGCGTAGACAACAATTGTGAACAGCGCCCAACCCAGAGCGACGAGCAGTACCGGAACAGAAAGGCCAGTGGGCATCAGTGGATGGACGCCGGCATCCCCTTTGCCGGTGACGGTTGTGTAGCTTTTCTTCCCCAGCCAGACACGCTGCGCGTAAAAGGCGGAAAGAGTAAAGAACAGCAGCACCATGGCCAGAACCGCAGCCCTGCCTTGATCGTACTGAGCGCCGACGATGGCAAAGAATATCTCGGTCGAAAGCACGTCGAAATTCCCGCCCAATACAAGCGGGTTTCCGAAATCGGCCATGCTTTCGATGAAGCCCAGAAGAAATGCGTTCGCAAGACCAGGCCGCATCAGGGGCAAGGAAACCGTCTTGAATGTCTGCCATCTGCTGGCGCGGAGCGTTTGCGCCGCTTCTTCCATCGACGGAGAGACGCCTTCAACCACACCAATCAGAACAAGAAACGCAATTGGTGTAAACGCGAGTGTCTGCGCGATCAGGATGCCCGGCATTCCGTAAAGCCAGCGTGTCGGTTGCGTGCCGAACAGTTCGGCAAAGAACCGGGTGACAGAGCCGGACAGGCCAAAAAGCAGGATCAGCGCCAGGCCGATCACGAATGGCGGGGTGATTATTGGCAGAACGGTCAGAGCGCGCAACGCGCGCTTGTAGCGGAAACCCGAACGCGTCACGACCAACGCGAAACATAGGCCGAGGATCGTTGTGATGAAGCCAACGAGGATGGCAAGGAAAAGTGAGTTCCAGGCCGCACCGCATCGGGCACCATGAAAACACCCCAGGCCCCACAGTCGATCATCGAAAAACTTTGAGAAGAAAACTGCGATGGAATACGCGCCGTCTTCGGTGATGAAGGCAGCGAAAAGCATCTTGGCGATGGGGAAAAAGACAAACGCAGTAACGATTGTAATCACGCCGCCGATGGCGCTTACGACAAAGACGTCACCATTAATGGCACCCCTTGCCGCGATCCCCTGAGTCAGCAGGAACAGAAAGCTCGAGGCGCATATCATCGCGCCATAGCCCATGCCGAACTGACGGTCGCCCAGTTCGCCAAACATCGCCTCCAACCAGTTGAAGTTGAAACCTCTGATGCCAATGCTGAACCCCTGAGCGATCAGCCAGCCAAAGCCAAGCGCCCCTGACAGGATCAGTATGCGGGCGTAAACTGGATCAGATTTGGTGCGCTTCAACACCAGAAGCGGCAGGGCCAGTGCGATCAGGAGCGGCGCGAGCCAAAGTTTTTCGCCCTGCCCGATCAAAAATGCAGCGGGGGCGTAATCCTCATCGAATGGATAGCCGTCCAAAAGCCACTCGAACGACCAAAGGCCGCCGTCGACCATATACCAGGGCAACAGGCAGAATCCGACCCACCCGGCCGTGATCCAAAAGATCAGAACCGGATGGGTCGTTTTTGAAGTCCGGTCAGTCATTTACTGCGGCAGAGTGGAAACTTCTTCGTCCCATTTCTGCAACAGACGCTTCCGTTCGTCCGAGGACCCATACTTTTTGAAGTCATAATCAATCAGCTTGATCTGACTCATGTCTGGCGCGCTCTCCGAAGTTTTTGCGTTCTTGTTCGATGGCACCTGGAACGCGTTGACCTGCAAAGCAAGGTTCTGAGCTTCGGGCGAAAGAGCCCAATCATAGAACTTCTTCGCTTCTTCTTCGTTGCGGGCTCCGTCAATAATCGACATAGAGCCAATCTCGTATCCTGTACCTTCGCATGGCGCGACGACCTTGATCGGGAACCCGGAAACGGCCTGTTTCACGGCGTCATGCATGAAGACGATACCAATTGTGTTCTCGCCGCGACCGGCGGCCTTGATCGGCGCCGATCCGGATTTGGTGTACTGATTGATGTTCGAATGCAGGCCCTTCATGAACTCAAAGCCTTCATCCTCGCCGAAGATCTGCACCATCGACGCCAGCGTGGTATAGGCCGTACCTGATGAGTTCGGATTCGCCATCTGAACGTGGCCCTTGTATTCGGGCTTCAGCAGGTCTTTCCAACAGGCCGGTTCGGGCAGGTTGTTTGCAGCGATAAGATCGGCATTGTAGCCGTAGCCAAGTGCGCCCGAATAGATGCCGATCGTTCTGTTACCCGCGCTTTCTGCCTGGGATATCGCCCAATTATGAAGCTGATCGCGCATTGGTGAAATGTATTCCATCGTCAGGCCCTCTTCGGCGGCCTGCAAATGCGGATCACCCGTACCGCCCCACCAAACGTCCCCTTTTGGATTCGAGCTTTCGGCGCGTATTTGTGCAAAGGTTTCCCCTGACGACTTCCGGGTCATGTTGACGTCGATGCCCGTCGCATCTTCAAAGCTGCGCGCCATCAGTTGGCACCAGTCTTCTTGCGCCGAACAATAAAATGTCAGTTTGTCGGCCTGTGCCGCCGACAGTGACGCAGCCAGGGCGATCACCGATCCAACCGTGGTGGATATCAATTTACTCATTTTCTTCCTCCCTTTGAGCTTGATGCGTCCGGGTTTCCCGGTTCTTTCATGCCCTTCCTCATGCAGCCTGTCGAAGTTTCTTTATGACAATTTTGACTTCTGGATTGTCTGTCAGATTGTTCAGCAAATCTGACAGGTCGCTTTCTTGAACCAACTTTGCGGCCTTTGCCGGTGAAAACCAGTGACGCGTACGTTCACCTTTTTCCTTCCAGCGTCGCTTCAGCTTTTCGACGACCATCGGATAAAGGGTGACGCGGCAGCGAACGCTGCTTTGCCCCTCGTATCGTTTATCATAGAAAAAATGACCGATTGGCCGTTTCGATATGGTGCCGACGGCGCCTGCTTCTTCTTGCGCTTCGATTTCAGCGGCTTGCCATGGTTTTTTGCCGTCCATCAGCCATCCTTTCGGGATAACCCACCGGCCGGTATCCCGCGAAGTGACCATAAGAACGCGCAACTTGCCAGCCTTGTCCCAGCGCATCGGAAGCGCCGCAATCTGATCTGCCGTTTCGCTGTCGCTCATGCCGCCTCTCAATGCCACATGATCAAGAACCAAAAGGAAGCAGTCTCATTGGCAAGTTGGCCGGTCAACGCTTTGCCTTGGCTCGTATTCTGAATTTGATCAGCCTGTGCATCTTTGCTTTGCGCTTCGAAATACTTGTGTTCGGCCGAATTCTCACAACCTTCCGAGGGTTATGCAACAAAAAATATTGCATTATGACCGAAAGCCCACAAAAGTGGATTTCGAAACCTAGTCGGGTCGTCGGATGTCCAAAACTAAAACGCGCGGCAAAATGTCTGAAAAGAACCACAGCCGGGTAAAGAAATCCGACCGGCGCCAGCAGATATTGCTGGAACTGAAGCTGCGCCCGCACGTTCGCATCAACGAACTGGCGCAGCGGTTCAACGTCTCCACCGAGACGGTACGCAGAGACTTCGATGCTCTGTCGAATGATGGCTTGATAGCGCGGGCACACGGGGGGGCATCGGCCGCCGCGCAAGGGCACTATCCGGGTTTGGATGAGCGAACAAACGCTCAGGTTGAGGAGCGTGAACGAATTGGCGCCACAGCGGCAGAAGTGATCCAGAGCGGTGAAACGGTCATGATCGATTCCGGCTCGACCACAATCGAAATGGCACGTGCACTGGCTTATATTGGGACACCTTGCACCGTAATCACCAATTCCATTCCCGTAGCCATGACCCTTGGCCATGGGGCTGCACAAGTGCTGTTATGCCCGGGGGAATACTTGGCAACCGAGTCTGCAACGATCGGAACCGAAACGCTGGAGTTTCTGTCCCGTTTCAACGTCGACAGGTGCATGATCGGTTCCTCTGGGTTTTCGACCGATGGACCTTCAGAAACAGTGCGCGGCTTTGCGGCAATAAAGAGGGCAATGATGTCGCGAGCCGAGAAACGGCACCTTCTTGTCGATTCCGGGAAATTCGGCCGGAAAGGCCTGTCTCAAGTAGGGGACCTTGACGACCTGGATTCAATAATCACCGACAAAAAACCAATAGGAGAATTGCGTAACGCCATTGAAAGCGCCCGGGTCGACGTTCTCGTCGCCGGGTAGATATGAAATGACTGATTAACAGCGGATAAAAAGCACCGCACTTGACTGGGAGGAAAACATGAAGATCGATATCAAACTATTGCTTGGGGCATCTGCAATCGCGCTCATGTCGATAAGTGGAACGGCGTCGGCGCAGGATTGTCCACGCGGTGACTTGGACGAGCGTTTTTGTGATGCCGACGGGGATTTGATCGCGGATATCCCCACAGATCCTTCCGAGCAGATAGATCCCGACACTTTGATTTTTGCCTATACGCCGGTTGAAGATCCCGCCGTATACAAAACCGCGTGGTCAGATTTTCTTGACCATTTGAAAGCAGAAACTGGCAAGGACGTCGTCTTTTTCCCTGTTCAAAACAACGCGGCCCAGATCGAGGCGATGCGTTCGGGGCGTTTGCACATTGCAGGCTTCAACACCGGTTCCAACCCACTGGCGGTAAACTGCGCCGGGTTCCGCCCCTTCACGATCATGGCTTCGAAGGACGGAAATTTTGGTTACGAGATGGAGATCATCACCTATCCAGGTTCGGGCATCGAAAAGGTCGAAGACATCAAGGGGAAACAACTGGCTTTCACATCGCCTACATCCAACTCGGGATTCAAAGCGCCCTCGGCGATCCTGAAAAGCGATTTTGATCTTCTGCCCGAACGCGATTTCGAACCTGTCTACTCGGGCAAGCACGACAACTCGATCCTGGGTGTCGCCAACAAGGATTACCTGGCGGCATCCATCGCGAATTCGGTAAAATCCCGGATGATCTCGCGCGATGTGATCAAGGAAGATGATGTCGTTACGATCTACAAGTCGCAGACCTTCCCGACCACAGGGTTTGGCACCGTTTACAACCTGACGCCCGAGTTGCAGGAAAAAATCCGCAATGCGTTTTTTAGTTTCGAATGGGAAGGCACGACACTGGAGGCGGAGTTCTCAAAATCGAACGAAGGCCAATTCCTTGAGATGACCTATCAGGAATTCTGGGACGTCATTCGTAAAATTGACGCGGCAAATGGCGTCTCTTATGCCTGCCAGTAATTTTTGGCTCATCCGGCGGGCCTGAAAGGGCCCGCTGTTCACCCTAATCTGGGGCATTTCATGCTGCGTCTTCAAAAGCTGACGAAAACATACAAGACCGGAGATCAGGCGCTGAAGGCCATCGATCTTGAGGTTCCAAAAGGACAGGTTCTGGCGTTGATCGGGCCCTCGGGCGCGGGCAAATCGACCATGATCCGTTGCATCAACCGCTTGGTTGAACCTTCAAGCGGCGGTGTCCTTCTGGATGAGGTTGACCTGACCAAGCTCGGATCGGGCGCGCTTCGGAAAGCACGCCGCGAAATGGGTATGATCTTTCAGGAATATGCGTTGGTCGAACGCCTCACGGTGATGGAAAACGTATTGTCCGGCAGGCTGGGATACGTGGGATTCTGGCGCAGTTTCCTGCGGCGGTATCCGCAGTCGGATGTGGACGAAGCCTTCCGCTTGCTCGATCGGGTCGGGTTGTTACACATGGCTGACAAGCGGGCAGATGAGCTATCTGGTGGTCAACGCCAAAGGGTGGGCATTTGTCGAGCATTGATTCAAAACCCGAAACTGTTGCTGGTTGATGAGCCAACCGCGTCGCTGGACCCAAAGACCAGCCGTCAAATCATGCGGCTGATCACCGAGTTATGTCAGGAACGCGGATTGGCGGCCATCATCAATATCCATGATGTGGCGCTCGCTCAGATGTTTGTTCCCCGCGTTGTGGGACTCCGCTTTGGCGAAATTGTGTATGATGGGCTTCCCACCGGCCTTACCCCTGAGAAGCTGACCGAGATCTATGGGGAAGAGGACTGGGAGGCAACCATCGAAAAAGTGGACGAAGATGAAGATGTCGAGGCCGCAGAATGAGCCATCGAGAACTGGACGACATGCTGGGAAAAGGCTGGCGTAAGCCTGCCTTTGTCAAGAACCCAGTGCTCCGCTGGGCATTGCTCCTTGGATTTCTCGCCTACCTGATCGCAGCCTTTATGACCATCGAAGTCGATTGGGGTCGTGTCTATGAAGGGCTGGATCGCGGTTGGGCGTTTGTGCTTGCATTCACCAGCCCAGACTTCATTTCACGGTGGTCAGATATTTGGAGCGGCCTTCTGGAAAGTATCGTGATGACAGTGGCCGCGTCGGTCGTGGGTATCCTGATATCGATCCCGATCGGGCTGGGGGCTGCCCGCAACATCGCGCCATTGCCAATCTATATGATTTGCCGAGGTATTGTTGCGATAAGCCGGGCATTGCAAGAGATCATCGTTGCCATATTGCTTGTGGCGATCTTCGGCTTTGGCCCGTTGGCCGGATTTCTGACGCTTTCCTTCGCCACCATAGGGTTTCTTTCGAAACTTCTGGCCGAAGATATCGAAGCCATGGACAAGGTTCAGGCCGAGGCGATCAAGGCCTCTGGAGCGCGTTGGCCACAATGGATCAACTATGGAGTTCAGCCGCAAGTGATGCCGCGACTTGTGGGCCTTTCCATGTATCGGATCGACATCAACTTCCGGGAAAGCGCGATCCTCGGGCTTGTGGGGGCTGGTGGAATTGGTGCGACTTTGAACACCGCATTCGACCGCTATGAATACGACACCGCGGCGGCCATTCTCATTCTGATTATCGGCATCGTGATGGCTCTGGAATACCTTTCGGGAATTATTCGAGCGAGGGTTCAATAATGCCGATACTTGAACGCGACGATGCGCAAATCTGGCGTCGCCGGACAACCGGTCAGAGCTTGGTTCGTTGGTTCGGCTGGCTGTTGGGCGTGGCGATCTTTGTTTACTGCTGGCAGCTGATCTCGGAATCGACCACTTGGTTTTTCGTCTGGGACGCGCCCCGCATCGCCAATGATATCTGGACACGGGCAACGCCCCCTAAATGGGAGTACATCACCCAACTGGGCCGCCCGATTTGGGACACGCTAAATATCGCCACATTGGGAACAATCATTGCCCTGTGCATGGCAGTGCCCGTCGCCTTTTTGGCGGCCCGTAACACAACGCCATCGGCCTTGTTCATCCGGCCGATTGCCCTGTTGGTCATTGTCTCGACTCGCTCTATCAACTCGTTGATCTGGGCGCTTCTTCTGATCGCAATTATTGGTCCCGGAGTTTTCGCCGGTGTCATAGCAATCGCCATTCGTTCAATCGGGTTTTGCGCAAAGCTTCTTTACGAAGCGATTGAGGAGATTGATCACACGCAGGTCGAAGCAATCACGGCAACCGGTGCTTCACGCTGGCAGGTCATGGCCTATGGGATCGTACCGCAAATCCTGCCCGCGTTTGCAGGCATTGCTGTTTTCCGTTGGGATATCAACATCCGCGAATCCACGGTGCTCGGGCTGGTTGGAGCCGGAGGTATCGGGTTGCAATTGTCGGCTTCGCTCAACGTTCTGGCTTGGCCACAAGTCAGCCTGATCCTGATTGTCATTCTCGTCGCGGTTATGATCAGTGAATGGGTTTCGGCGAAAGTACGAGGGGCCATCATTTGACCGGTTTCTCTGTGCAAGAAGCTTTTGACGCCTACGAGGCTGTGCGACATCGCCTGCCGCAAACCAGATCTGCCGAATTGAGCTATCGCCAGGCGGACACGCTGGAGGACATAGCTCATGAGTTTGACGTGTTCCTCCTCGATGCTTTCGGGGTTCTCAATATTGGTGATACGGCGATCCCGGATACGCCAGATCGGGTCAGGTCGCTGACAGCCGCCGGCAAACGTGTTCTGGTCGTGTCGAATGCCGCCGGGTTTCCCCACGCAACTCTTATTAAGAAGTACAACAGGCTTGGTTACGATTTTGCACCACAAGACGTGATCACCAGCCGGGCCACGTTGTTGTCTGAACTGAACGGCCAAAGTGATTTGCATTGGGGATTGATGGCGGCCCCCAGTGCCGGCCTTCGCGATCTGGAGGGGCTGAAACTGTCCTACCTGGAGGATGACCCGAAGCCCTACGAAACCGTCGACGGGTTCTTGTTGATCGGGTCAGCGGTTTGGACTGAAGCGCGACAAGCCATGTTGGAGGCCACTTTGCAAGAGCGTCCCCGCCCGGTATTGGTCGGCAACCCTGACATTGTCGCTCCGCGCGAGTACGGTTTTTCCAAGGAACCCGGTCTTTACGCGCACCGGCTGGCAGACCGGACAGGCGTCGCCCCTCAGTTCTTTGGAAAGCCTTTCGCCAATATCTATGATATTGCTTTCCAACGTCTCGGACACATCGACAAGTCCCGGGTTCTGATGGTTGGCGACAGCCTTCACACCGACATACTGGGCGCACGAGAAGCAGGCATAGCTTCCGCACTCATCTCGGGATACGGTTTCTTCGCAGGGCATGATGTTGAAGCAGCGATCATGAAGGCAGGGATAGCACCGAACTTTGTTTTAAACCGGCCTTGATGTCAGGGCGTTCCGCTTAGATACGTTTTCCTGTTAACTCGAACATCCGGTGAATCTGCGTTGCGAACATGCCGCCGAAGTGCATGAAGCGCCGCGTGTGAACGGCGGCTTTGGAAAACCATCCTCAACAACTGAGCTCTGAGCTCATGTCCGGCTTGGGCCGCATTCCGACCTGTGCAAAGCCCGCTTTATGCGCAAGGCCGTCGTCGGCTTAACGGAGCATGTCTGCCTTGAAAGGCTTCCGGTTCGTCAGATTGCAATGTTCCGTAGTCGCGATTGGCATGTTTCGGGCTGGATGGAGAGGTCGGGATTATTGATGCGCCCGCCTCCCCTGCCCCCACCTTTCACCGTCCCACATGTCAGTGTCGTCAGAAAGCAAAACTTCATACGCTTTGCGCGACCTTGTTCATGGCGAGTTAGCACCACGGTCAACCATTCAGGCAACCGGCCGCAATAATGCGGTACCTTTTGATCTTGCTGATGTCTGCGCAGAATCTCAGATTTGCGCCCATCGAACCGGTGCGGGACATTCAGTCGGTCTCGCCAAAACCTTTCGGTACCGGCAGATCAGGCAGAGTTGCCGCGCGTTTTTGCAAGGCCCGCCCGATGACCACACGGCTGATTTCTGTCGTCCCGTCCACGATCCGCAGCATTTGCGCGAGGCGGGACAAGCGATCCAGGCCGTAGGGTTGCAACAGCCCTGCACCACCCAGGACCTGCGTACAGGTGTTCGCAGCCTTTACTGCGGCATCTGGCACAAACCGTTTGGCATGAGCGGCCATCAAGGGGCCTTCGGGCGTGCCAAGGGAGTCTGCCGCCTTTCGGTAGAGAAGCTTTGAGGCTTCAAGGTCGGTTGCAACCTCGCCCAGCATCCACTGGATCCCGTCCAGATCAAGGTTCCTGCCGCCAAACATCTTGCGGTTCTTGGAATAGGACAACGCCGTATCCAACGCAGATTGCATCAATCCACAGCATCCTGAGGCAATCGAAACACGGGCAATGTCGATGGCCATGAGCGCGCCTTGAAGACCCTGACCAATGGGTAGGATGATGTTGGTTTCATCGACCACGACCTTGTCCATGTACATTTCGGCCAGGGGCAGGAAGTTGTAGGACGGGGTATCGTAAAGCGGCCCAAAGCTGAGGCCCGGTGCGTCGGCGGGAATGGCGATCATCGCCATGTCCTTGTGGCCGGGTGTGTCGCTGGTCTTGACCACAGTGAAATAGATGTCCGCCTCGGTCGCGAGGCTGACCCATGCCTTCGCGCCGCTGATCGTCCATGTGCCGTCGTCATTGACCACGGCGCGTGAATACATGTTTGTTGCGTCCGATCCGGATTGTGGTTCGGTCAGTGCAAAGTTCGCCAGCTTGCGACCAGATGTCAGGTCCCGCGCCCACTTTTCCTTGAAGGCATCTGTGCCATAACCGCAGCCCGCGAAGGTGCAGATGTTATGCATCGACAGGGCAAAGGCATAGGCACCATCGCCCCGTCCCAGTTGTTCATAGACCTGAATGCCTTGCGCCAGCGGCAAGCCCTGACCGCCAAACTCTTCGGGGGCGTAGAGGCCCGTCAGGCCAGCGGCCCCGGCCTTGTCCGAAGCATCGCGCGGCCACTTCTTCGCGGCGTTCCAGGCATCCACATTGGGCAGGATCACCTGCACGGCGTGGTCGCGTGCGGCTTGGAGTATGGTGTCGAGTTTGTCTGACATTGGCGGATCCTTTCACGACGGTCATTCTCAGATGGCGCCACAACCGGGAAGCCATGGATGAGCGGAATGATGAGTTTTTGAGGGCAAAACTTCCGAAAAGAAGGTTTTCTACAGCAAGATCTAGCGATCCTGCCCGCTGGGGACCATCTCGTGCAATGACAGATCATTGTCCAAAAGTGACAAATCGGGCGCCCTACATTTGCACCCTGCGGTATGAGCTTGGCGTGCTTCCGGTCCAGCGCTGAAAGGCCCGGTGGAAATTGGCCGCCGACGAAAATCCGACATCATGTGCGATGGCTTCAACGCTTTTGCGCCCCGCCTGAAGATCACGGATAGCGATATCACGCCGCAGGGCATCCTTGATGGCCTGAAACGATGTACCATCCGCATGCAGCCTGCGGATCAGGGTGCGGGGGGTCATGTGCATCGCGGATGCCGTCTGGGTCAGGGTTGCCGCGTCCCATCCCGATTGGACCAGATAGGTGCGCACCCGCAGCGATTGGGTGTGCTCTCGCGAACTGGTGAAGATCCAGTCTCGGGGCGCGTTTTGCAAAAATCTGTCAAGGTCATTTGTGCTGCGCGCCTGCACCGGACCCAACGCATTCGGATCGAACGAAATCGCGGCGGCACCTTGGCCGAACCGTAGCGGTGCCGGAAAGATGACCGCGTAATCCTGATCAAAGTCGGGGCGCTCAAACACGAAATCGACAGCCTTGACCGGAACTTCGTGCCCCGCCAGCCAAGACATGAGCCCGTGGGCAAGTTTGAGTATCAGCATGTGCCCGAACCGCTGAACTTGAGCCGCGCCCCGTGGCTTCAGCGTAAGCACCAACATGTTATCGGCGTCATCCAGATCAAACTGGTAGTCATCCAGCAACAAGTTCCAGAAGGTCGAAAAGCGATAAAGTGCCGATGAAAGAGACGTGGCTTCCCGGACTGTCGTCAAAAGATGTTGCAGGGCTCTCGGCCGGATTGGGCGGCTCCAAAGCCCCATCATCTCATCACCGGTCTCAACTGCGGCAAGTTGATAGAGACACACGATTTGATCCAGCGTGACGCGACCATGAGGGTGACGCGTATCCGCGACCAAACCCGACCGGGCGAGAAGCGATGCCATCTGAACCTCGGGACATAGCGTACGCAATGCCGTCAGCCAGTCATCGATAAACTGGCTGGAAACCGTGGAAAGGATCGTTGGCGCGACATTGGTCATGACGTGCAAGGAGGTATCACCAATTCCGGTCGAGATGAAACACGGCGAATGTAGGTTGCGGATTGGCAATGTCTTCACCAATCAACGCTCCGGTTGAGCTTATTTCAGTGGGCTGTCGCCCCTGTTCGCCGCACCGGTCATCGAATACTGCTGTGCGGTGGCGGGCAGAGCTTTTGTTTGCATCGGCAAGCAATCTTGCGGATGTATTGGGCGCTCTTTTGGCTCGGTGCGTTCATTGCCCCAAATCCCGGGCTTTAGACGGCCAAAGTTTAATCAGTCGGGCTTTGATAATGAGCAGCTGAGAAGCCGTCACAGGCACCAATTCCAAAACATCGCAAAAATAAATAGCAATTTTTTTGAATACTTTTACCATGTGGTCAAATTAGAGGGCAGATGAATGTTTGACATCATCATCAGAAAGGCCAGCTTGCCGGATGGCCGCGAACCGGTGGATATTGCGATCAACGGCGACCGTGTTGCAGAAATTGCCGCTGACATCATGGGTGAGGCGCGCGAAGAAATTGATGCAACGGGCCGCCTGGTTTCTCCTCCGTTCGTCGACCCGCACTTCCATATGGACGCCACCCTTAGCCTCGGGTCGCCACGTATGAATGTTTCGGGCACGCTTTTGGAGGGCATCGCGCTTTGGGGAGAACTAAAGCCCCTTCTGACGCCCGAAGCGGTGATCGAGCGGGCCATGCGATATTGCGATCTGGCCGTGTCGCAGGGATTGCTGGCCATCCGTTCGCATGTGGATGTTTCGTCAACTCCGTTGGTGGGTGTCGAAGCTTTGCTGGAAGTGCGCAAGCTTGTTGCCCCCTATATTGACCTGCAATTGGTGGCATTCCCGCAAGATGGCCTCTATCGATCAGAACATGCCGAAAAGAACCTGATCCGGGCGCTCGATATGGGGGTCGATGTGGTGGGCGGTATCCCGCATTTTGAACGCACGATGTCGGAAGGCGCTCGATCGGTCACGAGGCTGGCCGAGATTGCCGCGGATCGCGACCTGATGCTGGACCTGCACTGTGATGAAAGTGACGATCCGATGTCGCGCCATGTGGAAACCCTCGCCTATGAGACCACACGCCTTGGGCTCGGGGGTCGTGTGACTGCAAGCCACGTCACGGCGATGCATTCATACGACAATTACTATGCCTCGAAGCTTGTTCCGCTGATCGCGGAAAGCGGCATGAACGTCGTACCGAACCCGCTTATCAATATCACGCTGCAAGGCCGCTCGGACACTTATCCGCGCCGCCGTGGCCTGACCCGCGTACCAGAATTGCGTGCAGCAGGTGTGAACGTTTCCTTCGGGCAGGATTGCACCATGGATCCATGGTATTCTCTTGGGTCCGCCGACATGCTGGAAGTGGCCCATATGGGCGTGCATGCGGTGCCGATGACATCCCGCGAAGCGATGGAATGGGCTTTCACATCCGTTACCGAGAACGGTGCCAAGACCATGGGTCTGCCTGACCCGACAATTCGCAAAGGCGGCCCAGCCAACATGGTTGTGCTGCAAGCGCGTGACCCGATTGAAGCTGTTCGTATGAAAGCCACACGTCTTGCCGTCATCAAAAACGGCAAGGTGCTGGCGCGTACCGAACCAAGACTGGCCGCGCTTTCCTTGCCCAGCCGCCCCTCGACCCTGGATCCCGCGGATTACGCGCCCAGGCCCAATATTTAGGAAGCCCAAGAACAAGAACAAGAACAAGAACAAGAATAGTTGCCACCAACAGAAGAGGATACTCCGATGAAACTCACCACTACACGTCGTCAACTGATGGTCGGCGCCGCGGCCATGCTGGCCCTGCCGGCTTATATCCGCCGCGCCAATGCACAATCTGCAACCCGCGTCGCTGGCGTGCATATGTCTCCGGTCGAAAATGCATGGAACAGCCGGATCCACGTGGCGATGCAGGAAGCCGCCGAGGCTGGCCTGATCGAATATGAGTTTTCAGAGGGTGTGGCTCCGACCGACTATCCCCGTGCGATGCGCGAATACGCCGAAGGCGGCGCGCAAATCATTTGGGGCGAGTCTTACGCGGTGGAACGCGAAGCACGCGAAGTGGCGGGTGATTACCCCGATACCGCGTTTTTGATGGGGTCCTCCGGCGGACCGGAGGGCGACAATTTTGGCGTCTTCGGCACCCGCAACCACGAGGCGGCCTATCTGGCCGGAATGCTTGCCGGCCAAATGTCGGAAAGCAATGTTTTTGGTTCCGTCGGCGGTTATCCGATCCCCGAGGTGAACCTCCTGATCAATGCTTTCCGGATGGGCGTCAGTGAAGTGAACCCTGACGCCACTTTCCTTAACGGTTTCATCGGAGCATGGTTTGATCCGGCTCGCGCGCAGGAAGCCGCGATTGCCCAGATCGACGCGGGCGCGGACATCCTGTTTGGTGAACGCATTGGCACCGCTGACGCCGCTCAGGCGCGCGGCGTGAAGGCCATCGGTTCACTGATAGATTATACACCCCGCTATCCCGGTACGGTCTTTGCCAACGCGATTTGGAACTATGGGCCAACCATCGTAGCCATCGTGGCGGATGTTCAGGCCGGCAAACCCACCGGGCGCAACTATACTGAATATTCCTTCATGGCCCATGGCGGCAATGAGCTGATCTATGTCGCTGACGAAGTGCCTGCCGACGCCATCCCTGCGATGGAGGCCAAACAGGCCGCGATCCAATCCGGCGAATGGGACGTTCCGATCGACGAAAGCGAGCCCTCCTGATCCCGGGGGTTTTGACGTGACCGATGCCACGGCTCTTGCAGCTGCCGTTTCGGCAGGGCAGATCACTGCCGCCGACGCGATGGAAGCAAGCCTTTCCGCCTGCCACGCGCAGGCGGATCTGGGCGCCGTGGTGTTTCTGGACGAAGACATGGCCCGCGCCGGCGCGAGGGCAGCAGATGCAGCGCCATTGGACCAGCGCGGGCCCTTTCACGGGGTTCCGTTCCTGGTCAAAGACCTCGGCGGTTCCGCCAAAGGGCTGCCCGCTGCTGCCGGGTCTGCGGCAATCCGCGCGCAAGGGCGAAAATCCGAAACTGACAGCTGCCTGCTGCATGAATTGCGCCAGACCGGCCTGATCCCTTTTGGCGTGTCGGCAACACCGCCATTCGGCCTTTCCCTGACATGTGAACCAGATGGCATGGCTGCGGCCCGCAATCCGTGGAATCCCGCGTTGACGCCCGGTGGCTCATCTGGCGGCGCCGCGGCTGCGGTTGCAGGCGGCATCGTCGCCATTGCTCATGCCACGGATGCGGCCGGATCTATCAGAGTCCCAGCCGCGTGCTGCGGCTTGACCGGGCTCAAGCCGTCTCGTGGTGCGGTGCCCGGGGGCCCTGATTTCGCCAATCACCTGATGGGGATAGCGTCAGAACTGGTTCTGGCGCGGTCCCTACGCGATGTAGAAACCGCCTTTCAAGCCGTAGCCCAGCCCATGGCCCCGGTACATCCGGCGGACCACCCCCGCATTGCATTGGCACTGCCCGAGCGTTGCGGAACTGACCAGTGCAAAGCCGCCAAGGATGCGGCTGACGCTCTGCGCGATGCAAGCTGCGAGGTGCATGACATTTGTACCCCGGACGAGATGGGGGCCGAGGCTCATGCAATTGCCCGAACGATACTGGCTGTTTCGCTGGCCGAGTGGCTCATTGCACTCAGGATCTCTGATGACCAGGTTCCACCGCTTGCCGCTGCCATGGCTGCCGAGGGCCGTGCCACATCCGCCACCGCGCTTTTTGCGACCTCAAGACAGCTTGCGCGCCTGACATATCGTGCTCGCAAGATTTTCAGTTCTGTGGATGCTGTCCTGATGCCGGTCCTATCGCTTGCGCCGCCTGTTATCGGCACTTTGGACCTTTCTGGCGCCTCCGCGGATGAACACATGGCGCGGTTGGAGGCCTTTGCCCCAAACGCAGCACTTGCCAATGTCGCGGGCTTGCCGGCTTTGGCATTGCCCTTTGGCATGGCAAATGGCCTGCCAATCGGTTTGCAACTGATGGGACCACCCGGCTCGGATCTTGCGTTGCTGAAACTTGGCGCTCTGATCGAGGCGCGTGCGCCCGAACTTACCTTTCCGTCTCCAATCGCAGGCCTGCCCACATGAACAAGGTTCTGGAACTTCACGGCATAACAAAGCGTTTTGGAACGCTTACCGCCAATGATGATGTGACCCTGTCATTGGCCCAGGGTGAAATCCTTGCATTGTTGGGTGAAAATGGCGCGGGTAAGACGACGCTGATGAACATCCTGTTCGGCCATTACGCAGCCGACGAAGGCTCTGTCACGGTGTTTGGCAAAGCGTTGCCTCCGGGTCTGCCCCGCGCAGCGATCGAGGTGGGTGTGGGCATGGTACACCAGCACTTTACGCTTGCGGGCAACCTCACGGTTCTTGAAAACGTCATGCTTGGTTCAGAACCCCTGACACGCGCACGGTCCGCACGTGGCGAGGCGCGCGCAAAGTTGTTGCAGATCGCGGATCGGTTTGGTCTGCCCGTGAACCCCGACGATAGGATCAAGTCTCTTTCCGTGGGTGAACGTCAACGCGTCGAAATTCTGAAAGCGCTGTACCGAGACGCGCGCATACTGATCCTGGATGAACCCACGGCCGTTCTGGCCCGGCCCGAAGCAATGCGCCTGTTCGAGACGCTGCGCGACATGACGAAAGAGGGTCTGTCGCTTATTTTCATCAGTCACAAACTGCATGAGGTCATGGCGGCCTCTGACCGTGTGGCCGTTCTTCGTGGCGGTAGGTTGGTCGCGGAACGCAGGACCTCTGAAACCACCCCCGGAGAGTTGGCGGAATTGATGGTTGGCCGCAAAGTGGAACGGCCCGTTCGTCAAGACCACGAGATTGGCGCGCCGGTTCTGGTCGCAAACGATGTGCGCGTGGAAAAAGACGGTGAATTGCGGCTGGATGACGTGTCTTTCACTGTCCACGCTGGCGAGATCCTTGGTATCGTCGGCGTATCAGGCAATGGTCAGGCCTCGCTTGGCGGGCTGTTGTCTGGACTGATCCACCCTGGCGCCGGGAAGTTGACACTGCTGAACAAGGATATCGGCCATCTGGGCCCGCGCGGCATGATCCAGGCTGGCGCAGGCAGGGTACCGGAAGACCGCCATACAGAAGGTGTCGTGGGTGAATTGAGCCTGTGGGAAAATGCAGTTCTTGAACGTCTGCGCACACTAGAGTTTTCGCGCCGAGGCTTTGTCCGACAACGCGCTGCCCGAGAATACACCGCAGGGCTTATCGAACGATTTGATATCCGAGGGGCCAGTCCCGACACGCGCACACGGCTGCTGTCTGGCGGCAACATGCAAAAGCTGATCCTGGGGCGAGTCCTGACCAACGGACCGCGTTTCGTGCTCGCCAACCAGCCGACGCGGGGCCTTGATGAAGGGGCAATTGCCGCAGTTCATGCCGAGCTTCTGGCCGCACGGGCCGAGGGTGCTGCGATCCTGCTAATTTCGGAGGAACTGGAAGAAGCCGTAGCTCTTTCAGACCGGATACAGGCCATCGTAAAGGGTCGATTGTCGAAACCGATATCCGCTGATGAGGCTGACCCGCAACGCCTTGGCCTGATGATGGCAGGTGTCTGGAAGGAAGATGATGATGCGGCTTGAACGACGCACATATGTACCGCTGTACCTTGTGGTCATTGCGCCGCTGGCCGCGATCTTTACCGCGTTGTTATTGGCTGCGGGTCTAATCGCAGCGGCAGGTGTGAACCCGCTGACTGCCTATGGTGAAATGCTGACCGGCGCGCTTGGTTCGCGCCTTTCGATCACCGAGATGCTGACCCGCGCCACGCCGCTGATATTTACCGGGCTTGCCGCGGCCGTCGCCTTTCGGGCGCGTCTTTGGAACATCGGCGGCGAGGGGCAGTTCTTCGTCGGCGCGCTGATTACCGCGTGGATCGGGCATTCTCTCGGGGTTTCCGGATGGATCGGGATTCCGATTTTGATGCTGGCGGGCATGGCGGCGGGTGCGGCCCTGTTGGCGGGCCCCGCTTATTTGCGCCTGCGTTTCGGGGTGGATGAGGTGGTGACGACCCTACTGCTCAACTTCATTGTGATCCTTTTCGTCGGCCTCATGATCGAGGGTCCGATGCGCGATCCGATGGCCTTTGGCTGGCCTTCCTCAGTGCCCGTGAGCGGAGAGTACCGCCTGCCGGATCTTATTCCCCGCACGCGCCTTCATATCGGGTTGCTTTTTGCCATCGCGGCAGCAGGTGTTGTTTGGCTGATCCTGGCCCGCACGGTTTTTGGTGCTGAAACACGCGCCGCAGGCTTGAACGCCAGTGCCGCCGCCTTTGCCGGAATTTCCCTTCCAAAAACGATCATGGGTGTGGCCCTGCTGTCAGGCGCTTTGGCAGGGCTGGCAGGTTCCGTCGAAGTCATGGGTGTTACAGCCGGGGTCACGACAACCATGAGCCCCGGATTCGGCTATGCCGGCATCGTCGTCGCAATGCTGGCCGCTTTGCATCCGGCGGGTGTGGTCGCCGCCGCGGTTTTCGTCGCCACCGTTTTTGTCGGGGCCGATGCCATGAGCCGCGCAACCGGCGTTCCCAGCTTCATTGCCGACGTGATCGTGGCGCTCTGCCTGCTCACCATGATCGTGGCCCTTCTTTTCACAACTTACCGGGTGCGCCGATGAGTGATGCAATTGACCTGCTGCTGAATACCAGCCTCTGGGCGTCCGTGCTGCGCATTGCAACGCCGCTTATTTTCGGAGTCCTCGGCGCGTTGCTCTGTGAACGTTCGGGTGTTCTCAATCTAGGGATCGAGGGGATCATGACCATGGGCGCGATGAGCGGTTGGCTTGCCGTCTACATGGGCGCGCCTTTGCTGGTTGGCCTGATGATAGCGGCACTTTGCGGCGCAATGTTAGGATTGCTGCACGCCATGCTAACGGTCCCGCTTGGATTGTCGCAACATGTCTCGGGGCTTGGCATCACGCTGTTTGCATCCGCGCTGGCCTACTACCTTTACCGGTTGCTTGTCGAAGTGGGCGATCTGCCCCCGACGATAGAACCTTTCCAGCCACTCGATGTTCCGGGTGTTTCCGATATCCCCATTTTGGGTCCGATCCTGTTTTCCCAGGCTCTGCCGACCTACCTCGCTCTGTTTGCGGTGGCTGTGATGGCCTACGCCCTTGCCCGGACACCGCTGGGGCTGGCCATTCGCATGACCGGTGAAAACCCGCACGCGGTTGAGGCGCAGGGGCTGAACCCCATTCGCATTCGCATTGGTGCAGTGGTTGTCGGATCAGCGTTGATGGCAGTGGGTGGCGCGTTCCTGACGACAACGGCGTTCAACAGTTTTTTCCCGGGCATGGTTCAAGGACGCGGGTGGATCTGCATCGCACTGGTTGTGTTCGCAAGTTGGCGGCCTGGCAAGGCGTTGATCGGTGCCGTGCTGTTTGCTTTTTTCGATGCATACCAGTTGCGGCTGCAAACGGCGATTGAAGGCGTGCCATATCAACTCTTCCTGATGGCGCCCTATGTGCTTTCCATCGTCGCGCTCGTTCTTGTGGCCCGCAGGGCCGAGGTGCCTGCCGCGCTGATGGCACCCTATCGGCGCGGTGAACGTTAGGATCAGGGTTCACAACCAGTGGATGACTGGTCGTTGCAAGCGCGAAAGGGGCAGGACATACATGAGACGTCGCTTATGGCGGGTTGCGACATTGGTGCCCGTGCCTTTCGTGTTGGGCGGAATGTTGCGTCAACACCTTGGGCAAGAAGCCATTGATCGCAATGCAGTACGCCAATAACCGCTGGCAATGACGATGAGAAGCCGCCTTTTGTCTTTCGTTCTGACGTAGTTGCCTAGTTGCCTGCCGACTGCAATCTCCGACGGTCAGCGGCGGTTGCATTTCTCTCAACGACAGTCCGGTTGTATGGGTCTTTCAACTCATAACGGCCAAACTCGATCTCTTCTTTCCAGCCATTGGCATAGTTCACTTCGATATTGTTGCCCTGACGTTCAACTTTCGTCGGGCGGATTCCCGTAGTACCTCCTTGGCCGGACGAGCGCACGTTGTCGATGGAGATACCATCTGCCAATGACCGGAGCCTTGAGACATCGGCGCCTGTCGCCAGCCGTTCTTCCACAGTGCGGTTCTGAGCATTCTTCCTTTCATACCGACCGTTTTCGATTTCTTCCTTGGTTCCATCGGCATAGCGCACTTCGATGCCGTTGGCGTTCGTCTCAACCTTCGTTATGCCGGCAGAGCGCGATGACCCGCCGCCTGACCGGGATAGATCCTTTTTGCCGCTGCCTCGATTTGAACGCTTCGAGTCATCATCGTCATCATCGTCGTCATCGTCATCGTCGTCGCGACCACCTTTGCCGGACCCGGAATTGTCGTCCCTATCATCGTCGCGGTCATCGTCCCTGTCGTCGTCGCGATCACCACCGCGACCACTGTTGCCCGACCCCGAGTTGTCGTCCCGTTCGCCGCCACGATCATCCCCTCGGTCGTCATCGCCTCCATCCCCGTCTTTTCCGCTGCCACTTTTGGCAAAGGCATAGGCTGGTTCAAGGTGCAGGCGACCTTCCGCGTCAAACTTCGGCACGTAAGGCGTCGCGGCAATCAACGAAGCCAGTGCTGCTGTGCTGAGAAGCTGGCCCAGTTTTCCTTGAAGTTTCATTTTTTCGCCTCCGGTTCTGTTCGACCCAACTCATGGTGTCGGTGACAGGTTATCCGGGGCTTTGCGTCCCAACATCGGGCTTAGGTCTGATGGATTGCGGGCCGAACGTCCCCGCCAAAACCACGACTTCGGTCGTAGTCGATTGCACCAAGTGGTTTAAGAAACCTGGTTCGGTTGTGCTCCGTTACCCTTCAGCTCGTCATCGGGTTCGAGATGAATGACAAAAACAGAACCCGGATAAAGACGTTCCAATGCGTGTTCGATTTCATTGCAGATGTCATGGGCTGCGCTGACCGGCATTGCGCCGTCCACAACAAGGTGAAACTCGACGAAGATGACATTCGCGGATCTGCGCCCCTTGAGGTCGTGATATTCCAGCGCAGCGCCCAGATTGTTTTCAATGGTGCTGGAAACAACCTGCAAGTCATGTTCAGAAAGGCTCACATCCATCAGGCCGTCAACGGACGCACGAATGACTTTCCAACCTTCCCACAGGATGTTCAGCGCGACCAGAATTGCAAGGATCGGGTCAAGGACAAGCCAGCCGGTGACAAGTGCAAGTGTGAGCCCCGCGATGACACCAACTGACGTCATGACATCTGTAAAAATGTGCCGCGAGCTTGCCTCCAATGCAGGTGAACCTTCGCGCCTGCCGACTTTAAGCAACAGGTAGGCCCATGCGCCATTCACGCCCGTTGCAATGACATTGACGGCGATTCCAAGAAAAGGCGCATCTTCAAGATGCGGACTTGGAAGTGCCAGCACGGCCTCTCTGATGATCAAGAACGCCGCCAACACAATCAATGCGCCCTCGACGACAGCGGAAAGATACTCGGCTTTCTTGTGGCCAAAGGGGTGGTTTTCATCAGGGGGCTTGTTTGCGACCCGAACCGCAAAATAAGCCAGCAGGGCCGCTGCGACATTGACGGTGGATTCCATCGCGTCCGACAACAACGCCACCGAACCTGTCAGCCACCAGGCCAGCAGCTTCAGGGCCAGTACCGCCAGGGATATCGGAATGGACCAAAGCGCGATTTTTTGTGTCATTTGGCCACGACCCTCAATCAATCCTGAACAGAAACGCGGGCGTGTGCTGCGTTCCGGTGCCCAGAACGTAAAACAGGAGTTTGGCGAAAAGGGAATAGGCCTTGCGGCTTCGTGCTGACGGCTGGCAAGGACATCTGGCATCGGCCGCATGGCGCCAAAGAGGGTTACTCTGACGGCGAGTCTGTCGGTGACGCGGGCACGGCCTTGAGATATGCCGCAATCGCCAGACGGTCGTCATCCGTAAGGCGGGATGTGTTTTCGATGACTTCGACCATCTCACCACCCGCGCTATCATAATCCGGCGTGAAACCGGATTTCAGATACTCGGCAATATCAGCCTCGGACCAATCCAGTTGGGCAGAAGTCAGCCCGGGGATGCGTCCCTTTCCGCTGGGGTTTGGTGCACCTGTCAGCCAGAGATCGCGCTTCAGGCCCCCTAGCCCGTTACGCGGCGTGTGACATTCTGCGCAATGTCCCAACGCCTCTACCAGGTATCGACCTTGAATTTGCTGGTCAGTCAGATCGCCTTCCACAACCCAGCCCGGTTTCAGATACAACAGCTTCCACCCGCCCAGCCCGCGTCGAATATTGAAAGGAAAGCCAACCTCGTGCGCTGCGCTTTGGCTTGGAACCGCCGGCAGAGTGCCGAGGAAGGCATGCAGTGAAACAACGTCCTCGGCTGACATGTTGGCGTAGGACGTATAGGGAAATGCGGGGAAATAGTGCTGTCCTTCGGGCCCGGTCCCGTGGAGCAGGGCATTGGCCAGATCCGATGCGGACCACGATCCGATGCCGGCAACCGGATCACTGGATATGTTCGGGGCTATGAACGTGCCGAAATCCGACGCAAACCGACGACCGCCAGCGAGTACCAGCTTTTCCTCACCCGTTGCGTTCGGAGCAGAATGACAGGACGCGCATCCAGCCGCGTAAAACACTGCCTCACCTCGACTGAGATCAGGGACAATCCCGTTCAGTTGTGTCTGGTCAACTGTTTTCGGACGGGTCAGCACCAAACCGACCAGCCCGACCAGTACAGCGATACCTGCGGCGAAAATGAACACACGCCGCATGGCCAGCGCTCCTTTAGTCTTTCGGTGCCCTGTAAGCCTTATGACATGCCGAGCATGATCCGCCCAGATCACCCATCGCCGCCTTAAGGGCATCGACATCCTGGCCTGCCGCCGCCTGCATCGCAACGGCGGCTTCCGCCATGGCCTGACCTTTTGCGCTTACATCCGGAAAGTTCTCCCAGATGGCTGGCAAGGCCCGGGTGGACGGGTCGGACGCATTGTCGGATCCGGCAGGCCACATCGCAGATTGATCGATCTGCGTCAGAACAACCAGGTTATTTGCGGCCCGTGTCGCTGCCTCGGCATCATATTCAATCTCTCCCTTGGCCATGCCGCCCAACGTGCCAAGATTGAAGGCATAGAGCTGCATGATTGAGGTCCGAGCCTTCACCGCAGGATTTTCGCTTTCATGGGCGATGGCTGATCCAATAACGGCTACCGACAACAAACCTGCCGCAACGGCCGGGATTTTCTTGATCATTGTGCGTCTCCCTGTTCAATGCGTCGAATACTAGCCTGAACATTTTTTCTTGTAATTGTTTGTTATTTGTTGTTCCTTGTTAATTTATGCACAACCAAAACTGGGATGACCTTCGATACGCGCTGGCCGTAAGGAAACACGGATCATTGAATGCGGCTGCCGGGGCGCTTGGTGTCACTCATGCAACGGTGCTGCGCAGAGTCGCCGCGCTTGAAGACCGTTTTGGATGCGTGATCTTTCAAAAACACCCGTCAGGGTACACTGCCCTACCCGAGGCCAGAGCTATTCTTTCGGCGATGGAAAGCGTTGAAGAGGCCGTACTTTCCGTAGAGCGGGCAATTGTAGGGGCAAACCGGTCCCCTGCGGGTCAGGTCCGCATTGCGTCTACGGACAGCCTTTGTCAGTTTGTATTGCCCCAAATTCTGACTGAGATATCGCGGCTTTATCCCGATTTGGAGCTGACTTTGTTAAGCGGCAACAGCCATCATGATCTGTCAAGGTTGACCGCGGACATCGCAGTGCGACCCTCGATCAAACTTGAAGAAGGGCTTGTCAGCGAACGTGCGGGAACATTGTCATTCGGCGTTTTTGACGACGGTTCCCCAAACCGAAAATGGATGAGGCTTGATGGAGCGTTGAGCCGCTCGCTTCCCGCCAAATGGCTGGCCGAACATGTCAGCGCCGATGAAATGACCAACGGGGCAGACAGCTTTTTGGTGCTTCAACAGATGGCAGCATCCGGGGTGGGCAAAACGATCCTGCCCTCGTTTATTGGGAACGCGGATCCTAGGCTTCATCGGTCGTCAGAAATTGATCCCAGAATAGATGTCCCGCTGTGGGTGGCGGCTCTGGACGAGATAGCGCGCACTCCGAGATTTGCCATCGTGCAAAGAGCTTTGGTTGAACGCCTTTCCATTGCTCTGCCGGGGTGACAAATCAAAAATCTCGCCCGTAGGTATGGCTCCTCCAAGGACGGCTTTGGGCCGATGCGCTGATCGTCTGGACGGAGTTTTGAGCGAGCTCCGTGTACTTCCTGCAAGGCCACGCGTGCTTTCTGTCTGCCGCCTGCGCGATTGCGCGACCGAGGGTTCTGACATGATCCGAGTTCCGAATCCGAACGCTGGTGAGTTCAGACCAAGGTCGGTGGTGCGGTCAGGGATTGTCGTTCATAGTTGATCACGAAATGAGACCCGAGATTTCTGATCTGTCAGTTCGCAATTGGTCATTGTCGCGCGTTTTTCTTGCGGCTTGCATTGTCGTGATGGGAACGGCCACCGCGATAGTTGGCGCATGGGTGTCAAATCGGATCGAGAATGCAGTTGTCCAAAATTCTGCCAATTCCGCAGCGCTGTATATGGAGAGCATCGTATCCCCTCTCAGCCAGGAACTTGCATACGGGGATCGTCTTTCCGATCAAGCAAGGCGGGCACTGGACGAAATATTCATGACCCAGCCGATGCGGGACCGCATTGTGTCTTTCAAGTTTTGGAAACAAGGAGGCGTGATCGCGCACGCGTCGGATCCAACCATCATTGGCAGCCGTTTCGATCCGACTGATGATCTGAGCCGAGCCTGGAGCGGAGAGATTTCGGGTTCTTTCGAAGATCTCGACCATGCCGAAAGCGCCGCAGAAGCAGCACTTGGGATCCCGCTGCTTGAAGTGTACAGCCCGATCCGCGAACTCTGGTCGGGCGATATCATTGCAGTTGCAGAGTTTTACGAGAAAGCCGAACAGCTGGAAGTTGATATGGCCAAAGCCCGCCGGACAAGCTGGCTGGTCGTCGGGTCAGCATTTGCAGCAAGCACAATCGTGCTGTTTTCCATCGTGGCAATCGGTGACAACACCATTCGACGTCAGGGGCGCCTGTTGGAGCGGCGTCTGAAAGAGAGTGAGCAGATGGCAGAGCAGAACGCCAGGCTGCGGTCGCGCGTGGTCGAAGCGTCGGAACGATATGCCACGCAAACAGACCGGTTTCTGAAGAAGCTTGGTTCCGAGCTTCACGACGGTCCCGCTCAATATCTGTCCCTCGCGGCCCTCAGGTTGGAGGCGGCGTTCTCGGACAGGCCTGAAAAGCCTGCTGAGGCCGAGGAGATTCAACAGTCTTTGCAGAAGTCCCTGGCCGAAATTCGCGCGTTGTCGCGGGGGTTGTCCGCTCCGGACATCGACAATCTGGCGCTGATTGATGTGGTGAAAAGAGCGATAGAAGATCACTCGGAACACAGCCCGTTACGGCCGGATGTTTCACTTCAGGGAAGCCAGACGATCGAGTTGTCCGTGTCCGACAAGCTGTGTGTTTTCCGGTTCCTTCAGGAAACGCTTTCCAACGCCGCCAGGTATGCTCCGAATTCTCGATGCACGGTCATTTGCGAGGCGCATAACGATCGGGTCGTCATTCATGTCAACGATGACGGGCCCGGATTTGACCCCTCGGACGGAAAAGTACTGCGTGACGATGGAGGCCAGGGGCTCTTGGGTTTGCGAGATCGGGTTGAGAGTATCGGCGGCAGGTTCGAAGTCAGGTCAAGCCCTGGCAAAGGTACCTCTGTCACAATGATACTATTTCCCAGAAAGATGAGTACGTCATGACAACATCTGTCGTAATAGCGGATGATCACCCGATTTTCAGGGACGGTTTGCACCGGACATTGGACGAAGCCGATGGGTTCGAAGTTCTCGCTGCCGGCTCGAGCGCGGATGAGGCAATTTCACTTGTCAGCATTCATCAACCTGACATCGCCATCCTCGATCTTTCGATGCCCGGGGGCGGCATAAATGCGACGCGAAAAATCGCGGCCATGGCAAACCCGCCATTTATCGCGATATTGACGGTCTCGGAAAACAACAGTGACGTTGCGGATGCTTTGGAAGCAGGGGCAATCGGCTACATCGTCAAAGGTGTGACGGCTAGCGAACTGACGGCCTCACTGCGCAGCATCGCCGCAGGTGAAGGATTCGTGTCACCCGGGTTGGCCTCGCGCGTGCTGCTTCAGATCAACAGAGAGGCAGAAGCTTCCAAAGACAGTGATGTTCTGGATGATCTCACACATCGCGAGGAAGAAATACTTCGACGTGTGGCGAAGGGGATGAGCAATCGGGAGATCGCAGATCAACTGGATCTTCAGGAAAAAACCGTAAAGCACTACATGACGGCAATCCTCTCCAAGCTCCACGCCCGAAACCGGGTCGAGGCCGCGCTGATCGCGCACGATGCCTGGGGCAAGACCGACTAAACCATGGGTCAAACGTGATTGCATGCTCAATGCTGGCCCTATCGCTTCGAAAAGCGTGTGCACCCGGGATCTGAGATTTCAGTTTCGTGCCGGCAAATCCAGTTGGTGGCAAGCTTTGTTGCACATGTTCGCCCTTGCGCTGTACCACCTCAAAGCGCATGCCCAAAGTGATCTGTCGGTCAGGGCCCTGGCGACCCTGGCCGCGACCGGATGGCGTGGTTCGGCGGATCTTTTGGCCTAACTCTCAGGCCTGTGCCGGAATCCATACAAATAGGGGTCGGATTTGAGACGCTTGGCCGCAAAATCGACAAAGGCGCGCACTTTTGCAGACACGGTGCGGCCCTCTTGATGCACAAGATGGATGGGGACCTCGGGTGGTTCATACGAATTCAGAACGGTCCTGAGCCGCCCGTCCGCAACGTAGGGTGCAACCTGATAGGATAAAAGCCGCCCGATGCCACGCCCTTGAAGCGCCAGCTCGATCACCGCGTCATTGGTGTTCATGCTGATGCGCGGGTTCACGCGCTTTGTCACGACCGTTTCGCTTTTTTGAAAATGCCATTGGGCCGAGGCGTGCAGGGCGGTTGAGTTTATGATCGCGTGATTGGCCAGGTCGTCGGGTGTGTCTGGTTCGCCGCGCGCATCAAGATATGCCGGAGCGGCAAACACGACCTGCCTCACCGCGCCACATCTCACCGCCATCAGGCTTGAATCTGCAAGGTTTCCAATCCTGATCCCGACGCCGAGGCCTTCATCCACCAGATTGACCACGCGGTCCACATAGAGAGTGCGCGCAGAGAGCTTTGGATGCAGTTCCAGAAATTCACCCAGAATCGGAGTGACGAACATGCGGCCGAACAACACCGATGCGGTCACGCTGAGTTCCCCGGTCGGTTCGGCATAGGATCCGACGGCGGCACGCTCTGCCTCCTCGAGATCCATCAGAATGCGTCTGGCATCTTCAAAGAACCTTCGCCCGCTGTCCGTCAGCATGACTGATCGCGTGGTGCGCACAAAAAGACGAAGCCCCAGGCTGTCCTCCAGCATGGAGACCAGTCGGGTTACCGTTGGTGGCGACATATTGAGGTGGCGCGCTGCGGCCGCGAAGCCTTTCAACTCGGCCACCTTCACAAAAACGCTCAGAGCCTGAAATCTATCCAAAAAACTATTCCATATTTTGGAATAATATATTGCCAATTAGGGATATTCTGCAACACCAAGGCTTGGACTAGCTTCACCTCAACCCCAGGGCTCTGCCCGGCTGAGATGGAGAATTCGATGTCACGTCCTTTTGCAGAAATCACTTTTACGCCTTCCGTACGTGCAACACAGGCCAAGAACAAATCGGCTGAAGGTTATGCAAAGTTTCTGGCCGGCGCTGTTCAGGAAGACCTCATCAGCCCGGTCGAGGCCAGCTTCATCGCACAAAGGGACGGCTTCTATCAGGCGACCGTCTCTGAAACCGGCTGGCCTTATGTTCAATTCCGCGGCGGACCGGCAGGCTTTCTGAAAGTGCTGGATGAACGGACGCTGGCCTACGCAGATTTTCGCGGCAACCGGCAATATCTGAGCGCAGGTAACCTGCTGAACAACGACCGCATTTCTCTGATCCTGATGGACTATCCCAACCGGAGACGCCTCAAGATCTGGGGCCGGGCGAAACTTGTTGATGGCGCGGATGATCCGGCCCTGACGCAACGTTTGAGTGACCCGAATTACAGGGGCCACCCGGAGCGGGCCATTGTGATCAAGCTTGAAGCGATGGACTGGAACTGCCCGCAGCACATCCCCCAACGCCTGACCCTGGAAGAGTTTGAAGAGCATATGGCACCGCTTCGCGATGAACTGGCGGAACTGAAAGCTCAAAACACAGAGCACAAAGAAAAGCCCGGCCAGAAACGCTGACCGATGCTGAACCCCGCGCGTTCAGACGCGCCCCCAAAACCCCAAGAAAGGAAATACCCATGTCGCGCAATGTGAAATCCATCCTGAGCGCAAGTCTTCTCGCGCTTACCATCGCGGTGCCATTAACTCCGGCCCCTGCAATCGCAAGTGAGACCGGCATTGAAGCCACCCAAGCGGTAAATTTCCGCGCAGAAAAAATCGGCGAGGTCAATATCGCCTATCGTGAGGCCGGAGACCCGAGCAGGCCAACCGTTCTTTTGCTTCATGGGTTTCCGACCTCGTCACATATGTTCCGCAACCTTATCCCCGAACTGGCCAAGAACTATCACGTGATCGCGCCCGATTTCCCCGGATTTGGGGCCTCGGACATGCCGCAAGCCGAAGACTTCGAGTATTCCTTTGCGAATATCGCCGAAATCATGACGTCTCTGCTGGATCGGAAGGGTGTCGATCAATACGCGGTCTATCTGATGGACTATGGTGCCCCGGTTGGATTCCGGATGTTTGCCGAACAACCCGAACGGGTCACTGGCTTCGTCATTCAGAACGGCAATGCGTATGAGGAAGGGCTGCGCGAATTCTGGGACCCGATCAAAGCCTATTGGGCCGACCCATCGAAAGAGAATGGCGACCAGCTTCGTGGGTTTCTTACTCTGGATGCGACCAAGTGGCAGTTCACCCACGGTGTACAGAGGCCGGAACTGATCAGCCCGGATAACTATTGGCACGTCCAATACCTGCTTGATCGCGAAGGTAATCAGGAGGTGCAACTTGAACTTTTCCTGGACTACGGCACCAACGTTGCCGAGTACCCGAAATGGCAGGCGTTGTTTCGTGAGCATCAACCACCTGCGCTGCTGATGTGGGGTAAGAATGATCACATCTTTCCGGCCGAAGGCGCCCTGCCCTATCAACGCGACCTGAAGGATCTTGAGTTTCATCTGCTTGATACCGGACACTTCGCGCTGGAAGAATATGGGTCTGAAATTGCGGAACAGATGACTGTATTCCTGAACCGCATCACCGCCGCCGGCAACTGATGCGCAACTGGCCGCGCCTCGATCAAGGGCGCGGCCTCATGTTTGGAGACGATCAATGAAAACGCAAACAAACACTGCCAGGGATGTCACGGTTGAAATCGTGCACGGGTTTGTCGACGGTGGCACCGGAGGAAATCCCGCAGGCGTCGTTCTGGACGCTGATGATCTGAGCGCGCAAGATATGCAAACCGTGGCGGCAAGAGTTGGAGTGTCCGAGACGGCGTTTGTCTCGCGGTCCAAGACGGAAGGCTTCAAGCTGGATTTCTTCACACCGAACCGGCGCATCGCTCATTGCGGTCATGCAACAATCGCCGCCTTCTCTCACCTTGATGCGTTGGGTCGGATCCCCAAGCCCGATACTTCAAAGGAAACAGTTGATGGCCCCAGGCGCATACTCATGAAAGACGGCGCCGCCTATATGGAACAATTGGCCCCACGCTACTCGGGTGCTCAGGAATGGATCGAAAATGGCGTGAAACTCGACGATGTGCTGAGCTCTCTCGGGGTCGACAAAACTGACCTGGATCAGAGGTTTGCTCCGGTTCTGGTCAACACCGGCAACAGCTTCATCGTCGTTGGTCTTTCGGATGCGGCGGGCTTTGCCAAAATCAGACCAGATTTGGCCAAAATCAAGCAAATCAGCGAGAAACTGGATCTGATTGGCTATTACGTATTCACGAATGACCCTTCAATCACCAGCCGGGACGCCACAACCCGTATGTTCGCACCCAGATACGCGATAGATGAAGAAGCCGCCACTGGGATGGCGGCCGGGCCACTTGCATGCGTGTTGCACGATTTCGGCGGCACGTCTCAGCGATCATTTGAAATCGAACAGGGGGTGTTTATGAACCCGGCAAGCCCGAGCCTGATAAAGGTCGATCTGGATATCGAGAATGGCGCAATCACGGGCCTCATGGCGGGTGGTTACGGAAAAGCCATGACCTCGGCCCGGATTGCTTTGTGACGCGAAAAGGCCAGGTGTGTCCGCAGCATCAGCTTCGGATGCGCCCAGGTCCTTGAGCGCGAATACACTTCGTCCAAGGGTCCTGCGACGGGACCTTAATCAGCGCAGTGCGCGGCCTCGTCGCCCGCAGCCCAAATCGAATTCGGCATTGCGGACAATGTAGAAGCTTGCGATTCTCAATCCATGTTGTCCGGATCCATGTGGCGATCCGGCATGGGGCTGGCTTGAGGCTCCTTTTCGACGAGAGAGTACAACTCGATGGATTCGGCAAGCCCTCGAACTTCGTGAAACCCACAAGCTGAGAACAGTTCAGGCGAAGCAGCGGCAACGGCTGACGTCGCCAGAACTCTGTGGCCCAGGGATTTCGTCAACCCCTCAATACGGCTTGCGAGGTTGACCGCTCTGCCCAGAACAGTGAAATCCAGCCTGCCGGGACTGCCGATGTTGCCATAGCTGACCTGCCCGACATTGATCCCGATGCCTATGTCCAACGGCGGCTTCTGAGCCTCATCGCGGCGATGGTTGAGTGCGGCCAAACCGGTCAAAACACTTTGAGCGGCCTGTGCTGCCCTTTTGCATTGGGCGTTCAAACCTTCCTGTGTCTCGACAGTGAATATCGACAGAATGCCGTCGCCCATGAACTTGAGAATGTCGCCGCCATTCTCTTCGACAGACTGCACGACCAGATCAAAATATCCACTCAACATGTCGAAAACGTCTTCTTCGGATGCCCTGTCTGAAAGAGCGGTGAAACCGCGCAGGTCAGAGAACATGACAACTGCGTCAAGGGTTGTGCGTTCCCCTCGCTTGATCCGCCCGTTCCACACAGCATCAGAGGGCCCATCGCCAAGATAGGTTCTCAGAAGACCTTTGGACGACTTGCGCATGGTGACAGGTTCAAGAGCAGAGGACAGAGCGGGCAATGCACCCTCAATCATTTTCAGATGCCGGGGCGAGAAGCCTTCTGGCGACCGGGTGACAAAAGTGCAGCCGTGCAGCGATCCGTCTCCGTAATAAAGCAGCGTAGCATAGTAATCGGTGCCACCCAGCTCAGCGAATTCAAGATATGATAAGTGCTCGGTCTTGGGATCCAATTGCCGCAGACTTTTGTGAAGTGGCTTACGGTGTTCAAGAATGTATTCGAATGAACTGCCGACATACCCATCCGTCAGCATGGTCTCATGTGTCACGTCATAGCTTTCGGTGCCATCCGGTGTCCAGACGATCCCCCATGCGATGAGCAGCGGATTGGCGAAACGCTGACCGATATTGACCCGCCAGAGCGGCACACCCGCCTCGATCAGAGACGAACAGAAATATGACACAACTTTTTCCGGGTCATCCGAACGACGCCCCTCGGCAATCATCCAATTGGTCAGTTGGGCAATAGCATCCATAGTTTAAAACCAATCGCTTAGATAAGATCGTCAAGAATTTGGGTTTAGTGTTCGATCATAATATTCTAGCCTTTTTCTTACCCCGTCCAAGCCTGCTGTTCAGTCCACAGTTCTCGGCCGTAAGCGCCGGCCAAGCTACACACAGACCTTCCTGGATACGTTTCGCCAGCCTTGTCATCAATTTGAATGAATCTTGCCAAAAGGGCGGCGTCGCTCTCGAAACCCTTTGAACGCCTTGTCGCACGCTGGTAGCACGAGGCCGCTCTGGCTATTGATTTATTAGCGCGCGCAAAGAATATGTAAATCTATGATAAGTTCACGACGAACAATACCAGCAGGCAGACTGGCATGACCAAGATAAAGAACATGGAAGAGTTTGCAGCGCTCAGCGGCATCTCGCGCCCTACGGTTTCCAAGTACTTTCACGATCCCGACAGCGTTCGCCCCACGACGCGGGCCCGAATCGAAGAGGCGCTGGAACGGTTCGACTATCGCCCCAACATTTACGCGGTGAACCAGAACCGAAAGCTAACCAAGAATATCGGAATCGTCGTGCCCTATCTGGCGGACCCGTTCTTTGTCGAGATTGCACGCTATCTGGAACAAAGTTGCATTGCGGCAGGTTATCGGCCGTCCCTGTTCAGCTCTCATGGCGAGCAGAAGCTGGAGAACGAAATTCTGGACGGTTTGCAATCGATGAAACCCGCCGGTGTTCTTTTGGCCCCTTTGGGCCGAATTTCGGACAGATCTGCGATCGAGAAATTCTGTGCCAATGTGCCGACCGTTCTGTTCGACAGCAATCTTGATGGTCTGGGAGCAGCCTTTGTCGGATCGGATAACTTTAGCTTTGTGTCGCAAACCGTCGAATACATGACCCGCACTGGTGAACCCCCGTCCTTCTTCGAAATGCGAACACCCGCGAACCCCAATGCCAACAAACGGCGCAAGGCGTATGTCGAAATCATGGAGCGCCTCGGACATGAGCCGCATATTCTCAAGGTTGATGGCAAAGGTTGGGCGTTTGAAGAAATTGGACACAGAGGCACGATGAAGATCTTGGAGGAAGGTCAATTGAGGACGAACTCGGTTCTGTGTAGCAATGACCGGCTTGCCATCGGCTTTCTTGCCGCTTGCTACGAACAGGGGATTCGGGTCGGTCGGAAAGAGGATTGTACGTTGCGTGTAGCTTCGAATGATGGGCACCCGTTCGCAAAATTTACATGTCCATCCCTGACAACGGCAGCGCATGACTATGATAATGTAGCGGCGCGCAGTGTTGAAACCCTGTTCCAACTCATTGAAAGTGGAGGGGAACTTCAGGCGCGATCGGAAACGCTATTCCCCGCACGACTGGTTTTGAGGGATTCTGCGTAGCTTCATTTTTTAACGCGCGTAAAGTTTTTATTGACGCCGCGACAAATTACGCACTACTTTCCGAGTACGGCATCCAAGCTCAGGGAGGACAAGGATGTATTTGAAGAATGCACTTCGTGCGGCGACGGCATTGACCTTTGTCGCAACGGCCGCGGCCCATGCAGAAACGATCACGATCGCAACCGTCAATAATGGCGACATGATCCGGATGCAGGGCTATACCGACAACTTCACCGAGGCGACTGGTATCGACGTGGAATGGGTGACGCTGGAGGAAAACGTCCTGCGTCAGCGTGTTACCACCGACATCACCACCAAGGGCGGTCAGTTCGATATCATGACCATCGGCATGTACGAAACGCCGATCTGGGGCGCAAATGGCTGGTTGGTTCCTTTGGATGGGCTGTCTGAGGAATATGATGTCGGCGACCTGCTTCCTGCGATGGCGGGTGGCCTGAGCCATGACGGCACGCTGTATGCAGCACCGTTCTATGGCGAAAGCTCGATGATCATGTATCGCACCGACCTGATGGAAAAGGCCGGGATGGAGATGCCTGAGGCGCCAACATGGCAGTTCATCCGCGAGGCGGCGGCTGCGATGACGGACCGTGACAACGACATCAACGGCATCTGCCTGCGCGGCAAGGCGGGCTGGGGTGAAGGCGGTGCCTTTATCACTGTAACCGCGAATTCCTTTGGTGCACGATGGTTTGATGAAGATTGGACACCTCAGTTTGATCAGCCCGAATGGAAAGAGGCGCTGACCTTTTTTGTCGACATGATGAATGAATCCGGCCCTGCCGGTTACGCGACCAACGGCTTCAACGAAAACCTTTCGCTGTTCCAGCAGGGCAAGTGCGGAATGTGGATCGACGCCACTGTTGCGGCTTCCTTTGTGACAAATCCGGATGATTCAACTGTCGCGGACAAGGTCGGGTTTGCTCTGGCACCAAATTCGGAAGGCGTCGACAAGCGCGCCAACTGGCTGTGGGCCTGGGCACTGGCCATTCCGGCGGGAACCCAGAAAGAGGATGCAGCCAAGCAGTTCATCGAATGGGCGACCTCAAAGGATTACATCGAACTGGTGGCGGAAAACGAAGGTTGGGCCAATGTCCCTCCGGGTGCGCGCACCTCGCTTTATGAGAACGCGAACTACAAGGACATTCCGTTCGCCAAGATGACGCTCGAGTCGATCCTGTTGGCCGACCCGCAGAACTGCTGTGCCAAGCCAACACCCTATACTGGCATCCAGTTCGTTGCGATCCCGGAATTCGCGGGCATTGCCACACAGGTCAGTCAGGAATTCTCGGCGGTTTATGCCGGACAACAGACTGTAGATGAAGCGCTTGAAAAGGCGCAGGCCTTTACGGCTGAAGAAATGGAAGCCGCAGGGTACTGAGGCATCCCTCCCAGTAGGGGACAGGTGATCTGTCCCCTGCTCTCTCCACTTCCACAACTCGCGTTTTTCTCGCAGGCTGAGTTACGCCTGAACAGAGAGGGTTTGCGTAATGGCTACTCAACACTCCCGATCCGTTGCTCGCCTGATGATGGCACCCGCAGTGGTCCTGCTGCTTGGCTGGATGCTCGTGCCATTGACGATGACGCTGTACTTTTCTTTCAAAAAATATCTGCCTCTGCGCGGGGGTGATCTGGGCTGGGTCGGGTTCGACAACTACGTCCGCTTTGTCTCGTCCAGTACATTCTGGCCCGCGGTGCAGGCAACACTGGTCATTGTTGGCGGTGTTCTGATCATAACCGTCATTCTCGGAATTCTGCTCGCCATGCTGCTGGATCAGCCGATGTGGGGGCAAGGCATTGTCCGTATCCTTGTCATCGCGCCGTTCTTCGTGATGCCCACCGTGTCTGCGCTGGTGTGGAAGAATATGTTCATGGACCCGGTCAATGGTTTGCTGGCCCATCTGTGGCGTTTTTTCGGGGCCGAGCCGATCTCGTGGTTGTCCGAGGCGTCGATGACCTCGATCATCATGATCGTTTCGTGGCAATGGCTGCCCTTTGCAACGCTGATCCTTTTGACCGCAATTCAGTCGCTGGACAGCGAGCAACTGGAAGCAGCCGAAATGGATGGCGCACCGGTTCTGAAGCGCTTCTACCACATCATTCTGCCGCATCTGAGCCGCGCGATCACCATCGTAATCCTAATCCAGACAATATTCCTGTTGTCGATCTTCGCCGAGATCTTCGTGACCACCGGCGGCGCATTCGGTACCCGTACACTCACCTACCTGATCTTCCAGCGTGTGCTGGAGAGCCAGAATGTTGGTCTCGGATCAGCCGGAGGTGTCTACGCAATCATCCTCGCCAATATCGTTGCGATCTTCCTGATGCGCATCGTCGGCAAGAACCTGGACGCGTGAGGAGGAAAACCCATGGCCCGCGCTGTCACATCCCGACGCAAATCGCTGAACACCGCCCTTGCCTGGGCCGTGGGACTGCTGATTTTCTTCCCGATCCTCTGGACGATCCTGACCAGCTTCAAAACCGAAGCGCAGGCCATTGCCAGCCCTCCGTTGTTCCTAAACTTTGACTGGACGCTGGAAAACTACGCCATCGTGCAGGAACGCTCGGACTATATGCGGTTTCTGTGGAATTCGGTGATCATCGCCGGTGGGTCGACCATGCTGGGCGTGATCATCGCCGTGCCCGCCGCCTGGGCGATGGCGTTTGTTCCGTCCAAACGAACCAAGGACATCCTGTTGTGGATGCTGTCCACCAAGATGTTGCCGGCCGTAGGTGTGCTGTACCCGATCTATTTGCTGTTCATCCAACTGGGCCTTCTGGATACGCGCGGAGGGTTGGTCGTGGTGCTGATGCTGATCAACCTGCCGATCATCGTCTGGATGCTTTACACCTATTTCCGCGAAATTCCGGGTGAAATTCTGGAAGCCGCACGGATGGATGGGGCGACGCTGAAAGAGGAAATCCTCTATGTCCTAACCCCCATGGCCATTCCCGGCATCGCTTCGACCGTCCTGCTGAACTTTATCCTTGCGTGGAACGAGGCATTCTGGACCCTCAATCTGACCGCTGTTGACGCGGCACCGCTCACGGCCTTCATCGCCAGCTATTCCAGCCCCGAGGGCCTGTTCTTTGCGAAGCTCAGCGCGGCCTCGACCATGGCAATTGCACCCATCCTGATCCTTGGCTGGTTCAGCCAGAAACAACTTGTCCGCGGCCTGACCTTCGGCGCTGTGAAATAAGGAGCATTCCTCATGGGACGCATACAACTCAAGTCCGTGACCAAAAGCTTCGGCGACGTTCAGGTCATCCCTCCGCTGGACCTGACCATCGAAGATGGCGAGTTCACCGTTTTCGTCGGCCCTTCGGGCTGTGGCAAATCCACGCTGCTGCGCCTGATCGCCGGGCTGGAAGACATCACCAGTGGCCACATAGAAATCGATGGAGCAGACGCAACAGACGTGCCACCCGCCAAGCGGGGGCTGGCAATGGTGTTCCAGTCCTATGCGCTTTACCCGCATATGACCGTTCGCAAGAACATCGCATTTCCGCTGCGCATGGCGAAACTGGATCAGGCTGAAATCGACAAGCGGGTTGAGGGCGCGGCCAGTGTCCTGAACCTGACCGATTACCTGGATCGCCGCCCGGGCCAGTTGTCCGGTGGTCAACGCCAGCGCGTCGCCATTGGTAGGGCTATCGTTCGTGAGCCGGCCGCGTTCCTGTTCGATGAACCCCTTTCAAACCTCGACGCAGCGTTGCGGGTGGGCATGCGGTTGGAGATCAGCGAGCTGCATGAACGCCTCGCGACAACGATGATCTACGTCACCCACGATCAGGTCGAAGCCATGACCATGGCGGACAAGATCGTTGTGCTCCAGGCTGGCGTGATCGAACAGGTTGGCAGCCCGCTGGAACTGTACCGAACGCCACGCAACCTGTTTGTTGCGGGGTTCATTGGCTCGCCCAAGATGAATTTTATCGAAGGGCCCGAAGCGGCAAAGCATGGCGCACAAACGATCGGCATTCGACCGGAACACATCGCGGTGTCGGACTCCGAAGGAGAATGGTCCGGGCGCGTCAGCGTCTCTGAACATCTTGGTTCGGACACATTTTTCCACGTCCACGACACCGGATTGGCCGAGACAATCACTGTTCGTGCCGATGGCGAGGTTGGTTTCCGCCATGGGGATCGCATTCATCTGACCCCACGCGCCGATGTGATCCACAGATTTGACGCAGACGGTCTGCGGATCGAATGAAACGTCTGACGGGCAAAACCGCCCTGATCACAGGGGCTGCGCGGGGCATTGGATTGGCATTTGCCAAGGCCTATGTGGCAGAGGGCGCGCGGGTCGCAGTTGCCGACATCGACATCCAGCGGGCACAGGACGCGGTCGCTGAAATTGGCGCGGCGGCTTTCGCTGTCGAAATGGACGTGACCGACCAGCAAAGCATCGATAGGGCCATAGCCAAAACCGCGACGCAATTCGGCCCAATCGACATTCTGATCAACAACGCGGCCATCTTCACCGCCGCACCAATCGTCGAGATCGAGCGCGCCGACTACAATCGCGTTTTTGACATCAACGTCGCGGGCGCGCTGTTTACGATGCAGGCCGTCGCCAAACATATGATCGAGCACGGAACCAAAGGCCAAATTATCAATATGGCCTCGCAGGCCGGGCGAAGGGGTGAACCTTTGGTCGCTGTCTACTGCGCCAGCAAGGCGGCGATCATATCCCTGACCCAATCGGCGGGGCTGGACCTGATTTCTCATGGGATCAACGTAAATGCGATTGCCCCTGGTGTCGTCGATGGCGAACACTGGGATGGTGTGGACGCCTTTTTTGCAAAACACGAAGGCAAGCCCCTTGGCCAGAAGAAGCGTGAAGTGGCGGCAGCTGTTCCATATGGCCGCATGGGGCGCGCGGAAGACCTGACAGGCATGGCGGTTTTTCTGGCCTCTGATGAGGCCAGGTACATCGTCGCGCAGACTTACAACGTCGACGGCGGAAATTGGATGAGCTGATGGACCCTGTGGCGAACGCAAAAACCCCTGCACGGCTGCGGCAAGAGAGTCTGTCCAAGCTGCCAACCACCGTGAAGACCCCGATGTACGAACGTTCGGATCTGACGCCGGGCATCGTTCATATTGGATTGGGTAATTTCCATCGCGCGCATCAGGCCTGGTATGTTCACAAGCTCATGCAGCAGGGGCTGGCCCATGACTGGGCAATCGTCGGAGCGGGTGTGCGAAGCTATGACGCTGTCATGCGAGAACGATTGCTGGCGCAGGATTGCCTCACAACGCTGATCGAGTTAGGGCCAAACGGAATGTCCGCCGAGGTGGTTGGCCCGATGATCGACTACCTGCCGATCGAAGAAAACAACGCTGCCCTCATCCACGCGATGGCAGATCCGGCCACCCGGATCGTTTCGCTGACTGTTACCGAGGGGGGGTATTTTCTGGATGCCAACAGCGGCGCATTCGATTTCGATCACGCAGATATCCGTCATGACGCCGAAAACCTCAATCAGCCCCGTACGGCCTTCGGCGCGATGGTTGCGGCACTCAGACAACGGCGCGCCAAGGGGTCGACCCCGTTCACGGCGCTCAGCTGCGACAATCTTCAGGGCAACGGAACGATTTTGCGAAACTGTGTTGTGGGATTGGCGCGCATGTCCGACTCGGAACTGGCCGACTGGATCGACAGGCATGGCGCGTTTCCCAACTCGATGGTGGATTGCATCGTACCAGCGACCACCGACCAATTGGTATCGCAATGCCGCGCCCTTGGCGTCGATGACAGAGCGCCCGTCTCGCATGAGAACTTTCGCCAATGGGTCATCGAGGATGCCTTCTGCGCCGGGCGTCCGCCCCTCGAAAACGTCGGAGCAATACTGACCAACAACGTCCATGGTTACGAGACCATGAAGTTGCGCATTTTGAACGGAGGTCATCAACTGTTGGCAAATGTCGGAGAAATAATGAATGTTTCGACGATTGCCGACTGCATGAAGGACCCGGACATCGTGGCGTTTTTTCGAAAAGTGCAGGTCGAAGAAATCCTTCCGCATGTCGAAGCGGTTCCCGAGACCACTGCAAATGAGTACCTTGAGTTGATCGAGAGCCGATTTGCAAACACGGCGATTCACGACACCACACGCAGGGTTGCATTTGACGGATCGGCGAGACATCCCGGATTTTTGCTGCCGTCGCTGCGCGATGCACTTGCATCAGGGTCTTCTGCAAACGGGCTCGCCCTTGCCGAAGCGTTCTGGTGCCGGATGTGTGCGGGTATTCGTGAGGATGGCTCCGAGATCACTCCCAATGATCCCCAGTGGGAAGGCCTGAACAGCACCGCAAAAGCGTCCAAAACTGATCCTGAGCTTTGGCTGGAACAGGGGTTCTACAGCGGTGACTTTGGGATCAGTACACAGTTTTCCAACGCCTTTGCCCGCTGGCTGACCCTGATATGGCAGCGTGGCAGCCGGGCCGCCATTGCTGAGTATGTCGCGAACGGTTAACGTAACAGATCATTCACGAGGCTCAGTTCGCTCGGTGCCTATGCGGTCCGGTATCTGGCCCTTGGAGCTTTGTCTGACGTTGGCGCAAATAGGGCCTGCAATCTGCCGAAAATGGCATGGATGTTACCCTCGGCGGTTCTGACCGGTTCACCGCCTTGGGCAAATCCCCACTACAGAGTCCATGGAATAAGCGAAAGCTTGCCACCGGATCAAAAGCTTCGAGAACGGGTCCAAAAAAATTAAAAAATATTTGGCAGAATGCCTAAACCCTAAACGGCCGCAGATGCCCGGTTCAGCCAAGGAACACGGGTTTCTGTTGCACTTATGAGACGGTTCTGCCGTTGAAAGAAAGTGTCATTTGAAACATGGTGCACCTGCTGTTTCAAAAAGATCGGTGCATAGTAGTTTGTCATAAAAAGAACAATTTGAGCGTGCATCCGAGTGCAATCTAATCTTCCGAGGTACAGGGCTGAGCAATGGCAACTACGACTATAATACCAAGACCTTCCGCTTCTTCGCCGCTCAGTCCAATACAAGGTTATGTTGCCTACGTTGACGGCAATCCTTCGACCACCACAATTTCTTATCACTTCGAACAATACGCGGGCACACAAGCGTGGACTGCGGAATACAAGGCGGAATTCCGAGCGGCTCTTTCTGCCATCGAGGCCGTCGCAAATGTGACTTTTGTCGAATCCGGCAGCGCTTCCGCCGACTTGGTGGAAGTTATTGCGCCCACAAGTTTTTTTTCAAATCCCAGAACGCTTGGCTACCACTATACGCCATCAAGTGGTCCCTCCGCAGGCGCTTTCAACACCGCTTACTGGACTGCCGGAACAAATGGAAACGGCGATCCGGGCGGGTTTTTCTTTACTACGTTGCTTCATGAGTTGGGTCACGCGCTTGGGTTGGGTCACCCCCACGACACCGGTTTGGGTACAACCGTGATGAATGGCGTCACATCGCCATTTGACTCTTTCGGGGCCGGCAGCCTGAATCAGGGTGTCTACACGGTGATGTCGTATAATGATGGCTGGACCGAAAAGAACGGAATTCTCTCTGTTAACGCGACTTATGGTGGTTCAACGGGTCTTGGCGCTTTGGACATTGCTGCGCTGCAGGCGATGTATGGCGCCAATACCAACCACAACTCTGCCAACAATACCTACACGCTTCCTTGGGCAAACGTCGCGGGTACCGGCTATCAGTCTATTTGGGATACTGGTGGAAACGATACCATCCAGCATGTCGGCAGTTCGAAGGCGCGGATCGACTTGCGGGCCGCAACACTGGATTATTCCGAGACCGGCGGCGGCGTAGTGTCTTACGCAGAGGGTATAAAGGGCGGCTTTACAATCGCGCATGGCGTTGTGATTGAAAACGCGATCGGTGGGACCGGTGACGACGTGATCGTCGGGAATACCGCTCAGAACGTTCTGAATGGCAACCATGGTCACGACAAAATCTATTCAGTGTCCGACGGAACCAACAACAACACCGTTTATGGCGGTTTGGGGAACGACACCATTTATCTGGCGAACGGTTCCGGTGCAGACCAGGTTTTCGGCGGCCAGGGCGACGATTGGGCCATTGTGACCAACAATGCCGGCTCGTTTTCCGGAGGAAGCGGTACTGACACAGTCCGATTTGTCAGCGCCATCAGCAGCTATCTGTTCATTAAAAACGGCACGAAATACGAATTTATCGATGCCGTTTCACGTATCACCTTCACGCTGGAAGATGACGTCGAGGCCATTCAGTTCCTGAATGGATCACAGGCGTATACTCGTTCGAATATCGAAGCTGCCATGCAGCTTTCGGATATCGAGACGACCGGCACCACACTGAAACATGCAAGTCAGGGCATTTACGTTCTGGATGCAGGCAGCTCGAACGTGACGCTGGTATTTAATGGTCAGGCTGTTGGTCAAAACACGATCGCCGGCTGGCAGGCCATTCACGCCGAGGCTTCGGGCGGCGGTTACAAAGTGCTGTGGAAAAACGTGGATGGGACGTACGGGGAATGGACCGTAAATGCCAATGGGCAGTTCCTCAGCAGCAGCAGCATCAGCAACGTGGCTGATGTTGAGACCTTCTATGGCGCTGATTTGAACAATGACGGGCTGACGGGGCATGGTACGGTCACGGTTGAAACCAACGGCTCCACGACGCTCGTTTCGTCAAGCCTGGGTTCGTATTTGATTAACGGCACCATTGAACTGACCCTCAACGGTGCCAAAGCCGGCCCGGGCAGTATTCCCGGCTGGCAGGCCATTCACGCCGAGGCTTCGGGCGGCGGTTACAAAGTGCTGTGGAAAAACGTGGATGGGACGTACGGGGAATGGGTGACGGATGCCAGTGGTCGTTTTGTCAGCAGCCGCATCATAGACGACGTTAGGGATGTCGAGGTCTTCTATGGCGCAAATCTGAACAATGATGGGCAAATCGGCCATATCACGACCAGCATCGAATCCAACGGTTCAACGACGCTGGGGTCGTCAACCAATGGCGCATATGTAATCGGCGGCAGCATCGACTTGACGCTCAACCAGGTTAATGCCGGTCCTGGCAGCTTCGCGGGCTGGCAGGCCATTCAGGCCGAGGCATCCGGTGGCGGCTATCGGGTGTTGTGGAAGAACTCGGACGGGTCCTACGGTGAATGGACGACGAATGCGGCCGGTGAATTCCAGAGCAGCACAACAATCAGCAATGTTGCGGATGTAGAGGTCTTTTATGGCGTTGACCTGAACAATGACGGGCTGACGGGGCATGGAACAATCAGCATTGAATCCAGCGGCGCGACGACGCTGGGGGCGACAACCCAAGGTGAATATCTGATTGGCGGCACCACCAAGTTGACATTCAACAACGCCACCGTCGGACCGAACAGCTTCTCCGGCTGGCAGGCCATTCACGCCGAGGCTTCAGGTGGCGGCTACCGGGTGCTGTGGAAGAATGCGGATGGGTCCTACGGTGAATGGGTCACGGATTCCAATGGTGTATATGTCAGTTCCAACACCGTCGCTGACGTGGTGGCGGTCGAATCCTTCTATGGTTTTGATATCGATGGCAGTGGAACTGTGGGGTACCAATTGCCCAAGCTCGCTCGGCTTTCGGAAGGCGATCAGAAAGAAGTATTGGGAGAGACCGATTGGGATGAAACGGTCGATTATCTGAAGTTCGCCCCTGATCTTGAGGCGCCCGAAGACGCAGAAGACGTCTACACGCTGGTGAGCTTGCATCAGGCTCAGGACACAGCGCTTTCCGTTTCCGAAGACGCATTGGCCGCCGTTCCGAGTGGCAATGTGGACGTCGAGGGTGACGAGATCAGCCCGGCACTGATGCCCCTTTTGGAAGAAGACAGCTTTTGGATATAGATGTGCATTGGCGCTGGAGGCGGCCCGTTCTGTCAAACTGACGGTGCAGTTTCTGGCGTAGTTCGCTGCTTAGGCTTGCGATTTCGATCAGTGCCCCGGGCTTCCGGGCCCGCGTTGTCAGCTCTGTCGAACCTAACAGCTGGACGAAAGCAAAAAACGCCAGCCCAAGCGGACGGATCGCCAGGATTTGGGTCGGGCTTTTGCCAGAGCGGAGCCGCGGCAACACACCCTGCCGCCAGCAAGGCAGCACCGGAGTTTCTAGGCGGGTCTGGCAACGTCCAAAACCCATAGGGTGCCGCGCGAACTGCCGCCATCGATCACGGTGATATTCTAGGCAACGTTTCTAGGAGGAATAATCCGTTGGTCCTATTGGTCCTGATCGGCTGTGCGGTCGCGCTCCTGAAGGGCGCGAATGCGCATCCTCTGGCCGGCTTGAATATGTGCTCGCATTTCCATCTCGGCGGCAGCACTATCACGCGACTTGAGGGCTGCCATAATGCGCCTGTGTTCCGCGACTGCGGCATCCGCCCGTTCATTGTCCAACAGTTGCGACGGTCCGAGTATCAGCAGCGCTTTTTGCAATGAAAGCATGGATTTCGCCAGAAACCGGTTTTTGGCCACATCCAACAGGGTGGCGTGAAATACCCTGTTGATCCGGGCGGCCTCTGGCCCCGTACCTGCCTGGGCAAGTTGGTCGTTCAGAACCTCAAGTTCGTCCAATTCGATATCTGACGCGGCTCGGGCCGCCAGACGGGCCGCAGTGCCTTCAAGCACGGCACGCATCTCATAAAGCTCCATTACCTCGGCATAACTCAGGCTTCGGACCGTTGCGCCCTGCCTTGGCACATGCGTGACAAGCCCATCCGTCTCGAGCTGTCGGATCGCTTCGCGCACAGGAGTTCGGCTGACGCCCAACCGATTGGACTGGTCAATCTCTCTCAAGCGATCGCCGGGCAAAAGCGCCCCTTCGCGAATCTCGTCCAGCAACCGTTGATACACGGAATTGCCTTGGGGGCCTGGCTGAATTGAGTCGTCCTGAAAGGTCATCATGTTCTTGCTTGCAGTTTGTATCCAAAAGAATACAGTTGAACACATTACGGGTCAATGGCAATGGAATTCAGGTTTTGCTCATCTTGAAGAACCACCCCTCCCCCCTTGTGAAAAGGTGGGTGACGTTTGGAATTGCAGTGCTTGGCACAGCGGTCTTTTGGGTGTTGGACCTGCCGCTGCCGTTCTTGTTCGGCCCCATGGCAGCTTGCCTGATCGCCGCGCTTGCCCAGGCGCCAATGCAAGGGTTTGGGCAGATTTCCGTTGCCGCCAGAACGATTCTGGGCGTAGCAGTCGGTGCCTCGATCACGCCGGCACTTTTCGTCGAACTGCCCAAGATGGCCACATCGATCATGCTGGTTCCCGTCTTCATAATCCTGATTGCTTTTGTTGGTGTGCCGTTTTTTCGAAAAATCTGGGGATTTGACGAAAAAACCGCATTTTACGCAGCGATGCCGGGCGGTTTGCAGGACATGATCATTTTCGGCGCCGAAGCCGGAGCCGACCCAAGAACCCTTTCCCTGATCCACGGTACGCGCGTGTTGATCATCGTCACTTTGGCGCCGTTGTTCCTGACGCTTTTCTACGATGCGGAACTCACCAATCCCATAGGACAGCCGGCGCGTGAGCTTCCCGTTCATGAACTGCTGCTGATGGTTCTGGCGGCTTTCATCGGCTGGAAAGGCGGAGAGAGAATAGGGCTTTTCGGCGCATCCATCCTTGGGCCGATGATCCTAACGGCGGCTTTGTCGTTGGGGGATTTCATTCATTCGCGCCCGCCGCGCGAAGCCGTGCTGGTCGCGCAGTTTTTCATCGGTTGCGCGATTGGAGAAAAATTTGTTGGCGTAACCTGGGGGGAGCTGCGCCGGGTTGTTGCTGCGGGCGTTGCATATGTTTTCGTACTTGCAGTTCTGGCAGCAGGTTTCACTGCCATTGTCACGTCTCTTGGTTTGGGGCGGCCCGTCGAAGCCTTTCTGGCTTTCGCACCGGGGGGGCAGGCCGAAATGACGGTTCTGGCCATCGTCTCGGGCGCTGATCTGGGCTTTGTAATCAGCCATCACCTAACGCGGATCGTGCTGGTCATCATCGGCGCGCCCGTCGCCGCTAACCTGATCTTGCGCTGCTCCAGACCTCGGAATTAGCCAGGTGTTTTGGGCCGCGACCGCATAGTTTCCGCGCGCCGGAAGCACCGCGTTCAAAGGTTGAAACACTCTTTGTGGCATTGGCCAAAAAGTGCTTCTTCCATCCCGCTGTCTGCGGTTTCTTGCTCAAAAAAACATGTGCAAACTTGGCAATGCTGAACTAACTTTCTAAATGCGGCGATGCCTGTCCGAATGATGTGGAATGTAAACTGTGAAACCTAAACACCGCCTATCAGCGGCCCCTCGCCATGAATTGCGCAACGTGCGCAATCAGGGCATTGCCTTTCTGGCCTTGGCGTTTTTGTTCAGCATCTTCGTCAACCTGCTCATGCTGACAGGTCCGCTGTTCATGCTGCAAGTATATGATCGGGTTCTTGGTTCTCGGGCAGTTGAAACTCTGACCGCACTGTTTTTGCTTGTCGCTTTGCTTTATGCGCTGATGGCCATGCTGGATTATGCGCGCGGTCGCATCGTTGCCCGCTTTGGTGCACGGTTCCAGTCGCAGCTGGATGAGCGCGTTTTCGAAGCCACGATGCGCCGGTCTCTGGTGCCCCAGGTGCGATCGGCTCCGGCGACTGCATTGCGGGATCTCGAGACCATTCGCACCTTGTGCTCTTCGCCCGTGCTGCTTGCAATTATGGATATCCCGTGGACGCCTGTCTTCCTGGGGGCGATTTTCATTTTTCATCCTCTGCTTGGCTGGTTGGCCGTTGCAAGTGGCGTGTTGCTTGTGCTGATCGCATTGCTCAACCAGGCCCTGACCAGTCGCAAGGTGGCCGAAGCACAATCCGCGGCGGCGCGGGCGAATGCCTTTTCCGAACACGCAAGGCAAGCAGCAGAGGTTGTGCGCTCTCAGGGAATGCAGGCGGACGTGACCCGGCGGTGGTTGAACCAGCGTTCCGAAGCTTTACGTCAAAGCATTTCCGCTAGTGACTGGACTGGTAGCTTCACGTCGCTGACGAAATCGCTTCGGCTTTTTCTGCAATCTGCCATGCTGGCTTTGGGCGCGTGGTTGGTATTGCAAAACGAAATGACGCCCGGGGCGATGATTGCGGGCTCGATTCTCCTGGGACGGGCTTTGGCCCCGGTGGAACAGGCTGTCGGCCAATGGAGTTTGGTCGAACGGGCCCGCACGGCCTGGAATTCGCTGAACCGGTTTCTGGACCAGACACCGCCAGAGGAACAGCGGATTCGTTTGCCGATCCCAAAATCCCAGTTGGAAGCCAAATCCCTGACGGTAATCCCTCCGGGTGCTTCTGCGCCAACCTTGCGAAATGTGAACCTGAAACTGGAGCCGGGAAAGGCGCTTGGTGTGATCGGCAAAAGTGGGTCGGGCAAAACGACCCTGGCCAAGGCTCTGCTTGGGCTTTGGAGACCGGCAGCTGGCGAGATCCGGTTGGGCGGCGCCACGTTGGACCAATATGATCCCAACGATCTGGGCAGCCACATAGGATACTTGCCGCAGCAGGTGACCCTGTTCAACGGAACCGTTGCTGAGAATATTGCACGGATGTCGGAAAACCCGGATTCAGAAGCGGTGGTGGCGGCGGCCAAGAAGGCCAAGGCACACGAACTGATTCTGTCATTGGAAAAGGGTTACGGCACCTTTCTTGAAGGCAATGACAGTCAGTTGTCGGGCGGCCAGAAACAGCGTATTGCGTTGGCCCGAGCGCTGTATGGCGACCCGGTCCTTCTCATTTTGGACGAGCCGAACTCGGCCCTCGACGCAGATGGCACCGAAGCTTTGAATGCTGCCGTGCGCGGCCTCAAGGAAGCGGGAAAGGCTGCCATCATCATGACGCACCGCCCGCAGGCTATTTCGGAATGTGACGATCTTGCTGTTGTGGAAAAAGGCCAGGTGGTGAGGTTTGGCAGTCGCGATGAGGTTTTGAACGCAATGGTCCAGAATGCGGGCGCGATTAAGCGCAAGCTTAGCCCCGTAGGTGAATAATGGCGAAAAAATCAACCAAGATACCCGTCCCCGTCTGGGGCATCAAAATACCTGCGTTGGTGGGATTTCTTGCCCTTGGCATTCTGGTCGGCGGGTTGGGCCTTTGGGCCGTGAAAACGCGGCTGGCCGGGGCGATTGTATCTTCGGGTGTCATCGAAGTTCAAAGCAACCGTCAGGTCGTTGAACATCCTGACGGCGGCGTGGTTGGCGAGATTTTCGTGCGCGACGGTGATACGGTTGCCTCGGGCGATTTGCTTTTGCGGTTGGATGACACATTTCTGTCTTCGGAACAGACGATTGTAGAATCTCAACTCTTTGATCTTTTGGCCCGCCGGGCCCGGCTGGAGGCCGAGCGGGATGGCCTGACATCCGAAGAATTGGCGGCGCGCCTGGCTGAGGTTCAAAAAGAATACGATATCGATCCGGACCTGATTGCAGGGCAACAGAACCTGTTCGATGCCCGGTTGGAAACGCTGTCCAAGCAGGACGAACAACTGCGCAAACAGTTGGTTCAGATAGAAAGCGAGATCGCAGGCACGCAGGCTCAGTTGGTCTCGTTGCGCCGCCAGACAGAGTTGATCGAGGCGGAGTTGAAGGATCAGCAAAGCCTGTTGAGCAGGGGTCTGACACAAAACAGTCGCGTGCTGGCGCTGCAACGCGAAGAAGCCAGTCTGACAGGCGAAATCGGCAAACTGGAAGCCTCCGTTGCGCGCCTTAAAGGACAGATTGCATCAACCGAGATCAAGATTGTCGAACTGACCGCGACCCGGCGGGAAGAAGCGATCACCACTTTGCGGGACGTTCAGGCGCAGGTGGCAGAGCTGTGGGAACGACGTTTGTCCCTGGCGGAACGTCTGGCCAGGCTTGAAATTCGCGCACCTGTCAGCGGAACGGTTTACGGCAGTCAGGTCTTCGCCCTGCAATCGGTCATTCAGCCGGGTGAACCCATGATGTATGTGGTTCCGCAGGACACGCCGCTGTTGGTCGCAGCGCGGGTGGATGCGATCCATGTGGATCAGTTGCATGTCGGGCAATCCGTTGCCCTGCGCTTTCCTGCGTTCAATCAACGCGAAACGCCCGAACTTGAAGGACAGGTCAACAACGTCTCGGCGGACACGTTCACGGATGAACAGTCCGGTTTCACCTTTTACCGCGCCGAAGTGGTGCTGAATGACGGTGAGATAGACCGGCTCAATGGCCAGGAACTTTTGCCGGGTATGCCGGTTGAGACATTGATCAAGACCGACGAACGCACGCCGTTGTCCTATCTTGTGAAACCGATGGCAGACTACTTCAACCGCGCGTTTCGCGAATGATGCGGACGCGGTTATCGCTGGATGACCGCGTTTTCCCATTCAGCCAAAAAACGGCGGCGTTTCAGCCTGTCCAGAAATGTCATGAGCCCTGGGTCCAGCCCAATCGTTTCCCGATCGGTGCCAGTTTCGTGTGGGGCTAAGGGCGGCAAGGTAACGGGGTCGCCTACCCGTTTGGTTTGGTTGGAAATCAGGTGTTTGAGAAAAGACGTGGCCGCATCCGGTTGCGGCGTGCCATTTAGAACCATGGCCGTGCGCATCATGGTCGTCTGGAAATCCGACGGCAGAATGATTTCCACCGCGTCCTTGCTTCCAGCACGGGCTTCGGCATAGCTGCCCAGAACGTTGTAAGCCACTGCAATCTCACCTTTGACGAGGTCATCGATCATATCCGCCGAACAACAGTAAAGGCGCACGTCCAATCCACCCATCACCTCCATAAGCCGCCAATACGTCTCGGACGCGCGGGCATCCTGCGTTGCGAACAAATATCCCAGACCGGATTGACGGATGTCATAGGTGCCCACACGGCCCCTGAAATCATCGGGACGCAAACGAAGGATTTCAATCAGTTGTTGCCGGGTCTCGGGGATGGGGCCGCCAGCAAAGGCCGCGCGGTTAATTACGATTGTCGCCGGTTCCGATGTAAACGCGAAAAGACTTTGATGCCATTGCGCCCAGGATGGCAGCGGTATGTCGTCGATGATACGCCCAAAACCGTCGTTTGCCAGCTTCAGTTGCAGGTCCATCGCGCTGGATATGACGACATCGAAGTCTTCCGGCGCGGCGCGGACTATTCGGTCAATATCTGCGGTGCCGGTCACCAGGTATTCGACAGAGATACCGGGGTTTTCTTCGATGAAACCCGCAATCAAGGGTTCGAACAGAAAGGTGTCCGTGCTTGAGATCACGCGTAGATGCGCCTCATCCGCCGAGGCGTTGAAAACCTGCCTGTCCTCCCAGGTTTGGGCGGCAGCAACGACAGGAAGACTGAAGATAATCAAAGCGATAAGATAACGCACGCGCCGCCCCCCTGTCGATTGGTCAATTCCAGTGTGCCACCATGTGCAGATGCAACGTCCTGAACGATTGTAAGGCCCAATCCGGATCCGATGGTTCCGCTTGCGTTCTTCCCGCGCTCGAAACGGCGCGTCAAAGTGCCGATCTCGTCAGGAGGAAACCCCGGCCCACGGTCTTTGACAATTATCTGAATGCGTGGCTCCAAAACGACCTCGATGCGTACGACACTGTCGGCAGGGGCATATTTCAGAGCGTTGTCGATCATGTTGCGCACAGCGTTTTGAATAAGAATCGGATCACCCGAGTAGGAAACCTTTGGATCGCCACTCAGGGAAAGCGACAAGTCCTTCATCTCGGCGATTGGCGTGAGACGCTGCACCAGATCACGGACCAAAGCATTGAGATCAATGTCTTCGCGTTCCAGATGATCGGCGCGGAACGTGATCATCGCATGATCCAGCAATTGCCCCGCCGCGCGCGAGCTTTCATCAATGGCCCGCACCATCGAGCGCAATGCTTCGCGATTTTCTTCCTTTTCAACCCTCTGCAACGTGGCATCGGCATAAGATCGAACGGTTGCCAAAGGGGTGCGCACCCGGTGGGCCGCTTCGGCGATGAAATCTTCCGATTGGCTCAGTGACTGATCCAGTCGCCCCATCAAAGAGTTCAACGACGCCACCAAAGGCGCCATTTCGCGGGGTACGGGCTTTTTGAATGGGCTCAGGTCCTGCGGACCGCGCCGGGTGACAGAGGTCGTAAGCCTGTTCAATTGGCCAATCGTGGACGAGGTGGCCCAGAATGACAGCGCAGCGGCAAGAGCAAAGAACCCGATGCCCAAAATCGCCGCGTTGCGTGAAATCTGGTCCAGAGTTTCCGCAAGCGCGTCCTGCGTTTGGCCCAACGCGACCTCGATGACGGTTTGTTTGTTCAGGCCCACCAGCGTTCGCCGAGCACTGACCTGACGTATGGTTTCACCCCGTATCCGACTGGTTTGAAAGCTCCACTTGCCGTCGAATTGCCCTGTGGCCGGCGGCAGATCTTCATAACCTGACAAAAACGCGCCATCCTGAAAAATCGCGTAAAAAACCCGGTCGTCGGACGGTGTGCTGAGCATGGCGAAAGCTGCATAGGGAATATCAACCTCCAACTGACCGTCGCGCAAGGCGGCTGCGTCCAGAATTGAGGTGACCGACGCCCCCAGGATGTTGTCTTGCCCTTGTTGCGCGACCTGTGCGGCATAGTTGCGAACCGCGATAAACAGAAGAAACGCCAATATAGCGGCACCGCCGATCAAAGTCAGGACCAGCCTGTTCCGAAGCGATCCTGACACATAAGGATCAGGAGGCATGATCCAGCCTGTATCCAAGACCGCGAAGCGTGGTGATCTTCAGGTCCGACGCTTCAAGATGTTTACGAAGGCGGCCAACGTAAACCTCGATTGCATTGTCCGAGACATCGTCATCATATGAAAAAAGCCGGTCGGTCAGTTTCTGTTTCGAAAAAACCTGACCAGGCGCGCTGATGAACAGTTCCAGAAGGCGCAGCTCCCGGTTGCGCAACGAAACAGTCTCATCCCCTACGGTCAGATGGCCTGCCAATGGATCAAAGACTATTCCGCCCACTTCAATCGTTGTCCGTGAATTCCCGGATTTGCGACGCAGAACGGCCCGGCAGCGGGCCTCGAGTTCGGCGTGGTCGAACGGTTTGGTAACATAGTCGTCGGCCCCCAGATCCAGCGAACCGATTCGATCCGAAACCTGGCTGCGTGCGGTCAAAACGATCACGGGGGTGTCCAGATGACCTGCGCGATGCCGTTTGAGAAAGTCGCGCCCGTCCCCATCCGGCAACATGATATCCAACAGAATAAGGTCGTATTCCTGAGTTTCGGTAAAGGCAGTCGCCTCGTCCAATTTAGACGCATGATCAACCACATGGCCGTCTAACCTCATGCGCGAACAGATGGCGTTCGCCAGATCAAGATTGTCTTCCACAAGGAGGAATTTCATGGGATTTTTGCTATTTTTTCTGCGTGACAGGTTGATGTCAGGTTGATGTGTTTTTGTTCCACCCAATCTGAGCCGCCATGCGGCTGGTTGTCAAATGGGAGGACATCATGACGACATTCACACTGGGCCGTCGCGCCCTGATTGCAGCTGTGGCTGCCTTTGGTCTGGCCGGGCCGTCCATGGCTGAAGATCAGGTCGTGGACAGCATTCACTTTCTGATCCCCGGTGGCGCCGGTGGCGGCTGGGACGGAACCGCGCGCGGCACGGGCGAAGCGCTGACAAAAGCTGGCCTTGTCGGCACGGCGTCATACGAAAACATGTCGGGCGGCGGTGGTGGCAAAGCCATCGGATATCTGATTGAAAATGCCGACAGCAATCATGGCACTCTGATGGTGAATTCGACGCCGATCGTGATCCGCTCATTGACCGGTGTATTTCCTCACAACTTCCGCGATCTGACGCTGGTTTCGGGTACTATCGGCGACTATGCCGCGATCGTTGTTGGCAAAGACAGCCCGATCAACTCGATGGCGGATCTGCTTGCCGCGTTTGATGCGGACCCAGGCGGCACAGCGATCGGTGGCGGCTCGGTTCCCGGCGGCATGGACCATCTGGTCGCCGCGATGGTGATGGAAGCAGCGGGCAAGGATGCGCTTGGCGTGAAATACATCCCCTATGACGCGGGCGGCAAAGCCATGGCGGCCCTGCTGTCGGGTGAAATCGCCGCCTTGTCCACCGGTTTTTCGGAAGCGGTCGATCTGGCGAATGCGGGTGAAGTCAAGATTATCGGCGTGACATCCGAAGAGCGCGTTGATGCGGCTCCTGACGCGATGACGATGAAGGAACAGGGCATTGATACCACCTTCGTGAACTGGCGCGGCTTCTTCGCGGCCCCCGGCCTGCCCGAAGAAAAGCTGGCCGCCTACCAGGAAGCGATTGCCAAGATGTACGACACCCCGGAATGGGAAGAGGTTCGTGCACGCAATGGTTGGGTCAACATCCACAACTCGGGCGCAGATTTCCAGACGTTCCTGGAGCAGCAGGAACAGCAGATCGGCGATCTTATGAAAAAGCTGGGCTTCCTCTAAGTCCATTTTCGGCAGAGCGGATCCGCCGCTCTGCCTTCCCACGAAAAGGAACAGGGAGGGGCTCTCATGGCGCTGGATCGCTGGATCGCGCTCATTCTTCTGGGTGTGTGTTTGACATATGGCTACGCCGCTTGGTTCACGATGGACGGCAGCCTGCCCCCTTTCATGCAGCGAAATCCGATCTGGCCCAGCACCTTCCCCAAAGTGCTGTCGGTTCTGGGTGTCGTCACCACCACGATTATTTTGCTGGGCTTTGAAAAGGCGGAACCAAAGGAAGCCGATATCGATTACCGGCGACTGGGGGAATACCATCTTGATCAAGCGCTTATGTTGCTGGCCTTGATGGTGATTTACGCGCTTTGCCTGCGCCCTGTTGGGTTTCTGATCTCGACCTCGGCCTTTCTGATCCTCGGGTCTTTCATTCTGGGTGAGCGCAAATGGCACGTCATGCTACCCGTCGCGCTGATCGCCACAGGCGCGGTCTGGTATCTGGTTCAGGAAGTTCTTGGCATCTACATGCGCCCATTGCCGGGCATTTTCGGAGGCTGACATGCTCGAAGGACTTCTGATCGGTCTGCAAACGGCATTCTCAATTCAAAACCTGCTGATGGTGGTCGCAGGGTGCCTGATCGGCACGTTCATCGGCATGCTTCCGGGTCTTGGGCCGATGTCGATCATCGCCATCATGATCCCGGTGGCGATTTCCATGGGCGACCCGTCCGCAGCGCTGATCCTGCTGGCCGGAGTGTATTACGGCGCCATCTTTGGCGGTTCGACATCTTCAATCCTTCTCAACGCGCCGGGGGTCGCGGGCACTGTTGCGTCCAGTTTCGACGGCTATCCGATGGCCCGCCAAGGCAAAGCAGGCAAAGCGTTGACTGTTGCAGCTATTGCAAGTTTTGCCGGCGGTACGATCGGGGCCATTTTGTTGATGGTCTTTGCCCCTGCTCTGTCTTCGGTGGCACTGCTGTTCCACTCAGCCGAGTATTTCGCGCTTATGGTCGTGGGCCTGTCGGCAATCGCAGCCTTCGCAGGCACCGGTCAAGTGGCCAAAGCCGTCATCATGACGCTACTTGGGTTGATCATGGCAACGGTCGGTGAAGGTGCATTGTTCAACCTGCCGCGTTTCACAATGGGTATCATGGATCTGCAATCGGGCTTTGGCTTCATCACGCTTGCCATGGCCATGTTTGCCCTGCCCGAAGCGCTGTTTCTGGTGCTCAAACCAAAGAACCTTCAGGGGGATGACGGCGAGATCAAGGACCTGCGCATCACAGGCAGTGAAGCCAAGGCCATCGCGCCGGTGATCGGCCGCCAATCTGTACAGGGCTTCTTCATCGGGGTTCTGCCCGGTGCGGGGGCAACGATTGCCAGCTTCCTCGGCTACGCGGTCGAGCGCAACATTGCCCCGAAAGAGGAGCAGGACGAATTCGGCAAAGGGTCAATAAAAGGTCTGGCCGCGCCCGAAACGGCGAACAACGCGGCATGCACCGGTTCTTTCGTGCCGCTGCTGACACTGGGCATTCCCGGGTCCGGCACAACCGCGATCCTGCTTGGCGCACTAATTGCCCTGAACGTGACACCCGGCCCACGGCTGATGCTGGACGAGCCGCAGATATTCTGGGCCGTCATCATGTCAATGTTCATTGGCAACCTCGTTCTGCTAATCCTGAACCTGCCGCTGATCCCATATATCGCAAAGGTTCTCTCGGTACCGCGCAATTACCTGATCCCCTTCATTTTGTTCTTCACTCTGATGGGGGCCTATATCGGGCAGAACAATGCGACCGAGCTTTTGATACTTGTTGGCTTCGGTGTTTGCGCCACGGCGTTGAAATTTGCCGACTACCCGCTTGCGCCGCTGCTGATCGGTTTCATCCTCGGGGGGATGATGGAGGACAACTTTGCCCGCTCGATGCAGCTCTATGACGGTATTGCTTTCATCTGGGAACGTCCGATGACGCTGGGTCTGCTTGTTGTCGCGGTGCTGCTGGTGCTGTTGCCCAGCTATCGCGCACGCCGCGCGCGTGCCCGGGCCGCAGGGGTTGCCGACGGTGACTGAGCCACTGGCAGGAATACGGGTTCTCGATCTGACGAATGTCCTCGCGGGTCCGTATTGCTGCTATCAACTGGCGCTCATGGGTGCCGAAGTGATCAAGGTCGAACGCCCTGACGGTGGCGACCTTGCCCGCGTCCTGGGTGCTGATCCCGCCAGAAACAAGGCCGGTATGGGCGTCAGCTTTCTGGCGCAGAATGCTGAAAAAAAGTCCATCACGCTCAACATGAAATCAGAACGGGGCAAGGCGCTCCTGAAACGCCTTGTCCAGACAGCCGACGTGTTGGTAGAGAACTTTCGCCCCGGTGTGATGGATCGGCTTGGACTTGGGTATGGCGTCTTGCGCGATGTGAACCCCAGCCTGATTTACTGTGCCATAAGCGGATTCGGTCAGGACGGTCCACGCCGAGGCGATCCCGCCTATGACCAGATCGTGCAGGGTATCAGTGGCGTGATGTCTGTCACCGGCGGTCCAGACACCGCACCCTATCGCGTTGGCTATCCTTTGGCGGACACGATCGGTGGGATGACGGCTGCTTTTGCAGTGTCCGCCGCCCTGAACGCGGATTCTCGCGGGGCCTATCTGGATGTGGCGATGTCCGAAGCCGTGATCTCGACAATGGGTTGGGTCGTGTCGAACTATCTGATCGCCGGTGCCATTCCCGGGGCCCATGGCAACGAAAACACGACGTCAGCACCGTCGGGAACATTTGCAGCCTCTGACGCGCCCATCAACATTGCCGCCAACCGCGACGAACAGTGGCAGGCACTGGCCAGGCATCTGGGCCGGCAAGACCTGCTGGCCCACCCGGATTATGAAACGCGCGAAGACCGCAAGCGCAATCGCCACGCCCTGCGCGCGGCGCTGGAGGAGACCTTGCGGACCAAAGCGGCATCGGACTGGGTCAGCGAACTCAACGCAATCGGAGTGCCGGCCGGGCAGGTATTGACCGTGCCCGAGGCGCTTGATGACGAACAGCTTGCCGGTCGTGGCCTGATCGGATCTTTTCGAGTGCAGGGCGAAGACATGAAACTTGCAGGCAGCCCCATTGTCATGGACGGCGAACGGCAAATGCCCCAAACCGCGCCGCCTGAACTTGGAGCAGACAATAAAGCGATCTGGTCTGAAGTTGGGTTGACCGGCGCGGAAATGGACGCTTTGAGCAAGGAAGGCATCATATGAGCGATGTGTCCAATTGGTGGACGACTTCCATCATCGATATGGAACCGGGCCGGATCGACCTGCGCGGAGAGCCGATCCAGAATCTGATCGGACATCTCAGTTTCAGCGAGATGATCTGGTTCATGGTTCGTGGCGACCGACCATCTGGGGCGCAGGTCCGGTTGTTCGAGGCCGCGCTGGTCGCCGCCGTGGACCACGGACCTCAGGCCCCTTCCATCGCAACGGCGCGCATGGCCGTGACCTGCGGGCTGCCGCTGAACAACGCGATGGCGAGCGCTGTGAACATGTTGGGGGATATTCACGGCGGGGCTGGTGAGCAAGCGGTTATGCTGTACCATTTCGTGGCGCAACATCCTGGCCGGTTGGATCAAACGCTGGACGAGTGGATCGAGCGTGAAGGAAAGATATTGCCGGGTTTTGGCCATCGTTTCCACACGCCGACGGATCCGCGCGCACCACGTCTGATGGCGTTGGTCCGTGATGCTGTGACGGACGGGGCTTGTGATGGTCAGTTCCTACAGATCGGACAGGCGATCGAGGCAGAGTTGGCGCACCGCAAAGGAAAGCCTGTTCCTATGAACATAGATGGCGCCACCGCGGTGATCTATGCCGAGTTGGGCTTTGCGCCCCCACTGGCACGCGGTCTGTTTTGCCTATCCAGATCGGTTGGCATTCTGGCCCATGCGTGGGAACAGATGCAGCAAGGCGGCCGGAACAAGGGACCGACCCCGCCTGCCTATCGCTGGACCTATGTCGAAACTTAGATCGCTAGGCAGTTCTGAGCCGTGGGCGTTTGGCCAACAGGTCAGCCGCCGCACGGGCAATGACCAGTTCTTCATTGGTCGGGATTGCCATGACCACGACGCGGGACAGATCGGTTGAAATGATCCGGTCATTGTCCGCATTTGCATCAGGATTGAGCTCGATGCCCAGCCATCCCATCCCAGAGCACACCCGGTCACGCACGAGGCGTGAGTTTTCTCCGATCCCACCGGTAAACACCAAGGCGTCGATACCGCCGAGAATGGCCGCCATCGCGCCAAGCTCGCGCCGGATACGGAAGGTGAAATAGCTGATCGCCTGTCGGCTTTCGCGTGTGTCCGCCTTTTCCAGGGTACGCATATCGTTGGACAGCCCGGACAGGCCCAACAGCCCAGATTTCCGGAACAACAGGTCTGAGATTTCGTCAGCGCTCAGCCCTTCCTGGTCCATCAGATACAGGACCACGCCAGGATCAAGTTGACCACAGCGTGACCCCATCGGCAGCCCGTCCAGTGCCGAAAAGCCCATGGTCGATCCGACGGAACGCCCTCCGATCATCGCACACATCGATGCACCATTGCCAAGATGGGCCACGACCACGCGCCCTTCGTGCAAAAGCGGCGCTGTCTTTGCCATGTGATCCGAAATGAATTCATAGCTGAGCCCGTGAAAGCCATAACGCCGAACACCTTTGTCGTAATACTCGCGCGGCAAGGCAAAAACGTCATTCTCCCACGGATGATTGCGGTGAAAGGCGGTGTCGAAACAGGCGATCTGAACCGCATTCGGAAAACGTTCCATCGCGGCCCGGGCTCCGGCCAGATTGTGCGGCTGATGCAAAGGCGCGAACGGCGACAGCTTGTCCAACTCCTGAATGGACGCCTTGGTCAATGGCACCGGAGCGTCGATGTCAGGTCCACCGTGGACAACACGATGCCCGACCGCAGTCACGTCGCTGTTTGGAAATGAGCGCGCAAGCAGGTTCAAAACCCAGTCCAGCGCTGCGGCGTGATCGCGTATTTCTCCGGCGGTGCCGCTGGCAAGGACACTTCCGTCGGAAGACTTCGCCTTGACAAACGGCTCTGGTTCTCCAATCCGCTCGACCGCGCCGGTGCACACCATGATCGGATCGTCATCGGTCAGCTCGAACAGACCAAATTTCATGGAAGACGATCCAGCGTTCAGTGTCACGACATGTGTCATGCGGGTGCTCCGGTGCGCGGTAAGGAAAAGGCTTCGTGCAGTGCCGCCACGGCACAGGATGCCAGCCGGGCTTTGTCGTCATCGGCGCGGCTGGTCAAAATGATCGGAGCTTTGGCCCCCATGACCAGACCGGCCCCTTCTGCATTGGCGATATAGGTCAGCTGCTTGGCCATCATGTTCCCGGCATCCAGATTTGGCACCACCAGAATATCGGTTTTGCCCGCGACATCCGACACAATCCCTTTGGAACGCGCAGCCGCAAGGCTGACGGCATTGTCCATGGCAAGGGGGCCGTCAACAAGCCCGCCCGTGATCTGACCGCGTTCCGCCATTTTCGACAGCAAAGCCGCATCAACCGAGGATCGGATCGCCGGATTGACGGTTTCGATGGCAGACAGAACTCCCGCCCTGGGGTTTTCGATCCCCAGCGACAGGGCCAGGTCGATTGCGTTCTGGACAATATCAATCTTGGTTTCCAGGTCCGGCTCGATATTGACCGCCGCATCCGTCACCAACAAAGGTCTGGGTTGGCCGGGCACGTCCATGACAAAGACATGGGTAAAGCGGCGGCCGGTGCGCAGGCCGTTTTCACGCCTGAGCGCAGCCTTCAGCAATTCATCCGTATGCAGATGCCCTTTCATCAGCGCTTTCGCACGACCTTCTGCAACCAGATCGACCGCCGCATGGGCCGCACCGACGTGATCGCTCTGCGCAATGATTTCAATCCCAGCCAACGACGCTCCGATTTCGGCGGCCGCGTGAGAGATTTTGTCCGGGTTACCGATCAGAATGGGTGTGATGATCGTCTCATGCGCGGCCAGCAGCGCCCCACCCAAGGCGTTGGGCTCTTCCGGGGCTACAACGGCGGTCGGCATGGGCGGCAACGGGCGCACCTTTTCCAGCATGGCATCAAAGTGACGATGACGTTTCACCACCAGCCCGGGCAGATCCAACTCGGCGAACACCATCTCTTTCTCCGGCGCGATCACGACGGCCTGCCCGCTGACGATCACGGCACCGTCCGATGGGCGCGTAACGACCGTTTCAAAGACAACTTCCCGGTGTGGTCGCTTTTCCAGAAGGGTGACTTTGGATACCAGCTCATCACCGGCATGCGCCCTTTCCACAAAATCAAATCGCTGCGATTTATAGAGCGTCCCTGCCCCCGGCAGAACGTTCCCTAAAACGGCCGAGATCAGGGCCCCCACGAACATGGCAGGGGCAACCGCTTCGTTGATGTGGTCGCCGTCGCCGTCTTCGCTGGATAGATGAAGCGGATTGTGATTGCCGGAATTGTTGGCGAACACATAGAAATCATCAACCGAGCACGTGCGGGCCAACTCGGCAGTATCACCGACCTGAAGCTTGTCGTAAGGCGTGTTGTGGTACTGCATGAACTGTCGTTTCCATTTCGATCCGTTTGGCGACACTGAGAGCTCTCTTGCTGATACCCAGTTCAGCGCGCAATGAAAACAACGCATGCCGGCTGCCCGTATCGGTCTGCACGCTATTTCCGGCGGGTAACGCCTTTATGTCGTTAAGCCCGGATAATGTGCGGATTGCAGATCAGGCGCGCCGATTTCCACCGCCGCCCTGTTTGCGCATCGAAAGCCCGATCCGTTTTCTGGGTACATCCACCTCGACAACGCGCACTTTCACGACTTGCCCGGCCTTGACGACCTCATGCGGGTCCTTGACGAAGCGGTCGGCCAACTGGCTGACGTGAACCAGACCGTCCTGATGAACGCCCACATCCACGAATGCCCCAAAGGCTGCCACGTTTGTCACGGTGCCCTCAAGAACCATTCCGGGCTTCAGATCGGTTATCTCTTCGATGCCATCCGCGAAAGTGGCCGTGACAAAGCTGGGCCGGGGGTCTCGTCCGGGTTTCTCAAGCTCGGCAAAGATATCCAGAACCGTGGGCAGGCCGAAATCTTCGGTTACGAATTGTTGTGCCCGCAACCCTTTCAAGGCCCCCTCATGGCCCATGATGTGCCTGATATCCCGCCCGCAGGCCGATACGACGCGGCGGGCGACGTCATAGGCTTCGGGATGCACCGACGACGCATCAAGCGGTTCGGCGCCGTCCCTTATGCGAAGAAATCCGGCGCATTGCTCAAAGGCACGCGGACCCAGCCCGGCAACGGACAACAGGTCCTTGCGCGATTGGAACGGCCCGTTCAGATCGCGATGGGCGACGACGGCTTCGGCTTGCGCGGGGCCCAGCCCCGACACACGCGCAAGCAAAGGTGCAGAGGCCGTGTTCAGGTCAACCCCGACCGCGTTCACGACATCCTCGATCGCGGAATCCAGGGATTGCGACAGGCGGTGCTGGTCAACGTCATGCTGATATTGCCCCACGCCGATGGATTTCGGTTCGATTTTGACCAGTTCTGCCAAAGGGTCCTGCAATCGCCGGGCGATGGACACCGCCCCACGCAGCGAAACGTCTAGATCGGGAAACTCTCGTGCTGCCAGTTCCGACGCGGAATAGACCGAAGCCCCCGCTTCGGACACAACTACCTTGGTCGGTGCTTTTACCGCCTTGGGGAGCAGAGCCAAAGAATCTGCAACCAACCGTTCGGTTTCTCGGCTCGCTGTTCCGTTTCCAATGGCGATGAGTTCAATCTGGTGGGCCGAGATCAGGTTTAGGATGGTAGCCTGCGCTCCGCGCAAATCGTTTTTGGGTTGGAAGGGATACAGCGTGTCAGTGGCCACGACCTTGCCCGTTGCGTCAACCACCGCCGCTTTTACGCCGGTGCGGATGCCGGGATCGAGGCCCAAAGTGGCCTTGGCACCCGCCGGAGCAGCATACAGCAAGTCCTTAAGGTTGCGTGAAAAGACCTGAATTGCCTCGTCCTGTGCCCGACTGCGCAGTTCGGCCATCAGTTCGACCATCATCGACAGCGAAAGCTTGACCCGCCAGGTCCACCCGGCCACCTTGCGCAACCAGGCATCACCCGGTCCTTGGCCACGGGTCTGCAGATGCGCGGCCACGATGGATTCGGCCCGGGCTGCCCCGAACTCCGGTTCCGGCGCGATATCAAGTGAAACAATGCCTTCTTTTGACGCCCGCAGCATTGCCAAAGCCCTATGCGATGGAACATCCGCCCATCGTTCGGAATGGTCAAAATAATCACTGAACTTGGCGCCTTCCTTTTCTTTCCCGTCGACAACTCTTGCACTGAGCAGCGCCTCGCGCTGCATGAAGGCCCGCAACTCACCCAGCAGTGTCGCATTTTCCGTTAATCGTTCGGTCAGAATGTCCCGCGCGCCGTTCAGCGCGTCTCGAGGGGTGGCGACAGCTTCGCTCAGGTATGCCCCGGCCAGTGTTTCCGGGTCCGCATCGCGATCGGCCAGAATGGCTTCGACCAGGGGTTCCAGCCCGTTTTCACGCGCGATCATCGCCTTGGTGCGCCGCTTGGGCTTGTAAGGCAGATAGATGTCTTCCAGCTGGGCCTTGGTTTCTGCCCGAGCTATCGATTTACTCAGATCTTCGGTCAGCTTCCCCTGTTCTTTTATCGATTTCAGGATGGTTTCCCGCCGTGCCTCAAGCTCACGCAGATAGGTCAAACGTTCGGACAGAAGGCGCAATTGGGTGTCGTCCAACCCACCGGTTGCTTCTTTCCGATAGCGGGCGACAAAAGGAACCGTCGCTCCGTCGTCCAATAGATTGATCGCAGCACCGGCCTGATCGGGACGTGCATTGATCTCGGTGGCTATGGTGCGGGCGATACGGTCCAAGGGGGCCTCCTGAAACGGCAGTGGAAGGGCTTCTTAACCAGCCGTTTCAGCAAGGGAAAGTCCCTTGCACCGGTCCGTCCAAAAGCATCAGCGAATAGCAACTGTTTTCGCGGCTATTCGACGCTTCTGAGCCATTGAAAGAAAACACCAGCCTGCAAGGGCCTCACCCCCACGGCATCAGCCCGCAATACCCGGTGCGCGCGCTTACATTATGCGCCATTTGCGCCAGCGTCGTCAGGTCAAAGACCGGCAGTTTCAGGTCTTCCTGAATGCGTTTTGCATAAGGGGGAAGATCCGTGCATTCCAATACCACGGAGCGTATTTCGGGCGTATCGCGCTTCAGCCTGCGCGCAGCGTCCAGCACTTCGGCCTCGATCAGATCTGTGTCCATACGGGTGCGCGCGTTGCGCAGGATGACTTCGGCAAACTCGCTGGTGTGTTCCAGACCCTGTACGGCCACCGGAACGCCCCCTGCTCCAACGCCTTCGAAATGGCGTTGCGTCAGCGCTGACGAATCCGCTGTTATCACCCCGACCGGTGCGCTGGCCCCGGTCATGTGAAAGGCCAATGGCACTTGTATCAGGCTCGAAGCGAAGACAGGCACCGATACGGCCGCGGCCAACTCTTTTTGGAACAGGGCGAGAAACCCGCAACTTCCGGTAATGGCGCGTACGCCTTCAGCCTCAAGCCGTTGCGCGCCTTTAATGAATGGGTTCAGCAGATCAGGCGTCGGATTGTTCAGCAGCGTTGGCACCGTGACGCCATCTATCATCTCGTACAGCACCGGGAACGGCAGGCTGGAAGGGTTCTTGATATGACCGGGAGGTTTGGGAAAATAGCTTTCCAGACACAAAACCCCGATTGAGGCTCCGCAGATATTCTGTCCACCCTGATAGATCGGCATGATTGGGTAATCCTTCTTAGAAACGGTGGTTGTTACGCGTCAAAATCGCGACAAGGCGATTGAATCCAATGGGATGTTGAGGCGCTGCCCTGACACCAGATCAGCCACCAGCTCGCCGGTTTTGGGGGCCATCATCAAACCGTAATGGGAATGACCAAAGGCGGTGAACAGGCCCTTGTGCCCCTCAACCGGACCGATCGCAGGCAAACTGTCGGGAAAAGACGGGCGTCGGCCCATCCAGAACTGTGTATCCGAGGTGTTCAGATCCGGCATCATTGCGCGGGCCTGTGCGGTCAGAAGCGACTGTTTGCGTGGATCTGGCGGCGCGTCGATGCTGCCGAATTCGGCCGTGCCCGCCACGCGCAGACCGTCCTGCATCGAACTGGCCACCACCTTGGCGTCCACGTCCATCACCGAGTTTTCCAGGCTGGCAGAGGGGGTCGGGAATTGGACATGGTATCCACGCTCGGCCACCAGTGGCACGGGCAAACCCAAGGGTTTCAGCAACTCGGCAGACCAAACACCGGCGGCCAGCACGACAGTATCGGCGTGAAGCGCGCCGGCCGACGAGGTCAAATGCCATTGGCCGTCTTCCGTGCGCTTTAGTTCTTTGACTTCTGTCCGCACGAACTCGGCGCCTTGTTGACGGGCCTTGTCGGCCAAAACCGCACCAACCCGGCCAGGAGACGTGACCCGCGCCTGTCCCTTGATCAGGATCGCAGCCTTGAAATCTCTGGATAACGCAGGTTCGATCCGGCGCAATTCTGGTCCGTCGATCCGCTCTAGATGTCCGCCTTTTTCCTGCCGGATCAGATATCCCAATTCTTTCAGGTCAGCCTGATCCGGGTTGCGAAACGCGTGGACATAGTTGGAATCAACAATAAGGTCTTCGTGCCCGGTATTTTGCAGATGTCTTCGGTACAGATCTATCGAAGGGCGGCACAGCACCTCCATTGCGTCCGAGATATTGCGTACGGATTTCACGCTTGAATTCTTCAGGAACCTCAGGCCCCAAGGTATCATCCTGGGCCAGAACGCAGGTCTGACGGTCAACGCGCTTTTCGGGTCCAACAGCATCCCGGGGATCGTTTTCCAGATACCCGGCGTGGCCTGTGGAATGACCGACCAGGGCGAGACGACACCGGCATTGCCGAACGATGTCTCCTGCCCCGGTTCTCCACGGTCGATCAGACGCACGGCAATACCGCGCTCCTGCAACGAGAGCGCACAGCACAGACCGACGATCCCGGCGCCGATGATGGTCACTTGTTCAGGCATGTCAGACCGTTGCTTGAATTCGGCTGCGGGCGATCACCTGTGTGATGATGACAGGAGACGCCACCGCCAATGCGATCAGGTCAGCCGTCAGCGTGGGCGCCACGAAGATAACCCCGGCAATGGCCATCAGGATGCGCGACACGAGGTTGAGTGGCTGCAACCAATACCCCACGACCGCTGCCGAAAGGGCGATGACACCGGCGATACAGCTGGCGGCGGTATAGGTGAATTCCCAAAGATCGAACCCGGTGGAAGACACGAACAGCAAAACCGGCGCATAGACGAACGCCATTGGCGCGATGACCTTGCCCAGTCCCAGCGTAAAGGCGGACAGCCCGGTGCGGAACGGGTTGGAATTCGCAATCGCTGCCGCCGCATAGGCCGACGTACAGACCGGAGGTGTGATCTCGGAGACCACGCCATAATACAACACGAACAGATGGCTGGCGATGGGTGGAACCCCCAACTGCGCCAGCGCAGGCTGCGCCACCGAGACGAGCATGATGTACAGCGCCGTGGTCGGGATGCCGGCACCCATCAGAATGCAGACGATGGCAATAAAGACCAGCGAGATAAACAATTGCAGGTCTTCCATCGCAAACAGTTGGAAATTGCCGAACGAGATCATGTTGTAAAGATCGGATGCCAGATTGCCCGCGCCCTGCGTGACCATGAAGCCGATGCGAAAGCCGATGCCGGTAGTGTTGATGACACCCACCACGATACCAACAGCGGCGGCAGCGGCCCCCACGGCCAGCGAGTACTTTACCCCAAGTTCGACCGCGGCCAACATCTCGGGCACTTCTATCCGTTTCTGCGGGTTGAGCGTGGCAATCACCGACAATCCGCACAGAATCGCTGTCATGGACAGGTCAAACCCACCGTCGGAGAACTTCCAAAGCACGAACGCAAGAAACGCCGCCGCGTAGATCAGTGTTGGCGGTTGCTTGATCCGCGACATGCCCGCGATAACCGCCAGCGAAATACCGCAGAAGGCCGACATGAACGGCGTGTAGCCGGTAAACAGGACGACCAACAAACCGATCAACGGAACGATATTGGCCCAACCCTCGGCCCAGACGGCCTTGAGCTGTGGCAATTGCTCTTTCGCCAGACCTTGCAGGTTCAGCTTACGCGCCATCAGGTGCACCACGGCAAAGACGCCGACATAGTGCAGTATCGCCGGAAAGATCGCTGCGATCACGATGGTGGTATAGGGCACCTCGAGGAACTCGGCCATGATGAAGGCCGCAGCGCCCATGATGGGCGGAGTGATCTGACCACCGGCCGAAGACGCGGCCTCGACCCCGCCTGCAAAGTGACCGGGGTATCCAAGGCGCTTCATGTTGGGAATTGTCAGCGCGCCGGTCGAAACGGTGTTGGCCACCGAAGAGCCCGAGATCGTGCCGAAGAAGGCCGAGGATACCACCGACACTTTGGCCGGACCGCCCGTATAGCGACCCGCCAAAATGGTTGCGTTATCAATGAACAATTGTCCAAGCCCCGTTCGCTGAGCGATCACGCCGAACAGGACAAAGTGGAACACGATGGTCGAAACAACCCAAAGCGTCACGCCATAGATTCCTTCCTGCGGGAAGTACATCGACGACACGAAGGTTTTGAAGTTCACGCCCGGATGTTGCAGCAACCCGGGAAAATAGGGACCCATCAGCGCGTATGAGATGAATACGCAGATGATCAACGGCAATACCCAACCCAGCGTGCGGCGCGCAATGTCCAGTACCAGAAGGATGATGATGACGCCGAGGATCACATCATAGCTGTTTGGGTTGCCCATGCGGAAGGTTTGTTCCTCGATCCCCAGGAACGGGATGCCGCGCCAGGCGAAACCAACGTAAAGCGCGGCGACGATGCCAAGCGCCATGAACACCAGATCATAAAGAGGGACGTTGCCGATGCGGAAGCGACTGACTTTGAGAGCATAGAGACTTTTGGTCCCGACAATCGGGATCGTGGCGTAGACCAGAATGAACAGCAGAGCCAGATAGATGCCCATATGCCAGTGGTCGGCCGGCAAGCCGAACCCAGCCGTGAAGAATTCGTAGAATGCAAAGATCAGGGCGACGACACGCAACACCTTGCCTGCCGTGGGCGTGACCTGCCGGACAGCGGCGCCTTCGTCGAACTGTTCTTCGATGGCCGCCAGCTCCTCGGCCGTCAGTTCGTGGTCATCAAGTTTCTGGGTCTCGGACATGATGGCCCCCCGATTTCGCAAAATTCCAGAGTGCGGTGCCCCAAGAAGGGGCACCGACGACAGGTTTCAGTCAGGTGTGGTTATTGAAGAAGACCGGCTTCTTTATAGAACTTCTCAGCACCCGGATGCAGCGGAACACCCAGCGCCTCGACGCCGTCGAGGGCAGTATCAGGCGTGATCTGCTTGCCCTTTGCGTGGCCGTTGTCCAGCAGCTTGCGCGTGTTGTCGTTCCACAGGGCCTTGGTCAGCTGATAGACCAGATCTTCGGACAGATCCGATGACACAACCAGCATCGCGCTGACCGCAGGGGTCTTGGTTTCGGAATCGATGCCTTCATATACACCGCCCGGGATAGCGGACGGGATATAGGCAGGAATGATCTCGTTGATCTTTGCCAGATCTTCATCGCTGAAGGAATGCAGGTTCATGCCCTTGGTCGATGACAGCTGCACCATTGCGGCAACCGGCCAGCCTGCTGCGTAGAAATAGGCGTCAAGCTGACCGTCGGCCAAACGCTCGGCGCTCTGACTGTTGTTCAGCTCGGCCTCGTCCATATTGTCGCGATTGACGCCCCAGGCGTCCAGCATCTGCAAAACGGCCACCTGCGTGCCGGAACCAGCCTGGGCAATACCAACGCGCTTGCCTTTGAGATCACTCAGATCGTTGATCGTCTGACCGGCTGGCAGCACCAGGTGCAGGTCTTCCGGGAACAGGTTTGCGACGATGCGCAGTTTCGGGTGGGGTTTGCCTTCAAACTTGCCCTCACCCAGATACATCGAACGGGTTACATCTGCGGCGGCCAGGCCGGCCTCAAGCTCGCCGTTTTGCACGGCGGCATTGTTGAAGACTGACGCAGTTGTCGACTGTGCAATCGCGATCAACCCGGGCACGCCGCATTGGCCGCCCTCTTCGCAGGGGCGTGAGCCTGGAGGGGCCGAAATTCCGTTGGCGATGGTCCCGCCGATCGGGAAATAAGTGCCGCCTGCACCGCCGGTGCCGATGCGAAAAAAGGTTGGGTCCTGTGCAAACGCCGGTGCAGCCAATGCACCCGCCAAAGCCAAACCCGTCAGGCATTTCATCAATTTCATAGTAAGCTCCCAGTTGTGGATCATTGGATTCGGTTTGTTCGAATTCTGATCCGTTCAGCCTATGGAGTTTTAGCATAAATACAAATTTGTTATATTTAACAAAATGAAAGTTTAGCTTATGTTTTAGATATGAACCTTGCTCAATTGACAGTTTTTCGTGAGGTGATGGAAACCGGGTCCATCTCTCAAACCGCGAAGAAGCTGAACCGGACACAACCCGCGATCAGCCTGGCAATCAAGAACCTGGAAAGGAGTCTGGGACTGACCTTGTTCGAACGAAAAGGCCGGCGTCTGATCCCAGTGCCAGAGGCGCATTACCTGTTGGCAGAAACCACCGGAATACTGGACAGATTATCTACGGTTTCCAGTACGATGCACGGTCTTCTTAAAGGAAATTCAGGCAGCCTGAACATTGCCGCCATGCCGGGACCGTCCATTTTTGCCTTCCCGAATTTCATAAGCCGTTCAGTTGGCGGGAATCCGGACATCCGGGTTACGCTGTCCACCCGCAGTTCGCCACAGATAATGGAACTTGCAGGCACTCAGAACATTGATTTCGGGTTTGCTGATTTCGAACACCCGGTCGGAAAGAAGCCGCAATTTACGGCAGAGATCATCAGCGGAGACTGCTTTTGCGCAATGGATCGGGACAACCCGTTGGCGCAAGAAAAGGCTGTGACGATTTCGGATCTCGATGATGTGCCAATGGGTGGACTGTATGACACCCACCCTTTTCAGAAGAAAGTGCAGCGCGCTTTTCAGATGGTTGCCGCCACTTACAAACCTAGTGTGACGTGCCAGTATTTTCTTCCGCTCATTCCGTTTGTTGGATCGGGGCAGTGCTGCTCGATTGTCGATCCGTTGACTGTTGCGACGGAACGGAAGCTGAATATCTCGCATGGCCGTGTGGTATTCCTGCCTTTCAAGGACCCCCTCAGATACGAATACGCCATCCTGTCGCCGGATCACCGCCCCCCTTCGCAATTGGCGCTGAAAATAAAAGCGGGATGGAAGGCGGAAGTTGTGTCGATGCTGGATCAGACCAACGCCAACCCGCGGACGGAAGACTTCTGAAAGACACCCGGCCGAACTTGGAAATGTGCGACAACCGGAAAAACTCAGATGACGCGCGCGACCGAGGCCTCCAGCGTCGATTTTAGCAGTTGCGTATCTATCGGTTTGTAAAACAGCGGCAGCTTTGCTTGTTTACACTGCTGAACAATCTCTTGTGATCGATTGGCTGAGATAATACAGCCGGGCAAATGCCCGAATTCATCCGTCAGGGCGCGCATGGCGTCCGTGCCTGTTTTTCCGTTGTTCAATTGATAGTCGGCGACAACAAAGTCTGGCAGGATGCCTATTTCGCGCAGAAGGCCAATCGCTTCGCTTTCGCTTTCGCATTCCAGAACCTCGACGCCCCAGGATTCGATGGTCATGGTCAACGCGCCGCGCAGGTTTTCATCGTTTTCGATCAACAGGGCGACGGTGTTGCCCAGCACATTCAAGTTTGGTTTTTGTACCACTGAAGAGCAGAGAGAAACCTCTGGTTTCACCCGGGCCAAAGGTATTTCGACCGAAAACCCCGTGCCCTTTCCAACTTCGGAAAACAGGTGGATGGGGTGTTGTAGCAACCCGCAGGCCCGCTCGACAATCGCAAGACCCAACCCCATTCCTTCGGCGGCGCTGGCATCTGAATGCAAACGCTGAAATTCCTGAAACACGATATCTCTTTGATCTGATGCTATGCCAATGCCCGTATCCCAGACTTCCAAAGCAATTGCGTTCTTGCGATGCCTGACACCAACAAGAACTTTGCCGGTCTCGGTGTACCGGATCGCGTTTGACAGCAGATTCTGCAATATACGCCGAAGGTAACTGGCATCGCTTGTGACCAGAGCCTTTGTGTCAACAAAACGCAAACTCAAACCCTTGGCCTGGGCGACGGGCTTGAATGCGTCTTCCATCTGCAAGAAAAGCTCGCCCACCGACACTGTGGACAGATGCGCCTTGGCCCGCCCGGAATCCAGCTTTGAGATGTCCAGCAGGGCTTCGAGAATGTGTTCGACACTGTTCAGGGCGCTTTCTGCTTTTGCTGCAACGGTCCGGGCGGTGTCAGTGTCCAAACCGCTGCCCAGTGACGCAACATAGAGCTTTGCAGCAGACAGAGGCTGCAACAGGTCATGGCTGGCGGCGGCCACAAAACGCGATTTTGACGCGTTCGCCCGTTCAGCCTCGTTCAGCGCATCCGCAAGCTCCATTGTGCGTGACGCCACACGTTGTTCCAAAAGTTCCTTGGCTTCATACAAGGCCTGCGCAGACCTCCGTTCCGCAGTTACATCGGTAAAGGAAATCACAAAGCCCCGGTCTGGCATTTCCTGCGCAAAGACCGACAGGATTTTCGATCGCCCCTGATGCATCTGGAACTGAAGAGGGCGGCGGTAGGTTGGTCGGCTGACCCAATCCAGCAGATCCGCCTCGGTGATGCCTTTCTGAAAGCTGATGTTGTCGCCCAGGCGATTGGACAGGGTTTCAAACCGCATGCCCATCTGAAACTGAGTGATCGGTATGGCCAAAAGCTCGCTTGCGCGGGTGTTCCACCCGATCATGCGGTGCTTGTTGTCAAAGATACAGACGCCCTGATCGATATGTTCAAGCGTGGCGCGGATCAGCCGCGCCTTGTCGTCAAGAATGCGATCCCTTTCTTGCCGTTCGATCCGCATGATATCTGTCACGTCGGTTTGCAGGATCACGGTGCCCCCGTCTGGCGTGCGGTGTTCTGACACTTGCGTCCACCGATTGCCCGAAAGACGAACATTGAACACCACGTGGTCATCTGCGTGACGATCCAGACGGCTTTTGGCCCAGTCCTCTGGGCTCATTGTCTCTGGCAAGGACAGGAACCTGGATCGGCTGACCAGTTCCACGTAGTCGGCAAAACACAAGCCGGGGTTCAGCTGTTCCTGAATATCGGGCATATGCATCCCGAACCTGCTGTTGCACAGCACCAGTTCTTCGTCACGATTGAACAGGGCAAAGCCTTCCTGCACCGTTTCGATCGCATTTGCCAAATCTGCGCGCGCTGCTTCGGTTTCCTTGTTGGCCTGAGCCAACCTGGCGTTGGAGTCATTCAGAAGTTCAAGCGCGCGCTCAAGGTCATCCGTTCGGGCGCGAACCTCTTGTTCAAGCACCGCCGCCCGTTGGAACTGAGCATAAGCCGCGCCAGAGGCATTGGTGGATTCTTCGACCCGCCGCATCAGGGCTTCGGCAATTTTCCTGAGTTTTTCGTTCTGACGTTCAAGGGAGTCCGAGGGGTCTGTGAGATGCTCGATCATACCTTACTCTTTCTCGGGCGGGTATATCGCCACGCCGGTCAGGGTCTGGTTCACATGGATCGAATTGAATTGCTCTCCATAGGTCGAGAAACCGACCACGTGATGGCGAGACAGGATGTCCGAGATCGCGTGCGTCTTCTGCTTTTGCTGGGCCTCCAGCCGGCGAAGGATGCAGTCACAACCCAAAATGGTGTCGGGTTGCTGTTTCTCGGTCAACAGGCTGATTTCTTCCTGTAGATGTTCAACCATGTCCCGAGGTTCTGCCAGCGTCAGGACCAAGCCTTCGTCAATCGCCGAAAAAAAGACGAGATCGCCATTTCCCGCTACCTGCTGGATCGCGCGGACATGGTGTTGCCCGCCTATTTGCACAACGACTGGATGGGCCGCGAATGTGAATGTGGTGAGCTGTTCCGGGTCTTTGCCGAGAATACGGGCGTATTCGCGGGCAGCGGGTTCGGCATTGATTTCCTGAACGATGCGTTTTGCCGGGTCTGCCTTGGTCACGACCATGCGATAGGCGGTGGGCAGAAGGTGATCGGTCTTGAACACCTTGATCGGACACCGCGTGCGAACCTGCGTGAGTACGGCTGCGTTGCTTCTTGCCTGCCCCTGATACAGAACATAAGTGCGCCCGAATTTGGTTCCATCCCCGGCCGAACCGCCGAACAATGGCACCGGCCCCAGCCCCACAGCCAATTCCGACGTCAGTTCATCTTCTTTTGTCGACAACCCGTCAATCATCAGGAACGTGAATTCATGGCTCCAGTCGGGTGCGTTTGCCATCATCGTATTTCTGTTGTGGATCATCTCTTTGATGATGCTGTCGGACTCGAATTCGTTCAGATCCGAAACAAGAACCGTGCGTATGTCGAAATGGGATTGCGGCAGGCCGATCGCGACGATCTGATCTTCACAATACCCACTATCCGCCAGCTCTCCGGCGGTGGTGCAACCAACAATCGGGGTCGGCGCAAAGGCGCGCTCGGCATCCGCGATCACCACGGATGCATCGGCGTTCGGGCTGACAAAAAGAATGACAAGCGCAAGTGGGTCATCACCCAACTGGCGTCTGAGGGTCTCGATCGACTGCCCGGTGTCGTGGCGTGCAAAAGCCGTTTTGACGATGCCTGGCGTACGGGCCCGGGCTGTTGCCCACCCGACTGCTTGGTCCATCGTGCCTCCTCCCTAAAAGCGCGACGATGACGTGAGAGTATGACGCTTAGCCTTGGTCTTGCAAGACACTGGCAAAGGACGCTTTCTTGACGATCAGAACCGCCTGCGTACGACTTTGAACACCCAGTTTTCGCATTATTGCTGTCACGTGCGCTTTGACCGTCGTTTCCGCAATCGACAAGTCATAGGCGATTTGCTTGTTCAGTTTGCCTTCGCAGATCAGTTGCAGGATGCGCGCCTGTTGATTTGTCAGTGTCGCCAGTCGTTTGACCGCTTCGTCGTGTTCGTCCTCTTCCTCTGTGTCAATCAAAACACAGCCCTCTGGCACGAAAACGTCACCGGCGTGCACTGTCTCGAATGCAGTGCGGAACACGTCGCGCTGACTGTGCTTGGGGACATAGCCTGATGCGCCGGCCTGTATCACCTGGCTGACAACGCGGTTGTCCGTCAGCGACGACACCACGATCACCGGTGCGTTTGCGGCAGCCTTCAAGCGGATCAAACCTTCCAGGCCGTCCACATCCGGCAAATTGAGATCCAGCATGACCGCATCGGGTTTCAGCCCACTTGCCAGCAGATCCAAGGCGTCCTCCAGCCGGTCTGCCGTATGGATTTTCCGGATCTGAGCCACACTTTGCAAGGTCATCGACAAGGCGTCGCAAAACAAAGGATGGTCATCAACGATCAGCACGTTTTCGAAATTATTGCGCGCGGCGGATTCAGCAAGCATCTGGTATAGCCTTTTGCATTCAAATGGTCTCCAGCCTAACCAATCCTAGCGATGAATGAAAACCACGCATACTGGCGGAAGGTCGTATAATAACGCGCACCCCGGATCAGAGGTACGCATCAGGGTTTTGCTGGATCCCGTGTCAGTTCGCCGATGCCAGTTCCTTTGGCGGGCGGAAGGTCCACAAGGTACCACCCTGGTTCAGATAGTTGACCTTCTTGGCCACCTCACCCCCCCAGAGCGGTGCAGTGCCGCCCCAGCTGGAAATGATCGCGACATATTGTTCACCATCCTGTTCCCAGGTCACACGCTGCCCGAGCCGGTCTGGAACGACCACAGCTTCTCGCTGGTCTCGTCGTCCAGCGCGATAAACTCACCTTCAGGCGTGCCAAAGAACACCAAGCCACCGGCTGTCGTCATCACGCCTGACCACAGCGGCGCGTTGTTCTTGTATCCCTATTCCCATTCGCCGGTATCCGGATCGATGGCCTTGAGAGATCCAATGTGATCTTCGTAATAGGGCTTGATCGTAAAGCCTGCGCCCAGATAGGCGGCACCCTTCTTGTACGAGATCGGCTGGTTCCAGATATCCATGCCCCATTCGTTCGACCGTACATAAAAATTGCCGGTACGTTGCGAAAAGGACATCGGCATCCAGTTCTTGCCGCCAAGGAAAGAAGGCGATGCAAAGATCACTTCACCCTTCTTGTCATCAGCCGCTGACGACGGATCCCCGGGGCGGTTTTCTTCGACAAAGACCGGTCGGCCGGTCTCATCCACGCCGGACGCCCATGTTATGTCTTTGACAAACGGATTAGCCGATACAAAGGCACTGTCTTCGCGGTTCAGAAAATAGAAATACCCGTTGCGATCGGCGGTTGCGTAACGCTTGTTTCCTTCACGGTCGGTATAGGCAACAACCTCGTTTACACCGTCATAGTCCCAACCTTCGCGCGGCGTGGTCTGGAAATGCCACTTGATTTCGCCGGTTTTCGGATCGATTCCGATGCGGCTGGCCGCGTAAAGGTTGTCTCTGGCGTTACCTTCCGTCGGCGTGCCCGCATTGTGCAGCCACGAGTTCCACGGCGCCGGGTTTCCGACCCCGAAAACAAGCGTATCCGTGTCCGCGTCATAGGAACAACCCAGCCAGGTTGCGCCACCGCCGGTCTTCCACATGTCGCCGGGTCACGTCGCATTCAACTCGCCCGTCATGGTGCTTTCTTCATCGTTCAGCGTCTCCATATGGCCTTCTATGACCGGGCGTTCCCATACCGGATCACCGGTGTTCACGTCCCGTGCCTGCACAGCGCCAACGATGCCAAACTCACCACCCGAATTTCCGGTGATCACCAGCCCGTCAACGATCAGCGGAGCCGCGTTGTAAGAATACGCCGCCTTGTAGTCCGCGATTTTATCACGCCGCACGACGTCGCCGGTGTCTTTGTTCAGGGCCACAATCCGGGCATCAAGGGTGCCGAAAATCACCTTGTCGCCGTAGATGGCGGCACGCCGGTTCACCACGTCACAGCAAGGCAGAATGCCTTCGGGCAGGCACGCCTCGTATCGCCAGACCTCTTTGCCGGTTTCCAGATCAATTGCATAAAGGCGCGAATACGATCCGGTGATATACATCATGCCGCCATAGATCAGCGGTTGGGTTTCCTGCCCGCGCTGTTTTTCGCCACCAAGGCTGAACGCCCAGGCCGGCAACAGGTTCTTGACGTTGTCTTTGTTCAGCATGTCCAACGGGCTGTAGCGCTGCAAATGGCGTCCCATCCCGTTTGTCACGACCTGGGTCGTAATTGACTGGTCGTTGGCCAGATCGTCCTCGGTAACTTCTGCATGGGCCGTGCCCACTGCAATCACGCTTGCAACTGCCGCCATTGTGAACCGGTTCATCGGTGTCCTCCCTAGACTTGTGTCTTCCCTCCGCACCGAATCGCCGACAGGTCAGAGCTGTTGGCACGGCAACTATTCGCAGGCGGGTCTGTCGGCGAAATTGCACAATGGTCGTGGGGGCAATTCGCGCATTTCATCCGGGCTCCACACTCATGGTTTCGGCGGCACCAGCGGTGACTTATCGGACCACTTTCGGGCATCTGTCGCAACGGTTTGCGACGCGGCGCCGATCCTTCTCCCGGACGAACATGATCTTGATACGGTTGCGCCATTTGGCCCTGCACGTGTCGTTCGGAACGGGTCTGTCCCGCGACGTCCCGCCCAGAATGCAGGGATATGTTTCCTTGACCTTTCAGGCCGCCCAAAAATCTACCGACCACCATTGCCGCTGAAATTCAGGAGCTTGATTCAGTTTCCGGCGTCGATTTCAGAGCTGACCCAAGGTTCGGTTCCGCCCTTGACGAATTCCGCGTGGCGCGGGCGCGAGTCCACCAGGGCGTTGGCGAACAACTCCTGTGTTTCAGTATCGATCCAATGAGCCATATTGATGGTCTCGGACGTGGTGACAGCGATCGTGCCGTCAGGTGAGACCGCCATCCCTTCCGGCTCGATACTCACGTCTATCTGGGCAATTACGGTCCGCGATACCGTGTCGACGACAGTTGTTATCGCGTCATCTTCGTTGGCGATGTACAGATGCCGATCATTCGGGTGCAAAACGAACTGTTCGGGGTCTTCGCCCGACGGCAGATCATAAAGGACTTCTCCGGTTTCAGGATCCATGACCTGCACCGAGTCATTATCTGACGCGCAGATGTAGAGAACCGAGTAGTCCTTGGAAAATGTGATCCCGCGTGGTCGTTCTCCGGTTTTAAGGGTGCGGATCACTTCAAACGTTTCGATATTGATCACGCTGAGCGTGTCGTCTTTTTCATTGCTGATCCAAATCTCGTCCGAAACCGCCGGAGTGCAAAATGCAGCAGCGGCCAAAAAGACGGAAAACTTTATCTTCAGTCCTCGCTAAAGGCCGTGCACAGGCATTCGGCCTGGTCAATTCCCAGAGTGTCCAGTTCAGTCCTGTGGTTCAGGAAACCCGCGAGCGGTGCGAGGGCCACGACCGCTCGATCCGTCATCAGCGGGATGGGTTGGCGCAACTGACCGTTCCAGGCGCGGAAACTCATCGCCCGGCCCTTGAAGCCTGCCAGTTCAAATTTTTCCAACAGAATGTAGTCCCGCAGAACCGCGGGATCGCCAGATTGCGTTCGGGCCACGGCATCGCCCAAGGACCGAAACGCAGCCCATGCCGCATAGTCGATTGGCCTCATCGACCGGCCTGCTTAACCGGCGAACCGGCTCTGCAACTGAACCGCGCCCCATTGCTCGACCACAGGCGACCACGTGACCGGTCGCAACCCTTCCGAACCTGCGACCGGCCTGGGTTCCCATGTGTTGAACGGTATATATCTTGCGAAGTCGCCCAGCTCATCCGCGACCAACGTGACATCGTAGTCCACGAAATCCTGTGTGAAAACAGGAACTTCCTGCGCCGCATTGTGCCTCATGTCAGCATCGAAACGCCAGGTCTTTTCCGCCCGAATTTCCAGTCCGAATTTGGTCAGGGACAGTTTCATTGCGTCAGCAAAGGCCATGTCCGACTGGTGTTCTCCGGCGACCAGAACCAGATCGTCCCAGCGCCTTTTGACCAGAAATTGTGCCAGAGCGTTCGCGCGCATCGCATCGGACGGCATGGTGTGCAGCAGGTTGGCACGGTTAGGCGGTATGTCTTAAGTCGCGGTGGCGGGCAGACGCGTTGAGCAAGATGGCGTCGGCGGCCTCGGGAAGATCAGCGACCGCCAGTTGCGCCTGCGCCGGAGCGTCCAATATCAGGAAGCTTGTCTGGGACAAGGCCCGGCGCGCCGTATCAAGCCAATTCCCGTCTTCCGGGACGGTCAAAACTGTCAGTTCATACGTGTGGCCCAGAAACTTGGCCGTTGTCAGGTTGTCTGACAAAGCCAGTTCTGCACCTGCCGTGCCCAGATCGTCGGGCAAAGGGTCAAGGTTCGACAAAACCGGTGGTCGTCTGACCTGTTGATGAAGATAGACAGCAGATACAGAGACCTCAGCTGCAGCAACCATTGGCAACAGAACAAGAGTTGCAAAGACGCAAAAAACATGGCCGTGTTTGCTCCTCCTCCGATGCTGCTCTACTAAAATGAGTCCTTGGGCGGCATGCCATTCGACCTTAGTCGCACGCAGCGGCTCATCTGCAAACAAGGTCGAATTTCACGATGGTTTTCCCTGAGCTAAGACCAGAGCCAGCATCAGAAGGAGGAGACGATGGGTCTTGTGTTTTTCAACACAGCGCTGGCTGGCCTGACCGCAGGTGGCATGGCGTTTTCGCACGGAGACGTCGCCCCGCGACCTGCTGGCCGCGATGGCCGACGGCGGGGAAGGTGATGCCGCAGCGCTTCAGTCGGATCTCAGCCAGATTGCCGGCACTGTGGAAACAGGATCGGGCGCCCTGCGGCTGACAGCGTGGCCTTTCGCGCCGCTGTTCTGATCTCGGGCGACAGCCCTGATTTCTCATAGGCGGCGGAGCAACTGACAATTGGATTGTCTGCCGCGCAATAGGACGGCAGACTGAGACACATGATCGGACGCACATTTTTTTTCTCCCTGTTGGCTGCCACTCTTTCAACCGGAATGGCGGTGGCCCGATGCGAGGATCGTGTACCTCAACCCAAACCACAAAACGCCAGCCGGGATATCGTTGGCGCTGATCTCGATACCATCGTCGCGCGCGGCTATATCAAATTTGCGGCTTATGACGACTTTGCCCCGTGGTCCTATGAGAGAGACGGCAAGATACAGGGCGTGGATATCGACACCAGAACATTGATCGCCGAAGAGCTGGGTGTTGACGCGCGTTTCAATCTGGTGGCTGCCGGCGAAAACCTTGAGGCTAGGCTGACGCCAGAGCTTGACATCCATACCCCACCCCTACCCGGTTTTACCGTCAGTTCATGGACCACTGGCGTGGCCGTTCATTTCGCCTATCGCGGCCTCGGCTATGCTGTGGACGATGCCATTTACGCGGCGTTGCAGGATGGGCGCATCGCCGAAATCTTCAAACGTCACGGCCTTACACATTCGCCGCCCATACTGCGGTGACTACACCCAAGGTCTTATAGGCAAGGCTGCGAACACCGCGTAGCGTAACAAAAATATACTTGGAGAAGTGAAATGGAACTCAATGACAGCCTCGTCATCGCCGCGCCGCGTTCCAAAGTCTGGGCCGCGCTTTTGTCGGCAGATGTTCTGAAGGAATGCGTGCCGGGATGTCAGGAGATGACAGGCTCGGTCGAAGACGGGTTCGAGGCCACCGTCGTGCAGAAAGTAGGCCCGGTCAAAGCGACGTTCAAAGGCTCTGTGACCCTTTCTGATCTCGTGGAGCTTGAAAGCGTGAAGTTATCGGGTGAAGGTAAGGGAGGAGCCGCCGGATTTGCCAAAGGCGCGGCCGACGTCACCTTGTCGGATGCCCCCGAAGGCACACTACTGACCTACGCGGTCGATGCACGCGTCGGTGGCAAACTGGCTCAGTTGGGGGGGCGCGTGATCGATGGGGTTGCCAGAAAAATGGCCGACCAGTTCTTTGAGAACTTCCAGAATGCGGTCGAACCTCAGGATGTGCCCGAGCCCGAAACCTCGGAAGAAGACGAGACCGGGGAAGAAAAGAAAGGTTGGATCAAGCGCGTGTTAGGCGGTTGATCCTTTGGAATTCAGGGAGGAGAAAGTCATGAAAATTTCCATGACCGTGAACGGCAAAGCCGTAAGCGGAGACGTCGAGGGCCGGACATTGCTGTCCGGTTTTCTGCGCGATCATCTGTCTTTGACGGGCACGCATGTGGGGTGCGACACAGCGCAATGCGGTGCTTGCGTGGTGCATGTGAATGGCGAAGCGGTGAAATCGTGCAACATGCTGGCCGCCGAAGCAGATGGGGCCGATGTCGGCACGATCGAAGGCCAGGCAACAGCGGATGGCTCACTGAACGTGATACAGCAGGCGTTTCAGGATCACCACGGTCTGCAATGCGGATTCTGCACTCCGGGCATGGTGATGAGCGCCGCCGCGCTGCTGAAAGAGAACCCGCGCCCAACCGAGGCCGAAATCCGGAAGTATCTGGAGGGCAACCTGTGCCGCTGTACTGGGTATCACAACATCGTCAAAGCGATCATGGCCGCATCCGGCCAGGACGTGGGCAGCATCGCTGCGGAATGATGCCGCTGCGGGCGTCGGAAACACGCCCGTGGGATGAGTGAGGGATGCAGCAGCATCCGTTTATGGGAGGAGAATAAGCAATGCCCAAAGACAGTGGCATCGGAGCCAGTTCCAAGCGGCGCGAGGACGTACGCTTTCTGACCGGAGCAGGCAATTATACCGACGACATCAACGTACATGGCCAGGCCTATGTGCATTTTCTGCGGTCCGACATCGCGCATGGCCGGATAAAATCCCTGGACACTTCGGCGGCCGAAGGCATGCCGGGCGTGATCAAGGTTTTTACCGGCAAGGATTTCGAAGGCGTGGGCGGCATGCCCTGCGGCTGGGAAGTCACCGACAAGCACGGCGCGCCGATGCAAGAGCCGCCGCACCCCATTCTGGCGCAAGGCAAAGTGCGCCATGTTGGCGATCCGATTGCTGCCGTTGTGGCCGACAGCCTTGAACAGGCGCGCGACGCGGCTGAGGCAATCGATGTGGATATCGAAGAACTGCCCGCGGTGATCGACATGAAGGCAGCCGCGCAGGATGGCGCGACGCTGGTCCATGACGATCTGAAGAACAACATCTGCTATGACTGGCAGTTGGGTGAGGCGGACGATGCCAAGGTGAACGAAGTGTTTGCCAACGCCGCGCATGTCAGCACGCTGGAACTGGTGAACAACCGGCTGGTCGCCAACCCGATGGAACCGCGCGTGGCCGTGGCGGAATACAGCCGGGGCACGGATGAGTATACGCTCTATACCACGTCGCAGAACCCGCATGTGATCCGGCTGCTGATGTGCGCCTTTGTGCTCGGCCTGCCCGAACACAAGGTCCGCGTCGTGGCGCCGGATGTGGGCGGCGGTTTCGGCACCAAGATTTTCCACTATGCGGAAGAGGCATTCTGCACCTTTGCCGCCAAGGCCTGCAACCGCCCGGTCAAGTGGACGGCCAGCCGGTCCGAGGCGTTCATGTCGGATGCACAGGGCCGCGACCATGTCAGCAAGATCGAGCTGGCGCTGGATGCCGACAACAATTTCGTCGGCCTGCGTACCAACACATATGCCAATCTGGGCGCGTATCTATCCACCTTTTCCAGCTCGGTCCCGACCTGGCTGCACGGCACGCTGATGGCGGGCAACTACAAGACGCCGGTCATTCAGGTAAACGTGAAGGCGATGTTCACCAACACGGTGCCGGTGGACGCCTATCGCGGCGCGGGCCGCCCCGAGGCGACATACCAGTTGGAACGTGTGATCGACAAAGCCGCGCGCGAACTGGGTGTCGATCCGATCGCCCTGCGGCGACAGAACTTTGTCACCCAGTTCCCCTATGACACGCCGGTGGCGCTGACTTATGACACCGGGGATTACAACGGGACGATGGACAAGCTTGAGGCTGCGGCTGATCTCGCGGGCTTTGCAGCACGACGCGCGCAGAGTGAGGCCAAAGGCAAGCTGCGCGGTCTCGGCGTCAATTGCTATATCGAGGCTTGTGGTATCGCGCCTTCGAATATCGTCGGCATGTTGGGAGCCCGTGCGGGTCTTTACGACGCGGCGACAGTTCGGGTGAACGCCACCGGTTCGATAAGTGTGATGGTTGGCGCACACAGCCACGGGCAAGGCCATGAAACAGCATTCCCGCAGGTCGTGGCCGACATGATCGGCATCGACGAGTCAATGGTCGAGATCGTGCACGGGGACACCTCGAAGATCCCGTTTGGCATGGGCACCTATGGCTCACGCTCGCTGGCGGTCTGCGGCTCGGCTATGGTCAAGGCCACCGAGAAGGTGATCGACAAGGCCAAAAAGATTGCAGCCCATTTGCTGGAAGCGTCCGAGGCAGATATCGAACTTAAGGACGGTCAGTTCAGTGTTGCGGGGACCGACAAGTCGGTGGCGTGGGGGGATGTGACCCTTACGGCTTATGTACCGCACAACTATCCGCTGGAAGTTGAACCGGGACTGGAGGAAACCGCGTTTTACGACCCGGCCAACTTTACTTTCCCGGCAGGGGCTTATGCCTGTGAGGTCGAGGTTGATCCAGACACAGGTCAGGTCACGATTGAGAAATTCACGGCTGCGGATGACTTTGGCAATATCGTCAATCCAATGATCGTTGATGGCCAGGTGCATGGCGGTATTGGTCAGGGCATCGGTCAAGCCCTGCTGGAGAACTGCGCCTATGACGAGAACGGCCAGCTGCTGAGTGCGTCCTTCATGGACTATGCGATGCCGCGTGCGGATGACGTGCCATTCTACGGCGTAGATCATTCCAGCCAGACGCCGTGTACGCACAATCCGCTTGGTGTGAAGGGTTGCGGCGAGGCCGGTGCGATCGGCTCACCGCCTGCGGTGGTCAACGCGGTGCTGGATGCGTTGAACTCAGGTGGAAGGGCTGTTGATCATATCGACATGCCGATGAGCCCGTCACGCGTTTGGACGGCGATGCATGGTTGAGAGGTTAAGGTGCGAGGGGCCAGCCCCTCGCGCTCCCCGGGATATTTATAGCCAGATGAAGGGCGGATCAGCGCCTTTTCGGAAAGGAAGAACGAAATGTACAATTTCGAGTTTGAGAAGCCCTCGACCATTGCTGACGCGGTTGCAGCATTGGCAGCAGAGGATGCGCAGGCGTTGGGAGGCGGACAGACGCTGATCCCAACATTGAAGCAACGGTTGGCGGCCCCGTCCAAGTTGGTGTCGGTGAGCGGAATTCCCGAGATGCAAGGCGTTTGCATCGAGGATGACGGATCGGTGTCGATCGGTGGCGCGACGCCCCACGCTGTCGTCGCCCGCGAGGCCGTGAGCTCGTATCCAGCGCTTGCAGCGCTGGCCGGTCAGATTGGCGATCCGGCAGTTCGCAACCGCGGGACGATTGGCGGCTCGGTTGCCAACAATGACACTGCGGCCTGTTATCCGGCAGGGGTATTGGGATCAGGGGCGACTATCGTGACCAATACCCGCCAGATTGCCGCCGATGACTTTTTCCAGGGAATGTTCACGACAGCACTGGATGAGGGTGAAATCATCACATCGGTCCGTTTCCCGGTGCCGCAAGCGGCGAGCTACCGGAAGTTCCTTCAGCCAGCCTCGCGTTTTGCGCTTGTCGGGGTCTACCTGGCCCGCTTTGCGGACGGAGTGCGCATCGCGGTAACCGGCGCGAGCGAGGACGGCGTTTTCCGGTGGTCCGAGGCTGAACAGGCGCTTAACAAGGAATTTCGCCCTGATGCCCTTATGGACCTGCGCGTAAACCCGGCGAACATGATTGCGGATCTGCATGGAAGCAAGGAGTATCGAGCGCATCTTGTTTCGGTCATGACCAAACGCGCGGTTGAAGACTGCTTGTAAAGAATTGGTCGGGAAAATCGAAAAGTCCCGGTGTCATCCGGGGCTTTTTATACTTGCAGCGTCACCACTTTCCCATTGGGGCGTACACGGATCGCGATGCGCTCGCCGGCTGCCTGCGCAAGGGTCGCTGCTATTTCAGCCTCGGAAGCATGACAGAATGCTGTTGAAAGCGCGTCTGCCGTCGTAGCATCCGGTGCCTGGACACTGACCGTTGACCAAAGCGGTGCGTTTCCGCCCATCGGGTCGATGATGTGAGCGCCGCCCGACCGCAGGCGCATGACGTCAGCGCTGGACGTAGCAATGGCGCGGTCCTTCAAATGCGTGACTTCGACAAGTCGGTGCACTGGATCCGTGACGCCCGGCAGCCGCTGACGACCACTTGCATAATATTCTCCGATATTGACCAGAACCTTTTCCCACCCGGCTTTGCGCAAGGCGCGAACGACCAGATCGGTGGCGAAACCTTGAGCGATGACGTTCAGGATAAGCGCTTGATCAGGGCCCAATTGCACGAGTTCCTTAGTTAGACCTACGCGGTTCCATCCGATCAGCCTTCGCGCGTGTTGAGCCTCATTCTCGGACGCGGCAAGCCAAATTGGCTGAACTGTGGGATCAAAGCGACCATTTGTGAGGTCGTAAGCCGCGCTGCACGCTGTCAAAAGAGACACAAAAGCGGGATCGGGGCTTTTGAGATACCCTTTCCGGTTGAGCTCCGACAGGGCAGAGTTCGGGCGATACAGGCTGAAGAGCGCCTCGCATTCCTCCAGAATGGATCGCAGAGCGGCAATGGCATGTTCTGCCTCCACAGGGTCAGCATCCAGTGTCAGGCTGATTTCGGCCCCCATGGCGTAGCCACGCCGACGGATAGGCTGTGCATGAGACGGAGATGCCAGTGCTGCGGCAGATATGGCCAGAAAGCGGCGACGGTTGATCATTCGGCTACAACCTCTCTCGTGCGGCGGCGAGCCGGGACGATCATGGGAACGCAGCGGTTGCGGTCGTTATATATGGCGACGCAGTCGAGATACTGAAAACACTCATCAAACTGAATTTGCCCGGCTTGCGTGATCGCGCCAAATTTGCATTTGACCTTGCGTAGCTGACAGGGTGACCCGCATTCGGCGCGGTGTTCGATACAGTCGCGGCCCCGAAGCAACCCACCGATCGCAAGGAACGCGCCCAAGGGGCAGGCATATCGGCAAAAGCCCTTGAACACCGCCATTCCCAGAACCAGCCAGAAGATGGCGTAGGCGACATAATACCATTCGCGAAAAAAGAAGGTCGTGATCGCTGTTTTGAAGGGCTCAACCTCTGCCGCTTTATCGACCTGATCAGGTGCGGCAAAGACAACGCAAGCAAGGCCGTCAGTACCGCGTATTTCAACCATTTCAGACGGTTGCCCATTTTTTTGACGGTTCAACCTGAGGGATACGAAGGGCTTTGCCCAGATGATGTGCGAATTCCCGAAGGGCACCGAAAGGGCAGAGCCATCCGCAGAACAATCCCCTGCCCCAAGCAATCAAACCCGCAAGGGTCACGGCCCAGATCAGCAACGAGAACGGATCATAGAGCAGGAAGGCAGAACTGCCGCCGTCCAATGCCGTACGCAATGCCCCCAAGACCGTGACGATCCATAGCTGCCCTTGCCCCCACCAACCCACGAAAACTGTGACAAGGGCAAGAACGCCAAGACGTACGGGAGTGAACAATGGTCGCGCCGCAAGGGCATTCATTCGCAGGGCCTAAACGGCCAACAGCGCAGCCAGAAACACACCCAGGAAAACCAGATCCAACTGGCGATTTCGCAGCGCTTCAAGCCAGGGCGGTGCCGGAACAATCTGTTCTGGTCGATCAAAGAACCTTTCAGGTGAGATATGTGCAACATCCAAAGTGACGGATCCTGTTTCAGGCTGGAACATGCCATGTTCGCGAACTGCAAGAACCTTCAACACCCATTCTCGGGAAGGTTCGAACCCCAGGCGCCGGTCGGTGCGCAGGATCATGGCAACGCCATCTGGCATGTTATCCGCCAACTCGACCAGCAGATCGGCATCACGCAGAGCGACCGGCAATCCGCTCTGCTCGGCCGAAATCCAGTCCGGCGTGGTATTGCGTACAAAGTCTTCGCTGACCGGACCATGGCGCACCGTTTCGATCACAAGGATCAGCTCGTCATTGTCCGAAATTTCCATGAAGCGCTGCACCTCTTCATAACTGTCCGTGGTCAAGGCAGCGCGAGCGATGGCTTTTGGGCCCACATCCACGACCCACAGATCCAGATAAGGGTCGTCGGGACTGTACTGCGGCTCGGGATCGTCATCTTCCCAAAGGGTGCCATCGAACAGAGCGTCAACTTGCGCATTCGTGTAGACCTTGCATGTGGCGATGCCCTGATCGATCAGATCCTGCCAGTTGAGTTCTTCTTGATAATCGGGATCCGGAAATGCAGGCGGCGCGGTTGCCAATCCCTGCATTTTCTCGCGCGCGACTGTCAAAGCAGCGCCCATGACCGATTCATGCACGATCCGCACAACTTGCCGTCGCTTTTGTAACCCCGTCCAGATAGACCAATGACGACCCGCTTGCTGCATCGCCGTACGGGGTTCCGACAACGATGGAATCCGAGATCGAAAGGCCCCTGTATTGCTCGAAGAATTTGTGGAAAGGGGCTCTCCGAGCCATAAAACAAAGATCGGTTCGTTATGTTCAATCAACTGCACGTCAAGAAAACGCCCTTCAAGATCCAGCACGATCAACATGTTGATTGGTGCGCCTGAAAAACCGGACAATGGCGCCAAGGGTTTCGATTCAAAGACATAGCCTGCATCGGCCCCGCCGGAGTTCAGCAGACTGTAGACGCCGTTTTCGTACAACGCCGCCCCCAATGCGAACGGCGCGCGGATGTAGGATTCGATATCATCGCGCGACACAGGTTCAACCAAAATCACCAGGCCGCCGAAAAGCAGCATTAGAATGCATGTGAGTACGCGCATGATCGAAAGACTAACTTTCCACCCTTCGCCGGGACATTCGACGAAAGTTCTAAGTCCCTGCCCGCGGCCCTAAGGCAGTCCTGCATCCAAAGTTGCAGCCGCAAGGAAATCGACCGTGACAGGTGATGCGGCCCTCGCCGGTCCGGTGCGCAAACCGTCACCTCAGCAGCCAGAGGTGGCGGAAGTACGGGGTATTCGGCCGGTCGGTAGGGGGCAGACCTGGTTCGCCGTTCCTTACGGCATTAGCCCCGGGGTGATATTGGGGTTTTTCACGTCAAAGGCGACGCTTTACCGAAAAAGAACAGGCCGCCCAGTTAGGGCGGCCTGACCAGGTTTTTTCTTGTGCCTACGCCTTACTCGGCTGCCTGCGCGCTGTTGGCAGAGTGCTTGTCACGCTGACTGTCGCGGAACAGCGCCTTGGCCAGCGATACGCACATCAGGCCCATCACCATGGTGAACGGAAGCGCACCGATGATCATGGCATTGCGCAGCGCATCCATAGGGTTGTTTTCACCCGCCGCCAGGATCAGCGCGCCGATCACTGCCGTCAGGATCACACCCCAGATGATGCGGTGCTTGATACCGGTTTCCTGGCTACCACCCGACATGATGGTGTTCATCACCAGAATACCCGAGTCCGCCGAGGTTACCAGGAAGGTCATGATCAGGATCACGCACATAACGTTCAGCATGGACAGCAGCCCACCATCGATCATGAAGGACAATGTCGTGAACAGCTTGTTGGTGTTCGATGCGCCGATGATCGCACCTTCTGCCGCGCCTGCCAGTTCCAGATCGATCGCTGTGCCGCCCAAAACGGTCATCCAGGCAAAGCACACCAGCGCAGGTGCGAACACGCAGCCCAAGATGAACTCGCGGACGGTCCGACCCTTGGAGATGCGCGCCAGGAAAAGCCCCACGAAGGGCGAGAATGCGATCCACCACGCCCAGTAGAAGGTGGTCCAGCCTGCCTGCCAGCCAAACTGACGACCTTGCTCACCCGCAGCGTAGGCCGCGGCCAAGGTTGCTTCGTCCAACTCGGCCGCTGCACCTTCCAGACCGCTTTTGAAGCCGTCGAAGCTACCCCAGGCATTGGTCGCCCCACCCATCAGATCTGCGGCATGTGCTTGCGCCTCGGCCGGCAGAGCCGCTGCGAATGCTTCGGCCGACAGCGGGCCATAGGCATTGAAGCTGAGCGACAGGAAGTGCAGGATGTAGTCGATCATCGCAGTGCCATAAGTGGTCATGGCAAAGACAAACGAACCGAAGACCACGAAAGTGCCCAGCAGGATGATCGACAGCACCAGGTTCAGGTTGGACAGGTACTTGACACCCCGGCCGACACCGGAAACCGCCGAAATGATCGACAGGCCCATGATAACGATCAAGCCTGAAATCAGACCGACCTTGCTGGGGGTCGGCACCTCGCCGCCCAGATCCATGATCCACTGCATGCCGGTGATGGCATAAAGGCCGTCGATGAACTGGCTGACGCCATAGCCGATGGTTACGGACACGCCGAGGATCGTTGCGACAACGCCCAAAACGTCAACCACGTGGCCGAAAAAGCCGTTGACGAAACGGCCAAACAACGGTGTCAGCGCAGAGCGGATCGTCAGAGGCATGTCGCGTGTATAGGCGTAGTAGGCCAGGGACAGGCCGGTTACCACATAGATCGCCCAGGCGTGAAAGCCGTAGTGCAGGAAAGTGAAACGATAAGCCGATTGAACGGATTCAGGGTCATTTCCTGCAACTTCACCCGACAAAACCACAGGGTTAGACCCCCAAAGGCCCAGCGGTTCTGCTGTGGCGAAAACCATGAGCCCCACACCAAGACCGGCACCAAACATCATGGAGAACCATGAGAAGTTCGAAAACTCGGGCTTTTCCCCCGGCGTTCCCATGATCCTACGACCCGTGGACGGAATGATCGCAACAACGGCAAGGAAAAAGAAGAAAAAACCGACAATGACGATGTAGAAGCTGTTGAAGACTTCCAGCAACTGGCTGTTCAGGCTGCCCAATGTGCTGTTTGCATTCGCTGGGAAAACCAGGGCCCACAGCACCAGCCCGACCATGATGGCTTTGCTGATCAGGGCAATTGGGACGCTGTAGTTTTCATAGAATCCGGAATCAGCCGTTTCTATTTCAACGTCCGTGAAAGGTTCGGGTATCGACATATCGCACGTTCCTCCTCGAGTGTGTCGTTCTTTGTTCTTCTGAAAAAATGCTGGAAAACATCGCGTTGCACGACGTGGACAATCATGCACGATGCACGAACCGATGTTGAGTTGTGTTCAGCCCAAACTTGGGCTTGCAGTAACAACGCTTGCTCCCATTACGTCTCTTACTGCAAATTTCCTCCCGATTGCTCGCTGCCTGCTGTCATCACCGATCCCGGTGATAAGTCAGCGTGTGGTTGAATGTCGTCGCGGCATCTTAAGTGGTTATTGGGTTTCCAGTTTCGAAAAACCTATAGCAAGGGTGAGATGTTCTAACCTGAGAATCCGACACTTCGATCACATGAAGCGACCACCGAATTCACTCGATTGCGATGTTAGCGAGAACAATGCGACGACATGATTTGTTGTGACCACTACGTCCTTCACAGCTTCAGGACCAGTTTATCGGACTTGGCCCGCGAAACGCAGGTGCACAGGAATTCGTGGCTTTCCTGCTCTTGCGGTGTGAGTATTCCGTCGCGGTGATCGACCTGCCCTGCCACTACGTCAACAATGCATGACCCGCACAACCCTTCAGAGCAGCCGAAATCGACCTGCACGCCGTTGTTTTGCAATACTCCGAGAATAGTTTCCTCTTTTCCGACCGGGTAGACCGCGCCGGTTGACTGAATTTCGATCTGAAATTCCGCGTTTGGATCGTGGTCGATGTCAGAAGCGGGTGCAAATCGTTCAAAATGGATTGCCCCGCCACGCAAGGATGCACCTGCTTCCAGAACAGCGTTCAGCATCGGTTCAGGTCCGCAGGTATACACATCCGCACCGACGGGCATCGATTGCATGACCGATGCCAGATCAAACCAGCCGTCTGTGTCATCGCAATGCAAATGATACCATTCATCCAGCCCAAGGGCCCTGAACTGCGCGTCCATCGCTGCAAATTCTCTTGACCTTACAAGGTAGTAGACCCGAAAATCCTGCCCGCGGTTCATCAATTCCCGCGCCATTGCAACCAGCGGAGTTGCCCCGATGCCGCCTGCGATCAACGTGACATGCCGATCGTGGTTTTCGAGTTTGAAGTGATTCCGCGGCCCGCCGATTTCAACCATCGCCCCTTCTTGAAGCGCGTGCATGGCCACCGAGCCGCCACGCCCTTCATCTTCGCGTTTGACGGCGACATTGATTTCGCAGCCGTCCTGACTCCAGCTCCACAGTGAATACTGCCGCACCAGATCGTCGGCCAGATGGATATCGACATGTGCGCCGGGTTGAAGGCTTGTGAAGCGGCCGTTTTCGATTTCAAAGCAAAAATCGGACGTGTCCGGGCTTAGCCGTGTTTTGCGCACGAGGCGTGCAACTTGTGTATCCATCACACATCCTGTTCGTTCTCGGTCGACTTTGGTCCTGTACCCGATCGCAAACAGCAGGAAAAAACATAGATTTCAATTGCAAAATTTCTCACATTCGGATGAATGTAACTCACCTCTACCTTTTGAGCAACGCAGCAACCATGTCACGACGCCACTATAATCTTCCACCTCTCACGACCTTGTCGGCCTTCGAGGCCGCCGCGCGGCATCTCAGCTTCAAAGAAGCGGCCAGCGAACTGTCGGTTACGCCGGGCGCTGTCAGCCACCAGGTAAAGGCGCTGGAAAGTGAACTGGGTTCGGCGCTGTTCGTCAGAAAGCACAGGGGCGTGGAACTGACCGAGGATGGCCAGGACCTGTTCGAGGTGCTCGGTTCGTCGTTCCGGCAGATATCGAAGGTGCTCGAAAAGATTCGCAGCGGCGATTCAGAAAATCCAGTGACGGTCGGGTCCACTACCGCTGTGGCGGCGTTGTGGCTTTCTCCGTCGGTCATCCGGTTCTGGCAGGACTACCCGCACGTGAAAGTGAACCAGATGGCACAGGACAAGCCATTCTCGGACAGGCCGGATATCGACTTTTTCATCCGCTACGGTCGTGACGTGAACTCGCAGCTGAACCATACTAAACTGTACCGCGATACTCTGACGCCGGTCTGTAGCCCCGAGATGGCCCTGGAACTGAAGGGGGCAAGCCTGGAAGACCTGGTCGAACGTCGCCTGATCCACCTTGAAACGCAGGACAACACCTGGACCACCTGGCCATCTTGGTTTCACGACCTCGGATATACCGGAGTTGTACCGGTACAGTCGCGCGTAAACAGCTATGCTCTGGCGTTGCAGTTGGCCCGCAAAGGGGCCGGGCTTGCATTGGGGTGGCAACGCTTGATCCAGCCCATGCTGGCATCAGGAAAACTTGTTGCGCTAGAAGAATTCAGCATCCCTGCCCCGAACAACTTTTACCTCGTCGGTCGCCCGGACGACCAGCTGACAGAAGGTGCCCTGGCGCTGAAAAACTGGTTGCTGGATGAATTGTCCGGCGGTTCGGTTTAGTCTGCCTCAATCGGCCATGAGGTTTTTTGATGTTGAATGAAACCAGCTCGACCGGCCAATGGGGGTAACGTTCAACACATTCCGAATTACTCAGGAGCAACCGATGAACAAGCATTCAGCGCTTTCGTCTGTTCTGACCCCGGTAAACACCGCCAAGGGCCTGCCGAACGAGCATTATATCAATCCCGATATCTTCGCCGAGGAACGGGAGGCGGTCCTGTTCGCGAACTGGTCGGGCATCGGTTTTGGCAAGGACATTCCCGAAGCGGGTGATGCCTTTCCGATCGACTTTCTCGGCGTGCCGCTTCTGATGGTGCGCGACCGTGACGGACAGATCGGCGTTTTCCAGAACACCTGCCGCCATCGCGGAATGATCTTGGTCGACAAGCCGCAGAAAATCCGCGGCGCGATCCGTTGCCCCTATCACAGCTGGTGTTACGGCCTGAATGGCGAGCTGCGCACGGCGCCGCATGTCGGAGGCCCCGGACAGAACACGCATGAAGATCTGGACTTTGCTGAACTGGGCCTGATCCGCATACGTTCCTATGTCTGGCGCGATGTTGTCTTCGTGAATGTGGATGGCAACGCCCCGGAGTTCGAAGAGGTTCATGGCGAGCTGATGGAACGCTGGAAAGATTTTGAACAGCCCATGTATCATGGCGGTGCCGGCGCGTCTGTCCGGCTCGAGCTGAAGTCGAACTGGAAACTGGCGGTCGAGAATTTCTGCGAAAGCTATCACCTGCCCTGGGTTCACCCGGGTCTCAACAGCTATTCGCGCCTGGAAGACCACTACAACATCAATGAACCGGGCAAGTATTCGGGTCAGGGCACCTATGTCTATCGCCAGTTCGAAGGTCAGGATGGCGAAAAACTGGATGACTTCCAGAATCTCAGCGAAAAGTGGAACGAAGGGGCGGAATACATCGTCGTGTACCCGAACACCTTGCTGGGTGTTCAACGCGACCATGGATTTGCCTTCATCATCGATCCGATCACGCATGAACGGTCAAACGAAAGGATCGAGCTGTACTACGCCAAAAAACCGGAAGACGCACCCGAGCACGAAGCGTTGCGCGCAAAGAATGCGCAGCTTTGGAAAACCGTTTTCGAAGAGGATGTGTTCGTGGTCGAGGGCATGCAGAAAGGCCGTCACGGTGTCAAATTCGACGGCGGCCGTTTTTCGCCCGCGATGGATGGCCCAACGCATTGTTTCCACCACTGGGTGGCCACTCAGATCGAAAAAGCCCGTGCCGAGGCATAGGCGGCTTTCCGGCCGGATCATGGGCTGAGGGCGCCACGGATGTATCCTGCGCGGTCATTTGCAATCAGGAACATCGCAGATGCAGGCGATGTTCCAAGATTGCGCAAAGACGCGTGCGGATGCGTGTGATGGGTTCATCAAGGGCCGGTCCGCATCGTTGACGGCGCTGGGAAATCAGGATTCAGGCGCAAAAAGGTAGAAAGCGTATGATGATTACGTACAGGCCAACACACTTAGCGTTTCCGGTAAGAGGCTGACTTTGGATCTGCAAGAACTCGACAAGCACCTGTTGCAGGCTCACGCGGATAATGATGTGCCTGCGCTGATCCGGCTGTACCACGAGGCAGCCGACCGGGCCGAGCAAAACCAGGATCTCGACGCTGCTTGTTTTTACCTTACACATGCGTTTGTGTTCGCGCTGGAATACGGCGCGCCCGAAGCGGATGAGTTGAACCGAAAACTATACGAGCGCGGCCGCGCCCATCGTTTGGTGTTCTGACGAAATCGGTGTAGTTGGGGTATCGTGCTGGCAAAGAGACAAAGCATGACCCATTTTACCTTTCTGTGCCTCGAAGATTTCCCGCTTGCTGCCCTGTCCATGGCCATCGACCCGCTGCGCGTGGCCAATGAGATCAGCCGCAGCGATGGTCTTGGCTGGACTGTCGTTTCGGAAGATGGACAACAGATCATGTCTAGCTCACGCCTCAGCATCAACCCTGACAAGGCATTGTCCGAGGTGGAGGAAACCGACGTCGTGCTGGTCTTTGCCGGGGCCTCAGCCCGGTTGAAGGATCGCAAGGCTTCGGGCGGAGCGCTGCGACGGCTTTTGTCCCGTGGCGCGCGGATCGGTTCGGTCAGCGGTTCACTTTTTGCGCTGGCGGAAGAAAAGTTCTTCGATGGTTACAGCTGTAGCGCGCATTTCTGCTATACCGCTGCTTTGAAGGAACAATTCGACAGGGTGAACCTGTGCGACACGCTCTATACGATAGATCGCAACCGAATGTCCTTTGCCGGGACTTCAGCGGTTTTTGAATTCATGCTGGGCGTAATTTCGGATGAGGTGTCCGATGCGGTTGCCGTCGAAACGGCCTGCTGGTTCCAATACGCGACTTTGCGTGATGCGGATACGTTGCAGGTTTTGCCGGGCTACAGCAAAAATCAGACCCGCAATGCCCTGCCGCGCCCGGTGCGGCGGGCCATCGAGTTGTTTGCAAACAACATCGAAAACAAGATCTCGATCGAGCAGGTTTCGAAACGCGTTGGCATGTCCATCCGGCAATTGGAGCGGCATTTCAAGAAGGAAACCGGGATCAGCCCCGGAGGGTACTATCGCAGACTGCGACTGGATGCGGCGCGGCAGAAGCTGCTTTACACCGATCAGCCTTTGCAGGAAATCGCGCTTTCGGTCGGGTATGACAGCGCCAGTTCGTTTTCAAGCAACTATCGGCGCGCATTCGGTCTGCCGCCAGCTCAGGAGCGCAAGGAACGAAGCCGCGGCGCCAGACACGCGGCTTTGTCCTTAGGACACCGTCCTTCACAGGGCCCTGGCCACCTCGATCAGCATGTGGTGAACTGAAATCGCATAGCTGCGTGGCGCGTAGATCGAAAAATCCGTTCTCGCCTCATTGCAGCGCAGCAGGCACCCCACATGATGGATTGCGGTGCGGTTGAAGGCTCCGGCCTGCATCTGCTCGACATCCAGAACGGTCAGGCGTTGCAGCAAGACTGTGGCACCCTGCCCGGTCATGTCGATGCGTGTGAACGCGTCCGACTGATCGGTCACCGACGCCATGCCGACCAGCTCGGTTTCCATACGCCTGGCCAACTCCAACGGGCCTGCAAAAGCTTCTTCGCACAGGTACTGATCCGGGCCCAGCCAGTGCAGGCTGCTGGTTTCGCCCTTTTCCCACCGCCCCGCCTCAGGCACCGGGATTCCGCAAACGGTTTGAAGTTTGGCTTTGACGGTTTCCTCGTGTCCCAGCCTGGCTGAGACGGATGCCAGTGCCACATCCTCTCGTTCCTGAAAGGTCAGAGTTCCGACCACGTCCCGTTTGGGTTCACTGCCGCCAATGGCGGTCTTGGCAACAAAATCACGCACGGAGCCGTTCTCCTTCGGGGTCAACGAAATGCGCGCTGACAAGCGTCGCTTTGATGTTGGTGTCATCCACCGGGCTGACAATCTGCACGGTGTCGCCCAATCGCTGCGCCCCGCGTTTTACAAAGGCCAGTCCGATGCTGCTGGACAGGTGCGGCGAATAGGCAGCCGATGTGACATAGCCCAGATCGTTTTCCGGCAGGTGTGGCGCATCCTCGTCGAACACATGGCCTCCGGCCAGCACGGCATCGGCGTTGTTGACCGGCTGAATGCCGACCAAAGCCAGACCATCCGGATCGGTCAGAGCTTCGCGTGCGCTGAGCGTCGCACCGATACTGTCTTTCTGGGTTGAGACCATGCGCCCCATGCCCAAATTGTGGGCGCTGGTGGTTCCGTTCAGTTCGTTTCCGGTGGCATGGCCCTTTTCAATCCGCAGAACGCCAAGCGCTTCGGAGCCATACGGCGTTACGCCAAAGGGCTCTCCAAGCGCCATCAGATGTCGGATCAGCGCGTCACCGTACCGGGTAGGAACAGCCAGCTCATAGGCCAACTCACCCGAGAACGAGATGCGGAACAGCCGCGCCGGGATCCCCCCGGCAATGGTCACCTCGCCACACGCCATAAAGGGAAAACCTTCGTTGCTGATGTCATGGCCGTCATCAACGACCCTTTGCAGCAACTCACGGGATTTCGGGCCCGCTATGGCATATTGTGCCCAGGCGTCGGTGGTCGAGATCATCTGCACATCCATGTCCGGAAACAGGCATTGATGCACGAACTCCATGTGGCGATAGACACCAACCGCGTTTGCGGTTGTGGTGGTGACCACAAAGTGATCTTCGGCCAAGCGGGCGGCAGTGCCGTCATCCATGGCTATGCCGTCTTCGCGCAGCATCAGGCCATAACGGGTTTTGCCCACCGGCAGTTTGACAAAGCCGTTGCAATAGATCTTGTTGAGGAATTCCGCGGCATCCGCGCCCTGCACGTCGATTTTGCCCAGCGTGGTCACGTCGCAGACGCCGACACCGCTGCGTACGGCCAGAACTTCGCGATCCACGGATTCGCGCCAATGGGTCTCACCAGCCTTGGGGAACCATTGCACACGCAGCCATAGGCCCACCTCGACGAATACCGCGCCCTGTTCTTCGGCCCATTGATGGCTGGGCGTCAGTCGCGTGGGTTTGAATTCTTTTCCGACCGAGCGCCCGGCCCAGGCCCCCATCGCCACGGGCGTGTAGGGTGGCCGGAAGATGGTCGTGCCGGTTTCTGGAATGCTCTTGCCGGTGATCTCGGCCATCACGGCCAGCGCGCCGACATTCGCGGTTTTGCCCTGATCGGTCGCCATGCCAAGGGTGGTATAGCGTTTCAGATGCTCGACACTGCGGAAGCCTTCCTGTTCGGCCAGTTTGACATCCTTGACGGTCACGTCATTCTGGAAATCCAGCCAGGCGCGGCCTTTGCCGGGCACATGCCACAACGGGGTGATGCGGATCTCATCATCCTCGGCTTTCGGCAGGTCGACCGGGCAGGCCCTGATCCCCAGCCCGTCAAGCGCCGCAAGTGCCGCATTGGTGCCCGAGGCGATCGCTCCGTGGCTGGTCAGGTTGCCAGCGGCGGCACCGGCGACACTCATACCCTTGGGCAGTTCGGCAGGTGGGATGAAGGCTGCAAGCGGTTCGAACCATTGCGGGCGGCCGCGCTGATGGCATGTCAGTTGCACATTCGGATTCCACCCACCCGAAACGCCCAGACCGCTTACTTCGATGGGGCGGGTTTGACCATCGGCCATCTGCACGGTGATCGATTTCAGCCCCAAACGGCCCTGCGTATTCGTGACCTGCGCCCCGGCCAGCAATTCACATTCGGCAATGCGCGGTGCATCGTGGCGCGGGTCGATCACGGCAACAACATTGATCCCGGCTTTGATCAAATCCTGTGCGGCGCGGTGTCCTTCGTCATTGTTGGTGAAGATCGCCACGCGCTGGCCCGGTGTCACGGCCCAGCGGTTTGCATAGGCCCGCATCGCGCCCGCCAGCATTATGCCCGGTCGGTCGTTGTTTTCGAAAGCAATCGGTCGTTCGGCAGAGCCGGCACAAAGCACCGTGTGCTTCGCGTAGATGCGCCACAAAATCTGGCGTGGTTTCCCCGCCTCGGGCACCGCAAGGTGATCCGAGACCCGCTCAAGCGCGCCGTGAATGCCGTGATCATAGGCGCCGAACACGGTGGTGCGCGTCAGAAGGCGCACGTTGTCCATCGATGCCAGCTCTCCCAGTGTCTGCGCGACCCAATCGGCATTCGAAATGCCCTCGAACCGGTCACAGTCAGACAACAAACGCCCACCCATCCGGCTGTCTTCGTCGGCCAGAATGACCCGCGCGCCAGACCGCGCCGCCGTCAACGCCGCGATCAGGCCGGAGGGACCGGCGCCGATAACCAGGACATCGCAATGCAAATAGCCCTTGTCGTAGATATCCGGGTCGGCCTCCTGCGTCAGGCTGCCCAGACCGGCCGCCTTGCGGATCATCGGCTCATATAGCTTTTCCCAGAACGCCTTAGGCCACATGAAGGTCTTGTAATAGAAACCCGCCGTCAAAAAGGGCGAGAGCCGATCATTGATCGACAGCGCATCGAAGGCGAGCGAGGGCCAGCGGTTCTGCGATGTCGCCTCGAGCCCGTCGAACAGTTCGACCGTGGTCGCGCGTGTGTTGGGCTCCTGCCTGTTGCCTGTGCGCAGCTCGACCAGCGCGTTGGGCTCTTCCGAACCCGAGGCCAGCACACCGCGTGGACGGTGGTATTTGAACGAACGGCCAACCAGGCGCACGTCATTGGCCAGCAGCGCCGAGGCCAGCGTATCACCCTGATAGCCTTCGTAGGATTTGCCATCGAAGGTAAAACGCAGCTTTTTGGACCGGTCGATCAGACCGCCCTGCAAACGATTGTTCTGGGTCATTTTCCCCGTCCCGTCTTGCGGGCTACATCCCGCGCCAGTTCTGTAGCCAGAATTTCATGGGTCAGCGTGTCGCGTGTCACAACCAGCCACGAGCGGTCGCCCTGCTCGTGAAACCACAGCTCTCGGTGGGTTCCTGCCGGGTTGTCGCGCAGGTAGACATAGTCGTGAAACTCGGCGGCGGCCGTGTCGGATTGCCAGTCGGGCCGATTGATCAGACTCGCGTCGCCCAGATAGGTGAATTCGGACGCGTCACGCGGGCCAAGCAGTGGATGATTGATGATCATGTCCGGGCCTCCTCAGTGCAGGTTGGGCTGTGCGCCCACGCCTTTTTCGTCAATCATCTGCCCGGTTCTGAACCGGTCCAGACGATAGGCAGATGCAACGTCATGCGGTCGGTCGGTGGCCATCAGATGCGCGAAACAAAAACCAGATGCTGGCGTTGCCTTGAACCCGCCGTAGCACCAGCCACCATTAAAATAGAGCCCTTCAATTCCGGTGTGATCAATGAACGGCGAACCATCCATCGACATATCCATCACGCCGCCCCACATCCGCAGCAGGCGCGCGCGACCGATCATCGGCATCAGGGACATGCCACCTTCGGCCACGTCCTCGACCACAGGCAGGTTGCCGCGTTGTGCATAGGTGTTGTAGCCGTCGATATCGCCGCCAAAGACCAGACCGCCCTTGTCCGATTGGCTGACATAGAAATGTCCGGCGCCATACGTGATCACCCCGTCAAGCACCGGTTTCAGCCCTTCGGTCACAAAGGCCTGTAGCACGTGGCTTTCGATCGGCAGGCGCATCCCCGCCTGTGCCATCACGCGCCCGGAAGACCCGGCAACCGCCACGCCCACCTTCTTGGCGCCGATGTAACCCCTTGTGGTTTCAACGCCCAGCAGTTTTCCGTTTTCGATGCGGAACCCGGTGACTTCGCAATTCTGGATGATGTCGACCCCCCGTTGATCCGCGGCACGGGCATAGCCCCAAGCGACACCGTCATGACGCGCCGTACCACCGCGGCGATGCAACAGACCGCCTTTGATCGGAAAGCGCGCATCGTCAAAGTTCAGGAACGGATACATCGCGCGAACGCCCTCTGCATCCAGCAGTTCGGCCCCAGAGCCGGTGAACATCATCGCGTTGCCACGACGACGATACGCGTCACGCTGCGCGTCCGTATGACAGAGGTTCAGAATACCGCGCTGGCTGACCATCGCATTATAGTTCAGGTCCTGTTCAAGATTTTCCCACAGTTTCAGCGACAGCTCATAGAATGGCTGGTTGCCATCCAACAGGTAATTGGCGCGAATGATCGTTGTATTGCGCCCGACGTTGCCGCCACCGATCCAGCCTTTTTCCAAAACGGCCACCTTGGCGGCGTTGTGTTCCTTGGCCAGATAATATGCCGTCGCAAGGCCATGGCCGCCGCCGCCAATCACGATGAAATCATAGCTTGATTGAGGCTCGGGATCACGCCAAGCCGGTGTCCAGCCCCGGTGCCCTTGCAAAACCTGCCGCATGATCGCGAGTGCCGAATACCGCATGAATTTGTGTCCTTAACCCTCAGTGCGCCGAAGCATCATGTGCCGCCGGGAAAGCCCCAGTCACGACGTAATCCGTCACGGAGTTTATCGGTTGCGACAATTTTCAGGCCGGTATTGGGATTGATTGGCGCGCGACCGGGCAATTTTCCGGGTGCCCACCATGACCGCAGCGTTGAGGTTGCAGGATAAAAAGCAACGCACCTGGTGCGAAGATCAGAACCTCAACAATTCAATCGAATGCCCGGCGGGCAGGTCTTCGATCTCGGCCGGTATGATCGCCAACCCGTCTGCCTGCGCCAGCAAGGCAACACGGCCACTGTAGGAGGGCGCCATCAGACGTACATTAGGAAGGCCACGCGGCGAGGTACCGTCAATCTGGACCGGACGATATTCCTGCCGACCCGCGCGACGCTGCACCGGTTCGGCCAGCACGGCCTGAACAGGTACCTGAGGTCTGTGGCACAAGCCTGCGCGCCGCGCCATCATCTGCGACCCGATTATCTGCCATGTCACATAGGCTGACACCGGGTTGCCGGGCAGGCCAACGTAAAGAGCACGCCCGCGCCGCCCGAACATGACCGGTTTACCGGGCTTCATCGCCACTTTCATGACATCGGTTTCGCCGCCAATCGCGCTGAACAGCCGGGGCATGTGATCTTCATCCCCGACGGACACGCCCCCGGTCGTGACGATGAGGTCCGAGGCAACGCATGCCTCGCGCAGAACCTGTTCCAGACGGGTCGGGTCATCCACGACCGGTCCCCGGTCGATCAGTTCGATCCAGGGTTTTTGCAACAGCGCCAGCAGCATATAACGGTTCGAGTTGTAGATTTGGCCGGGGTCGAGGGGTTCGCCCGGTTGACGCAGTTCGCTGCCTGTCGAAAAGATCGTGACCTTCAGTTTTCGAAACACCAGGACCTCACCATACCCGGCGGATGCCAGGGCGGCCATCTCGCGCGGTCCAATTTCACAGCCGCGTCGCAGGATCGGACCCCCGGCACAAAGATCTTCCCCTGCGCGTCGGATATGCTGGCCGGGTTTCGGGCGGCGGCTGAATCGAATCCTGTCGATCAAAAGATCGCAATCTTCCTGCATCAGCACGGCATCGAATTCAGGTGGCACCGGAGCGCCCGTGAAAATGCGTAAAGCGCTGCCTTCGGGTGCATCATGGTCGCCGCAGTCACCCGCAGCCACGCGCCCGGCGATGGGCAGCTCGAACACCGGCCCGTCACCCAGATCACCGGTGCGGATGGCATAGCCATCCATGGCCGAGTTGTCGAAGGCAGGCATATCAACCTTGCTGGCGCAATCCTCGGCCAGAACCCGGCCTATAGCCTGTTCCAGCGGCAAAATCTCGGTTTCGGCAACAGGATCGGCGACGGAAAGACCGCGTTCAAGGGCGTCCTCGACAGTCAGATACATGTGGGCGTGGCGGTCACAGGCACATCCATCAGCCATTTTGAATCTCCGAAAATATTAAGCGTCCTGCAAATCCCGGCTGTTCGTCCGGATCCAGATTGGGCAGGCCGTCGTTGAATTTTTCCAAGTCCGAGCTGGGATCAGCAACGACCGGCAGCATACCCACGTTATGCCGACCATGTGCGGCGCGACCTGTGCCGTCATCGCCTTCTTTCACGGACGACAAATCCTGCTCGGGTTGGCCGCAAAGCTCAGACACGCGCGCGCAGTCAGAGTTCATGCCAAAGGTGGACGTTACGGTGGGCAGCCCAGCCATTCTCTCGAAGCCCTCGGTATCCTTGGCAGGGATTGGTGCAGATAGCGTCAGCCAAGTGTTCATCCGTCCCTCCGGAGCTCAGGCCACCCGGCGGGAAACCCCCCGCAGGTCAGCCAAAACGCTGATCATCACCGGCAAAAGGACGCGATGGTTTTGTCGCACGGTCCGGCCAGAAATTCCCGGCCAATGGACAGCAAGGCGGGTTTACTGTCATTGACATAGGTCATGATCCGCGTTCGGGCGTCCCATCAGAAAGGGCACATTGTCGCGTCTTTCGGTTCCGCAAGTAATGAAATCACGATCGCAGCGCTGGCCCTTTGGTCGATTTCGAAAGGAAAAAGGCTGGCTTGGTCGCGAAAAGTCGACAAGTGCAGGTGTCGGGATCTTTTTCAGCAGATCCTGGCCGAATGCCAGACGTTCTTGACCGTCATGTAATTCTCAAGGCCTTCGGTTCCGCCTTCCCGACCATAGCCACTGGATTTCACGCCCCCAAAGGGCGTTTCCGGCATGGATGCTTCAAGTGTGTTGATCGAGAGATTGCCGACCTCGACCTCGTCGATCAGACGGTCGATGTAATCCGCCCGATTGGTGAAAGCGTACCCCGCCAGCCCGTAGGGAACTGAATTCGCCAGAGCGATCGCCTCATCCAGCGAAGCCACCGGGTTGATCACCGCAACCGGTCCAAACGGCTCTTCGCGCATGATCCGCGCCGCTTTAGGAACGTTCAATAACACCGTGGGTTCAAAGAAATATCCCCGCTCACCCAGCCGCGATCCACCTGTGGCAAGCGTTGCGCCCTGCGCCACTGCGTCTTCAACCAGCTCTGACAAGGCTGGCACGCGCCGGTCGTTGGCCGTTGGGCCCATTTCAACGGTTGCGTCAAGCCCATTGCCGACAACTGTGGCCTTGGCCCTCGCAACAAATCCGGCCGCATAGGCGTCAAAAATGCTCTCATGCGCGAAGAAACGGGTTGGGGATGTGCAGACCTGACCGGCATTGCGCATTTTGCGGACCGCGCCTGAAACGGCCGCCGATTGCACATCCGTATCTTCGCAAACGATGACCGGCGCGTGGCCACCCAACTCCATAAGCACTCGGGTGTCGTGCCGGGCCGCCAAAGTGGTTAAATGACGCCCGACGGTTGTCGATCCGGTGAAGGCCACCAAGCGAACGGGGTCCTGCGGGATCAGATGACCGGATATCTCGGATGGTTCACCGAACACCAAATTCAGAACCCCTGCCGGCAGACCGGCATCTTCGAACGCTTTTGCTATGTGCAAGGCGCCGGCAGGCGTTTCTTCTGCCGCTTTCAGGATCACTGAACAGCCCGAGGCCAAAGCACCCGCGATTTTCCGGGCAGGTTGGCTCATGGGGAAGTTCCACGGCGAAAATGCCGCGACAACGCCGACAGGCTGGTGATGAACTGCAAATTTGTGACCCTGCGCCGCCGGAATGATCCTGCCATAGGTCCGCATCGCCTCGCCCGCGTCCCATTCAAAGAACTCGGCGCCGCGAATGACCTCCAGCCGGGCCTGCTTCAAAGGCTTGCCATGCTCCAGAGTAATGGAATGCGCGATTTCTTCCTGCCGCTGACGCATGAGGGCTGCCGCCCGCAGGATCGTATCCGCGCGTTCCCGCGGCGATGTGCGGCGCCACAGTCGAAAGCCTTCGACGGCCGCTTGCAGCGCGTCGTCCAGGTCTTTCGCCGATGCGCAAGGCAACCGACCGAGTTCTTCCTCGGTTGCCGGGTTGACAACCGGGATATCGCGCCCGGTTTTTCGCCACGTGCCGCCAATGAACAGCCTGAGCTCTGGATACATGAAACTGGCGCCTCCATTTGCCTTGATTTTTGATCGCGCGATGCCTCGCATGAGTTCAAGCGCATTGCGCGAATACGGATATCAAATTGGCGGATATCTGGTCTGTCTGCTCTGCGCCGCCCGATGCAGGGCCGTTTTGAAAGCGCGCCCAGCGGGCGACAGATCGTCGTCGGCGCGGAAAGACACTCCAATTGGTCCCTGCCCGAACGGAACCTCCCAGGTGAGCTGGGCAAGATGGTTGTTTTCGATATCCTGGACGACGACTTCGGCTGGCATAAGGCCGATCAGGTCGCGGGATTGCAGCAGCGCCCGGTTCGTCAGGTAGGACACGGATTCAATGGCGACCGGTGGCACGTATTGCTGCTGGCCGACGAAAAAATGATCCGCCTGACGTCGCAACGTGGTCTCTTGCGGGGGAAGAATCCAGCCAAACGGCTTGGTTTGCGCAAAGGTCACGGCGTCCCGCTCAGCAAGCGGGTGTTGAGGGCCGACAATGGCCAATATCCGATCCTCGAACAATTTTTCCTGTCGAATCTTGTCGCGATGCCGGTGCGACGGCAGGCGTCCTACAACCATGTCGATCTCACCCGACAGCAGCCGGGGCATGAGCACCTCGTTTGTCCCTTCGCTGATCTTGACCGCAACGTTCGGGCGGTCTTCCAGCAGCAGTTCAATGGCGGCAGGTAGCAGGCTGGTTGACGCCGCAAGCAGTGTTCCCACCACGACACGGCCGGAATTTCCTTCGTTCAGGTCGTCCAGTTCCTGCGCGGCATTGGAAACCTGAGCAAATATCAGTTTCCCGTGACGTATGAGAGTTTCGCCAAAAACCGTTGGCACAACGCCTCGGTTGGTGCGCGTGAACAGCTTGACTTCGAAATCCAGTTCAAGATCCTGAATCATCTTGGTTGCCGCTGGCTGAGATATTCCCAGCTCACGCGCAGCATTCTGAATGTTTCCATGCGCGCCAACTGCAACCAGCAGACGCAGCTGCCGCAGCTTCAGGCGGGTCAAGGCGCGGTCAACGATGCGAGAGTGACGCCCAACCATGGCTACAGCACAATCGGCTTGCACAGCTGATCCAGCTTGGACAGCACACTCATGGCCGCAAGCGCCGAGCTTCGCGGGTTGTCGGGCAGCGCGGTACCGCTGATCCGGAACTGAAACGTGCCGAAATCGCCCTCGGCCTCGACCTCGTGAATGTTCTTGTGGATCGTCGGATCGGCGATCAGACGAACCTGTGTGTTATCGAACCCCACGCCCGCCAAGGCCACGGCGGCGGCGACATTTGCGTTCTTTGGGTAAGCCAGCGCCGCCTCTCTTGCGGAACCTTGAAAATGGGTTTCAGCCGCGGTGATATTGCCGAGGTCAAGACTGTGTTCGGCAAGGGATCCCTTCCACCCCGCCGGCGGCTTGCGCCCCACATATGTGACGGATTTGAGCGGCCCGACCGCTGCGGCGCTGAGACAGTCCAGCCCACCTATGGCACCGCTTGCCAGATGCAGCCGCGCCCCGCCCTTTCGCGCGGCCCTGTCCAGCCGATCACTGACCTGCTGATCCGCAAGTGCGCCGGCAGAGACACTGATGATATCCAGCCCTCGTGCCAGAATGTCCGGACCCAAACCGGCCAGTGCCTCGTGCCCCGCGCAATCCAGAACCATTTCGATTCCGGCCGGCAGGTCACCAACCGAACCAATTGACTTGGGCGATTTTGGATCAACGCGGTGTGGTCTGACCAGAATGGCTGCCAACTCATGCCCATGTTCTGGCAACATGCGCTGCACAAACTGCGCGATTGCGCCGGTTCCGATGACTGCGATCTTCATGTCTGGACCCTAGACCAGCATTGAAAAAATCTGAATTGGTAAGTTTGTGGTATATTTTTTTCAGATATCCATTTCCCTGAAATGGCACTGGACCGACCCGCCTGGTGTGTTTTGTTCCTGTTGAAGCCACGGGGACCACGTTGGAAATGAAATACTCAAAACACGACGCGAAGGCCTATGCCCGCGAACATATGACTGGAATATGGGCAGCGGCACTGAACCCGTTCAATGATGACCTGTCTCTGGATGAATCGGGAATGCGCGCCAACATCCGCCATTGGATCGACGATCTGGACATCCAGGGCCTTTTCGTCGCCGGCAAACAGGGCGAGTTCTTTTCGATGAGCATCGAAGAGCGCAAGCGCAACTTCGAAATTGCCGTTGATGAATGCGCAGGCAAAGCCGGTGTCATCGTCTCGGTCTCGGACCAGAACATGAATACGGCCTTGGACCTGGCGCATCACGCACAGAATTGCGGCGCGGATTACATCGTTCTGCACGCGCCGGTTCTAAGCTTTGTGCAGGATCGCGGAGAGGTTTTGTACCAGTACTACAAGCGTTTTTGTGACGAACTGGATATCGGCATCGCCATGTGGAGCCATCCAGACAGTGGCTATTTGATGCAGCCCGAAGAATGCGCCCGCATTGCGGACTTACCCAATATCGTTGCGATAAAATACTCGGTCCCGCGTGAGATGTACGTGAAGCTGACCCACATGGTGGGCGACAGGATCCATGTCTCGACCTCGGCCGAACATGAATGGCTGGACAACATATTGGAACTGGACTGGAAGTTGTATCTCTGCTCGTCCCCGCCCTATCAGCTGCAAAGCAAGGTTGATCAGCGGATGAACGAATACACGCGTCTGGCCTTTGCGGGAAAGGCCGATGAAGCGCGGCGTGTCTTTGACAGTCTGAACCCGGTCCGCGACGCGATGAAACGCGCGCGCCCTGCGGGCAAACCCACTGCATTCGGAAAGTACTGGCAAGAGTTGCTGGGTCAGGTCGGTGGCCGTGTACGCCCGCCGATGCTGGAACTGACCGAAGCGGAAAAAGCGATCATTCGCAAAGCGTTCGACGAATGCGGGCTGCGCGTCTGAGCTGGGTGAGGCCGGGCAGTATAAGGAAATCGGATAGCGAGATGCTGATAATTTCTTTGCGGTCATGCAAAAACGCGCCAAACTTTCAGGGATAGGGAGTGGGACATGTCAAAACTGAAAGCGTTCAACTTTAAGGCCTGGATCGACGAGCATCGCCATCTGCTCAAACCGCCCGTAGGGAATCGTCAGGTTTGGGAAGACGCCGATCTGATGGTCACCGTTGTGGGTGGCCCGAACAAGCGAACCGATTACCACGATGACCCGGTGGAAGAATTCTTCTACCAGCTTGAAGGCGACATGGTGCTGAAAATCTATGACGGAGAGGAGTTCTATGATGTTCCGATCCGTGAGGGCGAGGTTTTTCTGCTGCCTCCGCATGTACGCCATTCGCCACAGCGCCCTCAGGAAGGTTCGATCGGGCTTGTGATTGAACCCAAGCGCCAGACCGGAGAGCTGGACGCCATCGAATGGTATTGCTTTGAATGCGGATCACTGGTGCATCGAGCGGAAATGCAGCTAAAGTCCATCGTTGATGACCTGCCTCCGGTTTATCAGAAGTTCTATGCCTCGGAACAAGACCGCACCTGTCCCAATTGTCAGGCTGTGCACCCGGGAAAGGAACCGCCCGAGGGCTGGGTCACGTTGTAAAACAAGATCAAACAGGGGAAGTAATGAGACATTTCGCAAAAATCGCCGCCTCTGCGGCTGCGTTGGCACTGGCGTCTGTTGCCGCTCACGCCGAAGAGTTTCGGTTGGGTCTGATCACGCCGCCACCGCATATCTGGACCAAAGCCGCCGAAGCGTTTGGGGCCGAGTTGAATGAGGCCAGTGGTGGTGCGCATTCGGTATCGGTCTTCCCGGCCCGCCAGTTGGGGAACGAGGCAGAAATGCTGCAACAATTGCAGACCGGCGCGTTGGACATGGCTTTCATGACGGTGGCCGAGGTTTCCAACCGCGCGCCCGAGTTGGGGGCGTTCTATGCGCCCTATCTGGCAGATGACATTGGGCACGCGGGGCGCATCCTGCGATCCGATACGGCCAAGTCCATGCTGGAACCCTTGCCGGGGCAGGTTGGTGTCGTTGGACTGGGATATGGGATGGCAGGATTGCGCCAGATCGTCAGCCGGGGCGAGGTTTCCTCCGCCGAAGATCTATCAGGCCTGAAACTGCGTATCACACCCTTCACACCGATTCTGGATTTCTACAACGCGGTGGGGGCAGCACCCACGCCCATGCCCTTGCCTGCCGTCTATGATGCGCTGGCCAATGGTCAGGTTGACGCCATCGACATGGATGCCGAGCTGATCTGGGTTCTGAAATATTATGAACACGCCGACACGATCGTGCAGTCGGATCACATGATGTTCCCGATGGTCGGGCTGGTATCGGCCAAGGTCTGGGCTGGTTTGTCCGAAGAAGACCGCGCGATGATCGCGGAACTCATGGCCAAGCATGTGGACAGCACCATTGATGCCTACGTCGAAAACGATGCCAAATGGCTGGAGCAGATCGAGGGCACTGGCAAAGCCTACAAAAAGGTCGATGCCTCGTTCTTTGGCGACGCGATCGAAGAGTGGAACGGGATCTGGTCCCAGAAGACCTCTTCCCTTGACGCTTTGCGGCAGACTGCGGCAGAAACAAAATAACGAAAACGGCATGACGAAAGGGGCGCAGCTCGATCCTGCGCCCTTTTTCACGGGAGAACAGCGATGTTGTATCGGCTGTCGGCAGGCTTGGCGCGGGTCGAGTTGTGGTGCGCTGCCTTTCTGGCAGTCTGCATTACGATTCTGATCTTGTTGAATGTCGTAACGCGAACGGCGGGCAACGCCCTGTTCTGGGTTGATGAGCTGGCGATCTACGCGATGGTCTGGATGACCTTTCTGGGCGCGTCTTCCGCATTGCACCATCGCAGTTCTGTGTCGATCTCCATCGTTTCCGACAACGTGCCCGAACGCGCGAAACCATTGATCCGCAAGGGTGTGGACGTGGTCGTGTTTGCTTTTTCCTTTGCGATGCTGTGGTTCTGCTGGCGCTGGTTCCTTCCGCTGGACATCGCCAGCAGCGGATTTGACGTGGCGGCGTTTCAAGGTCAGACATTCAATTTCATCTACGCCGAGCCAACGCTGACCCTGGGCCTGCCAAAGTACCTGTTCTGGTTGGTGATGTGGCTTTTCGCAGTGGGCGCGACGCTGCATTCCACCATGCATCTGCTGAGCGCCCCGGGCAAAGGGGCACAGCCATGAGCCCCATCGTCTTTCTGGCCACTTTACTTCTGTCCGTGCCCGTGGCGATCGTGCTGGCGATCACGGCCATCTGGTACATCTGGGAAAGCGGCAACACGGTTCTTTATGACAGCTTCGCGCAGAAAATGTTCGGCGGTCTTGAGAATTACGGCCTGCTGGCAATTCCTCTGTTCATGTTGACCGGAGAATTGATGAACGAAGGCGGCATGACCCGGCGCCTTGTCGCGCTGGCCCGGGTGTTTGTCGGCGGGTTTCGCGGCGGGCTGGCCTATATCAACTTGCTGGCAAACATGTTCATGGCGGCCATCATCGGGTCTGCGACGGCGCAGATCGCGGTGATGTCGCGCGCCATGGTCCCCGCGATGGAGGAGGAGGGCTATGACAAGGGTTTCGCCGCTGCCACGACGGCCGCGGGCGGGCTGCTGGCTCCGGTCATCCCGCCGTCGATGATGTTTGTCATCTTCGGTGTTCTGGCTCAGATCCCGATTGGTGACATGTTCATTGCAGGAATCCTGCCCGGTTTGATCCTTGCCGGGGCGTTTGCATCGGTCATCACCCTGATCGGGTGGTGGCAGAGCTTTCCGAAAGGGCATTGGATGACGCGTGCCGAAGCCGTCCAGGCCTTGATCAGCGCGGCCCCTGCCCTGCTGATTCCGATGTCGATCATAGGCGGCATTCTGTTCGGGATCGCCACACCGACCGAATCCGCTGCAATCGCGTCCCTGATCGCGTTTCTGGTAGGCTGGTTGGTTTACGGGGACCTGAAGCCGAGCAACCTGGCACAGATGTTCAAACGCACGGCGGCCAATGCGTCGATGATCCTGTTCATGATCGCGGCCGCCAGCGTGTTCGGCTGGGTCATCATCTATGAGGAAATACCGCAGCAACTGGCTAGGTTAATCACCTCGGTCACCTCGGACCCGTTCGTGTTCCTGCTGATCGTTAACCTTGCGCTTTTGCTGGTTGGAATGGTGATCGATGGCATCGCCGCGATCATCCTGATCACTCCGATCCTGCTGCCGATTGCAACCGGTTCATACGATATCAGCCCCTATCAGTTCGGCATTGTTGCCTGCCTGAACCTTGTGCTTGGGCTGCTGACGCCCCCGGTCGGGATCGGATTGTACATCGCCTCGTCCATGAGCGGCACATCGCCCGGTTCAATCCTGAAATCGCTTTGGCCTTTCCTGATCGCAGTAACTTTGGTGTTGCTTCTGCTCAGCTATTACCCAAGCCTGTCAACGCTGCTGATCTGAACCAGATACGTTTGCAGGCGCATTCCGTCGCAGACATGGTGCCGGAAATCACGCTCTACTTGTTTGCGCCCGTAAGCTAAGCTGGCCTGAACATGCCAACTGGTCACAAAAAGGACAATCATGCTGCTCGACACTCCGATCTGCGATTTCGGTTGGGAAGCCCCGGACTTCACGCTCAAGGACCCGAACGGTCAGGCCTTCAAGATGTCCGATAACCTGCAAAACGGGTTGCTGATCGCCTTCATCTGCAATCATTGCCCCTATGTCAAAACGATCACGGACCGGCTTGCCCAGGACACGGACCTGCTGATGTCCAAGGGGATCGGCGTGTTGGCGGTCATGTCGAACGACTATCGCGATTACGCCGAAGATTCGCCGCCAAACATGTTGGAATTCGCACGGCAGAACGGCTTCAACTTTCCATATCTCGTGGACGAGGATCAATCCGTAGGAAAGGCTTATGGTGCTGTTTGCACTCCGGATTTCTTCGGATTGAATGCGGATGGAAAGTTGCAGTACCGGGGCCGTCTGGACAATCTGGGCCGCGGCCAGACAGGCAAGCGCGAACCAGAACTGGTCAATGCGATGCTGCAAATTGCCGAGACCGGGCAAGGCCCCCAGGACCAGATTCCATCAATGGGATGTTCGATCAAATGGACCCGAGGCTAGGCCATGGAGATCACGTCACTGGATCATGTCAACCTCCGCACCACGCGTTTGGACGAGATGATCGATTGGTACTGCAACTTGCTGGGGATGCGGGTCGGGCCACGCCCGCCCTTCCCTTTTCCCGGAGCCTGGCTTTATGTCGAAGAAAACGCTTTCGTGCATCTGGTCGGTGTCGAGGCCGAGGCCACGGGTTCGGACGCAGACCTAAAGCTTGAGCATTTCGCTTTTTCGGCGACAGGGTTGGATCGGTTCGAAGCGCATCTTAAAACAAATGGCGTCTCCTATCGCCGTGTAGAACTGACGGCGATCGACACCGTTCAGTTGAACGTCTGGGATCCGGACGGCAATCACATTCACATCGATTTTCGGACCGACGAATAGAGATGGCAGGCTCCGATACAGTTTCGTGCAATGAAATTTCCTCACCCTTAAATTGAACACTTGACCGGAATTCGCGGGTCGTCCTTGATAGAACTGTGTTTTCCCGGACTATGCCCGGGGCTGGTCCTTTTAACCATAGGGAAATGGGGAATGCTTGGATCCGCCTGGTTGCGGTCATGCATGGTGGTCAAATGGCTGACATTGATGAATGGCTGATCCGAAACGGCTTGTCCAAATATGTCGATGCCTTCTCCCGGCACGAGGTCGAACTGGGTGATCTGCCGGAACTGAGCGACGATGACCTTGTCACGATCGGCCTGCCCCTTGGACCCAGACGCCGCTTTCTGAAAGCAATACGGGATGAAACCGGGCAGGCTGCGGGATCACATCGCGCGCATCAAGAACCCAACATCATTGCAGAGCGCAGACAGCTGACGGTCATGTTCATTGATCTTGTTGGATCGACGGCGATATCGCAAAAGCTGGATCCTGAAGATCTGGCCGAGGTTCTGAGGCTGTTCAAAGAGACCTGCGCCGCTGCTGTCGCCGCTTTTGACGGGCATATCGCCAGTTACTATGGCGACGGTATCATGGTGTTTTTTGGCTTTCCGCATGCGCATGAAGACGACCCGGAACGCGCCATTCATGCAGGTCTTCGGATCGTTCGGGAAATTCCGGAACTCCGCACGCATGCACATCTTGAAGTCCGCATAGGGATCGCGACCGGCCTGGTTGTCGTCGGTGACCTGCGTGGAGAGAAGATGTTCGAGGATGGCACCGCCATGGGCGAGACCCCGAACCTGGCCGCACGGCTTCAATCGATGGCTGATCCAGGGACAATGATCGTCGCGCCGACGACGCGGGAACTGGCGGGTGATGCGTTCGAATATGTGCGCCGGGGCACGTTTCAATTGAAAGGCTTTGCCAAAGAGGTCGAAGCCTGGCAAGTCACCGGCACGCGCCAGACTCTCAGCCGTTTTCTTGCGGCAGACGACGCCCGGATGAGTTCATTGGTCGGGCGCGCGCAGGAGCATGAAACCCTTCAAAGCAAGTGGAAGCTGGCCCGTCAGGGTCAAGGTCAGGTGGTGCTGGTCTCGGGCGAGGCGGGCATAGGAAAGTCCAGGCTGATCGAAGAGCTTCGCCGCACGATCCCGGACGCAAAACACCGACAGCTTCGATTTCAGTGTTCGCCCTTTCATGACGCAAGCGCGTTGTATCCGATCATTCGCCAGCTTGAAAACGCGGCCGAACTGCGGGCCGGTGACAGTACGGACAATAAATTGAACAAGATCCACGGCGTTCTGGGCGATCCTTCTGAAGGGTCACTGAAACTGGCTGCGGCACTGTTGTCGGTCCCGTTTGAAGACAGGCTTGGCCCGCTGGACTTGACCCCTGAGCAGATCATGAAGCAGACGCTGGACATGCTGGTCAACCATGTGATCGGCATGGCGCAGGAAACCCCGACCCTGTTGCTGTTTGAAGATGCACATTGGATCGATCCAACGACAAAGACTCTGCTTGATCAGCTTGTAACCCGGATAGAGGACGCGCGCCTGCTGATGGTCATGAGCTATCGGACAGGCTTTGATCCGGGTTGGCCACAATCACGCAACCTGATGCACGTCGCGCTTCAACAACTGGATTTCGCGCAGGTCAAAGAGATCGTGAACGATGTTGCCAAGGGCAAGACCGTCCCGGACGAAGTTCACCATCTGATTGCCGCCAGATCCAACGGTGTCCCGCTGTTCGTAGAAGAGGTGACGAAGGATCTGCTGGAATCCGATCTTCTGACCGAACGCGCCGACGCCTATACGATCGACCGGTCCACGCCATCAGCCACTGTGCCGAAGACACTGCATGATGCCTTGATGGCTCGTCTTGATCGACTGAGCTCGGCCAAGGAAGTGGCACAGATCGGCGCTGTCATTGGCCCGCAATTCTCTTATCCGATGATTGCAAGCGTGTCCCGTTTTGATGAACGGGCGTTGCGTTCCGGTCTGGATTTGCTGGTGGATGCCGGGATCGTGTTCGTTTCAGACTCAGAGCCCGAGGAAACGTTCAGTTATCGTCACGCTCTCATTCGCGACACCGCTTACAACAGCCTGCTGAAACGCGAGAGGCGAACGCTGCATGCGCGTGTGGTCCAAGCACTGAACTCTGCCTCGTTGCACGAAAATTCTGCCGGTCCGGAAATTCTGGCTCATCACTACACGATGGCAGATATGCCGGAAGAAGCGATAGAACACTGGTATCTGGCCGGGCAACGTGCCGTTGAACGCTCGGCCGGGATTGAAGCAGCCACTCAGCTGGGGCGTGCGTTGGCGTTGCTTGAACAGCAGGAAGACTCGGTTGACCGCGACCGCATGGAAACCAAGATCCAGACCTTGCGGGCCGGCGTTCTGCGCTCGACCGCTGGCATCGCGGCCGATGAAACGGGGGCGGTGTATGCCCGGATCCGCGACCTGTGCAATCGGCTGGGCGAAACCGAACAATTATTCCCTGTGCTCAATGGTCTCTATGCGTATCATCTGGTCCGCGGCGAATACGACCTTGCCAAGGACGTCGCGGCGCAGTTGCTGGACCTGTCCAAGCTGACCGACGAAACGCATCACATAATGATTGCCCATCGGGCCATGGGTGCCGTCTTGTTGCATATCGGGCAGCAGGACGCCGCCTATGCACATCTGCGACAAGCGTTGCACTTGTATGATCCTCAGCAGCACAGCCGTCTTGCCTATGTCTACGGCACGGATCATGCTGCCATTACATCCTGCTTCCTGAGCATGACGGTCTGGTTGCGCGGAGAACCCGACCGCGCGCTCGAGATCCAGCATCAGGCGATCTCGGCGGCGCAGAAACTCAATCACGCTCATAGCCTGGCACAGACGCTGACATATCTGTGTATGTTGCACCTGTTGCGGCGTGAACCTGAACAGGTTTACGACGTTGCCGCGCGCCTTGAGGAACTGGCAACCAAACACACCTTCCCCTTCATGACACTGACGGCGAATGTCTGGCGGTGTTGGGCGGACGCGCAGATCAAGCCAGGCCCGGAAACGATCCGAGCAATGCGCGACGCGTCCGAAGCCTGGTGGGCCAGCGGGGCCGGAAACTACAAACCGGTGTTCCTGACGGCCCTTGCCGAAGCTTCATTGAAGGCGAACGACCCGAAGGCGGCTCAGCGCCTGCTGGATGAAGCCCGTGAACAGCAGGTTCTGACCAATGAAGCCTGGACTCAGCCCGAGACGGATCGGATACAGGCGTTGGTGCGCTCCATGGGCACTGCCGCAGACGATCTGTTCACGGAGGCTCTGGAAACCGCACGCAAACAACAGGCAAGAATGTTCGAACTGCGCACAGCGGTGGATTACGTGCAAACCTGCGACCGCTTTGGCTGCTCACCGGCCTCGCTGCCGGATCTTGGAAAGATTCTGGCTATGATCGTTGGCGGCGCGCAGACCCGCGATGTCGCGCGGGCCATGTCTTTGCTCAATCAATCGAAAGTGTCGTAGAGTACTTACCCGGCCAGTTCTGCGGGCAACACCTTTCCGTTCATCCTGTCGCCCCGCAGGACCAAAGGCGAAATGCTGCGCTGTTTCAACTCGGTTGCAACTCGTCCTGGTATCCGAACAACGCAGGTTGACCACCCGTGTGCAGCAAAACAACTTTCTGACCTTTTTTGATGATGCCTTGTTCAAGCAGTCCAAGAAGCCCCGCAAAGGTTTTGGCAGAATAAACAGGGTCAAGAAAGATGCCTTCGGAGCGCGCCATCAGGGTCAACGCCTCGCGGGTTGCTCGACCGACCCGCCCATATCCGGGTGCCAAAGCGCCGTCCCAGGTACAGATGTCTTCCATGACCAAAGCAGGGTCGAAACCCATCATGGTCGCCAATCGCCTCAGGACCTTTTGCAGACGCGTGTGCTGCTGGTTCTGATCGCGACGCACGCATATGCCGTAGACCGGCGCAGTCTGTCCGACCAAACGCAATCCGGCCAGGAACCCACCATGGGTTGCCCCGCTTCCAGACGGCACCACTGCGGCGTCGAAATCGCTGATCTGAGTATGCAACTCGGCCGCCCCCGCCACATAGCCCAATGCCCCCAGCGGAGGGTGATCGATGCCCAGATGGATCACGTATGGTTTTCGACCCATAGCAACCAGATCCTCGGCACGTTCGTGAAGAGCGCCGTCAGCGCCCGCCTCGTCCTCACCCCTGGGATAGCCAATATGTTCCGCCCCCAGAAGCTGTGCCAGAAGAACATTTCCGGATCGATGGTAGTATTCGCCCATATTCGTCACGCGGTCCTCCAATTGAAGAACGGATGACATTCCCAGCTTTGCCGCCGCAGCTGCCGCAGTGCGCACGAAATTGGATTGCACGGCACCTGTGATCAGGATGGTGTCCGCCCGCTGCCTCAGCGCCTCGCCCATATAAAATTCCAGCTGGCGGGTCTTGTTTCCGCCGAAGCTGAGCCCGGTCAGGTCGTCGCGCTTGATCCACAGGTCCAGCCCCAGTTGGTCAGAAAGACGCTCAAGCCGTTCGACCGGTGTGACCGATGTCATCAACCTTGCGCGGGGATAGTTTGAAAGCGCTACGTCTATCATGGACCAGGTGCCCTTCATTTTCATGCAAAAGACTCGTGCCGATGGATGGCACTGCTGATCAGGATAGTGAGGTTTTGGAAAGCGTGGAAGACAGCCGGTCACGCGCAAAAGCGTCCGACTGGAGCCCCCGTTGAAGCGGGCCAGTTTCGGATCACGGGCTTTCCGTGAATTTGCAACGTCAAAGGGTCCGGTCGACGGTGATCAATCACCTCTCGCTGGTGTCGCTTTCGGCGTAGTTGCGCAAATCGTCCATGTCGGCGATATCCGCGTGGTTCCTGTTGATCTTGACGCCAATGGGTTTCAACCGCGAAAACGCGCGGCTCAGGCTTTCGGGCTTCATCCCCAGACGTCCGGCGATCAGCATCTTGTCGTAAGGCAGTTCCACCTCGCAGCGACCGGACTCGCGATCGCACAGGTTCAACAGAAACTCTGCAACGCGTTGCGCCCCGGTTTGCGCCTTCAATTGCTCCAGCTGCGCCACCAGAGCATGCAGATGCGTGAACGTCGCAGCCAGAATTGAAACGCCGATTTCCGGGTCTTCCTTCATCAGGGACAGCAACACCGGGCTGGGAATATGCATCACTTCACAGGCTGAGACGGCTTCGGCGGACACGGGATACGGCACGTTGCGCAGCGCAACGGCCTCACCGAAGCTTTCTCCGCGGGTGAAAACGCTCACCACCGCTTCTGCCCCGGTCGGAGAGATACGGAACAGCTTGACCCAACCCGCCAGCACGACGTGCACGGCCTTGGCTTCTTCCTCTTGCAGAAAGATCGTCTCGCCACGGTCATATTGCCGCCAAATCGCTTGCCGCAGCAATGTATCCACATGCTGATCCGGCAAGCTGCGCAGAAGCAGAGACTGCCGCGCAATCGCCTTTTGTGCCTCGTGTGACATGAAGGCACTCCCTTCTTCATCCAGTCCGGGCGATGGCCCGGGATATCATCCCCAATGCCCTGCTATGCCAAAGCCGGCGTGGCAGTGCCAGCCTTTTTCTTGAAGATCAACTTGACAATTGTCATGTCACGGGGCCCGTCGCTGTCCTAGGTTCGGTTCACAGCCAGTTATCCGGGGAGCATGTCAGATGGATTTCGAGCGATTTTTCAGCCAGAGCCTCGACGCTTTGAAAGATGAAGGGAACTATCGGGTTTTCATCGACTTGCAGCGACGTTGCGGAGCCTTCCCGAACGCTCGCCAGACCGATGGTTCGATCCAGCGGGATGTGCGTATCTGGTGCTCGAATGACTACCTTGGAATGGGGCAACACCCTGCGGTCATCAACGCCATGCACGATGCGCTGGAGCGTTGTGGCGCCGGTGCGGGCGGAACGCGCAACATTTCGGGCACGACGCATGACCACGTTCTGCTTGAGGCAGAATTGGCAGATCTCCATGGCAAAGAGGCCGCTTTGCTGTTCACCTCGGGCTATGTATCAAACTGGGCCGCTCTGGGAACGCTGGCTGCGAAGATCCCCGGTCTGATCGTTTTCTCTGATGCGCTGAACCATGCCTCGATGATCGAAGGCATCCGCCACTCACGGGCGCAGAAGGTGATATGGAAACATAACGACCTTGCGGATCTGGAGGCCAAACTGGCCGCCGCCGACCCCGACGCGCCCAAGATGATCGCCTTTGAATCCGTCTATTCCATGGATGGTGATATCGCGCCGATCAAGGAAATCTGCGACCTGGCCGAGAAATACGGCGCGATGACCTATCTGGACGAAGTTCACGCCGTCGGCCTCTATGGCCCGCGCGGTGGTGGCATTGCCGAGCGTGAGGGCCTGATGGATCGCCTGACCGTGATCGAAGGCACGCTGGGCAAGGCCTTCGGCGTGGTTGGCGGCTACATCGCAGCCTCCGCAGCGCTGTGCGATTTCGTTCGCAGTTTTGCTAGCGGCTTCATCTTCACCACGGCCCTGCCGCCTTCGATCGCGGCCGGTGCTGCCGCATCTATCCGGCATCTGAAGCAGTCAAGCGCCGAGCGTGATCTGCAAAAAGCCCGTGTGGATCAGGTGCGCACCCGTCTGGATGCGGAAGGGATACCGCATCTGCCGAACCCCAGCCATATCATCCCGGTGATGGTGGGCGACCCGGTGAAGTGCAAGTTCATCTCGGATACGCTTCTTGAAGAATTCGGCATCTATATCCAGCCGATCAACTATCCCACTGTCCCCAAAGGCACCGAACGTTTGCGGATCACGCCGTCCCCGGTCCACACAGATGAGGATATCGATCATCTGGTCGGTGCTTTGTCGGCGCTCTGGCAGCGTTGTCAGATCGCGCGGATCCCACAGGCCGCTCAGTAATCAGACCCCCCTTTGCTTGACTTATGCCGCCTTTCGGGGCGGCATTTTTTTGCCTCAGACCAGATAGAGCGCAAAAATTACAACGGAAAATCCCGTCAACACCATGGTGAACCCACGCAGCCAGCTTTGGCTGTTCTCCAAATCCAGATAGTGTTTCAGGATCACGCGGGCCTTGATCAGCGCCAGCAACAGGATACCGCCAGCAATAATCGCGGTGGGCGCCCCAATCAGGGTCAGCAGCGCGGATCCCGCGCTGAGTGCCAAAAGCCCAAGCCAAGCCTGGGTCAGAGAGTTCGGCGACCTCTGACGTGAACTGTTCGTCAAAGATGAAGGTTGGGCCATCCGACTATCCCAGCAGATAGATCACTGGAAACAGCATGATCCAGACCAGGTCCACCATGTGCCAGAACTGCGCGCCCGCTTCGACGCTACTGGGGTCGTCGCGCCAAGCCACCAGCAACAAAATTCCAACCCCGGCGAGGACATGCGCGGCATGAAAGCCGGTCAGCATATAGTAGAACAGAAAGAATGGATGCGTTTCGTATCCTATCCCCTGAGACGCCTTGTCGGCGTATTCTGCACCCTTGATGATCAGGAACACGACACCCAGAAGCGCGGCAAAGATCAACGCCAAACGGGCCCGCAAACGTTGCATGCTCCGCCGCCAATGCAACGCCTGTGCGGCCAGATAGCCGGATGTCACCAATACCGCCGTGTTCAAGGCCGCACCCGTGCGATGCAGATGCGACTGCGCCTCGGCAAAGCCCGCCGGATCGGTCAGACGTACCCCCATGAAGGCGATCATCCCCGCGCCAAAGACCAGCAGTTCCGAAATGATCAGAACCCACATCAGGAACTCGCCCGGCAGTTCGTCGATCAGAGGGGCATCACTCATCCGCCGACCAACTGGCGATAGATCTGCGGCAGGGCCATGGTCAGGCGATGCGGATCTGGAATGACGGCGAAACCGCCCTGCCCGAACATGCGCGGAAACCAGCTTTTGCCGGTTTTATCGATGGTAACGCCGAACACCGACTGTCCGGCCCGGCGCGCCTCGCGTATGGCCATGCAGGTATCTTCGATGCCGTGGCGCCCCTCGTAGTGATCTAGGTCGTTTGGCTTTCCGTCGGTAATGACCAGCAGCAATCGGCGCTTGCGGGACTGGCTGGCCAGATCTGCTGAACAGTGTCGGATTGCCGCGCCCAACCTTGTATAATGTCCGGGGCGCAGCGACGCGATGCGCTGTTCAACTTTGGTTCCCATCGGTTCGTCAAACCGTTTGCAACGCTGCACATAGACGCGCTGACGCTTGAGGGAGCTGAACGCATGAATGGCGAAATCGTCACCGCAAGCATTCAGGCCCCAGGCCAAGGCCGCCAGCGCCTCGCGTTCGATATCGATCACGGCGCGGCCTGTGACCGCGCTTTCGGTGGATCGGCTGACATCCAGAAGGATCGACACCGCCAGATCGCGGGCCTCGGGGCGGGATTGCATCCAGACGCGTTCCGTCCCTTCACCATTTGCGCAGCGGTCAACCTGCGCCCGAACGGCGGCTTCCATATCCAGCTGGTCCCCGTCCAGATGGCCCCGGGTCATCACGCGCCCCGGGCGCAGTGCCTCGAATTGGCGCTTGACGGCACGAATGCGCCGCGCAGTGGCCGGATCCTTGCCGAACTCGGCAGCATCGTCGCGGATATCGGCATCCGAAAGCAGAACGTTCACATGATCCGGCAGGTATTGACCCGTCCGCACGTCCCATTCGGGATATAGAATACGGCCTGACAGGCGTTCGCGGTTGACGTCTTCGGGCGCCAGATCAAGGTGAAGCTTCAACCTGGTAGGCGGCGCCTTTGAGATCTGACCAAGACCGATCTCTTCCTGATCGTCAGCCGCCTTCTTGGCGTTGTCGGGATCGTCGTCATCGATGCGGCGGTTGATATTCAGAAACTCGGCCCAACTGAGGATGGCTTCGAACTTGTGCAGAATGAAACTGTCGCTGCGCTCGGCCTGATCCGATTTGCGGCGCCGGGCACGGTGTGTCTTTTCGCCGGATTCCTCTGGCGGGCCTTCGGTATCGGGGTTTTCAACCTCGTTGTGTTCCGAGAACCCAACTGCGCGCAACTCCGGCCACAGGGGAACCGGGCGCAACGGCTGATAGCCGCGCGGGGCGATCAGGTCGTCGTCAAGTGCCAGAAGGAGCTCGGCCTGATCCGACAGGGGCTTGGGATCGCCCAGCATATGACGGATCAGTTCTTCGACCGCGGCCTCGGCAGGCGGCAGGCTGGGGATGTCGCGCTGATACAGCACACCCTTGCACAGCTCGGTATACAGCGGACGCAAGCCTGGCGCATCGTCCAGAGTCGCCTCGACCATATGCCGGGCGGCGATCAAGGCACGCAGGTCGGCACGCAGAGGATCTTCTTCGTCAATTCGGGTTCCGGCATGGGCCGCGGCGGCGGCCAACCAGACATAGAGCGCGCCGTTTGCCTCGCGCGCGGGGAATACTGCCAGACGGTCGGGCAGACGCAAAATCTCTCCGTCGAACGAGGCGCGCGGCATCAATTCCACTTCGGTTGCAAGTTTGCGGCGCCAACTCAGGCGGTGGCGCGAAACCTCGGGTGAGACCGGGCGCAATTCAACGCCCGGACCACCCCCAAGCCCCCGAAAGAGGACTGCCAGCCGCCCCGCGACCTCGGAAAGGTCGACCGCGGCTCCAACATGCACCTGGGGTGCATCGAGGCGGCTGGCAAGGGTGTGCCACAGTTTCCCGATGGTTTCTTCGGGTTCCCATGGCTCAAAGTCGATCCTGACCATCGCCGGCCTCACCCAAAGACGGCGGTGACAAGATCGAGGAGCCCGCGTTTGATATCCTCGTCATCGGTCAGAGGTTCGATCATGGCGGCAAGGATGGCGCGGTCGGTGGACATGCCCTGCGCGATCAGCGTCGCAGCATAGACGACCAGCCGGGTGGACACGCCTTCCTCGAGGTCCTGACCCTTGAGCCCGCGCAGCTTGCCCGCCAACCGCACCAGCGGCTTACAGCGTTCCAGCGGCAGGCCGCTTTCCTGCGCGACCACTTCGGCTTCCATCTGAGGCGAGGGAAAGTCGAACTCCAACGAGATGAACCGTTGGCGGGTCGAAGGTTTCAGGGTTTTCAGGATGTTCTGATAGCCGGGGTTGTAGGACGCCACCAGCATGAAACCGGGCGCGGCCTCAAGCTCTTCCCCGGTGCGGTCGATCGGCAGGATGCGCCGATCGTCGGTCAGCGGGTGCAGCACCACGGTCACGTCCTTGCGGGCCTCGACCACCTCGTCGAGATAGCAGATCGCACCTTCGCGCACCGCGCGGGTCAGGGGGCCATCGACCCAGACGGTTTCGCCGCCCTTCAGCAGATAGCGCCCGATCAGGTCGGCGGCAGCGAGATCGTCGTGGCAGGCCACTGTATAAAGCGGGCGGCCAAGCTTCGCGGCCATATGGGCGACAAACCGGGTCTTGCCGCAACCCGTCGGGCCTTTCAGCAGAACCGGCAGGTCGTTTTTGTAAGCGGCGTTGAAGACGTCGCACTCATCGCCCTGGGGCAGGTAGAAGGGGGCGTTTGCCGCCCCCTCTTTCAGGTTCATGGAGCCATCCATATCCATCACTCCGCAGGGGTTTCAGCCGCGCCGGGTTCGATGACCTCTTTGCGGGGAACCCAGATCGAATAGATGAACAGCAGCGCCCCGAGGACAACGACCAGACCAGAGCCAAGACGCATCCAGTAGAAGATCGCGATCTGGTCCTGTACGTCCATGAAGTAGTCTCCGACCACGCGCTGCATATGTGTCTGCACGGTGCCGCCGAAGGTCAACACGAAGGTCATGAAGACCATGCCGCTGGTCATCAGCCAGAACGAGCCCATGTTCAGAACCTGATTGTAGGGATCACGGTTCTTCAGGATCGGCATCGCATAGCTGAAGATCGCCAGGTTGAGGCAGACATAGGCGCCGTAGAAGGCCAGGTGACCGTGGGCTGCGGTGATCTGCGTGCCGTGGGTATAGTAGTTCACCCCGTGCAGCGTGTGCAGGAAGCCCCAGACACCGGCACCGAAGAACGCAAGCGTAGCACAGCCCAGCGACCACAGCAGCGCGGCCTTGTTGGGGTGGTCACGACGGCCTTTCCAGACCATGACGAAGGCAAAGGCCATCATCGCAAAGAACGGGATCACCTCGAGGCTCGAGAAGATCGAACCGATCCACTGCCAGTATGCAGGCGTACCGATCCAGTAATAGTGGTGACCTGTGCCAAGGATGCCCGAGAACAGCGCGGCGGCGACGATGACGTATAGCCATTTTTCGACTACCTCACGGTCCACACCGGTCAGCTTGAGCATCAGATAGGCCAGGATCGAGGCCATGATCAGTTCCCACACACCTTCGACCCACAGGTGGACGACATACCACCAGTATTGCTTGTCCAGCGACAGGTTGCCCGGGTTGTAGAAGGCGAACAGGAACAGCAGCGCCAGACCCCAAAGGCCCAGAAGCAGGATGTTGGTAATGGCGGTCTTCTTGCCTTTCAGAACGGTCATCGACACGTTGTAAAGGAAGATCAATGCAGCCACGACGATACCGGCCTTGACCCATTTGGGCTGTTCCAGGAACTCACGCCCCTCTTTGCCCAGCAGCCAGTTGCCTTCGAACAGGTTGAAGACATAGGTGACGACCACGCCCAATGTGCCGACAACAAGGATGATCAGTTGCAGATAGGCCAGCTTGGGCGAGTGGATCTCGCGCTCGGCTTCTTCCGGGATCAGGAAGTAGGCCGCGCCAAAGAAACCCAGGATCAGCCAGACGATCAGAGAGTTGGTGTGCAGCATCCGCACGATGTTGAACGGCAGAAGCTCACTCAGGAAATTGGGGAATACATAGATGAAACCGGCCAGAAGGCCGCCGATCACCTGTATCGCGAACAACGCCATGGCTACCGCAAAGTAGGCATAGGCGATTTTTTGGGATTCGTATTTCATTGTTTCGTTCCCTTTCTCAGCCTGCCTCGTTGGGCGGCCAGCCCTGCGCGTCGATATTGTCCGTCCAGATCAGGAAGTTGGTCAGGTCACGGAGTTCTTCGTCGCTGAGGTTGAAATTGGGCATTTGCCGACGACCGGGAATGCCGGTCGGTTGTGCTTCCATCCAGCCCTTGAGGGATTCAAAGGCTGATTCCGGGTCGTCCAGCACGCCCCAGCGGGTCATCACGTTGCCGACTTCCGGAGCAAAGTAAGCCCCTTCACCCAGAATCGAATGACAGTTTACACACGCGTGTTTTTCCCAGACATGCTTGCCCCGGACCACACTGTCATCCAGCTTTGCGGCATTTTCGGAATTGACGATATACCAGTGGGAATGGGCCGAAAGGGCCAGAAAGATAAGAATGAAGAACAGTGACCCGCCATAAAAAATATTGCGGGCCATGCTCTTTGTCATGACGTCTCGCATTGCGCTCTCCTTTGCGCAGATTAGCTAGTGTCAGCAACATGACGGGCGGGACGCGGCAGTGCCTTAACGAAAGTCAAGACTTCTCAAGTATGCTCTGGAACGAGGTCAGATGCCTGACAAACAGCAAGAACCACGAAAAAGCCTGGGGTTCGCCTTGATATCTGAACCAATCGTGAGGAATGTCGCGTCGACATTTTAGTATGGCAGAGCTATCCAAGCGCTTGAGAGAACAAGTGTAAATTCCGCGTCAAAGAGTGATGGGTTAAAATGGCAAACTATTCCTATATCGGTTATACGCCCGGCGTAATCACGGTGAATACGATTGGGCCGGATACGGTTACATTGGATGTCAATTTTGATCCTGACACGGATCGTCGTTTGTTCAGCGTGACAGACGCAGCCGGTGGATTTATTCAAAACGGCGGCGGACCACCCATTGTCGATACTGGCGATGTTTTCAACGGTGACCGCTTCGATAACGAAGACGGCGATGATCTGACGCAGACCGGCACCATCACCACCCTTGATGGCTCGACCACCTTTCTTAGTGGCCCAATTTACCTGGAAGAATCCTATATTCTGTCCAAACCAGGCGGGGGTACGATTACAGTTTATCGTGTGGAAGTTGCCGGAACTTTGGGTGGTTACATAACCTCTGAACCCCTTGTGCCCGGCACGACATACTCGATGAACATCGTGAATGTTACGCCGACCAATGCTCCTGACACAACAGATCCGACTACTATCATTGACGTGCCGTGCTTCGTAGCCGGAACATTGATAATGACTCCAAAAGGTCCGAGGACTATCGAGGATTTGAAGGTGGGTAACGCGGTCGTCACCGCGGACAACGGACTGCAACACATACGCTGGATCGGCACGCGGCATCTGGACCAAGCAGCGCTTCGCGCCCGTCCCAGGCTGAAGCCCATCCGGATCCAAGCCGGTTCACTGGGTGATCACTTGCCCCAGCGTGATCTTTTCGTGTCACCGCAACACCGTATGCTGGTCCGGTCGCCGATTGCCGTCAGAATGTTCGACGCCGAAGAGGTTCTTGTTCCTGCTCACATTCTTGTCGGCGTGCCCGGCATTTCAATCGCTGATGACACCTGTGCTGTGACCTATGTCCATCTTTTGTTCGACCGTCACGAAATCATCTATGCGGAAGGCGCACCCTCCGAAAGCCTGCTTACCGGCGCGCAGGCCTTGTCCAGTGTTCACCCGGACGCACGGGCGGAAATTCTTGAATTGTTCCCTGAATTGGATCAGTGCAATTACGTTCCGCTGGCCGCACGACGGATACCGGAAAAAGGGAAACGCGCTCGTGCCTTGGTCCATCGTCATATCAAGAATGAGCGGCCTCTGATTGCTAAACGATAAGCGCCGCCCGAACAGACTTCAGGACTGTTGCACGGCGCGGGGGCCGGTCAGGGCAGGCCACATGGCAAACAGATACAGCCCCATTGCTGCGATCCAAAATCCATCCGCAGTCAGCATCGCCGTCATGTACCCTCCTGTCATGTCGGATCCCAGCCAACGCACAAGCGCTGCAACCGCCATCAAGCCATAGGCAATCGCCATGGGCTTTGGCGCGACAAGGGGGCGGCCGCTGTGGCCCAAGGCGGCGCGGCTCATTACGGCAAGGGTCATGCCGCCAACGCAACCAATGCCCAGAACGTGGAGCGCGCCGATCTCATTTCCCATCCCGATGGCAGCCAACCCCCAGAGAATCAGACCCAGCGCCAGCATCCCGAGACCCAGATGCAGCGCGATCAGGATCGGTTGACGCAAGGCCCAGCCTGTTCTCCAACGCGCCATGCGCATCAGTTGAACACTGCCCATCACCAAAGCAACGGCCCCCGCAACAGGCCCGACATCAAGTGCAAGCACAAGCAGGGGCAGCAACAGCGCCAGAATCATCGTCGCCCTGTCCAGCCTGGCCACGGATACCGGCCACGATGCTTCGGGTTGACCCGCTCTTTTCATGGCATTGCGTGTAAAAGCCGGCGTAATCCGGCCACCCAGTATCGCGATCATCGAACACAAGGTCAAAAGCCCGGCCCGAATGCCGGTGTTCAGCGTATCCACCGTGACCCCCATCCATTCCAAATGAACCATAACGTTCGAGGCCAACATCAGAACCAGAAGATACAGAAACACCATATTCTGGGGCTTTGGCCGACGAACCAGTTGGCTGGCAATCTTCAGCGCCAGAATGGGGACAAAGCTCAGGTCCACAACAGCGACGAACAAGGGTGGCAACACTCCGGAAAACCAGACCGCCAGACGCCCGGCCATCCAGATCAATGCGACAAGCGTGATAAAACGGGCCCGCGCCTCGGGCGCACCGGTCCAGTTCGGCACGGCGGTCAGAAAAAACCCCCCCAAGGCGGCCGTTGCATACCCAAAAATCATCTCATGCGCATGCCACATCACCGGGGGCATCGCATAGCTTTGGTCCATATAGGGCATCAGTCCGTCGAGCGACGCCAACCATACGCCCCACGCGACCCCTGCAAACATACCGTAAAGACCCGCCGAAAGAAAAAAGACCCGGAACCCTTCACTGAAAACACGCGCGATTACAGCTGTCATGCCTGCTCTCCATAGCTTTTTCCGCCGTTGAACAATGTGTATTGCCCACAAGACCCGGCGCCCTTAACCAAAATCAAGACCGGGCTTAAACATGTGTGAAAAACACAAGTTTTATTGGGGGTTTTGATCCGTGTTTTCTGTCCAAAGTGCCTGGTCTGCGCCCTTCCCGTTGACTTTGGTCAAGGATGACATCCACGTGATGTTTCACTCTCGACACCGCCTCACCACGCATATGGAGAGTGATCATGTCACTTGGAATCAGCTACAACAAACCCGGCCGCGCCTTCGGGGTCGGATTGGCAATGTTGTTGGGCAGCGTCGCTGCTCCGACTTTCGCCGAAGAGCCAACTTTGAGCGAAGAAGCCTTTGAATCGTCTAAACAGCTCTATTTCGAACAATGCGCAGGCTGCCACGGCGTCTTGCGCAAAGGTGCCACGGGTAAAAACCTGGAACCGCATTGGAAAAAGACCGCCGCCGACGGCACAGTAACAGAAGGCGGCACCCTCCAACTGGGGCAGGAACGTCTTGAAAAGATTATCGCCTGGGGTACCGAAGGCGGCATGAACAACTTCTCGGACATCATGACCGAGCAGGAAATCAAGGATATGGCGACCTACATCATGATGGAGCCGCCAAAACCACCTGAAATGTCGCTGGAACAGATGATGGCGACGCGTAAGGTCTATGTCGAAGAAGAGGACTATCCGACCGAGCCGCTGCACGGCCGCAACTGGGAAAACTTCTTTGTCGTCATCGAACGTGACGTCGGCAAGGTGGCCGTGATCGACGGCGACACCAAAGAAGTGCTGACGCACATCCCCACCGGCTATGCAGTGCACGTTCTGAAAGCATCCGAGCACCACTCGCTGGAAGAGCCTGAACAGCCTGGCCGGTTCTGGTACACCATGGGTCGCGACGGCAAGATGACCAAGATCGACCTTTGGCAGACGCCGGACAAGATGTTGGTATCCGAAGTCAAGATTGCATATGACGCCCGTGACGTCGCCGTTTCCGGCGATGGTAAATACGTCATCGGTGGTGGCTACTGGCCGCCGCACTTTGCAATCGTTGATGCCCAGACCATGGAACCGGTCAAGGTCGTATCGACCCGCGGCGTGAACGTTGACGGCGAGTATGTGGAAGAAGCCCGGGTGGCTGCCATCTACACCACTCCGAACGAACCCACCTGGATCGTTGCAGTGAAAGAACTGGGACAGCTGTGGCAGGTCGATTACACCGATCTAGACAACCTTCGGATCGACAAGATCGACAGCGCCAAGTTCCTGCATGACGGGTTCTTCGATCCGACAGGCCGTTACTTCCAGATCGCTGCAAACGCGTCGAACAAGATGGTGGTTGTCGATACCGAAACCCACAAGCTTGAGGCGATGATCGACACAGCCGCGCTGCCGCACCCTGGTCCGGGCGCCAACTGGGTCGACCCGAACTGTGGCCCTGTCGCTGGTACAACCCACCTTGGCGTTGGCACCGTGACTGTCTGGGGGAACGATCCTGAAAACCGTCCGGATGATGCCTGGAAGATCTGCTACGAAGTGGAAACCGACGGCCCCGGCCTGTTTGTCCGCACCCACCCGAATTCGGACTACATCTGGGCTGACCAGACCAAGCACCCGGAGCCTGAGATTCAGCAATCTGTGCAGGTCATCTCGAAAGAGACCGGTGAGATCGTGAAAACCATCCAGATCACCGAAGACGAAGGCAGCGCCGCTGTTCACTTCGAATTCAACGCGGATGGCACCGAGGTCTGGGTCTCTAAGTGGAACCTGTCGGACTCGAAGGAACCCAACGGTCAGATCGTGATCTTCGACGCGAAGACGCTGGAAGAAATCGGTCGGATTGAGGGGCTTTACGCCCCGACCGGCAAGTTCAACGTCTACAACCGGTCGAACCACGTCACCTGACGAGGTCAGGACGACTACAGGAAAGGGCGGGCCCCTCGCCCGCCCTTTCCTTGTTTGAGTCATCAGCCAAACTCACCGGCCTGCCACCAAGGGCCAGACAATACAGCCAAAACGGAGCCCGGATATGACCTCCGAACCGGAAAAGAAAAAACCGATCTGGCGCCGGTATTTCCTATGGGGAATGCCTGTGGCCGGTATCGCCGGGGCCTTTGCCGCCGGCATCATCTTCTGGGGCGGGTTCAACACCGCAATGGAAGCCACAAACACCAAGGAATTCTGTATCTCATGTCACGAGATGCGAGATTTTGTTTACGAAGAATACACCGGCACGATCCATGACGTGAACCGGTCGGGCGTGGGGGCTGTCTGTTCCGACTGCCACGTGCCCAAAGACTGGACCCATAAGATGATCCGTAAGATCAAGGCGTCCAAAGAGCTGTATGGCAAGATGGTCGGTACCATCAACACCCGTGAAAAGTTCGAGGCCAAACGTGTACATTTGGCCATGAACGAATGGGAGCGGATGAAGGCCACAGACTCGCGCGAATGCCGTAACTGTCACGATTTCGAATCGATGATGCCCGAATTCCAGAAACCACGCGCCCGTCAGCAGCACCTCAATGCGATGACTGTAGGACAAACCTGTATCGACTGCCACAAGGGGATTGCACACTCGGATGCACGCGACCGCGCGGACGAAGAGTATCTGGAAAAGCTTGAAGCACCGAACCCGGACTTCATCCGGCCCATCCCTCCGGAATATCTGGCCAGTCTCGAAAAGATCGAAGCCAAAGAGGCCGCTGAAGCAGAAGCAGAAAAAGCCGCCAAAAAGGCTCAGCAAGAGGCCGTTCAAGCCCAGATCGCAGCGGCTGTTGACGCTGCTTTAGAGGAAGAACGCGCAAAAACCTCCGGTGAAGACGCCGCGGCGCCCTCTGGTGGAGCAAGCGACGTTGGGTCCAACATCGACTGGAACGCAGTGGCCGCGGCGGATCTGAAACTCTTCTACCCTGGTCAGGCCTCGTTTGAATGGGTCCAGAATGGCAAGTTCCATGGTGGCGCGCGCCCCCTGACCAAAGGCGGGGATCAGTGCACCACCTGTCACGCCAAGGAACTGGACACCATCGGCAACAAGATCGTTGCGGGTGGAGATCTTGAGCCAACCCCGATTCCGGGCAAACGCGGTGTCATCGACGCAACCGTTCAGGCGGCGCATGACGACGAAAACCTGTACATTCGCCTGCAATGGCCGGACGCGGGTCACAACCCTGCCCCGTTCGTCGATGGCGGCAAGATGGACCCGGACAACCAGATCAAGGTTGCCATGATGATTACCGGCACTGGTATCGAGCTTGGCGATCAGGTGGGATGCTGGGCTTCGTGCCACGCCGACAACACCTATATGCCTTTTGCGCCCGAAGCGGATGCGATCGCCGCCAATGCGGATGTTGCCGGTCGCCTCAATGCCACGGACACCGTTACCAAGTACATCAGCGAAAGCCGCACGGATGTTGAGATCAAAGGTCGCCGCGGCAAGGCCTTGGGGGGCTGGGACAAGCTGAAGGCCGAGGAACAGATCGAGCAGTATCTGGCCGACGGCACCTATCTTGACCTGATGCGTGTCTACGCCGACGGAAGCGCCACCAATGGCTATCTGTTGGAGCAGCGCGTGGTCAATGATGGTGAAATCGCCGCATCGGCCGAACTGTCCGGTGGCATGTGGACCGTGGTGTTTACACGCCCCCTGAATTCGGGCGCGCCCGGTGATGTGCCATTGCAGGCGGGGAAAACCTATACCGTTGGCTTTGCCATCCACGACGATTTTACCGCCGCACGGTTCCACCACGTGACGCTGAATACCAGCCTGGCGCTGGATGATGACAGCGCGTTCATCAACGTAGTCAAACAATGACGGATCGGGGCCGGGTAAACCGGCCCCGGCCACTTTTGGAAAGGAGACATGGACCATGAAACCCCTTCGCCTTCTTCCCGCGCTGCTGCTTCTGGCCGCGCCCGCCTGGGCGGACGAAACCGCCGAAATCTGTGCCGAGGCCGAAGAGCGCTATGTCGAGTTGTTCGGTCAGCCTTCGTCGGCCGTCGAAGACGCCGAAGTGGTGCTGATGTACAAATACAATTTTTGCCCATCCGAATTGACGGTGAAGGCAGGCACAACTGTCCGATGGGTGAATGTCGACAAACGCACCAGCCATTCCGTTCTGTTGAAGGATGGCAGCCAACCTGAAAGTGATCGGCTGTTCCCCGAGGAATCGGTTGAACTGACCTTTCTCACGCCCGGCCCACAGGACTATCTGTGCGGCCCGCATTGGGAGACACAGAACATGATCGGAATGATCACCGTCGAACCCTGAAACAAGGCACAATACAGGCGAGATGAAGGAGCGCGGGCGCAAATCCCGCGCTCCTTAACTTATGTCAAGGAGGTTGGTTTTCGATTGGGCCAATCTTCCCCCATGACACGCCCGGCCCACCCAGCAACGTCTTGCAAACGCAGCGGATCTGCATGGGATACCGGGTCTCGAAGACTTTCAGACCAAGCGAGTTTGCACATGAGCGGTAAGGTTTTTCTGATTGGCGCAGGCCCCGGCGACCCCGAGCTGATGACCCTGCGCGCACTGCGGATGCTGCAAGAAGCGGATGTCGTGGTTTATGACCGGCTGGTGTCCGCCGACATTCTGAACTTGCACGCGGAAGGCGCCCGGCTGATCCCTGTCGGCAAGGCCCCCAAATGCCACACCGTTCCGCAGGACCGCATCAACGAAATACTGCTTGAAGAAGCCAGCGCAGGTCACACGGTTGCCCGGCTGAAAGGCGGCGACCCCATGATCTTTGGTCGCGGCTCGGAAGAGGCTGCCTATCTGATGGCCCGCGGTGTCGCTGTCGAATACGCACCGGGCATCACGGCAGCCCAGGGGGCGTCTTGTTCGACGGGTGTGCCGCTGACCCATCGCGGGCTGGCGACTTCGGTTCAATATGTCACCGGGCATCGGCAGGCCGACAAAGTACTGGATCTTGACTGGAAACGTCTTGCCGATCCGGACTCGACACTGGTGGTCTATATGGGCGTCGCCAATATCGGTCAGATCGCCATGGGGTTGATGACCGAAAACCTGCCGGGCTCGACGCCGGTTCTGGCGGTGGGCAAGGCCACGACACCTGATGAGCGTCGTCTTGTGTCACGGCTTGACCAGCTGGCCACGGATGTTCGCGCGGCCGACCTGAAGGCGCCGACGCTGTTTATCATTGGCAAGGTGGTTTCGCTTTATGCCGAACGGCCTGTGGCCGAGCTTCTGGAACAGGCCCATGGCTAAGCTGGGAAGACGAGATCAGGGGATTGTCCCAACACGCACCGACAGGTCGCCGGGGCGCTCGGGGTGGGCCGCGCGAACCTGTCTGACCATTGCGGTTCTGGCCGCGACCTCTGCTTTCGCGGCGGATGTCATCGATCCCGATACCCTGAAAAGACTTGTGCATCAGGATTGCGGTTCCTGTCACGGCCTGTCCCTGAAAGGCGGTCTTGGTCCCGATCTGCGCAGTGAGACACTTGAACATTACGACGCGGATGTTTTGACCAGCGTCATCCTTGACGGCATCCCCGACACCGCGATGCCCCCATGGCGGCCCCTGATCAGTGAAGAAGAGGCCGAATGGATCGCCCGTTACCTGCTGGAACAGGAGGCACAATGAAACATTTCATTCTTGGCCTTGCAGCCACATTGATGATCACCACAGCGCAGGCTGAACCGACCGCGACAGGCGACCTTGGTCTGGTCATCGAACGCGCCAAGGGCTCGGTGCTTCTTGTGGATCAATCCGACCGTGCAGCTCTGGCCCGGATCGAGGGATTGGGTGATCTGTCGCATGCGTCTTTGGTCTATTCGCCTGATGAACGGTTTGCCTATGTGTTTGGCCGCGACGGCGGGCTGACCAAGATCGACATCGTGACCCGCCAGATCGTGAACCGCGTCGTACAGGCCGGCAACGCCATCGGCGGGGCGATTTCGGACGATGGCAAGCTTGTGGCCGTGTCGAATTACGAACCCGGCGGCGTGCGCGTATTTAATGCGGACACGCTTGAGATGGTCGCTGACATCCCGACCGAAAGCAAAACCATCGGCCTGGTCGATGCGCCGGGTCGGCGGTTCGTTTTCACGATGTGGGACACTGGGGAAACCTGGATTGCCGATTTCGCAAAAGGCACACCAGAGATCACCAAGATCCCAGACATGGGCAAGAACCCCTATGACGCGCTGATCACTGCCAATGGCCGCACCTATATCACCGGTCTGTTTGGCGAGGACGGCCTGACCGCGCTGGATCTGTGGGCCGAAACACCCGAACCGATCCGGGTTCTTCCCGATTACGGGCGTGGTCAGGAAGAAATGCCGGTCTACAAGATGCCTCATCTGGAAGGCTGGGCGCTGACGGGCCGAGAGTTCGTTTTGCCCGCTGTCGGCCATCACGAGGTTCTGTGGATCGACGCCGACACTCTGACCGAAACGGGACGGACCAAAACCCACGGGCAACCGGTCTTTGCCATGGCCCGCCCCGATGGACGGCAGGTCTGGGTGAATTTCGCCCACCCGCTGAATGACACTATTCAGGTGATCGACAGTGTCAGCAAACAGATCATCCACGAATTCAAGCCCGGCCCCGCAGTCTTGCACATGGAGTTCACGCCGCGCGGGCATGAAGTCTGGATCAGCGTGCGCGACGCCAACAAGGTCATGGTCTACGACACGCACAGTTTTGAAAAACTGCGCGAGATCGACGCCGACAGCCCGTCTGGCATCTTCTTCACCGCCCGTGCGCACAGAACGGGGCTGTAAACGATGCGACATATCACGGACCCGATCGACCGTCGCCTGCTGGACGAATTTCAGCGCGACTTCCCGATCACCGAGAGACCGTTCCAGATGCTGGGTAACGCACTCGGGCTGGACGAAGCAGAAGTCATTCATCGCTTGTCCCGGATGCGCGCCACGGGCCGTATTACACGGGTTGGCGCCACCATCACACCCGGCGCGGTGACGGCCAGCACCCTGGCTGCCGTGGCGGCTCCGGAAGATCGGTTGGAGGAGGTTGCCGCCCTGATCGATGCCGAACCCGGCGTGAATCACAATTATCAACGCGAAGACGCGTGGAACCTGTGGTTTGTTGCGACCGGACCGGACCGCACGCATGTCAACGATACCCTTGCGCGGATCAGTCGATCCACCGGATTGCAGGTGCTGGACCTGCGGCTGGTACGCCCTTTCAACGTGGATCTTGGTTTTCGCATGACTGGCGGAGTCAAAAACGTACCCACGGCACGAAAGGTCGATGCATCCGTCATGCGCGAGGGCGATCGCTGCCTGCTACAGTCTCTGAGTTCCGGGCTGTCTTTAGTCTCAGAACCCTATGCCGCTCTGGCTCGTTCGCTGAAACGGGATGTGACCGACGTGATGGAGCGGGTCGAAGCCCTGCATGCCGCCGGAATAATCTCGCGACTCGGCGTCATTGTGCGTCACCGGGCGCTTGGCTGGTCGGCCAATGCGATGGTGGTCTGGGACCTGCCGGCAGAACAGATTGAAACCGCCGGTCCGGCTTTGGCCGCCTTCCCGGGGGTGACCCTGTGTTATGAGCGTAATCCGGTTCCCGATGTCTGGCCATATCGCCTGTATTCCATGATCCACGCCCGTACACGCAATGAGGCTTTGGATGTTCTGGCGGGTGCGATTGCATTGCCCGAATTGGCCGGAGCACGGAACAAGGTCCTGTTCTCAACCCGCTGTTTCAAACAGACCGGCGCGCTGATTCAGGCAAAGGAGGTCGCCGCATGACGCTGGACCAAACGGATCGAGCGATCCTGAATCGTATGCAAGAGGATCTGCCGCTTACTTCGCGCCCTTACGCAACCGTCGCCACAGAGCTTGGCCTGTCCGAGGCGGAATTGCTGTCGCGTCTGAGCCGCATGAAAAATGACCGCGTCATCACGCGGTTCGGTCCGTTTTTTGACGCCGCGGCCATGGGTGGGGCTTTCTGCCTTTGCGCAATGGCCGTTCCAGACGAAGAATTCGAAACCGTCCTGACCAAAGTCAATGCACATCCCGAGGTGGCACATAATTATGAACGCACGCATCGGCTGAACATGTGGTTCGTGCTGGCCACCGAAACGCCCGAGGGGATCGAGGCCACCGCCGATGCCATCGAACGGGAAACGGGGATCCGTGTTCTCCGTTTCCCCAAACTTCAGGAATTTTTCATCGGCTTCCGGGTGGCGGCATGATCGACGCAACAGACAGACAGATTATCGAATTGCTCCAGGGAGGACTGCCCTTGGTGGCCGCGCCCTATGCGCAGGTCGCTGCCGATCTGGGCCTGAGCGAGGCCACCCTGCTGGACCGGCTGGCCGCGCTGAAGGCGCGCGGGGTGATCCGACGGATCGCGGCAGCCCCCAACCATTACAAGCTGGGCATGACGTCGAACGGCATGACCGTCTGGGACGTGCAGGATGACCTGATCACCGAACTGGGCGCTCATATCGGGGCACTGCCTTTCGTCACCCATTGCTATGAACGGCCCCGCGCCCTGCCCGACTGGCCCTACAACCTGTTCGCCATGGTCCACGGCAGCTCGCGCGATGAGGTCGAAGATAAACGCGGCCAGATTGCCGCGATTCTGGGATCGGCCTGCTGCGGCAGCGACATCCTCTATTCCACGCGCATCCTGAAAAAGACCGGGCTGCGCCTGAAACAGAAAGGCTGAAACATGTTCCGCCTGACCGAATACATGCATCAGCTGGTCAAGCCGACACCGGTGCGAAAACGGCGCCCCGGTCCGGTAAAGCCGGTTGTGATCTGGAACTTGACGCGGCGCTGCAACCTGAAGTGCCGCCATTGCTACACCGTCTCGGCGGATGTCGCGTTCCCAGGTGAGCTCAGCCATGAGCAAGCCATGGTAACCCTTGAGGATCTGGGCCAGTTTCGCGTCCCGGCCCTGATCCTCTCGGGTGGGGAACCGCTGGACCGGTTCGATTTCTTCGACATTGCAAAACGCGCCCGTGATCTGGTGCCAATGCTGGCCTTGTCGACCAACGGAACCCGGATTTACGACGAAACCGCCGATATGATCGCGGATGTGGGCTTCAACTATGTCGGCATTTCGCTGGACGGGATCGGAGCGACGAATGACTGGTTTCGTGGCGTCGAGGGCGCTTTTGCGGACGCCCTGCGCGGCGTGCGAGAGTGTAAAAAGCGCGGCATCAAGGTTGGCCTGCGGTTCTGCCTGACCGAAGGCACGCAACATCACTTGCCTGACTTGCTGAGCCTTTGTGATGATGAAGGTGTCGACAAATTCTACCTGTCGCATCTTGTCTATGCGGGGCGCGGCGACAAGAACCGGGGCGAAGATGCCGCGCATCAGCGCACGCGCAAAGGCCTGGATCTGTTGCTGGAACGCGCCTGGGAAGCCGCATCGGGCGGCCGTCCGCTGGATATCGTGACCGGGAACAACGACGCTGATGCCGGATATTTCCTGAACTGGATTCGCACGCATTTCGACGCCGAAAAGGCTGCACATGTGCGCGCGCACCTGGCTGCGTGGGGTGGAAACTCAAGTGGCTTGGGCGTTGCCAATATCGACAATCTCGGCCGGGTCCATCCGGACACTTACTGGTCTGACTACACGGTGGGCAACGTAAAGACCAAATCGTTTTCCGAACTCTGGACCGGCGATGATCCGATGCTTGCCATGCTCCGCACCCGCCCACGCCCGCTGAAGGGGCGCTGCGGAGCCTGCGAACTCAAGGACGTGTGCGGCGGCAATACCCGCATCCGCGCCCTGCAATTGACCGGTGATCCGTGGGCCGAGGATCCGGCCTGTTACCTGTCCAACCAGGAAATCGGTGTGGATGACGCAGGGGAACGCCTTCAGGTCACACCGTTTCGGGGGAAAAGCCATGATCCGGCGCATCAGTTCTTTTAAGACACTCACATTCGGTACGTTGTGCTCGGTGTTGCTGGCGGGCACCGCCTGGGCGGATGCCCAATCGGATTACGCCGAACATTGCGCCTCATGCCACGGCGAGAACCGTCTGGGCGGGGTTGGCCCCGCGCTGATCCCTGAAACGCTCAAACGCATGCGGGGTCCCCGGGTCGCTGCGGTAATCGCGGAAGGGCGCGCGGCGACACAAATGCCGGCCTTCTCGCACGAGCTGGATGCTCTGCAAATCGAAGAGCTGGCCGGTTGGTTGAAGTCGCCGTTGGAATCCGACCCCGAATGGGGCGAGGCCCAGATATTGGCCAGCCGGACGCTGGACGAGGAATATGTGCCGGTGGATGCGCCCGTCTGGGACAGCGACCCGATGAACATCACCTTGGTTGTGGAAACCGGCGATCACCATGTCAGCGTTCTGGACGGCGACACGTTCGAGGTTTTGGACCGGTTCGAAACCCCTTTCGCCGTGCATGGCGGCCCCAAGTTCAGCCCGGATGGGCGGTATGTCTTCATCATGTCGCGCGATGGCTGGGTCCAGAAGTACGACATTTGGGCGCTGAAACAGGTGGGCCGCGTGCGTGCCGGCCTGAACAGCCGCAACATCGCCATGTCGGGCGATGGCAAATGGGTGGCCGTGGCGAACTACCTGCCCAACAGCCTGACGGTGTTGTCCACCGAAGACCTTTCCGTCGCAAAGGTCATCGAGGTCAAAAGCAAGAAGGGCCTGCCCAGCCGCGTCTCTGCGGTCTACCAGGCCCCTCCGCGGGAAAGCTTTGTTCTGGCGCTGAAGGATGTGCCCGAGATTTGGGAAGTATTCTACGGCGCCAACCCCCCGCAATCCGGGCTTGGTCATGATTTCCGCATCGAAGGCCAGTTCAAGAACCCTGATCCATTCCCTGTGCGCAAGATCACCACAGCTGACTATCTGGACGATTTCTTTTTCGACCAGAGTTATGAATATGTCATGGGGGCGTCCCGCGATGGCAAGGGCGGGCAAGTGATTGATCTGGTGATCGGGCACAAGGTGGCCGATCTGGATTTGCCCGGAATGCCGCATCTGGGCTCGGGGATCACATGGAAACACGGCGATACGACCGTGATGGCTACGCCGCACCTGACAGACGGCGCCGTGTCGGTGATCGACATGGAAAGCTGGGAAACCGTCAAACGGATCAAGACCGAAGGGCCCGGGTTCTTCATGCGCAGCCATGAGAATTCGCCTTATGTCTGGGCCGATGTTTTCTTTGGCCCCAACAAGGACGCGATGCACGTCATCGACAAGCAAAGCCTTGAAATCGTAAAGACCCTGCGCCCTGCACCGGGCAAGACCGTGGCCCATGTCGAGTTCACCAGAGATGGCAGCCACGCGCTGGTTTCAATCTGGGAAGATGACGGCGCGGTGATCGTCTATGACGCGCAGACGCTGGAGGAAATCCGCCGCCTGCCGATGCGCAAACCTTCGGGGAAATACAATGTCTGGAACAAGATCACCTTCTCGGAAGGAACCAGCCACTGAGGGGAAATGGCCAGTTTGGAAACTGGCCATTCTGCTGTATCCGGCCACGGCGTTGACCGTGGCCATCAACCTGTTTTTGCTCGGGCTTATCCTGCACAGCGTCGGGTTCGGCGCAATCGAACCGGTGCCTGCAATCCTCTGGTCGATTCCACTGGGTATTCCTGCGGCATGGCTTGCCGGTCGGTGGCTGCGTGGATTGATGGATGAGGCCGACGGGTAGGTGCAAATTTTCAGGCACCTGACCTAAGTCAAGTTTCCGCCTGAAAGAATCCCCTAAGTTTCAGAAAAGAACGCCGAGCTGGATTCTCAATGCCTACCGTCCGCCCCCCGCATAGCCTGTTTGATCGCGTGTCCCGCGCGGTGTGCGGTTTGGTGGGTATTTTCCTGTTGCTTTTGCAGATGCTTGGCCCGGTGCTGGCGAGTCCCGGGGACAGCATGTGGATCGAGATCTGCTCGGAGGCAGGGGCGGTCTGGGTTGAAGTGGACCTTGAGGAAGGCACTGATGACCCGACCGCGCCTTGCCCGAAATGCGCCGATTGCGCGCTGTGCGCGGTGAAAACGGCAGCCCCACTGCCGGATCTGCCGCTGCTGATGCAATCCGAAAATGTACGGACAGTACCCGCTGCAATCGGGGATCTGTGCATTTTGTACAACTCAAGGCGACTGTGGCCCGAAACCCGAGGCCCCCCGTTCGCGACCCAAGAAGAATCTGAACGCGCCCTGCGCGCGTCCGTGGCGTCCACCCTAGCAACCGGAGGTGCGCCGTGGTCGTAAGTCGCGCAATCCATTTCCTGCTGGCTTTCACTCTGTCCTGCCTGATGGCGATCAGCGCCCATGCCGACAGCCTGGCCAGTTTCCTGCCCGACATCGAACCTGCCGATCTGGCCCCCGGCGCCGATGCCTTTGGCCCGGTGCGCGATGACGTCAAGGTCGCCCCCGTCCTGAAGGGCGGCGAGATCATTGCCTGGGCATTCCTGACCTCGGACTTTGTTGGCACGACGGGTTATTCCGGCAAACCGATCCACGTCGTTGCCGCCATCGACAACGACGCGGTGTTGACCGGAGTGCAACTGGTCAAGCACTCGGAACCCATCGTGCTGATCGGCATCCCCAATTCCCGCATGGTTGAATTGACCGAAGGCTATGCGGGCCTTGACCTTAAGGTTGAAGCCGAAACCGGGGGTGAGGGGCACGACCTCGACATCATTTCGGGCGCGACGGTCACGATCATGGTGATCGACGACAGCCTTGTGCGTGGCGGTATCAAGGTGGCGCGTGCATTAGGTCTGGGCGGCCTGTCACCGTTGCAGGCCGACGGGCCAAAGCGCGAAGTCGATATGGCGCAGAATGCGGTCCATGACTGGTCGACTCTTTCGGGCGACGGCTCGATCCGTCGGCTGACGCTGGATGTCGGGCAGGTCAATGCCGCCTTCGAGGCCACCGGAGACCAGCGCGCGATCAAGCGGCCCGAACCGGGCGAACCGGATGACACGTTCATCGACATGCATATGGCGCTTGTCTCGGTTCCGTCGATCGGCAAGTCACTGCTGGGCGACGCCGAGTACCAGAACCTTGTGAACTGGTTGGACGAGGGCGAACAGGCCATTCTGGTGCTGGGGCGCGGTGCCTACAGTTTCAAGGGGTCAGGCTATGTACGCGGCGGAATTTTCGATCGGATCCAGTTGATCCAGGGCGACAACTCGGTCCGGTTCTTCGACAAACAGCAAGTACGCCTTGGCAAGGTTGCAGCCCCGGATGCGCCCAGTTTCACAGAGCTGGACATCTTCAAGATCCCCGCCGATGCCGAGTTCGACCCGACCGAGCCGTTCCGCCTGCAACTGCTGGTACAGCGAGCCGTGGGTGCCGTTGAGAAAACCTTTCTGACATTCGATCTGGGTTACAAACTGCCCGACCGTTACCTGCTGCCCGTCGCAGCATCTAAGGTTGTCGAGGATGCGACCGGCGAAGCCGCCGCCAAGGCTGCCCTGTGGCAGCGCATCTGGAAGGATCGCACTGTTGAAATCGCCGTTCTCGGCGTCATGCTGCTGGTCCTGACCGCGACGTTCTTCTTCCAGTTCCACGCGACGATGAATGCGCGGGTCTTCTACTGGTTCCGCATCGGTTACCTGACAATGACCCTGTTCTTCATCGGCTGGTACGCCAACGCGCAGCTGAGCGTGGTGAACCTGATGGCACTGGCAGGCAGCCTGCGCACAGGATTCTCGTGGGATGCGTTCCTGCTGGACCCGCTGGTGTTCATTCAATGGTTCGCCGTCGCCGCCGCGCTGTTGTTCTGGGGTCGCGGGGCCTATTGCGGATGGCTGTGTCCGTTCGGCGCGTTGCAGGAATTGACCAACAAGATCGCGCGGGCGTTCAAAGTGCCGCAATGGACTTTGCCCTGGGGTCTGAACGAACGCCTGTGGCCCGCGAAATACATGATCTTTCTGGGTCTTTTTGGCCTGAGTTTCGTATCGATCCCGCTGGCCGAGAAATATGCCGAGGTCGAGCCGTTCAAAACGGCGATCATTCTGAAATTCATGCGCGATTGGCCTTTCGTGGCCTTTGCGCTGGTCCTGCTGGGGATCGGGCTGTTCATTGAACGGTTCTATTGCCGCTATCTCTGCCCGCTGGGCGGCGCACTGGCGATCCCTGCCCGAATTCGCATGTTCGACTGGCTGCGCCGCTACAAGGATTGCGGCACGCCCTGTCAGACCTGCGCCAATGAATGCCCCGTTCAGGCGATCCACCCCACCGGTGAGATAAATCCGAACGAGTGCGTCACCTGCCTGCATTGTCAGGTGCTCTACCAGTCCGAGGACAAATGTCCTGTCGTTATCCGCCAGCTGAAACGGCGGGCCAAGACAGGGTCGGTCCAGATGAAGACCCCACTCGGACAACCACCGGCGAACCATCCGAACGCCAAACCGCAATCCGTTTCCTAAAAGGAGGAACGAACATGTCGGAACATGACAACAAACTAACCGTCACACGCCGTGGGATGCTGGGTGCAACAGCAACCGGTGCCGTGCTGGCCGGGACCGGTCTGGGCTCGACCCTGATGACCGCGAAACAGGCGAGCGCCGCGGCCAATGCCAATCTCGAACCGGGCGAACTGGACGAGTATTACGGTTTCTGGTCCTCGGGTCAGACCGGCGAGCTGCGCATTCTGGGCTTCCCATCCATGCGCGAGCTGATGCGGGTGCCGGTGTTCAACCGCTGCTCGGCCACGGGCTGGGGTCAGACCAACGAGTCACTGAAGATCATGACCGAAGGGTTGCTGCCTGAAACCAAGGAGTTTCTCGCCAAGCGCGGCATGAAAACCTATGACAACGGCGACCTTCACCACCCGCACATGTCGTTCACCGACGGCACCTATGACGGCCGCTATCTGTTCATGAACGACAAGGCCAACACCCGCGTCGCGCGTGTCCGCTGTGACGTGATGAAATGCGACAAGATCACCGAGATCCCGAACGCCAAGGCGATCCACGGTCTGCGTCCGCAGAAATTCCCGCGCACCGGCTATGTCTTTGCCAATGGTGAAGATGAAACACCGCTGGTCAACGATGGCAGCGTGCTGGACGATCCGTCGCAATACGTGAACATCTTCACCGCGCTGGACGGCGATACCATGGAAGTGGCGTGGCAGGTGATCGTGTCGGGCAACCTCGACAACACCGACTGCGACTATCAGGGCAAATACGCCTATTCGACCTCGTACAACTCGGAAATGGGTATGAACCTGGCCGAGATGACCGAGAACGAACTGGACCATGTTGTTGTTTTCAACCTCGCGGAAATCGAAAAAGGCATCGAAGCCGGCGACTATCAGGAGCTGAAAGGCGTCAAGGTTCTGGACGGCCGGAAGGGTCAGAACAAGAAGTACACCCGCTACATCCCGATCCCGAACTCGCCGCACGGCATCAACACCGCGCCGGATGGCAAGCATGTCTGCATCAACGGCAAGCTGTCACCGACCGTGTCGATCATGGATGTGACCAAGCTGGACGCGCTGTTCGAAAGCGATGCCGATCCGCGGTCCTGCATCGTGGGTGAGCCTCAGCTGGGTCTTGGCCCGCTTCACACCGCCTATGATGGTCAGGGCAACGCCTTCACCACGCTGTTCCTGGACAGCCAGATCGTGAAGTGGAACATCGACAAGGCCATCCGCGCCTACAATGGCGAGGACGTGGACCCGATCATCTCGAAGGTTGACGTGCATTATCAGCCGGGTCACAACTCGACTTCCATGGGTGAGACCAAGGATGCCGACGGCAAGTGGCTGATTTCGATGAACAAGTTCTCGAAAGACCGCTTCCTGAACGTGGGTCCTCTGAAACCCGAGAACGAACAGCTGATCGACATTTCGTCGGATGAGATGAAAGTGGTGCACGACGGCCCGACCTTTGCCGAGCCGCACGACTCGATCATCGTTCGCAGCGACATCGTGAACCCGGTCAACGTCTGGGATCGCAACGACGTTACCTGGGAAGACGCCCGCAAACAGGCCGAAGCCGATGGCATCGATCTGGAAGAAGGTGCGGAAGAACCGATCCGGGACGGCAACAAGGTGCGGGTCTACATGACCTCGCAGGCACCGACCTTCAGCCTCGAGAAGTTCACCGTCAAACAGGGCGACGAGGTGACAGTTTACATCACCAACCTCGATGACGTGGACGACGTGACCCATGGCTTCTGCCTGGGCAACTACGGAATCGCGATGGAAGTCGCACCGATGGCAACCGCCTCGGTCACCTTCACCGCCGACCGTCCGGGCGTGCACTGGTTCTATTGCCAGTGGTTCTGCCATGCGCTGCACATGGAAATGCGCGGCCGGATGCTGGTCGAACCGCAAGGAGCCTGACCCATGCGCTGGCCCCTGCTCATACCGCTCCTGCTCGGCTCGCCCCTTTGGGCGGCGGACTGGGATGTGCCCAACCGGGCGGGGGCCATCAATGAAATACTGGCTCAGGCGGCGGACGGAGATACCCTCCGCCTGAGCCCCGGTGTTTATGCCGAACATCTGATTCTGGACCGGCCCGTCACCATCGACGGGCTGGGACAGGCCACCATTGACGGGCAAGGCACCGGCAGCGTCATCACCGTGACCGGCCCGGGCGTGACCGTGCGCGGCCTGACAGTGATCGGCTCGGGTTCAAGCCATGACGGGATCGACAGTGGCATCCAGCTGACCAAGACGGCCCGCGCGCCGGTGATCGAAGACAATGAACTGCTGGGCAATCTTTACGGTATCGACATTCATGGTGCCAAGGACAGCATCGTGCGTGGCAACCGGATCGAAGGGCGTCAGGACCAGCGGATGAATGACCGTGGCAATGGCGTCTATGTCTGGAATGCGCCCGGTGCGCGGGTTGAGGACAATCACATCCGCTATGGGCGCGACGGGATCTTCGTGAACTCGTCCAAGAAGAACACCTTTACCGGCAACCTGTTCCGCGATCTGCGCTTTGCCGTGCATTACATGTATGCCGACAATTCGGTGGTCAGCGACAATGTCTCGATCGGCAACGATCTGGGCTATGCGGTGATGTTCACGACCAATGTGAAGGTCGCAGACAACGTCTCGATCGGTGACCGTGAACATGGCGTGATGCTGAATTATGCCAACAAGAGTCAGATCACCGGAAACGTGGTGATCGGTGCCAAGGAAAAGTGCACCTTCCTTTATAACTCCAACAAGAACGAATTCACCGACAACTGGTTCCAGGGATGCGGCATCGGCATCCACTTTACCGCCGGCAGCGAACGCAACCGCATCGTTGGCAATTCCTTCATCGGGAACCGGACACAGGTGAAATACGTCTCGACCAAATGGGTCGAGTGGTCCGAAGACGGGCGCGGCAACTACTGGTCCGATTTTGCCGCCTATGACGTGGATGGCAACGGCATCGCCGATGCCCCGTATCGGCCAAACGACTCGATGGACCATGTGCTGTGGACCCAACCCGCAGCCAAATTACTGCTCGGCTCCCCCGCCGTGCAACTGGTGCGCTGGTCGCAATCCGCCTTCCCGGCCCTGTTGCCGGGCGGCGTGATGGACAGCAACCCATTGATGCAAGCCCCTGAACCCCCAGCTATGAAAAAGGTGCCTCATGACGGATAAGGCCCTGTCAATCGACCATGTTCTCAAGGACCGAGGAAAAACCCGCGTTCTTGACGATATCACCCTGTCCCTTGCCCCCGGCCAGCGCGTTGCGCTGCTGGGCCATAACGGCGCGGGCAAGTCGACCCTGATCAAATCCATCCTCGGCCTGACGCCGATCCATGGCGGAGCCATTCGGATCGGAGACGCCACCCCCGGTAGTGCTCAGGCCCGGCGCGAAACAGCGTATCTGCCCGAAGCGGTGTCGTTTCATCCCGCGCTAACCGGGCGTGAGCAGTTGACCCTGTTTGCGCAGCTTTCAGGCGCAAAAGCCGATGTGCCCGGTTTGCTGGATCGTGTCGGCCTGAGTGACGCTTTGGACCGTCGGATCGGAACCTATTCCAAAGGCATGCGGCAACGTCTGGGACTGGCGCAGGTGTTGCTGGGCCAACCGAAAGTAGCCTTGCTGGATGAGCCGACGAGCGGATTGGACCCGATTTCTCGGCAGGACCTGTACGCCATCATCGACGAACTGGCTGCCCAAGGCGCCGCCGTTCTGATTGCCTCACACGCGCTGACCGAGGTCGAGGCCCGCACCGACCGGATCGCCATCATGCGCAAGGGTCGGATGGTCGCCGACGACACCCTGAACAATCTGTCGGCTCTGGCCGGTCTACCGATCCGCCTGAAGGTACGCGCCAGCGCCAATCCAGATGTGCTGGCCGCTGAACTGGGCGGCAGCCGGATCAATGGGGCATCTGTTGAATTGCTCTGCTCACCCGAAGACAAAATGGAGGCCCTGCGCCGGATCGCCGGGTTGGGCGATGCGGTGGCGGATGTGGAAATGACCCCGCCCAAGCTGGAAGACCTCTATCGCCACTACGCACAGGAGGATTTGCAATGACCCGCTTCCTCGCCATCACCCGCACAGAAATGCTGATCCTGCGCCGCAACCGCTGGCTGCTGGTCGCAACGCTGATCATGGTGCTGTTCGCCTTGGCGCTGACCTTTGCGGGCAGTGCGCCAACCGGAACGCTGGGCGTTGACATGCTGACCGTTTCGGTTGCGTCGATGACCACGCTTTCGGTTTACCTCGCGCCCCTTCTGGCGCTGATGATCTCGTTCGACGCCATCGCCGGAGACGTGGACCGGGGCAGCCTGTCGCTGCTGTTGTCCTACCCTGCGGGGCGCGGAGAAATCCTGTTGGGCAAGTTCTGCGCCCATCTGGCCGCGCTGGCCTTTGCCATGACGGTCGGTTTCGGTACCGCTGGCGCGGTGGCGGCCTTCTTTGGCGGTGCCGGACCGGAAAGCCTGATGGCGTTGGTCCGCCTCATCCTCACATCCATCCTTCTGGGCGCCGTGTTTCTGGCGCTTGGATACCTGCTGTCCGCTTTGGCGAGGGGCGCCACGGCGGCGGCAGGTCTGTCGGCCGGGCTCTGGTTGGTTTTTGTCGTCCTCTATGATCTGGGCCTGTTGGGGGCTGTCGTCATGGACAAGGGCGGCAGCTTCACCCAATCCGTCTTTCCCTGGGTGATGGTCGCCAACCCGGCCGACGCGTTCCGTCTGTGGAACATCGCGGCGACTGAGGGCGTTGCCATGGCATCCGGCATGACCGGAGCGGCGCAGGCCCTGCCGGTCTGGGCTGCACCCGTCTCCCTGCTGATCTGGCCGGTGCTGAGCTTCGCCCTCGCCCGCCTCGCATTCCGGAGGGTCGAGCCATGAACCGTCTCGCCTTGATCGCGCTGGTCGCGTTGGCAGCCTGCAAGGAAGACCTGGCCGAGGCCCCCGATCCGGTGGATCTGACCCCGGACGCGCTGAGCCATTTCTGCCAGATGAACATCGCCGAACATGGCGGCCCCAAGGGGCAGATCCATCTGGAAGGATATCCCGCACCGTTGTTTTTTGCGCAGGTGCGCGACATGGTGGCATACCTCAAAAGCCCTGAACGTGATGCCGACATCACAGCCGTCTATGTCAGCGACATGGGTATTGCGCCAAGCTGGCGGCAGCCGGGTATCTCGAACTGGATCGCCGCGGATGGCGCGACCTTTGTTGTCGGCGCCAATGTGGCAGGTGGCATGGGTGCGCGCGAAGTGGTGCCTTTTGCCGATCCTGCCGATGCACAGGCATTCATTGAGATTTACGGCGGAACGGCACTGGGCCTGCCGGACATTCCGGACACCGAAGTGCTTGGCCCTGTCGATCTTGAACTGTCGTTGGAGACCCCCGTATGACCGCCTTGTCGCGCCGCCGATTTCTGATCATCTCAGCCGCTTGTGCTGCGGCCACACCACTTGCGGCCTCGGACGCGCGCTGGCACGGGACCGCGCTGGGTACCACCGCCAGCCTGCGCCTTGTGGGTCTGACGGACGCCGAAGCTGCACCCATCATGGCCGCCATGGAGACCGAGATTGCCCGGCTGGAAGACATCTTCAGCCTGTATCGTCCGCAATCGCAGCTCAGCCGGTTGAACCGCGATGGAGTGCTGACGGCGCCCGCTCCTGAATTGTTGAAGGTGCTAAGCCTCAGCACAGCGCTGCATCAGGCATCGGGTGGCGCATTTGATCCAAGCATTCAACCCGTGTGGGCGGCATTGGCTGCGGGCGCGCGCCCGGACGATCTGATTGAAGTTCAACAGGCAATAGGCTGGGAAAAGGTAATTTTCGACGCCTCGGCCATTCGCCTTCCGGTGCCCGGAAAATCGGCGCTGACGTTGAACGGTATAGCGCAGGGCGCGATCACCGACCGGATCGCCGACCTGCTGCGTGCTTATGGTCTGCGTGATGTTCTGGTCAATATGGGAGAGGTTGCCGCCCTGGGTGCACGTGGTGACGGTGCGCCATGGAAAGTTGGATTGGCGGCGCCGGACCAAACGGTTCTGAAGCGGATTGAATTGAGCGATCGGGCAGTGGCGACATCTTCAACGCTGGCGACTCAGCTCGGCCAAGGCGTCGGGCACATCATTACCTTGGATGGGCCTTCAAACCACGACAGGACCGTTTCGGTTTCTTCCCCGAAAGCGGCAATTGCGGATGGGTTGTCCACTGCGCTTTGCGCGGCATCCGCCGACAGAGCCAAAGAGATCCTAGCGTTCTTCCCCGACGCCCGTATCGATTTAAACGTTTAATGAAGAATTACAAATCTCAGACTGAACAAAAAAATCCGAAAAAGTATGATATAGGTCAATTCGTGCGCTGCTGAAGGCAGCTAGGAAGTAAGGACGCGAACCTATCAATCCAATTTCGAGTCGCCAGCTATGAGCCAGATGACCAGCAGACGCGCTTTTCTAAGCGCGCGTGTCCTGCGGGAGGACCCAGATGCGATCCGTCCGCCGGGGGCAGTAGCAACTGGCTTCAGCGATCTATGCACACGTTGCGAAGACTGCGCCGCGGCTTGTCCTGAAGACATCATCACATTCGACGATGCCGGTTTCCCCGTTCTGGACCTGTCCGCAGGCGGTTGCACCTTGTGTGGTGACTGCGCCGACGTTTGTCCGACCCCGGCGTTGCTGACCGAACGTGTTGCCGAATGGCCATGGCGCGCACGAATCGATGACACAAGCTGCCTGTCGACCAACGGCGTAAGCTGCCGCCTGTGTCAGGACAATTGTGAACAGGATGCCATCCGCTTTCGCCTGCAACTGGGCGGACGCGCGGAACCGGCGCTTGAAACAGAAACCTGCATCGGTTGCGGTAGTTGTTCCGCCGCCTGCCCCGCCGGGGCGATCGTGATGCACCGCCCCGTCCCACACCACCCGGAGGTGACCCAATGAACATCTGTGGCTGTCTGGTCCACATCGCCCCCGATTACACCGATGCCGCACGCGCGGCGATGGCCGAAACTCAGGGCGTCGAGCTTCATGCCGAAGCCGAGGACGGCCGTTTTGTAGTTGTTGTCGAGGATACGGCCGACAGGCTGGCCTCGGACACCATCATGGATCTGCACCAGATCCCCGGAGTGATCTCACTGTCACTGACTTATCACCATTTCGAAGATCTCGCGGAGACGGCTCCGCGTCCTGATGCTCCAAGCCAACCGTCCAGCAGGAGGCCCATGCAATGACCATCTCTGAATCCCGTCGTACATTTCTGAAAGCGTCCGCAGCGGCAGCCACTGCCTCGGCTGCGGGCATTCCCATGGCCGCAGGTCAGGCCAACGCTCAGGTCGGCGCGCCCGATATTCGCTGGGACAAGGCTGCCTGCCGGTTCTGTGGCACAGGCTGTTCGGTTCTGGTGGGCACCAAGGACGGCCGCGTGGTCGCCACGCAAGGTGACCCCGACGCACCGGTGAACAGGGGCCTGAACTGTATCAAGGGCTATTTCCTGTCCAAGATCATGTACGGCAAAGACCGCCTGACCACACCGCTTTTGCGCAAGACCAACGGTCAGTATGACAAGAATGGCGAGTTTGAACCGGTCAGCTGGGATGAAGCCTTTGATGTGATGGCCGCCAAATGGAAAGAGGCCCTTGCCAAGAAGGGCCCGACCAGCGTGGGGATGTTTGGTTCGGGGCAGTGGACGGTCTGGGAAGGCTATGCCGCCGCGAAGATGATGAAGGCCGGGTTCCGGTCGAACAACATTGATCCCAATGCGCGTCACTGCATGGCCTCGGCCGTGGTTGGTTTCATGCGCACTTTCGGCATTGATGAGCCGATGGGGTGCTATGACGACCTTGAGCACGCCGATACCTTCGTGCTGTGGGGATCGAACATGGCTGAGATGCACCCGATCCTGTGGTCGCGCCTGACCGACACCCGCCTAACGAAACCGGGTTGCGAAGTGCATGTGCTTTCGACTTTCGAGCACCGCTCGTTCGAGCTGGCCGATAATGGCATGGTCTTTGCACCGCAAACCGATCTGGCGATCCTGAACTATGTTGCGAACTACATCATCCAGAATGGCGCGGTGAACGAAGAGTTCGTCAAGAACCACGTCAACATCACCAAAACCGCCACCGATATCGGTTACGGTCTGCGGGACAACAACCCCCTGCAACAAGAGGCTGAAAACCCGAACTCGGGCAAGTTGGAGCCGATCAGCTTCGAGGAATATGCCGAAGCCGTTTCGAAATACACGCTGGAATACACCTCGGAACTGTCCGGCGTTCCGGCTGACAAGCTGGAGCGTCTGGCCCAGCAATATGCCGATCCGAACCGCAAGGTGATGAGCCTGTGGACCATGGGCTTCAACCAGCATACCCGCGGGTCGTGGGTGAACTCGCTGATGTATAACGTGCACCTGCTGGTGGGCAAGATTTCGGAACCCGGCAACTCGCCCTTCTCGCTGACCGGTCAACCGTCGGCCTGCGGTACGGCGCGCGAGGTTGGTACCTTTGCCCACCGCTTGCCCGCCGACATGGTGGTGATGAACGACAAGCACCGCGAGATCTGCGAAACCGCATGGAACGTGCCCGCTGGCACCATTCCTGACAAGCCCGGTTTCCACGCCGTGCTGCAACACCGCAAGCTGAAGGATGGTGATCTGAACGCCTATTGGGTTCAGTGCACCAACAACATGCAGGCTGCGCCAAACATTAATGAGGAAGGCTATCCCGGCTATCGCAACCCGGAAAACTTCATCACTGTTTCAGACCCCTACCCGACGGTCACTGCGGTTTCCGCCGACCTGATCCTGCCCACCGCCATGTGGGTCGAGAAGGAAGGCGCCTATGGCAACGCCGAACGCCGCACCCAGTTCTGGCGGCAGCAGGTCAAGGCACCGGGCGAGGCCAAATCGGACCTGTGGCAGGTGATGGAGTTCTCGAAACGCTTCACCGTCGAAGAGGTCTGGGGCGAAGAATTGCTGGCCGCCATGCCCGAGCATCGTGGCAAGACCATGTATGACGTCCTGTTTGCCAATGGCAGCGTCGACAAGTTTCCGCTGTCGGAAACTGCCGAGGGCTTTGACAATGACGAATCCGAGCATTTCGGCTTTTACGTGCAGAAAGGTCTGTTCGAAGAGTACGCCAACTTCGGGCGCGGCCATGCGCATGATCTGGCACCATTCGAAACCTACCACCAGGCCCGCGGTCTGCGCTGGCCGGTCGTGGATGGCAAGGAAACGCTTTATCGTTTCCGCGAAGGCTATGACCCCTACGTGTCCGAGGGTGCCGGCGTGGAATTCTATGGCCACAAGGATGGCAAGGCCAAAATCATCTTTGCGCCCTATGAACCTGCCGCAGAAGAGCCGGATGCGGAATTCGATCTTTGGCTGTGCACCGGTCGCGTGCTGGAACACTGGCATTCAGGGTCGATGACACGCCGGGTACCGGAACTGCACCGCGCCTATCCAAACGCTGTCGTCTACATGCACCCGCAGGACGCCAAGGATCGGGGTCTGCGCCGGGGTCAGGAGATTGTTCTGTCGACCCGCCGCGGCGAGGTCACCAGCCGTGTTGAAACACGGGGTCGGAACAAGGTGCCGCGCGGTCTGGTCTTTATGCCGTGGTTCGATGAGCACCAGCTGACCAACAAGCTGACGCTGGACGCAACCTGCCCGCTGTCGAAAGAGACCGACTTCAAGAAGTGCGCCTGCAAGGTTGAGCGCGCGTAACCAGCAAGGATCATACGGGTCGTTCCCATGTCTCTTGTCGATAAACCCCTTTCGCCGCAGCGGCGCCGGTTCCTGCAGGACTCGGCGCGGGCGGCGGGCGGCTGCGTGGTCGCCGGATCGTTGCTGGCCTATCTGGCCCGCGACGCCCGCGCCCTGCCCGCCGCTGCATTGCGCCCGCCCGGCGCATTGCCCGAGAAGGAGTTCCTGTCGGCCTGCATCCGTTGCGGTTTATGCGTGCGGGACTGCCCGTACGATACCCTGAAACTGGCCGAGCTTGGCTCGGATGCGGTGGCGACGGGAACACCATTCTTCATCGCCCGGGATGTTCCCTGCGAAATGTGCGACGACATTCCGTGTGTCGCCGCATGTCCAACAGGGGCGCTGGACCCCGGGCTGGAGAATATCGACGATGCCGAGATGGGTGTTGCCGTTCTGGTCGATCAGGAAAACTGCCTGAATTTCCTCGGTCTGCGCTGCGACGTCTGCTATCGCGTCTGCCCCGTCATTGACGAGGCGATCACGTTGGAGACGGCGCATAATACCCGGTCGGGTCATCATGCTTTGTTCATTCCCACCGTTCATGCCGACCGCTGCACCGGCTGCGGCATGTGCGAGAAAAGCTGTGTTCTGCCCGAGGCCGCCATCAAGGTGCTGCCGGCCCGACTGGCGCGCGGCAGTTCGGCCGAGCATTACCGCAAAGGCTGGGAGGAAAAGGCCGCCAAGGGCGCACCGGTGGTCGAGGGGATCATCGATCTGCCGGACCGTTTGCCCGGACCGGGAACCGACAATCTTGCCGCGCCCGGCGGTTTTGCGCCTCAATATGATCTGCCGGGGGTGGGGCAATGAGTACTCGCACGCACATGCCCGTCGGTCAGGAGGCCGTTGAAGGCAAAGGGTGGATCGGGGCGCATCGCTTTTTGCTGATGCGCCGCGCAAGCCAGCTGTTCTTTCTGGTTCTGTTTCTACTGGGCCCGTGGTTTGGCATCTGGATTGTCGAGGGCAATTTGGCAGGATCACTGACGCTGGGCGTGCTGCCTTTGACCGATCCGTTCATCCTGTTGCAAAGCTTGGTTGCAGGTCATTGGCCCGAAGTGACTGCGCTGATCGGCGGGCTGATCGTTCTGGTGGTCTATGCCCTGATTGGTGGCCGTGTTTATTGTTCCTGGGTTTGCCCCATAAACCCGGTGACAGACGCGGCCAACTGGGTGCACCGCAAACTGGACCTGCCGAAAGGCTGGCAACCCAAGCGCGGCACCCGGCTGTGGATTCTGGCAACCGTGCTGCTGGTCTCGGGCCTGAGTGGTGTGATCGCGTGGGAGCTGGTCAACCCGATCACCATGCTGCATCGCGGGCTGGTATTCGGCATGGGCTTTGTCTGGGCCATGATCGCGGCCATCTTCGTGTTTGACGTCTTCGTCTCACGCCATGGCTGGTGCGGCCATCTGTGCCCGGTGGGCGCGTTCTACGGGTTGATCGGGTCGAAAAGCCTGCTGCGGGTCAGTGCCGCCAATCGCACGGCCTGTGATGACTGTATGGATTGCTATGCGGTCTGTCCTGAAAATCAGGTGATCTCACCCGCGCTGAAAGGCAAGCCGGGAAGCTCGCCCCTGATCCTGTCACCCGACTGCACAAACTGCGGACGCTGCATCGATGTCTGCGCAGTCGACGTCTTCAACTTTACTCACCGGTTCGACGACCTTGTCGTTCAACCTTCCGATCCAGTTGCCGCGCCTGAGCCGCGCGCTGCCAGACCTATCTAGGGGAGTGCCAAGATGAAAAGATCAATCGTTACAGGCGGAATTGCCCTTCTACCCGTAGTTTTGCTGAGCGGATGGGCCTTTGCCCAGTCCGCTCAAGTCGAAACGCTGCGGGGCGCGGACGTAGACGAGCCGATCCCTTTGGATCAGATTCACAAAAATGTCGAAGGACGGATGCAACGTAATTATCGCCAGCAGCCACCGCTGATTCCGCATTCGATCGAGCAATATCAGATTGATGTGCGCACCAATCAGTGCCTGTCCTGCCATGACTGGTCCAAGGCAGGTGAGCGTAACGCGCCGACCCTTTCAATGACACACTATCTGGATCGCGAAGGCCGCGAATTGGATCGCGTCGCCGGGACCCGTTATTTCTGCAACCAATGTCACGTTCCGCAGGCGGACGCGCCGCCGCTTGTTGAAAACGTGTTCCAGCCCTCGACCGGCAACTGATTCAACACAAGATTGAAAGGAGCACCGACATGGCAGACTCCCCCGAAAAACGCGGCTTTCTGGGTCGCCTTTGGAACGCGATCTGGACGCCGGCGGTAATGTTCAGCTCGGGCTTTCTGATCCTTGCCGGATTTCTGGCCGGTATCCTGTTCTGGGGCGGATTTCACTGGACCCTGGAACTGACCAACACCGAAGAGTTCTGCGTCTCGTGTCACACGATGGAAACGAACCTGGGTGAGTATCGCGAGACGATCCACTACAACAACCACTCCGGCGTGCGTGCGATCTGCTCAGACTGCCACGTTCCGGATGAGTGGAACCACAAGATCAAAGCCAAGATCATGGCCGTGAAGGACGTCTATCATGAACTGGTGGGCACCATCAGCACACCCGAGAAATACGAGGATCACCGCCTGGCGATGGCCTCGGCCGTCTGGAAGAAAATGAAAGCATCTGACAGCCGCGAGTGCCGCAACTGTCACAACTTTGACTACATGGACTTCACCATTCAGGAAACCCGCGCTGCCTCGGAACACCAACGCGCCATCGACAACGGTATGACCTGTATTGATTGCCACCAGGGTATCGCCCACAGCCTGCCACCCAACTATCTGGAAACATACGAAAAGGTGACTGCTGGATTGGAAGATGAAGTTGTGCAGGAGCACGCTGCCGCGGGTGACGACATCCGCGATTTCCTGAACAACAGCTCGAATTGATGTGGGGGCAGAGATGTTAGAGTTACTTGGAACCATCGGTGGCAACGTCCTGAGCTTGCCCGGCATACTCGGTCTGGCGCTAGGCATGATGACCCGCAAGCTGTGGCTGGGTGCGGCATTGGGCGGCGCAGTCGGCGTATTCGAAACGCTGGTTTTCGCAGGCTTCCGGTTTGCGCATGTAGAGCCACTGGAACTGATCATCGCTATTGTGGTCGGCGTCTGTGCAGGCAGCCTCGGCACTGCCATTCGCATCAAGGGCGCAACAGCCTGAAACACAGCCGGTTTCACCGTTTCGGTGGAACCGGCTAGTTACGTCGGGCCGGGCAGTGTCGTCACCAAGTCAATGACTGTCTTCTTGTGATTTCACGCCCGCTATCACCAATTCCGCATCTCCGGGCAAGGACTGGAAGGATGCGGGCAATGTGCGATCGGTGATGAGCACGTCTTTTTCTGTCAACCCGGGCAGGCGCAAAGCCGGGCTGGTCTGGGCCTCGTTGAATTTTGTGGAATCAACCGCCATAAAGGTTTGGTCCGCAATATCAGACATCGCGCGGGCCATATCAGCTTCGCATTGATCATAGACCATGAAGCCCTTGCTGGGATGCACCAGTGACGCCGACAATATGGCAGTCCGGGCCGAGAACCCTGCAATTACGTCATAGGCGACCCGGTCGAAAGCGGCGCCGTCGTGGTTGCGCAACTGCGTTCCCGCCATGAAGACCCTGTTGCCCTCTTCCATCGACAACGTGGCGGCGATGAAGGCCGAGTTTGTCACCACAGTGAGGTTTTTGCGCGCGCGAAGTGCCTGAGCAACGAAGCCCGAGGTCGACCCCGTGTCGATGGCAATGGCCGAACCGTCCGGTATCCGCGCCGCAACGGCGTCGGCAATCGCGACTTTGGCGGCACGGTTCTGCGCCATGCGGGCCAGAAACGGAGGATCCAGCACATTTTGAGTGCTGACCAATGCACCATGCACCTTGGACAGGCTGCCTTTGGCGACCATCGGCTTCACGATTCGCCTTACGGTCTGGTCCGACACGTTGAGAATGCGCGCCAGCTCCATGACCGAAATTCGCCCATGCAGGTTTACCGTGCTGAGGATGTCTTGCTCGTATTTCGACATGAAGCGCCGCGATATTTGTTGATTTCATCAGGTTACTTGCAAGTTTGACGCTGTTCAAGCGACTAACTTCAACACATTTTAAACATTTTTGTTGCTTTTTGTTGTTTTGCGACTTTTGATGACAACATATCATTTGAAGTGGGTGGGCGCATGACAACGCATTCGGTCAGACATCTCATCATTGGCGGGGGCATCATCGGATGCTCTATCGCGTATCACCTCGCACGGTCCGGTGAAACGGATGTTGTTCTTCTGGAAAGGGCATCCCTGACCGAGGGGGCCACCTGGCATGCGGCGGGGCTTGTCGGGCAGTTGCGGTCATCTCGCAACACGACGCGGATGCTGAAACGGTCCGTGGCGCTGTATGATCGTCTGGCCGAAGAAACCGGGATGGAATTCGACTGGAAGAAAGTCGGAAGCCTGCGCCTGGCGGCAACCAAGGAACGGCTTCTGGAAGCAAAGCGCCTGGCGACAATGGCCCGCAGCTTTGATCTGGAGATGGAAATAATCTCGGCCGCCGAGGCCAAGGCGCTTTTCCCCTATGTCGACGCGAAAGGGTTGGAAGGCGCGGCCTTCATCCCGTCGGACGGTCATGTCGATCCCGCAGGCTTGTGTCAGGCAATTGCGTCCGGTGCCCGGATGCACGGTGCCCGGATCCGCCAATCCGTAGAGGTCACCGATTTTGAGATCCATAACGATCGCATCACCAAAGTGATGACATCGGAAGGGGACTATGAAGCGGACACTGTCGTTCTGGCCGCCGGAATGTGGAGCCGCGAGCTGGCCGCGAAACTCGGTGTCGTTGTTCCGGCCTGTGCCGTCGAGCATCAATACATCGTAACTGAACCCCTGCCCGACGCCGATCTTGTAAAACGCCTGCCAACCCTACGGGATCCCGAGCGGCTGGTGTATTACAAACCGGATGCAGGCGGGAGGCTTGTGATCGGCGGGTATGAGGACAACACGCTGCCATTCGGCGACAGGGGTATTCCGGGCGCGTTTGTCAGGCAGCTTTTGCCGGACAACCTGGAGCGGTTTGCCCCCCTTGCCGAACTGGCAGGTCAGGTTACGCCGGTCGTCAACACGGTTGGAATCCGGCAGGTGATCAACGGCCCCATCCCTTATTCCGCGGATGGCGATTTTGTCATGGGATGGGCGCCTGAACTGCGAAACCTGATGCTGGCGACCGGATTTCTGTACGGCATCGCGGCAGGTGGTGGCGCAGGAGAGATGATCGCGGAGTGGATTGTCGAAGGCCGCCCGAGCCTTGATCTGTGGCCTCTGGACGTGCGCCGGTTCAGTCCTCATCACGCCACGCGCGCCTTCATGTATCCTCGCGCGGTCGAGCATTACGCGCATCACTACAAGATGCGATATCCGGGGCAGGAGGCGGAAGCGGCCAGAGACCTACGCCTGTCGCCCCTGCATGAGCGGCTGAAACAACATGGCGCGGTGTTCGGGTCCAAGAATGGCTGGGAGCGGCCGCTCTGGTTCGCTCCGGCCGGTGTAGAGCCGGTGGATCAGTTGGATTTTCTGTCGCCGGGTTGGAAAACCTATGCCGAACAGGAACATAAGGCCGCGCGCGACGGGGTCGTTCTGATCGATCAAACCAGCTTCTCAAAGTTCGAACTGATCGGCCCCGGCGCACTGGAGGCCCTTCAAAACCTTGCCGTTTCAAATATGGACAAGCCGGATGGCACGGTGATCTACACCCAATTGTGCAATAATCGCGGCGGGGTTGAAGCCGATATCACCGTCACCCGATTGGGGCGGGACCATTTTTACATCGTCACCGGGTCCGGATTCGGCGTGCATGACGCGGATTGGATCCGACGTCACCTGCCCCGCGATGGGCGCGCGCAGCTGATCGAAATGACATCGGCACGCGCCGTCATCAATATCTGCGGCCCCAAGGCGCGGGATGTGATGCAGGCTGTCTCGGAAGAAGACGTCTCGAACCATGCGTTTCCCTTTGCAACGGCCAGAGAGATCACCCTGGGAACGGCAAAGGTCCGCGCGATCCGCATAGGTTACGTCGGAGAGCTGGGATGGGAGCTGCATATCCCGACCGAGTTCGCCCTGCATGTTTATGACCTGCTTTGGCAAGCCGGCCAAAGCCATGGCATCCGCGACATCGGCTACCGCACCATCGAGTCCTTGCGGCTGGAAAAAGGCTATCTCTACTGGAGCGCCGACATCACCCCCGACTATTCGCCAATCGAAGCGGGCCTTGGCGCGCGGGTCCATCTGAAATCCAAACAGGGCTTCATCGGGCGACCGGTGCTGGAGGCGCAGATAGCGACCGGCCCCGAGCGGCAGCTCTGCACGTTCATCACCGACGAGCGGCTGCCGATCACCGGAGGAGAGACCATACTGCATTCCGGCAAAACAGTCTCGCTGGCGTGCAGTGGTGGCTATGGGTTTACCGTCGGCAAGACCGTCCTCTACGGTTATCTGCCTGCGGGATTGGCTGGTGGGTCAGAATTCGAAGTGGAAGTGTTCGGAGAGCGTCACCCTATCCAGCATGTGGACGGACCGCTTTACGACCCGGCAAACAGCCGTTTGAAAGCCTAAGGGAGAGAGCGATGCAAACCGAGCCGAAACTTGAGATCATGCAGGCCCTTCGCAATGTGGCGGGGTTTGACACCCTTGCCGAGTCGGACCTTCGCACCAACCGGCTGGGCGGGTTGACCAATCTGGTCTACCGCGTCGAAGGCGGGCCAAGGACGGTGATCGTGCGCATCCCCGGCGAGGGCACCGAAGCCTATATCGACCGCGCGGTTGAAATCCACAACGCGCAGGTGGCCGCAAAAGCCGGGGTCGGCCCCGAAGTTCTGTGGGCAGACGCATCATCCGGCGTGATGATCAGTGATTGCGTGCCCGACATCGTGACGATGACACCCGAGATGTTTGCGACGCGCCCCGGGTCTGCCGCCCGCGCGGGAAAGGCGCTGAGGCAGTTACACGATGCCCCCGAGCCGTTCAAGTTTCGGTTCGAGCTGTTTTCGATGATCAACGACTACATGAAGGTGGTTGCGGTCAAAAACGCGACCCTGCCGGACGGGTACGCGGACGTCGTGGCCGAGGCGGCCCCGATCCGCGAGGTGCTGCGGGACAAACCTGGGACATTGGTCCCGAGCCATTGCGACCCGCTGTGCGAGAATTTTCTGGATGACGGCCAGCGCATGTGGATCGTGGATTACGAGTATTCAGGCATGAACGATGCCCTTTGGGATCTGGGTGATCTGTCAGTCGAAGCCGGGCTGAACCACGAACAGGAACTGGAAATGCTAACCGCCTATTTCGACGGCCCGCCGAACGAGGCTCAGATCGGGCGCATGGTGATATACAAAGCCATGTGCGACCTGCTGTGGACGCTATGGGGATTGATTCAGCATGCGGATGAAAACCCCGCCGAAGATTTCTGGGCCTATGCCACGAACCGGTTCGAGCGGTGCAAGTCCCTGATGCTGGCCCCGTCCTTTGCGGCCCATGTAAAAGCCGTGGCAGAGAAATAGGGTTTCATCCACAGCCAGATCCGCCCTGGATACCGGATGTTTCCTAGCTTATCTCAGATCTTTGAGCCGCTTTCCCTAATACCTGTATCCCAATGAAGAACGGGCGGGCAAAATACGGGATGCGCCGGAGCGTAAGTGTATCTGCTCGTAGCGCGCTTCGGCTTCTTGCTGGTGCCGGGGTCGAGTCTGCTATTCTGCCCGGTATCTCATGTCGGCCACGGCACTTTTGAACCTCATTCAGCCGTGACGTGGCGTCAGGGCCAGACCGGCATATCCGGTCCCCTAAAACCTTGCCAGTGAAGTCAACTTGAGACTTGAACCTTATGATATTCAAGGAAAAGCGCGTGACGGTGTGGTAATTATGAAGTAAATCGGTCAATCAATGTAACAAGTTAACAGTGCCATCTGTTCCTGCTATGGATTCAGCATGAATTCCTCTCTATTTTTGGATTATACATATACATTATGTTTATGTACTAAGGGGAAAACAGGGGGACAGTTATGGAAGGAGTCGCAAGCCAATGACGCGAGTCCTTGAGGCATCACCACGCATTTCAAAAGTCCTTCATCTGGCAGATCTGAATGACTATGCCACTCTGTTTCAGAGAGAGGGCGTGGACGACGACATTCTGGACGAATTGACTGATCCGGAACTGCGTGATCTCGGGTTGACGGTTGGTGAAAGGAAGCGCTTTCGAAAGGCGCAGGCCAGGCTGAAATCGCAGGAAGCGTCGAAGCGGCCCGAAGTCCAGTCCAAGGCCGAGCGTCGGCAACTGACTTTGGTTTTCTGCGATCTTGTGGGGTCGACACGGCTGGCTCAGCGATATGATCCGGAAGACCTGATGCAGATCATGAACCTGTATCTGGATACGGCGATCGGCACCTTGAAACAGCACGGCTGCCATCTGGCCTATCGGCAGGGCGATGGCATAATGGTGTATTTCGGATACCCGAAGGCCATGGAAGATGATGCCGAACGGGCCGTACGAGCCGTTTTGGAGACTATCGAGGCCGTTCAGAACCTTGAAAACGAGTTTGGAGAAAAGCTTGACCTGCGGGCAGGCATTGCGACCGGAATGGTTGTCGTGGGCGTTGTTTCTTCGAAAAGCTTGGGATCTCAGGACTTTCTGGTGGGTGAAACGGCGAATCTTGCATCCCGCTTGCAAGGGCTGGCCGAACCGGGTGAAGTGATCATTTCATCAGAGACCCGGAGGCTGACCCAGGGTGCCTTTGAATTCGAGCCACGCGGCAGCCACGAGCTGAAAGGCTTTGACAATCAGCGCAAAGTGTATCGCGTGGTGTCGGAAATCATGTCCACCAGCCGGTTCGACGCGCGGGTGGGTCAATCCGCGGTCGATCTTGTCGCCCGGCATGATGATCTTTCAACCCTGACCCGGCTTTGGAGCGAAGCGCAGGAAGGCTCGGGCCGGCTGGCGCTTGTCGGGGGGGCTGCGGGAATCGGCAAGTCGAGGCTGATCAAGTCACTGTCTGAAACAATCGGGGTCAAACCCTTTACATTGCAGTGCATCCCGCACCTGACCAGTCTTCCGCTGCACCCCATTGTCGGAGAATTGAGGCGCGTTTCCGGCGACAAATCAAATGACAGTATCCGGGCGGCGATTTCGGACTTCGTGCAATCGGCCTCACGGCTGAGTGACGCAGACTTGCCCGTTCTTCTGGATCTGGCAGGTATCGAGACCGGCGCCCCGTCAGAATCCGACCCGTTGAAGAAGGCGCGCAAATCCCTTGACGTGATGCTGCGCAGTCTGGGCAGCCTGTGTGACAGGCGCGGCACGTTGTTGTTGGTGGTCGAAGACGTTCATTGGGCCGATGCGACCACGTTGGATGTACTGGATGCGCTTGCATCCGCCTTGAGCAACTTTCCAGTACTGGTGGTTCTGTCGCACCGACCTGAATACGAACCTCCGGAACATTTCGAAAGCAGAGCCGCGCGCATTGATCTGTCTCCGCTTGGCAATACCGAGGCATCCGAACTGGTCCGGCGCGTGGCCGAGCCGTACAGCCTGCCTGTCATCCTGATCAGGCAGATCATCGAAAAGGCGGATGGCGTGCCGCTGTATATCGAAGAAATGACAAAGGCGGTTCTGGACCAGCTGCCCCAGGATGCCCCGATCAACGCCGAGGTTCTGGATGCGCTGAGCGTCCCGGCCACCCTTCAGGACTCGCTGATGTCGCGTCTTGACCGTATGGAACATGCTAAACCAGTCGCCCAGCTCGGATCGGTCATCGGGCGCAGTTTCACCGCTCAGATGATCCACGCGGTGGCGCATGAAGACATGGATGTGGAAAGCGCCCTCATGCAGCTTATGGCGGCTGGCGTCGTGCTGATCACCAGCGATTCAGGGTCGGCCACATACACGTTCAACCACGCGCTGGTTCAGGATACGGCCTATAATTCGTTACTGCGGGAAGACCGGCAGAAGGTGCATCTGAAAATCGCCCAAGCATTGCTGGACGGTCACAAAGCATTCGGCAGCCCGGCTCCTGATACCGTCGCGCATCATTGCGATCTTGGCGGATTGAAGGATGAGGCTGTCACGAATTGGGTCACGGCAGGTGAACTGGCGTTGTCCCGACTGGCAAACCTGCCCGCGATTTCCGCTTTCCGGGCCGCCCTGCGCAACATCGGAACTATGAAGGTCAACGCGGATCGCGATGGCTTCGAACTTCGGGTTCAGATGAACATTCTGCCCGCCTATATGGCGATTTACGGATGGTCGTCCGATCAGGTCGGCGAGACTGCCGCCCGGGCGATGGAACTGGCCCAGTCTTTGGGCGACGGCGAGACGCTTTTTGCCGCAACCTTCTGCCGTTGGACCCATTTCTTTGTTGCCGGTCAGATGAACCGAGCGATGGAAATGGGACAAGCGCTGGATATGATGGCCGGCATGTCCGACGACCCCGTCGCCAATGTGCTGGCGGCACGGGCGCTGAGCTTTACTCATTACTTCCGCGGGGAATTTTCGGAATGCGAACAACAGCTGGAACGCGCATTCGCTCTGATCACACCCGAGCTGGATATGGCCATGATGCCCATGACCCAGTCTTCCACTGCCGCGTCATTGCTAGCCATTCAGGGATGCCTGCTGTGGCAACAAGGAAAGTTCGAAAAAGCCGAGGCCGCGCGTCTGGAATCCATCGAAGTCAGCAGAGCGCTGAACCACGCACCCAACCTTGTCTACGTGATGGGCGCTTGCAGCATGTTCCTGCCCTATGCGGGGGAATGGGACCGGCTTGACGTAACGATGAAAGAAGCCAGAAAAGTCGCGGATGAGGAAGGGTTTCTTTACCTTCACGCGATGCAGGACATCTATATGGGTCTCGCGCAGGCCGGAAAGGGCGATATCGCAGGTGTTCCGGAACGCATCGAGACATGCATGAACCTGATTTCCAAATCTGGTGGAAACTTTACTTTTCCTCAGAATCAGATTGTTCTGTCTGAGTTGATGATTGATCACGGAGATGTTGATCAGGCTTTGGACCGGCTGGAAACCGTTTGCATTCCCGGCTGGGAGCGCGGCGAGACGTTGAACAAACCTGAATATCACCGTGTGCGAGCAAAGGCTTTTGCCGCAAAGGGGGACTTGGACGCTGCAATCAGCGAGGCGGAAAAAGCGCTTTCGCTTGCGCGGGATTGCCGTGGAGTTGTTCAGGAGCAGCGGGCCCGCGATCTGCTGGGCAGATTGAAAGAAGAAAAATGAACAAGATTGACTGCCCCGCCAAATTGGGCAGCAGCACCGAGAGGGATTTGCAATGACCGATGCATTGGATTGGAATGAAGATCAGTGGAGCGCCGTGAAAAAGGCCGTCCATGATGAGGCGCTTCGCGCCCGAGTGGCCGCCAGTTTCCTGCCCCTGTACGGACCGCTGCCCGCTGACACGCAGTCCGTCCCGCTGAACAAGCTGGATCTGGTCGAGAACTCATCTGGTGCATCCAAAGAACGTCTTGACGTGAACGACTATGACACGCTGCGACTTACCACCGTATCGGTGAACGTGTACCTGAAAGGCGCACAGGTGGCTGATCCGGAACTGACGGCGGCTCAGATCATGTTCCGCCGAGCGGCCGCCGTTGTGGCACGGGTAGAAGATGACATCATTTTCAACGGTCAACCCGGCACCGGACAGGCCCCCAAACACGCCGGCGGCGCGCACGCCTCATTGCCGCAGATCTATACGATCAGCGGCGGTGGCAAATATCCGGGATTGCTTGAAGCGGGCGAAGGCAAAACCAAATCCACGACCAAAAAGAACTACAGCGGAACCGATGTTTTCGAGGCCGTCGTCGAGGGCATCAGCACGCTAGAAACGCATGGCTATCTGGGCCCCTATGCCTGTGTGATGGGCAACGGTCTGTTCCGTGCGGTCACGACCCCGCTGCCGAATTCGATGGTACTGCCACGTGACAGCATTCTCCCGTTCCTGGACGGGCCGTTGCTGCGTTCCAGCACCCTGCCCCAGGACAAGGCAGTGCTTGTGTCCCTGCTGGGTGCACCGGTTGAAATCGTCGTGCCCTCGGATATCGCCGTGAAGTATCTGCAAACCTCTGCCGAGGGCGAGCACGTCTTCCGCGTGCAGCAGAAGTTCCATCTCAGGATCAAGGAAGCTAAGGCCGTCCGCACCATAACCTGTTGACCGGAGATCGGGTCGTGCGCGAGTTTTCAGATCGGGGCGTGACGCTGCGTTGGTCCGAGGCGGTCAACGCAGACGGTCTCAGTCGGGTGTTGGTGGAAGCCGGTCCATCCGTGTCGTCGCATGACACGCTACGTCTGATCTGTTCGGAAGATGGCGGCGCCGAGCGTGCCATTCGCGGGTGGCCCTTGTTGCGGGACCCGCAAACCGGGTTTCAACAATTCGCAGCCATTCTGCCGTCGGTCAAACAGGAAAAAACCTTGTCCTGGCGTCCGGTGCTGACGTCGGGAGGGCGCGAGTTTGACCCCGGGCCCGAAAAAGAAATTGAACCTGCCGCGCCGGAACCGGCAAAAACCACGGTGACGTCGCCGGTATTGGAACATGTTGCCAAATTTCTGGTGCCGTTCGATAGCAGCTTTCATCCCTCGGGCGAGACGCCGGATGGGGTTTGGCTGCATTTCGCCATCAAAGAAGGGGGCACCGTCGAAGGCCCACATCTAAAGGGAACGATCGAGCCGATCGGAGGAGACTGGATGCGCGTGCGGCCCGATGGTGTGGGACTGCTTCATGCAAAGGCGCTTATCAGACCGTCCATCGGACAAGCCCCGATCCTATTCGAAGATACGGGTGTGTGTGACTTCGGCCCGGACGGATATGCGGCATTGTCCAAGGGCAATCTGCCCGCTTCGGCTCCGGTACGGCTTGCACCGCGTTACCTGACCTCGAATCCGCATTACAGCTGGATGAATCGGGTGCAGGGTTTTGGCATTGGCGAAGCCAGCCTGTCAGACGTCACCCTGCGCTTTGACGTCTATTCCGCGAAAGGAATTTCCGATGCCTGACAAGGTTGTCATTCTTGGGGGAGGCGTGGCTGGCATGAGCGCCGCGCACGAACTGATTGAACGCGGGTTCGAGGTAGAAGTCCACGAACGCCAGCTGATCCCCGGCGGCAAAGCCCGCAGCATTCCCGTGATGAAGGGTGAAGGGGATCATGGCTCGAAAGCGAAACACATCAAGGCACTGGAAAAATGGGCCGAGATGGATGGAGCCAATTATCCGCCCGGCGTGAAACGGCCCTGGCTGCCCGGTGAACATGGGTTCAGGTTCTTTCCGAACTTTTATCGGCATATCACCGACACGATGGCCCGCACACCATATTACGACAAGGGCACATGCTTTGACAATCTGGTCCCGACCACGCAAGTTCTGGTCAGCCAGTTTGACAAGCCCGGCATCATTGTCCCGGAACGGTTCCCCCGCACGCTCAAGGATGTTGCGGATGCCTTCAAGACCATTGCCTTCGCGCTTTCGCCGAGGGACCAGATTGCGTATGAGGATGTCGAGCATTTTGTCGCCTGCATGTGGCGGATCGCGAGCTCTTGCAAGGAACGCCGGTTCGACGAATATGAACGGATCGGTTGGTGGGATTTCATCGGTGCGCAGGACCGCTCGGAAGCCTATCAGAAGTTCCTTGCCATCGGCCTGACCCGTTCGTTGGTGGCCGCCAAGGCCACGACGGCAAGCACGAAGACAGTGGGGGACATTGCGGTTCAGCTTCAGCTGGGCATTGCCACGCCCGAACCCCACTGCAACAGGCTGCTGAACGGGCCCACCAATCTTGTCTGGATTCAACCGTGGCTGGATTATCTGACAAGCAAGGGGGTCGTGTACAATTTTGACTCCAAAGTCACCGGAATCGAGTGCCGAAACGGTAAGATCATTGGCGCAACGGTCGAACAGGATGGTGAAGAAAAGCAGGTCACGGGGGATTGGTTCATCAGCGCTATGCCGATTGAACGCATGGCACCGCTTGTGACCCCGGAAATGATGGCGGTTGACCCTGCACTTGCCAAACTGCCTTTGCTGGCCGATGACGTGCAATGGATGAACGGCATTCAGTTCTATCTGACCAAGGATGTCGAGCTGACCCATGGCCACGTCATTTTCATCGACAGCCCATGGGCTTTGACGGCTGTGTCGCAAAAACAGTTCTGGCCGGGGATCAATTTCGAAAACTGGGCCGAAGGAAAGACCAAAGGCCTGCTGTCAATCGATATCTCCGAATGGGACAAGCCGGGGCTGAACGGAAAAACCGCGCGCGATTGCACCCGGGAAGAGATTGCAAAAGAGGTTTGGGAACAGCTCAAGCGCAGCATCAACGTGGATGGCCAAACCATTCTGCGGGACGAGGATATGCACTACTGGTTCCTCGATCCTGATATCGTTCAAGACCCGAACGACCCCAAGCGTCAAAGCAATGTCGAACCCTTGTTGGTCAACCGTATCAACAGCTGGCGCTTGCGCCCGGATGCGGCCACGCTCATCCCGAATTTCTTCCTGGCATCGGATTACGTCCGCACTTTTACCGACCTTGCCACGATGGAAGGGGCGAACGAGGCCGCGCGTCGGGCCGTCAACGCCATTCTTCAACGCAGTGGATCGGATGCCGAGCCCTGCCAGATCTGGGACCTGCACGAGCCCGACATCCTGAAACCGCTGCGCGCTTATGATTACGCCCGCTATCAGGCTGGCCTTCCGTGGGACAACCGGTTCGCGGTTGCGGTCGAAGCCGCGCTGAAAATGGGTCAGGACACGGCAGGAGTTGATCGTGGCGGTGATGGCCCTCTTGCCGCCATAGGGGAACCGGCGGCGGAATATTCAAAACCCGGCGGCATCACCGAGGAGCCAGCCATTGCCGAAGCGCTTCGAATGATCTGCCCCCCGAAAGAGCTGTTCGACCTCATCGCGAACTACGAGCCCACCGCGGATCTGCCGATCCCGGGGGATGAGCTGGCGGAAGATGTCGCGTATGATCTGGGTCGGGACAGTGGTCAATCAGGTGCCTTGTCCAGGGCGTTGCCAATTTCTGACGAACCGCTTTCTGCGCTTGGCGCCGGTCCGGAACGATCCGGCGCGCGGGAAAACAAAAGCCGCGTGATCATCATCCAGAAGGGCTGAGCCTGTGAAATCCGGAACCGCGCATTTGGATCCTGCGGCGAAACAGGATTTTCTAAAAACCCTGACCTTCTACGGGGATCAGGCGCGCGAAACGCTGTTGGGCCTGTTGCCGACGGGTGAGCCTCAGGCCTATCTGTATGGCCCGATGCGCGATTACATCGAAACCTCGGGCAAGGGTCTGAGGCCTGCGCTGTTACTGGCGACATGCGAAGCCTTCGGTGGAAACAGCGAGAATGCGAGGGTCTCGGCCGCAGTTCTTGAGTTGCTGCACAATGCCTTTCTGATCCATGACGACATCGAAGATCAAAGCGATTTCCGGCGCGGGCGCGAATGTATGCACAAGCGGCTTGGGGTTCCCCTGGCGATCAATACCGGCGACGGGATGCAATCGCTGGCCCTGCGCCTGCTGCGTCAGAACCTGGGACCGTTGGGCCCGGAAACCGGGATGCGCGTGGTGGATGAGTTCGACCATCTGTTGCAGCAATCCATCGAAGGTCAGGCGTTGGAACTTGGCTGGATTCGCGACAATCGTTTGAACGTCGATGCATCAGATTATCTGAGGATGTGTCTGAAAAAGACCTGTTGGTACAGTTTCATTCACCCGATGCGCATCGGGGCCCTGATTGCACGGCCACATGATGTCGAGTCCGGTGCGCTTAATCTGGATGATTTCAATGCCTTTGGCTTTTTCCTGGGTGCAGCGTTTCAGATTCAGGATGACGTTTTGAATCTCGTCGGCTCTCAGGACAGTTACGGCAAGGAAATCGGCGGGGACATCTATGAAGGCAAACGCACGCTGATGCTGGGCCAGCTTGGCCTGAAGGCGGAAGAGCCCGAACAGGCACGGTTGGCCGAGATGCTGTCAAACCCACGCGATGCCCGGTCGACGCAAGATGTCGCCTGGGTGCTGGAGCGCATGAACCATTACGGCAGCATCCGCTATGCACAAGACGCGGCAAATGATCTGCTGGCCTCGGCCCGGAGTGAGTTCGCGCGGGTGTTCGCGGGTACAGAAGACGCGCCGCGCGCGTTTCTGGGACAGTTCATGGACTATCTCGTGACCCGTCAGGTCTGAGCGCCCGCCACCTCGAACACCACCACGACCGAGGTCTGGTCCGTTCCGGTACAGACGATCCGGCCATGATACTCACCGGGTTCGGTGAGATCGGGTATAGTGACGGCAACAGCAACATCCGTTGCTTCCCCTGGTTCAAGCTGGATTTGTAGCGGGATCACATTGATGCGGTTGGCCGGCAAAATGTCCCCGTTCGGGTTGGTCAGATCCCCCGGTTCGAACTGCATCTGAACAGGGGCCGCGCCTTCCGGTGCTTCAAAGGACAGCAGAATGGTGGCGGTGCCGCCGGGATGACAGGTTTTGCGGCACCTGAACGGACCGTCCAGATGCTGCTGCGGGCCCCGTTCCCTGTCGAGCACGCGGCGTGCTATATCGGAAATCGGTTGATTGTCAGGCTGCGGAGCAATCGGGCTGACCGCCCGAGATGCACTAACATATGGTTTTCGTTCGAAATACGGCATGCCTAACTGTGCACGTGCTGTGCGGATCAGTAAATGGCAAATTCACGTTCTGTGATCAGAGTTCACTTCCCTTTCCAGACCGGGTCTCTTTTCTCGGCGAAAGCGCGCGCGCCTTCCAGTTGATCTTCGCTGGCATAGAGAACGTCCACGGTTCTGAGCTGGCGCTTGGTGATGCGATTCATGGCATCCTGAAACTTGGCATCTTCGGCATCGCGTACGATTTCCTTGATCGCGGCATAAACCAGGGGCGGTCCTGAGGCCAGCAACCGGGCCAGTTCCCAGGCGCGATCCATCAGTTGATCCGCGGCGACGATCTCGTTCACCAGACCCCAGCGATTGGCTTCCTTTGCGTCGAACCACCGGCCGGTAAGCAGCAACTCCATCGCGATGTGGTAAGGGATGCGCTTGGGCAGTTTGACGCTGGCCGCATCCGCGACAGTCCCCGAGCGGATTTCCGGCAGGGCGAACGTGGCGTGGTCGGCGGCAAGGATCATGTCGGCTGACAAGGCCAGCTCCAGCCCGCCGCCACAGGCGATACCGTTGACGGCCGCGATCACGGGTTTGTTCAGGTCGCGCAGCTCTTGCAAGCCGCCGAACCCTCCGACGCCATAATCCCCGTCTACCGCATCCCCGTCGGCCGCTGCTTTCAGGTCCCAGCCCGGGCAAAAGAACTTCTCTCCGCCGCCCGTCAGAATGGCCACGCGCAGCTCTGGATCGTCGCGAAACGCGGCGAATACCTCACCCATCCTGCGGCTGGTGACAAGATCGATGGCGTTGGCCTTGGGCCGGTCCAGCGTCACCTCAAGGATCGCTCCGTCGCGGCGGGTTTTGATCGGGTCCATATCTCAGGCCTTTCTTATCAGAGCATCCACGGCAACGGCCTTGTCCGGCGTGCACAGGAGCGGGTTAATCTCGACCTCGCCAAGCGTGTCGGCATTTTGCATGACATAGGCCTGAACGGCCTCGACTGCGGCGATGATTGCATCCATATCAGCCGCCCGTTGGCCGCGATAGCCCGCCAAAAGCGGGGCAATTTTCAATTTGCCAAGCGCGGCACGGATGTCCTCGTGCGTGCTTGGCACCAGCACCGACGCCGTATCGCGCAGGATTTCGGTCAGTACGCCCCCCGCCCCCAATGTCAGGACAAACCCATGCGCCGGGTCACGGACGACACCGACCAGCAATTCGGCAACGGTTCCGGTGATCATCTCTTCGATCAGGATGCTATCTGTGCCAATTTTGGCTGCGACATCGGCCACATCCTCGGCCTTGATGCCCAGCCGAACAGCGCCGTGTTCGGATTTATGCGCAAGCCCAACACCTTTCACGGCAAAGGGGGCTTCCATGTCCTGCGCGGCCGAATGGGCCTCTGCCGGGCCGCAAACCGTGCGGCTTTGCGGAACTCGCAGGCCGCATTCGGCCAGCGCCCGTTTCGATTCGCCTTCGGTCAGGGTTTGGGTCGCCTCAGCCGTTCCAGGCAACCAGACAGGATGCGCGGACGGGGGCGAAATCTGACCTGCGGCGCGCGTGGCCGCCAGTGCTTCGCGCAATCCCATGAATGGAACGACACCACCGGCCATCAGGTCTTGCGCGACGTCTTCAGACAGAAGTTCAGGCAGCGTCGCAACAATCGCAAACCGGGCGCCGGTTTCGGCACGCACTCTCAACGCAGCTCGGGTCGCGCAACTCCAGTCGGTCGGATCCGTCGTCGGATAGTCTACGATCGAGAACGTCAGGTCGATGTCGTCACCCGTCATGCCCGACCAGGCCTGTGCCATCGCCTCTTCATCGCGCCAGATATACGTGTGATAATCCAGCGGATTGTTCAACGCGACCATAGGGCCAAGCGCGTCACGCAAGCGCGCCCTTTTGTCATCGCTCAACTGTGGAAAACTCAGGCCGGTGCCGACGGCCATGTCTGCGATCAGGCTCGCCTCACCCCCCGAACAGCTGATCGACGCGATGTTACCCCCGGGGAGCGGCCCGTAGCAGTGCAGCAGTTTCAACGTTTCTAGGAAATCCGGCAACGTCGAAAGACGCGGGATGCCCAATCGGTCCAGCAGCGCCTGCGCGCCTGCATCGCTGCCCGCGAGAGACGCGGTATGAGAGACGGTTGCGGCCTGTGCCTGTTCGGATGCACCGACTTTGAGGGCGACAAGCGGGATGCCCTTTTCGTGGGCCTTCGCGGCCAGCGCCTCCCATTCCCGGATGTCCTTGAACCCTTCGATATGCAGACCCACGGCGGTTACGCGCGGATCATCGATCAAGGCCGAGGCGATTTCGGCCTGGCTGGTTTGGGCCATGTTTCCGCATGCCATCATGTAGGCAATCGGCAACCCACGTTTCTGCATGGTCAGGTTGATCGAGATGTTCGAACTTTGCGTCAGGATCGCCACGCCCTTGTCCACAGGGGTGGCCCCGTGCTGGTCCGGCCACAACAGAGCCCCATCCAGCGCGTTGATGAAACCATAGCAGTTCGGGCCAAGAATGGACATGTCACCGGCTGCGGCAATCAGTTGATCCTGCAAGTCCCCGCCGGTGTCATCTTCGGCAACGGCCTCGGAAAAGCCCGATGCAAAGCACACCGCCCCACCTGCGCCCATACTGGACAGGACACGAGCGGCCTCGATGGTGGCGTGGCGGTTGATCCCGATGAAAACCGCATCCGGGGCTTCGGGCAGGTCTTCGATGTGGGCATAAACCTTGTGTCCTGCAATTTCAGACGCTTTGGGATGCACCGGCCAGATTTGACCGGCATAGCCCATGCGTTCGGATTGCAGAACAACCTGCTGACACCACGCGCCGCCACCGATGACGGCGATGGATTTCGGGCGCAGCAGCCGGGTCAGGTCTTTGTTCATGGTCAGGCGCCCAAGGGACGCAGAAGATCGCGGCTGATGATGTGGCGCTGAATTTCGCTGGTGCCGTCCCAGATGCGCTCGACCCGGGCATCGCGCCAGAACCGTTCGATCGGGAAATCGTCCATCAAACCCATACCCCCGAAGATTTGCAGCGTGGTATCCGTCACCCGCGCCAGCGTTTCCGAGGCATAGAGCTTGGCCGAGGCAATCTCGCGGTTTGATGGCAGATTTTGGTCCAGACGCCACGCGGCCGCGAGTGTCAGCCAATCGGCGGCATCGATCTCGGTAATCATGTCGGCGATCTGGAATCCGACGCCCTGAAACTTGCCGATGGGCTGGCCGAACTGCTTGCGCTCGGCCGCATAGTTCAACGCATAGTCAAAGCAGCGCCGCGCGCGACCGACCGAGAACGCCGCAACCGTCAGGCGGGTTGCGTAAAGCCATTCGTTCATCACGGCAAAGCCGCCATCAACCTCGCCCAAGACCTGTGCATCGGGCAGACGGCAGTTGTCGAAATACAGGATATAGTTCTTGTAGCCCTTGTGGCTGACCGAGTTGTAGCCCTCGCGCACTTCAAACCCCGGCGTACCGCGATCCACCAGGAAAGTGGTGATGCGTTTCTTCGGGCCCTTGGGGGTTTCGTCCACGCCGGTCGCGATGAAGACGATGAAGAAATCCGCATGTTCCGCGCCCGAGATGAAATGTTTCGATCCGTTGACAACCCAGTCGCCGCCATCGCGCACCGCCTGGCATTTCATACCACGCACATCCGAACCCGCATCCGGTTCGGTCATCGCCAAGGCGTCCATCTTGTCACCACGTACGGCAGGCAGAAGATACCGTTCGCGCTGCTCGTCGTTGCAGGCCATCAGGATGTTCTGCGGGCGCCCAAAGAAATGCGTCAGTGCCATTGACCCGCGGCCAAGCTCGCGCTCGACCAAGGTGAAATCCAGATGAGACAGACCTGCGCCGCCGACCTCCTCGGGGAAGTTGCAGGCATAAAAGCCCAGATCGATACATTTCTGCTTGATCTGCTCACCCAGCTCAGGAGGCACGGTTCCCGAACGCTCGACCGCGTCTTCATGCGGGTAGATTTCGTTTTCAACAAAGCTTCGGACCGTCGAGACGATCATGTCCTGTTCTTCTGTCAGACCAAACTGCATGGCGCGTGTTCCCTGGATCGGTGGTTGACCAACCAAACGCCATCGCTCAAGGTCACGGCATGCAGAGTTGATATCAAATCATGCCAAATTCGAAAATTTTGACGCGACAATACAACATCCTGCTCTTCAACGGGTTTTCGAACCATTGCCTTGCAAACATGGTCGAACCGCTCAGGGCTGCGAACAACCTGTCGAGGCAGGTTTTGTATTCGTGGTGTTTCTGCTCCATTGACGGAGACCCCGTTCAAAGTTCCAGCGGCCTTGTCGTTACACCGAATGGTTCAATCTTGGATCAGCAAGGCGACGTTCTGGTGGTCATGCCGTCTTATGGGTATCGCAAGTTGGACACGCGATCGACCACGCGCACCGTGCTGGCTGCGGCCCGAAAACACCGGCAAGTGGCCGGATTGGATACCGGCAGTTGGCTGCTGGCCCGCGCCGGTTTGCTGGATGAGCACCGGGCGACCATTCACTGGGACGAGCTTTCCCGGTTCGAAGAAAGTTTTCCGGCCGTGGATGCGGTGCAGGAACGTTTTGTCATCGATGGCAACAGGCTGACCTGTTCTGGGGCGATGGCCGCGTTCGATCTGGCCTCGGCCCTGATCCGCAAGGATCACGGCCCCCTTTTGTCCATGGAAGTCGGGCATCTTCTGATGAGCCGAAATGGGCAGGATCATTACCCTTTGCCTCTGAAGTCCGAAGACACTTTGGTCAATCGCGCACTGGCTGTCATGCAGGCGAACCTTGAAACACCTCTTTCGATCAGGGAACTGGCCCGCAAGATCGGGTGTTCACAAAAGCGGATCGAAATGCGCGTTCAGGCAGAGCTCAAAACCACGCCGCAGGCGCTGTATCGTCGGCTGAGGCTTAACCTTGCACGCAATCTGGCAGAAGATACCGAGCAGTCCATCGCCGAAATCGCCGGTCGTTGCGGATATGAAAACGCCAGCGCCATGACGCGAGCGTTCAAGGCAGAATTCGGCCAGACACCGACGGCGTTTCGCCACCGAAACTTGTCTGACGGCTGAATGGGGTGCGCATGGCGATGCCCGCTTTCCTGGAAAACCAAAGAACCCTGGGGGCTATTCCAGCGAAACCCACAGCACCTTGGCGTTTTCTTCGCTGGTCGAAATACACCCATGCCCCATTCCGCTGTCATAATAAAGCGAGTCACCAGCCTTCATTGGCAAGGGGCGGTAGTGTTCAGACACGAAGATGAGTTCACCGCTGAGCACATACATGAATTCTTCTCCGGAATGTCGGATCCACGTCTCGAATTCCGACAGGTCACGCGCCTTGATTGTCGCGATATAGGGCAGCATCCGCTTGCTGGTCAGTTCGGGGCAAAGCAGTTCATGCAGGTAAGTGGGCGTATTCTTGATTTCCCCCTCGCCTTTCGGAGTGAAATCACGGCGGCCTGAAATGCCGGATTGACCCGACTGAAGAAACAACTGCGGGGTGCTCATATCCAGGGCCTGAGTCAGACGCCGTACGATGTCAAAGCTTGGCTTTGTCTGGTTGTTTTCGATCTTGGACAGCGTCGACCGCCCGATACCCGCAGCGCGGCCGGCTTCTTCCAGAGTCCACCCTTTCGCGCGCCGCGCATCGCGGATGGACCGGCCCAGAGCCTCTCCTTCATCCAGATCTTCCTGTCCGGAAACATCATTTCTGCTTTCGTCGCCCATTGAATTCCCCCTGTTTTATCAAAGGTTACATGCCTCCCGGTTAATACGCAACTTCTTGAATAAGAGATTTTTGTTGCCTAAAGCACATTATTTCCCCTATAGGAAACAAAGTTTCGTACTAAGGATTCGGGGCAAAAGGAGGAGACCATGTTCAAAACGTCGCTGATTGAGGCAGATCCCGTCATTGCCGCGTCCATTTCGCGCGAGGGTGAACGCCAAGCGGAACAGATCGAGTTGATCGCCTCGGAGAACATTGTCTCGAAGGCCGTGATCGAAGCTCAGGGTTCGGTCTTGACCAACAAATACGCCGAAGGCTATCCGGGCCGCCGCTATTATGGCGGCTGCGAATATGTCGATGAGGTCGAAGTCGAGGCGATCGAACGCCTCAAGAAGCTGTTTGGCTGTGAATATGCCAACGTTCAGCCCCATTCCGGCGCACAGGCCAACGGGGCCGTCAAGTTGGCGTTGTTGAACCCGGGCGATACCATTCTTGGCATGTCGCTGGACGCAGGTGGCCATCTGACCCACGGTGCGAAACCGGCGCAGTCCGGCAAATGGTTCCGGCCCGTGCAGTACGGCCTGACCGATGCAGGGCTGATCGATTATGATCAGGTTGCCGAATTGGCGCGGGCGGAAAAGCCCAGGCTGATCATCGCAGGCGCATCCGCCTACTCGCAAAAGATCGACTTTGCCAGATTCCGTAAAATCGCGGACGAGGTTGGCGCATGGTTGCTGGCTGATATGGCTCATATTGCCGGATTGGTGGCGACCGGCCTGCACCCCTCGCCTGTAGGGCACGCACATGTCGTGACCTCGACCACGCACAAAACGCTGCGCGGGCCTCGTGGTGGCATCATCCTGACCAATGACGAGGCGCTGGCGAAAAAGATAAATTCTGCCGTCTTCCCCGGCCTACAGGGTGGCCCGCTGATGCACGTCATCGCAGGCAAGGCGGTGGCTTTTGGCGAGGCGCTGAAACCCGAATTCAAGGAATACATGCAGCGCGTCGTTGACAGCGCATCGGCCTTGGCAAGCGTCATGATGGCGCGCGGATGTGATATCGTTTCCGGCGGCACCCAGAACCACCTGATGCTGGTCGACCTGAGACCTTTGGGCGTCACCGGTAAGGACGCCGAAGCCGCGCTGGAGCGCGCCGGGTTTACCTGCAACAAAAACAGCGTTCCCGGAGATCCAGAGAAACCAACCATCACCAGCGGCATCCGTCTGGGCACCGCCGCCGGGTGCAGCCGTGGCTTTGGCCCGGAAGAATTCAGGAGGATCGGCCATCTGATCGGTGATGTTCTGGACGCGCTCGCGCAGTCACCGGAAGGTGACGAAGCCGTCGAACAGGAAACCCGCAAACAGGTTCGCGCTCTTTGCGCAAGCTACCCGATCTACTGAAAGTACGCGAAATGAATACCTATGACCTCATCGTTATCGGGGGCGGACCGGGTGGCTATGTTGCCGCGATCCGCGCGGCTCAGCTGGGGCTGAAAGTGGCCTGTGTCGAAGGGCGCGGCGCACTGGGCGGTACCTGTCTGAACGTGGGGTGCATCCCCTCCAAAGCGTTGCTGACCTCCTCGGCCAAATATGCCGAGCTTGCACATCTCTCCTCCCATGGCATTGCGGTCGAGGGGGCCAGCATCGACGTCAGTGCGATGATGGGGCGCAAGGACAAGATCGTCGGTGATCTGACCAAGGGCATCGCATTCCTGTTCAAGAAGAACGGCGTCGATCTGATCGAAGGATGGGCCAGCATCCCGGCCACTGGTCAGGTCAAGGTCGGCGACAGCACATACGAAGCAAAGAACATCCTGATTGCGACAGGATCCGAGCCGACCTCACTGCCGGGGATCGAGATTGATGAGCAGGATGTGCTCAGTTCGACCGGTGCAATCGCGTTGGAACGCGTGCCGGATCATCTGGTTGTGATCGGTGCAGGTGTGATCGGCCTGGAACTTGGGCAGGTCTGGGCACGTCTGGGCGCCAAGGTTACTGTGGTCGAATATCTGGATCGCGTTTTGCCCGGCATCGATGGCGAGATCGCCAAGCTGGCGCAGCGGGCCCTGTCAAAACGCGGTTTGAAATTCCAACTGGGCCGTGCTTTGAAGTCTGTCGATAAAACCGATACGGGTTTGTCGCTGACGGTGGATCGTGTTGGCAAGGACAAGGAAGAAGTGATCGAGGCCGACAAGGTTCTGATCGCTGTGGGCCGTCGCCCGGTGACGCGCGGGCTTGGGCTGGAAGAGCTGGGCGTGGCCGTGAACCCGCGTGGCTTCATCGAAGTCGAGAGCTCGTTCCAGACGTCGGTGCCCGGTATCTATGCCATTGGTGACTGTGTTCCCGGCCCGATGCTGGCCCACAAGGCCGAAGAGGACGGTGTTGCCTGTGTCGGGATGCTGGCCGGCGAAGCCGGTCATGTCGATTACAACACCGTGCCGGGTGTGGTCTATACCGATCCCGAAGTGGCCTCGGTTGGTCAGACCGAAGAGGCACTGAAAGACGCGGGCGTCGAATATGTTGTCGGCAAGTTTGCTTTCATGGCCAATTCGCGGGCGCGTTCGACGGGTGAAACAGATGGCGCGGTCAAGGTTCTGGCCGGTTCCGACGGCAAGATCCTCGGAGCCCATATCTGCGGTGCTCATGGCGGCGATCTGATCGCCGAGTTGGTTCTGGCCATGTCCAAAGGTGCCACGGTCGCCGATGTTGCAGCCTCGTGCCATGCGCATCCTGCCATGGGTGAGGCGGTCAAGGAAGCCTGTCTCGACGCCATGGGGCGTGCGATTCACGCTTAACGAGGTTTGCCAGATGACAATCCAGCTTAGACCACGCCACCCGGAAAAGGCCAAAAAGGCCGACAGCGTGATCCCGCGTAAGCCCAAGTGGATTCGCAAGAAAAAAGGTGACAGCGCCGCGTATTACGAAACCCGACGTCTGATGCGGGATCACGATCTGGCAACGGTCTGCGAAGAAGCGGCCTGTCCCAATATCGGCGAATGCTGGTCCAAGCGCCATGCAACCATGATGATCATGGGCGAGATCTGCACACGGGGCTGTTCGTTCTGCAATGTGGCCACCGGCCGCCCCGATGCGCTGGACGCGTTCGAATCCGGCCGGGTTGCGGCGGCGGTCAAGAAACTGGGCCTGCGCCACGTGGTGATTACGTCTGTTGATCGCGATGATCTGGCCGATGGCGGGGCCGAGCATATCGCCCAGACAATCCGCGCCGTACGCCATCAGAACCCCGGCACCACGGTCGAGGTTCTGACCCCCGACTTCCTGGGCAAGGGCGACGCCGCAAATATCGTCTTTGACGCAGTGCCGGACGTGTTCAACCACAATCTGGAAACCGTCCCGCACCTGTATCCGACGGTTCGTCCCGGCGCGCGCTATTATGCGTCGCTGCGGCTGCTGGACGATGCCAAACGCTCGAACCCCGAGATTTTCACCAAGTCGGGTCTGATGGTCGGCTTGGGCGAAAGCCTCAACGACGTGCGTCAGGTGATGGATGATCTGCGCGCGGCCAATGTCGATTTTCTGACTATCGGGCAGTATCTGCAACCGACGCCGAAACATCATCCGATTGACCGGTTCTGGTCGCCCGAGGAGTTCGCCCAACTGGAACAGATCGCTCGTTCCAAGGGCTTTTTGCACGTGTCAGCCACGCCGCTGACCCGTTCGTCGTTCCATGCGGACGAAGACTTTGCCGCCCTCAAGCAGGCCCGTCAGCGGGCCATCGCCACCGGGGCATAACCAAACGCAAATGGGAGGGAAACCATGGAAGCGTTAAATTCAATCGTAGGGGCCATCAATGGCGTCGTATGGGGGCCGATGATGCTGGTCCTCATCCTCGGCGTTGGCTTCTTCCTGCAGGTCGGGCTGAAATTCATGCCGATCCTGCGCATCGGCACAGGCTTCAGCCTGTTGTTCAAAGGCCGTGAAGGTCAGGGCGAAGGGCAGATCAGCCCGTTCAACGCACTGATGACTTCGCTGTCGGCGACCATCGGTACAGGTAACATCGCCGGTGTGGCCACTGCTGTCTTCCTGGGCGGTCCAGGCGCCTTGTTCTGGATGTGGATGACCGCCCTGGTGGGCATGGCCACCAAATATGCCGAAGCCGTCTGCGCGGTGAAATATCGCGAGAAAGACGAGCTGGGCAACTATGTCGGCGGCCCGATGTACTACATCAAAAACGGTCTGGGCGCGAAATGGGCCTGGCTGGGCGTGGCTTTCGCCCTGTTCGGCGCGGTTGCCGCCTTTGGCATCGGCAACGGTGTGCAGGCCAACGGTGTTGCTCAGGTGCTGGAAGCCAATTTTGGCCTGAACACCTCGGTCACCGGCGTTGTACTGATGGTTCTGACTGCAGCCGTTATCCTGGGTGGTATCACCCGCATCGGTGCGGTTGCCGGTAAGCTGGTCCCCTTCATGGCCGTTGCCTATATCATCGCGGGCCTGCTGGTTCTGCTGATCAACATCGGCAACATCGGACATGCGCTGTCGCTGGTCTTTACCTATGCGTTCACCCCGTCCGCCGCAGAAGGTGGTTTCGCGGGTGCAGCCGTCTGGGCCGCCATCCGCTTCGGTGTGGCACGTGGTGTGTTTTCGAACGAGGCCGGTCTGGGTTCTGCGCCAATCGCACACGCAGCGGCTGAGACCAAGGGTCCGGTCAACCAGGGCCTGATCGCGATGCTGGGGACGTTCATCGATACCATCATCGTCTGCTCGATCACCGGTCTGGCAATCATCGCGTCGGGGGCATGGACATCCGGTGAATCCGGTGCGGCTCTGACCAGCCACGCGTTCGAATTGTCGCTGCCGGGTATCGGTGGGTATCTGATCGCCATCGCTCTGTCGATCTTTGCCTTCACCACCATCCTCGGCTGGTCGTTCTACGGCGAGAAATGTGTCGAGTTCCTGCTGGGTGTGAAATCCCTGATGCCCTACCGCGTTCTGTGGATCGTCATGATCTACTTCGGGGCAACTGCGGATCTGGGCTTCATCTGGCTGCTGGCAGACACGCTGAACGCCATGATGGCCATCCCGAACCTGATCGCCCTGGCGCTGCTGAGCCCGATCGTCTTCAAACTGACGAAAGAGTTCTTCGCCTCGGGCGGCAAGTCCGAAGAGCCGGGCGGCACACCTGCCGAATAAGCTCGGCCCCACCAAAACGGGGGGCCAACCCGGCCCCCCGCCTTTGACATAGAATTCCATATCTCGAGGAGAGACGTGATGGCCACGAAAATCCTGCTGCCCATTGATCACACCGACGACCGCTCGTGGAAACTGGCCCTGCCGGTCGCGCTGGAGCAGGCCAAATTCTACGGCGCCGAACTGCATGCGGTTGCCGTCATCCCCGAGATCATCCAGCTGCCGAACCTGCCCGCCAACTATGGTGCCGGCGCCAAAGACCACGTGCGGGGTGCGGTTCAGGCGATTCTGGATCATGCCAAGGCTTCCGACGTGCCGGTTCATGTGGAAGAAGGCAGTGTTTACCGCGAAATCCTGAAGCTTGCCTACAAGGAAGGCTTTGATCTGATCGTCATGGCATCGACCAAGGGCGATTTCCCGAACTACGAGATTGGCCCGAACCTGGCCCGTGTCGTGCGCAATGCGCATTGCACTGTCATGGTCGTTCGCGACCAGTCCCGCTGATTGAAAGGTTGAAGAAATGACCACACCGAAGCGCACGCCTTTGTATGACCTTCACGTCGAGCTTGGCGGCAAGATGGTTGATTTTGCTGGGTGGGAGATGCCTGTTCAGTATCCGTTGGGGATCATGGGCGAGCATAAGCAGTGCCGAGAGAAGGCGGCGTTGTTTGATGTGTCTCACATGGGTCAGGTTATTCTGCGCGGCGAGAATGTGGGTGAGAAGCTGGAAGCTTTGTGCCCGCAGGCCTATGCGACGCTGAAGGAGGGCAAGGCGCGCTACGGGTTCTTTACCAATGCCGAAGGCGGGATCATGGACGATCTGATCGTGTCGAATGCGGGGGATCACTACTTCGTGGTGGTGAACGCGGCGCTGCGCCATCAGGACATTCCGCATATGCGTGACAATCTCGAAGGTGTCGATGTGACCGAGATCTTCGACCGCGCGCTGGTTGCTGTGCAGGGTCCCAAGGCCGAGGATGTGGTGGGCGCGCTCTGCCCCGCGGCCCGCGAGTTGAAGTTCATGGAAACCACCCTGGCCGATATCATGGGCGTCGAATGCCGCATCTCGCGGCTGGGCTATACCGGCGAGGACGGGTACGAGATCTCGATCCCCGAGGAAAAGGCGATCGAGATCACACAGGCTTTCCTGGCGCATGAGGATTGCGAAGCGGCGGGTCTGGGCGCACGCGACAGCCTGCGGCTCGAGGCGGGGCTGTGCCTGTATGGCAATGACATCGACCAGAGCACCTCACCGGTCGAGGCCTCGTTGGCTTGGGCGATGCAGAAGCGCCGCAAGGAAGAAGGTG
>NZ_WVQV01000026.1:0-1775 GCF_013110585.1 Ruegeria sp. HKCCD6119 | reverse complement strand
CCTGAGCTTTCATGTCGTCGGCGGAGATTCCGGCGACGGCGACGGGTTTTTTCATCGCGTCGCGGCGGAAAGGCTCGCCGAGCTCCTGGTTGATCAGGGCCTCGATCAGCGTGGTGATGCCGTTCTTCTGATCCTCGATCGCCTGATTCAGCGCTGCAGTCAGCTCGTCCTGGGTGCGGGCCACGACACCCTTCAGGCCACAGGCCTGCGCGATACCGGCGTAAGACACTTTGGTGTCCAGCTCGGTGCCGACGAAGTTGTCGTCGAACCACAGGGTCGAGTTGCGCTTTTCCGCGCCCCACTGGTAGTTGCGGAACACGATCTGGGTCACGGCGGGCCATTCCTCGCGGCCGATCGCGGTCAGTTCGTTCACCGCGATGCCAAAGGCACCGTCACCGGCAAAGCCCACGACCGGCACATCCGGGCAGCCGATCTTGGCACCAACGATGGCCGGCAGGCCATAGCCGCAGGGGCCGAACAGGCCCGGCGCCAGGTATTTGCGGCCCTCTTCAAACGATGGATAGGCGTTGCCGATGGCGCAGTTGTTGCCGATATCCGAGCTGATGATCGCCTCTTTCGGCAGGGCCGCCTGAATGGCGCGCCACGCCATGCGGGGGCTCATCCAGTCGGGCTTGGCCGAGCGGGCACGCTGGTTCCAGGTGGTGCCCGGATCGTCATCCTCGTGGGTCATCGAGGTCAGTTCCTGCGCCCAGGCCGATTTCTTCTGCGCGATGCGCTCTTTGCGCTCTTTGCGGCCTTCGTCACCGGCGGTGTCGCTCAGCTGGGCCAGAATGCCCTTTGCCACCTTGGCGGCGTCGCCGATGATGCCGACGCTGACCGCTTTGGTCAGGCCGATACGGTCAGGGTTGATGTCGACCTGGATGATCTTCGCATCCGCGGGCCAGTAGTTGATGCCATAGCCCGGCAGGGTCGAGAACGGGTTCAGACGGGTGCCGAGGCACAGGACAACATCCGCCTCGCTGATCAGCTCCATCCCGGCTTTCGAGCCGTTGTAGCCCAGCGGACCGGCAAACAGAGGGTGGCTGCCGGGGAAGGCGTCGTTGTGCTGATAGCCCACGCAGACCGGCGCATCCAGACGCTCGGCTAGCGCCTTCGAGGCCTCGATCCCGCCCTTGGACAGCACCACGCCCGCACCGTTCAGGATCACCGGGTTCTTGGCGTTCGACAGCAGCTCGGCCGCCTGCGCCACGGCGGTTTCGCCGCCCGCAGGGCGCTCGAACTCGACGATGGCGGGCAGGTCGATATCGACCACCTGGGTCCACATGTCACGCGGGATGTTGATCTGGGCCGGGGCGCTGGCGCGCTTGGCTTTCATGATCACGCGGTTCAGAACCTCGGTGACGCGGGTCGGGTCGCGGACCTCTTCCTGATAGGCGACCATGTCCTCGAACAGCTTCATCTGCTCAACTTCCTGGAAACCGCCCTGACCGATGGTCTTGTTCGCCGCCTGCGGAGTGACCAGCAGCAGCGGCGTGTGGTTCCAGTAGGCGGTTTTCACGGCGGTCACGAAATTGGTGATGCCGGGGCCGTTCTGCGCGATCATCATCGACATCTTGCCGGTCGCACGGGTGTAGCCATCCGCCATCATCCCCGCGCTGCCTTCATGCGCACAGTCCCAGAACATGATCCCGGCCTTCGGGAACAAGTCCGAGATCGGCATCATCGCAGATCCAATGATCCCGAACGCATGCTCAATCCCGTGCATCTGCAAAACCTTAACAAAGGCCTCTTCCGTCGTCATTTTCATAAGGGTG
>NZ_WVQV01000003.1:0-343880 GCF_013110585.1 Ruegeria sp. HKCCD6119 | reverse complement strand
AGCGTAACCGCCGCTTCCGCCGCGTCCCAGCGCCTCAGCAGCGCCGGTGAAGGGGGTTCTAAGTATAACAAACAAATCCCGCAAGCGGAAAATACACAAAAACAGAAGAAATTCTTGAAAAGTTAATTTATCCAATAATTACAGATAGTTAATTCAGATCAACCAAGCACACTGCCGCCGATAACTATGTAAAGGCAGGTCAGAATTCCCGGTTCAGCGCGTTATGCACATGATTACCCACAGCCTCACGTCCGAGTCAGGCGGAATCGGCCCTGTTGGACCGGAAAGACAGGTTGGGAATCGGCAGGCGCAGGACAAGCAGGGCGATAATGGCAGCCAGGTAAGCAAGCGGCTCGATCTGAAATCCTTTTGCCAGCAAGAGGTAATGCATCGCCCCCAACAATGCGGCCGCGTAAACGAGGTGGTGCAGCTTGCGCCAGCGCGGTCCCAGTCGGCGCACAGACCAGTCGTTGGAGGTCAACGCCAGCGGAAGCAGAAGAAGAAACCCCGCCATGCCGACTGTTACGTACGGGCGTTTGAGGATATCCGCCCAGATCTGGCTGGGAAGCTGCACATCCAGAACCAGCCACACAAGAAGATGCAACGCGACGTATACAAACGTGAGCACCCCGATCGCGCGCCGAAACTTCATCAGGTTGAGGCCGACATGCCGGCGCAGGGGTGTGACCGCCAGACCGGCAATCAGCAACTGAAGGGCCAGTTCCCCATATCTGTGCTCCAACGCCTCAATCGGTTCGACCCCCAAACCACCGGTCAGGCCAAGATAAAACAGCCAGGGGGCGGGCAACGCCCCCAGCAGATAAACGACCCATACCGGAATACGGCGGAGTGTCTGGTTCATCGCCGACATGGTTTTAATAATTCTTGGCCAGATCCATGCCTTCATAAAGGCTGGCGACCTCTTGTTCATAGCCGTTGAACATCAGGGTCGGCTTACGTGACGCGAAAAGCCCGCCCCCGATCTCGCGCTCTGAAGCCTGAGACCAGCGTGGATGGTCCACGTTGGGGTTCACATTACTGTAGAACCCGTATTCGCGTGGATTGGACATGTTCCAGCTGGTGGGCGGTTCATCCTTTGTGAGCGTGATCCGAACAATCGACTTGATCGATTTGAAGCCGTATTTCCAAGGAACGACCAGACGCAAGGGCGCACCGTTCTGGTTGGGAATCGGGCGGTCGTAAATTCCGGTTGCCATGATTGTCAGGGGGTGCATCGCCTCATCCAGGCGCAATCCCTCTCGGTACGGCCAATCGAGAACGGGAAACCGCGTTCCCGGCATTTCATCCGGGCGATAGGCCGTCTCAAAAGCCACATATTTCGCGCCGTCTTGCACGCCCGCCATATTGAGAAGGTCGGCCAGCTCAAATCCGTTCCACGGAATTACCATCGACCAGGCTTCCACACAGCGAAAGCGGTAGATCCGCTCCTCTATCGTCATCTCGGACAGGATGGCCTGAAAATCATAGTCGCCGGGGTGGTCGACCAGACCATCAATCGTGACGCTCCAGGGTTCGGTCACCAGCGTATGAGCATATTTCGCCGGATCATCTTTTCCGGTCCCGAACTCATAGTAGTTGTTGTAGGTGGTGATCTCTTCCCACGTGTTCGGCTCCAACCCATCCTGTGCTGCCGCCGGTTTGGCCATCGCAGTCAGGCCGACACCAGCCAGCCCGGCCATAACCTGCCGCCGGTTGAGGAACGCCGCCCGGGGGGTGACGTCTGCATGTGTCAAAGTATTGGTCCAGCGATGCGCCATATGGGTCTCCGTCATCTTCAGTGGTCGCTATTGACGTAGTGTGCTGATAGCACAGAGCCATGGAAACAGGCGTAACGATTGAGCGAAGTGATTGTAACGTTCCATTGTAACAGGGCATTCGAGTAACGTTTTCAGCACCGAAAACCATAGACTCGAGAACTTTTGGAGCCCGGCGGAAAACTGCGGTTTTCGTGGATTACCGTCAGAACTCGGGCACAAAACTTTACAACTGCGGGCGCAAGGCTGCACTCTGTCAGATGGGTGCCACGCCAAGCCGAACGCGAGGCAAGGCTGCAACTGCAGCCTTTTGGCCGCAATGGGAGGAAGAAAAATGTGTGATATCTGCGTAATGAATGCCGTCAAAGACAAGATGCTGTCTCGTCGCGGGTTCTTCAAAGCTGCCGCAGCTTCGGGTGTTGCAGCAGCCGCAACCGGAGCCGTCGCGCCGGCAGCACTGGCGGCCGGGCATGGCGGTGTCGAAGATATGACCCACACGCTGAGCCCGGATTTCCCGACATGGGGCGGCGAACCCGGCATTTCGGCCGAGCAGGCTTTCAACTTTGCTGATCACGGCTTCAATCTGTTCAACCTGTCAATCAACGAACATACGGGCACGCATATCGATGCGCCGCTTCACTTTTCGGCGGATGGGACGTCGGTTGATGAAATCCCCGTCACGGATCTGGTCGCCCCCTTATGCGTCGTGGACATCGCCGCCCGAGCGGCCGAGGACGCTGACACGCGCGTCACCCCGGACGATCTGAAAGCCTGGATTGCGGCCAATGGTGATATTCCTGATGGTGCCTGCGTGGCGATGCATTCCGGATGGGCAGGCAAAACCGCCACGGATGAGTTCCGCAATTTCGACGGCGAAGCGCAGCATTACCCGGGCTTCCACGTTGAAGCCGCGGAGATGCTGATGGAGGAGACCGGAGCACGATCAATTGCCGTTGATACCCTGTCCTTGGATCACGGCATGTCCGCAGATTTCGCGACACATTACGCGTGGTTGCCGTCAGGCCGGTTCGGGATCGAATGTCTGGCTGGGCTGGATCGCGTGCCTGCGTCGGGTGCAACGCTGGTGATCGGCGCACCCAAGCACCAAGGCGGCACCGGCGGGCCGGCGCGGATCTTTGCATTGATCTGACAAATGCCCGGGCGGCCGACCAGCGCCCGCCCGGCCATCTTTCCGGTAGGGCCAAAGTTCTGCCACAGTTGCAGACCAAGACGTCGTGCATTCTTGATCTGTTCGGGACACCTGCCTTCATGTTGCTTAGACCCCTTGTTGTTTTTTTGTCTTTGCTGTGCGGATCGGCATTGGCTGATGTGCAATCGTGCAAAAAGCTGTTTGAGCGCGCGCCGCAGGTCCTGAGCGATCTGAATCAGATCGGGTCTGAAGTTTATGAAGACAGCCATCCGGGCCTCGGCTATTCCGCCACTTTTGCAGACCCATCTTCCAAGATCACGGTTTTCTTCTATGACCATCAACAAAGGGACGTCTCATCTGAAATGGCCCTTGAAAGCTTTAAACAAGCTGCACGCGATATCGCTGCAATAGCTGCGCGGCGCGGTGCCGAGCTTGGTGAAATCAACGCCTATCAGTTGCGTGATCCGTCGCAGGTGTTGCCGTATCGGGCCGAGGCCAAAGCATCAGATGGCCTGTCCGAACTTCTGGCAGTCGGCGTCGTGGACAATTGTATTGTGAAGCTGAGGTTCACGGCCCAGTTTCCAATGGAGAAAGCGCAGGTCTGGATGAAGGTCCTCAGTGATTATCTGAACAAAGGCTATGGAAAACCGACATGAAAAAGGCCCGCCAAAAAAGCGGGCCTTTCAGTTCACGGTGTCAGATCAATGCACCACGGCATCGTCCGGGCGCGGTCGCTCGGAAGTTCCCAAACGATCACCGATGATCAAACCATCTTGCCCGGCGGTGACCGGAACGACGTCACCATCCTTGATTTCCCCGGCCAGCAGAGCTTCGGCCAACGGGTTCTGCAAGGCGCGCTGGATGACGCGTTTCAGCGGGCGGGCACCGAAGACCGGGTCATAGCCTTCATTGGCCAGCCATTCCTTGGCGCTGTCATCCAGGGCCAGCTCGATCTTGCGGGCGGCCAGACGTTTTTGCAGACGTGCCATCTGAATATCGACGATGCCATCCATATCGGCCCGCTTGAGGCGGTCAAAGATGATCGTTTCGTCCAAACGGTTCAGGAACTCGGGCCGGAAATGTGCCCGGACTGCATCCATCACGTCGCGCTTGGCCTGTGAACTGTCCGCACCTTCGGGCAGCTGGCTGAGCGCCTGAGACCCAAGGTTCGACGTCAGGATGATCAGCGTCTGTTTGAAGTCCACGGTGCGGCCCTGACCATCGGTCAGAACGCCATCGTCCAGAACCTGCAACAGCACGTTGAAAACATCCGGGTGCGCCTTTTCGACCTCGTCGAACAGCACGACCTGATAGGGCCTGCGCCGCACGGCTTCGGTCAGCACACCGCCTTCGTCATAACCGACATAGCCCGGAGGGGCACCGATCAGACGGGCGACCGCGTGTTTCTCCATGAACTCGGACATATCGATGCGTACCATCGCGTTGTCGTCGTCAAACAGGAAGTTCGCCACGGCCTTGGTCAGTTCGGTCTTACCCACACCGGTGGGCCCGAGGAACAGGAACGAGCCCAGCGGGCGGCCTTCGTCGTTCAGGCCCGCGCGCGCGCGGCGTACGGCATTGGCCACGGCGGTGACCGCCGCATCCTGCCCGATCACGCGGGAATGCAGTTCTTCTTCCATCCGCAGCAGTTTCTCGCGTTCGCCTTCCAGCATTTTGGCGGTCGGGATGCCCGTCCAGCGTTCGACAACGCTGGCTATCTGTTCCGGACGCACCGTTTCCTCGGCCATCATGGCGTTGCTTTCGGCATTCTCGGCCTCGGACAGCTTTTTCTCAAGCTCGGGGATGATGCCATAGGACAGCTCACCCGCCTTGGCGAGGTTGCCTTCGCGCTTGGCGATTTCCAGATCGGCCCGCGCCTTGTCGAGCTGTTCCTTCAAATCCCGCGCGCCAGCCAGCTTGTCGCGTTCGGCCTGCCACTGCGCAGTCATCTCGGCGGATTTTTCCTGAAGTTCTGCTAGATCCTTCTGCAAGGTTTCCAGGCGATCCTTCGATGCCGCATCGTCTTCCAGCTTCAGCGCCTCTTCCTCGATCTGCATTTGCAGAATCTGGCGATCCAGCTGATCGAGTTCCTCAGGCTTGGAATCCACCTCCATCCGCAACCGCGACGCGGCTTCATCGACCAAGTCGATGGCTTTGTCGGGCAGGAACCGGTCGGTGATATAGCGATGCGACAGGGTCGCCGCCGACACCAACGCCGAATCCGAGATGCGCACGCCGTGGTGCAGCTCGTACTTTTCCTTGATGCCGCGCAGAATGCTGATCGTGTCTTCGACCGTCGGTTCCTGAACCATCACCGGCTGGAACCGGCGCGCAAGGGCCGCGTCTTTTTCGACGTATTTGCGATACTCGTCCAGTGTGGTCGCACCGATACAATGCAGCTCACCCCGGGCGAGCGCGGGCTTGATCAGGTTGGCGGCATCCATCGCACCATCCGATTTGCCCGCGCCAACCAGCGTGTGCATCTCGTCGATGAACAGGATGATCTCACCCGCGGCCTCGGTCACCTCGGTCAGAACAGCCTTGAGGCGTTCTTCGAATTCACCACGGTATTTCGCACCGGCAATCAGCGCACCCATGTCGAGCGCAAGCAGCTTCTTGTCCCTCAGCGATTCCGGTACGTCGCCGTTGACGATGCGCAACGCCATGCCCTCGGCAATCGCGGTTTTACCGACGCCAGGTTCCCCTATCAGAACCGGGTTGTTCTTGGTACGGCGCGACAGAACCTGCATTGAGCGGCGGATTTCCTCATCCCGCCCGATGATCGGGTCAATCTTGCCTTCAGCCGCAGCTTCAGTCAGATCGCGCGCATATTTCTTGAGCGCGTCATAGCCCTCTTCCGCCGACGCTGTGTCAGCAGTGCGACCCTTGCGGATGTCATTGATCGCTTCATTCAGCTTCTGGGCAGATACCGCACCGGCCTCCAAAGCCTCCTTGGCTTTGGATTTCACCATGCACAGCGCCATCAAAACGCGTTCAACGGGCACAAAGCTGTCGCCCGCCTTGGTGGCGATCTTTTCGGCCTCGTCCAGAACCTTGGCCGTCTGACCGTCCATGTAAATCTGGCCGGCATCACCGCTGACTTTCGGGATCTTGCCCATGGCAGCGTCAAGCGCCTCGACCACGCGGTTCGGCGCGCCGCCCGCGCGTGTGATCAGATTGCTTGCCAGCCCCTGATCGTCATCCATCAATGCTTTGAGTATATGTGTGGGCTCCAGCCTCTGGTGCCCCTCGCGCAGCGCAATGGTCTGCGCCGCCTGCACGAACCCCCGTGCCCGTTCAGTGAACTTGTTCAAGTCCATGATATTCTCCTTTTCCAAGCGCCCCGTTTTGATGCGCCCGCCTGGCGGCACGCGTCGGTCGAAGCCTCACATTCAATCTGGGAAATACCTTTGCCGGTTCAAGAGGCTAGAGAGTGAAAAAACGCCTCAACCACGCGGAATCGTATAGACAGTGTAGCCCCCGGTTTCGGCCACCTGCTGGGCATCGTTCGTCTCGACCAGCGACTGCGCGGCGGCGCTGCCCGTGGGGCAGGATACAAGATCGGCGGTGTGGTCGAGGAAATTGCCGGTAAAGGTGGTTTCTCCGGTCAACTGGCACCAGTCATCTTCGGACCGATAGCCCCGAACAAGATACAAATCATCATTGGTCGGGGGCGGCGCGGCGCCGGTTTCGGTCTGTGGCGGCGTGTCGTCGCAGGCGGCCAGCGTGGCGACGACGGCCAGCGGAACAAGGTGCTTCATGGTCTGTCCCTTTGATGCAATTTTCGTTTCAGAGTGGCAGCACCATAGCACAGTTGGGACAAAGCGAGGACACCGCTGGCTCCTTTGTCAGCTGTGGGCGTCAACCGCCTTCGATCTGCCGGATCAGCTTTTGCGCCTCGTCATCGCCCTGCTCGGCCGCGAGGCGAAGAAACCTCAGCGCCTCTTCGACATCGCCGATTTCATAGAGCAACCGGCCGAATTTGCGCTGCGATTTCACATCGCCAAGCTTTGCGGCCCTGCCCCAGAACAACAGGGTCGCTTCCGTGTCCTGAGGCACACCGTCCCGCCCGTGATAGGTCAAAGACCCGAGATTGTGCAGCGCCACGACATTGTCCTGCTTGGCGGCCTGGAAATAATAATCCAGCGCCTGTTCGATGTCTTTGGAGTAGCCGTTCTCGCCGATCTCGTAGATGTAGCCCAATCGCGCCGCGGCATCGGCGCTGCCGTTTCGGGCCGCCATCTTCAGATAGTCGACCGCGCGCTGCATATCGCGCGGGACATGCGTTCCTTCGCGATAGATTACGCCGAGGTGCAGCAGAGACGGCTCATATCCGAAGAACGCAGCCCTTTCATAATAGTACAGCGCCTTGTCGATGTCGGGCGCAACACCTTTCCCGTTCTCGAAGCCATACGCGACGTTGTGCATGCCCATCGGCAGAGCGCTTTCTGCAGCCGCCATGTACCAGGCAAACGCGGTCTCGTGGTCCTCGGGAACGATCTCGCCATCACTATAGAGCGAAGCGAGCGTGTTCATCGCCAGCCCGCTGCCCTCCATCGCGGCCAGTTCCGAAAACTCGAGCGCCATTTCCAGCTTGCCGCCCTTCATGAGCGCCCGGCCAAAGGCGGCCACGACCTCGGCATCCACATCCTGATCTTTCAACAGCAGATCGGCGCAGATCGCCATCGCATTCTCGGCGTCCATGTCGGCCCATTTCACCCCGTCGAAATAGGGCGACTGCCCCGGAGCGGCAGCGGCCATCAGGCAGTCATACTCTCCGTCCGAATAGTCGGGGTCCTGCGGTGGATCGTCGGGGTTGGGTTCCGGCCGAGGGCGCAGGTCGGAAACCCGCAAGCGCCGTTGCGGTTCCTTGGGGTCGTCGGCCTTTGCCGGCGCAGAGGCCTCGCCGGTCAGCCCGACCAGCAGATCGCGCGCCAGCTGCGAATAGATCGGGCAATCGGCGTAGATCCGTGAAAAACTCTCGATCGCCGTCGCCGACCCGCTGTCCTTGACGTCCGCCCAGACCAGTCGGGCCTCGCCGCAATCCGTTTCATCGGCCCAGACCGCGCCCGCCCCGACCAGAACAGCCGCCGAGGCCACCACACCCAACCGTATCATCCCGTATTTTCCTGCGTCTTTTCTTGTCTCAATGCGTCACACGCTCTACAGAAGCGCCGATCCCGTCAAGCTTGAAAGGTCGATACAATGCTCCAAACCGCCGATGACCGCCTGATCGTCGCCCTCGACGTCCCCAACGCGCTGGAAGGGCTGAAGCTGGCCGAGACGCTAGGCGACGCCGTTTCGTTCTACAAGATCGGCCTGGGCATGCTGACAGGCGGCGGGCTGGCACTGGCCAATGAGCTCAAGCAGGAACACGGCAAGCGCATCTTCCTGGACATGAAGCTGTTCGACATCGGCAACACGGTGGAAAACGCGGTGCGGGGGCTGGCGCAGTTCGATCTGGATTTCCTGACCGTGCATGGCGACCCGCATGTGGTGCGCGCCGCCAAGGAAGGCGCGGCGGGCAAGGATCTGAAAATCCTGGCGGTGACCATCCTGACCTCGCTGAACCGCGACGACCTGGATGCCGGCATGATGAAGGCCGGTGACGTTCAGGACATGGTGGTGGAACGCGCCGCCCACGCCTTCGAGGCCGGGGCCGACGGCGTGATCGCCAGCCCGCAGGAGGCCGCCCTGATCCGCGCCCTGCCCCAGGCGAAGGGCCGGCTGATCGTAACCCCCGGCGTGCGTCCGGCAGGCGCGGCACTGGGCGATCAAAAACGTGTGGCCACACCTGCCAGCGCCATCCAGGACGGGGCGGATCATATCGTAGTTGGCCGCCCCATTTATCAGGCCGAAGATCCAAAATCCGCGGCCGCGGCCGTTTTGACCGAGTTAAATTCTCTGAAAACGTGATGAGCAGGATCATCGTTTCAACAGGGATTCACGCTGAAAAAACCGCCGCAACAGGTTGACCGTACGTCAGTTTTTCGCGAATCCGCGCCAAATCGTCCCTGTGCCAGAAAACACACATTCAAAAAGCGAGTTTCTGAAAAGCGCGCCAAACCCTATCTCAACCGGAAAATCTTAGCGATTCTCAAGGGGATTTACTCCCCAACGAACCTACTCTTCCTGAGGTTCGTTACTTCCCCCCCGCGAAGCGCGGGGGGTTCTTTTCTCTGAATGATCTTTGATCGATATCACGGGATGATATAAAGGACCCCCAAGACAACTGCGGAACACACGAGGACGCAGATGCCCGGTCTTTGCCGAGATTGCCTGACCCCTTTGACGAACGAACGGCGCTGCACGGCCTGCGGCAGTCCCAGGGTAAAGTCTCATCCCGAACTGTTTGATCTGTCCATCGCACATATGGATTGCGATGCCTTCTATGCTTCGGTGGAAAAGCGGGACAATCCGGAACTGGCAGACAAGCCTGTCATCATCGGCGGCGGCAAACGCGGTGTTGTATCCACGGCATGCTACGTGGCCCGAATTCGCGGTGTGCGATCCGCCATGCCCATGTTCAAAGCGCTGCAACTGTGCCCCGATGCCGTCGTGATCAAACCACGCATGTCCGTGTATGCCCAGGTGTCACGGGACATCCGCGCCATGATGGACGAACTGACACCAGTGGTCGAACCCCTGTCCCTGGACGAAGCTTTCATGGACCTGTCCGGCACCGAACGCCTGCACGGAGCCCCCCCAGCCGTCATGCTGGCACGCCTGGTCAAACGCATGAAGGATGAACTGGGTGTGACAGGATCCATCGGGCTGAGTCACAACAAGTTTCTGGCCAAGGTTGCCTCGGACCTCGACAAGCCCCGCGGGTTTTCGGTGATCGGCAAGGCCGAGACGGCTGAGTTTCTGAATGACAAACCCGTACGATTGATCTGGGGTATTGGCCCCGCTGCGCAGGAATCACTGGACCGGGCAGGGATTCGAACCTTCAACGACCTGCTGCGTTGGGATCAGGAGGCTTTGACTGTGCGTTTCGGCTCGATGGGGTATCGCCTGTGGCATTTGGCACGGGGTCAGGACAAACGACGCGTTTCAGCCCATGAACCGATGAAATCCATCAGCAATGAGACCACGTTTTTCGAGGACACCGCCAATATTGATATTCTGGACGGACATTTGTGGCGCATGGCCCTGAAGGTCTCGGACCGGGCCAAGGCCAAGGATCTGGCTGGCCGGGTCGTTACGCTGAAGCTGAAGAAAGCCAATCACAAGATTCTGACACGGCGCGTGTCATTGCGGGACGCAACGCAGATCGCGGACAAAATCTATCGCACCGCAAAAGGGCTTTTCGATCAGGTGGGGGATCAGGGGCCATACCGCCTGTTGGGGTGTGGCCTGTCTGACCTGTGCCCGGCGGATCAGGCTGACATCTCCGGCGACCTGCTTGATCCCGGCGCCGTCCGCAGATCACAGGCCGAGCGGGCCACCGACCAGATCCGCCAGAGATTCGGCCCGGAAGCAATCGTGAAGGGCCGCGCTTTGCGCTAGTTTCATTCCGCCGCCAGACGGAGAGGTTTTGAACCGATTCTGGATATGTCGCGCACCACCTGCCGAAGGAGTTTCGAAAACGTCATGAAATTGGCGTTCGGCGCAATCTTTTCTTCGTCCATATACAAGGCCCGGTCGATTTCAATCTGGATCGCGTGTTGCTGGCGGGTGGGGCGGCCGTAAGTCTGTGTCACATAGGCCCCGGCAAACGGGGCGTTGCGCACCACATTCAGACCTGCCGCAGCAAACGCCGATTCGATGAGGTCCACGATTTCAGACGAGGCCGACGCACCGAACCGATCACCCAGCACGATCTCGGGCCGTTTGTTTCGGGTCGTACCAGCCATGGCCACCGCCTCATGCGGCATGGAGTGGCAATCCACCAGTATGGCCTGGCCGAATTTCTCGTGTGATTCGGCCAGCAGGGATTTCAAACGTGCATGATAGGGGCGCCAATAGGTGTCGATGCGCAGCCGCGCCTCGTCCATGGTCAGCTTGCCGCTGTAGATTGCCCGTCCATTGGCCACAACGCGGGGAATCACACCCAACCCTGATGCGACCCTGGGGTTGTGCCCATGCCTGCGGGCACCGCTGATCAGCGCCGGGTCCAGTTCGTCCAGACTGCGATTCAGGTCCAGATAGGCGCGTGGCATGGTCGCTTTGATCAAAGGCGCGCCATTCTCGGCCGCGGCAGCAAACAATTGATCCACGAAGGCGTCTTCCGAGGATCGAATCACGCTTTGATTCAGAACGGACCGCTTCAAAAACGCTTCGGGATAATTCCGCCCGCTATGAGGAGATGAAAAAACCACGCATGAACTGCGGTTTTCCGGCATATCCAATACAAAGGCTGCGTTCTGCATGATCCCTCCATGTTCGCAATCAACATAGACCGGAAAATAGTTCTACCAAACCCCTTGAACCCCTTTGCGACTCCTTTTATAGACCCCGCTACCGGCGCGGGGTTCCGCGCCCCATTTCGTTATGGGGCTGGGCACGCAAAGGGAAAGTGGGCGGTTAGCTCAGCGGTAGAGCACTTCGTTGACATCGAAGGGGTCACAAGTTCGATCCTTGTACCGCCCACCATGATTTCACTGTTCCGGAGATCCGGGACACCCGAGTAACCCAGGCGCTGGCCACGTCCTTGATGAAGGCGCCGCAGATTGGAGACAGACCATGAAGGTCAAGAACTCGCTCCGCTCGCTCAAGAATCGGCACCGCGACTGCCGTGTTGTGCGTCGCAAAGGCCGCGTCTACGTTATCAACAAGACGCAGCGCAAGTTCAAAGCTCGCCAGGGCTGAGAACGGCAAAACACCGTATTAGAAAACCGCGCTCTTGAGCGCGGTTTTTTTTGTGTTCTGCACCTGTGGGCCTGACGTGCTACCCTTGCTTCGACATTGCGGAGTGTGAAACCCATGCGCGAACACGGCATCGACGTACTGGTGGGAACGACCAAGGGAACGTTCATTATCTCTGGTGATCAGAACAGGTCAGATTGGAAAGTGACGGGCCCGCATTGCGAAGGATGGCCGATCAACCACGTCATCGGCGACAAAGAAACGGGCACGCTTTGGGCCGGGGGCGGTGGTGACTGGCATGGCGCCGGAGTCTGGTGTTCCGAAGACGGCGGTGTGACTTGGCAGGTCGCAAAACTCACCAAGGGCCAAATGGACGAGTGGGCCGCCAACGACCAGGATTTTGCCCAGATGATCGGCTGGACCGGGGAACCCGCACCATTCGCCGATGAGTTTTCGCAGGTCTGGTCTTTGCGTTATCAACATGGAACGTTGTACGCAGGCACAAAACCGGCCCGCCTGCTAGCCAGCCACGATAATGGTCGGACATGGGACACGCTTGAGGGCCTGACAAACCACCCCTCGGCACCCGATTGGAATCCCGGCGGTGCGGGGCTGGTCCTGCATACAATCGTGACTGACCCAAATGATTCGAAAAAGCTCTGGGTCGGCATTTCCGCTGCGGGTGTGTTTGCAACCGAGGATGGTGGCGCAAGCTGGGAGCGGCGAAACAGATTGTCCAACGCCGAATCTTGCACGCATCATGATCATCCCGCTGCCCCCAGGGATGGTGAAACGGGTCATTGCGTCCACAACATGGTTCAAGCTCCGGGAACCGCGGATTTTCTGTACCAGCAAAACCATCACGGTGTTTGGCGCTCGGCCGACGGAGGGCGCAGTTGGGATGACATCACCGAAGGCCTGCCATCCACCTTTGGATTTCCGATTCATGTGCACCCACGTGATCCGGACACGATCTGGACATTGCCTTTGAACGGAGACAGCATCGGGCGCTATCCACCGGATGCCGCCGCGGCAGTTTGGAAATCCACAAACGGAGGCGCAACATGGCAAGACCAGCGACGTGGCTTGCCGCAAGAAAGCTGTTTTTTCACTGTTCTGCGACAGGCCATGGCCGGAGACCGCCGAGACCCCGCCGGTATCTATTTCGGGACCAACAGCGGCTCGGTTTTTGCCAGTGTTGATGAAGGGGACACATGGACGGAAGTCGCCCGCCATTTACCCACGATCCTTGCAGTTGAGGTGCTTGATCGTGAGTGATCCAGACACTGCCGTGTGACGCGGATCTTTCCGTTCAACACAACTCGCGCCCGCCCCCAACAAGGCTCGCAAGGGTGCCTGCGCTCATTTGACCAAGTAAATCTGTCGGATTTTCTTGCATCTCGCTGAGAATCGTATAATTGAGCAAATCAGTCGGGTTATCAACCGACGCGAAATTCAATTGTTGGGGCAAACTATGCTGAAATCCACAACCTGCCTGGCCGCCGCTCTGTCGGCATTGATCGCAACATCAGCCGCAGCTGAAGGCGAGCTGAACCTTTATTCGTCGCGCCACTATGACACTGACGAACGTCTTTACACGGACTTCGAAGAAGCGACCGGCATCAAGATCAACCGGATCGAAGGCAAGGCGGATGAATTGATCGCGCGCATGGAAGCCGAAGGCGCGAACTCTCCGGCGGATATCATGCTGACGGTCGACACGTCTCGCCTGGCGCGTGCCAAAGATGCGGGCATTCTGCAAGCCATCGACAGCGAAACCCTGGAGGAGCGCATCCCCGCCAACCTTCAGGACGAAGACAACCAGTGGTTCGGCTTCTCACAGCGCGGTCGGATCATCTTTTACAACAAAGAAAACGTTGCCAATCCGCCGGCCACTTACGCAGACCTCGCCAAGCCGGAATACAAGGGCCTGATCTGCATCCGGTCCTCGACCAACACCTACAACCAGACCCTGCTCGCCTCGATCATCACACATGAAGGTACCGAAGCTGCAAAATCCTGGGCGGAAGGCGTTGTCGCCAACATGGCCCGAGACCCGCAGGGAGGTGACACCGACCAGCTGCGTGGCATCGTTTCGGGTGAATGCGACATCGCTGTATCGAACACCTATTACTATGCACGGGCTATCCGCAAAGACGTCAAAGGCCTGTCCTCTGACCTCGACAAGATCGGCTGGGTCTTCCCCAATCAGGACAGCTATGGTGCGCATATGAACCTGTCGGGCGGTGGCGTCGCGGCACACGCGCCGAACAAGGAAAACGCAATCCTGTTCCTCGAGTATCTGGCAAGCGATCAGGCGCAGAAGTACTTCTCGGCGGGCAATGATGAATTCCCGGCAGTACAGAGTGTCGAGCTGGCGGAATCGGTAAAGGCCCTGGGTGAGTTCAAAGCTGACGACGTGAACCTGTCGGAAGTCGCAAAGAACATCCCGGAAGCACAGAAAATCTTTAACGAAGTTGGTTGGAAATAATCCACCACCTCGTCAAAGGCTTGCGAAAGGCGCAGAGTTTCTGCGCCTTTTTTCATTTACACACACATAATTTTTATGTAATTTTCCCACAAATGAAAACTCCTCTCGTTTGTGGCCCATGCTCGACAACCTCTCAAGCCGCCTTGCCGTCCGTTTGAACGAACTCCGCCGCGGGCGCGGGTGGTCCCTGGATCAACTGGCCGCCCACAGCGGAATCAGCCGCGCCACGCTGTCCCGCATGGAGAAAGGAGAGGTCAGCCCCACCGCTGAGAATCTTGGCCGCCTCTGTGCCGCTTATGACCTTCCGATGTCCCGGCTTTTGATGATGGTCGAAGACAGCTTTGACCCCAAGGTGGCGTTTGAACGCCAGACCGAATGGCGTGATCCCGAAACCGGCTTTACCCGCCGTGCAGTTTCACCGCCTGCAAACGGCTTGAACGCCGAGGTCGTGGAATGCCACCTGCCGCGCGATACGGTCATCACTTACGAGGCGCCGCCCAAATCCGGGCAGGAACACCATCTGATCCTGATCGACGGCGCACTGACACTGACAGTTGACGGAACCTCCCATGCGCTGAGCGCCGGAGATTGCCTGCGCTATCACCTGTCGGGCCCAACCCGGTTCGAAACCGGGGAATCTCGCGGTGCGCGTTATCTCTTGGTGCTGATATGATCTCGCGTCTGACCGATCTCGATTTCAGCGCGGCAGTGGATGATCTGGCGGAAATCCTCCACGCCTGTGTGCATGACGGGGCCAGCATCGGCTTTGTCCTTCCGTTTACCGAGAGTGACGCACGAAATTACTGGCTGCAAAATGTTCGTCCCGGGCTGAAATCCGGTGCGTTGGAGCTGTTTGCCCTCCACGACAACGGGCGCATTCAGGGCACGGTGCAACTGATCCCCGCGACCATGCCCAATCAACCGCACCGCGCTGATGTCGCGAAACTTCTGGTGCACCCGAACGCCAGACGGCGCGGTTTTGGCCGCGCCTTGATGGAAGCCCTCTTTCAACGAGCGACAGAGTTGGAGCGCACGATGCTGGTTCTTGATACCCGCAGCACCGATCCTTCTCGATTGCTTTATCTGGACCTGGGGTTTCAGATCGCCGGGGAAATTCCGAACTATTGCCGGAACCCGTTCGAAACCAGACTGGAACCCACGACTTACATGTATAAAGAGCTGTCAGCCTGACGCCAAACAGCGACCGTATGTCCGTGGATCATGGATTTTCCCCAGTAGTCCACGCGAAGTCGTGCGAAAGGTCCGGGGCATTCCCATGCCGCGCTTTTTCGCGGCGTGCGCTGCAACCAGCCCTGAACACAGCGGAACTCAATCGCCCGGCCACCTGAAGGGATGCCCGGGCAATCAACTTTGTGCCTTGCGTTTAGAAATGCGCTGACTTCGTGCCTGCGGGCTTTTCCATCGGAGGCGCAAATTTGGTCAGGTCGATACCTTTCACGGCCGACTTGTATTCCTCGGCGGTCGGCATTCGGCCCAAAACAGCCGACAGCACGACCACCGGAGTCGATGCAAGCAGGGATTCGCCTTTCTTGTCCGCCGCGTCCTCAACAACACGGCCTTGGAACAGTCGTGTGGACGTGGCCAGCACAGTGTCACCCTTTGCCGCTTTCTCCTGGTTGCCCATGCAGAGGTTACATCCCGGACGCTCTAGATACAGGATGTTCTCGTATTCCGTCCGCGCTTTGCTTTTTGGGAACAGATCGTCGAATTCAAAGCCTGAATACTTCTGAAGAATGCTCCACTCGCCTTCTTCTTTCAGCTCATCGATGATGTTGTAGGTGGGCGCAGCAACGACCAGCGGGGCCTTGAATTCTACTGTGCCCTTCTCCTGCTCGATGTTTTTCAGCATCTGCGAGACGATGACCAGATCGCCCTTGTGCACCATGCACGATCCAACAAATCCCAGATCGACCTTCTTTTCCCCTTTGTAGTGGGAAACCGGCCGGATCGTATCGTGGGTGTAACGTTTTGATACATCGGCGTTATTGACATCCGGGTCGGCGATCATGGGTTCGCTGATTTCATCTAGGTCAACCACCAACTCGGCAAAATACTTGGCGTTTTCATCCGGTTTCAGGGCCGGCTTTTCACCCGACTTGATTTCCGCGATCCGAGCGTTGGCCTTGTCGATCAGACCTTGCAGTGTCCGGGCCTCGTTATCCATTCCCTTGTCGATCATGATCTGAATACGGCTTTTCGCGATTTCCAGAGATTCGATCAACGTGTCATCCGCTGAGATGCAGATCGACGCCTTGGCCTTCATCTCGGCCGTCCAGTCAGTAAAGGTGAATGCCTGATCCGCCAGCAATGTGCCGATGTGAACTTCGATGATCCGCCCCTGGAACACGTTGTCGCCGAATTTCTTCAGCATCTGCGCCTGGGTGGCGTGAACCACATCGCGGAAATCCATGTGATCCGCCATCTGGCCCTTGAACGTCACCTTGACGGATTCCGGGATCGGCATGGTAGCTTCGCCAGTGGCCAGCGCCAGTGCAACAGTACCCGAGTCTGCACCAAACGCGACGCCTTTGGACATACGTGTATGCGAGTCGCCACCGATGATGATCGCCCAGTCATCCACGGTGATGTCGTTCAGAACCTTGTGGATGACGTCTGTCATCGAGTGATAAACACCTTTGGGGTCACGCGCGGTTATCAGGCCAAAGTTGTTCATGAATTTCATCAGTTTTGGGATATTTGCCTGCGCCTTGGAATCCCAAACCGAAGCAGTATGACAGCCAGACTGATAGGCACCGTCAACGGTGGGCGATATCACTGTCGCCGCCATGGCTTCCAGTTCCTGCGCCGTCATCAGGCCGGTGGTGTCCTGCGAACCGACGATGTTGACCTTCACCCGAACGTCCGAGCCCGCATGCAGAACTTTGCCTTCGGCCACGCCAACCGCGTTTTTGTTGAATATCTTTTCAACCGCCGTCAGGCCCTGCCCTTCATGCGAAATCTCCTTGGACGGCGCGAAAGCAGATTTCACCTCGAGACCGAGCGTCTCGGCCGCGAATGTCTGAAGCTTTTTGCCAAAGACAATGGCATAAGATCCTCCGGCCTTTATGAACTCGGTCTTTTGCGGCGTGAAGGATGATGACAGATCGACCAGCTCTTTGTCGCCTGCGTCATTGTACAGCTTTTTGTCCTTGGTGTTGATAGTCAGTACCGTTCCGGTCTCGACGGAATATTTCTGCTCGAGGATAGGATTGCCGTCATTGTTCAGGATAGGATTGCCGTCGGCATCCACTTTCTTGACCCAGTTCTTGAGATCGATGCCGATCCCGCCGGTGACGCCGACGGTGGTCAGAAAGATCGGTGAAATCCCGTTTGTACCGGCAACAACCGGCGCGATGTTCACGAATGGAACATAGGGGCTGGCTTGCTTTCCGGTCCACAATGCAACGTTGTTGACACCGGACATGCGCGACGATCCAACACCCATCGTCCCTTTTTCAGCAACCAGCATGACGCGCTTGTCCGGGTGCTGTTTTTGCAAGTCCTGAATCTCGGCCTGTGCTTCGGGTGAGATCATGCACTTGCCGTGCAATTCACGGTCTGACCTCGAATGCGCCTGATTGCCGGGCGACAGAAGATCGGTCGAAATATCCCCTTCGGCCGCCACATAGGTCACAACCTTGACTTCTTCTTCGATGTCGGGAAGCCGGGTAAAGAACTCGGCCTTGGCATAGCTTTCCAGAATGTCCCTGGCAACGGCGTTCCCGGCCTCAAAGGCTGTTTTCAGACGGTTGGTATCTGCTTCGTACAGGAACACCTGGGTTTTCAGAACTGCCGCCGCTTTCTGCGCAATCTCTGCGTCATCGCCCAGCGCCAGATCAAGCAGAACCTCTACCGATGGGCCGCCCTTCATATGCGACAGCAATTCAAACGCGAAATCCTGCGAGATTTCTTCAACCGTCGCTTCTCCCAGGATGATCTCTTTCAGAAAGCGCGCCTTTTCACCTGCGGCGCTGGTTGTGCCCGGAAGCGTGTTGTAGATGAAGTAGTTCAGTGAATCGGCGCGATGAGCGTGACCCGTATCTTTGATCTGCCCGATGATTTCCTGCAAAAGGGCACCGTCTTCGATGGGTTTGGGGTGCAGACCCTGTTCTTTGCGCGTCTCGATTTCGTTCAGGTATTCTGTGTAAAGGCTCATGACGGTTCCGACCATTTAGCTGATGCACCGGGCCATGTGAAAGCCCGGCACCTTGAATTTGTATGCGGCGGTATACCAAAGCGTACCGACGTGCAAGATGCCGATCTGCGACCCAGTGTCCTGCCCTACGGGCGATGCCCGCCGCAATGTCGGGCGGTGCGTCGATGGGAATGTTCGATCCCCTACCCCCCGAAAGCCGCAATAAGCGCTTTCGCCAAGGGCAAAGAAGAATAGCCCACCCGTGAAGGTGTAAGCCCCATCCGCACGACGACCATGTCACGCGACGGGAAAATTCCGATGGACTGACCGTCATGCCCTTGCAACCAAACCGCGTCTTCAAACGGTGGCAGGTCGCCCGGCGATTTCAACCAGAGATGACCCTTGGCATATTCACCGCCAGACGCCGCAACGGGTCCGAACATCCAGTCCACAAAACCTGTGGGCAAAATCTGTGCGCCGTCCCAAACCCCTTTTTCCAGCAGAAACTGGCCATACCTCGCCCAGTCTCGGGCCGTGGCGTACATATAGCTGGATCCGATGAATGTATCGGCGACATCTGTCTCGATGATCGCCGAAGCCATGCCAAGCGGTTCAAAAAGCGCATCCCGAGGATAGCTCAAACCGCCATCGGGCAGCTTGTCCTGCCACACCCGGGACAACACGGTGGACGTGCCGGAAGAATAGTTGAAGTCGGTTCCAATGCCGGCTTCCAGTGCACGGTCGGCAGCGAAACCGGCCATGTCATTGCTGAGATACAGCATCCTGGTCACGTCTGACACGTCTCCGTATTCTTCATTCCATTGCAGACCGCTTGTCATTGCCAGCATGTCCGCAACAGTAATGTCTCGCCTTGCGTCTTCTGCCCATTCGGGAAAACTGTCGACGAGGGTGTCCGATACATTCATCTGACCCGCTTTGATCAACGTTCCGATCAGCCCGGCCGTCACCGTCTTGGTCATGGACCAGCCCAGCAACGGTGTGTCGGCGTCAAACCCTTCCGCATAGCGTTCGGCCACGATACGCCCGCCTTGAACCACCACTACGGCGCGGTATCCTTCGCCAAGCAGCGTATCATCCGACAAGACGGCCTGAAATTTGGAATCATGAGACTGCGCAACGTCGTTTCCGCTTGGCCAAAGCCCTGTCGGCGCGGGCTTGGCAGCCTCAAGCCCTTGCGCACTCAGGGATGTAGCATGCACGTTGGTGCAGCCAAGCCCCTGCCGGAACTGCGACCTGGCGGGCGCGAAGAACCGAAAGAGCCGCGCATGAACAGTCTGCGCCTCTCGATCGACCTCAATCGAAACATGTTTGAGCAGCGGATGCCCCGGGGCCTGCACATCCACCGCAAGGACCTCTTCCGGATCACGTCCGGCAATGAAAACGTTTGAACAGACAATCTTGGCCGAGTAATTCGTGCCCACTTTCAACAAATCGGGCGGGGCGATCAGCAGATAACCAAGCAGCCCCACGATGCCCAGAACCACGACACCTAGACCCGCTTTCAATACCTTACTGAACATCCGCTGACCTGCCCTTTTGCTGTCTTTTCAGCACAGGTTAGATACATCCAGCTCGGTTTTGCCACTATTCCGTTGCGTATTCTTCCGATGCTGATCGCAAACTCGGCGCCTTTCTCGGTGAACTGCTTAAGTCGTCTCGTCGCTTTGATCCGGCGACAACCAAAAGCTTTGCGATTGCCCGGCAAGACGTTGCCAAATCTGTTCACTGAACTCTGGCTTCGCTTCGGTCAAACGGACCATTCTTATTGTCAGCGCCTGCGCAGGCAGAACCTCTTCAACGCTTACAAGCTGCCCCTGAGCAAGCGGCGTGGCGACCAAAGAATAGGGCAACCAGGCAACGCCGATTTCATTCACGGCATATTGCAGCATCGCCAGCGTCAGGGCCGTCTCGGCCTTGGCCACGAGTCTGGTTTCGTCGGGCAAACGCGGTGCAATCAATCGGGAAAACACTTGCCCAAGAAAAACATCAGGCGGGTAGACAATCGCAGGAATGGTCTTGCCATCCAATTCCCCGCGCATTGCCGGTGCGCATACCGGGATCAATGTGTCGGCACCAAGCGTCCTCGCCTCGAACGCACTTTCGAGGTTCTGCACCCCACCGTCCGATGCCGCGTACATGATCGCGAAATCGACTTCTTTCGAGATCAGTTGCAACAGGCATTCGTCCTGGTTCCCCGATCGCACCTGAACCGAGATATCGCTGTTTTCGGTCAACATCCGGACCACTTTCGGCGAGACGGTTGTCGTCAACGCATGCTGGCACACGAGCGACAAAGACTGGCTGGCCTGATCGCTTTCTGTTTTCAAACTGTGACGCAGTTTGTGCAGACGCGCGCTCAGCTCGCGCAGTTCAGGTTCCAACGCCTGAACGCCCGGCATTAGGGATACGGGTTTGCGGCGACGATCAAACAGGGTCGCTCCGATACTGCCTTCGATGAGCCGCACCCGACGGGTAAAGGCAGATTGGGTCAGCAGTCGTTTTTCCGCGGCGCGCGTCAGCGATCCGCTGTCCAGCACGGCCAATATGTCATCGATCCATTCCAAACGCATGTGAATCAGATAGCCCAGACCTCACTAATATGCAATTTTTGCAACATACTCACTGAATTTCGAATTAGAAGAGCGGCAACACACAGCGTAAATTGACGAAAATCAATATTAGGAATTGTGACATGCATCTTGCGCGCTTTCCCCGCCTTCACCTCGCCCATCTTCCGACACCGCTTGAACCGATGAAGCGGCTTTCCAAAGAACTGGGGGTGGAAATCTGGATCAAGCGCGACGATTGCACCGGCATGTCAACCGGCGGCAACAAGACCCGCAAGCTGGAATTTCTGATGGCCGAAGCGGAAGCGCAGGGCGCCGACATGGTGATGACGCAAGGTGCCACTCAAACCAACCACGGTCGACAAACCGCAGCGTTTGCCGCCAAGCTGGGCCTTGATTGCCATATTCTTCTGGAAGATCGCACCGGCTATCAAGATGGCAACTACAATACAAACGGCAATGTCCTGCTGGACCACTTGCACGGCGCGACCACCCAGAAGTTTCCCGGGGGTCACGATATGCCGGGCGAAATGGAAAAGGCTGCCGCGAAGAAACGGGCAGAAGGCCGCAATGTCTATGTCATTCCCGGCGGCGGCTCGAACCCGACCGGGGCGCTGGGCTATGTAAACGCGGCCTTTGAACTGTTGGGTCAGGCCAATGACAGCGGATTGCGGATTGACCGGCTGGTACACGCAACCGGGTCGTCCGGTACGCAGGCAGGTTTGGTGACGGGAATGTGCGCCATGAATGCGCAGGTGCCGGTGCTTGGCATCGGGACAAGGGCACCTCGGCCAAAGCAGGAACAGATGGTGTACGACCTCGCCTGCAAGACCGCCGAAAAGCTGGGGTGCGCGGGCGTGGTAAAGCGTGAAGATGTCATGGCCAATACCGACTATGTCGGCGAAGGCTATGGCCTGCCCACTGAAAGCGGCATCGAAGCGATCCAGATGTTTGCCGAATTGGAAGGTATCCTTCTGGATCCCTGCTACTCGGCCAAGGGTGCGGCGGGCCTGATCGATCTGGCGCGCAAAGGCGAATTCAAAGACCAGCGGGTCGTTTTCCTTCACACGGGTGGCGCGGCGGCCTTGGCGGGGTATGACTTTGCCTTCGATCACAAAGACCGCTGGGTGAATATCTGAGCAATGACACTGCGCCCCATCGGCATTCTTGGCGGCATGGGCCCTGAGGCAACGATCCTCCTCCAGCGCAAGCTGGTCGAGGCTGTGCCGGTGAGCGACGACCGGGACCACATTCCGCTTTTGATCGACATGAACACTCAGGTCCCGTCACGGATCGCGCATTTGATCGAAGGGGCGGGCGAATATCCGGGGCCGACACTGGCGGCGATGGCGCGACGTCTTCAGGATGCCGGCGCCATGGCGCTGGCAATGCCCTGCAACACGGCGCATCACTATGCCAAGGCGATCACCGATGCCGTGACCGTTCCGCTGTTGAACATGGTTGAACTGGCCGCGGATCACGCCGTCGGGACACTCGGGAAGGGTGGGTGCGTTGGTGTGCTCGCTTCTCCGGCGGTGCGCCGTACTTGTCTTTTCGAAACAGCCCTGCACGCGCGCGGGCTGTCAACCGTTTGGCCAACGGATGACGACGCAATGCTGGCGGCGATCCGCGCGATCAAGGTCAACGGCCAAAGCGACAAGGCGCGCGAAACGCTGCGAGCGTCCTCAAGGGCCTTGGTCAAGGCGGGGGCGGACTTGCAGTTTGTCGCTTGCTCTGAATTCTCCCTCATTGCCGACAGCGTCGCGGATGACGCCAATGCAGTGGATACGATCGATCTGCTGGTCCGCGCGATCGTCAATTTTTCTCAGACGGGCCGGCATACGAGGTAAAGGCGCATTTTCCGTTCAACGGCCGGTCGGTGCGCCAAAACGAATCCGTCCGGTCACAAACGCTGCCAAAGCTGGTGCGCGATCTGATCCAAGCTGGCCGGATTGGAAAAGGCTGAAATCGTCAACGTTGCACACCATGCATCGTCACCGATCGGCACCAGCAACCCCTGATCCAGCTCCGCCGAGATCGACGTTTCGGGCATCCAGGCAAATCCGCTGCCAGTCATCAATCTTCGCTTGATCGTTTCGACGAGGCTATCGACATATATCGTTTCGGTATTCTGGGGTTTCCGGTCAACGGTGTTTTCAACGACCATGCCCAAGAAGGACGATCGGTCATAGGCCAGATAAGGGATCGGCGGGCCATCCTGCCGGGACAAATCCCAACCCAGTGTCCGAACCGGCTGTGCGGCAGCCACCGGTATCAGACGGTCCTTCAACAGATCCTTACGCTCGAACGCGGTTTCGTCGATCATGGGCGAGACAGTATGGTGATAGTAGCACAGCAGGATATCCACCGCGCCTTCGACCAAAAGATCACAGCAGGTGCTCAGAGAATCGGACAGGACGCGCGTGCGCAATTCCGGGATCTGCTTCTGCAACTCTTCTATGCGGGTCGCCAAAAAATTAACCGCAATGGTGTGCAGAACCGAAAACCGGATGAACCGACTGTCGCCCCGGTCGGCGTCCCGCAGGGATTGGCGGGATTCAGACAGCTGTGAAATTGCCGCCTGGGCAACAGGCAGGAATTGTTTGCCGGCCTCGGTCAATTGCACCGGATAGGTTGCCCGATTGACCAAAGGCAGCCCCACCCAGCTTTCCAACGCTTTGATTCTGCGACTGAATGCGGATTGCGTGATGTTACGTTCATCAGACGCACGGGTGAAGTTCAAGGTCCGGGCGAGGCATTCAAAATCGCGTAACCAATTCAGATCCAATGCGTATCCCCGCTTGTGAAAGAGCATCTTCAGCAAGGATACAGAAAATTATGCAGAAAAAGAATAGTTTGATGAAATGTTCGAATTGGCTCTCGGAAAAGCTCCTGTTCTAGACTTCCGGGCAGGGTCTGGCGGTTGGTCTTGTTTCAGCCTTCCGTCCGAATGTGTCGCCAAAGGCATGTTGGCGCCCCCCTATTGCGCGACGGGAAAATCGAACGACGGAAAGAACGACGCCGAACCACGGCGCATTTCAACAGAGGAGAAGACCATGAGAACCAATCTGAAAAAGCTGGGGATGGCTGCTGTGGTCAGCGTCTGCGCTGTACCGGCATTCGCAGCCGAAGAGGTGAAAATCGGCGTGCCATCCTGGACCGGTGCACAAGCGATTGCCCATGTGCTGGGCGCGGTCGTGGAAATGCGCATCGGGGGCAAAGTGGAATATGTGCCCGGCAACAACGCCACAATCTTTCAGGCGATGGATCAGGGCAAGGGCGATATCGACGTTCATCCCGACGTTTGGCTGCCCAACCAGGAAAGCTTCACCAAGAAATATGTGGACGAAGCGGGCACCGTCACTCTGTCATCGAACCCCTACGAGGGTAATCAGGGTTTCTGCGTCAGCAAAGACTTTGGTGAAGCCAACAACATCACCGACATCGCCGATCTGGGCCGCCCGGATGTGGCCGCATTGATGGACAGTGACGGCAATGGCAAAGGTGAAATGTGGATTGGCGCGCCAGGTTGGGCTTCGGCCAACGTGAACGAAGTCAAAACCCGCGATTACGGCCTGCTTGATTTCATTGAGCCGATACGCGCCGAGGAAAGCGTGAAAACCGCGCGGATCAAGGACAGCATCGCCAAGGGCGAAGGCTACGCCTTTTATTGCTACAAGCCGCATGCTGTCTGGTACATGTTCGACGTCCAGATGTTGACCGAGCCACAATACGACCCGGCAAAATACGTGATGGTCCAACCGTCTGATGACCCGGACTGGTACAACAAATCCAATGTTGCGACCAAGGACGCGCTCAAGAACGTGCAGATTGCGTGGTCCAACACGCTGCCAGAGCGTTCTCCGGCGATTGCCGATTTCTTGGCGAATTTCGCATTGACGGCGGATGATGTCAGCGGGTTCGCCTATGAGATCAGCGGCAAGGGCCGCGACCCGGCGGACGTTGCCCGTGAATGGGTCGAAGCGAACCCGGATCGAGTCGACGCCTGGCTGGGTCTCTGATCTTTCGTCCCAAAACAGGGTGGCGGCAATGGACGGCGCCACCCAAATGCGCACCTCTGGGGGACTTATGAGCGACGATACCGTTATTGAAATCTCGAATGTCTGGAAGATTTTCGGGGGCAGGCCCGAGGTGGCGCTGCAGGCAATCCGCGACCGTGGATTGGACAAGGCCCAGGTGCTGGCGGAATACAACTGCGTTGTCGGCGTCGCGGATGTCAGTCTTTCGGTCAACCGGGGCGAGATATTCTGCATCATGGGCCTGTCAGGCAGCGGGAAGTCCACTCTGGTTCGCCATTTCAACCGGCTGTTGGAACCCACCGCAGGCAAGATCGAAATCGAAGGCACTGACGTGATGGCCCTGGGCCCGAAAGAGCTTCAGCAGTTTCGCAACAACAAGATTGGCATGGTGTTTCAGAACTTTGCGCTGATGCCGCATCGGTCTGTGCTGGACAATGTCGCAATGCCGCTGGAGATCCGGCAGGTCAGCAAGAATGAACGCATGCGTCAGGCCGCTGCTATTCTGGATATCGTCGAACTCGGAGCCTGGGGATCGAAATTCGCACACGAGCTGTCCGGGGGTATGCAGCAACGTGTGGGCCTTGCCCGGGCACTGGCAGCGAACCCGGATGTGTTGTTGATGGACGAACCGTTCTCGGCGTTGGACCCGTTGATCCGGCGGCAATTGCAGGATGAGTTCATTCGACTGAGTAAAATCCTGAAAAAGTCGACGATCTTCATCACCCATGATTTGGATGAAGCCGTCCGTATCGGGAACCGGATCGCAATCATGCGCGACGGCAAGGTGGTGCAGATCGGGACGGCCGAAGACATCGTCATGAACCCCGCCGACGACTATGTCGCCGATTTCGTGGCGGGTATCTCAAGGCTCAAGGTGGTGCGTGCCCACGCCGTCATGCGGCCCATACCGGAACATGTCGCGACCCACGGTCCTCTGCCCTCGGATGCCCCGCGTGTGAATGAAGGCGAAAACCTGAGCACGCTGATCAATCTGGCAATCGACACCGACAGCGCGATCCTTGTGGAGGACGGCGGCGAGGATGTTGGCGTCATAACCCGTGCCGATCTGTTGCGCACCGTGATCGAAGGAACCGAAGTGTCATGAGGTCTTCAGATGTGAACCCGCTGGAAGATACCGAGAGCGAAGCAGCCCAAGCATATGCCGAAGAGCGGCGCGAAAACATCCGGGCCTTTGTTCGCACCAGCCCCGACTATTACATCCGCAACTTCGACAAGATCGGCGCGTCGTCCCGCTTTACGCCGACTTTCAATCTGATGGCCGGGTTGTTTGGCCCGGTCTGGTTCGGCGCGCGGGGCTTGTGGTCATGGGCGTTGCCATTTCTGATCCTGGAAACAATAGCCTATGTGCAGATCGCGCGCGGGTTGTTCGGCGACCTGGCGGCCGAGGCAATGGAACGCATCGCGTCAATTGAAGGGACGCTTGAGCTGCGCCGTCAGCAGTTGGCCGCTGCCATCGAAAACAACTCGGACAAGATCGATGTCTATCAGCGAACGGTGGACTCGCTCGAGGAAAACATAGGCGGCATCCGCGCCGAAGTCGAAGCAATGGCCGCTGAAGGGCCTTACATTGTTCTGACCGGCCTGATCATTCTGATCATCGTCAAGCTTGTTCAGTCTCAGGTGGCAAATTGGGCGCTCGAGTCGCGTTTCTCGGAATGGCTGTCAGATCGTTCAATCCGATCTGCAATGCCGGTATCGCAGATCGTGTTCAGCGCGATCTTCATGGCGCTGATCGTTGCTGCGGCGATGATGCATTACAGCTTTCCGGGGCGTTTCTCGTTGCTCAGCCATTTCCCGACAGACCCCAATATCCGCCTGACCAGCATCACCTGGGTGGAAGATTTCATCGCCTGGTGCGTGCGCAACAGCGAAGCGTTCTTTGACGGGCTGACATTCGGCATCCGTACCCTGCTGGACGCGCTTGAGGTCATCTTGGTGCAGACGCCTTGGATCGTGATCGCCAGTCTCATCATTCTGCTGACATGGCTGACTGCGGGTGTCAGCACGGCAATCTATTCGGGCGCGTTTCTGGCCTATATGGGGCTGTTGGGCTTTTGGGAGGGCGCAATGACCACGCTGGCCTTGTTGGGGACAGCGGCATGCCTGTCGATTGTCATCGGAATTCCACTGGGCATGTTCGCGGCGCGTCGCCCTCGGTTCTACGCTTTCATCCAGCCGATCATGGATTTCATGCAAACCATGCCCGCCTTTGTTTTCATGGTCCCCGTGATCGCGTTTTTTGGTGTCGGCAAGCCGGCGGCGGTTGTGGTCACGATGATTTTCGGTGGTACGCCCGTGGTGCGCCTGACCGTTCTCGGCTTGCGTGGCGTGCCCGAAAGCGTGCGCGAGGCGGCGATCAGTTTCGGCGCCAACAAATGGTACCTGCTCACCAAAGTCGACTTGCCGCTGGCAAGCCCGTCGATCCGGGCGGGGATCAATCAGACAATCATGTTGTCACTGGCAATGGTTGTTGTTGCGTCTCTGATCGGTGCCAAAGGGCTGGGCGAGGATGTTCTTGAAGCGTTGCAATACGCGAATGTGGGCCAGGGTATTCTTGCGGGGTTCTCAATCCTGTTCTGTGCCATGATCCTCGATCGGATTGTACAGGGCGGCCGGAAATGACACCCATCGTGTTTATTCACGGGTTCCTGGGCGGCAGTCGGCAATGGCAGCGGCAGGTCGAGGCCCTGAAAGGTTACGATGTCATCACGCTGGATCTGCCGGGTTTTGGCGAAAATGCGCAACGTGACGCGTTTTGCAGCATCTCGGGATTCGCGGACTGGGCTCTGAATGAGCTGAAGGCGCGCGACATCGAGACATTCCACCTGGTTGGCCACTCGATGGGTGGAATGGTCGCGCAGGAAATGGTTGCGCGCGCGCCCGAGCGTGTTGACCGTTTGGTTCTTTATGGCACCGGCTCCGTCGGTGTGCTGCCCGGGCGGTTTGAGACCATCGACACCTCGAAAACCCGTGCCTGTGCAGACGGGCCGAAAGTGACGGCGCGACGGATTGCGGCAACCTGGTTTCTCGAACGCGAAAATGCTTTGGAATATGAACTTTGCGCCACGATAGCCCAGAAAAGCAACCTGAAGGCCATGCTCGCTGGTTTGGATGCGATGCATTCCTGGAGCGGCGCTGAAAACCTGCCGGCAATCAAGACCAAGACGCTGATTATCTGGGGGGATCGTGATCGCACCTACCCATGGAGTCAGACGGAACAGTTGTGGCAATCCATCCCGAATGCAAACCTCGCGGTGATACCAAACTCTGCACATGCGGCGCATCTGGAAAAAGCCGAGCTGTTCAACGGGGTATTGCGAGACTACTTTGCTGCCTGATGAATTGCGCCAAACAATTGAACCGGTCAGATGTTGCCATTCCGCGGCAAACCGGATGATCGATTTGGTCGAACGCCATGGTCCGTCAGATTAATCCGTTGATCGGCCGGATTTTACATATCAACGCGTCGCCGCAAGACCACCAGTTCCTGGCCTGATATTCGGCAGGGCCCCAAATTGGCATGCGTTCCTGCCCTCACGCTTGAATCGTCGAAAAAGTTTCCTTCGCGCAGTTATGCACCCAATCCAACGAAACTGCGCAAATCGATCAGATTTGCAAAACACGGACGTCCGGCATGGACCGGATCGTGGCCAGATCTTGCTCGTAAAGCTCTGTGAACGCTTCAACTATATCGGAATTCCAGCCCGGCAAGTCGAGCTCTTCTTCGATCTGCTCCGGTCGGGCGTATTCGTCCAGAATATTTGCCATCTCTTCACGTCGGCGGCCGGGATCGATGGCGTCCCCTTTTCTCACGATGTCCAATACATGACGTTGTCCGGCTTCTGTCAAAAGGGAGGACAGGAATGCAAACTCTTCATGAAGCACAGCCTCATCAGGCAATCCCGCTATGGCGCGGACGATATCGCCCCAGATAAGCGGCGAATTCTCGTGTTCCCACAAGGTGAGCTGAACCTGAGGCGCAAGATCCCGCAGGTCTTCGATCATGCCAAGCCAGCTGAGGCAGCTTAAATCGGTGCTGGCCAGAATGTCCCGCCGATGGTCCTCATGGATCGAGGCCAGAATCTTTGGAATAAAAACCCCGGGGTTCACCAGCCCTGCAAACACTTGAACCTGCACGCCGTCCAGCAGAGTGTCCGCATGGGCCGTTCTATTCCCCGCAAACGGATAGATCTGGCCGTCTTGCAGCGCGGTGCGCCTGGGGCCAAAGAACTTGTCGCTCGACACAACCACGCGGTCCAGATTCTGGTTTCCGGCAACAAGCTCGGACAATCTGTTCCGTGCGTCTGCATCAGATACATCCTGCAGAATCGATTCAGACATCACTTTGACGAATAGCCGGGACCGACGCGGCCCCAGAACCGCAGTTTGGTACTTGGCCAGTACGCTCCTGTTCGCACCAAGCGAGGACATCACCAGCCCTTCATCCGAAAAGGCAACACCGGCGTGGATGGCAACCTGCATTTTTTCCTTTACCCCTTGGCTTTTCTGCATAGCCGCGTCCGTTACCACACGCGAGATATTTGCAACGGATGAATTCAGCGTTTTTTTGCACGTTCTCAGGAAATCGGGCAATGTCTAAGTTTGGGCTAAAATTCAGGCTTGCAGTCCACTGCCAGAGGAAGTAATCGACAGCCAGTGCCCCTATAGCTCAGCTGGTAGAGCAACTGATTTGTAATCAGTAGGTCCGCGGTTCGAGTCCGTGTGGGGGCACCATTTGAAATCATTGAAAATGAACAAATAATTTCGCATCGCCGGCGATGTGCGTTTCGAATTTTCAAACGTTTTTCTAACGTTCGCGGTTTCGTTGCCCCGTCGTTTAAACGTGCCGGCGACTCAGTGAAAAATTTCCAGGGTGCGCCAAAATCCCGCTACATCAGGGCTTTAGCGTTCCGCCGTACAGGGGGCATCTTTGCTCAGTAGGTGGAAAACACGATTCCGTACTCTCAGCCTGTCCAGTCGATTTGACTGGGAGAAGAGAGGTTTCCCTTGCCGTCGGATTTGATCAAGGGCCTCAGCTTCTTGCTCCCTTTTTTTGTGAAGCGAAAAGGGAATCTCGTCGAGGAATGGGTTCATCTGATCAACGGTAAGCTGCTTGTCGCCACCAACAGTTTGATTGTCGACTATGAGATTTCGGCCGAAACTCTTCTTGATCTCAAGTTCGACGCCAAAGTAATCCGAGCTTTGTCAGCCTTTGGGTCAGCCCCCTCATATCTGATCAACGACCAAGAAGACTTTTGTCAGAAGTGGGACGACGGCCAACGGTTTTTCATATCCAGAAAGGGCGCATTGAAACCCATATGGTTTCCCGGATCACCACGCGACTTGGCTGGTCGAAAAAGCGTTGAACGACGACCATGTTCCCAAGAGCCCACGGCGATCCAGAAAGGCAGGAAGCCGCGAAAGAACATCGAACGACGGCGACGATTCTTCACTGATTGAAGATTGATGGATTGGCCGCTTCAGAAAGATCAAGTGGCCTCGGAACAGCCCCGCGCCGAACGTTCAAGAGTCATGGGCGATGCTGCGATCCAGATGTTCGGTCAAGGGACTTCTTTGAGCGTATTTCGACAAGCGCAAAACACGGTCGACGCGGAATACCGACCTTCTCAAAATCGGTATTTGATTGGCAACAAACCAGAAGAACAGACTTTCGGCGCTGATGTTTCGACACCGCCCGGTCCAAAATACAGGTCTCGGAACTTGTTTCGGTTAAGGAAGTCCCGAGATTTATCTGGACGGCGCTCCTGATGGGGTGGACGTCGATGCCCTGGTCAGCACTTTCAGGTCGCACTTGGTCGTCGTGATCTTTTCGGAATGCTCTGCGACAATGCTTGTGATCAATTCTGCGGACAGGGCGCCAATGCGCTTGGCTGGGATGCGAATGGTCGAGAGGGACGGTTCGATTTCGCTTGAGCCTTTGAAATCTCCGATTCCCATGACGGACAGGTCTTCAGGAACACGCACACCGCAGTGTTTTGCTGCGTACAGCACGCCCTGAGCGATAATGTCATTGCCGCATAAAATAGCGGTAGGACGTGGTGAATGATCCAACAAGCTTATGCAAGCGCGTTTGGCTTCCAAAATGCTATAGGGGGCTTCCAGGCGCCATTGTTCGGGAACCTCGATCCGTTCCAATCCCAATTCTTCCAAGGCGCCGTGCAACCGGTCATATGCGCGATCATTCCCGGCAGGGTCGGGAAAGATCAAACCTATGTCGCGGTGTCCCAAATCCAGCAAGTGGCGTGCGGACAAACGGCCAGCTTCAGAATTCTGAACACCCACGCAAGACAATCGCGCTTCATCGTCATAGTTCCAGATTGCAATCGTCGGAACACCCTGTTGTTCGATCAATTGATACGTCGATTCCGAGTGTTCAAGCCCGATAAGCGCAAGCCCGTCAACGCGATGCTCCATCAGTTTGCGCAGCATCTTGTATTCGCGCTCCAGATCGAACCCGTGCGAAGCAATCAACATCGTGAAACCATGCTGGTCCAGCCCATCCGAAAAGGATTGGATCAGTTCAGCGAAGATGGCGTTGTCGATTGTCGGCACCACCAGCCCGACAGTTCCGCTGCGTCGGCCGTGCATGACTTGCGCGGCTCGGTTGCGAATATATCCAAGCTTCTGCACCGCCCGGTCTATCTTTTTCCGAGTCGCCGGCTTGAGCAATTCCGGGTGATTGAAGCTTCTCGAAACCGTCGAGATGGAAACACCGGCAGCCTTTGCGACAGCGACAATATCCGGCTTATCCATATGTTTTTTATTCATAACTTTCGTTCGATCGAGGCTATTTATGAAAACATTTGCAAAACTATTTTCATCTCTTAGCCTAAAATGTCAACGCGCAAACAAACACAGGGATGCAACGTGGAATTTCTGTATTACTTCGGAGATGTCTTCACACCGGTCTCGTTCGGGCTGTTGCTCTTGGGAACGATTGGCGGGCTGATTTTGGGGGCAACCCCCGGACTGTCACCCACCATGGCCGTGGCCCTGCTGATCCCATTCACGTTTCATCTGGCACCCGTTCAGGGGCTGATCCTTCTTGGCGCGGCCTATACCTCGACGGTCGCCGGCGGCGCGGTCAGCGCCATCCTTCTGAAAATTCCCGGAGCGCCCGCAAACATCGCCACGACGTTGGATGGGCATACGATGGCCAAGCAGGGCAAGGGCGCACAGGCGTTGCAGCTGAGCTTTCTGGCGTCTGCCGTTGGGGGGGTGATCGGAGTGCTTCTGCTCATCTTCCTGACACCGGTTCTTGCGCAATGGGCGTTGGCCTTTGGACCAAGCCACCTGTTCTGGCTCGCCATCCTGGGCGTAACCGTCATCGGATCGCTGGATAGTGCATCCGTTGTCAAAGGGTTGCTGTCGGGATGCATCGGTCTTTGGCTTGCGACCATTGGGTTCGATGACATCATGGGCGCGCAACGGTTCATCTTCCACCCGGCGCTTGGTGGCGGCATCAACATCATCGCCGCGCTCATCGGGCTTTTTGCAATTCCTCAGGTCCTGACCATGTTCGCCAAGGGCCGCAACACGGCAAATGCCGAAGTGATCGAAGTCGAAAAGCACTCGATCATGGATGCGGTGCGTGAGCTTCTGCGCCGCCCGAGGGCACTGAGCATCGGCACCATTACCGGCTCGGTCATCGGGCTGATCCCGGGCGTCGGTGGACAGATCGCGGGTTTGGTCGCCTATGACCAGACCAAGAAGTTCAGTCCCGAGCGCGAGAAATTCGGAAAGGGCCACAGCGAAGGCGTGATCGCAGCGGAAAGCGCGAACAACGCCATGGTCGGCCCCAGCCTTGTTCCGCTTTTGACGCTCTCGATCCCGGGGTCGCCGACTGCGGCGGTGCTGCTGGGCGGCCTGTTGATCCACGGGATTTTTCCCGGCACGGACCTTTTCGACAACCACCCGGATGTTGCCTGGACCTTCATAAATTCGATGCTGATCGGGCAGGTGTTGATGTGCATCTTCGGTCTTTATGTCGCGGGCCTTGCCGCCCGGGTGGCGCAGGTACCGCAGAGCGTCATGGCCGCAGTTGTTCTGGGCCTGGCTGTCTTCGGAAGCTATTCGGTACAGTCCAGCATGGGCGACGTCTATGTCATGGCGGCACTTGGCGTCATGATGTACTTTCTTGAGCGTTTTGGCTTTTCAGCTGCGCCACTGGTGCTTGGCCTGATCCTTGGCCCGATTGCCGAGGCGAACTTCATTCAAGGTTCGATGATTGCAGGGGCCAGCGAAGGGATGGCCAGCTATTTCCTGACCGGAACGCTGAATATCGTTCTGATCGCAATCGTCATCGCTTCGATCGCCTATTCGGTCTGGATGGAGCTTCGCAATCGTCGCTACACATCAAAAGAGGAGATCATGGCATGAGTTCCGTCAGTCTTCCACGCGCGCAACATATTGTGGCGTCCGGCGTCATTGCTGCCGTCGGGATCTGGGTGGCATGGGTCAGCTATACCCAGCAACCGGCCGAAGCTTTCTTGTTCCCACGCCTGATTTCGACTGTGTTTGTCGTTCTGGCCCTGTGGACGTTTGCCAAGGCGCTTCTGGGCTGGACCAAGGTGGGCAACGGCGTCTCGCGCAAGGATTTCATTTGGCTTCTGCCAGGACTGATTATCGCGCTCATCTACATCTTTTGGGCCGCCAAGGCGCTTGGGTTTTACACCGCCGGAACGATCACATTCTTCTTGCTGCTCAGCTTCTATGACCCTGCACCGCATGGCGAAATCAAAACCTGGACTAGGCGTGTGATCATCACGATCGGGTATTTGGCCGTAATGTATGGGCTCTTCGCCATGCTCCTCAAAGTTTACACGCCACGAGAAGTATTTTTCTGAAAAAGACCGCGCGAAAAGCGGCTTACGCAAATCCAAGGGAGGATCTGAAATGAAACATCTACTGGCAGGCGCTGCACTGGCGCTGATGTCCCTGACCGGTGGCGCGGCCGTCGCGCAGGACTACCCCGAACGCCCGATCATGATGATGGTCAGTTACGGTGCGGGTGGCGCCACCGACTTTCAGGCGCGCATCGTCACCATGACTGCGGGAAATGAAGACGCGCTTGGAATGCCCATCGCGATCATCAACAAGCCGGGGGCCGGTGGCCGTGTCGGCTGGAACTGGTTTGCGACACAGGCCGAGGCTGATGGCTATACGCTGGCGGCTTACAACATCCCGCATTTCATCGCCCAGTCGATCAAGGGCGGCGTTGAATATTCGGCAGACAGCTTTGAGCCCATCGCCAACTGGGGGGCGGATCCTGCGGTATTCGTCGTGGCCAAGGACAGCCCCTTCAATTCCATGCAGGAGGTGGTGAACTATGCCAAGGAAAACCCGGGGAAGCTGACCTTTTCGGGTGCGGGCCTGTTCGTCGGGCACCACATCGCCGCTTTGCAGCTTGAGAAGGAAGCCGGGGTCAAAATGGCGTACATCCCGACCAAGGGCGGCGGTGCGGCGGCCATGAAAGCCGTGATTGCAGGCGACGTCATGGGCGGCGTGAACAACCTGTCCGATGCGTTCCGCGCACAGGAAGCCGGAAATGTCAAAATCCTTGGCGTGTTCGATCTGGAACGCAGCGCGTTCCTGCCGGACGTCCCCACACTGAAAGAGCAAGGCTTTGACATCGACAATGCCAGCGTGAATTTCCGCGGCGTCATGGTCCCCAAGGGCACCCCGCCAGAGGTCATCGACAAACTGGCCGCTACAGTCCCGGAAATGTTCAAAAACGCGCGGGTGGCAGGAAAAATGAAAGCCGGTGGATCACCCATGCACGTCATGACCCGCGAAGAGGTTCAACAGATGTGGGCCGCACGTCAGGAAACCCTGCAAGAGCTTCTGGCGGGTCTGTAACGATTTGAGCAGTGGCACAGGATGGGGCGGTTTCCGCCCTGTCCCCACCAATAGGAATTCAATGATGAATGCACATGATGACATCGCCCAAGTCAGTTTGATCATGACCCGTGCGCGCACCGCTCAGAAAGAATACGAAACCGGCGCCACCCAGACGCGCTATGACCGCGCAGCAGCTGCCGCCGCCTGGGCGATCATGGAGCCTTCACGCAACAGGGCTTTGGCCGAACTTGCGGTCAAGACGACAGGACTGGGCAACGTGCCGGACAAGGTGATCAAGAACCATCGCAAGACCCTTGGCCTGATGCGCGACATAAAAGACGTCAGAACCCATGGGATCATCCATGAGGATGCAAGTACCGGCATCACCGAGATTGCGCGCCCAATCGGGGTGATTGGCGCCGTGGTGCCGTCGACGAACCCGGCAGCCACACCCGCCAACAACATCATCAACGCGTTGAAATGCGGCAACTCGGTTGTTGTCGCCCCGTCACCCAAAGGCGTTGCAAGCTGCGAGCTGCTTTTGCGTTACATTCATGCCGAGTTCGACAAACTGGGGCTGGATCACGATCTGGTCCAGATGATTCCCCCGCCGGGTTCCAAGGCCAAGACTCAGGCGATGATGGAGCTCTGCGACCGGGTGATCTGCACCGGCAGTCAAAACAATGTGCACCGCGCACAGACATGCGGCACCCCTGCGGTGGCCGTCGGTGCGGGCAATGTCACCGTGATCGTCGATGAGACAGCTGACCTGAAGGCCGCTGCCCGGAAGATCACGGCCTCCAAGACTTTCGACAATGCGACCTCCTGTTCGTCCGAGAACGCAATCATCGCCGTCGACGCAATCTATGATGATTTCGTCGCAGCCCTTGCCGATGAAGGAGGCGCATTGGTGAAGGACGAAAACCAGATCGTCTCAAAGCTTTGGCCGGATGGGCATCTGAGCCGCGAAGTGATCGCACAGGACGCCGACAAGATGATCAAGGCACTGGGCATGGTTGGTCAGGTGCCTGAAAACACAAGGTTCCTTGCAGTTGAAACCAAGGGGATCGGTCCGGATCATCCGCTTTCGGGTGAGAAACTAAGCCGCGTGGCTGCGCTCTATCGTGCAAACGATTTCGAGGACGCCCAAGCCATTGCCGCTCAAATCTTGCGGTATCAGGGCGCGGGGCATTCCATCGGGATACACACCGCCGATGATGCCCGTGCGGTGGCGTTGGGTGCCTCGATGCCCACCTGCCGCGTAATCGTCAATCAGGCTCACACCTTTGCGACCGGAGGGTCATTCAACAACGGCATGCCTTTCTCGCTTTCGATGGGGTGTGGCAGCTGGGGTGGCAATGCGATTGATGAGAACCTGCATTGGAAACACTTTGTCCAAAGCACCAAAGTCATCCGTGAAATCCCGGCGATCGAACCTTCCGTCGAAGATATCTTCGCGGATTATTGGGCTGATGCGGGGACATGAGTATGGACGATCAGACGCCCCCAGGCGGGACAATCCGCAGCTGGCTGGACGAACGCGCAAGCACCATCGGTGATCGTGATGCTTATCTGTTTTTCGACGGAGAAGCTGCGCTAACCTGGTCATCCCTGAGGGATCGGGCACGAAAACTGGCCGAAAATCTGACCGCGCAGGGATTGGACAAGGGGGCCAGCGTTGCCATCCTTCAACCAAATGGGCGCGAGGCGATCGAATGCCTTTACGGCGTGCTCTATGGCGGGTTCCGCGCAACGGTCATCAACCTTGTCGCCGGGGACGAGGCCATTGGATATGCGCTGGGCCATTGCGACGCACGAATTGCGTTTGTCGGCGACGCGCAGGCCGATCTGTTCGACAGAGTTCGCCCCAAAGAGATGACGCGGTATTCAGCCTCTCGTTTCGATAAGGCCCCTGATCTCCATGCGCTTGGTCCCGATGACGACGCGCTGCTCATGTATACCTCAGGGACAACCGGTCGCCCGAAGGGGGTCGTGCACAGTCACTTCAGCCTGCTGGCAGGCGGATGGACCCCTACCGTTGCGCACAAGCTGACACCGGCGGATCGTGGTCTTTGCGTGCTTCCGATCTATCACATCAACGGGCTCTGCGTGACCGTGCTGAGCGCGCTTGTTTCCGGCGGTTCCCTGGCCGTGGCCGAAAAGTTTTCAACGCGCAAATTCTGGGACCAGTGCCAGAGCGCCAAAACCACGTGGTTTTCGGTGGTGCCGACCATCATTTCGCACTTGCTGCATTCCGAATTGACACCCGCGCAGGAAACCAGAGCACGCCTTCGTTTCGGCCGCTCGGCATCCTCGCCGCTTGCACCAGATGTACAAACCGCGTTCGAAACCCGTTTTGAAGTCCCCATCGTCGAAACAATGGGCCTGACGGAAACAGCCGCACAGATCTTGTCCAACCCGCTGCCGCCGGGCGTCCGCAAGATTGGGTCGCCGGGCAAAGCTTACGGCAACGAGGCATGTATCCTGTCGGCAGATCTGACCCCCCTGCCGCCAAACACCAAGGGCGAAATCGCCGTACGCGGCCCCAATTTGATGAGAGAATATCTGAAGAACCCGGATGCCACGCGCGCGACATTCACGCCCGATGGCTGGCTGCGCACCGGAGACCTAGGGCATATGGACGAAGACGGGTACTTCTTCGTGACCGGCCGTTTGAAAGAGCTGATCATAAAGGGCGGAGAAAACATCGCCCCTCGTGAAATCGACGAAGCTCTATATTCGCACCCTGACGTGATCGAGGCTGCCGCATTTGCACGCCCTTGCAAAACCTACGGTGAACGCGTTGAGGCCGCCGTCAAATTGCGAACCGGGTCAAGCGTTTCATCCGACCAACTCATCGCGATATGCGTCCAACGGCTGGGTGCCTTCAAATCACCTGATAAGGTGCACTTGTTGCAAGACTTGCCAAAGGGTCCATCTGGAAAGATCCAAAGGATTAAGCTGCCTGTTTTGACACAGTGACCGATTGCAGCCCATAGAGGCCCCGCAAGCAGGCTTGCAATTTCCGATATGCAAACCAGACGGGCCTTCGCAAGGCATTGACCAATAACGGCATTCCCGAGGCTTGGGCCGGAACCAGAGCTTAAAACGATTTGAGCCATTTCATGAAAATTCTCACCGTGACCCTGTCTTGATCGCCGGGGCGGCAGGAGAAGTAGAGCCCACGATCCAATGGAACCCGGCTTTCATCAAGACGATCAACCGACCAAGTTCCAGATCCCACTCTGCCAGAAGATGCCTGGCCAGTGCCTCGCCCTTGGGCGAGTTCTTTGTTTTCCTCAAGCGCCATTCCAGCTTCACACCGAGCTTGCTTCCCATGAAGAACGGCGGGCGATGTACCATCAGGTAGATATCGGGTGGCTTCCCTGTAGCCACTTTTCGATTTGAGCAGGCCCGCCTGCATGACAGTATGGCCGATTCGATGAAGACACGCCAACGCCGAGCCACCCGTTCAAAACCAACCAACTAACCCGCAGAACTATGGGCGGATACCGCAAAACTATGGGGTATCCGCAGTGCTATGCGCGCACCTACGCATGTGTAAATCCGCTTATTACGCTGCATTCCCAACATTTATTTCATTGAAGAAAATCTTGGAAGATTGCCCATAACTCTGCGCTTTGTTTATGCATAACTTTGCACGATTTGCCCATAAGTTTGCGTGCCACAGAGAACCCATCGAACAAACCAGCTCCTGTGGCTTAAGGTCGGTGACAAGATCGGCGACGTAACAGAGATCAAACTGAAGGAAACACTCATCAAATCGATCAAAAACGAGATGATATGTATTCCAAATGCCCTGCTGCTCAATTCCGAAGTTGTGAACTACTCACGAAAAGTGGATGGTCGGGGGCTATTGGTGCACACGACGGTGGGGATTGGCTACGAGGAGCCTCCCAAGAAAATCAAAGCGATGCTGATTGAGGCGGCACACCGAACGCAAGGGTTGAGAAAGAGCCCAGAGCCATTTGTGCTTTGGACCCAGTTGGCAGATTACGCGATCAACTATGAAATGAACGCGTACACTTCTCGTGGATCGAGTTTACCAAAATTTTGTTGGATCTTCGCGAGAACATTGTCGATGTTTTTAATGAAAACGAAACTCAAATAATGACTCCGTCTTACATCGCTGACCCACCGGAACCCAAAATACCTTCAGCTGATTGAGTGTGAGCTTGCTCACATATCTGACTAACAACTCGTCAGGGTCATCTATGAAACTTCAAAAACGCAACACCGCCGTCGTCGGATTGGATTGATTGATATTGAGCAATGATTAGAATCAAACAAGAAATCTTCAGAACTCAGCGAGGCTCCGGATGATCAAGTGGGTACTTTCCGCAACTGTAGTGCTTCTGCCTGGGTTTGTTCACGCAGCCGGGATGGAACAGTGGGGTGAGTCCGGCGACTGGGCAATTCTCATCGATCCAGAAAAAGGCAACGGTTGTCTCGCGTGGAGAGCCTTTGAAGACGATATGACAGTAGAAATTGGCGCTGCACCAAACCAGGCTGGCGGCTTTTTTGCCGCCTACAATCCGGCCTGGGTTCAAGTCGAGGACGGTGCGACAGGCATAGTAAGATTTGATTTTGGTGATGCGCAGTTCGAAGGTGAGGCCGTAGGTGTCTACAAGAATGGCGTGCCCGGTGGCTACGCATTTTTCGACAATCCGGCATTTGTAACCGAGTTTGGAAAACGCCAAAGCGTTACGATCATTGGCGAAAGCGGAGCCGAAGTCGAACTCGATTTAAGCGGATCCGCAAAAGCCATTGAGGCCGTTCTGGCGTGTCAGGCGGAGCAGCCAGATCCGCTGAAGAATTAGGTCGCGACCGATTACTGCAATTGGTTGATGTCTGGCACGCAAGGTTGCCTGTTTACTGGCATTGCATCAGCGCCCTCTGGAGCCTTGTTCCTAGACCCACCCACATCCAGCTTGAACTTCGGTGATGAAAGCTGACCTGTCACATCAAACGGCCAAGCGCTGCGGGAAAGGGGTTTGCCCACGCGCCGTGGCTCCGCTCGTATTGCAATCGTATCGTTCAGCCAGTCCACTTGTCCCCTGGCCACCAACTGAACAGATGCTGTTTCAATGACGATGGAGTTTGAACTGACCCGCCCGGCCTGAATATCAACCGGAGCAACCACGCAAGTGATGTCGGTGTAGCCTTGTCTGAACTCTTCTGAAAACAGCCAAGGGAAAATACCTAGCCCGGCCAACTCAAGAAGACTGGTACTAATGTAACCTTGCGACATCGACAAAGACGCTTTGCCGCGCATGGAGTTGATGAAGGCCTTGCCCGAGGCGGTACTACCCGAAACGTTGAATTCACCACTCAAACGCCCGTAGGCATCAATTCCAATCCCTAACTCATCAAGGATCTCACCGAACTCCCACCCTGAGGTCGACCCCGACAATGAAAGCCAATCAGGTGAGTCAATCAGATCCATGACCGCCCGCAGGCTGAAGGTTCCGCCGCCATAAGCCATCTGAAGAGGTCCGAAATCCACGGTTCCGTCTTTTGCAGACAATTGGCTGGAAACAGATGTTACGCCTTGCTGGCCTACAATCTCTTCGAATTCGATCTGTACCTCGACGTCAGCTTCTCGCAGCACGCGTTGCACATCCAGAAGATCGGCAGGCTTCCCTTTTTCCTTTGGCAACACCAAGGGCTGGACGTTTGTCTCCTTCGACAAAACCAAAGGCTGAACTTCGGCTTCAGGTTCTTTTGGGGTTTCCCCTACCAGGCTTTTGAATTGGTCCAGCACGGCAGTCAGGTTCTTCAGGTCGTTGAGATCGAGCCTCTCGCTGGTAACGTTGCCGCGAACAACAGAAGAGCCATCCGGAAATTTTGCATCGAAAGCCGCTAGAAGCTGCGAGGAGCCAGCTTCGAACTCGATTGCAGCATTAAAGTCCTCGCCCTGCTTTGAGGTTTCAGCATCAATGCCGAGTGCGCCAATGTCGATAGGTTGCAGGTTGAGCGCGTTCAGAAACTGAGCACCATCGCCCACATCCAGGTTCACGTCGAAATCAAGCCCGGCCAGCCCTTTGAGCTCATTGACCGACAACGCAAGGTCGAGCGCCCAAAGATCGGTGTCATAGCTGGTCGCGTTGAACCTATTTAGTGATACCGGGCCTCCCGCATTGGATATGCTGAAGTCCGCCTTAATACCGCCAAACTGGTCGACAAAACCTTCGTCGAGATTGGGCAAAATCAACTTGGCAGGCCCATTCAGCATGCCATCGAAGCTCACGTCCTGAAGCTGAAGCAGGTCGAGTATTTCGCCTTGGGCTTTTAGCACCGGCTCCTCAATTGGGCCGGCTTGCAAGGTAATGCCCAACATCGCGAGGCGGCCATCCGGCATGCGGCGAATGCTCTCGATAGAGGCTGGGCCGATCACGTCCAACCCTTGGTCAAAGGCGTTGGTTTCGAACAGTAGCTTCTCGAATTCGAAGGAGGCGAGGGATCCAACCATATGCATTTCAAAGCCAGTGAACTTCAGATCTTGGATACTCTTTGCTGCTTGAGGCGGCTGCCCCTCTGGGTGAAGGCGCGCATTGAAAAGCAGATCGACGCCTTTAGCTGTATAGAGGTCATCTATCGAACCTTCAGCTTCGAGTTTTTGCCCATCTTCAAGGCTTACGGTTGTAGTAAATGCTTCGATCTTTAGGGCGTCCTGAGACACAAGCTCAGCTTGCAACTGGCCATTACCTTCCAGAACGCGTTCCAATCCCATGACATCGAGAAAGTCACCGAATTCGCCAGTATCCATCTCCAGGACAGCCCGATAACCGCCACCTTCGTCTTCCGCGAATGGCTCGCCATCGTAGCGGACAGTCATTTCTCCAAAGTTGGCTCTCGTCGTAAACGGCGCGTCATGGGGATAGTCGCCCTTGATTTCAAAACCTTGACCGTTGACCGAGCCGGAACCAGAGACCTTTGTTCTTTTTCCGTTATCTACTTGTTCAAGCGCAAGCGACTGAAGGTCAAACACAAATGAGAAGCCCGAGACCTTGTCGTCGATGTTTAACCCGATTGATGTGAAATTGACGTTCTTGTCGCTGAGAAAAGTAAGAATCCCACTGTTTTCTTTGCCACCAACTTCGGACGTTTCGAGTTCGGCCTCAGCGTCCTGATTGTCCTCTGCAAGCGACCCGTTGGTTTGAGGCGTTGGCATTGGTCGGCTTTTTCGCCAGCTTGTTGTCCCATCCGTGGCTGTAAGAAAGTTAGCCTGAAGACCGTCCACCAAAAGGTTGTCAAAGTGCAGACGTCCGTTGGCCAAGGCGGCAACGTCCAGTTCCAGTTCAAGCAGTTTCAATTCTGCAAGAGAGGTCTCTGGCAGTGTCTCGCTCGGGATGACCACACCGCCGACATAGATGTGGGTAATGCGACCTAGTGCGACGCTAACATCGTCGTTGACCAGAAGCGGCTGCCCAATTTGTTCCGAAAGAGCCTTTTCCACAAGGTTGCGTCGCATATCTGAGAACAACGGCGCAGCAAGTAGCAACCAAACAAAAGCGATTGCTGCAAAAGCGAGTAGCGCAACGAGTCCAATTATCCTAAACAGCCAAGTTCTCATTTGCTTCCCTGTGATCGCTTTCATAATTCAGTTTAACCGCAAATCGGAAATCTCCAATCTTTCTGGCAACTAAGGATATAGTGATTGCTATGTCGCGTTGGTTGCGTCCGTAGGATTGCATCCTATTTTCTGAGTTTTGGTGGCCTCTCCCCCGAGGTCAGCTCGTTCACAAAGAAAGTCCATGGGTTTGTGCTGTGCTTTCGGGAGCGTCCACGCTCGCGCCTAGATTTTCCGCCCTTTGATCACAGAGACGGGCTGAACGCGTCTGGCAATTTCATCAGCTCTGCCGCGACTTTGTACCCGATTGCGCAGTGCGGTGTTTTTTCGTTGCTGGCGTTCAGTCGTCCTGACAGATGGAGATAGACTTATAGTCCATAGTGCCGTGGAGGCAGAAAATTCAGGCACTAGTATTTGCGCATGCAACGAACGGCAGCTTCGAATCGCCCCAGTGCGGCATCAAAGTAGACTTCATAAAACTTGAAAAGGGCCGTCCGCGAAACTTTGCAAAGTCTGCTTTCTGCGCGTCGCAGACGTTCGCGAGAATCCAAGCAAAAAGGCCGCATGGAACCCAAGGTTCCTTAGGAAGGCCCTTTGCGTGATCGAGCAACGCAAAGGACCATAACCGCAACGACTAAGCCAAAAACTGATTGAATTCATCGCTAAGGCAGACAATCGCGCAGCGCAAAACTATGGGCAAACTATGCAAACTTATGGGGTGCGCGAAGTGTTATTCGCAAACCTACACATGATCAGAAATCCAGATTCTCAACACTCAAGGCGTTTTTCTGGATGAACTCCCGACGAGGTTCCACGACGTCACCCATCAACTTGGTGAACAGATCATCCGCCTCGACCATGTCATCCACGCGCACTTGCAGCAGCGTCCGCGCATCCGGATCCAGTGTCGTTTCCCACAGCTGGTCAGGGTTCATCTCACCCAAGCCTTTATAGCGCTGCAAGGACAAGCCCTTTTCACCCTCTTCCAGAATGGCGCGCAACAAGTCCAGCGGACCGTGGATCATCTGGCTGCGATCACGACGGTTCAAAGTGGCCGGAGAGTTGTAGATCTCTTGCAGGCTCTGCGTAAAGCTGCCGGTCTTGCGCGCCTCGCCCGAGCGCAGCATCGGGCCGTCCAGCGTGCGAACCTCTTCGACACCGCGCAGGATACGGGCCAGCCGGATGCCGTGATCCTGTGTGATCCGACCCTGCCAACCGCGTTCGTATTCCAACGCGATCAGATCCAGCCGTGCGGCGACTTTGTCAGCCACACCTTGCAGGTCAGCATCAACAGCGCCAGGCACAAAGGCTCCTGCAACGGCGGCCTGTTCCAGAATATGACGCGGGTAATGCGTTGGAAACGCATCCAGCACACGTTTAAGCTGACGCGCCTCATCCACCACGCGGGTCAGGTCCTGGCCGATGATTTCCTCACCCGAGCCGAGTTTCAGAACCGCGCCTTCGACGCCCTGATTGATCAGATAGTCATCCAGAGCGGCCTGATCCTTCAGGTAAACCTCTGACTTTCCGCGGGAAACCTTGTACAGCGGCGGTTGCGCGATATAGAGGTACCCGCCCTCGATCAGCTCAGGCATCTGCCGATAGAAGAAGGTCAGCAACAGGGTCCGGATATGCGCGCCGTCCACATCCGCATCGGTCATGATGACGATCTTGTGGTAGCGCAGCTTTTCGATGTTGAACTCATCGCGGCCAATGCCCGTACCCAGCGCCATGACGAGGTTGCCAATTTCCTGAGACGATAGCATCCGGTCGAACCGGGCGCGTTCGACGTTCAGGATTTTCCCCCGCAAGGGCAGAACCGCCTGCGTCAGACGGTCCCGGCCGGTCTGGGCAGAACCACCAGCCGAGTCACCCTCGACCAGGAAGACTTCGGTTTTCGATGGATCCTTCTCGGAACAATCCTTCAGCTTGCCCGCCAGATAGTTCACATCCATCGCCGTCTTGCGTCGGGTCAGCTCGCGTGCCTTCCGCGCAGCTTCCCGGGCCAACGCAGCCTCGATGATCTTGCCGACGATATTCTTGGCCTCGTTGGGGTTTTCTTCGAACCACTCGGCCAGTTTTTCGTTCATCAGACCTTCGACAGCCGGGCGGACCTCGGAGGAAACCAGCTTGTCCTTGGTCTGGGACGAGAATTTCGGGTCGGGCACTTTCACCGACAATACGCAGGTCAAACCTTCGCGCGCATCATCGCCGGTGAAGCTGACCTTTTCCTTTTTCGCGATCCCGCTGGACTGCGCATAGTTGTTGATCGTCCGGGTCAAAGCCCCCCGGAACCCAGCCACATGGGTCCCGCCGTCGCGCTGCGGAATGTTGTTGGTGAATGGCAGTACCGTTTCGTGGTAGCTGTCATTCCACCACATGGCGATCTCGACACCGATATCGTCGCGCTCACCCTTGATATAGATCGGCTCGGGCATGGCCGGCGTTTTGGATCGGTCGAGGTATTTGACGAACTCCTTTACGCCGCCTTCGTAGAACAGCTCGGTCTCCAGCCGCTCGGCAGGGCGTTCGTCGATCAGGATGATCCGCACGCCCGAGTTCAGGAATGCCAGTTCGCGCAGCCGTTTTTCCAACGTCTCGAACGAGTATTCGAGATTCGAGAACGTGTCGGTCGACGCCAGAAACCGCACTTCGGTTCCCGTACGATCGCCGCATTCGCCGACAACCTTCAGATGCTCTGCTGTTTCACCGCCCTCAAATCGCGCCACGTGCTCTTTGCCCGCGCGCCAAATGCGCAGCTCCAGCCAGTCCGACAGGGCGTTTACCACCGAAACACCCACGCCATGCAGGCCGCCCGACACCTTGTAAGAGTTGCTGTCGAACTTGCCGCCCGCGTGCAGCTGGGTCATGATGACCTCTGCCGCTGAAACGCCTTCTTCCGGGTGGATATCAACCGGAATTCCGCGGCCGTTGTCGCTGACCGAAACGCTGGAATCCGCGTGAATTTTCACGGTCACATGGTCGGCGTGACCCGCCAGCGCTTCGTCAATTCCGTTGTCGACAACCTCATACACCATGTGGTGCAGGCCCGATCCATCATCCGTGTCCCCGATATACATCCCGGGGCGTTTGCGAACGGCTTCTAAGCCCTTGAGAACTTTGATGGAATCTGCGCCGTATTCTTGAGGAGCCTGTGCGTCTTCGGACATTCAGTCAGTACCTATATTATTTTGGTACCTTATACGTTTTCTGGTGGGGATTGTCACGCGATCCCCCAATATTTTGTGTGTGCTCAAGTCGTTTTCTGCCCATCTGAATCCACCTCATAACCGGTCGATGTCAGAAGCGATATCCGCCGCGATTTCCAGCGCATCGACATCCTTGCGTTCGGCCGATAACCGAAGCCCCAGAATGTCCGACTGATACCGGGCCGCCAGCCGATCCGGGTCATGTTCAGGCCGGATTTCACCGGCGGCCCGGGCGCTGTGGAACAGGTCGGCGAAACACGCCTTCATTTCCGCCATGTGACGCGCGGCCTGATCCGCAAGCGCATGATCCTTCGCCTGCAACTCGGCATATGTCTTTGCCAGCATGCAGGCCTTTGCCGGGTTCTCGACCGCTTCGATGACCAGCCGTGGTTGCGCCTTGAGCGCCTCCTTCGGCCCCAGTCTTTCAGCAAGGGCTTTCAGGCGCGCCACACCTTCTTGCGTGTAGCTTTCCAGCGTCAACGCATAGAGCGCGTCCTTCGACCCGAAAGCCGCGTAGAAACTGCCGGGTTTCAGCTTCAATTCCCGCTCAAGGTCCTTCAGCGACGTACCAGCCCAACCCTGACGCCAAAAGATGTCACGGGCCTTCTCGATCAACGCGTCGCGATCATATGCGGGTTTGCGGGGCATCGGCATCACCAATTCTTGAACGTTCGCTCAAATATATACTTGAGTGATCACTCAAGAAACCCTAAACACCACCCATCGCGCCAGAAACAGGAGTTCCGACATGGCCACTTTCCCGTCTCATGACATAGAATCCGCACCCGAAGCATCCAAACCACTGTTGGAAAAGTCCCAGGCCGCTTTTGGCCGTTTGCCGGGCCTGCACAAGGTGATGGCAGAAAGCCCAGAGCACCTTGAAGGCTATCAAGTTCTGCACAGCCTGTTCTTGCAGACCGATTTTGACAACGATGAGAAAACCGTCGTCTGGCAGACCATCAATGTGGAAAACGAATGCCATTACTGCGTGCCCGCGCACACCGGCATCGCAAAGATGATGAAGGTATCAGACGAAATCTCCCAGGCTCTGCGCAATGAAACCCCACTGCCTTCGCCCAAACTCGAAGCGCTGCGCAGCTTCACCCTGCAAGTGATGGAAACCCGTGGCAACCCGACCGAGGAACAGCTTCAGGCGTTCTTCGACGCGGGCTATTCCCATCGTGCGGTTCTGGACGTGGTGCTGGGCCTTGCACAAAAAACCATGTCAAACTACGTCAACCACATGGCCAAAACACCGGTCGATGAAGTCATGCGCGGTTTCCTGTGGGAGCGCAAAGTCAACGAACCGGCCTAAACCGCCACGACCGACCCCTCATCGCCTTCGGTCACGATCAGCGTCTGGGCCCGGTCACTCAACTCCGCAAACAGTTCAGGCCCGGTGCCCGTCATCCAGGCCTGAGCACCCAACGCACAAATCTCGTCATAAAGTGAAGCGCGCCGACCCGCGTCCAGATGAGCGGCCACCTCATCCAGCAAAACGATCGGTGGCGCACCCACCATTGCGGCCAAAGCTCGGGCATTGGACAGGATCAATGAAACCAGCAGCGCCTTCTGCTCACCGGTCGAACAATCCTTGGCGGGAACACCCTTGGCAGCAAAGACGCCATACAAGTCTGACCGATGCGGCCCAACCAAAGTCCGACCCGCAGCCAAGTCCCTGAACCGGCTTTCATTCAAAGCCTCGCGCAGATCCTCTGCCGTTTCGGGCATCGCGCCTTCGGTTTGCACCAATTCCAACTCGGCAGACGGAAAAGCCGTTTCCGCCTGATCCTGCGCCACCCTCAGATGGCTCAACGCCGCCAATCGCGCTGTGTGGATACGATGCCCCATCTCGGCCAACTGACCCTCAAGCGCAGCATACCAATGCGCGTCCCGAACCTGCTCTTTCAGCAAACGGTTCCGTTCGCGCATCGCTTTTTCGTAAGCCAGCGAGGCCTCTGCATGAAACGGATCAAAACTGAGCGCAATGCGATCAAGAAACCGGCGCCGGCCTTCGGCCCCTTCAATCCACAGGCGGTCCATGGATGGAACCAGCCAGACCACCCGCGCAAGTTTACCCAGATCAATCTGGGTGGCGGATTTTCCATCAATCCTCACCTGCCGTGCTGAACCCCCCTCAGACCAGGTTTCGATTTCGAAATTCTGACCCTGCGATTGCAACAGTCCCGACAGTTTCCAGCCCAACGCCTCGGGCCGCCGCGTCATCTCGGCCGCGCTTGCCCGCCGCATTCCGCGACCGGGTGAAAACAAGGATACCGCTTCCAGAATATTGGTCTTGCCCGCCCCGTTCGACCCGTGAATAGCCACCGGCCGCCCGTCCAGAGACAACCGCGCCAGCTTGTGAGACCGAAAATGCGAGACCGTAAGCTCGGTCAGGGCCAATCCCATGACCCCTCCCTTCATTTTTTCAAAAATACTCCCGCCGGAGGCATCGCACGTCCGCGCGATCAGACGCGCATTGGCATGACGACGTAAACTGCGCTCTGGTCATTGCCTTCGCGCATCAGGGTCGGGTCGCCAGCTGAATTGAACATGAACACCGCATTCTCTCGATCCACCTGAGACGCGATCTCCAGCAGATATTTGGCATTGAACCCGATCTCCAGACGCTCATCACCATAGGCGACCGCCAGTTCTTCCTCGGCCGCGCCACTGTCTGGTGCGTTCACCGACAGGACCAGCTTGTCGCCATCCAGTTGCAGCTTCACCGCACGCGAACGCTCGGAAGACACCGTTGCCACCCGGTCCACAGCCTGTGCGAACTCGGCAGCATCCACTTCCAGCTTGCGCGTATTTCCTTGCGGGATAACGCGCGTGTAGTCGGGAAAGGTTCCGTCGATGACCTTCGAGGTCAGCGTGATATCCGGCGTGGCGAAACGCACCTTGGTTTCGCTGACCGAAACCGCGATATCCATTTCATCATCGTCCAGCAGCTTGCGCAGCTCGCCCACGGTTTTGCGCGGGACGATAACGCCCGGCATACCCTCTGCACCATCCGGCAAATCGGCATCGATCCGAGCAAGCCGGTGGCCGTCGGTGGCCACGCAGCGCAGCACCTTGCCGCCATCGAATCCGTCGGCCACATGCATATAGACACCGTTCAGATAATACCGGGTCTCTTCTGTTGAGATTGCGAATTTCGACTTGTCGAACAACCGTCGCAGCAGGGCAGCCGAAGCCGTGAAATTTGATTGATACTCCGACGACGCCATGACCGGGAAATCCTCTTTCGGCAGCGTCGCCAGCGAGAAATTCGACCGACCCGCCTCAACCGTCAGACGCCCTGCCGCGCTGTCCGCGGTCAGCGTGACCAACGCTCCGTCGGGCAGTTTGCGCACGATCTCGTGCAAGGTGGTCGCGGCCACGGTGGTGGCACCGGCTTTCTCGACCTGCGCCGGGGCTTTGTCGACCACTTCGATATCCAGATCGGTCGCGCGAAACAGCGCCTGATCGCCTTCCGCCTCAATCAGGACATTCGCAAGTATGGGAATGGTATTGCGGCGTTCCACTACGGATTGAGCCTGCGAAACGGCCTTGAGAAGGGTGCCGCGTTCGATGCTGATCTTCATACCCTCAATTCCTCTGACTTGCGTACCGACATGGGCGGGACTGGCACGTTAGCGGTTCCACCCTGAGGCACAAGGATTTTTTACGGATTTCTGGGTTGGATTGCGTCCAGCGTCAAGGGCAGCGTGCCTGACAGGCACCAGTTCTGATCCAACCGTGGACTAATGCGCACAAGAAACGCCCCGGACCCAAGGAACCGGGGCGGTTTCCTGCATTAAAGGCGCGGATCAGGCTTCAAGCGACCGGCGCAGCATTTCGACGTCTTCAGCGATCTGACCGTCGGTCAGCTTCAACTCTTCAATGCGCTTGACGCCATGCATGACCGTCGTGTGATCGCGCCCGCCAAAACGGCGGCCAATCTCGGGCAGCGACCGGCTAGTCAACTGCTTGCACAGATACATCGCCACCTGACGCGGACGCGCGTAAGAGCGCAGGCGCTTCGGGCCGATGATGTCAGAAAGCCGGATGTTGTAATACTCGGACACCTTCCGCTGGATCTCTTCAACGGTGATCTTGCGTTCCGAGGCGCGCAGCACATCCGCCAGACAATCCTGCGTCAGTTCCATGTCGATCTCGCGGCCAACCAGCGAGGCAAAAGCGAACAGACGGGTCAGGGCACCTTCCAGCACCCGAACATTGGTCGAGATGCGATGCGCCAGGAATTCCAGAACGCCATCGGCAATCGCCAGGTCCGGATAGGATGAGCTGTATTGCTGCACCTTGTTCTGCAAAATGCCCAGACGCAGTTCATAATCGGTCGGGTGCAGATCAACCACCAGACCACATTGCAGGCGGGATTTCACCCGGTCTTCCAGATCCTTGATCTCACCCGGGGCGCGGTCGGCCGAGATGATGATCTGTTTGTTCTGATCCACCAGCGCGTTGAACGTGTGGAAAAACTCTTCCTGAGTGGAATCCTTGCCGGCGATGAACTGCACGTCGTCAACCATCAAAACGTCAACCGAACGGAACAGGTGTTTGAAATCCATCATCCGACGCTCGCGCAGGGCCTGCACGAACCGGTACATGAACTGTTCCGCTGACAGGTACAGAACGTTGAGTTCCGGATGTTTGGTTTTCAGCTCCCATGCAATGGCGTGCATCAAGTGGGTCTTACCCAGCCCCACGCCGCCGTACAGAACCAGCGGATTGAAGGTCACCGGCCCACCCTCGGATACTCGGCGCGCGGCCGCATGGGCCAGTTCATTGGGCTTGCCGACGACAAAACTGTCAAAGGTAAAGCGGGAATCCAACGGGGCAGCCTGAAGCGATTCCAATGTATCCTGCGCCGGGTCCTCGCTCGGCGCGGCGACAGGTTCAGGCTTTGCCACCGGCGGCGTATCGACAGCTGGCTTAGGCCGTGCAGGCGAGTTTGCAGCGACGCGGAAATCCAGACGCTGCACAGTTTCACCTGCGGTGTTCAGCTCGTATAAAATGAGGTCGGCAAAATTCTGGCTGACGTAATTGCCCATGAAATTGGTCGGCACCGAGAAAACCGCCACGCCGTCCTGAAGCTCCTTGAATTCCAAAGGCTCGATCCAGGTCGTATAATTGTTCCGACCGATGGCCTTCAGCAACTTGTTACGCAGTAGTCCCCATTTTTCTTGTGTCATTAAGCGCCTCACGCATCCCATTCTTATTGGCCTGTCAGCCTTATTCATACGAAGCCGGTTTCCCGGTGTTGTATTCACACGCAATAGGTATCCAATCGCCAAACCAGTCGGCTTGGCGGGACCATCCCGAATAGCCCGGCAACCCCCAATTCTGACGCTCAGCAATAACGGAACGTCCCGAAAATCGGGTTGCACGTCGCAACCTCAATTTTTAGACAGGGCCAAGATCACCGGGTTTATTCCGGCTTCCATGGCAGATCGGCAGCCTGGCTCAAGCCAGTCGTCGACAATTGTCCCCAGATCGCTCTGATGCCCGTCAGTTCGATCGGGAAAACAGCCTGTCCCCCCAAGCGAGTGAATCGCTGACATCAGTCGTAGCAATTCAGAGAGGGGCGCGGCAACGAAACTCTGATATTGACTCGGGTCTTTGGGCGAAAGAATCTCTCGGTTTTGTGAAGGCGCGGTTTTCTGGCAACACGACAAAAGGCGCCGTGATGCACGACGCCTTTTCAGAATGGTTCAGCCTTTCTGACGTGACCTTGGGTCACCCAAAAGCTTAGCCCAGTGCTTTGACGCGCGCGGACAGGCGCGACATTTTGCGGGCGGCGGTGTTCTTGTGGAAAACACCCTTGGTAACGCCGCGCATCAGCTCGGGCTGAGCCGCACACAGAGCAGCAGTCGCCGCGTCCTTGTCGCCGGATGCGATCGCTTCTTCGACTTTACGCAGATAGGTGCGGATGCGCGAACGACGCGCTTTGTTGATTGCGAAACGCTTTTCGTTCTGACGCGCGCGTTTTTTTGCCTGAGGCGAGTTTGCCATGTGAATCTGACCTTCGTTAGGTACGTTAATCTAGGGTTGCGCGCCACGGACATATCCGCACCGGATCAGAAATCACGAGTGTGAGTCGGGCCAAGCGGGCCGCACGCGCATGTATAACGGGGGTCTTTAGCCAAGTTCAAAGGGATTGCCAAGTTGATTCTTGGAACCATGGCCAAGAATATGGGGCGGGCTTAAAACACCCGCCTCAGAGGTCCCGCGCTTTACTTGTCGCGGAATTGCGCCGTGCGCTTTTCCAGGAACGCGGCCATGCCTTCCTTCTGATCTTCGGTCGCGAACATCGAATGGAAGACACGACGCTCGAACAACATACCTTCACTCAGCGGAAGCTCGTAGCTGCGGTTCACCGCTTCTTTCGCGGCCATTGCAGTCAATTGCGATTTCTCGGCAATCTTCTGTGCTGCGCTCACGGCTTCTTCGATCAGCTTCTTGGCCGGCACCACCCGGCTGACGAGACCCGCACGCTCGGCTTCGTCGGCATCCATGAAACGCCCGGTCAGGTTCATGTCCATCGATTTGGATTTACCCACGAACCGCGTCAGACGCTGACTTCCACCCAGACCGGCAATGACGCCCAGATTGATCTCGGGCTGGCCGAATTTCGCAGTGTCCGCCGCGATGATGAAATCGCACAGCATGGCAAGTTCACAGCCACCGCCCAGCGCATAGCCCGCAACGGCCGCGATGATCGGCTTGCGAATCGCGGTCACACGATCATTCGCATCGGCAAAAAGGTTGATGTTGTAGACGTCGACAAAACTCATCTCGGACATTTCCTTGATGTCCGCGCCGGCGGCGAAGGCCTTGTCCGATCCGGTTATCACGATGCAGCGCACCTTGTCGTTGCTGTCCGCATCTTCCAGTGCAGTGCAGAGCTCACCCAGCAACTGGGTGTTCAACGCGTTCAACGCATCCGGTCGGTTGAGTTTGATAAGTGCGACGTGGTCTTCGATTTCGACGATGATCGTCTCAAAAGCCATGAGGTGAAAGCTTCCGGTTGTTCCGTTCAGATACGAGTCATTATCACGCGCAAAAGCTGGATCAAGTTATCTTTGGCATTGCGCGCAATAGAAAGTTGAGCGACCGGACTGGGTGATTCTCTTGATCCGGGCGCTACACCCTTCGGTCCGGCAGGGTTCGCCTTCGCGCCCGTAGACATCAAAGCTGTGCTGAAAATATCCAAGTTCTCCATCGGCTTGGCGGAAATCGCGCAGCGAGGATCCGCCTGCGTCTATGGCGTCCTGCAACACCTGCCGGATGATCGGCACAAGACCCGAGACACGTGCCGAAGAAATTTGCCCCGCTTTGCGACGTGGCGACACCTTTCCGCGATACAAAGCCTCGCAGACGTAAATATTCCCCAACCCGGCAACGATTCCCTGATCCAGCAGGGCGGATTTCACAGGTGTGTTCTTGCCCCTGAACGCGTCGATCAGGTGCTGTTCGTGAAAGTCATTGCCCAACGGTTCCGGCCCCAGAACCGCCAGCAGCTTATGTGCCTCAGCGGTGGCCGTCGGCAGCAGGTCCATCGCCCCGAACCGGCGCGGGTCGTTGAAGGTGACGCGCGCACCGTTGGCCATGTGAAATACAACATGGTCGTGTTTTTGCGCCGCAGGATGGTCATGCACAAACTGCCCCAGCGGATCGCCCGAAACCGTCATCCGCCCGGACATGCCCAAGTGAATAAGCAACGTCTCACCGCTGCTGAGATCGGCCAGAATGTATTTCGACCGCCGCCGCAACCGCTCTACCCGCTGCCCGGTCAGCCGTTCGACCATCCGATCCGGGAACGGCCAGCGCAGATCGGGTCGATTCACATCCGCGCGCTCGATCACCACCCCTTCCATTGCCGGGCTCAGGCCGCGTCTTACTGTCTCGACCTCGGGCAATTCGGGCATTAGATGGCTCCTATTCCAAAGGGCCGCATTGTGCCCGCTTCTTATGGCCCTATAACAGAGGCGAAATTCGACGAACGGCAAGGCAAATGTCCGACACCAACGACAAGACCACTCATTTCGGGTTCGAAACCGTGCGCGAGGCTGACAAGGCCGGGCGCGTACAGGGCGTGTTCAACTCGGTTGCCTCGAAATATGACGTGATGAACGACGTCATGTCGATGGGCATCCACCGGGTCTGGAAGGACGCGATGATGGACTGGCTGGCGCCACGCCCCGGCCAGCGGCTGCTGGACGTGGCCGGTGGCACGGGCGACATCTCGTTCAGGTTCCTCAAGCGCGCGGGTCACGGCCACGCCACGGTCCTGGACCTGACCGAGCCGATGCTGATCGAAGGGCGCCAACGTGCCGAGGCAGATCAGATGTCGGGCAGCCTGAACTGGGTCGTGGGCGATGCCATGGCCCTGCCCTTCGAAGACAATACATTCGATGTTTACACGATCTCGTTCGGCATTCGGAACGTCACCCGCCCGCAAGAAGCTTTGAACGAGGCTTACCGCGTGCTGAAACCCGGCGGCCGTCTGATGGTGCTGGAATTCAGCCAGCTGCCCAATGAGGGGCTGCAGAAGCTCTACGACCTTTACAGCTTCAACGTCATCCCGCGCATGGGAAAACTGATCGCCAATGACTATGACAGCTATCAGTACCTAGTCGAATCGATCCGAAAATTTCCCGATCAGGAAACGTTCCTGAACATGGTTCGCACAGCAGGTTTCGAAAACGCCAAATACCGGAACCTGAGCATGGGTATCGCCGCGCTGCATTCCGGCTGGAAGATCTGACACATGCGTGGTCCCCATAACATCATCCGCCTGATCCGCACAGGCGCCACGCTCGAGCGCACAGGCGCCATGAACGTGGTACTGGATGCGTTCGAAGCCCCGCGCGCCGTACGCATCCTGGCCCACGCATTGGGCAAACCCTTTCAATGGCTTGGCTACAAAGGCGACCCCGGTATGCCACCGGCAACGCGCGCCCTGACGGCGCTTGGCCCCGCCTATATCAAATTCGGGCAAGTGCTTTCGACCCGCCCTGACGTCGTTGGAAATGAACTGGCCGAGCAACTGCGCGTTCTGCAAGACAAGCTGCCCCCTTTCTCCAAAGCCGACGCGATGGCCGAAGTCGAGAAAGAACTGGGTCAGCCGATCTCGGACATGTTCAGCGAATTCAGCGAACCGATTGCCGCAGCCTCGATTGCGCAGGTTCACAAGGCCAAGCTGACCAGCACGGGCGAGGATGTCGCAGTGAAAGTCCTGCGTCCGGGGATCGAACGCGCGTTCCGCAAAGATGTCGATGCGTTCTATTTCGCCGCCCGGATCGTCCAGCTCTTCGCCCCCGGCGCGCGCCGTCTGCGACCGGTGGAGGTGATCGAGCATTTCGACGGTGTCGTGCGCGGCGAACTGGATCTGCGTCTGGAAAGCGCGGCGGCCTCCGAATATGCCGCCAACACCAAGGACGACACCGGCTTCTGGCTGCCGCCCGTTGTGTGGTCACTGTCCGCGCGGCGCGTCATGACGCTCAGCTGGGCGGACGGGATCGCGCTGGGTGACAATGATGCTCTGGATGCCGCAGGTCACAACCGCAATGATCTGGCCGAACGTGTCCTGCGCCTGTTCCTCCTCCATGCGCTGCGCGACGGCTTTTTCCACGCCGACATGCACCAGGGCAACCTCAAGGTCGCCGCGAACGGAGACATCATTGCCTATGACTATGGCATCATGGGGCATATCGATGAATACACGCGCCGGGTCTATGCCGAAATCCTGTTTGGCTTCATCCGCCGCGACTACAAACGTGTGGCCGAGGTGCATTTCGAAGCCGGCTATGTTCCCGCCAACCAGGACGTGGACGAGTTCGCCCGCGCCCTGCGTGCCGTGGGCGAGCCGATCTTCGGCATGGATGCCACGCATATTTCCATGGGGCGGTTGCTGAGCTATCTGTTCGAAGTGACCGAACGGTTCGGGATGGAAACACGAACCGAGCTGATCCTGCTGCAACGCACCATGGTTGTCGTCGAAGGCGTTGCGCGCTCACTCGACCCTCATATGAACATCTGGGAAGTCGCCCGCCCCGTGGTCGAAGACTACATCAAACAATCCATCGGCCCTCGGGCGGCCCTGCGTGATTTTGGGAAAACCGCAATGGTGCTGGCCCGCTTCGGCCCGCGTCTGCCGGCCCTGGTCGAAAACGCACTGATTGCGCAGACACAGAAGGACGAACCGCAGACGCCCACCTTTTGGTCCTTTGCTCTGCCCGCCACGATCGGCGCCGCAGCAGGTGCGGCGCTGGTCTTGCTGATCAACGCGCTCAGCTGAACCAATCCGCCTGCTTCATCTGGCCACAAATATCGTCGGGGGGAATCGCGCCCTGGCGCGATGGGGGGCAGACAGCCCCCCGCACCCCTTCCGGGTCAGAGCCGCTCGATGGCGATGGCAATCCCCTGACCGCCCCCGATGCACATGGTGATCAACCCTTTGGATCCGCCGGTACGTTCCAGCTCGTACAGTGCTTTCAGCGTGATGATCGCACCCGTGGCCCCCACAGGATGCCCCAACGCAATCGCACCGCCGTTGGGGTTCACCTTGCTCGCGTCCAATCCAAGCTCCTGATTCACAGCCAGTGCCTGCGCGGCGAAGGCTTCATTGCTTTCGATCACGTCGAAATCTTCCGCTGACAGACCCGTCTTCGCAAACAGGTTTTGCACTGCCGGAACCGGACCGATGCCCATGACTTCCGGCCGCACGCCTGCATGCGCATAACCAATCACACGCGCCTTCGGTTTCAACCCGGCCCTTTCGGCCGCATCCGCTGTCGCCAGCACCATCGCCGCCGCGCCGTCATTGATGCCCGAGGCATTCCCGGCTGTCACACGCCCGTCCTTCTTGAATACCGGGCGCAGACCGGCCAACGCTTCGGCGGTCGTCGCCTTTGGATGCTCGTCGACTTTGAAATCGACCATGTCCCGCTTGACCTTGACCTGTACCGGAGTGATCTGGCTGTCGAAGTAACCGGCCTCGATCGCCGCCGCCGCACGTGTCTGGCTGTCCAATGCGAACGCATCCATCTGTTCGCGGCTGATCTGATGCTCATCCGCCACGTTTTCGGCCGTCACCCCCATATGTCCGGTGCCAAAGGGGCAGTTCAACGCGCCCAGCATCATGTCCAGCGCGGTGACGTCGCCCATCTTTGCGCCCCAGCGCGCCTGCGGAACGATATAGGGGCTTCGGGACATGCTTTCTGCTCCGCCTGCCACCGCAAAGTCAGCATCGCCCAGCATCAGGGACTGCATGGCTGACACGATCGCCTGCGCGCCGGATCCGCACAGGCGGTTCACGTTCATGGCCGGCGTACCATTGGGAATGCCCGCCTGCATGGCGGCGACGCGCGACAGATACATGTCACGCGGTTCAGTGTTGATCACATGACCGAACACCACATGCCCGATCTGTGCCCCCTCAACCCCCGATCGCTCAAGCGCCGCTTCGGTCGCGACAGTGGCCAGATCAATCGGCGCGGTTGAAGCCAGCGCACCACCAAAGGTGCCAATTGCGGTGCGGGCACCGTCGAGAATAACGATATCGCTCATGAGCTACTCCTCCTGAATTTCGCTGCATTATGCATGCGCAGAATGGCACTGTCGCCCCAGACGTCCCGTCACGGCGGGAATTGACATTGCGTTGCGCAGCCCCCATGGATTCCGTCATGACGGAAGACACAGACGATATCCTGAACCTCCTGCCCGCCCGCCTGAAAGAGGCACGCCGGGCCAAAGGCCTGTCCCTGGAAGCGGTCGCCAATCTCAGCGGTGTGTCCCGGTCCATGGTCAGTCAGATCGAACGCGGCGAAAGCAGCCCGACGATCTCGACCTTGTGGAACCTGACACGCGCCCTGCAGGTGGATTTCGCCGGTCTCTTGGAGGGCACAAAGACCACGGACCAGATCGAGGTGCTCAGAAACTCCGAAGTGCCCAGCATCGACAATATGGGGCAGAACTGCCGAATTCGCATCCTGTCACCGCCGGAAGAGGCCGGGGGTCATGAAGTCTATGATATCGAATTTGACAAGGACGGGGCCCTGAACAGCCAACCCCACGCCCGCGGTGCCCGTGAACAGCTCACCGTGCTGGAAGGCGCGGTCAAAGTCACTTCAGGCAATGCGGTGACCGAGTTGAACCAGGGGGACACGGCCCGATATGCCGCCGACATTGCGCATTCCATCTGTGCCCAAGGGCCAGCCCGAGTATTCCTGATCGTAAAAAACGCCTGACATCCGCGAAATTCCGCCTTCACGGATATTTTTCCTTCATATTGAATTTCCCCTATTTGGGAATTTCATCCGCTATGTTAGATGTGCGACTCAGTTGAACGGAGGTCGCCATGGCAGATATATTCCTGTCCCATATCACGGACACACTTGCGCAGATCGAATCTGAGGGTCTTTACAAACGCGAACGAATGATCACCTCACCTCAGGGCGGTGAGATCACTGTGGGCGGCAAGCAGGTGATCAACCTCTGTGCCAACAACTATCTGGGTCTGGCGGATCACCCGGCGCTGATCGAGGCCGCGACACAAGCGATGGGGCCCAAAGGATTCGGCATGGCGTCGGTTCGGTTCATCTGTGGCACGCAAGACATTCACCGCGAACTGGAACAACGTCTTGCCAATTTCCTGAACAAGGACGACTCCATCCTCTTTGCCGCTTGTTTCGACGCCAATGGCGGGCTGTTTGAACCTCTGCTGGGACCGGAAGACGCCATCATTTCGGACAGCCTGAACCACGCCTCGATCATCGACGGCGTGCGGCTGTGCAAGGCCAAACGCTATCGCTATCTGAACAACGACATGAATGACCTCGAAGCCTGGCTGAAACAGGCGCGCGAAGACGGGGCGCGGCATATCATGATCGCCACCGATGGCGTGTTCTCGATGGACGGCTATCTGGCCAACCTGCCAAAAATCCGGGAACTGGCCGATAAATACGATGCAATTGTCATGGTGGACGATTGCCATGCGACCGGTTTCATGGGGCCGAACGGGGCCGGCACACCCGATCATTTCGGCGTCGATGTCGATATTCTGACGGGAACCTTGGGCAAGGCACTTGGGGGGGCAATCGGCGGCTATATCGCCGGGCCGCAGCCAGTGATCGACCTGCTGCGGCAGCGGGCGCGGCCCTATCTGTTCTCAAACTCGCTGCCGCCCTCGATCGTCGCCGCCGGGTTGGAAGCGATCCGCCTGGTCGAAGAAGGCGACATGCTGCGCGCGCAACTCTTCGGCAACGCCAAATATTGGCGCGCCGGGCTGGAAAAGCTTGGCTTTGACCTGCTGCCCGGGGAACACCCGATCATCCCGGTGATGCTGGGTGAGGCTCAGCTGGCACAGGACATGGCGTCACGGCTGTTCGACGAAGGCGTCTATGTTTCGGGCTTCTTCTTCCCGGTCGTCCCACGCGGGCAAGCGCGGATCAGAACGCAGATGAATGCGGCTCTGACCAGGGATGAACTGGACCGCGCCTTGTCCGCATTTGGCAAGGTCGGCAAAGAGCTGGGGGTCATCGAATGATCCTTCCATCGGTCATCGACGTGATCGGCGACACCCCCATGGTCGAACTGTCGCGCGTGTGTGCCCATCAGAAGCTGAACGGGCGGATCATCGCCAAGCTTGACTATTTGCTGCCGGGGTTTTCGAAAAAGGACCGCGCGGCGAAGTCCATCATCGAAACGGCGCGCGCAGACGGGACTTTGTCACCGGGGCAAACGGTGGTCGAGCTGACCTCGGGCAATATGGGCACCGGGCTGGCCATTGTATGCGGTATTCTGGGCCATCCTTTCGTGGCTGTCATGAGCGCCGGAAACTCGATCGAACGCGCGCGTATGATGCGGGCCCTGGGGGCCGAAGTTGTCATCGTGCCCCAGGCCCCCGGCAGCAAACCCGGCGAAGTCTCTGGGGCCGATCTTGAACTGGTCGATGTCGAGGCGAAACGCATCACGGCCGCACGCAACGCGTTTCGTGCGGATCAGTTTGGCCATTCGGGAAACCCCAAGGCCCACGAAACCGGGACCGGGCCCGAGATCTGGGCGCAATCCGAAGGCACCGTCACGGCATTCTGCGACTTTGCAGGATCGGGCGGAACGCTTGCCGGAGCGGCAGAGTATCTGAACCGGCACGGCGTGCGGTGCTATGTCGTGGAACCTGCGGGCGCGCGCGCTTTGGCCGGTGAGCCGGTTTCGACCCCGGACCATCCCATTCAGGGAGGCGGTTACGCCATGGGTGATCTGGTGCATTTGAAGGATAGCCGATTGGCCGGACATCTTGCTGTTTCGGGGAAGGCCGCGCGGGATTGCGCCCGACTTCTGGCCCGGACCGAGGGGATATTCGCCGGCTATTCGGCAGGCGCGAATCTTGCCGCGGCGATTGAACTGCTGCGCGGCCCCGAAGAAGGCGGCTGTGTCGCCATCGTCATGTGTGACAGCGGCCTGAAATACCTGTCGACCGATTTGTGGGAGTAAACATATGCGACCCAACACAATGAAAGCTCTGGAAAAATCCAAACCCGAAGAAGGGTTGTGGATGGTGCAGGCCCCGATCCCCGAAATTGGCCCCGATGATGTGCTGATCCGTATCAACAAGACGGGTATCTGCGGCACCGACATCCATATCTGGAACTGGGACGAGTGGGCGTCTCATACCGTGCCGGTTCCGATGATCACTGGCCATGAGTTTGCCGGAGAGATCGTCGAGATCGGGCGCAACGTGACCGGGCTTGAAATCGGCCAGCGATGCTCGGGCGAGGGCCATCTGATCACCACCGACAGCCGCCAGAGCCGCGCCGGAAAGTTTCACCTGGATCCGGGAACCCGGGGCATTGGAGTGAACGAACAGGGCGCATTTGCCGAATACCTGAAACTGCCTGCCTTCAACGTGGTTCCCTTGCCCGACGACATACCGGATGAGATCGGAGCCATCCTCGATCCGCTGGGCAATGCGGTGCATACTGCCCTCAGCTTTGATTTGCTGGGAGAGGACGTTCTGATCACGGGTGCGGGCCCCATCGGTATCATGGCCGCTGCCGTCGCTCGTCACGCGGGTGCACGCAACGTGGTCATCACCGACATCAACGCAGACCGATTGAAACTGGCCGAACATGTGGTTCCTTCGGTGCGGACCGTCGATGTCTCCACCGAGGAATTGCGGGACGTCATCGCCGAGCTTGGGATGAAGGAAGGGTTCGATGTCGGGCTTGAAATGTCCGGCTCGCAAGCCGCCCTGGACCAGATGGTCGAAGCCTTGGTGATGGGTGGAAAGATCGCGTTGCTGGGGATTCCACCGGGCAAATCTCCGGTCGACTGGTCGCGCATCGTGTTCAAGGCGATCACGATCAAGGGGGTCTATGGGCGTGAGATGTTCGAAACGTGGTACAAGATGATCGCCATGCTGCAAAACGGTCTGGATGTGTCCCGCGTGATCACGCATCGCTTTGCGGTTGATGATTTCGCCAAAGGGTTTTCCGCGATGAAATCAGGCCTGTCCGGCAAGGTTGTTCTGGACTGGGCCTAACGCGCTGGAAAGTTGCAAGTTCAGCCCCTAGACAGGTGCAGAACTTGCACAAGGGAGGCATGAGATGGGCGAGAACAAAGACGATCGTCTGTTGCAACGGGGGGTCGAAGACACCCTAGTCACTGATTTCGCCGAAACGCACCGCAAAAGCTATGGCGACTTCCTGCAACTGAAGACGCTGCTGAACCTGCAAAAAACCTTTCAGGACCCCGCACAACCTGACGAGATGCTGTTCATCATCATTCATCAGGTCAGTGAGCTGTGGCTGAAACTGATGCATCACCAACTGGTCGAGGTCCGCCGGTTCCTGCAACAAGACGAATTCGGGCCCGCCATGAAAAACCTCGACCGCATCAAGGCCATTCAACGGCAATTGATTGCGGCCTGGGAAACCCTGCTGACCATGACGCCGGCCGACTATATGACGTTTCGGCAGGCCCTCGGCAACTCTTCCGGGTTTCAAAGCTATGGGTACAGGCAGATCGAGTTCATTCTGGGCAATAAGGATGCCTCGACTCTGAAAGTGCACGAGCATGACCCCGAGGTGATGGAGATGCTGAACGCCGCCCTGACCAAACCGTCCCTGTATGACGAAGTGTTGCACATGCTGGCCCGACAGGGGTTCGACGTTCCAAAGGACTTGATCGAGCGGGACTACTCCGAACCCTATTCCGGTGATCCGCGCGTGGTTCAGATCTGGGTCGACGTGTTCCGCAACACGGACAAATATTGGGATCTGTATGCGCTGGCAGAAAAGCTCATGGATGTGGAAAGCCTGTTTCAACGCTGGCGCTTTGACCACGCCACGGCGGTTGAACGTGTGATCGGAATGCAACCCGGTACCGGAGGTTCCAGCGGCGTGGCTTTCTTGCGAAAAGCACTTGAGTTGCGGTTCTTCCATGACCTCTATGATGTGCGGACGGAACTCATGTACAGCGGGCAGGGCTGAGCCATGCTGTATCGCGGATTTTCACAAGCCGAACTGGAGCGGGAATACTCTCCCAGTTCGATGATCGGTGGCGACCTGACCCCTTATCTGGCCAGCTATCAAACGCTGAGTGTGCAAGCCCGTGCCGAGCTGCCCGTTCAGGCCAACCTAGCCTATGGCGACACCCCGGTCCAGGTGCTGGATTTCTTTCCTGCGAAGGGGGCCGGCGCCCCGTTGCATGTCTTTATTCACGGTGGGTATTGGCAGGATCTCAGCCAGCGCGAATCGGCCATGATGGCCCCGGCGCTGATCGAAGCCGAGCAATCCTTTGCCACCTTGAACTACACGCTCGCCCCGGATGCGCGGCTGGATCAAATGGTCGACGAATGTCGCGACGCCCTTCTGTGGCTTGCGTCACAAGCCGGGACACTGGGATTCGACCCGACGCGGATCACCTTGTCAGGGCACAGTGCCGGCGCCCATCTGGCAAGCATGGTCATGGCGACCTCGGCCGGCGCATTGGCCCGCGCCGGGCTGCGTGTGCGTGACGTGCTTCTGATCAGCGGCGTCTACGATCTGGAACCCATCAGTTTGACGTCCGTGAATGATCCTCTGCACCTGACCCCAGTCGAAGTGAACGATCTGTCCCCGATCCGCAACCTGCCCCCACCGGGCCCCCGCTATCATGTTTCAGTGGGGGAACGGGACACCGGCGAATTCATTCGTCAAAGCCGCGACTATGCGGAACGGCTGCGCAAGGCCGGGCACTCGGTCAGCTTTGCCTTGAAACACGGAATGCACCATTTCGACATCATCCTGCATTCCGGAACATTCCTGCCCGACACGTAATGAGGCATTTTTCAAACAAAAACAGCGGCCCGATCGGTGCCGCTGTTTTTTTGTGTCCATCCCGCTTGGGATCAATCCAGGGTACGGGTAACTTCTTCGCGCTCGAAGATCTCGATCACGTCGCCCTGGCGGATATCGTCGTAGTTCTCGAACGCCATACCACATTCCTGACCCGACTGGACCTCGGCCACTTCGTCTTTGAAGCGCTTCAGGGTCTTCAGCGTGCCTTCGTGGATCACCACGTTGTCGCGCAGCAGGCGAACGCCTGCGGAACGGCGGGCAATACCTTCGGTAACCAGACAGCCGGCAACCTTGCCGACACCGGTAACCTTGAAGACTTCGCGGATCTCGGCATAGCCGATGAACTTTTCTCGGATCTCGGCGCTCAGCAGGCCGGATGCGGCCGCTTTCACGTCGTCGACCAGGTCATAGATCACCGAGTAGTAGCGGATCTCGACACCCTTTTGGTTCGCCGTGTTCCGCGCCGATGCGTTGGCACGGACGTTGAAGCCAAAGACCGGCGCGCCGGAAGCCTCCGCCAGACCGACATCCGTTTCGGTGATCGCGCCCACACCCGAGTGCAGAACGCGCACGCGCACTTCTTCGTTGCCGATCTTTTCCATCGCCTGAACGATGGCTTCGGCAGAACCCTGCACATCGGCTTTGACGAGGATCGGCAACTCGGCCACGTTCTCGTCTTCTTTTGCCTTCTGCATCAGCTGCTCAAGGGTGGTTGCGGCACCAGCGGCGGCGCGTTTGTCCTTGGCGGCCTGCTCACGATAGGCAGCGATCTCACGGGCCTGCGCTTCGGTCTCGGTCACGTTCAGAACGTCGCCCGCTTCGGGCGTACCGTTCAGGCCCAGAACCTCGACCGGAACCGAGGGGCCAGCTTCCTTGACGCGTTCACCCTTGTCGTTGATCAGCGCACGAACCTTACCGTACTGCTCACCCACAACGAAGATATCGCCCTGACGCAGTGTGCCGTTCTGAACCAGAACCGTGGCGACCGGGCCACGACCCACGTCCAGCTGCGCCTCGATCACGGCACCTTGTGCGGCGCGGTTCGGGTTTGCCTTCAGTTCCAGAATCTCGGCCTGAAGCGCGATGGCTTCCAGCAATTCGTCCAGACCCTGACCCGTGATGGCCGAGACTTCGACGTCCTGAACCTCACCCGACATTTTCTCGACGATCACTTCGTGTTGCAGCAGATCGGTGCGGACCTTGTCCGGGTTTGCATCCGGCTTGTCGACCTTGTTGATCGCCACGATCATCGGTACTTCGGCCGCTTTTGCGTGGTTGATCGCTTCGATCGTCTGCGGCATCACCGCGTCGTCAGCCGCGACGACCAGAACCACGATATCCGTAACCTGAGCACCGCGCGAGCGCATTGACGTAAACGCCGCGTGGCCCGGAGTATCCAGGAAGGTCAGCGTGGTGCCGCCATCGGTTTTCACCTGATACGCGCCGATATGTTGGGTGATGCCACCGGCCTCACCCGCCACAACGCGCGCGTCGCGGATTGCGTCCAACAGCGAGGTCTTGCCGTGGTCGACGTGACCCATGATGGTGATGACCGGCGGACGCGGCTGCAGATCGTCTTCGCTGTCTTCGACCTCTTTGATGACGTCTTCAACATCCGAATCGGATACGCGAGTGACCTTGTGGCCAAACTCTTCGATGATCAGTTCTGCGGTGTCGGCGTCGATGGTCTGGTTCTGCGTGACCATCATGCCCATCTGCATCAGCGATTTGACAACGTCAGCCACACGTTCGGCCATACGGTTGGCCAGTTCTGAGACCATGATCGCCTCGGGCAGCTGTACGTCGCGGATCACCTTTTCCCGTTCAACGGCACCGCCCATGGCTTTCTGACGCGCACGCTCCTGCTTGCGCTTCATCGCGGCCATCGAGCGCTGACGGTTGCCCTCGCCACCGGTCGCCTGACCCAGAGTCAGCTTGCCCGAACGGCGGTTGTCGTCGCGTCCTTTGCCACGACCACGCTGCTCACGTTCGCGATCCTGTTTGCGCGGCGTGGCTGCCGGCGCAGGTTTGCTGGCCGGGGCGCGAGCCGCTTTGGGCTCTTCAGGTGCGGGCGCGGCAGCGGCGCGTTTGGCGGCTTCTTCCGCCTCTTTGCGCTTGCGCTCTTCTTCCTCAGCCTTCTGACGCGCACGCTCTTCGGCTTCGCGCTGTTCGCGTTCTTTGGCTTCCTGTTCCGCACGGCGGCGGGCGCGCTCTTCTTCGCGCGCCTTTTCAGCAGCCTCGCGCGCCGCGGCCTCTTCGGCCTCACGCGCTTTGGCCGCTTGCAACGCCTTCATGCGGCGCGCCATTTCCGCATCGGAAATGCCCGCAGGACGACGCGACGGATCACCCGAAGGTGCAGCACCGCCACCCGGCTTTGCTGCGCCCGGCTTGGGAACCACCACGCGTTTGCGTTTGGTTTCCACCACGACATTCTTGGTGCGTCCGTGGCTGAAACTCTGTTTCACATTTCCGGGGCGTGCCCCGCCACGAAGACCCAATGTCTTTTTGCCGTCATTATCGCTCATAAAGCTCTTTACCCTTCCGCGCGGCCCCTGCCGCCGTCATCCGTTTCGCGCAAGCCACGCAGGCGCTGCGCTTCCTCTACAACACGTTTGGCGAGTCCGCCAGAGGCCAAGGCCGCATGAATCACCGTTTGGCGCCCAAATGCCTGTCCTAATTCGTCTGCCGTCAGCCAACCTATGTATTTCCCGAAGTGCGGCGTGCTCAGTTTGGACTTGCCGCGCCCCGATCCATCGGCGGCCTGAATCAGCACCTGCGCCTCTTCCCGGTCCAGCCACGTCTTGACCTTTTCATACCCCGCGACCGCGTCGCCGGACTTGCGCGCCAGGCTGAGCAGCTCGACAACGCGGCGCGCGATCTGCTGTTCAACCTTTTCCGCCAGGTCCTTGGGCACAGACACCTGCGCCTTGAACCCCCGCGCAAACAGTTTCTTGCCAACGGCCTTGTCCAGGGCGGCACGATCCGCCGCCACATAGACCCCCCGCCCGGGCAGTTTCGCCGCGACATCCGGAAAAACCTGACCGTCCGGCCCCGCCACAAAGCGGATCAGCCCGTTTTTGGGCTGCACCTCGCCTGTGGCGATGCACTTGCGCTCGGGTCCGTCGGACCGATCCTTATGGGCGCCACCGCGACTCATACACGCCACCCGAAGCCCGAGATCAGGCCTCGACCTCCTCGTCTGCTGCATCGCCGTCGACGTCTTCTTCCGCCTGTTCCAGCTCGGCCGGATCAACCCAACCCAGCAGGATACGCGCCGTCATGACCATATCTTGCGCCTCTTCCAGCGTTACGCCGAAAGGCTCCAATACACCGTCATCCTTGACACGCTCACCATCGACGGTCGTCCAGCCACCGGCCAGTTCCCAGTCGGCGCAAGTTGCAAAGTCTTCCAGAGTCTTCACGTCGTCCCTGGCCAGCGCCTCTACCATCTGGGGTGTCAGACCTTCGAATTCAATGAGACTGTCCTCGGCCCCCAATTCACGCGCCGCATCCAGTGCCGCCTTGGCCTGTGCTTCCAGGAATTCGCGGGCGCGGGTTTGCAGTTCCTGCGCTGTACCTTCGTCAACGCCGTCGATGACCAGCAGTTCCTCAATCTCGACATAGGCAACCTCTTCGAGGTTGGTGAAGCCTTCCGAGACCAGCAGCTGAGCAAAGAATTCGTCCAGATCCAGGCTGTCCATGAACAGTTTGGTACGGGCTTCGAATTCCTTCTGGCGGCGGGCCGATTCTTCGGCCTCGGTCATGATGTCGATGTCCAGGCCGGTCAGCTGGCTGGCCAGACGCACGTTCTGACCGCGGCGACCGATGGCCAGCGACAGTTGTTCTTCTGGCACGACAACCTCGATCTTGCCGGCTTCTTCGTCCAGAACCACCTTGGAAACCTCGGCAGGCTGCAACGCGTTCACCAGGAAGGTAGGCTGGTCTTCGTTCCACGGGATGATGTCGATCTTTTCACCCTGAAGCTCGTTCACAACCGCCTGCACACGGCTGCCGCGCATACCAACGCAGGCACCCACGGGGTCGATCGAACCATCATAGGAAATCACGGCGATCTTGGCGCGCGAACCGGGGTCACGGGCCACGGCCTTGACCTCGATGATGCCGTCATAGATTTCCGGCACTTCCATCTTGAACAGCTCGGCCATGAATTCCGGCGCTGTGCGCGACAGGAAGATCTGATGGCCACGCACTTCGCGGCGAACCTCTTTGATATAGGCGCGCACCCGGTCATTCGGGCGATAGCTTTCGCGGCCGATCTTGTCGTTGCGGCGCAGAACCGCCTCGGCACCGCCCAGATCGACGATGACATTGCCAAACTCTTCGCGCTTGACCGCACCGTTGATGATGGTACCGGCGCGATCCTTGAATTCTTCGTACTGACGGTCACGCTCGGCTTCGCGCACCTTCTGCAAAATCACCTGCTTGGCGGACTGAGCCGCGATCCGGCCCATCTCAACCGGCGGGACCTCTTCGACGAAGACGTCACCAACCTCGGGCGCTTCCATATACTGCTTGGCCTGCTCGACGGTCATTTCGGCCTGATAGTTCTCAAGCTCCTCATCTTCGACCACGGTACGGACGCGGGTAAAGGTCGCCTTGCCGGTCTTGCGGTCGATCGACACGCGGATGTCCATCTCGGCGCCGTAGCGGCTCTTGGCGGCACGGGCGAGCGATTCCTCCATCGCTTCGACAACCAGACCGGGGTCGATCATCTTTTCGCGGGCCACGGCCTCGGCGGTCTGCAGCAGCTCCAGCTGGTTGGCTGAGGTGATTGCCATCAGTTCGTCTCCTCTTCGGACCCTTCGGTCTCAATCTCGTCGAAAGCGTTTTCGTTCAGGGCACCGGCGTCTTTGCGCTGGCGCAGCATTTCCTTGATCAGGTCATCGGTCAGGACCAGCTTGGCGTCGCTCAGCCAGTCGAATTGCAGACCGATGGTGATGGTTTCATCCCCCTCGGGGATGTTGATCAGAACCTCGTCCCCTTCGATCCCCGCCAATTCGCCCTTGAAGCGTCGGCGGCCGTCAATCAGTTCGGCGGTCTCGATCTTGGCCTCATAGCCTTCGAAGGTCTCGAAATCCTTCAGACGGGTCAGAGGGCGGTCGATACCGGGGCTGGACACCTCAAGCGTATAGGCATCAAGGATTGGGTCCTCGACATCCAGCGTGGCGCTGACCGCGTTGGAAATCTCGGCGCAATCATCCACTTCGATACCGCCATCGGGCTTGTCGGCCATGATCTGAAGCGTAGTCTGCTTGCCGCTCATCAGGCGGATACGGACCAGCTCATACCCCAGATCTTCGATCACGGGCGTGATGATCTCGGCCAGTCGCCGGTCAATGGCAGCTTTTGCTATCAGGTCGTTTGTCATCTGGTACTCTACCCTGTCAGTCGGGCACAAAAAAACGGGCGCGCGGCCCGTCGAATTTTCCGGTGGAGCCTTGGACCAGAAGTCCAACGCGCCGCTGTTGAAACTGCATATACGCAGGATGGCCCGAGTCTGCAACCCCCTGAGGGATTCGCATTCGGATTTACACCATCCACCACCGTTCGGCGATGCGGCCATCGTCCAGCGCACCGTTCCCGGCAATCTGCCGCGGCATCCCGACAGCATCCGATACGGCAAGGGCCATGTCGGCCTCGGAGGGGTGGAACCGGACACCGCGCGTGCCTCGCATTCCGGCCCGATCCGGAAGCGCCGCGATATCGACATACCCGTCCCGCAGCGCCTCGGCGCGCACGGCTGGGTCCGGGATTACAATGACTTCAACCGCGTCAGCCCATCCGGCCTGACCATCTTTGTAATGCCCCTCGACACGGCGGCCCAGAAAATGGCGGCCATCTTCTGCCCGTTCGACACGATAGCAGCCGGTGCCGTAGGCTTTGCGCAACGGGGATACGGTTTCACCGGCGCGCGCAACAACAAAGCGGCTGTCGGCCAACAGGAATGGCAATCCGGGATTTGCCTCGGCAAGTTCAAGCCGCAGGCGGTTGGGGGCAAGCGCCTCGGGCCTTCCGATTTCGGCCAGAACGGCCAGGACATCGGCAATCTGCAAGGGTTCGCCATCGTGAAAGACCGCGTCATCACGCAGATCAAAGTTCCAGACCCGTGCGTCGGCGTCGGTTTGCCAGCCGGTCGCAAGCTCACCGCGCAACGTACCATCCGGGGCGATTTCGGTCATTGTGTCGAAAACGGCCCCACGCGCCACTTGCTCGAGGCTGTCATCGCGCGGAACAGCCAGACGCAATGTCCCGCCTTTCTTGGGCGTACCGGCAAGGGATGCTCCTGTCGCCGCTAGCAATGCGGCAGCGGCACCAGAGGCAAAGAGGGCACGGCGATCGATGCGGGTCATGCGACACCCTCCGCCACACGGTCCATGATTCGCACCAGTTCCGCGCTGATGCCCGGCTCGGACAGGGCGTGCCCCGCCTGACGAACCATTTTCAGTTCGGCATTCGGCCAGCGTTCCGCCAGCGACCAGGCGGCCTGCGGCGGGCAGATCATGTCATAGCGCCCCTGCACGATATGGCCGGGGATATGCGCGATCCGGTCCATCTGATCCAGAATCTGCCCGTCCGTTTCCAGAAACGCCTTGTTGGTGAAATAGTGATTCTCGAGCCGCGCAAAGGTGCGCGCGTATTCGCCGGGGCTTTCGCCAACCGATCCGTTGGTGTGGATCGAGGCCAGCGCGTTTTCCCAATGCGACCAGGCCCGCGCATACAGTATCTCTGTCGCGCGGTCGCCCGAAAACAGGCGTTTGTTATAGGCGGCAATGGTGTCGTTCAGTTCAACCTCGGGCAGCAGCGAGGTGAATTTCTTCCATTGCTCGGGCCAGAACCGCCCGGCGCCACCGCCGTAAAACCAGTCAAGCTCGGCCTGAGTCGCAAGGAACACCCCGCGCAACACCAGTCGAGTGACGCGATCGGGATGGGTCTGGGCATAGATCAACGCCAGAGTCGCCCCCCAGCTTCCGCCAAAAGCGATCCATTCTTCGATCTCGAAGAGTTTGCGCAGCCGCTCTATGTCGGCCACCAGATGCCACGTCGTGTTGTCCTCGACCGAGGCGGTGGGGCGCGACCGGCCACATCCGCGCTGGTCAAACAGAATCACCCTGTAGGCCTGAGGATCGAAGTATCGCCTCATGGCCGGGCTGCACCCCCCACCCGGCCCCCCGTGCAGGATCACGACGGGTATGCCGTCAGGATTTCCGCATTGTTCCACATAAATACGGTGCCCATCGCCCATATCGACCATACGCTGGTCGAAAGGGTCGATCGGCGGGTACAGATATTGAACTGCGCGCTTTTGGTCCGGGTACTTGTCCATTATGGCCCTATATAGTCCTTAAGCGTAAAAGAGCACACGGAGACAGGAATGCAAGCGCATCCGAACACGGTGGACCCGTCCGAGATCGCAAAATTCGAGGCGATGGCCGCCGAATGGTGGGACCCGCACGGGAAATTCAAACCGTTGCACATGCTTAACCCGTGCCGGCTTGACTATATAACGCAGCAGATCGCCGGAGAATTCGATCGCGACCTAAAGTCGCCTGTGCCGTTCGAAGGCCTGCGCCTGCTGGATATCGGCTGCGGCGGCGGGCTGCTGAGCGAACCGATGGCGCGTCTTGGTGCCGACGTTGTGGGCGCCGACGCCGCGGAACGCAATCTGCCCGTGGCGCGCATTCACGCTGAACAGTCCGGGCTGAAGATCGACTATCGCCATACCACAGCCGAGGACATGGCCGCTGCCGGTGAGCAATTCGATGTTGTGCTGAACATGGAAGTGGTCGAACACGTGGCTGATCCCTTGTCCTATCTGACCGCCACGCGTCAGTTGCTCAAACCTGGCGGGTTGGAGATTTGTTCCACCATCAACCGCAACCCGAAGTCTTACGCCATGGCGATTTTCGGGGCCGAGGTCGTCATGCGCTGGCTGCCGCGCGGCACCCATGAATGGAACAAGTTCATCACGCCGGACGAGCTGTTCGACCTGCTGCGTCAGGCCGGGCTGGACCCGGTGGACCGCAAAGGGTTCGTGTTCAACCCAATCCTGTGGAGCTGGTCCATCTCGGATCGGGACTTGAGCGTGAATTACGTGACGGCGAGCGTGAAGCCACAGTAGGGGGTTACTCCCCCTCCAACTGCAACCGCAAATCCCTTAGAACCGGCAGCGTGCCGCGCACCCGTTCCAGCCCCAGCTCTCCGACGACACGGTTGATCAGCGGCGCGATCGACGAAATCGCCTGATCCCGCGCACGGCGACCGGCGGGGCTGATCGCGACCATCTTGCGGCGGGCGTCGTCCCAGTCGGGGCGGATGTGGATGTACCCGGCCCATTCCAACTTGGCCAAGGTGTTGGTCATCGCTCCTCGGGTCACGTGGAACGTGTTGGCCAGTTGCGCCGGGCTACGCTCGTCCCCGACGAAAACCAGATGATTCAGCACAGAGAAATGCGAAATTTCCATACCCTTGGGTAGCACCCGGCTGAGCCGGTTGCGCAACAACTGATCCGCGGTCAGGATCTCGCTGAACAGCGTGACCGCAAGGGCGTTGGTGTCTTCCGTCATTGTTCAATTCTGTCAGGGTCCAGTGAAAGACCGGGTGTGTGTCAACGACGGCACGCGGCGGCGTGCCTCTGACACAGAACTATCATCCAAATCGAAAATGTGAATGCCCGGATCGGTACCTGCGTCGATCAGCACCTCTCCCCAAGGGGCGACAACCATGCTGTGCCCATGGGTAAAACGCGTCTTTCCGCGCATTGATGGGTGTTCCCCCGTTTGCGCGGGGGCCAAGACCCAACAGCCTGTCTCGATCGCCCGGGCCCGCAACAGCGATTCCCAATGCGCGGCGCCCGTAACAGGTGAAAACGCTGCCGGAACGGTCAGGATTCGCGCGCCTGCCTGCGCCAAAGCCGCATGCAGGTACGGAAACCGGATGTCATAACAGATGGTCAAACCCACCTTGCCAAAATCGGTTTCGGCTAGGACCGCCTTTTCGCCGGGGCGGTAGTTCTTTGATTCGCGAAACGTCTCGGTCTCGGTGACTTGCACGTCGAACATATGAATCTTGTCGTAACGCGCCACGATCTGACCTTGCGGATCGATCATGAAAGACCGGTTGGAAAACCGCCCGTCAGCGTCATGAGTTTTTATCCCCAGTGACCCGATCAACACCCACACGCCCAGTCGGGCGGCCTGTTCCCGCAGGCCGGCCAAGGTGATGTCGTCTTCTTCGTGCTGAAGAACCTCGTTTTGCCGCGTCGTACTGTTTGATACGCAATTCGTGACCTCTGGTGTCAGGATAAACCGCGCACCCTGCCCTGCCGCGTCGGCCGCCATGGCGCGCACCATGTCCAGGTTTTCGACCGGATCATCCGACGAGGTGATTTGCAGCAGCGCGGTCTTCATCAGGCCGCAAGCAGACGGTCAAGCTTGCCTTGCCGCTCCAGCTCGTAAAGGTCGTCGCAGCCGCCCACATGCTGTGTCCCGATGAAAATCTGAGGCACGGTGCGTTTGCCGCCTGCGCGCTGGATCATCTCGGGCTTGCGTTTGGGGTGCATCAGAATGTCAACTTCCTTGAACTCAACGCCTTTCTGCTTCAGCAGACGTTTGGCCGCGTGGCAAAAACCACAGAGCGGCGAGGTATAGATTTCTACGGGCTTCATGTTCCGGTCCCTTTGGGTTTCGTGCGATCTTGGGCGAATTAGGCATCCTTGGCAACGCGCGCCAGTGCCAACACGAAAATATGATTTGCCCCAGCGGCCTGACACGCACGCGTGCACGCCGCCAACGTCGCGCCGGATGTCATCACGTCATCCACCAGCAGGACATCGCGCCCCTTCAAATGCAGTGCCCGCCTTGGGTGGATGTCAATTGCGCCTGCCAAGGCTTCGTCCCTTTCCCGCGCGGTCTTTCCGTCCAGCGCCGGGGTCCGCCGTTTGCGCACCAGCAGATCCGGCATGCAGTCCAACCCGGTTTCTCGCCCTAGGTTGCGTGCCAGCAGCGCAGACTGATTGTATCGCCGTTTCAGCAGGCGTGACCAATGCAACGGCACCGGAGCAATCACCATACCGGGACGCAACAGCTCGCGCCCGGCCTGCGCCATCCAACGCGCAGCGGGGCGGGCCAGTTCGGTACGGTCACCATGTTTCAAAGCCAGAACAAGTGACCGCGCCTTCCCATCATACATCAGAGCAGCGCGGCCCGCGTTCCAGGGCGGAGGGGTTTTCAGACAATCGTCGCACTCGGTCCGGAACCTGTCTGCGCTTCCGATCACGGGCACACCACAGCTTTCGCAAACCGTGCGACCGATGAACGGCGTATCCCGCCAACACGCCCCACACAGGCCGAAATCGGATTCCGTCAGCTCTCCGCAGCCCATGCAACGCGGCGGGTAGATCAGAGCAAGGGCAGTTTGAATCCGCTGCGCAATGCGATACTTGCGACCTATGAAACTGCCCGAGCCCACCGCACCCTCTCTTTTCGACCGTAACGCCATTCTGCATCATCGCGCCCGCGCGAAGGACGACGCCTTGTTCTTGCACCGCGCCGCCATTGATGAGGTTCAGGATCGGCTCTCCATGGTTAACAGAACCTTTACGGCACCTGCGGTTGTGACCCCTTTTCCACAGCTTTGGGCAGACGTTTTTCCGGATGCCGCCATTGTCGCGGATGACGATGTGCTGTCGCTTCAACCCGGTGCGCATGATCTGGTAATTCATGCGATGGCGCTGCATTGCGCCAATGACCCGGTCGGCCAGTTGATCCAATGCAAAAGGGCTTTGAAACCGGATGGACTGGTTCTTGTTCTATGCCTTGGGGGTGAGACCCTTCACGAATTGCGCGCCGCGCTGGGTCAGGCCGAAATCAAAGTCACGGGCGGGCTCAGCCCCCGAATCGCCCCCATGGCCGAACTGCGCGACCTCGGTGGATTGTTGCAGCGGGCCGGTCTGGCATTGCCAGTGGCCGATGCCGTACCGCTGACGGCAGAATACCGCGATATCTGGCACCTGATGCACGATCTGAGGGACATGGGTGAGACCAACGCTTTGGCTGCCCGGTTGAAATGCCCAACCCGACGCAGAGTGTTCGAAGCCGCACAGCGCGTCTATTCGGATCACTTTTCGACGGAAACAGGCCGCCTTGCCGCAACCTTCGAACTGATTTGCCTGACCGGCTGGTCCCCCGATGACAGCCAACCAAAGCCGCTGCGCCCGGGGTCAGCCCAAATGCGCCTGGCAGATGCCCTGCGCACGAAAGAGGGCAAACTGCCGGATTGACGCGCAACCAAATCCCTTTATCTCAGGTCGGAACACGAAAACTCAGGAATGCTCAAATGTTTGATGCCACTCGTCCCGCTCATGCTCCTGCCGACCATCCCAAGGTCAAGATGGGCCGTGTTGGCATTTTGCTGGCCAATCTGGGCACCCCGGACGATTACACCTATTGGCCGATGCGTCGCTATCTGAACGAGTTTCTGTCGGATCAACGGGTCATCGACTATCCGAAATGGAAATGGCAACCGATTCTTCAGGCGATCATCCTCAGCAAACGGCCATTCAGTTCGGGAGAAGCCTACAAATCGATCTGGAATCACGAGAAGGGCGAAAGCCCGCTGATGACGATCACCAAGGACCAGACTGCCAAGCTGCGCGGCGCAATGCAGGATCGGTACGGGGATCAGGTGATGGTCGATTTCTGTATGCGCTACGGCAACCCCTCAACAAAGTCCAAAGTGCGCGAGATGGTTGCCGCGGGTTGTGACCGTATTCTGTTCTTCCCGCTTTACCCACAATACGCGGGCGCAACCACGGCCACCGCCAATGACCAGTTCTTTCGTGCACTGATGGATGAGGCCTGGCAGCCCGCCTCGCGAACCGTACCGGCCTATTTCGACCAACCGGCCTATATCGACGCCCTGGCGCAATCCGTTGAACGTGCCTATGCAGCGGCGGAGACAAAACCCGATATTCTGGTCTGCTCGTATCACGGGATGCCGGAACGGTATCTGCAACAGGGTGACCCCTATCATTGCCAGTGCGCCAAGACGACACGGCTGCTGAAGGAACGGCTGGGGTGGTCTGACGATCAACTGGTTTCGACGTTCCAGTCGCGATTCGGCCCCGAGGAATGGCTGAAACCCTATACAGTGGATCATGTGGCGGATTTGGCCAGGCAGGGCAAAAAGAACATAGCGGTCATCGCACCGGCATTCTCGGCCGACTGCATCGAAACGCTGGAAGAGATCAACGAAGAGATCAAGGAAAGCTTCGAAGAAGCAGGCGGCGAAACCTTCACCTATATTCCATGCCTCAATGACGATGCGGCGCACATTGCTGCATTGGGCACGGTGATCGAAGAAAACTTGCGCGGCTGGCTGGACTGACCGGCACAGCCTTGGGAAAACAAAAAAGGCGGTGGATTGCTCCACCGCCTTTTTCATGAATTCCGTGTCGGATTAGCTTGCAGCAACAGCAGCAGCAACAACGACCAGCAGGATCAGCGGCAGCAGGATGCCCTGCGACGAACCCTGAGTTTCTTCTACAACAACAGGTGCTTCAACAACCGGCTCTTCCAGGTTACCAGCATAAGCGGTCGAAGCGGCAGCAGTCAGTGCAGCAGCGAGAACGAGTTTCTTCATATTAACCTCCAGAATTTGCGCAGTTCCAATGCCCGGAACCACACATCTAAGACTTACCTCGTGGTTTTTTCTAATCAGCATTGACGCTGGAATGCAATTGCAACTTGACCGCTAAGCGGGTTCCCACACGAAAATGTCGTCAAATTAGCAACACTTGCGTGCCGACCTTCGCCATCGAGAACAGCTCGGCAATGTCTTCGTTGAACAGACCGATACAGCCATTCGACGACCGACGTCCGATTTTTCGCGTATCGTGCGTTCCGTGAATGCGGTAATACTTCCAGCTCAGGTATAAAGCGTGTGTTCCCAGCGGGTTATCTGGCCCCGGAGGAATATAGTCCGGCCATTCCGGATTTCGTTTTTTCATCGACGGCGTCGGAGACCAGCTGGGCCCTTCAACCTTGCGGATTACGCTGGTACGCCCGCGCCGGGTGAGTTCTTCGGTCAGCGGAACCGACGACGGGTACAATTTGTACACCGCTTGATCATCCGACCAATAATGCAGCGCTCTTGAGACGGTATCGACCAGAATGGCGCCATTTCTGGTGTTCGAGAAATACGGTTGCCAATCCAATGCCCGGAACCCGGATACGTTGCGGCGAACCGCCGGTTCAGTCTCGGGTGCAGGGCGCAGCGGGTCGCCCGGGATATATTGCGCCAGTGCTGGGGTTGCCAGCGTCGCAGTGGCCCCTGCCAGAAATCCCCTGCGTGTGGGCGAATGAATACGCTTTTTGACCATGACAACGGGTCCTGTGTTTAGATGAGGTCTGAAATCTATGACATTCTATTGCCAGAATGCTTCAGTCGCAAATCAAACCGGCAGAATCATGCGAGTTAGGGCCATTGCGCGTTTGCTCAGAGCCTTCAGGCGCGCTATGCCCTGTAAAGACACAATAACCAGGTCGATCATGACGCGTATCGTTTCTTTACTCTTGATTTGCTTTGTCGCGCTGGCGGCATGTACAGACACCGGCACCACGACCATTGGTGCAGACGGTCGCCCGCTGCCCACGGTCTACAAAATTCGCGGCAACCCGGAAAAGTTGCAGTTCCGTATGGTTGATTCGGTCAATGCCCTGCGCCAGGCCCAGGGATTGCAGCCTGTCCAGCTGAACGCGCAGCTGAACGCAGCAGCGGCGATCCATTCCAAGGACATGGCCAGACAGAACCGGCCCTGGCACTTTGGGTCCGACGGTTCCTCGCCGATCGATCGGGCTGCACGGGTCGGATATTTCGGCACGTTCCTCGGTGAAGCCATTTCCGAGACATACGAAACCGAAACCGAAACCCTTGCCGCCTGGATGCAGGAACCCGGACCGCGCGCCGTGATCATGGACCCCAAGGCCACGCAGATGGGGTTCGCCTGGCATCAGGAAAAAGGCGGGAAAATCTGGTGGACGCTGGAAATGGGAACCGGCGGCTGACCCCGATCACCGTACACACAAAAAAGCCCCCGAAATCCGGGGGCTTTTTTTGTGATTACGCTGCTTGCATGGACTGCGCTTCGGTCAGGATAGCATAAAGCTTGACCGGATCAGGGTTCGCCCGAAGCTTGGTGCACACCGAGGTGTCCCTCAGCGTGCGTGACACAAGGGCCAGCGCCTTGAGATGATCGACGCCGGCCTCTTCCGGCGCAAAAAGTGCAAACGCGATGTCCACGGGTTGACGATCAACCGATCCAAAGTCGATGGGCTTTTCCAGCATGACGAATACGCCCGAAACCGAATCCAGCTCGGGCAAACGCGCGTGCGGAAGCGCAACGCCATGCCCCACGCCGGTCGGGCCCAGGCTTTCCCGTTCGAGCAGACAGTCGACGACGGCCTGCGAGTCGAGCCCCAGATTGGCGGCTGCTACATCGCCTATTTCCTGAAACAACCGCTTCTTGCTGGAAGCGGCGGATAGTACACGTACTGCTTCGGGCTTTAGTATGCTCGAAAGCTCCATGATCACGCTCCATGGGCACCGCACCCGCCTCGGCGGGTGCCGCCCCGTATCCTTGCCTGTTAAGGATCAATCCAGCCGATATTACCGTCTTCGCGACGATACACGACGTTCAATCCATCCTTGTTCTCATTTCTGAACACCAGCACCGGGGCACCGGCAAGTTCCATTTGCATCACGGCTTCACCAACGCTCAAAGATGGGATTTTAGTTTCCATCTCAGCCACAATCATGGGCTGTAGCGATTCGGGTTCATCGGCCGTGTCCGATTCGTCAGAGGCGAGGATATAAGAGGACGCCCCAAAGAGTTCAACCGGCTCGGACCGATCCTTGTGGTGGTCCTTCAAACGACGTTTGTAGCGCCGCAGTTGTGTTTCCATTTTGTCGCAGCATGCCTCGAACGCCGCATAAATTTCGGTTGCATGCGCCTTGGCCTGAGCGGTCAGCCCGGTGGACAGGTGCACTGTTGTTTCGCATACATATTCATGCGCTGAACGGGAAAAGACGACGTTGGCGTCGGTAGGCCGCTGGGCATATTTGCCCACAACCTCGCCCAATTCGGTCTGCACGTGAGTCTGAAGCGCCGCACCGATGTCGATCTGTTTTCCGCTGATTTGGTAACGCATGTGATCTCCTTCACAATTCACACCCATTCTGACGTCACGTTACGCGACGAACTTGTTTTTATCGGGTGGGGGGTCGAGACACTTTCCGCGGTTGTCTTAACTCCAGCCCTTCAACGAAGGGACAACGATCTCCAGACTGGAACCGGGTAAATGCCATGGGACAATTGAGGCAAGAGACGACGGAAGAGTCAATCAAAACAGGTGTGTATATACGCGATTTCCGCCATGCATCCGACGCAGACCATAACAAGCCTATGAAATACGGAAGTTTTCGCCAAGATAGACACGGCGGACATTCTCGTTCTCGACGACTTCGTCAGGTGTGCCGGACATCAGAACCTGCCCGTCATGCAGGATATAGGCGCGGTCGACAATTTCCAGCGTTTCCCGCACGTTATGGTCGGTGATCAGAACACCGATCCCCCGTTTTTTAAGGTCGGCAACCAGATGCCGGATATCGCCGACGCTGATCGGATCAACACCCGCAAATGGTTCGTCCAGCAAAAGATATTTCGGGTCTGCGGCCAAACATCGCGCTATCTCAACGCGGCGGCGCTCACCGCCGGAAAGGGCAAGAGCAGGCGCGCGACGCAGATGTTCGATCGAGAAATCCGACAACAGCTCTTCCAGCCGTTCTTTCCGCCTGTGAGCATGAGGAACCGTGATATCCAGTACCGCGGCGATATTGTCCTCGACGCTCATGCCGCGAAAGATCGACATCTCCTGCGGCAGGTAACCGATGCCCATTCGCGCACGCCGGTACATCGGCAAAGTCGTAACATTCTGGCCGTCAATCGTGACTTTGCCGGCCTCTGGGAAAACAAGCCCCGCCACGGAATAAAAGGTCGTGGTCTTACCCGACCCGTTGGGTCCCAACAGGGCAACGACTTCGGACCGGTCCAGTGTCATCGAGACATCGCGGATCACCGTTTTCTTACGGTAGGATTTCCGCAGCTTCTCGATGCGCAGCCCGGAATTGCCTTCGGCCACTGACAGGTCGGGTCGCGCCATCAGTTGTTTCCCTGCTGAAGGATCGTCTTGACGCGCCCGGTCATGGTCGCTGTGCCCGTTGTCAGATTGGCGTTCATCTGGTCGCCGCTGATGATGCTGGGGCCTTGCGTCAGCAGGACATTGCCTTTCATCACGATCACACCGGAATCGATCGTGTATTCCGCCCAATCGCCCTCTGCCGCATCGGGCGGGCTGACCAGAACAACATTCTCGGTGGCTTCCATCCGTTCAATCGCCGAGCGTTCCTCGTTATAGATCACGAGAACCCGTTCAGCAGTCAGCCGCATTTCGCCCTGAATGACGACGACATTTCCGAGGAATTCGGCAGAACCGTCCTCCTGGTTGACGTTCAACGTTTCGGACGTGACCTCGACCGGAAGACTCGGGTCGGCATTTGCAGAACCAAAAGCCACCTGCGCCTCCTGCGCTGTCGCGGTTACGGCACCTGCAAACAGAGCAAGGCACAAAGGAACAAAACGAAAATCGAACACAGGTTATCTTTCTGCTTTTTCAGGCTCGTATACCAGCTTCACGCCGTCTGTAAAAACAATATGGACCGGTCCGTCCTTTTTTTCAGTGCCAAAGGTCATGCGTCCGGCGGAAAAATTGCCGATCGGCCCGGTTCCGTTCACCCGCCCCGGCGTGTCGCCCCGGATTTCGTCCAGCGACGTGTTGAGCAGGTCAGTCGTGACCTGAAGTCCGTCGGCAGTGGTAATCACGACGTCGCCGACAAAAGTTGCCGTGCCCTCATCGGGGCGGATCAAACCTGAATTGGAATCCAGAAATATCGTTCCACCGCTGAGAAGCCCCAGACGGCCCCGAAATTCGGATGCGGTCGGGGTTTCGTCTTCGCCGCCCTGCTTGGCCTGGATGGCTTCGATCTGGACATCTTCGCCTTTGCGGGTTGTCCCTCGATATTTCGGCTGTGTGACCACCTGTTGCGCCAATCGCTCGTCAATGTCTTTTTCGGCGAATGGCACCGATACGTTGGTTTCGATGCTGCGAGACAGCAGGAACACTGTGGACAGCATCAGAATGGCCGCAAGTGGCAACAGAACCTTCAGGAACTGTACCATGCGGGAATACCTGTCCAATTCGACCTCCCTCAGCCCAGACCGACGCGCAAGCAGTCGTGGATATGCAGAAGACCCAGCGCCTGTCCGGATGCAGCCTCGTCGACCACAAACAGCGAAGTGATCTTGCGATCATTCATGATCGCCACCGCCTCTTCGGCCAATGCGTCCGGTGTTATGGTGGTCGGATTGGCGGTCATGACCTGCTCGGTCGTTTTGTCCAGCAGACCGTCCATGTGTCGCCGCAAGTCACCGTCCGTAATGATGCCCGACAAATGCCCCTGCGCATCCGTTACACCGGCCACGCCGAAGCCCTTTTGGCTAATTTCGATCAGAGCGTCGCTCATCGCGGTGTTCGCCGCGACCAGAGGCAGGGCGTCGCCTGTATGCATCAGGTCGCGCACCGTACTCAGCCGCGCACCCAGCTTTCCGCCGGGGTGGAAGGCGCGAAAATCCTCGGGGCGGAAGTCGCGATACTTCATCAGCGCAATGGCCAGCGCATCGCCCATTGCAAGGGTCAGCGTCGTCGAGATCGAAGGCACCATGCCGAAACCGCAGGCCTCGCCCATCGACGGTATCAGCAGATGCACATCAGCCTGTTTCATCAACGTGCTTTCTGGCTTGCTGGATAGCCCGATCAGCGGAATGCCAAAGCGGCGCGTAAAGGCAAGCAGGTTGGCCAGCTCAGGCGCTTCGCCCGAATTCGAAATCGCCAGCACCACATCGCCTTTGGAAACCATGCCCAGATCTCCATGGCTGGCCTCGGCCGGGTGCACGAAATAGGCGGGCGTTCCGGTACTGGCCAGAGTGGCGGCAATCTTGTGGCCGATATGGCCCGATTTTCCGATGCCACTGATGATGATGCGCCCGGCGGCTTTCAGGATCAGATGCACGGCCTCGGCAAAATGCTCGTCAAGGCTGTCGGCCAGCACATCCAGCGCGCGGGCCTCGTCAGTGACGACCTGGCGGGCGGTTCTCAGAAATGCTTCGGTGTCGGTCATGAGTGTGCAAAGATATCCGTTTCGGGCCAACCGGCGAGGTCCAGCTTCGCACGCATCGGCAGGAAATCAAAACAGGCCTGCGCCATCTCGGTCCGGCCCTCGCGCGCCAGCCGCTTGTTCAACTCGTCGCGCAGGCGGTGCAGATAAAGAACGTCCGAGGCCGCATAGTCCAGCTGAGCATCGGTCAGGGTTTCAGCGCCCCAGTCGCTCATCTGCTGTTGTTTCGAGATATCCACGCCGATCAGTTCCTGGCACAGGTTCTTCAGCCCGTGACGGTCGGTGTAGGTGCGCACCAGCCGGCTGGCGATCTTGGTGCAGTAAACCGGCGCGGCCAGGGCACCAAAGGTGTGATACATCGCGGCGATGTCGAACCGCCCGAAATGGAACAGCTTCAGGACATCGGGGTTTTCCAGCATGGCACTCAGGTTCGGGGCTACGGTCTGGCCCTTGTCCACCTGGATGATATGGCTGTTACCGTCGCCGCCTGACATTTGGATCACGCACAGGCGATCGCGATGCGGGTTCAGCCCCATGGTTTCACAGTCAATGGCCACAACCGGGCCCAGATCCAGCCCATCCGGCAGATCGTTTTTGTACAAATGGTTCGCCACCCGACTATTCCTTTGTGCGATATCGCCTCCGAGATAGGCGGTTTGGTCCCCAAACTCAACGCCGTCCGAAAGTCGCGGGCCGTTCGATGCCGAATCCTTGACCATATCCCCATCGGGGGGATATGGATAAGTCATGTCAGACAACGCCCACCAGTCACATCCACAAATCACGGCCCGACTGAAGCGGGCCCATGGGCACCTGGCCAAGGTCATTGCCATGCTCGAGGAGCACGCCCCCTGTTCCGACATCGCCCAACAGTTGTTTGCAGTAGAGAAGGCCGTCACCAATGCCAAACGCGCATTGATTCATGATCATATCGAACACTGCCTGTCCGCTGACGACGATGGCGGCGGGATCGAAGACTTCAAAGCGATTACAAAGTACCTCTGAGCCATGCTGAGTATTCTGAAACACCGCACCTACCGCCACCTGTTCGCCGCCCAGATCGTCGCCCTGACCGGAACCGGGCTGGCCACGGTCGCCCTTGGGCTGCTCGCCTTTGATCTGGCCGGGAATGCTGCGGGCCTTGTCCTAGGCACGGCACTGACGATCAAGATGGTGGCTTACGTCACTGTTGCACCGCTCGCCGCTGCTTTTGCCGAGCGTCTGGATCGTCGCAAGATGTTGGTCGTGCTGGACCTGATCCGCGCTGCGGTTGCAGTGTGCCTGCCTTTCGTGACCGAAATCTGGCAAATCTACGTGCTGATCTTCGTGCTCCAATCGGCGTCGGCGGGCTTTACGCCCGCCTTTCAGGCCACGATCCCGGACGTTCTGCCAGACGAAGCTGAATACACGCGTGCCTTGTCGCTGTCACGCCTGGCCTACGATATGGAAAGCCTGCTGAGTCCCATGTTCGCCGCCGCATTGCTGCTGCTGGTCAGCTTCAACAGCCTGTTCTGGGGTACCGCGTTGGGTTTTGTCGCATCGGCAATGCTGGTTGTCTCGGTCGTGCTTCCGTCACCCAAGCCAAGCCGCCCCCGCGGCATCTATGACCGCACCACGCGCGGCATTCGTATCTATTTGAAAACACCCAGGTTGCGCGGACTGCTTGCGCTCAGCTGGAGCGCAGCAGCCCTGAGCTCGATGGTAATCGTGAACACCGTGGTCATCGTGCGCGCCAATCTGGGCCTGTCGGAAAGCGCGGTGGCCATTGCCCTGGCCGGGTTCGGGGGCGGGTCGATGCTTGCAGCCTTTACCTTGCCCCGCCTTCTGGATCGGATCGAGGACCGTCGGGTCATGGTCGCGGGCGCCGTATTCGCCACTGGCTCCATGGCCGTCGCTGCGATGTTGGCCGCAATTGCTCCTCTGTCGCTCGGGTTGCTGACCGCGTTGTGGGCATTCACCGGTTTCGGATATTCCACCACCCTGACACCTTCGGGCCGCCTTTTGACCCGGTCGGCCCACCCCGAGGATCGCCCCGCCGTCTTCGCCGCACAGTTTACCCTGTCGCATGGTTGCTGGCTGGTTCTTTACCCGCTGGCGGGGTGGTTGATGACCGTGTTCGGCCCGACCGTCACACTCAGCAGCATGGCGACGCTGTCCGTGGCGGGCGTCGTCGGTGCAATCGGCCTGTGGCCGCGCCTCGACCAGGAACCGATCACCCATGATCACCCCGACCTGCCGCCCGATCATCCGCATCTGGCCGGGTCAGGCCCGCACGCGCATCCGATCATCATCGACGATCTGCACCCACGCATCCCGCGCGAACCCCGAGCGGGCGCTTCGACCTGATCTCAACCCGGAATGACCATGAATCAGAGCCCCAATGGACCAGCTTGACCGTCGCATCATCGCCGCCCTGCAAGCCAACGCACGCGCCTCGACCACGCAGATTGCGACCACGCTGGGTGTGGCCCGGACAACCGTGCACGAGCGAATTAACCGGATGGAACAGCGCGGCCTGATCGAAGGATATTCCGTGCGCCTCGGGTCCACCGAAGACACGCCGAAAGTGCAGGTCATCGTCATGCTCGAAGTGCAGCAAAAGGAAACCAGCCGGATCATCAAGCGGCTCGAAGCCTACCCCGAAGTCAAACTGTGCCTGTCGATCAACGGAGAATTCGACCTTATGCTGTCGGCAGAGGCCCCAAGGCTGGAAGATCTGGACATTCTGGTCGATGACCTGGCGAAAATTCCCGGTGTCTTGCGCACCAATACCAGCGTTGTTTTCGGGCGCAGGATAGATCGAAACTGAAACGGCGATAACTCTCTGTAAACCGATCGTTGGCTAGCTTGGCCGGGAGAGATCAGAATCCCGGACCGGCAGAATGCCAAATCAGAAGTTCCCGCTGTTACTCATATTGGTGCATGTGCTTTTGGCGCAGGCAGGGTTTGCCATGCCAGATGCCAAAACCGGTGACCTGTGCGATCATGCCGCGCGCCGCGCCGCTTTGTCCGAAGGCGTGCCCCTGGACGTGCTGCGCGCCATCTCGCGCGTTGAAACCGGGCGCAGGCTGGACGGCCGGTTGCAGCCTTGGCCCTGGACGATCAACGTCGGCGGTCAGGGATACTGGTTCAAGTCCGAGGTCGAAGCCAAGGCCTATGCGTTCAAAATCTTCAAATCGGGCGCCCGCAGCTTTGATGTCGGCTGTTTTCAGATCAATTATCGCTGGCACGGCAGAGCCTTCCGTTCGATCGACGCGATGTTCGATCCGGATGAGAACGCGACCTACGCCGCCCGGTTCCTGAATGAACTCCATGCCGAGCTTGGATCGTGGCCCGCAGCCGCGGGGGCTTATCATTCCCGCACGACACCCCTTGCCGAAGCTTACAAAGAGCGGTTTCAAAAGGTGCTGGCACAGCTTGAAGGGGCCCCCCGAACCCGGGTTGCGGGCACGTCTCGGGATCCGTTCACCGGAGCCGGACTCCCCTTGATCCCCATTCCGACGGCCTCGCCCCGCACCGGCGCGCTTGGGTCTCTGGTGCCGGCCGCAGGCGCCGCAACCGCGTTTATCGCCTTCAACTAGGAGTTTCGCGTGCCCAAGGTAAACATCCAGTCGCTGTTTTCGCCTACTGTCCTGCTGGCGATTGCGCTGATGACAGTCATCGTCATGATGATCCTGCCCATGCCAGCCTGGGTTCTGGACGTGGGGTTGGCGGCCTCCTTTGCCCTGGCCATCCTGATCTTCACCCTGACCCTGTTCATTGAACGCCCGCTGGACTTTTCGTCCTTCCCGACGATTCTGCTGGCGTCTTTGATGTTGCGCCTGTCGCTGAATGTGTCGTCGACGAAACTGATCATCGGGCAGGGGCACACCGGCCCGAATGCGGCAGGAGACGTGATCGAAGGTTTTGCCAGTTTCGTCATGGGCGGCAGTATTTTTCTTGGCCTGGTGGTGTTCGGCGTGCTGCTGATCGTGAATTTCATGGTCATCACCAAAGGCGCCGCCCGCATGGCCGAAGTCGGCGCGCGCTTTGCGTTGGACGGGATGCCCGGCAAACAACTTGCGATCGACAGCGACATGTCCGCCGGGGCAATCGATCATCAGCAGGCCAAGGAACGGCGAGAGCTGGAACAGCAGGAGACGACATTCTTCGGTTCGCTCGACGGCGCGTCGAAATTCGTGAAAGGTGACGCTGTCGCCGGGCTTCTGATCACGTTGCTGAACCTTGTCATGGGCCTGGTCATGGGCGTCGTCGTACATGGAATGCCCGTGGCCTCGGCGTTCGAAACCTATGCGATTCTGACCGTCGGCGACGGGTTGGTGTCCCAAATTCCCGCCGTCATCATTTCCATAGCGTCTGCCCTTCTGCTGGCACGGGGCGGCACGCAAGGGGCCACAGACAACGCCATCTTTTCTCAACTTGGCCGCCACCCCGCAGCATTGTCGACTGTCGCGGTGCTCATGGTCCTGTTCGCTCTGGTGCCCGGTCTCCCTTTTCTGCCGTTCATCCTTGGCGCGGCCATTCTGGGATATGCGGCTTACAATGTTCACCGAAAGCAGCAAGATGCGGCGGCATCGGCAAACCTGCCCTCGACCGAAACCGAAGCGCCGTCATACCAGGCTATCGGCGACATCCTGGACCTGGATGATGTCCATCTGGAGTTCGCGCCGGATCTGGTCAGCATGGTTCTGAACCCTGGCACGGGGCTGGACGCCCGTATTGCCAATATGCGGACCTATGTGGCGTCGACCTTTGGCCTGATTCTGCCCGAGATCCGCCTGACCGACCGCGCCGACCTGCCGACCGGAACGTATGTGATCAAGGTTCAGGGCGTCGAACAGGCACGCGGTGTCTTGCATCCCGATCTGGTCCTGGCGCTCGTGCAGGACGGGTTTGACCTGCTGCCGGAGGGCAATGACGTGACCGAGCCTGTCTATGGTGCTCCGGCGCGCTGGATCCTGCCGAAAGATCAGGAGGACGCCGCGCTGAGCGGCGCCACCATAGTCTCACCGCCTGAGATTCTTGCCACCCATCTGCTGGAGATCATCAAACAGAACTTCTCGCGCCTGCTGACACTGAAATCCCTCCGGCGCCTGCTGTCGGAAATGACCCGCCTGAGCGACCCGGTACGCGCCGAAGCCAACCGCAAGCTGCTGGATGAACTGATCCCCGACAAAGTGCCGATCGACACGTTGCACGCTGTTCTGCGCCTGTTGCTCGACGAACGTGTGTCGATCCGCAACATGGCGCTGATCCTTGAAAGTCTCGCCGAGGCGCGGCTGACCACAACCCAGCCCGAAGGCATCTGTGAACTTGTGCGTCAGCGTCTTGGCTTTCAGCTGGTCGCGGACATGAAGCGCGAGGATGGTTCGATCCCTCTGATACAGTTGGCCCCGGAATGGGAGGACACTTTTGCCTCTTACCAGATCGACGCCCCAAATACCGGCATGGATGTCGCGCTGCCCCCAAACGTGTTCAACAAACTGGCCGACGGAGTTGTGAGCACCATCGCCAATTCCGCTGACAACGGTCTGTTTCCGGCCGTCGTGACCTCGACCCGGCGCCGTCGGTTGCTGCGCACAGTCATGCAGGCACGCGGCGTGTCCAACCCGGTGTTGTCCTTCGAAGAAATCGGGCTGGAAGCCAAACCTGCCTTGGTCGGAACTGTTGCAGCGTGATTGCCCTGCCGCCAGAAATGCTGTCGCAGCTGGCCGAAGCAATCTGGCACGCCTTTGTCGTGTTTCTGCGCGTCTCCGCTCTTGTTTCGCTGCTTCCAGCTTTCGGTGAGCGCAGTATTCCGACACGGGTAAAGCTTGGTGCTTCCGTTGCTTTCACGCTGATCATACTGCCCGCTGCGCCCCCCGTCAGAATTGATCCCAGCCTTTGGGCGACCGTGCAACTGGTCGGCACCGAAGTCCTGATCGGGCTTGTCCTGGGGATAGGCCTGCGCCTGTTCGTTCTCGCGCTGCAAACCGCGGGGTCTATTGCGGCTCAGTCCACGTCATTGTCGCAACTGTTGGGTGGCGCGGCGGCCGATCCGGTCCCCGCCATGGGATACCTGCTGACCCTGGCAGGGCTGACACTTGCCGTGATCATGGACCTGCACATCCGGGCCGCGCAGTTCCTGATCCAGAGTTATGCCCTGTTTCCAATAGGGTTGGCACCCGGTGCCGCGGATGCGTCGCGTTGGGGATTGCATCAGGTCGCCAACAGCTTTGGGCTGGCTTTTGCACTGGCAACGCCGTTCGTCATTGCCTCTCTGATTTACAACCTGGCACTTGGGGTCATCAACCGGGCAATGCCCCAGCTGATGGTGGCCTTCGTGGGTGCTCCTGCAATTACCTTCGCCGGGCTGTTTCTGCTGTTCGCCGGCACACCGCTGATCCTGTCCGTGTGGGCGGACGCGCTGGTCGCCTTCTTCACCAACCCGATGGGAGCGCAAAGATGAGCGCAGGTGATGACGACAGCGACAAGTCATACGAGCCGACACCGCAAAAGCTGCTGAAGGCGCGCGAGAAGGGTGAGGTTCCAAAATCCAACGACTTGTCGGTCGTGGCGGCATATACCGGGTTTCTGATCGCCCTGCTTACAGTCGGTCAATACAGCGTCGAGCACATGGGCACCGGGTTCATGGTTCTGATCGATCAGTCCGACGCTTTTGCACGGCTTCTGACGGATGGGCCATCGCATGCTCCGGTTGCAGGGGTTTTAAAAAGTGCCCTGCTGCCTGTTGCTTTGCTGTTCTGCCTTCCTGCCGCGGCTGTTCTGCTGAACTTGATCGCCCAGCGCGCGCTGATCTTTGCCCCAAGCAAATTGAAACCAAAACTTTCGCGTATCTCTCTGATTTCGAACGCTAAGAACAAGTTCGGGCGGGGCGGCCTGTTCGAGTTTGCCAAAAACACCACCAAACTGTTGATCTACAGCACCTGCCTTGCGCTTTTTCTGAAAGCCAATCTAACCGAAATTTTGTCTGCCAGCGCGGCGCCGGCAAAGTCATCCATTCTGCTGATGATGAACCTGCTGTTTCGCTTTCTGTTCATCGTGATCGCTATCGCACTGGCCATCGGGGTTGTCGATTTCCTTTGGCAATATGCCGAACAAATGCGCAAGAACCGTATGTCGCGCAAGGAGATCATGGATGAAACCAAGGATGCCGAGGGCGACCCTCATGTCAAACAACACCGGCGCCAGCGTGCACAGGAAATCGCAACCAACCAAATGTTGGCAGGTGTTCCAGGCGCGGATGTCGTGATCGTAAACCCCACCCATTATGCTGTGGCGCTTAAATGGACACGGGTTGCGGGCAGCGCCCCGGTTTGCGTTGCCAAAGGGGTGGACGAAATCGCCGCCACCATCCGATCCGCCGCAGGAGAAGCAGGCGTTCCGATCCATTCAGACCCTCCCACAGCTCGCGCCCTTCACGCGACCGTGGACATAGGTCAGGAGATCGACGAAGAGCACTATCGTCCTGTTGCCGCCGCGATCCGGTTTGCCGAAGCGATGCGAAAACGCGCGAAGGAGCAAGTTCGATGACTCATACGCAATTACCCGATCTGGAAAAAGTGACCAACGCAGCGTTTCAGAAGCAATTTCAAGCGCTGCGACCGATCTTGGAGGCCGAGGCACGGATCAAGCAGCAACTTGCCAGATTGGACGGTCAACTCCGTCAGGCGCGCCAAGACAGCACCAAGGTCGAAGGCTATCAGGTTTCAGGGACCGACGTTCTCTGGAATAGTTGGGAGTCCGCGACCCGGAGACAATTGAACCTGCAACTGGCACGAACGCGCGCGCAGAAACTGGCCGGAATGGAAGCTTTACGTGCTGCCTTTGGGCGAAAACAAGCGGTGGAAACATTGCGGAAGGAAGTTCAGCAGGCAAACCGAAAAGCAAAAACCAGAAAACACTTCGGGCCATAGCTTGACCGACCCGGAGTATCGGGCCGATTAGTGTCAGCTATCTTGTCGGTTTACACTCAGGATCAGCACTTTGGACACGTCGTCGCCAAATTCTTTGCGCGCCACTTCCAACAAGGAATTCCGCAATACATCCAGGTTCCCGGATTCTGTAAAAGCCCCGTCAAAACCACCCGTGTTTGCATGGTCAAAAAGAACCTGAAGAAATCCATCCCTGAGTTTAGGTTCGATTGCATAATAGGTTTCTGTAATGGCCGGGTTCGCCTCAAGGCTCAGCGACAGCGTTACCATGGCTTCGATCTGGTCATCTTTTACAACGGGGACGACAAATTGTTTGGTCATTTTCAGATAACCAAAGCTCTCCCCCTCGCCTTTTTCCTTTGATTTCCCTGTTTTTTTGCCGGCCGCCTTGTCCTCTTTGACTGCTTCTTTTTCGGCAACGGCAGTTTCAGGTTTCTTTGCAGGTGCAAGAACCAGACTCGCGCCAATACCCGCACCGAGTCCAACAATCAGAAAAATCACGGGAATCAATTTCGCGACCACGATCTCACCTCAGAACGGCAAAAGGGAATCAAGAACTTGCTGACCATAGCGGGGTTGCTGGACATCCGTTATCTGCCCTCTGCCGCCATATGACACGCGCGCTGACGCGATTTTGTCATAGGTTATTTCGTTTTGCCGCGAGATGTCCTGCGGGCGGACATATCCCGTCACAAGAAGCTCTCGCAGTTCGAAGTTGACCCGCAACTCCTGGGATCCCGATATTGAAAGAACTCCGTTCGGCAACACATCCAGCACTGTTGCGGCAACACGCAGAGTCAGTTTTTCGTTTCTCCTGACGGATCCCCGGCCAGAGCTCGAGGAATCCGCCTCAATCGAAACGGCTTCATCCAGTGACGCGCCCTGGGGCAGGTTCTTTTGCACGCGCTGAGGCAGGCCGAAGAGGCTGGGTACTTCGAGATTCTCGGAACCAGATCTGGATCGTCTGGTGTTGTTCGAAATTTCTGCCTTCTCGTCCAGCTCGATGACAACGGTCAGGATGTCGCCTTTCTTGATCGCCCGCTGGTCGCCCAGCAATGAATGCTGCCCGCCGCTCCACAAAGAGGATCGGTCGACGTTTCGCTGGGGTTGGGTGTGCAATGGCAAACCCGGCCACAACATTGCAACCTGTTCCGGGGAATCCTCGTTGGGTGTGAAACTTGGCGGTTTGCCCAAATGATCCATTCGACCACATGCGGACAAGGCAAAAGCCGTCAGGATAAGGGTTTTTGGCAATCCGTGCATCACTGTACCTCGATTTGACCGTCCGGACGGATTCGGCCTGTTACGGTTGTTCGGGATGAAAGGTTCATGACCCGAATGCGATCCCCCGCCGCGCCGCGCCCCAAGGCCCGGCCCTCTGTGGTGATCGACAAGGGTTGGCTACTGAACACCAGCACGACCAGATCGTTTCGATCCACGATGGCAGGTGGCCCGACATCAGAGCCGCGAATTGGCCGACCGGGGTAGAGCGCCACCCGGGCCTCTTGTCCGATCAGAAGATCAGGGTCTGAAATTGCATCGGCAACATCTGTTGGCTTTAGCTCGAGATCGGCCGCAGAAATGACTTCCTTGGCCCGTATCGTGCGTGTCGGCACCACAATGTCAGCCTGTGCGGCAATTGGCGCCAGCAGCACCAGAGAAAGAACCAGATGTCGCATCACCGTACCTGCGTTGTCGCGCTCATCATCTGGTCCACCGCCGTGATGACTTTGGCATTCATCTCATAGCCGCGTTGCGCTTCGATCAGCTCGGTAACTTCGCGAACGGCGTCAACCGAACTGTCTTCCAGATAACCCTGCCGCAAAGTTCCCAGACCGTCTTCGCCCGGCGTACCTAGTACCGGAGCGCCGGAAGCTTCGGTTTCCTTGAACAGATTGCTTCCGACGGCTTCCAGGCCCTTTGCGTTCGAAAAACTGGCCAGCGTAAACTCCCCAAGCAACTGACCTTCGGGGGAATCGTCAAAATATGCATAGACCTCGCCCGACGCATTGATCGAAACAGAACGCGCATCGTCGGGGATGGTGATTTCCGGCGAAACCGCAAACCCGTCAGAGGTGACGATCAGACCTTCTGCCGACCGCTTCAAACTGCCGTCGCGCGTATAAGCGGCCTGACCGCTGGGCAAGGTCACCTCCAGATATCCGCGACCTTCGATTGCAACATCCAGATCGCTCCCGGTGGCCGACAAGGCTCCTTGTTCCAATTGCACTGTTACCGCTGCCGGTCGCACACCGAGACCCAGTTGAATACCCGTGGGCAGAACCGTTCCGTCCGACGCGTTCACGGTGCCGGCCCGCGCCATCTGCTGATAGTGCAGGTCGGCGAATTCGGCCCGTCGGGCGTTGTAGCCGGTGGTGTTCATATTCGCGAGGTTGTTCGAGATCGTCTCGACCCGCATCTGTTGCGCTGTCATCCCGGTGGCGGCAATTTTAAGGGCCCGCATGTCTAACTCTCCTCATCCAAATCAGCGCATCAGCGCCTTGAGTGCTCCACGCACGCGCTCATCTTCACTCTCAAGAAAGCTTTGCCCCAGCTCATAGGCGCGCTGGATTTCCACCAAACGGGTCACTTGCTGAATCGCGTTCACGTTTGACCCTTCGAGAAAGCGATGCAAAACCACCGGCTCGTCGACCGGCTCGATTGCACCGTCGGTGCGGAAACGAGTGTTTCCTTCGCGTACAAGTTCGTTCGTGTCGGCGACGTTGAAAACGCCCAGCTGACCCAGAAGTTGACCATCGACACTCAGCGTTCCGTCGCTGCCGACATCGATTGACGCGGCATCAGGCGGGATGAACACAGGCGCGCCATTGGCATCGAGCACGCGCGCACCATCCATTGAAACCAGATCGCCATCGGCATTGGGAGAAAAACTACCAGCCCGCGTCAGCCGGTTGCCGTTCTCGGTTTCGACCATGAAGAACCCGTCGCCCTCGATGGCAAAATCAAATTGCCCGCCGGTTTGCTTCAGCACACCCTGCTGCGTTGACGAATTTCGCGCCTCGGCCCTGCTCATGGAAAGGGAGGGGCTGTTCGGCATATCTCGAATGTATTCCGAGAACACCAGCCCCTGCTGGCGATAGCCGGTCGTGTTGGCATTTGCGATGTTATTCGCCACCAGGCGCATTTCATTCATCAGCCCGGACTGGCGGGACAGGGTGACATAGGCGGTGTCCATCAGCGACCTCCTGCGATCAATGGAACAAGCGTACCGGTAAAAAACGTAACAAGGGTCTGAGTCATGAACCCCATCGAGATCCAGAACACGACGACGATGGCGATCAGTTTGGGAACAAAGGTCAGTGTCATTTCCTGTATCGACGTCAGGGCCTGAAACAGACCAACGATCAGGCCTGACACCAGAGCAACTGCCAGAATCGGGACCGATGTGATGACGGCGATCCAGAGAGCCTGACGCACGATGTCATAGAAAAGACCTTCGCTCAGCATGGTATCAGACCGGCATCCGAAGGATTTCCTGATAGGCCTCGACCACCTTGTTGCGCACGATCACAGCTGTCTCGACGGCCAGTTCGGTCTGTGCCAGCGCCTGCACCAGCGCGTGCGGGTCGGCCTGCCCTACCATCGCGGTCTGCGACATCTGCTCGCTGTGTTTCAACGTGGATGCAAAGTCCTGAAAACTTGCCTTCAGCCCCTGCACCATGCCCGAGTGATCTGGGTCGGCCTGGGTTGCAGGACGGGCGCCGGCATAATTCTGCGCGGCGGTCAAGGATCGGATGTCCATTCTGGCTGTCCTTTATTTTCTAAGCAGTTCCATCAATGACGACGACATTTGCCGTGTTTGATCGAACATCTTGAGGTTGGCTTCGTAGCTCCGCTGCGCCTCACGCGCGTCGGCTATTTCGATCATCAGATCGACATTCGATCCCAGATAGTGACCACTGGCATCTGCCAACGGGTGACCGGGGTCGAAAATTCGTGTCAAGTCGCGTTGATCAAGCTTTACGCGGCCAGCTTTCACCACGTTCCGACCCTCTTTTTCCATGGTCTCAAACGGCACCGTCTTGCGCCGGTACCCGGGTGTATCCGCATTCGATATGTTTTCGGACACGTGACGCAGACGGGCTGCCTGCGCACGCAGGGCGCTGGCGGATGCAGCAAGTGAGTGGGAAAAATCGCTCATCCCCGGCCTCCTTATCCACGCCCCAGACTGGTGCGAAGGATGTTCATCGAGGATTTGTAGATCGCCAACGCGCGGTCGTGCTGTCGTTTGACATCGACCGATTTCAGCATTTCTTCTTCAAGCGATACGCCGTTGCCATTTGGATCACCCGACGAAGCGGCCTGGTGCTCTGCCCAGGGCTGCGCACCTGTACCGCCGTGCAGATGACCCTGCCGCGTGGCCATCATGGTCACTTCGCGTCCCGAGGTTTCAAGTGCTTTATGGAAGGGCTCGATATCGCGCGGCTGGTAGCCCGGCGTATCCGCATTGGCCATGTTGCGCGCAATCACTGCCTGCCGTTGCCCGGCATGGGTTGCCATTGCGTACGCGGTCTTTAGGACCTTCAAGTCATAGAACATCGGGGCTTCTCCCTCGATCAATTTCAATCAAGGCTTAACCCCGATTCCTTTAGAAACCGTTTTCAGAACCCAATTGGAGAACCCAAGATGTCTGATCTCGACCCGATGCTTCTGAAACATGAATTCGATCGGATGACTTCAATCCGCCACGTGGGCCTGGTCAGCGGCGTCGCGCAAGGGTTGATCGAGATCAGTGGACTGAACGAACATGCGCGAATCGGGGACTTGCTTACATTGCGGCGGCGCGCAGGGCCCGATCTGGCCGGTGAAGTGCTGCATGTCGGTGCAGACCATATCCACATGATACCGGGTTCCGCCCCTGACGGTGTCAGCCTCGGGGATCGTGTGTACCTTGATCCCTCGCCGGGTTTCGCGCCCGCATTGCACTGGCTTGGACGCGTCATTGATCCGTTTGGCAAACCGCTGGACGGAAAACCTCTGCTGAACGGGCCACAGGATCGCGACATCATGCAAGCCCCGCCGCCTGCGGTGGCGCGCAAGCCATTGGGAAAGCGGATGGCCACCGGACTATCTGTTCTCAACACCATGCTGCCGATTGTACGCGGTCAACGCGTTGGGTTGTTTGCGGGATCAGGTGTAGGGAAATCGACGCTGCTGTCGACGCTGGCGCGCTTCATGCAGGCTGACGTGGTTGTGGCGGCTCTTGTCGGCGAACGTGGGCGTGAAGTGAACGAGTTTGTTGCCCGCGCCATAGGTCCGGAAGCCATGAGGCGCACGATCGTGGTCGCCGCGACGTCCGACCAGTCTGCATTGGCGCGCAGACGGTGCGCGTGGTCGGCCATGTCGGCGGCAGAATTCCTGCGGGATCTGGGGCTGAACGTCCTGTTTCTGGCCGATTCGGTAACCCGTTTCGCGGAAGCGCACCGTGAAATCGCCGTTGCCATGGGCGAAGCCCCGTCACTCCGAGGCTATCCGCCCTCTGTCACCCCCCTGATTGCCAACCTGTGTGAACGCGCAGGCCCCGGCACGCAGGAGCAGGGTGATATCACCGCCGTGTTCAGCGTCCTGGTTGCGGGGTCCGACATGGATGAACCCATCGCCGACATTCTGCGCGGTGTGTTGGACGGGCATATCGTACTCAGCCGCGAGATTGCCGAACGCGGGCGCTTCCCGGCCATCGACCTCAGCAAATCCGTATCCCGCAGCCTTCCAGAGGCCGCGTCAGAGGCCGAGAACCAGATGATCAACGAAACCCGCAAACTTGTTGGCAGCTACGAACAATCCGAAGTCATGATAAAGGCCGGGCTGTATTCAGAAGGATCAGATCCGCTCTTGGATCAGGCCGTGCGCGTTCATGAGGAGTTGGACGCGTTTTTCGGCAAACCCGATTCCGAAGGGATTGAAAACAGCTTCAACCGCTTGTCCCTGATTCTGCGCCGCGCCTCGGCCGGCCTGCCGCGTTAGTGAACTCGGAACAGTTTTAAGTATTAAGGCCGCCTTAAGACCTACGCTGCTATCCCGATAGCCGGGTGATAAAAAGGTGGTGGAGATGGGTGCGCAAACCAATGCGGCGCCAATCATCATCAAGAAGAAGCGTGTATCGGGTGGCGATGGCCATCACGGTGGCGCGTGGAAAGTCGCGTATGCCGACTTTGTGACGGCCATGATGGCCTTCTTCATGTTGATGTGGCTGCTGAACGCAACAACGGAACAGCAACGAAAAGGGTTGGCGGATTATTTCGCACCGACAATCCCGCTAAGCCCGGAATCCGGCGGCGGGGACGGGGCGTTTGGCGGCGACAGCATGCTGTCTGAAGAAGTACTGCTGCGGGACGGTCAGGGTGCCACGACCACTCACCCGACTGAATCGCATCAGGCCCGTGGCTCGATCGGAGTGAATGCCGAGGGCGGCGGCAAAGGAGACAAGGAAGATTTCTCTACGTTGGAGGCGCAACTGCTGGGGCGCACGGGTGAAAGCGAGATCTCGGACAAACTGCTCAAGCATATCGTCACACGAGTCACGGATGAGGGACTGGTGGTGGAACTGTTTGACACCGACGATCAGGCATTGTTCGAATCGGGCTCTGACAAGCCAACCAGCTTTCTGCGGTCCCTGGCCCTGATCATCGCCCGAGCCTCGGATCTTGTCGTCAATTCGATCGCTGTCGAAGGGCATGTCAGCGCGTCTCCGGTTGTGCAGGCGCGCAACACAGCCTGGGAACTGTCCACGGCAAGGGCCCAAAAATTGCGTCAGTTGCTACAGAACAAGGGCGTTGCGGCACAAAGAATGGATCGTGTTACGGGCCATGCAGACCGAGAATTGTTCGCCGACAATCCCATGGCTGCGCGAAACAACAGGATCGAAGTGATCTTTCTGCGCCAGCCCTAAATGATAGAGCGTATTTTACATGTTAGCGCGCTGTTAAGGGGCAGCGCGTTACCTGTTGCATCAAAGACGGACGCAACAGAAGGGCGCACCCATGACCATTTCCTCTTCGCTCAATGCCGGTGTGGCGGCGCTGAAAGCCAATGCCAACAGGTTGGCGACGATTTCCGACAACATCGCGAATTCTTCAACCTACGGGTATAAACGGGTCGAGACGGATTTTCATTCAATGGTCACGTCGGGCCAGGGTGGCAGCTATTCGGCAGGCGGCGTGCGGACGACAAGCCAGCGCATGATTGACCAACGCGGGCCCTTGGTCACGACCAGCAACTCAACCGATCTGGCAGTTCGCGGGCGCGGCATGTTGCCTGTGCGCCCCAGTTCGCAGATCGGGAATAATTCGAACGAGATGCTGCTGACAACAACCGGGTCGTTCCGCACCAACGAAGAAGGGTATTTGGTTACCGAATCCGGCCTCGTTCTTCTGGGGTGGCCCGCGGCATCTGATGGCACTATTCCACCGGTTTCGCGCGACACACCCTCCGCGCTTGTACCCATTCAGCTCAGCGTGAATCAGCTGTCGGGTTCTCCAACCACGGAAATGAAACTGCGTATGAACCTTCCGGCCACGGCAACAGATGCGGGCGCGCCGGGCGACATTCAGCCTTTGTCGGTCAAGTATTTCGACAATCTCGGCAAGTCTGAAAGCGTCGATATCCAGTTGATTCCGACCGTTCCCGCAACCGGCAGCAGCAATGAATGGCGGATGGTATTGCGCGATTCAGCCTCTGGCGGGGCCGTCGTGGGGGAATACAGGCTGACATTCACCGACAACCGAACGGCCGGGGGAACCCTCGCAAGCGTGACACCTATTTCAGGTGGTGCTTATGATCCAGCAACGGGCAGTGTCATGGTCAACGTCGCCGGCGGACCGATGGAGATCAATATCGGCCAGATCGGGGATACCGACGGCATAACCCAGCTATCCGACACCTTTGCGCCGGTTTCAATCACACGCGATGGCTCTGCCGTGGGAACCATGACCAGCGTTCAGGTGGACGAAAACGGCTATGTCTACGCGCGCTATGATACAGGTGTCAACCGCCGCATGTTCCAAATCCCGCTTGCTGACGTTCCCAATCCTAACGGCCTGACCGCGCTGGACAGCCAAACCTACGAGCCGTCACGAGAAAGCGGTACGTTCTTTCTTTGGAATGCCGGCGAAGGCCCGACAGGGGATCTTGTTTCTTTCGCGCGTGAGGAATCCACCACGGATGTAGCGACTGAGCTGACCTCATTGATTCAGACGCAACGTGCTTACTCGTCCAGCGCCACGGTGATCCAGACAGTGGACGAGATGTTGCAGGAAACGACAAACCTGAAACGTTAATCCAGCTCTGACCCAAAGAAAGGAGCGGCCTCATGAACATGTCGACAGCACTCAATAACGCATTGGGCGGGCTGACTGCGGCCAGTCGCGGGGCCGCTGTGGTGTCCGGGAACATCGCGAATGCGCTAACCCCCGGCTATGCGCGCCGGTCCCTGGAACTTGCGACAAGTCCTATATCCGGAAATGGCGTACGCACCGTTGGCGTGATCCGGCATCAGGATCCGGTTTTGACCACCAACAGACGTTCGTCTGATGCCGAACTCGCCTTTCGGTCGGACGTTTCAGATTTTCACGCGCGGTTCGAACAACTGGTGGGGTCTCCTGATGACGGCCCTTCGCTGTCTACCCGTCTGTCCTCGTTGGAAAACGCCTTTATCACGGCGGCCAGTCTGCCTGACTCGATCGAACGGCTGGATCAGGTTGCGCGCTCGGCCCGCGATCTGACCAACGAGCTGAACGCGACGTCCGAAGGCGTACGCCAGGCACGCTCGGATGCCGATCGAAAAATTGGCGCCCAGATCGATACCCTGAATCAGACTCTGAAAGATATCGAAGACCTGAACGCCAAGATTCCCGCCATTCAAAACTCTGGCGGTGACATCGGTGCCCTGCTGGATCAGCGGCACGTCCTGATCGACCAAGTCAATACCCTGATCCCGGTCAATGTCGTGCCTCGCGCCAATGATCAGGTATCCCTGTACTCGGAGGGCGGGCTGATCCTGTTGGAAGGCACGGCCTCGGAGTTCACTTTTTCCACGACGGGCGAAACAAAGCCTCATATGACTGTGGCAAATGGTCTGTTGTCCAGTCTGGAGATGAACGGAAACCCGGTACGGACAAGCGGAGATAACGCTCAAATCCGCGGCGGGGCACTGATGGCGCAGTTCACCATCCGCGACGACTTGGCAGTCGAGGCGCAGGTTCAGCTCGACACGGTTGCAAGGGACCTGATTGAACGATTTGAAACGCCCGGTTTGGATTCGTCGGCTCTTGTGACAGATCCTGGTCTGTTCACCGACGATGGCAACCGATTTGATCCTGCATCTGTTGTCGGACTTGCATCACGGATCTCACTCAATTCAACCGTGGACCCTGACAATGGCGGGGACAGTTGGAAACTGCGCGCGGGTCTGGGCGCCGCAACTCCGGGTGACCCTGGGCTGGCTGCTCAATTGCGCGCGTTCGGGCACATATTGAACGACGCACGTCCGGTACCTGGCGGGCTGTTCGGCACGGGAAACATGCGAGCTGCCGAGTTGACCGAGGCCCTGTTGTCGAAAGCGGGCGCACACGCCCATGCCGCAGATCAACGCAAGACTTTTGCAAACAGCTTCCAGCAGCAAATGGCGCAGATCGAGGCCGCGCAGGGCGTGGATACCGATCAGGAACTACAGCGGCTCATGCAGGTCGAACAGACTTATGCCGCAAACGCTCGTGTCATCTCGGTTGTTGACGAGCTTATGGAAACTCTTCTGAGGTTGTGACCATGAATATCACTTCTATCGGCGATTTGGCGCGAGGAATGACCTTACGAACCCGCGCAACAGATATCAAAACCCAGATCGAAACCCTGTCTTATGAAATGTCCACCGGGCGGGTACAGGACGTCTCGGGGCGGCTTGGCGGGGATTATTCGCAAATTCTGGATCTCGACCGCAGCCTCGCCAGACTCGACGCCTTTGGCATCGCAACGTCCGAAGCGGCCCTGTTCACCAATACCATGCAACTGAGCCTGAAAACCTTCGGAGATTCGGTCGGAGACATGACCGCGTCTTTGCTGGCTTACGGAACCGCCAATCAGCCCGTCAATCATGAACAAGCGTCCCAACAGGCGAAGAATGAGCTGGACACGATGATCTCGGCACTGAACACGCGAGTAGGAGGGCGCAGCCTGTTTTCCGGTACCGCCACCGATGTGTCGCCCCTGCAATCTTCGAACGATCTTTTGACGGCGCTGAAATCGCAGTTGACGGGGCTTGCGACGGTCGCTGATATCAGGCTGGCGGCAGAAAACTGGTTCAATGACCCAGCCGGTTTCGACGCCGTGATTTATCAGGGGTCAAACGGCACCCTGTCTCCGATGCAGATTTCGGAAAACGAAAGCGTCACGCTGCCGATCACGGCAACGGACCCGGCATTCAAGGCCGCACTCAGGGACGTCGCCGTTGCGGCGCTGGCCACCGACAGCGCATTGGCACTTTCGCCCGATCAACGCACCGCTTTGTTCACGCAGTTAGGGGTCGATCTGGCCAACTCACAGGATGCCACCGTCAAGCTCCGGGCAAAGGTCGGGGCGGCCGAAGCCCGCATCGAAGAGGCGGCAACACGCAATTCCTCGGCCCGAACCAGCCTGGAATTCAGCCGGAACGAACTGATCGCGGCCGATCCTTATGAGACGGCAGCGAAACTGCAAACGGTGCAATTTCAGTTGGAAAGCCTGTATTCCGTAACCGTTCGCAATGCGAACCTGTCGCTGGTGAACTTTCTGAGATGAGGGCGCTGATATTTCTCCTGCTTCTCCTTCCCGGCATGGCTTGGGCAGGGACAATCCGTCTCAAGGACCTCGTGGATTTTGACGGTGTACGGGGCAACGATCTGGTGGGTTACGGCCTGGTGGTCGGCTTGAACGGAACTGGCGATGGGTTACGCAACGCGCCTTTCACCGAAGAAATCATGTCCAATATCCTCGAACGTCTTGGCGTTAACGTCACAGGTGAGGATTTCCGGCCCAAAAACGTGGCAGCGGTATTGGTCACGGCCAGCCTGCCGCCCTTTGCACGGGTGGGTGGTCAAATCGATGTAACGGTTTCAGCCATAGGCGATTCAAGCAACCTGTTGGGTGGAACATTGATCATGACCCCGCTTAACGCAGCCGATGGCCAAATTTATGCGGTCGCGCAGGGCACAATCCTTGCAGGTGGCGTTTCGGCTGAAGGAGAGGCAGCCTCGGTCGTGCGTGGAGTGCCAACTTCGGGCGTGATCCCATCCGGTGCCAGGGTCGAGCGTGAAATTGACTTCGACTTGTCAACTCTCACTCAGATGCGCCTTGCACTCAGAGAGCCCGATTTCACAACAGCCGCGCGCATCGAAACCGCGATAAACACCGAGTTCAACAGAACCGTGGCAATCATGCGAGATTCCGGCACGGTTGAGATCAACGTCGCGGCGACGCAGGCGGTTTCGACAGCCCACGCCATAGGGCGTATCGAAAACATTCTGGTCGAACCTGAATCGAAAGCGCGCGTTGTTGTTGATCAGCGCTCTGGCACCATTGTCATGGGGCAGGAGGTCCGAATTTCGCGTGTTGCGGTGTCTCAAGGCAACCTGACTCTGACGGTTCAGGAAGCACCGATTGCGGTGCAGCCCAACCCGTTCGCCAGAGGTGAAACAGTGGTCGTGCCACGTACAATCGCAGGGATCGAGGAAGAAGAGGGAACCGGCCTCGCCGAAATCCCCGAAGCCACCACCCTGTCCGAGGTTGTGGCAGGTCTGAACGCGCTTGGGGTCTCGCCTCAGGACATGATCGACATTCTAAAAACGATCAAGGCAGCAGGCGCGCTGCATGCGGAATTCATCGTCAGGTGAAGGGCACCGCCAGTTGGATGGGCGTGCTGCTGGCACGCCCGCCAAAGCTTGTATCTATTTCGATTTCCAGCTGTCCAGCCAGCGCCGAAATCTGTTGTGTCGCTCTTCTATGGCGTCACCCGCCGCATAAAGGCCGTCTTCCACGTTTTCGATCATCGGATCAATCCGTGCTTGCCGGAACCTGCGCCAACGCACCCACATCGCCCAGACGAACGCCGCAAAGATCGTCAGGAAGATGATATTGAACCAGGGAATGATCCGAACATCCGGCCCTTCAACGTCTTTGATGAAAATGGCGTTGGGAAAGATCGACATGAATTCGTTGCGCCACCCGTAATGGGTTACGACCACCCATTTCGGGTTTTCCTTGGTGGATTTCGCATCATTGGCCTCGGTGTACAGGTTCGCAGTGTCGAACTTGAAATACGGGGGCCATCCCCAGCCGGTATCCTCATTTCGGTACACGATGGGTTTTCCGTTGGCCCGCACTGCCTGAATGAACTGCACATCCCGGTTGGACAGGCTGGTGGATTGATCTTCCGGCTCTGACCAGAAGATCCGGGTCCAGTCGTTCAGATCCTGCCGTTCTTCATAGGTGTTGACGATGCGCACAATGTCATGCTGGGGCAGAGAATATTGCAGGATCACGGCAATCGTACCCCAGAAAATGATAATGAACGCCCATTTCACATAGGCCATGCCTAAACCCTCACATGTAATTCACGATGTAGATCAGCGCGCCAATCGCCACCCACGGCACAATATAGACACCCAGGATCAGTTTACGCCGAAACGAGTTGTCATACACATGCAATCCGCGTTCGACAAAGGCTTCTTTGTTGCCCGTCTTGCCCTTTTCGTCCCACCAGTTCTCCAGTTTCCGCCGGCGTATGCCGCGCGAATAGAAAGACAGCCCGACATAGGCAATCGTCTGGATCACCAGCAAGATCAGCAAAAGGCGCAATAATCCAATCATTTCAACCTTTCCTCACCGAACCCCACGGACCAACCCGGGCAATTATGTCATCGCTGACGCGATCGTCGCCGCTCATATCCGGCTCATGTCCGAACAGGGCGGCGCGGGCGCCTTGCTTGTCCACCTGATATTCGCGCGCAAGGAAGTCGGCCACATAGGCCTTCTTGCTCTCGGGCCAGCCCGAATATGTTCGGTAGAACAATTCTTTGTGGCAGATGAACATCTGGCGCGGGTCCAGCGGGGCCAATTCGGACAACAGCATGTTCACCAGATCACGGTTCGGTGTATCGGTCGCCCGCAAGGTGTAGAAGTAGGCCGGGTGATCCGAGGTGATGCGCGGCCAAGGTCCGCCATCCTTTGCCCAGCGCAGCAATTGCGCAAGGCCGTGATAGGCTTCGGGCAGGCGGTCGGCATGGTTGCGCGCCAACCGGCGCATATCGCTGCGATCCAGACCCGCCATATCCACGCCCGCATCCGCAGCAGCAGAAACCGTCAGAAAATCCATCTTCTGTTGCAGGATCGCGCTCGAGTTCACGCCCCGCGCTTCGATGATCGTTTCGACAAGGTTGTTCAGCCCAAGGAATTTGGCGATCTGATTACGTTGCGCCTTTTGAAAGACGTGTTTCAGCGGAAGATCGTCTGGTACGTCTTCCATACAAATTGCGGCCGGGTGATCCAGATCCGGGAACAGATAAAGCCCACCGAAATGCGCTGTCCAGAAGTTGCGCTGCTCGAACGCGGTATGGCGCAAGCGGACGGGGTTTCGGGTCACGTCACCGGTTTCCCTGGCCGTTTCGATCATCTTGGCGATCAGCACATCGTCGAACCAGGCGTCCTCTTCGGTTTTGAACCGCTCGACCATGCCCGCCAGTTGTTCGGCCTTGCGCAGGGTGCCGCCTGCGGTGTCAGCCTCAATCTCAATCTTGCGCAGGTTCAGAAGATCGCGCGGCGTGCTGAGTTTGATGACCGAGTTCACCAATTCTCCGGCCACCGCATCGGTGGCGGTCAGGGCAAACAACTGCGCTTCGTTCATCTCGATGAATTCCCGCAGGATATCGCGCGAGGTCGAGAATTTGACGTTCAGCAGCGGCGCGCGTTTCTGCTCGGTCGTTAGCAGAATGAACTGCCGGTTGACCCCGTTGGGGTTGAGGTAGAGCGGGTCGTCCAACTCAATCCCCACCTCCGGCGAATAGCCCGAGATATCGACATGGAAATCCGTCAGCGCCGTGGTCGTGCCCGCAAGATGCTGCAACGCGCGGTTATACCGCTCGACCAGAGCCGGGCTGGAGATGTGGACGAGGTTGCCAAACATCAGGCCATTTTCGATGAGACGTATCATGTTGGCCCAAAATCCGTTTCATCCCAAACATCCAGCATGGACAACGCTACTAAATTGTGCCGGAGATCAAAAAAACCTATCGCATGCAATCTTTGTTGTTGAATCGCGCCAATACGCTCTTCAAATTCTTTGAATCTTCCAAACAGTTTTAGAAGTCTGTGCATTGGATAGTTGCAAGGATACTCTCCCCGCACCTTCTTGTCGCTAATCTGGCTGCAAAGCTCCGCGTAGTTTAGCCCAATTTCAGAAGTAGCTACTCGGACAAACTCGTCTGAATCCAAGCCCTTCAATTCTTCCGCTGAGTTATCAAGTAAGGAAAGCGAATGGCTAGACATAAACATCTCGCTTTCGGGGTTTGGTTCCAGACTCCAGGTAACAGAGTTGGCTAGCAAGATGTTTCTTATTTCAAGCAGGTACTGGTCGATTAACTCTTTGTGGTATTGCTCTTTTCTCTGCCTTTGCTCGTCTTCAAATATCTCTCCCTGTTTAACCAGTAGCTTGACTTGTTCTGTTTGAGCTTCTGACATTTTCGCAAATTCTTGTCTTTGCTCGCGTAACTCAGTGGCCTGTATAATTACTGTCACAACCAACCATACGAATGCCAAACTACCGGCGATCCCAGCCAATGTATCGCCGAACTCGTTAGGCGCAGCTGAGCCTAAGTATGCCCATTTTGAGGAATACAGTTTTCCTTCCACAAACACCGGCAAAAATGTCATCGAATAAAAGAACGCAACGAGGACAAATGCGGTTAACAGGCACCCAACCAAGAACGGGGCTTCTTTCCAAAATTTCGGTTCAATTCGCGTCGACTTCACCCTTTCCCCTCCAGATACCGTCGCTTGGCCTCTTCCATCCGGCCCATCTCTCGCACCGCGTTTTCGATGGCGACCTCGTCGCTCTTGTCGGCATAGCGGAACTCGCTGTCGGCATAGCGGTTGATTTCCTGCGTCACCATCTCAACCGTGATCGGCTGGCGAAGGTCCTCGATCATCGCTTTCTTAGTGTCGTAGTCGCGGAACAGGAACAGGTCGGGGTTCTCCATCCATTCGTCGGGCAGTTCGAAATCCATCGCGCGGACCTTGACCGCGTCGGTGATGTTCTTGATCGCGCGACCGGTAAAGCGCTCATCCGCCTGTTGGATCGCCTTGAGGTAGGTGCCCAGCTTGGCGATCGTGTCCATCTGGCCGATATCGCCGGACACCCGGTCATAGACCTGCAGCAGCGCATCCTCATGCGGGCGGGAATGGCTTTCGAAACTGGCGGCGACGGCCTTTTTGATTTCCTGCGCGGCATAGGGGTCGTGCTCGCCCAGCGGGATGTCGTGGTTGCGGCCCATCAGCAGGTGCAGGATGTCGATGTAATCCTCTCGCGTTTGCGGCCCGTCCACCAGAAACCGCGCGCCTGCGCGCTGGCGCAGGGCGTCGTCCACATTCTCAGGGTAGTTCGAGAACATGCCAAAGGTGCAGTTGCCACGCACGACTGTGTTGGCACCGGCAAAGCTCTCCATCAGTACGGCGGTGATTTCCAGCTGCCCGGCTGACGATTGCCGGTCGCCGCGTTTGCCTGCCAGCTGGTCGATATCGTCGATAGTGCCAAAGCCGATGACCGAGGGGTCGATGATCGTGTTGATAAAGGCCTTGGCGTTCTGACCGGATTTCCCCTGATAGCTGTCGATATTGTCGGTACTCAGGTTCTGATAGCGGAACGGATAGCCCGCGTTCTGGCAATAATCGTTGATCAGCCCGGCCATCATCTGGATCAGGGTGGTCTTGCCGGTACCCGGCTTGCCGTCGCCCATGAAGGTAAAGATGAACCCGCCGAGTTCCGCGAACGGGTTCAGGCGGCGGTCGAAATCATAGGCCATCACCATCTTGGCCAGCTTCATCGCCTGATACTTGGCGATATGGTTGCCCACCACCTCGTTCGGTTTCTTGAACGTCATGGTCAGGGTGGTGGATTTGGCCTTTGAGGCCGGTTCAAACCCCCGGATCGTCAGGTCATCAGCCTCGATATGCCAGGCGGCGTTCCGGAACGGGGCCAGATGACCTGCGGATTGGGCACGCAGGGCGGCCTTGTCCATCAACTGCTCGGCATAGGCACTGGTGGCAGCGATCAGGTGGGCATCGTCGGGGGCGTGTTTGGCCAGCGTCTGGTCCAGCTCCCACAAAGCACCATGCAGGGCGAGTTGGCCATTGTCGGTCAGGACCTCTTCGACCTCACCAATATCGACGGTGGTTTCGCCCAGATGCGAGGACATCAGGTAAGCCAGCGCATTGCCGAACACGTGCGACGTAATCATGGCCTCAGCCGTCAGCAATTCCGAGAATTCCGTCTTGCGGGCGGCGGGCAGATCCCCGGCCAGATTGGCCCGTTTCAGATCCGCCAGCGGGGTCTGTTCCGCATAGGCCTCGGCCACGGCCAGAGCGATGGCAATGGCGCGTCGGATCGCCTGCTGCGTGGTTGCTTGCGGCGGAGAGACCAGCGTATCGCCATCATCTGCGGCCTCAATCCGGTCGACCAGATGTACGCCATCTGCCCGCGCCACCCGGCGCGTGACCAGCCCGGGCGTGGTGGACCGAAACCGCCGCCCCGTTGACACGCCGGGCGACCGTTCAACCGCAGCTTCAACCGGTTTGGCAATCCGTGGCGCGTGCTCGAACCCGTTCAGCAAGGCGGTCGCTGCCGGATAGTGCTTGCGAATATCCGCCTCGCGCAATTCCATCTGATCTGACGTCAAATTCATTTTCTTCCTCGCAATGCCGGGCTGAAGCCCGGCCTACTTTTGTCGCGTAGGGCGGGCTTTAGCCCGCCACCCGCTTTAATACCGCAACACCTGCCCCGACTTGCTGACCACGAATTTGCGCACATCGGCAAAGCCTGGCGGGTTGCGCTCGGCCAGCACCTGAAACGGCCGCTGTGGCAGGATGATCGACCGCTGGGTGCGCGTAGCCCCGGTTTCGGCCCCCTGCCCGCCGAACGGGTCCAGCGCAAAAACCTCGCGCTCGACGGTTGAAAACCAACCGGCGCGTTCTTCGATCACCTCTTCGCTTTCCAGCTCCTCAGTGGTCCAAGCCAGCGCCCAATCCTGACCTTCGGGCGCCTGTGCGTCCTCCAACACCTGCCGCAGGGGGCCGGATTGCTCGGTATAGGCCGAAGAATACATCGGCCCCACATGGATGCGGCGCAGGTGTTTGGGATGCAGGTCGTCGAAATCCTGATCGAAGCCCTTGGCAATCGTCACCAGTTTCAGACCGCCTAAGCTTTGCGCCATCAGATGCGCCTGCACCTCGGGCCAGCGGCGTTGGTCCTTGGGCAGGGCAGTTTTGCCGCTGTCCTCCAACTGCATCAGGTAAATGACCGGCAGGTTGATCTGGCTGTCATAGACCGCCCAATGGATCAGGAACTTGCGCCGCTCGCCCTCATTCCCGATCCAGTGACATTCGGGATCGTTGCGGGCCCAGAACAGCTGACCTTTCAACAATTCCTCGTAATAGAGCCTTTGGGACAGCGCGAATTGCAGCTTGGTGGGGATGTCCTGATCGCCAATGATGGTCCGGACCATGTCGGTTTTCAGATCCTCTTCCGAGGGCATGTTCGCCAGATGCACCTGCGCCTGCTGCGCGTCATTGGCCATGGTCAACAACTCGGCCGCCACCGGAAACCCGCTGTCGCGCTTGTCCATGGCGAGGCTGCCAAAGAACCGCCCCGTATCGCGCCCGACCAGCAGGTATTTCATGGACAGCGCGCGGAAGGTGTAGAGCAGCCCCGAAAGGTAGCGCGACACGATCCGCACCTCTTGCTTTGAGATCGCGCCCTCCGCCTCCATCGTCGCGGCCACGCGCAGGAGGTGGACGGTGATCACCTCGAATTTGCGGAAATAGCGGCGCGAGACGAAGGTGTCGGTCAGGCCGACATGGTCTTGGGTGGGATCGTTCATTTGCGGTTCCCGAACTGGTCAAAAAGCCATGGTCGGTAACGTCTTTCAGCTTTCTCGTAATCTGCTTTGAACACACCGCCAGAATACGCGAGGATGAAGAGGCCACCTAACCCCAGAGACAAGTTCACAAGAACAAACAAAAACTCATGGTCGCTCAGAAATCGAAGCGATATGTAATACGTTACATTCATTGCTCCGAGTAGACACAAACAAACCGCCATCATTTTGGCGAGTATTAAAAGCGCGGCTTTGAACACTACAGATCTCGCTAGCTTTGTCACCCACCATACAAGTTCTTATCATGCTTCTCGACAATCGAGGCAAACCGGCGGGCAAATCGCTCATCCGCCTTGGCTTTTTTCTCCAGCACATCGCGGGCAAAGACCATGTGGTCCTCATGCGCCTCAAGCATGTCGGCCATTTTCTGGTTGGTCGCGGTGCCGATGGCGGCCATGGCCGTCTGCGCCTCTTGGTCGGTCTGCACGCCGATCTCGTTGATGCGGTGGGCCACGTCCTGCTGCTGCGCGGTTTTTAGTGATTTGGTCAGGGCGTCATACAGCACCACGCGCTGCTGCGTGTCTGTCTGCAGCTTGTTGATCAGCACCATCTGCGTCGCCGCCTGGTTCTGGAGTGAATCGACCCAGGTCTTGCCCTTTTCGATATAGCGCTCCAGCGTTTGTGATTTGGCCAGCTTGACCTGCTCTTCCTGAACCTTGGCGTTGTATTGCTTGTTCAGCTCTGCCAATTCAGTCTCTAACTGGGTCCGCGCGGCGGCGTCCTGTTCGACGCTGATCTTGTTTTCCAGCGTGATGATCGTCGGATCCATACCCTGAATCTCGGCGCGCAGCGCCTCGAGTTCCGCCACGGTCGCCTCGCGATCGTCCAGCGTGACGGTCAGGTTGTCCTCGACCTTGACGCGTTGTTCCTCCAGCACGGCCAACTGCCCTTGCAGCAGTTTGACGATCACGTCGGATTTGGCGATCAGGTCTTGCAACTTGTCGTCGATATTGGCGGTGCGCATCCGCTCCTGCCGCATCGACTCGGATTTACCTTTCGAGAAGATGCCGACAAACGACTCCCACCCGGTTTTCGAGCGCATCTCGTCAAAATCCTTGGAAAACGCGCTGGTGACGTCGTCCAGCCCCATGATCAGCTCGGCGATATTGGCATTCATCACCTCGGTATGGGCATGCACATCTTCGAGCGTGGCGTTTTCGATGTCGATATCGGCCTCGGCAGTGCCGATCTTGGCGCGGGCCGCTTCAATGCGCGAGGTCAGCCCTTCGATCTGAGACTGGCTTTCGCGCACTTTGGCTTGAGTCTCGTCTATCAACGCTTCGAATTGCTGGTTCGACATCGCTTCTATCCCTTTTTTCTTCTATTACCCAATAAGATAGGAAATGTTACACTGATTTACATCCCCTGGGTCTCAAAATTCACCCAGACTTTGGCAAACTCCTTGGCAAAAAGAAAGGCGAGACCGGACAATGAAACGCGCAGATTTCGGGTGACTCGATTAAATTAACTTGTTAAGTAATTTTTTGATCAAATCTGGATTGATTCCACATCCAGAGTGGCCATAGACAATTGAGACATCACCTGTTTGGGTGCGCACAACCCAATTCACGCCGGAGGCTTATCATGCTGGACGCAACGACCGATCTGAAGTCAATCCTGAAGAACCCCGAATTGCTTGTAACCAAAGCTTATATCGGCGGTCAGTGGGTGGACGGTGACAATGGCACGTTCAAAGTCACAAACCCCGCTCGGGGCGATGTGGTCGCCGAGGTGGCAGACGTCAGCCGCGCTCAGGTCGCCGGAGCAATCGCACAGGCCGAAGCCGCGCAGAAAGAATGGGCCAAGCTGACCGGCAAGGAACGTGCAGCCATCCTGCGGCGCTGGTTCGATCTGATGATGGAAAACGCCGAGGATCTGGGCAAGATCCTGACCGCTGAACAGGGCAAACCCCTGGCAGAGGCCATCGGCGAGATCGGCTATGGCGCGTCTTTCATTGAGTTCTTCGGCGAAGAGGCCAAGCGCGTCTATGGCGAGACTATTCCCGGCCATCAGCGCGACAAGCGGATCATGGTGATGAAGCAGCCGATCGGCGTTGCGGCCTCGATCACGCCCTGGAATTTCCCCAACGCGATGATTACCCGCAAGGCAGGCCCGGCTTTGGCCGCCGGCTGCGCCTTTGTGGCGCGTCCGGCCACTGAAACGCCCCTGTCGGCGCTGGTACTGGCGCTTCTGGCGGAACAGGCCGGCGTACCCGCGGGCGTGTTCAACGTGGTGCCCTCGTCACAGGCCAGTGAGATTGGCAAGGAGTTCTGCGAAAACCCCGGCGTGCGCAAGCTGACCTTTACCGGCTCGACCGAAGTGGGGCGCATTCTGCTGCGGCAGGCGGCAGATCAGGTCATGAAGTGTTCGATGGAGCTGGGCGGCAACGCGCCGTTCATCGTGTTCGACGATGCCGATCTGGATGCCGCCGTCGAAGGCGCGATGCTGTGCAAGTTCCGCAACAACGGTCAGACCTGCGTCTGCGCGAACAGAATCTATGTGCAGGCCGGTGTCTATGACGCGTTCGCGGCCAAACTGAAAGCGGCAGTGGAAGCGCTGAAAATCGGCGACGGTTTGACCGAAGGCACCACCACCGGCCCGCTGATCAATGCCGACGCGGTCGCCAAAGTCGAAGAACATATCAAGGACGTGACCGACAAGGGCGGCGCGGTTCTGACAGGCGGCCTGCCCCATGATCTGGGCGGCACGTTCTTCCAGCCAACCATCGTGACCGGCGTGACGCAGGACATGCTGGTGGCGCAGGACGAAACCTTCGGCCCGCTGGCCCCGCTGTTCAAATTCGAGGACGAAGACGACGTGATCGCCATGGCTAATGACACGATTTTTGGTCTGGCCTCGTATTTCTATGCCAAGGACCTGAGCCGCGTCTACAAGGTGGCCGAAGCGCTGGAATACGGTATCGTCGGCGTGAACACCGGCATCATCTCAACCGAGCTGGGCCCGTTCGGCGGCGTCAAGCAATCCGGTCTGGGCCGCGAAGGCAGCCATCACGGCATGGAAGACTATCTGGAAATGAAATACGTCTGCATGTCGGTCTGATCCAATACGGTCTCTGTCCCATTGCGGTGGGCAGAGACCCCGCGTCCGGAAACGCAATCGCGTCGTCTATTGACTGTTCATGGCGGCGGCCCAGTCGACGCTGACACGGCTATTCTGCGGATTTGTCGCGGATTTGTTCGATTGCACGGGTCGCGAACTTTCCCTGCAACGAACCGTCCACCATGGCTTCCAGCGCGGGCAATGCAGAGGACGCCGCGCCACCTATTTTCCCCAATGCAATAGCTGCCTCTTTGCGGACAAACACCGACGGGCTTTCAAGAAGCGCGATCAATTCCGGCACCGCTGGCTCTGCCTCGGGACCAAACAGGGCCAGCGATTGAGCTGCCGTCCTCTGATCTTTGGCATCCCCCCGTGACAGATCCGCCCTCAGACTTGCTATGGTTTTTTCCGGAGGCAACGCCGCCAGACGCAGCCCGTCGTTCAGCCGGGCGTTCAACTGCTGGTTCTCACCGACCCAGCGAATGATGAAAAAGTAATTCTGAACAGCGTCCTGTATGACACCGGCATGCTTGCCCTTTTGCCATCGGTCGATGATGGCCCTGCCCGCACGGCGATCTCCATTCAGGGCCAGAACCGAGGCTGCAAATGGCATCAGCTCGGTTGCCTGCGGATTTCTGCTCAACTCTTTCTCGATCACATCTGCCGCGCCCGTCAGGTCATTCAATGCGTAAAGAGCCGCCGCTTCGAACAGCGCGTAGTGGCTGGGAGAATTGGGATCCAGCCGGGTCGCAGCTTGTACAAAGGCCAATCCTTCCTCTGGCTCACCGGCTGCAATCAGCGCCCATCCCATCGTCAGATGCGCCTCGGGGTCGCTGGGTTGCAGCGCGATGGCTTTCGCTGCTTCTCGTCTGGCTTCTTCCGTCCCCCGACCTACCCGTAGGTTACTGTCCCAATCCGGAAGGTTGAGACTGACAATAGCCCGGATAACGTGCACCAGGGCGGTATCCTGCTCCATCACATCCCGGTAATATCTGTAAAACAGGCCGATATGCATTTGCGCGCCTGACTCTGCAAACCCATTCCAATGATGAAAGATGTGCGGCCGCAAATGCGCCAGGGCAAGCGTCGCCCAGGCACGCCCATAATCCGGGTCCAGTTCCACGGCCTTTTCAAAATGGGGAATTGCCGCAAGGTTGTCCTGTTCGTTGAACTGCGAATACAACTCCCACCCGCGTTGGAAGGCTTCGCGTGCCGCAATGGTCTGGGTTTCCACGCTTTCGATGGCTTGCCGGCTTTGAGGGTCGAGCGGAAGATCCAGCTCCTGCGCAATTGCGAGAACAATGGTTTTCTGCACTTCAAAGACGTCATCAATCGCGCCATCAAACCTGTTCGCCCAGATCAATCGCCCGCTCAATGTGTCGGTCAGGCGAATGTTGATCCGGAAATCTTCATCCGCACGTCGCACGCTGCCGTCAACGACGTAGCGAACCCCAAGTTCTTCGGCGAAACGTGCGATATTTATGTTTCTGTCGCGGTATGCGAAGGATGAATTCCCGGCGATGACGAACAATCCGGATATTCGGGACAGGTCCGTGATCAAATCCTCAGAGATACCGTTGATCAGCATCTCCTTGGATGCGTCATCGGTGTAATTCGCAATCGGCAACACGGCGATGGAAGGCAGATCCGGTAAAGGGTAAACCATCTGCGCCTCTGAGGCGCGCAATTGGCCCGTCTTCCACGGTTTCGTCAGAAAAAGCCCAACAGCTGCCAGCATCACCAGCAGAGCCGCCAGTGGCAGCCAGCGGGATGTCCTCTGCGTGCGGCTTTTTCGCGGGGAAGGCAAAATTTCCGCTTCTACGCGGAAGGCCTGAACCAGGTCTGCGATGTTCTTGACGTTCTGTGGCCCGATCGGGGCAAAACCATAGGGCACTTTGTTGCGCGCATAATCGACTATGGATTGTGAAACAATGATACCACCTGGATCTGCCAGTGCCTCAAGCCGCGCGGCAACGTTCACCCCGTCGCCAAGGATGTCATCCCCGTTCGAAACCACATCGCCGACATTCAGGCCAACCCGAAACGTGAAGACGCTATCTTGATCGGTGCCCGCGTTTCTCTTTGCAAGGTCGGCCTGAATTTCCACGGCAGCGTGAACCGCATCGACGGCGCTGCGAAATTCGATCACAAAGCTGTCTCCCGCAGTGTTCGCGATGCGCCCTGAATGCCGGGCGATCGCCGGCTCTATCACTTCGCTGCGGATCAGGCGAAGCCTTGCGATGGTACCTTCTTCGTCCAGACCAACCAATCTTGAGTAGCCGGCGATGTCGGCTGCCAGGATAGCTGCTAGTCGACGTTTTGGTCGGCTTTCCATAATACCGAAGACTATCAGGCGGATAATTTGCTGGGAACCAGTTTTCGCAAACGCCCAAAACACAACGCCCCGCGTCTGGAGGAACGCGGGGCGTGTGTTGCGGCAGTCCGGGAGGAGTGAACTGCCGCGGGATATTCAGAAGCCTCAGTTCACGGCTTTGGCGTCCATCACATCCTTCTCGATGGCTTTGGCCGAGGTGATCTCGATCCGGCGCGGTTTCAGGGCCTCAGGAACCTCGCGCTTCAGTTCGATGTTCAGCATACCGTTTTCGTGGCTCGCACCGGTGACGCGGACATGATCCGCCAAGGCAAACCGACGCTCGAACGCGCGGGTGGCGATGCCACGGTGCAGATAGGTGCGCTCTTTGTCTTCGGCGGCTTTCTTACCTGCCACGACAAGTGAATTCTCTTTCACTTCCACGGTCAGGTCGTTTTCCGAAAAACCGGCAACGGCCACCGAAATCCGGTAGGTGTCGACATCAGTTTTTTCGATGTTGTAGGGTGGATAGCTGGGCTGGGCCCCATCATTGGTCAGAACGCGATCCATCATGTCGGCAATCTGGTCAAAGCCAATGGTGGCGCGGTGCAGCGGTGCAAAATCAAACGTACGCATGTGTCATATCCTCATTCTTGAGCGATTTGCGATAAGCGCCCTCCGACTGGACGGGCGATTTCAGGTACCGGACCCCGTTGTGGCGGTCCGATACACATCACATGGGTAGCGATTTCGCCGAGTTCAACCCCCGCCAGAACTGATGAATTTCGCACCAGATCCTGACTTACCGGACCCGACCTGCAATCGGCGGATCGAAGCCTTGGGCTGAGGTGCGTCGCGCCGCATGATGGCCTTGAGCTCGGCGACGATCCCGTCAAGCTCCATGCCAAACCCCACCTTTCTACGGCCGTTCGTGCCTACCGCCGATACCACGGACAGGATCTGCCAGCGCGCACCGTTTTTCGCCAGAATTGCAGACCCGGAAGACCCGAAAGTAATGTCGCAATCAAAGGTGATCAGACCCTGCCTGCGGTCGATGATACGGCACGACCGTTCTCGGGTGATCGCCTCGGACCGTCCCCGCCCATACGAGGCAATGCTGATCTCGTTGCCCGGAACATGGCCGCTGTGCAGCGCAAAAGGGTCGGCGACCGAATACGGAATAGGCTCATTCAGCCGCATCAGGGCCACGTCCAACTGGACGCCTTCGTGCGACAGCGGGTTCTGCACCCCATAGCTGGGATGAAGGGCGATTTGCGTGACCTGACGTTCGGCCAAAGCGTTGCCGTTGCTGAGGCCTGCACGAAACGTGATGTCTTCGGGCACATATGTCTTCCCGGTTCGACGATCCACCGCACAATGGGCTGCGGTCAGTACCATGTCCTGCGCGATCAACGTGCCGGTGCAATACGAGGCATCGCGGACATCCAGTCGACCGATAGCCTCCCAACCATAAAGGTCATCCCGGTCGGTCAGCTTGCGCTTGTTGGATTGCGCTTGCGGCGCTGTTGCCAAGACGCTCAGGCCCAATAACAAGCTCCAAAAGACTCTCATCATGGTCGAATGAACCTTGCGCCTATGTTCTTGTTCGTTCCCGATCCGGACGAGGAAAGCCCAAATCCCCGCCCCGCAGAAAGTTCGTCACGCAGCAATTGCAGCGAATGCTCAACCGCGGTTCCAATTGCAACACTCTGGCCGTCCATACTGGCCTTGGCCGCAACCACCGATACGATCTGAGGGCGCGCGCCCGAGAAAGAAAAAACGGGTGCCCCCGAAGACCCGAAATCAACATCGCAGGACATGACCATAACCCCGGCCTGCCGGTTCATGACCGAGCAGACCTGTTGCAGCGACGGAGCTTCTGACCGGTCATGCGCATAAGACACAACGCCCACTTCAGCGCCACGTTTGGGCTGATCGCCCGACTCAAATGGAATGACGGCGGTATTACGGATCGGCTGCCACAGCTCGATCAAAGCCACGTCCGCGCTTACCCGGTCGGCCGTAGAATCGACGCCATATTGGTAGTCCGGATGGATCACAGCCTGGCGCGCGGTCCGATAGGCCAACGCACGCCCCAAACGCCACCCAGCCAGAAACTCGATATCCGCAGGGTTGATCCGTTGTCCTGATCTTTTGTCGAACAGGCAATGCGCCGCTGTCAGTACAAGCGTCGGCGACACCAGCGTTCCGGTGCAAAACCCTGCGCCGGCGATATCCAACCGCCCGACAGCCATCCACTCGCGCCCGGAATCCGACGTATCCAGGCTTTCCAGCCTGGTGTCCTGCGCCGTGGCCGCCAATGGCAAGACACAGAGCACGATCGCCTTGATCCAGTTACGCACGCGGTTCTCCGAGACTCACTTTGAAGCTTTTGTCCTACGTGCCGCGTTGGGCGAAAATAGGGCGGTCATGCACCAAAGGTATTTCCCTGGAAAATGATGCGCGCTGGCATCAGCATGATTTACCGCAAGACGGGAACCGGATCCGCTGTTCTCTGTAAGGCCGGTGGCTTTGGCCCGCCCGTCGCCCAGTCCAGCAACTCTACCGTGTGAACGATCGGCAGTTGCGTACCAGAACCGATTTGCATCATGCACCCGATATTGCCGGCAGCAATGATATCGGGCTGTTTCGCCTCAAGAGTTTTGACTTTTCGCTGTTTCAACTGGCCTGATATTTCCGGCTGCATCAGGTTGTACGTTCCCGCGCTGCCGCAGCACAAATGACTGTCGGCGGGTTCGACAACCGTGAAACCCGCGTGTTTCAGCAAATCTTTGGGATAGGATTTGATCTTCTGCCCATGCTGCAATGAACAGGCCGCATGATAGGCGACGGTCAGATTTTGGTTTTCCCCCGCCGGCAAGTCCAGCTGGATCAGAAGTTCACTGACATCCATGGCGATTGCAGACACACGCGCCGCATCTTCGGCAAGCGGGTCATTGCGAAACATATGCCCATAGTCTTTCACGGTGGTGCCACAGCCAGAGGTGTTGATGACGATGGCGTCCAACCCATCACCTTCCATTAACCGTTTCCAGGCTCTGATATTGGCGGTTGCCGCCATATGACTGTCTTGCACTTTGCCCATGTGATGGGTCAAAGCTCCGCAACACCCGGCACCGTCAGCGATCACGACCTCGCACCCCAACCGTGTCAGCAGGCGGATCGTGGCGTCATTGATATCGGTGTTCAGCGCCTTTTGTGCGCAGCCCGTCATCAGCGCCACCCGCATTTTTCGTTCACCGCCGGGCGCAAAACTCTGCGGATCATCGTTGCGGCTGACAGACGGGATATGCTTGGGCGCCATCTCCAACATCGCGCGCAGCCGGGCATCAGGCATCAGGAACCGGAAAGGACGGCCCAGCCTGGCCCCGATCAGGGCCCAACGGAACCGCATCGGATAAGGCAGGATCTGCGCCAAAACCCAGCGCAACACGCGATCCGTCAGCGGGCGCTTGTAGTTGGCCTCGATATATTCGCGCGCATGATCGACCAGATGCATATAATGCACACCTGACGGGCAGGTGGTCATGCAGGCCAGACAGGACAGGCAGCGGTCGATGTGCTTGACCGTCTTTTCGTCGGGCACGCGCTCGTTTTCCAGCATGTCCTTGATCAGGTAGATGCGCCCACGCGGACTGTCCAGCTCGTCTCCCAGCACCTGATATGTCGGGCACGTGGCCGTGCAAAATCCGCAATGGACGCAGTTTCGCAGAATCTCGTTCGAGCGCTGGATGGCCGGGTCTTGCAATTGCTCATCAGTGAATGTTGTCTGCATCGCCCTATCCCATCAGCCCCGGGTTGAACAAACCCCGAGGATCAAATTTCGCACGCAAGCCCTTTGTCAGTGCCGATATTGATGTGGGCTCCGGATGAAATCGCCCCAGTTTTCTGATCGTGTCGTGGTCAGATCGTACCAAAGTGGCATGACCTGAAAACGCGCCAAGCCGGGCACGCACATCCGTGCCAGCCGGGACCAGCAGCCAGACAAGACCGCCGCCCCAGTCAAACAGCGCTTGATCCGCTTCGGCGCGCGCCGAAATCTCTGCCGCGTCACCCGGTTTTACCGAAAGCCGCCAGACGTCCCCGTCCTTTCCCTGAAATGGGTGAACGTCGCGGATCCCGGTCCAAGGCGCTGCGGCGTCTCCCTCGTCTGTCACCTCACCAAAATCTGCCAGTAAGGCGGTCAAACGACCGATCCTGTACGTCACCGATTCTGCAAACCCCTCGACCCTAAGCAGGGCATTGCCACCCGCCGGGTCATAGGCGGCACCCGTCACTTCAAAAGGTGATTTCAACGCAGCGGAAAGAACTTCCACCGCTCTGCCGGCATCCCGAACGGCGACGGACAAAGTCGCCGCTTTTTCCGGCTTGGGCAGCACCTTCAACGACACTTCGGTCAGAATTCCCAGTGTTCCCCAAGACCCACCCATCAATTTAACGAGATCATAACCGGTGACGTTTTTCATAACTCGCCCACCGTTCTTGACCACCTGTCCGCGCCCGTCGACGAAACGCACACCTAGCAGGAAATCCCGGCAGGCACCGACCTGAATCCGCCGCGGGCCCGAGATATTGGCCGCGACGACACCGCCGATCGTTGGTTCACCTTGAGTTTCAAGCAAACTTCGGTGATCCATCGGCTCAAACGCCAGCTGCTGACCTTCCGCCTCCAGCACGGCCTGGATCTCTGCCAATGGTGTCCCGGCCTTGGCCACAAGAGTAAGTGCTCCGGGTTCGTAAAGCGAAATGCCACGCAGAGCCCCGGTTTCGATATTCGCTTCGGGACCGGTGATCGCGCGCGTGCCGCCACCGATGATGCAAACAGGGTCTTTCAATCCGGCCACCATGTCGGCCAGTTCAGATTCTGATTCAGGTTTCATGGCAAAATCCGTTATTAGAGCCCGTTACTCGGCAGCAATCTGCGCGTGGCGACGGGTTTCCGAAACGTTCAGTGGAAACACCTTGGCAGGGTTCAGCAGCCATTTGGGGTCAAAAACGTCCTTGACCGCCATCTGCGCCTCAAGATCGGCAGGCGCATATTGATGCGACATGAGATCCCTCTTCTCGATACCCACGCCGTGCTCACCGGTCAGACAACCGCCTTCGTCCACGCATAATTTCAGAATTTCGGCCCCGAATGCCTCGCATTTTTCCAGATCACCCAGTTTGTTGGCATCGAAAAGGATCAGCGGATGCATGTTCCCATCCCCTGCGTGAAATACGTTGCCAACAGGCAGACCGAATTCTTCACTCAACTCGCCGATACGGCGCAGCACCGTCGGCAGGGCCGACACCGGGATCGTACCGTCAAGGCACATATAGTCGTTCAACTGCCCCATGGCGCCGAATGCGGATTTCCGACCAAGCCATATTTTTGCACTTTCTTCGGCTGACTGGCTTTCTCGCAGTTCGACCGGGTTGTGTCGTTTGGCGATCTCGGTGATTTTCGCCAATTGATGGTCAATTTCGGATTCAGACCCTTCCACTTCGACAATCAACAGCGCATGGCAATCGGGGTATCCAGCGTGCGCAAAGTTTTCGCAGGCTTTTATGCACAGCGTGTCCATGAACTCGATCGCGACCGGCAGAATGCCCGATTTGATAATGTCAGAAACACACTGACCCGCGACTTCGTTGTCGTCGAACCCCATCAGAACCGGCCGCGCGCCTTCGGGTTTGCGCAGAATGCGCAGTGTTGCTTCGGTCACCACGCCCAGCTGACCTTCCGAGCCGCAAATGACGCCCAACAGGTCCAGACCGGGTGCATCCAGATGCGCGCCGCCGATCTCGACAACACTGCCATCCATCATCACCATGGTCACGCCCAGAAGGTTGTTCGTTGTCACGCCATATTTCAGGCAATGGGCGCCACCTGAATTCATCGCGATATTGCCGGCAATGGCACAGGCCAGTTGCGAGGAAGGATCAGGCGCATAAAAGAAGTCTTCTTCCTCGACCGCGTCGGTCACGCTCAGATTGGTGCGGCCCGTCTGCACCCTAATGAAACGGTTGTCATAGTCCGTTTCCAGAACCTCATTCATCCGCGCAACGCCCAGAATGACGCAATCAGCCGTTGGCAATGCCCCGCCGGCCAGCGACGTACCCGCACCGCGCGGCACGACCGGCACGCCTTCTTCATGGCAAATGCGCAAAACATCCGAGACTTCCTGCGTGCTCGACGGCAGCACGGCCAGCATCGGCGGGCATTTGTAAGCCGTCAGGGCATCGCACTCATAGGCTCGGGTTTCAGCCGGATCATGGATAATTGCCGTATCTGGCAGAACCCGCGACAGCCGCGAAACGATCGTGCTTTTCCGGTTCAGTACGTCCGGGCTTGGCTTTGGCATTTCCATGGCATCCCTCCCCTTCCTCTCTTTGGTAAAATAATATTACCAATTTACCACTCTGGCAAGTTGCGATGTCCGGTCTTACTGTCGCGCCATGACCTGGATCGAACGTGCCGCCCTGTTTTCCCTTCTGGATTATGCTGCCATGGCGATATTGCTGGGTGCGTGGCTATGGATCGGATGGAAGATCGAACACCCGTCACCACAGAAACCGTCCGTCGCCCTTGTGATGGATGGCTACCGCCGCGACTGGATGCACGAGATGGTGACGCGCCAGCCACGGATGTTCGATGCGCAGGTCGTGGCTGCCATGCGGCAAGGCAGCACCTTTTTCGCCTCAACCACGATGATTGCCATCGGGGGCGGTCTGGCCCTGTTGGGCAATACCGAGCGATTGGCCGGGGTGGCGACGGATCTTGCCATCGGCAGCGCACCGGCGATGGTCTGGGAAATCAAGATACTTGTGGTTGTCCTGCTGCTGGCCAATGCTTTTCTGAAATACGTCTGGGCACATCGCCTTTTTGGGTATTGCGCCGTTTTGATGGCCTCGGTTCCAAACGATCCTGAAGACCCAAACGCCTATCCTCGGGCCGGTCAGGCGGCCGAGATCTGCGTGACCGCTGCCCGAAGCTTCAACCGCGGTCTCCGCGCCACATATTTCGCCCTTGCTTCGCTGGCGTGGTTTCTCGGGCCGATGGCATTGGTGTTGGGCACAATGATCACATTCGGTGTCCTGTATCGCCGCGAATTTGCATCGCATTCCCGCGCGATCCTCATGGCCCAAACGTCGAACACAGAGACGTGATCCCCAAGCGCGACATTAAACCCTAGGTTCGAACCATGCGATATGTGATTCTCAGCGCCCTTCTGGCTGCACCTGCCCTTGCCGACCCGCCGACAATCGAACAGGTCCGCGCCAGTGCCACCGGTGACACATGGCGGTTCGATGTGACGATCCGGCATCCCGATACAGGGTGGGATCATTACGCCGACGGCTGGCGCGTTTTGGACATGGACGGGAATGAACTGGGAATGCGGGTGCTGCACCACCCGCACGAGACAGAACAACCCTTTACCCGCTCGCTTGGTGGCGTGGTGATTCCGGAAAACGTGTCACAGGTGCAGATTCAGGCCCGGTGCAATGTGGATGGCTGGAACGAAGACACGACATTGGTCGAACTGAACTGACCTTCAGAAAATCCCCATGGCCAGGCCCGCACCCAGCGCGGCGCCGATCTCGCGACACCGATCCAGCTGATCTTCAGGAATGGTTTTCCGGGCCAGAATGGCCTCGGGCGTTTGCGCATGCGTGCAGACAATCAGCGGCGACTGGACCTTTTTCAACCGCCAGCCAGTGGCGATCCGTGCGATCTGGCGGGCTGCATTCTCTCCGTCTGATCCGGCGCAAATCATCTGCGCATATGGACGACCTTCGATCTGTCCCAGAACCGGATAATAGCAGCGATCGAAGAATTCCTTCATCAAGCCCGAGATCGCCGCCAGATTCTCTGGCGCGCAGAAAATGTAGCCGTCGGCGGCCAGCACATCCTCCGGCCCCGCTTGATCCGCAGGCACAAGTTCAACCTCGGTCTCAGCCCGCGCCGATTCAGCCGCCGCTTCGGCCATCTGCCGGGCGCCACCTGTGCGCGAATGGTAAACGATCAGAAGCTTCGCCATGTCAGACCCGGTGATAGGGGCCACCTGACAGAATGGTCGCGGCCCGATACAGTTGCTCGGCCAGCATCACACGGACCAGCATATGAGGCCAGACCATCGACCCCAACGAGAGGGAAAAGTCGGCTTCCGCCCGCAAAGCAGGGTCTATTCCGTCCGCTCCGCCGATGATCAGCGCCAGATCCTGCCGCCCGGCATCGCGCCAACTACCCAGTTTCTTGGCAAAATCGGGCGAGGACATCACGCGCCCACGTTCGTCCAGCGTACAGATCACCGCGCCCTTGGGCAGCGCCTTGCGCAGCAACGCGGCTTCGGCCCCCATGCCTGCGTTTTTCTTGTCCTCGACCTCGATCACCCGCGCGGGACCAAGGCCCAGCGCACGTCCGGTCCGGTCAAAGCGGGTCAGGTAATCATCAAGCAGGGACTTCTCCGGTCCGGCGCGCAATCGCCCGACCGCAACTATGCTGATACGCATATCTCTCTCGCCTCCGGCCCTTTAATACGGGCCGGGATGGCGCCTCAGTTCGCCGAGGCGCTGCCGCCCTGAGGCAGCCACATCTTTTCCAGCTGGTAGAATTCGCGCACTTCGGGGCGGAAGATATGGACGATCACGTCGCCCGTATCGATCAGCACCCAATCGCCGGCATCCTTGCCTTCGACCTTCGAGGAGAAACCGAATTCCTGCTTGATGCGATCCGTCAGCTTTTCCGCCATGGCCGAGACCTGACGGGTCGACCGACCCGAAGCAATGACCATGTGATCCGCGACAGACGACTTGCCTTGCAGGTTGATCTGCACGACGTCTTCGGCCTTGTCATCGGAAAGTGAGGAAAGGATACGCTCAAGCAGCTTGTCGCTGATTGACTGAGAGTGGGCCATTACACGGGACCCGTCTTCGGCGGGCAAACCCGCCTGTGTATGTAGAGACAGGACATAGTCCTCCTTTGCTGCGCGCCGTGAAACCCCGGCGCCAGGGTATTAATAAGGTAGCAAGGGGAATGCAACATTTCAATGAAAGCGCGTCCGGCTCCGCGCAGGGGTGATCACTCTTCTGCGATTTGTTGCATGTTTGCGTTTTCCGACAAAAGCCGAACCTCGCGCTGCGGGAAGGGGATCGAGATGCCTTCGTCCTGAAACGCATCCCACAGCGCAAGATAGACATTTCCCCTGATATTGGTCAGCCCTTTGGTCGGATCGCTGATCCAGAACCGCAGAACGTAATCCACGCTGCTGTCGCCAAAACCGGTGATATGGCATACCGGTTCATGTTTTCCGCCACTCAATACGCGGGTCACTGCCTTTACAGCCCGGATCGCCGTTGCGCGCACTTTGTGGGGGTCATCCTCATAGCTGGTGCCGAAATCCAGATCCAACCGCACGAATTTGTCGGAATGCGACCAGTTCACCACCTGGTTGGTAATCAGGTCCTCGTTCGGGATCAGGTATTCCCGCCCGTCCCGCGTGACAACCGAGACGTAGCGTGCGCCCAGCGCATTGATCCAACCAAACGTATCGCCCAGCGAGATCACATCGCCTGGCTTGATCGACCGATCCATCAGGATGATGATCCCCGATATGAGGTTTGACACCACTTTTTGCAGGCCAAACCCGATGCCGACGCCGATTGCGCCCGACAGCAGCGCAATGCCGGTCAGATCGAAGCCCAGCGTGCGGATCGCAGCCAGAAAGACCGCGCCGTACAGCAGCACCTGAATTCCCTTGGCCAACAACACCTGCATGGATGGGGTGATGTCGTCATTGCTCTGCAATCCACGCTCGGCCGCGCGGGTGCCGATGCGGGCCAGCGTCAACAGGACCCCGATCAGCAGGATGGCCTTGAGAATGCCCAGCAAGGAAATATGCAGGTCACCGACGGAAATCGCGACCCCATCAAGGAATTTGGCCACGTCATCCGTCAGATTCAAAGCAACAAGCGTTGCATAGACCCACATTGCCCACTTGAATATCCGTCGCAGCGTCCGGTTGCGGACAAGCCTCGCGACCAGTGCAATCGCCAGCCACGCAGTTGCCAGAGTTGCAATGATCCCAATGAGATAACTGCGCGACGGCCAGGTAACATGCTGCATAACCTGATACAAGAGCCAGGACAGCAGCACGAAATAGACCAGTGTCAGCCGCTGCATCAGCTGTACCATGGTGCGAAGCCGCCATTTCGGCCATCCGGTGCGTGCGCGCGTCCAGGCATCCCATCGTGGCTGTGTCAGAACTTTCAGAAGGAAAGCCAGCGCCCAAAGGAAAAGGATGATGACCAACTGATACTGCCGCCAGCCCGGCGTAACCACCAACTCGACCAGTTCTTGAAGCTCGGAAGAGAACCCCGCGACCATGTTGTTGTAAAGGTCTGTCAGCGAGCTGGGGATCAGGTCTTGGTTCATACGCGCCTCCTGCACGGCAGCTTGGACAGCAATGCCAGGCGATGCAAGCCTGACACCGGATTTGAACCTTGATTGCAGCAAACGCGCGGTATATCTGAACCGCATGAGACTCAATGTGGCCCAAGAACAGAATCTGGAAGACCGCGCGCGTCTGCGCGAACGGTTCTTTGGGGCTGCCCGCACGGTCCTGGCGCGCCCACCCGTCGCCTGAGCCAACTCGCCAGCTATTTCTCATTACATACGGGAGAGGACACATGTCCCCCAAAACACTCTATGACAAGATCTGGGATGCCCATGTCGCGCACGAAGCCGATGATGGCACCTGCCTGCTGTATATCGACCGCCATCTGGTCCACGAGGTCACCAGCCCGCAGGCGTTCGAAGGCCTGCGCATGGCGGGCCGCAAGGTGCGCGCGCCGGAAAAGACCATTGCCGTGCCGGACCACAACGTTCCGACCACACCTGACCGGGTGAACGGTATTGAAAACCCGGAATCGCGCATTCAGGTCGAAGCGCTGGACAAGAACGCCCGGGACTTCGGCATTCACTATTACCCGGTAAATGACGTCCGTCAGGGCATCGTGCACATCGTCGGCCCCGAACAAGGCTGGACCCTGCCGGGCATGACCGTCGTCTGCGGCGACAGCCATACCGCCACCCATGGCGCATTCGGCGCATTGGCCCACGGCATCGGCACGTCCGAGGTCGAACACGTTCTGGCCACGCAGACCCTGATCCAGAAGAAATCCAAGAACATGAAGGTGGAAATCACCGGCAAATTGCAGCCGGGCGTGACCGCCAAGGACATCACCTTGGCCGTGATCGGCGAAACCGGCACCGCCGGCGGCACCGGCTATGTCATCGAGTATTGCGGTGAAGCCATCCGCAACCTGTCGATGGAAGGCCGCATGACCGTCTGCAACATGGCCATCGAAGGCGGTGCACGCGCAGGGCTGATTGCACCGGATGAGACCACGTTCGAATATGTCAAAGGCCGTCCGCATGCGCCGAAAGGTGCGCAGTGGGAAGCCGCGATGAATTGGTGGAAAACACTCTACACCGACGAAGGCGCGCATTTCGACAAGGTTGTCACGATTCGTGGCGAAGACATCGCGCCTGTCGTCACCTGGGGCACCAGCCCCGAGGATGTTCTGCCGATCACGGCAACCGTGCCGCACCCCGAGGATTTCGAAGGCGGCAAGGTCGAAGCGGCCCGCCGGTCAATCGAGTATATGGGTCTCAAAGCCGGTCAGAAGCTGAGCGATGTCGAGATTGACACCGTCTTTATCGGGTCCTGCACCAACGGACGTATCGAAGACCTGCGTGCCGCGGCCGAGATCCTGAAAGGCAAGAAGATCAAGGACGGGATGCGCGCGATGGTGGTGCCGGGTTCGGGGCTGGTCCGCGCTCAGGCCGAAGAAGAAGGCCTGGCCGACATCTTCAAAGAGGCCGGGTTCGAATGGCGTCTGGCAGGCTGTTCGATGTGCCTGGCGATGAACCCCGACCAGTTGCAACCGGGCGAACGCTGTGCCGCAACCTCGAACCGCAACTTCGAAGGCCGTCAGGGCCGGGGCGGGCGCACACATCTGCTGAGCCCGGCAATGGCTGCCGCAGCGGCAATCACGGGACGGCTGACAGACGTCCGTGAATTGTTGTAAGGTGCCCTCATATCTAGATATTTGAGGGATTGAACAAATGAGTGACTGGGTCAAATGGCTATTGCTTGGACTTCTGTCCATAGTGTTCGGCATCTTTGTGCTGGGCGCACCGGTCGTGGCATCAATCACCGTGACGGTGGTCACAGGTGTATTGCTGCTGATTTCAGGCGCGTTACAGGTTGTTGGCGGCTTCACCGTCGATGGGGCCGGCAACAAGATACTGTCACTTATCATGGGTGTCGTGATGCTGTTTCTGGGCTGGTCCTTTCTGGATCACCCACTGCAAGGAACGCTGACACTGGCAACTGTCTGCCTGATCCTGTTCATGGCTGGCGGCATTGCCCGCGTGATCCTGTCGTTCCAGATGCGCGGAACGCAATATTTCTGGGCGACGCTGGTCTCGGGCATCATGTCGATTGTACTGGCGATCCTGATCTGGCGCTTTGCCGCAATGGACCCTTCGGTGCTGCTGCAATTGCTGGGCATCCTGCTGGGGATCGAGATGATCTTTAACGGGCTCGGCCTTGTCTTCATGGCGTTCTTCGTCAAGGACGCACCAAAAGAAACGAAACAAGCTTAACGCGGGGCCTGGGCGCGGCCCTCTCCCGCAGGAGTGTGAACATGGATAAGTTTGAAAAAGTCCACGGAGTGGCCGCCCCGATGCCATTGATCAATATCGACACCGATATGATCATTCCCAAAGTGCATTTGAAAACCATCAAACGGTCCGGCCTCGGCGTCGTGCTGTTTGACGAAATGCGTTATCATGATGACGGGCGCGAGAACGAAGAGTTCGTCCTGAACAAACCCGCCTATCGCGAGGCCGAAATTCTGGTCGCCGGAGACAATTTCGGCTGCGGCTCGTCGCGCGAACACGCACCCTGGGCGATCAAGGATTTCGGCATCAAGGTTGTGATCTCGACCAGCTTTGCCGACATCTTCTTCAACAACTGCTTCAAGAACGGCATCCTGCCGATCGTGGTCGAAGAAGAGCATCACGCGATCCTGATGGAAGACGCGCATAAAGGCGAGAATGCCCGCATGACGGTACATCTGGAAGATCAGCAGATCACCACTTCGGATGGTGTCGTGATCGAGTTTGATATTGACCCGCATCGCAAACACTGCCTGCTGAACGGTCTGGACGATATCGGCCTGACGATGGAGAAAGATCACCACATCGACAAGTTTGAGGAACACGCCAGCCAGGCCCGCCCCTGGGTGTAAGGCCCAAGCGATTCTTTGAACACTCAACCTAACGGGGTCGCCAATGCGGCCCCGTTCTCATTCTTGGGGTTGATTTTCGCAAAACCACAACATCTTGGTCTCATATTGAGATACACGTCGGATTTGCGTCGAAAATGATGCAATCCCGCACCAGTTGCGCCATCATTTTGCCCGAAATCACGTGTTTTCTGCACCCTGTCTTGAGCGAAATGCCGCTTATCGTCCATGTTGGCGCTAAAGAGGCATCCGTCAAAAACTCGAGACGATGGGCACAAGTTGGAATGTAAGTCGGCGAAGATCGACTTATCCGGTTTGAAAAAGGGTTCGGATAGTGATTGCGCGCACAACAGGGGCGGCGATACGCGGAATACTTGTGGCACTGATGGTGCTGACACCCGCGTTGTACCTGCCTGTATCATCGACGAACGGGACCGAGATTCTGGTCTTCCTCGCGATTCTCGCGTTCATCCTGACATTCGCCGAGTACAATTCTGCTTTTCCCAGTTTTATTGAATTTCGCGATGCGCCGCCGGTGAACCGTCTGCGGTTTGTCGGGCTGATGTCGATGGTCACCTTTCTGACACTGGTTTGCAAAAACACCTATGAGCCGACTGAACTGACCGCGTTCGCCTACACCGCAGGTCTGGCCGTCGCGAATGTTGCGGACTTTCCCTATTCCCCGGTTCGGTTGATCGTGCTGATGCTACCCTTGGATGCCGGTCAGCCGTTGATCGAATTGGTTCGGATCGCAGCCAGTGTGGCCTATGTGGCTGCCTTGGTCACCGTCGCCAGCTTTGCCTATGCGGTCAAAGTGCGCGGCTGGCCCACGGGCAATGGCGCCTTCAACGTATGGACCAATCTGCCGTTGTTTGATCCCACCAAGGGCGGCGATGTTGTCACCCGCCTGCAACGTGATGGTCGCCTGAATATCTGCATTGGCGTTCTGCTCCCCTTCCTCATTCCGGCTGTCATCAAGCTCATGAGCAGCGTCGTTGCCCCGATCTCGCTGAGCAATCCGCAAACATTGATCTGGACCATGTGCGCCTGGGCCTTCCTGCCCGCCAGCATGATCATGCGCGGCATGGCGACGCTTCGCATCGCGGGTCTGATCGTGGAAAAGCGCCGCGCCTATTCGACAAACGAGACAACGCAAGCCGCATGATCCGTGCCCTTGCTCTGCTGCTGTTGCCTTTCTCGGCACAGGCAGAGGTTTATCGCATCGCCACCTACAACACTGAACTCAGCAGAAACGGCCCCGGCCTGCTGCTGCGCGACATCCAGCGGGATGATGCGCAGGTTGAAGCCGTTGTCGAGGTCATTGCTGCGGCGCGGCCTGATGTCATTGCCCTGCAAGGCATCGACTGGGATCTGGACGGCGCGGCCCTGAGCGCCCTGTCCGAGAAACTGCGCGAGGCGGGCCTGGATTTCCCATATCACTTTTCCGCCCAACCAAATGCTGGGTTGGAAACGCCGCTGGATCTGGACAGAGATGGCCAAACGCAAGGCCCCGGCGACGCGCAGGGCTGGGGGAAGTTCACCGGCCACGGAGGGGTGGCGGTGTTGTCCCGTTTCGAAATCATGACCGAAGACGTTCAGGATTACACCAATCTGCGGTGGAAAGACCTGCCTGGGGCTGATTTGCCATTCAGGGATGGGCTCCCCTTCCCGTCTGAAGCTGCGCACGACATTCAGCGCCTGTCCTCGACCGTGCATTGGGTGCTTCCGATCGAAACCCCGCAGGGGCGATTTAGCCTGATGACCTTTCACGCTGCCCCACCGGTTTTTGACGGACCCGAGGATCGCAACGGTCTGCGCAACAGGGACGAGATTCGCCTGTGGTCGGTTTTGCTGAATGGCGGCCTGGGGCCAGTTCCTCAAGGCCCCTTCGTGATGGCCGCGGACGCCAATCTCGACCCGACCCGCGGAGAAGGCCACAAGCAGGCCATTCGCGCGCTTTTGGCCGATCCCCATGTGCAGGATCCGATGCCAAAGGACCCATCGGGTTCATCAGCAACGGTCGAATGGAAAGCCACCGGGGAAATGCGCGTTGACTATGTGTTGCCGTCCAGTGATCTGCAAATCTCGGAAACCGGCATTGTCTGGCCCGTGGAAGGTGACACGCTGTACGACAGTGCCCGACGCGCCAGCAGGCATCGACTGGTCTGGGTTGACATAATCCTACCCTAGAACCTCGCCCCTGTTCCCGGCCGTCGCCGATGAAGCGGCACGTTGGGACGAAATGGCGGAACGCAAGGCATCCTCCAGCTTCGTTTCAGAAAAAGAGGTCAGCAATTCTTTCATATAACCGCCATCCAATTGATGCGGCACGTGCCAGAGGTACCGCATCTCGATCAAATGAGGGGCCATGCGCCAGAATGGGCGGGCCAATTGCAGAGGCCACCATTTCATACGCCGCACTGTAACCGGCCGGCCGGTGACTTGCGAAAGCGATTGAGCGATCTGCGTCCCGGTCAAAGTGTACCCTTCAAATGGAACATCGCAGAAACGGGGAAGGTCTTGCCGCATCTCAGCCAGCGCGACGGCGACGCGGGCCAGATCAGGCAGAAAGGCCCAAGCGTGCGGTGCGTCCGGATCACCGGGATAAACGAACTGACCGCGCGAAAGACGCTTGATCATGACCTGATCGACCCAGTTTCCGGATGCATTGGTGTCGATGAAATCCCCGGCGCGCAAAAGGATGGTGCGCACGGTTGACGCGCGATAGGCCTCTTCCATCTCGATCCGAACCCGGCCCAAAGGGTTGGTGGCTCGATGCGGCGTCCCGCCCGACCATGGGCCCGGCGTATTCCCACCAAATACGTAGACATTGCCCGGTACGATCACGGTCGCCCCCGTATCTGAGGCCGCATCTATCACCCGTTTGGTCAGTACCGGCACATCGCGTGCCCAATCGGGATAGGGCGGATTCCATCCGTTCACGATGACGTCCACGCCGCGCGCCGCCTGTGACAGCGAATCAGACCTGCGGTCAAATTCCGTCACATCCCAGCCCGCGCGCCTGAACGCCAGGGCTGCGTTGCGTCCAAAACGACCTGTTGCGCCCAGTACCAGTGCAGATTGTGCCATGTTTGCCTCCTGTCTGAGGTCAATCTACCCATTCACTTCGCGCAAGGAATTGCCGCAATTCGCAGAACGTGTATTCATTTCTGAATGGACAAAGCTCTGACACATGCAGATTGGTCTCTGATCCAATGCTTTCTGGCCGTGGCCGAGACGGGATCGTTGTCCGCCGCCGCACGACACCTGAATCGCAGCCAGCCCACTTTGGGGCGGCAGGTCCAAAACCTCGAGGACGAGCTGGGTGTCTCTCTTTTCGATCGCCACGCGCGTGGTCTGAAGCTCAGCGAAGCGGGTTCACAGCTTTTGCCGTTGGCCCAGCAGATGCACAGCGCCATGACCGCGTTCAGTCTTGCCGCCGCGGGGCAATCGCAACAGCTTGAAGGTTCGGTGCGCATCACCGCATCTGTCTTTGCCTCGCATCACCTGCTGCCACCGATACTGGCGTCCATCCGCAGGCAAGAGCCCACGATCCAGCTTGAACTGGTGGCCACTGACACCACCGAGAATCTGCTCTATCGCGAGGCGGATATCGCCGTGCGGATGTATCGCCCTGCGCAGGTGGATCTCATTTCCCGCTATCTCGGGGATGTGCCGCTGTGTTTTTGTGCGGCAAAGTCCTATCTGGACCGGAAGGGGCGCCCCAAGACACCCGAAGAACTGTTTACGCATGATCTGGTAGGGTTTGACGCGAACCAGGAGATCATCAAAGCCATGCGTGAAAAGGGGTGGCCAGCCAGCCGCGACAGTTTTGCCACCCGCTGTGACCTGCAAAGCGCCTATTGGGAACTGATCCGGGCGGGCTGTGGCATAGGCTTCAGCCAGGTACAGGTTGCCCAAGCCGACCCCGACGTGGAAATCCTACCGCTGGATGTGGACATCCCGATTCTACCCGTGTGGCTGGCCGCACCCCAGGCCATGCGCCAGACCCCGCGCATCCGCAGGGTCTGGGATTTGTTGGCAGAAGGGCTCAAAGCCGCTCTTTGAGGGTCAAAGCGGGCCGGTATAAGTTCCGCGCGCGGGATAGTTGTTGCCCAGTGTGAATTTCAAACCACCCGCAATATCCGACATGGACGGGCGACCGAAAGGCGTGGTCTGTTGCCATGCATAGTACAGCGTCCGGTCGGGTGCGATGTAGAAATGCCCCGGCTCTGCGAACAGGTCCGGTTCGGCGCTGCCTTCGCGCTTGGTCGAGATGTTAAGGCCCCAATCATCCCGCGCAGCGGACAGGGGAAGGCTGTGGCCCACACGCAGGCGCGACGCTCCGGCTTTTTCGGCGGCTTCCGCCGCGCGCTCGGCTGTATCGGTGGTGATCATGATGACCTCGACGCCCAGCGCCGCAAAGTCATCCAGCGCCGCTTCGACCTCGGTCATCTGCTTGATGCAGATCGGGCAATGCAGCCCGCGATATTGAATCACCAGCGTCCCGTGTTCGCCCTTGTCCGCGTCAAGATCGAAGCTGCCATGGGCAACAGTTTCGATTTTCAGCGCAGGAACCGGATTTCCAGGTGTCAGCATGTGTTTTCCTTCTGTTTTGGCAGGTTCGTCTCATTGACCCGATGCAACGCAGACGCTAGGCCCTGTGCAACAAAACGCAAGGAGACCCTTCATGTCCAACCCTTCGCTCCTTATCCTGCCCGGAGACGGAATTGGCCCGGAAGTCATGGCCGAAGTGCGCAGAATCATCGATTGGTTCGGCGCCAATCGCGGTCTTCAATTTGACGTGAGCGAGGATCTGGTCGGCGGTGCCGCCTATGATGCCCACGGCAAGCCTCTGTCCGATGAGACGATGGCCAAGGCGCAAGAGGTCGACGCGGTTCTATTGGGCGCTGTCGGCGGCCCAAAATACGACGATCTGGATTTCAGCCTGAAGCCCGAGCGCGGCCTGCTACGCCTGCGCAAGGAAATGGACTTGTATTCGAACCTGCGCCCGGCCCAGTGCTTTGACGCGCTGGCTGATTTCTCGTCGCTGAAGAAAGACATCGTTGCGGGTCTGGATATCATGATCGTGCGCGAACTGACCTCGGGCGTTTATTTCGGTGAACCACGCGGTATCTTCGAGGAAGGCAATGAACGCGTCGGCATCAACACCCAGCGTTACACCGAATCCGAGATTGAACGCGCCGCGCGTTCGGCCTTTGAACTGGCGATGCGCCGGAACAAAAAGCTGTGCTCGATGGAAAAAGCCAACGTGATGGAATCGGGCATTCTGTGGCGCGAAGTGGTCAACCGCGTTTCCGCTGACTACCCCGAAGTTGAGCTGAGCCATATGTACGCCGACAACGGTGCCATGCAGCTGGTGCGCGCGCCGAAACAGTTCGACGTGATCCTGACCGACAACCTGTTCGGTGACATCCTGTCCGACTGCGCCGCGATGCTGACCGGCTCTCTGGGCATGCTGCCGTCGGCGTCGCTGGGCGCGCCAATGGCCAATGGACGCCCCAAAGCAATGTACGAGCCCGTACACGGGTCTGCCCCCGATATCGCGGGTCAGGGCAAAGCCAACCCGATCGCCTGCATCCTCAGCTTTGCGATGGCTCTGCGCTACAGCTTTGATCAGGGCGAGGAAGCGGATCGGCTGGAAGCTGCGATCGAGAAAGTTCTGGCCGACGGCGTTCGCACCGGCGACCTGCTTGCGGATCAGGGCGTTCAGCCCGTCTCGACCAGCGAAATGGGCGACGCGATCCTTTCAGCGTTGGACGCAAGCGTCTAAGAAACGAAAGAATGAAAAAACAAAAGGCGGTGCCCAGCGCACCGCCTTTTTTTGCCTGCTCAATTCCCGAAGATATTGTTCAACAGGTTGTTTATAGCCCGGTCCAACCCGGTTTGTTTCTTTCGCCGTTGTTGCTGCGGCTGCGCCGTTTGCACCGGAGGTTCCGGCGCCATCATCGGCAACGGGGTGGGCGTCATCCCCTCGGTCACGCGCAGCATGGTTTCTTTCCAGATCTCGGCCGGTAAGCCACCACCGGTCACGCCGGACAAGGGCGTGTTGTCATCATACCCCATCCAGACCCCGGTCACATAATCCGCCGTGAACCCGATGAACCACGCGTCGCGCGCGGCCTGGGTCGTTCCGGTCTTGCCCGCCACCTGCCAGCCGGGCAATTTGGCCCGCCCGCCGGTCCCTTCAGAGACCACGCGCTCCATCATCCAGGTCAGCTGTTTGGCAGCCTTTTCATTGATGACCCTCTCGCCAATACCGGTCGTCGTGACCATGACGGGTGTTTCGTCGCCCAGCAGCTTCAGTTCGGTCAGCCCATAAGGTTCAACCTGCGACCCGCCATTCAGGATGCCTGCATAAGCCCCGGTCATCTCGATCAACGTGCTTTCCGATGCACCAAGCGCCAGCGCAGGCCCCTGTGCCAGGTCGCTGGCAATCCCGAAGCCGCTGGCAACCGTCCGAACATTGTCCAGGCCGGAAATCTCGGCCACTTTCACCGCCGGTATGTTCAGCGAGTTTTTCAGCGCATCCGCCAAGGTCACCCGCCCATAATACTTGTTGGTGTAGTTCTTGGGGCACCACTGGCCTGACCCCGGAATATCGACGCAATAGGGTTCATCCATCACCGTATCCAGCGGCGAATACCCAAGTTCCAGCGCGGTGGCATAGACGAATGGCTTGAACGATGATCCCGTCTGTCGCAACGCCTGCGTCGCCCGGTTGAACGCGCCAGACACGCGTGTCTTGCGCCCACCAACCATCGCGCGCACCGCACCGTCGGCCGACATCACCACAATGGCCGCCTGCGCCTTTGATCCTTCGCGCACTTTTTCCTGAAAGATGAATTTCAGCGCCTCTTCCGCAGAGGTCTGAATGCGCTGATCCAGGGTGGTCCGGATCACCACATCTTCGGTCGTGTTGCGGGTAAAGAACTCGGGCCCGCTGGCCATAACCCAATCCGCAAAATATCCCCCGGCCCGTGCAGCCGCCGCCTCGGACAGTTGGGCTGGGCGGGCCCGCGCTTCGCTGGCCTGCGCGGCGGTCAGATAGCCCTGATCCTCCATCAGACCGATCACAAGGCGGGCCCGGTCCTGCGACCGTTGCAGATTGTTCGTCGGTGCATAACGTGTGGGCGCAACCAACAGCCCGGCCAACATCGCTGCCTCGGCCGGCGAGACTTCGGCGGCGGACTTGCCAAAGTACCGCTGGCTTGCGGCCTCGAACCCGCGCGCGCCTGCACCAAGGAAAGCCCGGTTCAGGTAGATCGTCAGAACCTCATCCTTGGAGTATTTCACCTCCATCGCCATTGCATAAATGGCCTCTTTGGCCTTGCGCAACAGCGATCCCTGTCGGCAATCGGCTTCATAGGCGGCCTCTGATTCCCATTCAGTCGGATCATAAGGCACGCCCAGACACAGCAATTTGGCCGTTTGCTGCGTTATGGTTGACCCGCCATGCCCGGACAACGGGCCGCGCCCTTCGCTCAGGTTGATGCGAACGGCGCTTGCCACACCGCGCGGGCTCACCCCGAAATGGCGATAGAACCGTTTGTCCTCGGTCGCGATGACGGCGTTTTTCAGATGCGGCGACACCGTATCGGCAGTGATCACCCCGCCAAACTGGTCGCCCCGCCAGGCAAACACTTTGCCGTCGCGGTCCAGCAGCGTGACAGACCCGCGCGCACGGCCGTCCAACAAGGCATCCAAGTCCGGCAACGAGGAATAGACGACACCCACCGCCAGGGCGATCAGGATGGCCACGACCGCTCCGACCCGCCAGGTCAGCCCCCAGACCATGCGCCAGACCCAGCGGAAAAAACGACGCAGGATGCCGCCGCCTTTGCCCCCCGATCTCTTGCGCGTCTTTTTGCGCGCAGTTTTGCGTGCGGTGGTTTTGCGAGCCGTCGCCTTCTTGCCCGCCGGGCGCTTGGATGCCGACGGTTTACGACCCTTTGACGGGTACCTTTTGTCCGCAACCAATTTCGGCTTGCGTCGCTTGGACTCAGTCATGCTCAAACTCTGCCCGGGTTTTCTTTTGCGCCACCATACCCCGGTGATCCGAGTATGTAGAGGTCCGAATTTCCTAAAATTCCCCTCACAACACTGCCCATTATTTAATCAACGCGACCAAGTTGTGCAAAAAATGTGCAATCTTCCGCCATTTGGCAGCCCTTTGACCCCCAAGAGCCGTTTCATACCGCGATCCGTCGCGCATTTTTCTGCAGGTGCAAACAAACCGGTTCCACCGGAGAACCAGAGGGGAAAGACGTGAAACTGATCATTGCGACAATCAAGCCGTTCAAGCTGGAGGAGGTGCGCGAGGCACTGACCGAGGCCGGCGTGCGCGGCATGATGGTGACCGAGATCAAGGGCTTCGGCTCGCAATCCGGCCACACCGAAATCTATCGGGGGGCCGAATACGCGGTGAATTTCGTGCCCAAGATCAAGCTGGAAATCGTGGTGCCTGCCGCGATGACCGACCAGATCGTCGAGACCATCACCAAAACCGCCAAGACCGGCAAGATCGGCGACGGCAAGATTTTCGTCCTCGATGTCGAGCAGGCCCTGCGCGTGCGGACCGGGGAAACCAACGAAGAGGCGCTGTAAGGCGCCGCGACCGACAATCATTCGAGGACTGAACATGAACCTGATGAAATCCCTCATCCCTGCCGCCGCGATCGTCGCGCTGCCGCAGATGGGCCTGGCGCAGGAGGCCGCCGCAACCGGCGAAACCGCGCAGCATACACAATACATCCTGACCTCGCTGCTGTTCCTGATGGGCGGCTTTCTGGTGTTCTGGATGGCCGCGGGCTTTGCCATGCTCGAGGCCGGTCTGGTGCGCTCCAAGAACGTGGCCATGCAGCTGGTCAAGAACATCGGCCTGTTTTCCTTTGCCGCCATCATGTACTGGTTGGTCGGCTTCAACCTGATGTATCCGGGCGACGGCTGGACCATCACCGGCATTCTGGGTGCCTTCTCGCCCACCTCGCTGGAACCGGTCGGCCTTGATGGCGTCGAAACCGATCTGTCCTATGCGTCGGTCGGTTCGGACTTCTTCTTCCAGCTGATGTTCTGCGCCACCACCGCGTCCATTGTATCGGGCACCATGGCCGAGCGCGTCAAACTGTGGCCCTTCTTCTTTTTCGTGATCGTTCTGACAGGCATCATCTACCCGATCGAAGCGTCCTGGCAGTGGGGCGGCGGCTGGTTGTCCGAGATGGGCTTCAGCGACTTCGCCGGCTCGACCCTGGTGCACGCCGCAGGTGGCTTCGCAGCTCTGGCCGGTGCCATCGTACTGGGCCCGCGCATCGGTAAATACAACAAGGAAGGCAAAGTTGTGCCGATCCCCGGCTCGAACCTGGCGCTGGCAACCCTGGGGACGTTCATCCTGTGGCTGGGTTGGTTCGGCTTCAACGGCGGCTCGCAGTTGGCCATGGGCACGATCGGTGACATGGCCGATATCAGCCGTATCTTCGCCAACACCAACATGGCCGCCGCCGCCGGCGCCGTTGCCGCCCTGATCCTGACGCAGGTGATGTATGGCAAGGTCGACCTGACCATGGTTCTGAACGGCGCGCTGGCCGGGCTGGTCTCGATCACCGCCGAACCGCTGGCACCGTCGCTGTTTCAGGCGCTGATCATCGGCGGCATCGGCGGCGTGATCGTGGTCTACACCGTGCCGCTGCTGGACAAGATGAAGATTGATGACGTGGTCGGCGCCATCCCGGTTCACCTGATCGCAGGCTTCTGGGGCACCTTCATCGTGGCCTGGACCAACGGTGATGCGTCCTTCGTGACCCAGATCATCGGCTTCGCGGCTATCGGGATCTTCGTCTTCGTAGTCAGCTTCATCCTGTTCTCGATCCTCAAGGCCACCGTCGGCCTGCGGGTTGGCGAGGAAGAAGAGATCAACGGCCTCGACATGGGCGAACTGGGCATGGAAGCCTATCCCGAATTCTCGAAAGGCTGATCCCACTTCCACCCAAACAAAAAAACCCGGGCATTCGTGCCCGGGTTTCTTGTTTGGCAATGCCCGAAAATCAGACGCCGACGTCGACAATCGCCTGCGCAAGGATCGGAACGGTGTTGGCGTTCAGACCGGCGATGTTGAGGCGGCTATCGCCAACCATGTAGATGCCGTGTTCAACGCGCAGTTTCTCGACCAGTTCCGGGGCCGCACCCAGGCGCGAGAACATGCCGCGGTGCTGGGCGATGAAACCAAAGCGGTCCGAGCCGCTCAGACGCTGGAGTTCGTCGGCCAGTTGGCGACGCAGGCCCAGCATAGACAGGCGCACCTCTTCCAGTTCGGCCATCCAGTCGGCGCGCAGGGCTTCGTCCATCAGGATCGTGGTCACAACACGCGCGCCGTGGTCGGGCGGGAAGGAATAATTCTGGCGGTTCAGGAATGCCAATGTACCCTGGTTCAAAGCGGTCTGCCCGGCATCGGCGCTGATGGCCATCAGCAAACCGGTGCGTTCGCGATACACGCCGAAATTCTTCGAGCATGACGCCGCTATCAGACATTCCTTGACCGAAGACGCGACCAGACGTGTCGCTTGCGCATCCTCTTCCAGGCCGTCGCCGAAGCCTTGATAGGCGATGTCGATCATCGCAACGAGGCCAAGCGCGTTGATCAGGTTCACGACCTCCTGCCATTGAACCATGTTGAGGTTGGCACCGGTCGGGTTGTGGCAGCAACCGTGCAGCAGAACCACGTCACCCGCTTTTGCGGTCTTCAGGTCTTCGATCATGCCGTCGAAATCGACGCCACGTGTGTCGCCATCGAAATAGCGGTATGGAACCGTCTCGATCCCCAGGTAGTTCAGGATCGACAAGTGGTTCGGCCATGTCGGGTTCGACACGAAGACGCGGGTCGACGGGTTGGCCATACGGATCATCTCGAAGGCCTGACGGCAGGCGCCGGTGCCGCCCGGTGTCGCCACGGCGGCGATATTGCCGCGCTCAACCGAGGTGCCGAGGATCAGCCCGATCATCGCATCCGCATAGGCCGGATCGCCGGCCAGCCCGGTATAGGCTTTGGTTTCCTGCTCTTCCCAGACGCGCTGCTCGGCCGCTTTGACGGCGCGCATGACCGGGGTGATGCCTTCCGCGTTTTTGTAGACGCCGACGCCCAGATCGATCTTCTGATCACGCGGGTCTTCGCGATACATCTGCATCAGCGCCAGGATCTTGTCGGCAGGCTGCGGTTTAAGGTTCTCGAACATCAGGTCTCTCCGGTTGCGACGGGCAGGGTCGGGAAGGCGCCCCATTCAGCCCATGAGCCGTCATAAAGCGAGTGGTCTTTCTTGCCCATGCGTTCAAGCGCAAGGCTGAGGATCGCGGCGGTCACGCCAGACCCGCACGAGGTGATCGCCGGTTTCGACAGATCGACGCCCGCGGCCTCGAATATGGCGCGGCACTCTTCCGGCGACTTCATGGTACCATTGGCGTTCAGCAACTGGCCAAAGGGGACATTGCGTGAACCCGGAATATGCCCCGAGCGCAGACCCTCGCGCGGTTCGGCCTCGGCCCCGGAAAACCGGCTGGCAGAGCGGGCGTCGATGATCTCATGATCACCCAGCTTGGCGGCGGCGGAAACTTGCGTGACGTCCCGGACAAGCTGATTTTGCACCCGGACGGTCATATGACGATCACGGATGACCGGCGGCAGGTCTTCGACCTCGCGCCCTTCCGCCTGCCATTTGGGGAATCCACCATCCAGAACCGCGATGTTTTCCTGCCCCATAAGACGGAACAGCCACCAGACGCGCGCAGCCGACATCAGCCCAGCGCCATCGTAAACCACGACCTGATGACCGTCGCCCACACCCATCGCGCGCAGGCGCGACATGAATTTCTCGACCGGAGGCGCCATATGCGGCAAGTCGGAACGGCGATCTGATATCTCGTCTATGTCAAAGAACCGCGCCCCGGGGATGTGGCCTGCGTCATATTCCGCCCGTGCATCACGATTTTGCGCGGGCAAGTACCACGACCCGTCCAGAATCCGCAGATCCGGATCCTTCATATGCGCGGCCAGCCATTCGGTGGATACGAGGGTTTTTGGATCGTCCTGCATCAAAGCCTCCCCTAAGCGCGCTTGATTTTTCCCTATACCCGGCGGCATAGGGGTTCAAGGCTGGATAGCGCTCACTTGGCGCTGCGCAGGCGGAAATGTTGGATAATCCCAATGAGGCTGATCAGAATCCAAAACCCCTCGATCAACATTGATGCGAGATTGAAATTCTGGAGCAGGGAATAGACGATCAGCACCGAGCCCAGCAGGTTGATCACCGGAAAGGCCAGATCATCCGAGTTCATCATCCGCATCTGTGTTGCGAAATACGCGGCGACCACGATTAGAGCCCCGAAAGAGCCGATGGCGTCGACGATGGTCAGGCTGTCGAAAAATGCGGTCATGAATGGGCCTTGCCGTTCTCTACAAATTCGGTGTGTTGGGCGTAATGATGCATGTTCAGAAAGGCCGCCCCCTCGGGGCCGGCGCGATACCCGTGCGGAAGATCGGCCGCGAAACGCAACCCCTGCCCGGCTTGTAGGGAAACCCACTCGTCTCCGCGCAGGATCTCAAGCGTGCCGCTCAGAACAAAGACCTCTTCGGTCACGCCTGTCGCGTGGGCTGGCGACTCGTGGCTTTGATTCGGCCTGAGGTTGACGTGGAATGTCTCGGCCCCCAGAGCGGGATCGAATGGAAAGACGATCTTGACCTCGATCGTGCCGGGGAAAGTTACGGTCTGAAAAACCGAAGGGTCCCCGTTCATCGTATCGATCAGCGCGCTGAGCGGCAGTTGAAACCCCTTGGCAATTTTCCACAGCGTTGCGATGGTTGGGCTGGATTCACCGCGCTCGATCTGCCCCAGCATGGCTTTGCTCACGCCAGTCATCTCGGCCACTTTCGACAGGCTCAGGCCCGATGCCGCACGCACGTCTCGCAGTTTCAGCGTTATATCGTCAGAGTCCATCTCATCGTCCCGCGAATCCTCTTGTGCGTTATAGCGCACATGTGGTACGTGCGCTATAACGTACGAACCCCAAGACATGCAACCCGAGGCAAAAGGGAAACAGCATCATGCCATTGTACCGATCCAGAACCTCAACCCATGGCCGCAACATGGCTGGCGCACGCGGCCTTTGGCGCGCCACCGGCATGGGAGACGATGATTTTGGCAAACCGATCATTGCCATCGTCAACTCGTTCACCCAATTCGTCCCGGGCCACGTGCATCTGAAGGATCTGGGCCAGATGGTTGCGCGCGAGGTCGAGGCTGCAGGCGGTGTGGCCAAAGAATTCAACACGATCGCGGTGGATGACGGCATCGCAATGGGCCATGACGGGATGCTGTATTCGCTGCCCTCGCGCGAAGTGATCGCGGATTCGGTCGAATACATGGTCAACGCCCATTGCGCCGATGCGATGGTCTGCATTTCGAATTGCGACAAGATCACCCCCGGCATGCTGATGGCCGCGATGCGCCTGAACATCCCTGCCATATTTGTCTCGGGCGGGCCGATGGAGGCCGGCAAGATCGATATCGCCGATCTGGAGGCCAAGAAAATCGACCTCGTCGACGCCATGGTCGCCGCGGCGGACGACAAATTCACCGACGAACAGGTTCAACACATCGAAGAGAATGCCTGCCCGACCTGCGGCTCCTGTTCTGGCATGTTCACTGCGAACTCGATGAACTGCCTGGCCGAAGCATTGGGCCTGGCCCTGCCGGGCAACGGCTCGACACTGGCGACACATGCCGACCGCAAAGAGCTGTTCCTTGAGGCAGGCCGCCGCATCGTTGAGATCACCAAGCGCCATTATGATCTGGATGAAAAAGGTTTTCTCCCACGCGAGATTGCCACCTTCGAAGCATTCGAAAACGCCATGAGCCTCGACATCGCCATGGGCGGGTCCACCAATACGGTGCTTCATCTGTTGGCCATCGCGCATGAGGGTGGCGTTGATTTCACCATGTCCGACATGGACCGCCTGAGCCGCCGCGTTCCCTGCCTGTGCAAAGTCGCGCCCAACACCGAAAATGTGCACATGGAAGACGTCCACCGCGCCGGAGGTATCTTCTCGATCCTCGGAGAGCTCAGCCGCGCAGGCCTGCTGCACGAGGAATGCAACACGGTACATTCGGCCACAATGGGTGAAGCGATCGCCAACTGGGACATCAAGGTCGCCAACAATCCAAAGGCGCAGGAGCTGTTCAAGGCCGCCCCCGGTGGTGTGCGCACCACACAGGCGTTCAGCCAGTCCAACCGGTACAAGGAACTGGACACCGACCGCGAAGGCGGCGTGATCCGCTCGAAAGAACACGCGTTCAGCCAGGATGGTGGTCTGGCCGTTCTGTTCGGCAATATCGCTCGCGACGGCTGTATCGTGAAAACTGCTGGCGTGGACGCCAATATCCTGAAATTCACCGGCTCGGCCTACGTGTGCGAAAGTCAGGATCAGGCGGTCAACGACATTCTCACCGGCAAGGTGAAAGAAGGCGATGTGGTCGTCATCCGCTATGAAGGCCCGCGCGGTGGCCCGGGGATGCAGGAAATGCTGTATCCGACGTCATATCTGAAGTCCAAGGGTCTGGGCAAAGCCTGCGCGTTGCTGACCGATGGTCGCTTCTCGGGCGGCACATCAGGCCTGTCGATCGGCCATGTTTCGCCCGAAGCGGCCGAAGGCGGTGAGATCGGTCTGGTTCAGAATGGCGACACGATCGAGATCGACATCCCAAACCGCACCATTCATCTGGCAGTTTCGGATGAAGAGCTGGCCGCCCGCCGCACTGAACAGAACGCAAAGGGGTGGGAGCCCGCCGCGCCGCGCAAACGTAAAGTGTCCACCGCGCTCAAGGCCTATGCCAAGCTGACGACCAGCGCAGCAAAAGGGGCTGTTCGCCAAGTCTAAGCACATACGCGACCGGCTTGCCGAGGCGGCGAGCCGGGTAATCAACCGTCCTCAAGAGATCCCGCGCCCGATCCGTACCATCGGCTTCGCCGATGCCACGTTCGACCTTGGGCCCGGCGCCGCGCAGCGCGCGGCGCCGGGCCCAACCGGAGGAGATGTTTCGCAAGAAATATCGACGACAGGCGGGAGCACCCCCACCGTCAGTCGCCCAACTTGGCGTGGATTTCGTCCAAATCGATTTCACTGATCGGCATCTTGTTCGCCGGGTTTTCGAAGTCGTATTTGAACAGCTCGAAATCCTGCTTGTAGATCTCGTAGACCAGATGCATTGACAGATCGTCAAAGTAGTCCTCGACCGGATGCGCACGTTTTGGCCCGTGCCCTTCGGATTCATTGAACCGTGGAATCTCGGACAATTTGACCGGGTGCTTCAGCTCGACATTGTCCAGAACATCCTGCATCCCGTCATTGAACGCTTCTGTCCAGAATATCCGGTCATAGTGACCGCCGTTCACGATGAAAGTAGACACGTGGCCTGACATCGCAGACCAGTGAATGTCCGGGTCCATCGGGCGCCGCCACCGGATCGTATCGCGCGCAAACAGCAGAAACCGGCGGAAGCTGGCGATCTGGTCAAACTCTCCCTTGCCGTCGTCGCCGCCCACTTCGATCCCGTAGTTATAGATCAGCGTCGGCACCAGATTGCCGCGGTATCTCTTGCCGTTGCGCTGAATGCCGCAGATCTTGTCAAAGAATGAGCTGAGGATGCGGGTGTAGGGATTGCGCACGCAAGTGAAAGAATAGGACGCGTGATTGCGCACATTGTTCGAGATCAGCTTCTGGCTCTGATCAAATGCCCATTTGTGCATGCCGTCCTTGGCATCATGGATATCACCGTCGAAGAACTGACCATGATCCGAGAAATACATGATCTGACCAATGGTCGAGCAAGCACATTTGGGCACCACGCGGTACACCATGCTTTCGCTCTCGGTCATCCAGGTACCGGGAAACCCCATCTGCTGTGCCTCCTGCGCTGGCCAGGTCTCGATGCGATACGCCAGCTTTTGGTAACAAAGAACCAAAATTATTCTGTTTATTCAATCGCTCATCCTCAGTATCACGGTTGAAATCAGGCAAAAACGGATATTGCGTAATCTCAATGGCAAAAGTCGCCTATATATTGCTGTGTCACAAGGACCCTGAAGCCATCATTGCACAGGCCGAACAACTGACCGCTGTCGGCGATTGCATGGCCATCCATTTTGACGCCAGCGCCAGCGCCAAAGCCTATGAGCGCATTCGTTCCGCACTGGATCAGAACCCCAATGTGACCTTTGCAAAAAAACGCGTCAGATGCGGCTGGGGAGAATGGTCGCTGGTCCGGGCCACGCTGAACGCCCTGGAAGCCGCCGTGGAAAATTTCCCCCGCGCCACACATTTCTACATGCTGTCTGGTGACTGCATGGCGATCAAAACCGCTGAATACACGCACCGTTACCTCGACGATAACGACAAGGATTTCATCGAAAGCCACGATTTCTTTGAAAGCAACTGGATCAAGACCGGCATGAAGGAAGACCGGCTGATCTATCGCCACTACTTCAACGAGCGCACGCAGTCCAAGCTGTTCTATGCCGCCTATGAATTGCAAAAGCGCCTCGGTCTGACGCGGGACATCCCCCAGGACATTCAGATGATGATCGGCAGCCAATGGTGGTGCCTGCGTCGCAGAACTGTCGAAATGATACTGGATTTCCTGCATCAGCGCCGGGATGTGATCCGTTTTTTTTCGACCACGTGGATTCCTGATGAAACCTTTTTTCAGACGCTGGTGCGTCACCTGATCCCAAAAAACGAGATTGAAAACCGAACGCCGACATTCCTGATGTTCTCGGACTATGGAATGCCGGTCACGTTCTACAATGACCACTATGACATGTTGCTGGGCCAGGATTATCTGTTCGCACGCAAGATCAGCGCCGAGGCGCATGAGTTGAAGGCCCGGCTCGGCTCGCTCTATGCCAGTGAGGGCGTCGATTTCCCGATCTCGAACGAGGGGCGCAATCTGTACGCGTTTCTCACTGGTCGCGGGCGTATCGGCCGCCGGTTCGGACAACGCTTCTGGGAAGCCGGGAGCGTACTCGGCCCGGAACGGGAACTGTTCGTGATCGTCTGCAAGAAATGGCATGTCGCCAAACGTCTTGTCGATCAGATCGCATCTGAAACGGATATTCCTTGCGTTGAATACCTGTTCAACGAAGAAAATACGTTGCTGCCGGATCTGGGCGGGATCGACTCCACACTGACCAAGCGCTCTCGTCACCGGCGTGCCGTTCTGCGCCTGTTGTTCGACAGTTTCGGGTCGGATCAGCTGGTGCTGTGCCTTGACCCGGCCAATCTTGACGCGCTCGAGGATTTCTGCGGCGGCCAGGCCAAAACCCACGTGCTTGAGATCGAATGCGAATACTCGGACGACTATCTGATCGGCCACGCGCGTCGGGTCGGGCTGGCCGGAGACAACACCCCAACGGAAACCGTTGCTTCCTTGCTGCCGACCCTTCGCAACGATCTGGGCTATGAATCCGAACGGATCCGCGCTGCCCGGCTGGACAATTACCTGCGCCTGCGGGAAACGGCCCCGCGCGCCGACAATGAAGCGGTTATTGCCAAGTTTCTTGGGGTTGGTGAAGACAAAGCCCAAGCCGTCATGCAGTTGGATTACCTTTTCCTCGACTGATCCCCAAAGCCCTTCACAGATTGTCTGCCCGAAGGCTGGCACCCGTGACCCGCGCAATCCAAATCGCGGATGGCAAGTGTTCCGCCATGCAAGGCAGCCGCTGCCGCTGCAACTGCACTCGTGATTTTTATTCAATTATCGGATACTGTGCAGCCAATTGGGCCATTTTGTTCATACTTTTTCCATCAGAAACACGGCCCTTGCCAGAAACAAACACTGAAAACAGGCAGGTCTTTTATTCTGAATGACCGTTGTCCGAGCTTCGAAGAACCAGAGGCGCTGGCGGACCGAAGATTGAAATATTGCAACGCAACTCCGGGGGGACACAGTTGTGACCATAGATCAAATTTCCAAATCCAGACCTTACACCCCAAGCGACGCAGACTGGAAGATGATATATGATGTCCTTCCGGGCAAGGCTCAGATCGCCGACCCAGCCGTCATCAACCCACAATTCGAATGTATCGAGGTGACCGGAAACGCGGTTCTGCCAGCGAACGGCATGTATATCGTGCTGCGTGGCGTGGTTCAGCTGCGCCAGAACGGAAATCCATTGGCCAGCGCGGATGTCGGCGATTACTTCTATGAAGAACACCTTCAGATCTCGGATATCCCTGTCAGCCTAGAAGCGCTTGCGCTGGATGGAACCCGGTTGGCGTATCTGTCCAGCCAGAACTGGCTTCAGATACCAGAGAGCGTCCGGCAACCCTGTTTTGCAACGATGTTTGGTGATCTGGTCAGCGTTCAGTTGCAGAATTTTCAGCAGCCGATCAATTGTTGCAGTGTCACGGCGGCCGCTCTCAGCATGTCGGCGCTGGGGTTCAGCTGCGAAGTGAATGACATCTTCCGCGAATGCGCATTGCCCTCGTCCTTTGTCGTGAACGACGGAATCTCGCTGGGCGAGCTTTTTGACGTCGCCTGCACCTACATTCACACGCAGGGGCTGCGCGAGAGGGTTCAGGTTCAGGCCTATTTCATGGACGCAGACACAACCAGTGTGCCGCTGCTGCTTGAGGCGATCGACGAATCCAACCGGCTGGGCGGTGACAACGACATTCTGGTCGCTAATTTCCAGGTCGGTCTTGCCCATGGCAACAAGACTATGCCCGGCGGCCATTTTGCCGTCATCGCCAAGTGCAATCCAAGCACGGGGCTGGTGCATATGATGGATGTGCACCCTGAGAAATACGGCAAGCTTTGGGTGACAACCGTCGAACGGTTGTGGCAAGCCATGTCGGATCGTGACGGAACCTCGATGCGGTCCCGCGGCCTTTTGCGGTTTTCAGCACGTGCCGCGGTCAAGACGCACCTGAAGACCTTCAAGCAGCGGTGCAATTACGTCGACAGCACACGTTATCTGGCGAAAGATCCCAAGAAACGCCGCAACCTGTTCCGCCGGGCAACGCCCAACATGAACTCGATCGGCGTTTTGGTGGAAAGCCTCGCCATTCACGGCGACTACAGGGTGGACGAGGACGAGTTGCTGCGGGCGGCCCAGGTGTCGTTCACGGATACTGTCCGCCGGGTCGCCACCGCCAAAGACATGCACGACATGGTCGAAAAGTATATCAGACAATCCGAGAACCTGCATCTGAGCAGTTCGTTCCAGAGCTTTGAGACCCGCGACGACAAATCAATCCAAACCCCCGAAGACTGGTTCAAGGCGCAGTTGAAAAGCCTGACCCCCGACAGCAACCGTCACCTGATGATCAACATCGACTTCAATCGCGTCACCGGGATCGAGGCGATCCGCCCGCCGGACAACGTGTTCCGGGAAACTGCGTTGCTCGAAGAGTTCTGGTGCCTGTGCATAGACTATGACGAGGATGAAGACGTTGTGACCATAGTCGATATGAGTCCGGCAACCTCGCAGGTCTGGCAAGCGCCGCGGGGCAACATCTTCCGCGGTCTGCGGGATCTCGAAGACCCTGCATTGTTGGTGATCGAAGAGGTCGAGCCGCCCGAAAACCCAAGCGATGTTGCCAGCATCATCAAGCACAATACGATGGTTCTGTTCTACGAGGACGAGGACCCGTGGTCCTATATGTTGCGCAGCATTCTTTCGAATATCGGGGCAACGACCGTCAAGCAGATCGACGTGGGCGGGCGCGATCCCAATATGATCAGGATGCGGCGGCAACTGGTGACGCTGGGCGAAAGACCGGACGTGCCGTATTTGTTTTTCAAAGGAAAATGCATCAGCAAAAGTGAAAAGCTGGAAGACATCGTAGACATGATCCAGGCCGGTGAATTGCAAGCCAGAATGCGCAGGGAAGGGCTGCCGGTATCCGAACTGAATGAAACCCCAAGCCTTGAGAAGAACCCGTTCGGCTATCCCAAGGGGGTGATGAATCAAGTAAACGCCGGAAAGCGAAACGTATTGCTCTGCGCCTGCGGGTCATCGGCGGCGGACAAGATCCCCGAGCTTGTCGAACGCATTGTCGACGCGGGGCATAACGTGAAACTGATCCCGTCTGTTTCGGCCGAGAAATTCTTTCGGGATTTCGGCGCCGAACGGATCGACGCCAAGATCACCCACAATGACTATTACCGCGACGATGACGAGTGGAATTTCCGCTATTTGAATTTCGACATGCCGGTGCGCGCCTCGCATCTGGCACTGTGTGACTGGGCAGATTGCGTCATAGTGGCCCCCATCACCTGCAACACGATGGGCAAGGTTGCCAATGGCATTGCCGACAATCTTTTGACCTCGGTCTTCGTGGCATGGCAATACCAGAAGAAACCCGTGATCCTCTGCCCCGCATGCAATACGAATATGTGGAACAATATCACCACGCAGAACAACGTCGACAAGCTTAAGACGCTTGGGGTCGATTTCGTCGGACCGCGCGAAGGTCGCCTGTCGAACGGCCGGATGGGCATCGGCATGATGGCAACGCCGGACCAGATCATGGAAGCTTTGGCGGATGCGTTCGAGGAATTGGACGACCAGAAGTATCGCGTCTGCAAATGGGCGCGCGAGGCCGCTGCCGCCGATGACATCAACGAATGGAAGCGCGTGTTCCGCGCCATCGACGAAGGGGTTGTCGGGGTCAACATCGTGGACGAGGCCCATGGAGATTCACTGTTGCACTATGCAGCAGGCGGTGAAGGCGAACTGGGCGAAAGCGGCCATGATCTGGGCAAGCCGGATTATGAGGCCGCCCAGAACCTGATCGACAGGGGTATCGACGTCAACATTGTCAACGATCACGGATTCAGCGCATTGCATGTGGCGGTGATGAACAAGGCACCGAAGATGGTGGAAATCCTGCTGCGGGCCGAAGACATGGATGCGACCTCGTGCATCGAATTCGTTCAAAGCATGCAGATCGAACCGGAAATCCGTTCCATGCTGGACGCCTGGGCGCAAGATCACAACCTGAGGATGGCAGACCCCGAACAGGGGCGTGACGAAAGCTTCGTGGCGGTGAACGAACCCTCTTACCTGTATTTCACCTATGGATCACTGAAGCAGGGGTTCCCCAATCATGACGCACACAGCGCGGTCCTGAATGAATTCGTGGGAACGGCGCGCACCCGGCAACCAATGCCCCTGATCATCCCGAAGGAACCATTCTGCGACAATCCCAACTGTGGGTATCTGCATCGCATGGCAACCCTTGTGGATCAGCAGGGGATGGGCAAGCAAGTGGGTGGAGAGGTCTACCGTGTCACCGAATCCGGCCTCGGCGAACTGGACAGGCTGGAAGGGTATTACGGCCCCGGCTCACCCGAGAATGTCTATGTGCGCAAGAAAATCAACGTCGTCATCGAGGGTGCGATGAAACCCGCATATGCCTATGTGATCGCTGATCCGGAAAAATACCTGAAAAGCTGGCGCGAGGGTACATCCGAAGTGGTGAGCGATTACACGCTGGACATGGCGCAGGGCGAACCCAAACCCGGGTTTGAACCCGTGGCCTAACAATCCCGCGTGCTGATCGGTGGCGGTTCCGAGCTGTCCTTGATGCCGAGGTTATAGGCCGTGATCGCCACCATACACAGCAGCACGAAGGGCCAGAAACTGGCCTTTGGGATCAGGTTGTCCCGATAATGGATGATCCGCAGCGACGGCACCGCCTCTGAGGCGAACAGGTACGTATTGATCGAAACCGCCAACAGCATGAAATACATAAGGAAAAAGAATGACTCCATATAGATCACGGGCGATCCGGCGAATCCTTCGCGCAGTTGCACATGGGCCAGCAGGATCACGAAGAACAAAACCGAACAGGTGCCGATCACGCTGGACGTGCTGAAGTCATGCCGCTCGACCAACCCCTCGCGGCGCGTGACGGTCATGACTGCACCGAACAGCAGCATCACCACGACGAGCAACGGGATCATGTGAACGATGAACGCGTTTGCAAAATTGCGTTTGATGACGAAGTTGTAATGCAACTCGGGCGTGTTGGTCTGGTAAGCGTTCTGCCGGATGCCCAGCGTCGTATCCAGTTTCGACAGCTTGTAGTCGAAATAGGTGTTTTCTCGCTCCCACGTGCCCATCACGATCCGGTTGTCGATCCCGAAAATGTCATCCGATCCGGTCGCCGGATAAGCCTCGAAGTCAGGAACCAGCGCGATATTGACCTCGAAAGAAGCGGGTGAGAACCGCACCCAAACCGTTTTGTGATCGAAGGGATAACTGGTGTAGTCGAAGCTCTGGCGCAGGGTTTGTTCAAAATACCAACCAATCAAGACGCCGTCGGGTTGTGACAAGCGGTATGCCTCTTCAACAAGGCCGCTTGCGGTATCGACCGCTTCGGGCAGAAGAAATCCAACCTCACCTTCGGCGGGAAGGATCGCATCATGTTCCTTTGCCTTGTAGTGCTGCCAGATATAGCCGGTAAGCCGCACGTCGCTGGCGCCCAGAAAGCTGAACGACTTTATGAAAATCCCCGTTCTCAAACGATAGTCCGGCGCCACGTCCATTCTGCACAGATACGCATCTACCGAAGCCTGATCGGGCAGCTGCGTCAGGTCTTCCTCGAAATGGTTCAGTTCGATCCAAAGCTTGAGCAACAAGGCGGCCAACCCAAAGGTCAGCAGGCCAGAGATAAGCCAAACCTTTTTTTCGACGCTCATTCAGCCTCCTGCCTTGCCGCCTAACTGGTCAGAAAATCCGCGCGGCCCAGCAAGGATTGGGTAATGCCCATCGCGGCAAAATGCTCGGTCATACCGGCAAAACCGCTATGCTCTGACGGTGGAATATTCTGCCTTCCGCTCTCGGCCAACAGCCGTGTTTGACGAATGGACAGGTCCACCATCGGCAACGGCTCGTTCCTAGTGAACGCGGCAAGGCCATCCGCATACTCCATTGCGGCATCCCAATCACCACGCGCCAGCATGACGGCGCTGGCATCGGGGAAGAAGTGCAGATGGCTGTGGCCAACACATCCCTCGGCGATGATCTCGGAACCCAGTTTCAAAAGGCGCGTTTGCTCATCCGGGTCCGTTTCGGCCATCGCCAGGGCTGACAGGGCCTTGGGTCCAACAAAGTTCCGGCCATGTTCAAGCGCGATTTCGACTGCTCGCAGACCGGTTTCACGTGCGCGCCCGACCTGGCCGGCATAAACCTGCGTTCTGGCCAAATGTTCCAACGCCTGCGCTTCAAGGCGTTTTGCGCCCACGCGCTCTGCGATTTCGGCCGAAACGCCAAAGGCTTCCAGCGCACGGTCGAGACTGCCCAGAAAGGTCTCGGCCACACCAAGGCATGTTTGCGCGACACATTCCGGAACGAAGGCGAAATAGGTCTGCGAGATTTCAATCGCCTCATTGGCATCTGCTCGGCCCTGCCCGACATCGCCAGTATAGCTGCGCGCCACGCTGAGATTGTGCAGATTGGCCGCAAGGTCCCGAACCAGTCCTTTTTCGCGCGCCCTTTCAGCGGCTTGGGTATAGAACCCCGTTGCCGTCTTCATCGAGGCTTTCATGAAATTGGCGTCGCCAAATCCACTCAGCGCCCCAACCTCAAGGCGCGGGGATTCCAGCTTGCGGGCAAGCGAGAGCGCCCGCTCGTTGGCCTTCAGCGCTTCTTTGTTCCGGCCCAGCGGGAAATAGACGTTGCCGCGCACATAGCTTATCTGGGCCTCATCTTCCTCGGACCCGCAGCGCTGTGCTGCTGCCTCGGCCGTGTCGAGCGCTTCCAGCGCGTCCTGATACAAGCTTGCTTGCCGCGCCGCCTGCGCAAGCCCGATATGGGCCCGGGCGATTTGTTCGTCTGTTTCAGCCAAACCGGCGGCGTCTTTGAACTCGTCCAAAGCTTCGTTTGACAACCCCTGCAACCGATGGGTTTCGCCCCGCGCGCACAGCAGGTCAAATCGGACACCCGCCGGGGACGGCAATTCCAAAGCACGCTCGATCAGCGGGCTGGCATCGTCGAACCGGAAGGCTTGTATCAATTTGTCGGCTGCTTCCAGATAGGCTTGCGCCGCGTTATTGGCCCCGGCCCGGTCCAGATGCTGGGCGCGCAAGGTTGCATCCTTGTCTTCGAACCACTGAGCCGCCTGCCGGTGCAGGCGGGCGCGTTCGGATTTGACCAGTGTTGCATAGGACCCGTCCCGGATCAGCGCGTGGGTAAACATGAAATCGGGCCCTGCCTCTCGGATCAACGCCGAGCGGATAAGGTTGCTGGTATCCAGATGCCCTTCACCCAGAATGAAATTCAGAACTTCGGGCGAGAACCGTTGACCCAGAACCGATGCGGCCTGAATGGCGGTTCGGCTGGCGCGATCCAGCGCGTCCAATCGCGACTGAACGATACCCTGAATACTGCCCGGCACAGTTTCCTGTTTGAGCACATCCGTGTTTCGCAACAGCTGCTCCAGAAACAACGGATTTCCACCGGCGCGCTGGACGCAGGTTTCCAGCAAGTCGCGATCGATGGCCCGGAACTCTTCGACCAATTGCCTGACGTGCTCTTCTCCCATCGGTGCCAGTTCCAGTTTTGACACCAGCGCGCCATCCGTGGCCATCTGCCAGTTCCTGTCGATCGGATCGCCCTCGGCCCGGCTGGTCATCATCAAAACACAGGGCGTGTTCCGCGTCACCGCGGCGATATGAGAACACGCCGCCAGGATGTCGGGCGTCGCCCAGTGGATGTCTTCAATCTGAATAAGCAGGGGCGATTCCCGACTGCTGGCGGAAAGCAGCTCCTCCAGCACCTGACGCCGCCCCCGCAGACGGGTCTTGTTGTCCATCACCGCATAGACCTCGGACAGGCCCGGATCCTGCTCGAGTTCAAGCAAAGCATTGAGGTGCGCAGCGTTGGAAGGGCTGACCCAGCCCTTGGTAATGGCCTCTTTTGCAACGGCCGCCCCGGTTTCCGCCCCGTCCGACGCCTCAAGCCCCAGAATGCTGCGTGCAACGGTCTGAATGGCTGAATGACCTTCGCGCGCGCCGAAATCCATCACAACGCCGTTGTGGATCGTGTAGGACAGGCTGGTCGCCAATTCCGCCACTTGCTCGGACAGATGGGTTTTTCCAATTCCGGGTTCGCCCAGAACGATGTGCACTTCACCTTTTCCATGGCGTTGGCATCGGTCGAATGTGGCCGAGAAAATCGACATCTCACGCTCGCGCCCGATGAATTTGTGCCGTCTCGTCCGAATGTTCCTGGCCAGCCGGTCCAGACGCCAGACCTCAACCGGCTCGTTCAACCCCTTGATCGCCTTGACCCCGATGGAGTCGCCCACGAACAACGGGCCCAGCGCGCGTTGAATGTCATGTGAGACCAGAGTCTCGCCGCCCCCTGAGATATCTGTCAGCCGAGACGCCAGGTTCACCCCATCCCCTGTCACCGTATATTCCGTATGCGACTGGCTGCCTGTCGTACTGGCGATGACCTGACCCGAAGAGATACCGATATGACAGGACAGCGGCGGTGATAACGTCGGAAGAACCGCATGAATTTCAGCTGCCGCCCGTGCTGCCCTTTCCGTGTCATTGGTATGTGAGATCGGCGCTCCGAAAACGGCCATGACCGCATCACCGATATGCTTGTCGATGCGGCCGCCGTATTTTTCGACCACATTGTCCACTTTGCTGAAGAACTGGTTGAGCAGCGCGTGCAGGTCCTCGGCATCCAGCTTGCTGGACATTTTCGTGAACCCGGTCAGGTCCGCAAACATCACCGTGACCTGCCGCCGCGCAGGTTCGTGCGGCGCTGCGGGTTCAGGCTCTGCGGCGATCTGCGCGGAATCAAGTTGCTCGATGGCACGCAAAAGCCGCCGACGATCGCCGACAGCGGTCACACCGATTTCGATCAGATCCTCGGCCGTCAAATCAGGCAGAATGGAAAAGTCGATCTTATTATCAATGAAGGCCTGCGCGTACTCGTTTAATCCATTTGCGCTCAACCAGCCCCTCAGATCTTGAGACATATCGCCCCTCTGAAGTCCCCCACTTCAAGCGAGAACCTAGCATGGCATCGGGCGTGAGTCTGCAAAAACCAAATTAATTTGTGATTTTGAGCAGGGTTAATCCCCTTTTGATGCATTCACAGGCTTGAATTTCCAAACCCACTCGACAGGACAAATGAACGACAGGCCTCCGAGATTTCTCGGAATCGCGACCTTTCCCGCACATAAAGATACACCTCGCGCCTGTCCGGCAAATCCGAAATCGGACGAAAGGCGACTGCGTCCGGGATGAACTGCGCGACGGTCTGCGGCAGGACCGTGATCCACTGGCCTGCCCTGACAGTCGTGATCAGGGAATGCGTGTTGTGGATGGTAACCTCGGCCCTGTCCAGAATTTCTCGGAAAGGCGCGGACTCGATAAAGTCACACAGGGCGTTTCGCACGAAAGGCTGAGCCACCAGATCGCAAATGGCTGGCGGTTCCGCCCGTGTCATCAGCGGATGATCGGACGCTGCAACCAAGCCGAAACGGTCCTGAAACAGCGGCTCTGCACTGACCCCGTTCAGCGGAAAATGGCCGGATGCTATGCCGATATCAGACGTATCCCCGGCGACCGCATCCAGAACCTGCTGCGAATCTCCGTCTCGCAGCTCGATCTTCAGGCCGGGAAAACGAGACGTCATATGGCCCAGCAGGGCAGGAAAGACCAGCGCCCCCACGGACGGCACGGATACGATCCGGATCAACCCGTGCTCGGCCTGTGCCGCCAGTTCAATATTCTGAACAGCCTGATCGAAATCCCGCACCTGTTTGAGCGCAAGGTCGAGAACTTGCTGACCGAGCGGAGTAAGGTGGTTTTTCCGTTCGCCTTCAAACAGTTTCTTGCCAAGATGCTCTTCGAATTGTTTCAACATCATTGAGACCGCGGATTGCGTGCGGCCCAAACGGCTGGCTGCCTCGGCAAGATTTCCGGTTTGGGCCACGGTGCAAAAGCACCGCAGCATCTCTATTTTCACGGCCATGCTTCAATCTTTCTGAAGTTTTCTAAAGTTATTTGAGTTTGACTGATGTCGTCAGCAAGTTCCATTCTTTCGCAAACTGAAATTTGCGAATTTGGGGCCTGACGTGACCAAACTGAATCTGATTGCCGGCGAATGGCTGGCTGGCGAAAGCGAAATCGAAAACCGCAACCCATCGGATCTGAGCGATCTGGTCGGCATGTTCACACAAGCCAGCGCCGACCAGCTTGAGGCGACCCTGGATCAGGCGCGCGTCGCGCAGGCCGAATGGGCCGCCTACGGGCTCGAGCGCAAACAGGCCGTCCTGAACGCCATCGGCAACGAGTTGATGGCCCGCGCCGAAGAGCTGGGTACTTTGCTGAGCCGTGAAGAAGGCAAGCCGCTGGCCGAGGGCAAGGGCGAGGTTTACCGCGCCGGTCAGTTCTTCACTTACTATGCGGCCGAATGCCTGCGACAGATCGGTGAGAACGCCGATTCCGTGCGCCCCGATATCGAGGTGGACGTGCGCCGCGAAGCTGTTGGCGTGGTTGCCATCATCAGCCCGTGGAACTTCCCCACTGCAACCGCCTCGTGGAAGATTGCCCCGGCGCTGTGCTATGGCAACGCGGTTGTATGGAAGCCCGCCAACATCACCCCTGCCTCGGCCGTGGCCCTAACCGAAATCATCGAACGGCAGGACATCCCGAAAGGTCTGTTCAGCCTGGTGATGGGCTCGGGCCGTTCCATCGGTCAGCGGCTGGTGGAAAGCCCCAAGGTCAATGCGATTTCCTTCACCGGGTCTGTGCCCGTGGGCAAAGGCATCGCCGCCGCCGCGATCCAGAACCTGACCAAGGTGCAGATGGAAATGGGGTCCAAAAACGCGCTGGCCGTGATGGACGACGCCGATCTGGATCTGGCGGTAACTCTGGCGCTGGGCGGGGCATTCGGCGGCACCGGTCAGAAGTGCACGGCTTCGTCGCGTCTGGTGGTTCACGCGGGCATCCATGATGCCTTTGTCGAGAAACTGGTTGCCGGTGCGCAGGCAATGAAAGTGGGTCACGCGCTGGAAGCGGGCGTGCAGATGGGCCCCGTCGTCAGCCAGCAGCAGTTGAATGAAAACCTCGCCTATGTCGAACTGGGCAAATCCGAAGGGGCCGAGCTGGCCTGTGGCGGTCAGCGCCTGGAGATGCCCCATGACGGGTTCTACATGTCGCCGGGCGTGTTCCTGAACACCACCAACGACATGCGCATCAACCGCGAAGAAATGTTTGCGCCCCTGACCAGCGTCATCAAGGTCGGCAGCTATGACGAGGCGCTAAGCGTTGTGAACAACACCAATTTCGGCCTGACCTCGGGCATCGTGACCAAATCGCTGGCCCGCGCCACCCATTTCCGCCGCAACGCGCGCACCGGCGTGGTGACGGTGAACCTGCCCACCGCGGGCACCGATTACCACGTGCCTTTCGGTGGCCGCGGCGACAGCTCGTACGGACCCCGCGAACAGGGAAAGGCGGCGGCTGAATTCTACACGACCGTCAAAACCGCCTATATCAGCGCAGGCCCCGTCTGATGCGGATCGATGGCCTGCAATATGCCAACTGGTCGGAAAAGATCTTTCGCCAGTTGCGCGAAGGGGGCGTGGATGCGATCCACGTCACCATCGCGTATCATGAGAATTTCCGCGAAACGGTACTGAATTTCGAGAAATGGAACCGCTGGTTTGAGCAATACCCGGATCTGATCATGAAAGGCCGGTGGGCCAGCGATATCGACACGGCCCGTAATACGGACCGAACCGCCGTGTTTTTCGGGTTTCAGAACCCGTCGCCCATTGAAGACGATATCGGGCTGGTCGAAATCCTGCACGATCTGGGCGCGCGGTTCATGCAACTGACCTACAACAACCAATCCCTGCTGGCGACAGGTTGCTACGAGGCCGAAGACACCGGCATCACCCGCATGGGCAAGCAGGTCATCAAAGAGATGAACCGCGTGGGCCTTGTGGTAGACATGAGCCATTCGGCAGACCGTTCCACGATCGAGGCGGCTGAAATCTCGGACCGGCCCATCGCGATTACACACGCCAATCCGCACGAATGGTCCCCGGCCCTGCGCAACAAGCGGGATGACGTCATCCGTGCGGTAACGGAAAAAGGTGGGATGCTGGGCTTTTCGGTCTACCCTCACCATCTGAAAAACAAGTCCGATTGCACGCTGGAAAGCTTTTGCGAAATGATCGCACGCACTGCTGACAAACACGGGGCCGAACATCTGGGGATTGGCACTGACTTGTGTCAGGATCAGCCCGACAGCGTCGTGGAATGGATGCGTGTGGGGCGTTGGACAAAAGAGATCGACTATGGCGAAGGCTCGGCCTCGGCTCCGGGATTCCCACCGATGCCGGGTTGGTTTCAGGACAACCGAGACTTTGGCAACATCGAAGAAGGGTTACGCGCGACCGGCCTGAACGATGACGAAGTGGCCGGGATCATGGGCGGGAACTGGTATCGGTTCTTTGCCGAGAACTTCGTCCCACAAAGGTAACCAAATGGAACCACACGCGCAGACAGAGATCGCCAGACGTGACCCATCCACGGTCATGCGGCTGTCACGTTTGGGATCGTTGCACCAATGTCGGCTCAGCTTTATGCGGCAGCTGACGCGTCGCATGGCCGAGGAAAACTGGAGCTTTTCGCGCCCCGCGTTCGAAATTGACAACAAGGGTGTGGGCCATGCGGTCTATACTGCGCAAGGCCCCGATCGGGCTTATTCGCTGGTCGCTTTTGCCCATGACCTGCCACCCGATCAACGATCGGACCGGGTGATTGCTGAGGCCTGGGATGCCACCTTTACCTTGTTTGACGGCATTCCAACGTCAGAGGATATCGACCGTCTGTCGCAGAATGTTCCGTTGCAAGAAGCCGGACGCGTCAGCGAAGCCGAACTGTCCCTGTCGCGGGCGAACCGTTCCGTGCGGCTTTGGGCTCATGTGGTGGATCAGCTTGCTGCGGGGCGGCAACCCGACCTCGAACAGATCTACAAGGTCGGCTATCTGATGCGGACCACGGCCGTTTATGGTTCGGGCAAATTCGGCGCGGCGGACCGCGAAAAGACAGCCGGCCGGGCCGAAGTCAGCGGTCCGTTCCAGATCGAGATGCTGTCGGTCTATCTGACCCGCGCCTTTGTGCGCGATCTGGTGCAGCACATGGCGCGGGTCAAAGGCCAAGACCAGACCGCAGAGCTTGATCCGGACATCGCGCGCTGGCTGGGCATCGGGAATTCGACCGGCCTGGGCATGGCGCCGTTCATCGTCAATCACCCGGTGCTGTTCAACAACTGGATCATGGTGCGCGAGGAGGCGATCTCGCGCGTTCGGTCCATTGATGCGGCTTCGGAAGATGAAGCACGTGTCTTTTGCGATGTCTTTGCACGCTGCAAACAGTCAATCGCCTGGTGGCGATCTGAACACCCGGTGCAGATGGAAAAGCTGGCGGCGCTGAATTCGGATCTGCAAGAAATCGAGAAATACCTGGCCAAGGATGATCTGACACAGGATCACCCCTGGAACCGACTGATCCTTTGGTCCGAAGCCGCGCTGACCGAAGAAGGTCAGGAGCTGCTGGCCTCTTTGATCCTTGAACCTTATGGCGCGCTTGTTGACGGGCTTGCTAGCTGCATGGCAGACACCGACGCCTCTGCACAGGTGATTGATGGGACCATGCCGGTATCAGCGGTGCGCGCTTTGATCCGGAACAGTTTTGACTGGGCTTTGAACCTTGATTGGGCCGCCGCCGAAAACTGCGCGCGGGCCTGGTACGTATCCGAAGAAAAGCTGGAACCCCGGCTGGGCGAGCGGTTCGAGGAGCCGATCTCGGATTATGAACAACCTCTTGCACCGGCGCGGGATGCAACCTTGGCTTTCGAAGCGTTGCAGAACTGGCCTGATGACGCTCCGATAGCAGAGTTTCTGTTGCGCCATCCGGAACACCGCCACAGCGTGCGCCGCGCGCAAATCAGCCGTATCGCTCCCTACGGTGAAATTCGAGACAACACGATCAGCGCGCAGGTGATGCCCATTGATATGCTGCGCGCCAAACTGTCCTTCTTTGGGGCGACGCATTTCGACCCGCGTTCGGATCGGTGGGTGCGTATCTGCATGTATGCGGGCGCGCCCTACCCGGAAGAGCTGAACACCGCGAACGCCGATCTTTGGGTTTATCCGGAGGTTGTGCAATGACCTTCTCGTTGAACGAAGTGGAAGCCACCGCCAAACGCGCAACCCGTGGGGCTGGATATGCCTGGGGTGTGGCGGAGGAGGCCGCGAAAGCAACCCGATGGCTTTGCGTCCAGGGGTTTGACGGGCCTGCGATCCTGTCCCAGTTGCTTGAGCTAGAATTTGCGCCGCACCTGGAACATCACATCCCAGAGGCCCGGGACGGCATGTGGGCCGGCGCCCGGGATCTGTGCCCCCTTATGACCGGATCGGCGCTATCAGATTGCCCGGACGCCCTGTCGCAAGGCAAAGTTCTGATTTCCAATGTTGCCGCACCTCTTCTGTTGCTGCCCTTTGTCGCCACCATGGCGAAAAAGCGGAAATCGACTGTGGAAATCACTTTGGACGGGGTTTCCGCGACCACTGATGGTGTTCATCTCAGCTGTGAAGATTTTGGAATGGAGAGGGCAAACCGCGTCGGGATAACCGAAGCCGGCAACATCAGACCCACCCGTTCCTTGCACAGCCGCGCTGACCCGGATCCGGGGGCGTGGCAATTCCTCAACACTGTGGCGCATCGCACCTATGCCCCCGCAACTGAAGAATCCCGGCTGCTTGGCGCTGGTGCAGGCTTGTCAGACAACGATTGAAGGACCACCCGATGACCGAAACCAGAACCCTCTCGCTTGCCGAAATCGAAGAGCTGTCATTCAATGCGCTGGTTGCCGCCGGCACAAGCGAAGAAAACGCGCGCCCTCTGGCTGTTGCCACAGCCGCGACCGAAGCGGACGGCGTGGCCAGCCATGGGCTGGCGTATATCCCGATCTATTGCGAGCATGTTCAATGCGGCAAGGTGAACGGTCACGCAAAACCGGCCCTTGAAACCCCGCGTCCGGGCCTCATCCGCGTCGATGCCAAAACCGGGTTTGCACATTCGGCCATCGATCTGGGTTTCGAGGCGCTGATCCCTGCGGCACGGGAACAGGGCATCGCCGCATTGGCGATTACAAACAGCTACAATTGCGGTGTGCTGGGCTATCACACGTATCGGCTGGCCCAGGCAGGGCTGGTCGGATTGGGGTTCACCAATGCGCCAGCATCCATCGCACCCTCGGGCGGATCGAAACCTGTTGTTGGGACCAATCCGTTCTCGATCGCTGCACCGGGTACGGATGGTCAACCCGCGCTGCTGATAGATCAAAGCGCCAGCACCATCGCCAAAAGCGAAGTGATGAAGCATGCAAGAGAAGGCAAGGCCATTCCTGTCGGATGGGCGCTGGACGCTGACGGCAACCCGACAACCGACCCTGACGTTGGTTTGAAAGGCAGCATGGCCCCCTCGGGCGGCTACAAGGGCGTGGGTGTTGCTTTGCTGACCGAAGTCATGGCCGCTGCCCTTACCGGATCGACACTTGGGTTGAACGCATCGCCTTTTTCCGGAACGGCCGGTGGCCCCCCGAAGACAGGGCAGTTCTTCATTGCGATTGATCCCGTGGCGTCCTCTGCAGGTTTGTTTTCAAATGCCATGGCAACTCTGGTTGAGTCGATCAGAGCTCAGGACGGCGCGCATCTGCCCGGCGATGGCCGCCGCAAGAGCCGGCTTTCGTCAAGCGAAGCGGGTGTCGCAGTGAACTCCGCAACCCTGTCAAAGATTGAAGCGATTTTGGGCTCCGGCTAGGCAACGACCTCACCTTCCATAGGGTGCAGTGACCATTTGGCGGCAATCCCCAAAATTGCGCTGGACAATTCGGCCAAAGAATTTGCCTGTCTCTGGTTTACAGGCGCGTTGATAGGCAACGGGATATGCGCCAGTATCCCGGGCCGCAAAAAGCGCAAGTCGCGTGTGAAATCCGATATGCGGCGATCCGTGCCGCGCGAAAACGTTCGGCAGACAAAAAGACTGGCAGCGCGTTGAAACCCGACAAGACCGATGTCTCACGGTCTTTCTATCGGCTGTCGTGACGTGTTGGCGTTGAAACACAACTGGGCCAGACCCAAATCGCCGCTCGCTGCACGACCCAAGAACCTGTGATTCTCGCTGCCATTCGCTGCGCATGCTGCCAAGGACAGCCAAAGCAGCGATTTTGCGGAGTATCCGGCACCTGGCGGTCGTTGCGCAAAAAAGTTGCAAAACGGCCCGTTTGATTGCCTGCAGCAAGCCACATTGCGGCTCTACTGCAGGCTCTGCCTCTCAACTTTCCAGGAAATCGGATATGACTGTAGCGGCCTGTTTCAATTTCGGAGCAAAAAGGGGCGCGCTCCAAAACCCGGTCAGTATTGAATGCTCATTGACAGGCTTTGCGACGAGAGTTCCTTCTCAACGACCCTGGTCTCGTCGATCACGCAAGTAGCAGTTTTTTCACCAGATACATCCAGTCTCACATAGTAAGTTCATGGCCATCCCATTTTGTTGTTTAAGTCGCTGCAATCATTGCAGCGTCCCAGCCGATGACCGCATCTCAATTGCTCAAAACGCTACATCTGTCCGATGAGCTCTGGCTTCAGACCCCAGGTTCAACAGTCAAGGTTATTCTGCCGCGATCGCCTTCTCTTGCCGTCTCTCGACGTCTTCGATCAGCAGCGTGCGGGTTGGGAACGGAATATTGATATCGGCTTCGTCCAGCGCCTCTTTGACTTTGCGCTTCATGTCCGCCTGGTATTGGAAGTAGTCCGAAGACTTGCACCACACGCGGACAAGAAAATCGACGCTGCTGCTGCCAAGATTGTTCACCTGGATGAACGGTTCGGGATCAGCCAGCGAACGGGCGTCCGACATGATCGTCTCGCGAATGACGCGCTCGGCCTCCGCCAAGTTGACGCCGTATCCAACGCCGAACGTCCACTCGGCACGACGGGTCTCGTAGACGGAATAGTTCTTGATGGTGTTTCCCCACACCTCGGCGTTGGGAACGATAACCTTGACGTTCCCCATATCCGCAATTTCGGTGTAGTTCAGGGTGATATCTTTTACGGTTCCGAGCACGCCATTCACGTCAACGAAATCGCCGATCTTGAGCGGTCGGAACAGGATGATCATCACGCCGGCTGCAACGTTGGACAATGTGCCTTGCAGGGCAAGACCAATGGCCAAACCCGCGGCACCGATCAGCGCGATGATCGACGTCGTCTGCACCCCAAACGTATTCAGAATGAACAGCCCCGTAAACGCCAGGATCGTATAGCGCGCCAGATTGCCAAGAAAGTTGAAAAGCGTGTCGTCCAGACGTTCCGAGTTTTCACCGACGCCCCGGATCTTCCGGCCGACATATCTTGAAATCACAATCCCAAGAACCAATAGAATCAGCGCCGCGATCGCGTTCGCGACGAGGCCAAGAAGGGCCTCGAGCGTCAGCAGGTCGCTCAGCGATTTCCCGTCATACAGCTCGGTATTCAGAACTTGTGACAGTTTGGCCCAAACGGTGTTCGTCACGGTCTCTGCGGTCTGTGCAATCTCGTTTTCCATGGTGTTCCTCGTGTTTCATCGCCTGAGTTTTTTTCTTGCAGCGCGGTCCTGCCGCGTCAGACCTCGATCACGGCGCTAGAGGCAAAGAACATGGCCTGGCTGACGGCCGATTTGACCTGTTCTTCGGTGTAGGGTTTGGAAATCAAAAAGGCCGGTTCGGGCCCTTTGCCCGTCAGTAGGCGCTCGGGGAAGGCGGTGATGAAAATGACGGGGCAATCGCCGTGCTGGGCAATGATGCGGTTCACGGCATCGATTCCGCTGGACTTGTCCGCCAGTTGAATGTCCGACAGGATCAGGTCGAACGGCTCGCGCTCGGCCAAGTCAATGGCGGCCGTCTCGGTGCGTGCGACCCCTGTGACCCGGTGGCCCAGGTCGGTCACCATCGTTTCAAGATCCATCGCGATGATTGCTTCATCTTCGATGATCAAAATGCGCCCAGAAGTGTGGCGGGCCATTTCCTCGTAGGCGATATCGATCAGCTTCTGAGCCTCGGCGGGTTCTATCTGCATGATTGCGGCGATATCGCTGACCGAGAACTCTTCGACCGTGCGCAGCAGCAAGGCCTCGCGCGTATTGGGCGTCAGGCGTGCCAACTGGGCGTGAGCGCGCGATTGAATGTCAGAACTGCCGCCATCGGCGTCAACGGGCATTCCCGACGTTGACCAGATACCGTGAAAAACACGAAACAGCGCGACCCGCGGCGCGAGATCGGCATCGAACTGGGCGGGATCTGCAAGGATCGCTTCAAGCGATGCAGCGGCGTAGGCGTCGCCACTGTCCTGTGAGCCGGTGAGGGCACGGGCATAACGGCGCAGAAACGGCAAGAGCGGGCCAATTTTATCTGCGACGGAAACTCCGGTCAGCTCGGTCATCTATGATTTCCTCATTTTTTTCTCTAAACTCGGGAACCAAACGCATACTGGGGCGTTATGGTTCCAGCAAAAGTAAAAATTTTTGATGATGCCATGACAAAACCACAGCCAAGCCGAAGCCATCGGCAAGAAATAGAGCAAAGGATCGACGAGAACCTCAAGCGGGCTTTCGATGAGGTAGCCAACGAACCGGTTCCGGATCGATTCGTCGATCTTCTTGAAAAACTTCGCAATCAGACCAGTGTTCCCAAAAGCGGTGACACGGGAGGCTCGGATGGTTGATCCGCGAGAAGAGCTTGTCGAACATATTGGTGCGATGCGTGCCTTTGCGATCAGCCTGTGCCGAAACGGGGCCACTGCCGATGACATCGTGCAGGACGCATTGATCAAGGCATGGAGCAATATCGACTCGTTCCAGGAAGGCACCAACATGCGGGCGTGGTTGTTCACCATCGTCCGGAACACCTATTTTTCGTTGCACCGCAAGCGCAAGCGCGAAGTCGAGGATGTGGATGGCGCCATGGCCGAGAGCCTGTCGCAAAAGCCCGACCATGACGGACGGCTGGCGTTGAAGGATTTTGCGGTTGCATTTGACCAACTGACGGATGAACAGCGCGAAGCGTTGGTGCTGGTCGGTGCACAAGGGTTTTCCTATGAGGAAGCTGCCGAGATGTGTGGCGTCGCCCTTGGAACGATCAAAAGCCGGGTGAACCGGGCCCGCGCGCAACTGGCCGAACTGATGGGTTTGGAAGATGACGAACCCATCGAATTGACTGATGCGGTGACGGCGGCGATCGTTCAGACGCAACCGGCGGCCTGACCATCGATGGGTGCGAAACCGCGCAGCCTGACCGTCTATCTTGCCGCGCTGGTCACCCTGGCGCTTTTGCCTTTGGGGCTGATTGCGGTATTGCAGACACGCGCTGTGATTACCGAGGCCGACGAAAGATCTCGGGCCTCGGTTTTGGCGCGCACGATCGAAGCTGCCACCCGCGAACGGGAGCTTCTGCAGAAAGCTGTTGGTGCCAGTTCGGGACTTACAGCCGCGCTTGCGGAGGGAAGCCTGGACAATGCTGCTTGTTCGGACCTCATGCGCCGGTTCGTTGAACGCCAGCCCGAGTTCGTATTTGCCGGATTCATCCAGCCAAATGGGATTATGGCCTGCTCGACCGTCGAGAAGGACATCGATTTGTCGGACGCGCCCGGTTTCGGGCAGATCTCGGAAAATCCGCAGCTTACTTTTTCTGTCAGTCGTGCCGGGGCGGCGACAGGGCAATCAGTGATCATCGTAACCCAGCCGGTCATGAACAGGACCGAGCTTATGGGGTTCGTCTCCATCTCGATACCTCATGCGCTGGCGCGCACGCCCATGGATGTTGGCAACATTGGTAGTGACGTGGTCATCGCCCTGTTCGACGCGACCGGAGAAGTGCTGTCATCAAATGTGGGCTTGGATGAGGTCAAACCATTCCTACCGCCCGCGAAAGAAAACCTGTTGGTTCTGTCCAGTTCCGGCAAAACATTTTCGGCTAAAACGGCCGACGGAGAGGATCGGGTTTTTGCAGTTGCCAGCATCATTCCGGGCGAAGTCGCCGTGATTGGCAGTTGGCCACGCGAGGCGGCGCTGGCCTCTGTCGGTGCAGGCAGCACTGCCCTGACCATTGCTTTTCCGATCCTGATGTGGGTGACCGGTCTGGGAGTTGCCTTGTGGGGCCTGCATCGATTGGTGATCCGGCATCTCGACAGCTTGCGTTCGGCCGTGCGTCGTTTCGCGTTGGGCGAGCGCGACCCGATTGAAAGCCTCGCAGGCGCCCCGCAGGAGTTTCAGCAAATACAGACTGCATTCAACCGCATGGTCTTGTTGATCCGCGAGGCTGAGGCGCAGCACGAACGCGACCTTGTCGAAAAAACGCTCTTGTTGCGCGAGGTACACCATCGCGTCAAAAACAATCTTCAACTGATCGCTTCGATCATGAACATGCATTTGCGCAAGGCCGAAACCACCGAGGCCCGGCGCTTGCTGGAACAGTTGCAGCGTCGGGTTCGCGGCCTGGCCATGGTGCACCAGAGCTTGAACCAGAACTCGCAGATGACGACGATCAACACCGAGGCACTGATCGGACATTTGGTCGCCGAACTGGCGCATCGACCGCCAATTCTGGGTCAGGTGGTCGAGGTTGACTGCCGGATCGCGCCTGTCGAACTGGGGCAGGATCAGGCAGTCACGCTGTCGATGCTGGTGGCCGAGGCACTGACGAACGCGGTCAAATACGTAGGCGTTCCGCAGAACGGACCGCCGACAATTTCGGTGGAATTGACCCGACCCGAGGAGAACACCCTGCACCTGAAAATCTCCAACACGCGCGGGCAGTCGGACGACGGTGCGGATATGTTCCATAGCGGCGGGATCGGTCAGCGGCTGATGCAGGCCTTCCTCCGCCAATTGGACGGTTCCGAAGACATAACCGAGACGTCATCGCTTTATGTGTATGAGGTGACGTTCGAAATCTCCGAAGTAGAAGCGGATAGCGAACCACAGTCCATTGCGGATGAGAGAGGCGGTGATGCCCGTGCCGCAGCAGAATGACTTTGAGGTCCTGATCACGGCCGAGCAAGCCTGGCCCGCCTTGGAAAAAGCGGTTCTTGAGGCCCGGCACCAGATCAAGGCAAGTTTTCGGATATTCGATTTCATGACACGGCTGCGCAGCGACGAGGCGCGCCAGATTGGGGAAACCTGGTTTGACCTGATCGAGCATGTCATTCGCAAGGGTGTAACGTTTCATTTGGTCATCAGCGATTTCGATCCGATCTTCGCGACCGAGTTGCACGAGCTGAGCTGGCGCACGAAACGGCAGGCGGTTGCGCTGGCGGAAATCCTGGGTCCAGAAATCGCCTCGCGCTTGACCGTTCGCGTGTCCATGCACCCGGCGCAGGCTGGCGCATTGCCGTGGGCCGCGCTGTTGCCGGCGGTTCTTCGGAAAAAGGCGCAGCGGATTCAGAAGCTGTCCCGCGAACGACGCGAACGGCAGGCAGTTCGGCTGGGGTCGGACACGTTACCCCGGCTTCACACCGTGTCGCACCATCAGAAAGTCGCCGTGATCGACAATGAGATCTGCTACCTCGGCGGATTGGACTTGAACGAAAGGCGCTTTGACACACCGGATCACGATCGTCTGGCCAAAAACACCTGGTCAGACGTTCAGTTGCTTGTCCGCGGACCCGAGGCCGCCGAGGCCGCGCGCCATATCGACCGGTTCGAACATGAAATCGCAACCGGACAACCGGACCCTCAGGCAACCCACCTGCGCCGCACCCTGTCCAGCCCGAGCCGGTTTGCGTTCTGGCGGCTGTCGCCAAAGACCATCGCGCATGAGATCGAGGATGAGCACATAGCCGCCTTTCAAGCCGCGCGGCAACTTCTGCACATCGAGACCCAGTATTTCAGATCGACTCGATTGGCCGAGGCTCTGGCTGAGGCGGGCCTTAACAAGCAGGACCTGAAACTGGTGCTTGTTCTGCCAGCTTTACCCGAGGAAGTGGCCTTTGGCGGGCATGACGGACTGGACGCGCAATTCGGGTTGGACCTTCAAGCCAAATGCCTGGAGATCATCCAGCAGGGGTTCCAAGACCGTGCATCGCTTTCGACCCCGGTCCAGCCGATTTCCGCAAGCGGGGCCGATGACCGCGCCGAGGTTCTGAGCGGGTCTCCGATAATTCACGTTCACAACAAAGTTCTGGTGGTGGATGACAATCATGCCTTGGTCGGGTCCGCCAACCTGAACGGACGGTCTTTGCGGTGGGACACAGAAGTCGCCCTTCGGGTCACCGACCGGCAGCGGGTGGCGGTTCTGCGGCAAGCCTTGGTGGACCATTGGTGGTTCTCGGATGATCTGAGCAAACAGATCGAGCCCGATGCCATGTTCGCGTGGTGGGGGCGAGAGGTTCAGGCCAACGGTGTGCGGCGCCCCGAAGCGCGCAGCGGCTTCCTCGTCCCGCATGACGCCGACGTTGCGCGCGACATGCGGCAACCGCTGCCCGGGGTAACTGAAAACATCGTCTAGCTGGTTGTGATCGGGCTCATGACCTTGGGGTTCATCAACACGCCGAACCACAGCAAGATCGGCAGCGCGACGATGGCGCCGACCGGCCCCCAAAGCCAAAGCCCAAAGATGATGGCGATGAACACGACCAGCGGATTCACCTGCAGACGTTGGCCGACGAAGGCGGGTGTTACGAATTGTGCTTCAGAAAGATTGATTGCCAGGAAAACCAGGGGAGGCAACAGGGCCGCGGCTCCACCGAACTGGGTTAAACCGGCGATCAGAAGGCCGGTCAGGATCATCAGCGGGCCGAGATACAGCACAAAATTCAGAAGGCCGGCGGCCACCCCCCAGATTACGGCGTCATTGATGCCGATCAGCCCCAAGGCCACAGCCGTAACAGTCCCAAGGCCGATATTGACCAACGTCACGGCAGCGAAATAGCGATAGACCGCGCGGTCAGCCAGATACAGCCGCTCTTTCAGGGGACCGGCTGCGGCATAGAGCTCGGGCCGGGTCAAAACGAAAAAGAACAGCGTGCCGATGAAAATCAGGATCTTTGATCCGAAATTGGGCGCCAGCCACAAGGCATCCATCACTGACGGAAGGGCGGACTCCGTTTCCGCTGCCCCATCGGCGCCGACGGTTTCCTCGATCTCGCGTCCAAGCGTTTCGATGCCCCGAATGAACTCGGACATCGCGGCGACCCAAGAGCGCAACTCGCGTTTGATGGCGGGCAACTGTTCGACCAGCGTGGACAGCAACGGTTCAAGCAGAAGGAACGCCGCGACAATGACGGTGCTGGTCACGAACAGCAGTGCCGAGGCGGATATCACACGCGGGCAACCGACCTTCTCAAGCTTGTCGGCAAGCGGGGCGACCACGACCCCCAAAACCAAAGCGAATGTGATCGGAGCGACGATGGACCGGGCCAGGTACAAAGCGGTGATGCTGGCGATCCCGGTCAGGATCGCCAGCATTGCACGCAAGGCCGATGGAGAGCTGAAAGCAGTTGGCATGGGCGCGCTTCACTGACTGCGCAAAGCGCCAGAGGCCCGATCTGCCGCGTCATCCAGCCGTACATTGGCCGCGGCATGCAGCTTGTCCAGTTCTTCGTTCAAAACCTTTTGGGCGTGACGCATCAGCTGATCGCTCCGATGGCCCAGCAGCTCGTCCTCTTTGCGAGTGTTGGGCAGCAGAGCGCCAGCCAGAATACCTACGCCCAGCGCCAATGCGCCGGCCGCCAGCGGCTGATCATGGACGAAGGTCTGCGAGGCCTTCGCCGCCTTCCGCGCACGCTTCTCGACCGCTTGCTGCGCACCGAGTGCGGCCTTGCGCGCTTCGATCACACGGGCACGGGCTTGGGGTGAGAGCTTGTCCAGACCACGTTCCAAGGCGGCGGACAACACGCTGGCAGATTGGCTGTTTTCAGTCATTCCTGTCATCTCCTGTTTCATGCGGCTGTCAGCGTCGGCGACACGCCGGTCAAACCCGTCGAAGGCCTGCTGCGGAGTTACGGCCTGGGGCGGGGATTGAGTTCTTTTTGCGCCAGACCCGGGACCCGCAACCAAAAGGGCTGCTCCTGCACCGAGCAGAGCAAAGGCGGCCGGATTTTTTTGAGCCGCGGACCAGAGTTGCGCACCGATCTGCCCGCCAAAGGCTTCGAGCGTCGATTTCGCCTCGTCTGCCAGGCGTGGCGGTGCCAGCGTATCCGACAGAGCATTCAGCGAGCGTGCAAGAGCGCTGCGTTCGTATGCGATCTGCGTTTCAAGAGGTGTCAGGTCAGACATGGGTCGACTCCTTCATCGCTTCGATGTCGCGCTGCAGGTTTTTCATGGTTTGCTCGGGGACCAGCGCGGTGGCGGACAGGCGGGACCGGCCAAAAAGCGCCAGGCACGCAGCAACCAGAACGAAACCCGCGCCAACGAGCAACGAGGCCATACCCACCGACAGTCCATTGGCGGCGACATACGCGACCAGGGCTGTGGCCATGAGGTTCAGCGCGATCATCAACAGGATCAGAGCAATGCCAATGCAGGCCAGCCCTAAGCCCGCTCGCGTCAGGTTTCGGGACAACTCCTCCTTGGCAAGCTTTACCTCAGCCTGAAGCAAACCCGACAGATGTTTGAGCGCGTTTGCCACAAGCCTCGGTGCAGATCGCAGATCGTTGGGGTTATGCATCGCGGCCACCATTCATCCGCGCCAGCGCGCTGGTGTGGCCCGACGTATCGACCGAGGCCCCATGCAGCAGCGACGGATCAATATCCCAAGGATCTGCCCCAAAAGATGCGGATTGGGCCGCGCCCGTATTGCGCGCGCTCAGGAAACGGGCTGCAGCAAACCCGGCCAAGGCAGCCGATCCGACGAACAACAGCGGGTTTTCGCGGGCGAATTCAGACACCTTTCGGCTCATACTGGCCAAGTCGGCAGAGCGGACTTGCCCAGCCACAGCTTCCATGTTGTCCGCAATCCTCGACAAGACCTGATGCTGCACCGATTGGTCGGGAAATGCATCGGCAGCGGCGTCGGCTGCGTGAGCGGCGCTCTCAACCTCCTGCGCTGCGCTGTCCTTCAGTGATTCGGCCCGGGCCGAGGCCTCGGCGGTCACGGTGTCCTTGACCTTGCCGGCCAGATCCTGGGCATGGGCTTTCGCTTTCTCCGTGGTCTCGGTTTGACGTGGCATGGTTCGATCTCCTGTGTTGAGGTCTCGGTCCCCCAACGCATGGAAGGCGAGATTGTTCCCAAGACCAGTTCGAACACCACTGAGGACACAGTTCGGTATCTGCCCGAACCCCCATTTTTCGGGCCAACGCAGAAATATCGCCGGTGCCCGGAACCAGTTCGAGTTTGGTGCGTTTCACTGGCAGCGACGAAGCAATCGAAAGGAATTTACGATGAACTGGGACCAAATTCTTGGGCGCTGGACCGAATTCAAAGGCAAGCTGATCGAGCGTTTCGGCGATTTGACCGATGATGAGATCGAGCGAGCCCGCGGCGATCGCGAGCAACTGGAAGGCATCATCCAAAAGAAATACGGAGATTCGAAAGAAGACGTTCGGGAAATCGTGGATCGCCTGATCAAGGACATGTAGCCCAAAGGTGGATGCCCATATTGTGTGGGGTGGCGTCAAATCGGGGGCGCCCCACGCACTCCCAAGATAGACCCCAAAGGTAATCACCACCGCTATGAAACTGTCTGACCTCATCAATAAGCCCGTTGTCCCAGCTGGGACCGACCACGCGATTGGTCGCGTTTCCGATATCGCTATTAGCGCTGGGCAGACCGAGTTGGAGTACGTCTTGGTCAATTTGAGCGTGGCCGGAGGGAATGACCCGGTGGCTTTCACCGCCGATACGCTCGAACTTGGTGCAAGCGTGATAGAGTGCGCGTTTTCCCATCAGCAATTGCATCACCTTCGCCAGCGCAAAGAAGACGAAGATCCCCTTGCAGTGGACATCAAAGGCCTACCGCCCCTGGTCGTAGGGCCGTTCGGCAACGCGATTGCGCCGGTTGTGATGGGGGCGGTCCTGAATGACGCTCTCCGCCAACGCCCGCAACCCACGCCACCTGGTAGCAACTTCCGATGGTTTACGAAGTTGCGGGGCAACCCCGTGTTTGACGCTACTGGTGAGTTGGGCAAATTAAAGGATATTGAGTTCGACCCTGACACCAAGGTTCTGCGGTTTCTCTTGATCGACGGGCGACCAGATATCCTGAGTTTTCCGTTCGCTGAGTTACGCAATATTCCCGACGACGAACACTACATGGTTCTGTCCACATCTTCCGATCCGCTGCACCCGGTCTGAAGGTCTGACCACGGCTTGTCAAACCGCGCAGTTGCGCGGTTTTTTTCTTTTTAAAACAGATATTTTTGCACTTTTCTGGGAACAAGTCGCGGCGTCATTCGTTTGTTCAATAAGACCGCGGGAAATGCGGTCAGAACAGACCAAAGGAGTGAGCTATGAAACGTTTTCTGACCACAACTTCGATCGTTCTGGTGATGTCGGCATCGGCCTATGCAGAAAGCTCGAATGTCGAAGAAGTCGGCAAGAACCTGGAAGAGGCAGCCGAGGCAGCCGGTGATGCGCTGTCCAATACCGCGCAGGACATCAAGAACGCCGCCCGGAACACGGCGGAAGACGTCGACCAGGCAGCCGAAGCAACTGGTGAGTACATCAGCGAAAAAGCCGGACAGATGGCCGATGCAGTTGATCCAACCACCATCGACATCACGGGCTATGTCCCCGTTGCCCAAGGCACCATCCCGGCCAAAGATCTGACCGGCATGCGCGTCTATGACGTCTCGCAAGAGTGGATCGGTGAGATCGAAGAGGTTGTCGTCGACATGGACGGATCGGTTGATGGGGCCGTGATTGGCGTCGGCGGGTTCCTCGGCTTGGGGGAAAAGGATGTTCTGATCGATTTCTCGCGCGTGTCGCTGATGCGTGAAATCGATGGTGACACCACCTATGCCTTCGTTCATGCCGACAAGGAGATGCTGAAGGATATGCCGGCCTACGAAGGGTCGTAAACCGGCTCTTCAATCGCAAAACTCGTGATCAAGCCGCCGGCCGATTTTTCGGTCGGCGGTTTTTCAATTCCTGTCCATCCGCCACGTTTAGATCAGCGGGCGCGGAACGGCTTCGGTGATTTCGACCAAGCCAAGCTCGGCCAGACCCTCAAGGTCGTTAATCTGCAGCACATTGTTGGACCACTCGGCCAAGCCGAGATCCTTCAGTCGGCGCAGGGTCTTGTTCGTGTGAACCAGAGACAAGCCCAACGCATCCGCAAGATCCTGCTGCCGGTAGGGCAGCGGACACCGCAAGCCTTTTGCCAATCCGACGGCCTGCGACCGTGTGTAAAACCGGTGCAGGCTCCACGCGATCTTCTCGATCGCGCCGCGCTGGCCAACGGTTGTCAGGGCGTCGCCCAGAAAATGCTCTTCGACGGCGGCCAGGAATGTCAGGTCAAAGGCGCGATCAGGCTGGTTCTGATATAATTCGAACAGCCGCGAGCGATTGAACACGCACAGCCGCATCGCGGTTGTCGCTTCGACGGAGTGCCGCATCTCGCCCATGACCCCAGCCTGCAGCCCGACGAGATCGCCTGGAAGCACAAAGCCGATGACCTGCCTGCGACCATTTTCCAGCGTTTTATAACGAACGCCCATCCCGCTCAGAACCGTGAACAGATGCGCGGATTTCGCACCCTCGATGAACAGTTGCGTTCCGGGTTCGGCCTGCATCTCGCCGGTTTTGAACCTCTGCATGAATCGCAGGTCGTCTTCCGAGAACGGCAGGAAGACGTCCATCTGCCTCAGCGGACAGTCCGCACATGCGATTAGAGAATTTTTTCGTTGCTGTGTCATAGTTTATTGCGGCGCTGTGGGATTGCCCTAGGGTGGCATCGAACAGATTTCAGGATGGTATTTATGGAAGCCTCTTCCCACAGCGTAGCAGATGTTTTGATTGTTACGGAAAACTTTATCGAAGCAGCGGACATCAGTGACGCCATCCCCGGAGTTCCAACCGATCGCATTGTCCATATCCGCGAGCTGCACGCGGGCGGGCATTTCTGGCAGGAGCCCAAATTCGCCCCGGCCTTGAGCGTTCTGAGCTATCGCAGAAGTGAGACGTCATTTGACGCCGTCGCGCGGCTGTTGGCCGAGCGCGGCAGTGCGCTGTTGCTGTTGGACCCGTCCCCCGAGGTGCAAGCGCAATTTGAATGTGCGGCACTGATACGGCCTTTTACGGCCGCAGATCTTGCCCGCAAGATCGCAGCCATGGATTTTAGTGGGAACGGCTTGAAGATCGGTTCTGATCCTGGGTGAGACGGCGAAGGGTGCATTGTGCCCCCCAGATCCTTGAACCAAAAAAAGCGCGGCCGATGCCGCGCTTTTTTGTACCGACAATCTCCGCGCTGATCAGATCGCGCTGCGCGCTGCCTTCGGGCCAAAGATCAGCCAGCAGATGAAGCCGACGACCGGAAGCAACAGAACGAAAAGGACCCACAGGATTTTTGCACCGGTCGTCGCAGACGAGCCGATGATCGAGATAATGGCCCAGATCGACAAAACCAGGACGATCAGACCGCCAATGCCATACACTTCCACCATACCGAAGTTCCTTTCGAGTTACTTGTCGTTGTTCCTACAAGGACACAACGCGATAGGTGGCCAAAAGTTCCCGACAAAGATCTGGGTGTAATCCCAGCTCTCGCACGAGGCTTGAGGATTTTTGCACCTAATGGAACCAAAACGACCGGCAGAACGTTGGGTTTGAAGGTCGATACAAGGGGTCAAAATGTCCAATACACACAACGCGCCGCGAAAAGATCTTGTCGAGAAAGAGAGCGAGCGCGAAGCGGTCGAAGAAGCGTCCGGCCTGTCTCCGCGCCTGATATTCGAGACCATCCGCCAAAACGGCGAGGAGGAACTGGACCGCCCGACCAAAGCGTTGTTCTGGTCCGGGATTGCCGCTGGAGTGCTGATCAGCTTTTCGGTGCTGGGTGAAGCGATCTTGCGGGCACATCTGCCCGAAACCAGCGGGCGCTTCCTGGTCGAGAACCTGGGCTATTCCCTCGGCTTTGTCCTGGTCATTTTGGGGCGGATGCAGTTGTTCACAGAGAACACGATAACGACCGTCGTTCCAGCCATGATAAATCCGTCCGTCGCGTGCTTCACCAAAACCGCCAGGCTGTGGGCAATCGTTCTGGGTTCCAATGTGCTGGGGGCGTTTGCGATATCTGCCTTCCTGATCCATACGCCGGTGTTGTCGCCCCAACTCGTCGCGGTCATCAACGACCTGAGCCACCACGCCACCGGCATGGGCGCCTGGGTTGGCTTTCTGCGCGGAATACCGGCGGGGATCCTGATTGCGGCGATCGTTTGGATGCTGCCTTCGGCACAGAACAACGAGGTGCTGGTCATCGTAATCTTCACTTGGATGATTGCGGCCGGTGACTATACCCACGTCGTTGCCGGATCGGTGGAAATGGCGGTTTTGATGCTTCAGGGGCAGTTGCCACCAGGCGCAGCCGTTTTCAGCTTTTTCCTGCCCGTTCTGGCCGGCAACATCATCGGAGGAACCGCTGTCTTCACGATGCTGGCCTACGCCCAGATCAAACCCGAAATAGAAGAAGACCCAAAGCGCGCCTGAGGTGCTTTGGGCCTTTGGGATGGCGGGTTGGTTGGCGTGGCAGTGACGAATAGCGCTGTCAGCGATTTCTGATGAAGAACCAGATCAGTAGACCGGCCAAACCCAATCCGAGCATGGCCGGCAATACGTACTCGATGCCCATATCGGTCGCGAAGTATCGCGTGTTCTAACCGCGGTCCGCCTTGCGCAACGCGAGGCCCAGCAGGACACCCACGCCCAACGCTCCGACCATAGCCAGACCCGGGTTCTCGCGCACGAATGCGGCACTTTTCTCGGATGTCAGTGTCAGCTGCTTTTGCGCCTCGTCGCGCGCCGTCTTCAACGTGTCACGCGTTGCGGTTACGCCATCTTCCAACGCTGATTTGGCCTCCTTGGCCACTTCTTCGATCCGCGCCGCCATCTCCACATGCGGAGTGTCCTGAGGGGCCTTTTTCGCCGTTTTCTGTGTCATGTCAGATCTCCTTTCATCGACCCAACGCGGGCGCTCGTCAAAGGTTCCACCAAAATGACCCGGAACCAATCTGGGGTTCCAAGCGTTAACCCGTCAGTAGCCACAGAAATGAAAGGAAATCCCATGTTGTCCTGGGCGCTGATCTTTTTCGCACTTGCTATCGTTGCTGGCATCTTCGGGTTTGGCGGCATCGCGTCGGCCTCGGCCGGTATTGCGCAGATCCTTTTCGTGATCTTTCTGGTCCTGTTCATCGGTTCGCTGATCTTGCGGCTGATCCGTGGGTGAGCCCCCGCGCATCCCCATTCCCTGAAACAGTACCCCGAGGTTCAAAGCTCTATGAAAGATGCCGTCCATACCCAAACCGCCGCCGAATTGCTGGTTGCCTGCCTGGAAGCCAACGGCGTGGCCTGTGCATTCGGTGTTCCGGGTGAGGAAACAACCGATCTGATCGCCGCAATCGACAAGTCGAGCATCGACTTCGTCCTGTGCCGGCACGAGCAATCGGCGGCGTTCATGGCATCGGTTCACGGGCGTTTGACGGGGAACCCTGCGGTATGCCTCTCGACACTTGGACCTGGGGCGACCAACCTTGTCACCGGTGTGGCTGACGCCACGCTTGACCATGTGCCGCTGATCGCCCTCACGGGACAGGGTGCGCGGTCCAGGCTGGGCCGCGAAAGCCATCAGATCATCGATCTCGAAGCACTCTTCGCGCCAGTCACCAAGTTGAGCCGAACGCTGATGGTCGCGGATGAAATTCCCCAAGTCGTTGCCGAGGCCGTGCGGTTGAGCAAGCTCGACAAGCCCGGTGCCGTCCATCTTTCCCTGCCCGAGGATCTGGCCGAGGTCCCGATTCTGGCCGAACCTTTCGTGGCGCCGCCGACAGCCGAGGTGCGGCCGGCGACCGATGCGGTCATCCGTGCAGCGCGCCTGCTGGCCGAGGCGAAAAAGCCCTTGATTCTTGCAGGACACGGGGTGATCCGATCCGGCACGGCAAGCGACGTGCGGGCACTTTCAGAAAGCCTTTCTGCCCCGGTCGTCACGACATTCATGGCCAAAGGCGTTTTGCCGCCGGGGCACCCGCTCTCGCTGCATTCGATCGGTCAACCGGGCAAAGAATTGGTGTCTGAAGCCTTCGACCTGTGCGATCTGATCATTGCCATCGGGTTTGACCCGGTTGAATATCCAACCTCGAACATCTCGATGGGCGGTAAGAAGCCGGTTCTCGAGATCTCGGACGTGGCCTCGGCGGTTGATGTGGACTGGCCGGTAAAGGCCGCTCTGACTGGGGATCTTCCGCACTGCATTGACGTTCTGGTGAAGGCCACCGCCGAACGCCCCGCGCAAAGCTGGTTCAAAAGTCTCCAGCGGAGGATTGACGCCTCGCTGGAAGGTGGAGCAACAGCTTCCGATGCCGCCTGTGTCGCGCCGTCGGACATTTGTCAGGCGATTTCCGAAACGCTTCGCGAAGGCGACGTTCTGTTGTCTGGTGTGGGCTTGCACAAACTTTGGGTCGCCAGCAAGGTTCAAGCGCGCCGGGCAGGGCAAATCATCATTCCGAACGGCCTGGCCGGTATGGGCCTTGCGCTGCCCGGAGCGATCGAGGCTGCCCGCCTGTTGGACGAGGGTCGGGTAATCGCCGTTTGCGGTGATGGGGACTTCCTGATGAACGTTCAGGAGATGGAGACGGCGGCCCGGTTGTGCGCGCCCGTGACTGTTCTGGTCTGGGAAGACAACGGCTATGGTCTGATCGACGAAAAACAACCAGGTGCGCGCGAGTTTTCCTTCCGCAACCCCGATTGGGAGTCACTGGCCCGATCCTTTGGCTGGGTCTATCACGACATCGAAAGCCACAGCAAACTTGCTCCTGCGCTGCAGGCGGCTGCCGACGTCGCCGTTCCGACTTTGCTGCGGGTATCGGTCGACTATTCGGCTGACGGCGGAATGCCCACTGTCACCTGATTTTTTTCGTCGAAAGTGGAACAACGCCAGGCTTTGGGCGTTTCTTCCCCAGTAGAAAAAAGGAGTTGTCATGACCGACGCATTGAACGTTGTCCCGAACGAAAACCCCGTTTCCACTGGCGTGCGCGACACCGCGCCGTTGGCCAAGGGTCTGGCTGATGTTCTGGCCGACACCTACCGGCTGACCTTCAAGACACATGCGTATCACTGGAACGTGGAAGGCCCGCTGTTCTATTCGATCCACAAGCTGACCGAAGAACAGTACGAAAACATGTTCGCCGCTGCTGATGAGATCGCGGAACGCATCCGCGCGCTGGGTCATCTGGCACCCTCGCGCATGTCCGACATCCTGGATTTCTCGGTCATCAAGGACCGCGAAGGGGACCTGACCGCCGCCGACATGATCGAAGATCTGGCTGCTGATCACGAACGGGTGGCGCACCGCCTGCACGCCCTGACCGAGCTTGCAGGCAGCCGCAAAGACGTCGTGACTGAAGATCTGGCGACCGAACGTTCGGCATTTCATGAGCAAGCAGCTTGGATGCTGCGGGCGATCTCGAAATCAAGCTGACGCGGTGTCCGGGCGCGTTTGGCATTTCGAGATCCAACTGCGCGCGCTTAAGGTCTTGTGCAGGCTTGCCGAAAAATAGGCTAGCCTGCACATTCTGATCTGGTGACCAGTCCAAAGGGTGGCAATGTCTGATAAAAACACGAAAAGCCAAAACTTGGCCGAAGAGCGGACCGACTGGGCCGAAGACCGCACCATTTTGGCCAATGAGCGCACGTTTGCGGGTTGGATGAGAACCGGGATGGCATGCGTGGCCATCGCCCTTGGCCTCAAGGCCGTATTTTCCGCCGTCGAGCCCGAGTGGTTGGCGAAAGCCGCAGCCACTCTTTTTGGGTTGATCTCGCTGCTGATCTATTGGGGAGCGTGGATGAACGCCCGCCGCGTGTATTCCCGATTGGAAGCGCACAGCGCCCAACCGGCATCTCGCTTCCACTTGCAATTGGTTGTTGGAAGCCTGTCCCTCGGATCAATCGCATGTTGCCTTGTGTTGTGGCTTGTCTAAGTAAGGCACCTGGCGTGCCCCCGTCGGGTGGTCCGGTCTGATTGTTAGTTCATCGTCGGCCTCTGGTCCACCGGCACGATGCATTCTGACGCGGGCGGACGGTAGCCCAGTGCACTGTGGCCTGACGGTATTGTAGTGGACACGCCATTGCTCGATCAGGAATCTGGCTTCCTTTAGGCTATAGAATAGCTCGCCGTTGAGCAGTTCATCGCGGAACCGTGCGATGAAGCTTTCGCAGTAGCCGTTTTCCCAAGGCGACCCCGGCTCGATGTAGGCCGTTTTGGCGCCGACGGCCGCGATCCAGTCCTGCACCTTCTGCGCAATGAACTCGGGGCCGTTGTCGGACCTGATGTATTCCGGCGGTCCCCGCAGAATGAAAAGGTCCGTCAGCGCATCCAGCACGTCGGTCGAGTTGAGCTTGCGATCAACGCGGATCATCAGCGCCTCACTGGTGTATTCGTCGATGATGTTCAGGGTACGGTAGGCCCGCCCATCGGCGGTTCGATCTTGGACGTAATCATAGGACCAGACGTGGTTGGGCCGCTCTGGCCGAAGCCGAACGCACGACCCGTCTGCTGCCCGGCAGGGCATTGCGCAGCAATGTCCCGAGAGGGTTCAGCCAGAGTCCCCGCCGCGCCGCTTCGTTTATGGCGAAGTCCCTTAACTGCCCCGTGGTCAGGTCCGGCAGGTCCAGCACAACGCAGCGGCTCTGAAACGGTTCTGGCAGGCCCTGCCGGCTGTTCGCCGTCATCACCCAGTTGACCCAGGACACGTCCATCTTGACCTGGAAGAACGGGCATTCCCAGGTCGCCGCCGTCATCCGCTCCAGCAGCGGCAGCAGGGCGTCAGTCAGCGTGTGCCACGTGCCTTTGTTGGAGTGGACCTCGTCGGCCTTTTCGATCTCGTCGATGATGACCAGCGGCCCGCCATGCCGGTTGTTCAGGACCGTGTTGACCAGTTTGCCCGCATGGGCGCTACCCCAGCCGCGCTGGGATCCGGTGAGCGCGAAGGACGCCTGCTTGCCCGTTGCATCAATATTGGTCGCAGGGACCTCCAGATGGTGGGCCAATCGCCGGGCCCAGAAGCTCTTGCCGATGCCGGGCGGGCCGTTCAGGATCAGCAGGGCGAAACGGACACCCGGCAGGCCCTCGCGTGTCGAGGCCCGCAACCCGTGCCAGACGGCTTCGGTGGCGGGCGCCATCCAGGGCATCTCAGCATGCAAGGCGGCCGCGATCTCGTCCGCCTCTTGTTCGGTGGTGATGCGGGTGACCGGCAGTCCGCCACGAATGGGCGTCAGCTTCGCGCGGTTCTCCTCGCTGAGGTGAGACAGACCAGACAGGGCGCCCAGCCGTTGCACGTAGCGGTGCGCGCGACGCCGGATCTTCCGCCGCTCGGCCTCATTCAGATAGTCGAAGAACTGGTCCATCTTGTCGCGGGCGCCTTCATCGTCACCGGTCTGCGCCGCCTGGCGTTGCCTGCGGAGGCCGCGCAGGAATGTTTTCAGGCGCCGTTCGACCTCGTGCAGCGTCGGCAGGTCGTCTTCGAAACGCAGCGCATGAAATGGATTCGTGGTGGTGGCACGGGGCATCGCAGAATCCTTTCGAGGCGCGACGGGGCTTGCCGTGCCGTTGTCCACACCGCCGGGGCGGGCGGGACTGATGGGTGTGAAAGGTTCCGGAACCTGTGAAACGATTAGGGAACAACTAACGTGCAGCGTGTCAACGCATCCTGGTTGGTTGCGCCATCGAACCCGGCCGGAATGAACGAACCGATCCACGACACACAAGTTGTTGAAAGAACTGCGCTAAAAGGAAGGTAGATTCGAGGGCAATTCAAAAAAACCGTTTTTTGTCGTAAAAACGGACTTTGGATGTCAAACGTCAATCTGGGAAAACTGGCGACCCCGGCAGGATTCGAACCTGCAACCTGCCCCTTAGGAGGGGGCTGCTCTATCCAGTTGAGCCACGGGGCCGCGCCCTGCCTTCTGTAACCGGGATTTTCCGGGTTGTCATCGCCTTTGCACAATTGTTGTACACACCGACCTGTTCACGCTAGCATCGGACAAAACAACAACGCAGGTGCCTCCCGTGAACAGTGAAACCAAACGCCCGCTTACCCTTCGTGATGTGTCCGAGGCTTCCGGTGTCTCAGAGATGACGGTGAGCCGGGTTCTGCGTAACCGGGGGGATGTGTCCGACGCCACCCGCACCCGCGTTCTGGCCGCCGCCAAAGAGCTGGGATATGTCCCCAACAAGATCGCGGGCGCCCTGGCATCCAGCCGGGTCAACCTGGTCGCGGTGATCATCCCCTCACTTTCGAACATGGTATTTCCCGAGGTGATGACCGGCATCAATCAGGTGCTCGAAGATACCGAACTGCAACCCGTGGTTGGCGTGACGGATTATCTGCCCGAAAAAGAGGAAAAAGTGCTGTACGAGATGCTCTCGTGGAGACCCTCGGGCGTGATCATTGCAGGGCTGGAACACACCGACGCGGCGCGCGCCATGCTGGATTCGGCTGGCATTCCGGTGGTCGAGATCATGGATACCGACGGCAAACCTGTCGACGCGATGGTCGGCATCTCGCATCGCCGCGCCGGGCGCGAAATGGCGCAGGCGATCCTGAAGGCCGGGTATCAGCATATCGGCTTTATGGGCACCAAGATGCCGCTGGATCACCGCGCCCGAAAACGCTTTGAAGGGTTTACGGAAGTGCTGGGCAAACACGGGATCGAGATCGAAGATCGCGAGTTCTATTCCGGTGGCTCTGCCCTGGCCAAAGGGCGCGAGATGACACAGGCCATGCTTGATCGGTCACCCGATCTGGATTTCCTGTATTATTCCAACGACATGATCGGAGCTGGTGGTCTGTTGTACCTGCTGGAGCAAGGCGTGGATATCCCGGGGCAGATCGGTCTGGCGGGGTTCAACAACGTGGAACTTTTGCAGGGTCTTCCGCGCAAATTGGCGACGATGGATGCCTGTCGTCTGGACATAGGACGTCAGGCCGCGCAGATCATCGCTGAACGCCTGAAGGACCCGGAGGCCGAAATCGAGACACGGGTCACGCTGACCCCCAAGATCAGCTATGGCGACACTCTGAAACGACGATGAATGCGCCCCTGAAGCGGCTCGACAACCGGACGGCCCGCGCCGTTTTCCTGGATCGCCATGCTTTGGCCGAACAGCCTGCGGGCGCGGCCAAGGGCGCCGGGCTTCTTGACCTTGTCCAGCGGTTGGGGTTCGTGCAGCTCGACAGCATCAACACCGTTGCCCGCGCTCATGACATGATCCTGTTTTCCCGACGGCCTGCGTATCGCAGCGCCAACCTGAAAAGGCTCTATGAAAGGAAAAAAGCGCTGTTCGAACACTGGACACATGATGCGGCCGTAATCCCCATGTCGTTCTATCCGCACTGGCACCTGCGCTTTCAGCGTGATGCGGATCTGTTGAAGGCGCGCTGGAAAAACTGGCGGCGGGATGGGTTTGAGCAACAGTTCGAGACTGTCTTGCAACACATCCGCGACCACGGGCCCGTGTGTTCGTCAGACGTTGGCAAGGATGAAAAGAAAGGCTCGGGCGGTTGGTGGGACTGGCACCCGTCAAAAACCGCATTGGAGTTTCTGTGGCGTTCCGGGGCCCTGACCGTTGTGGGCCGCGACGGGTTTCAGAAACGGTATGATCTGACTGAACGTGTGATCGAAACCCGCCTGTGCCCCGGGAACATGGCCTGTGATGCGACGGCGACCGTGGATTGGCTGTGCAACGCAGCGCTGGACCGGTTGGGCTTTGCCACGTCCGGCGAGCTGGCCGCGTTCTGGGGCACGGTTACCACCGCCGAAGCCAAAGACTGGTGTGCCACGGCGTTGGCTCAAGGCAATATCGAAGAGATCGAGGTCACTTGCGCCGATGGACGCCTGCGCAAAACCTTTGCCCGCCCTGAATTGATGGATCGGGCAACCGACTTGCCGCAACCGCCCGGTCGGATCCGAGTGCTCAGCCCGTTTGACCCCATGCTTCGGGACAGAAACCGGGCCGAGCGGCTGTTTGGCTTTCACTATCGCATCGAAATTTTCGTGCCCGAAGACAGGCGCACATATGGGTATTACGTCTTCCCCTTGCTTGAAGGCGATCGATTGATCGGCCGGATCGACATGAAGGCGCATCGCGATCGCGACCTGCTGCATGTCAAAGCGCTCTGGCCCGAACGCGGAGTGCGCTGGTCTGACGCCCGCACCCGCCGCCTGAACGCTGAGCTGGACAGGGTGCGTAGGCTGGCAGGCGTCACGCATGTAGAGTTCGCAATTGACTGGCTGAAAGACCCTAAATAGGGTCTATTCGACGTCAGACAGCGTGAGCTGAATCGGCTCCAGCCCATCGATTTCACCAGTCAGAACATCTCCTGCTACAACCGGGCCCACGCCAGCGGGCGTGCCGGTCAGGATCAGATCGCCGGGGCGCAGATGGTAAAAACCGGACAAGTGCACAACGATTTCGTCTATCTTCCAAATCAGCTCTTCCAGTGTCGCGTTCTGGCGCAGTTCGCCGTTTACACTGAGGCGGATGTGTTTGTTTTCGTCCGGTGACCAGGCAGCGGCGGGCGTCAGCGGTGCGAATACCGCTCCGTTTTCGACGTCTTTGCCCAGATCCCAGGGTCGCTGCTTGTTTCGCTCGCGGATTTGCAGGTCGCGGCGGGTCATATCAAGCGCACAGCCATAGGCGTAGACAGCATCCCATGCCTGCGCACGGGTGGTCCGAAACACAGGCTTTCCAATCGCCAAGGCCAATTCCATCTCATGATGGTAATTCTCGGTCCCGGCTGGATACGGGACGGTCGAACCAGTCAGAATCGCGTTTGGCGCAGATTTGGTGAAATAGAAAGGTGCTTCGCGATCCACTTCATTCCCCATCTCGGCAGCATGGGCCGCGTAGTTTCGACCGACGCAGAAAATGCGCCCAACGGGATACCCTGCGGTCTCGCCAACAATGGGGATGGTGATTGGATCGGGAAGGGAAAACACACTGTTCGACATGTTGGTTCCTGAATATTGCTTTGCCGTCATCTTACGCCTGCCAGAACAGTCAGCAAGCCGGGAAAGCGCGCTGGATTTCGCCGCTATCCAAGAGTTGTTTCAGCGCGAACCTGCTCAATTCTGACCTGAAAGAAAACCGCCGTATCAAAACAAGTGCATATCCGTCTTTATGGACGCATCAAGGTACAAACAAATCGGGTTAACACTTGGCTCAGACGAAAGTCGGGCTAGGTACTGAGGAAGACTGGTTTGACGCATCCATCTTATGAGATGCGAAGACAGCAACACCGCGCCCTTGGCACCATAAGCGACCAAAGTGACGCGAGGAAACCACTTGCGGACCCACGTAACGATCGGAAATTGCCTAAGTCTGTTTCGGAGAGCATAGGTGCATGGCCCTTCCCCCAAGGGCCGAAAGACCCTAGTCAGAGCCACATTTCCGGCTCTTCAATACTCCGATGCGCAGGCCGGACCGTCAGGCAAGGCGTGACGCAACCGGCCTCAGGCCAGGCCTAACCCAAATCCAAGTCTGGCCACCCCGTCGGAGATCGCCCCTAAAATCTCCGGCGGGGTCCTTGCAGATGACACCCATGTTCTGCGACCGGCATCAGGTATCCAGGTCGTTCAACTCGTTCAGAAGATCCAGCAACAATTCGTGTTTTTCCGGCCCCAGAAGGGAACGAATGCGTTTCGCCTGTGCCATGCTGGCGGGCTGATTGGCATGAATGATCTGAACGCCACGCTCACCGATCTCGACAATCTGGCGACGCCGGTCCGCCGGATGGCATCGTCGGGAGATCAGGCCGCGATGCTCCAGTTTCTGCAATATCCGTGTCAGGCTTGGCAACAACAGACAGGCGCGTTCGGCAATATGCGTCGGTTCCTGCGGGCCTTCTTCGTTCAATACGCGCAACACGCGCCACTGCTGTTCGGTGACACCGGCGTCGGCCAGCATTGCTCGGATGGGTCCCATAACCTTTTCCCGCGCCCGCAAAAGCGCAATGGGCAAAGATCGCGACGTCAGTGGGAGGTCGTCGGTCATGCCAAAATTATCGCCGAAATCCGTGATTTACGCAAGGGAACCCTCGGCTTTCGGTTTTAAGCACAAGAACCGCAGGGTCGCCGCCACCCTTGCGTGGCGCGCCTTTGCCGCCGTCAATCCGATGACGCCAAATTGCATTAAAACTGGACAATTTCGCGCCACGGAAGAAGATGTGGAAACGGCCACTTTCGCGACCACGTCGCGCCGAAGATTTTGCAACAAAGGAAACAGTATGGCTGCGCAGCAAAACGCGTTCAAACAGGCTCTGAAAAAGGGAAAAACGCAGATCGGGTGCTGGATGAGCTTTGCCGAGCCCGCAGCGGCCGAGATGATGGGAACCGCGGGTTTTGATTGGCTGGTAATCGATGGAGAGCATGCCCCTAACGATATCCGGTCGATCCGGGACCAGCTTCTGGCACTTGCGGCAAGCGACTCTCATGCGGTTGTGCGGGTTCCCGTGGGTGAGACCTGGCTAATCAAGATGGTTCTGGATGCGGGTGCTCAGACCATTCTGGTTCCGATCGTGGAAAGTGCCGAGCAGGCGCAAGATCTGGTTCGGGCCTGCCGTTATCCCCCTGCCGGTGTCCGTGGCGTGGGCGCGATGGCATCGCGGGCGACGATGTACGGATCGGTCGGAGATTATATTCAGACCGCAGATCAGGAGATTTGTTTGTTGTTGCAGGTGGAAACCCGCGCCGGAATTGCTGCTCTGGACAACATCCTGGATGTTGAAGGCGTGGATGGCGTATTCATAGGCCCTGCTGATCTGTCGACCGATATGGGCCATCAGGGCAACAGCGCGGCACCCGAGGTGCGCGCGGTTATCCGGGATGCACTGACGCGGATCAAGGCCGCAGGCAAAGCGCCGGGCATTCTGGCCACAAATGACGAGGCCCGTCAGGCATATCTGGATATGGGCGCACAGTTTTTGGCGGTTGGCATTGATGTGATGCTGCTGACGCAAACGGCACGTGATCTCGCCGCACGATGGAAAGCCGACTAACCGCTCAACGGACCATGGCCGCTGCGGCTTGGGCGTATCCGCCCGAGGCACCGTCGACGAAATGCACATGATCGTCCCGTGTGGCCGACGGGACGAAACAGGTCATCATCGCCTCGTCCTGCACGTGCAGACCGTATCGGATTTTGCCGCGCCCGCGCGCTTCTTTCAGCAAGTGTTCGATCTGTCGCAAAGTGGCCGGGTCACAATCCAACGTCATCTTCAGGCCGTCATCGAACTTGCGGAAATCGGCATTGCTGCTGACCATCGTCCTGTAGTGTTCGGGTTCGAACTGTCCCAGCTTCTTGCGTGTTTTGAACAATATCGCGATCAGCAGGTTCTGAAACAGAAGAACGAGCTTGTGCAGAAACAAATTCCGCCCGTTGCGCGAAACATGCGCATCAATGTCGAGGCCGGGGGGCGGCCACGTCATGGGCGGACCATTTACAGGCACCGGATGACCTGCGCGCTCCAGCTCTTCTGACGCGGACAGAACCGATTGCGCAAGGTCGGCAAAGTCGCGTTCAGTTGCCGACGCAGTGGGTTCAACGACCAGTGACACGATCTGACCGTGCCGCGCCGGGCTGTTTGACCATCTGCATGACAGGCCTGTCAGGTCCGGCTGCGCACCCGGTTCGGCAGGCGCGATCATGTGATGGCCCGCTTTCATCTCTGCCTCGGCCCAGGCCAAGCCTCCGCCCGAGAACATGGCATAATCCACCCCGGAAGAGGGCGCAAAACGAGCGACGCGCAAGTCCCTGCCTGCTTTTCGGATATCCGCCACCGACACCAGCGCCGCACGCAACGGCATGGAAAACTCTTCTTCCGCCCAGCGCCGCATGGCTGACAGAGTATCCCGCGCTGCTTCAATTTCGCTGGGGGGGATCGCAAACGCCGCCCCGTCGCCGCCAAAGACATAGGGAAACAACTTGCCGTCCATCGCGTTTATCATCGCCGAGATAACAGCAGCCCCCACGGTGTTGACGGTTTTGTATCGCCCCCGCGCGATCTCGCCGGTTGAATCGACGATGTCGGCAACCCCCAGAAACCAGTCGTCGGGCACCGGCGAAAACTGCGCCGGATCCGCCAGACGGGTGAAATCCCTCAACAGGGGCAGGTTTTCGTAAAATGCGGAATGGAGGTCTTTCATTTTCCCCCTCGAAATCAAACTTCTGGCAATGATAGCCGGAATGCGGCCCGAGTCCTCGTTTTGAAACATAGTACACATGCTTGTGCGTTGCATCATTGCGTGCCAAGCATTCCTTGCGGAAAAGCGGAAAAGAGGCGGAATATGCAGGCGGGTTTGGTGGTTTTGTGCCTGGGCTATGTGCTCAGCCAGTTTTTCCGTGCATTTCTGGCTGTGCTCAGCCTGGATCTTGAACGCGATATCGGCGCTACACCCGAAGATCTGGCCTTTGCATCCGGCCTTTGGTTTCTGGTGTTCGCTGCAATGCAAATCCCGGTCGGCTGGGCGCTGGACAAGGTTGGGCCCAGGCTGACCGCAGCCGCGCTTCTTCTGGTTGGCGGCGCAGGAGGATCCGCAATTTTTGCGGTCGCGACCTCACCGTTGCATGTCAGTGTTGCCATGGGCCTGATCGGGGTTGGGTGCTCTCCGGTTCTGATGGCTTCCTATTTCATCTTTGCCCGCGAATACCCGCCTGCGAAATTCGCGACACTGGCCGCCGTCATGCTGGGTGTTGGCTCGGTGGGCAATCTCGTGGCCTCCTATCCGACTGCGCTGGCGGTCGAATGGATGGGATGGCGCGCCACCATGGTTGGGCTGGCCGTTATATCTGCTGCGATTGCTTTGGGTATTTGGCTGAGCCTGCGCGATCCAGCGAAGGTTGATACGGAACACAAAGGTTCACTTCTGGACCTGCTGAAAGAGCCTGCACTGTGGCTGATCATGCCCTTGATGCTGGTGGCCTATGCGCCCTCTGCCGCGCTGCGCGGGCTATGGGCCGGGCCGTATCTAAACGATGTCTTCGGGCTCAGCACCACCCAGATCGGCACCGCGACACTGGTCATGGGGTCTGCGATGATCGCCGGTACCTTTGTCTACGGACCGCTGGATCGTGTCTTCGGCACTCGGAAGTGGGTTATCTTCACGGGCAACGCGCTGGGTGTCGTGGCGCTGACCCTGCTTTGCGTTTGGATCGACCATGCCACATGGCTGTCCGTTCTGCTGTTGGCCATCATAGGGTTCACCGGGGCCAGTTTTCCGGTCATCATGGCCCATGGTCGGGCCTTCGTTCCCGCCCATCTGGTGGGCCGAGGCGTAACCCTGTTGAACCTTTTCGGAATCGGAGGGGTCGGCATCGCCCAATTTGTCACCGGACGCATTCATGCCGCCACGGCCCAGGCCGGAACGACCGCGCCCTACACCGCGATTTTCGGGTTTTTTGCGGTAACCCTTGCCATCGGTTGCGTGATTTATCTATTCAGCGAGGATAATGTGGATTGAAGCAATTGCGGAGCAAGCCGTGCAGGATATCGAGGTTATAGCGCCGAACCTGAAACACAGCCTCTCCGGCGTCACCACAACCGTCATCCGCCTGTTGCCGATTCAAAAGCATATGATCAGGATCGTCGCCACGGGACCCGGCCTGCCGGGTGATCTGCCCCATATCCGGTTGATCAAAGTTCCGTTCCTTTCGAACAGAACGCTCCGGGTGTGGCATGCACGGCGCAACACCGAAATGCTGATGGGTTTGTTTCTGAAACATGTGCTGCGACGCAATCTGAAACTTCTGTTCACCTCGGCTGCGCAACGAAATCATTCGGGGTTCACCAAGTGGCTGATTTCGAAGATGGATGCGCTGATCGCCACAACGCCGCAAGCGGCGTCGTTTCTGGAACATCCCGCAACCGTCATCATGCACGGTGTGAACACCGAACTGTTTCACCCGGCCGAAGACAAAACCGCCCTGCGGCAGAAGCTGGGGCTGCCGGAAGGGACCTTGATCGGGTGTTTCGGGCGTATTCGACCTCAGAAAGGTGTCGATCTGCTGGTGGATGCGGCGATCGAGATTCTGCCGAACCATCCCGACGCCAGCATCGTGTTCACCGGGCGCGCCACCAAAGAATTTGAAGCGTTCCAACAGGAGCAGGAAGCCAAACTCAAAGCTGCCGGGCTGTCGGAACGGGTGCACTTCCTGGGCGAGCGCCCTTGGGAGGAGATCGTTGAAACCTACCGCGCCCTTGACCTGTTCGTGGCCCCGGCCCGTCACGAAGGGTTCGGCCTTACACCGCTTGAGGCGATGGCCTCCGGCGTGCCTGCAATCGCCTGCCACGGGGTCGGAGCGTTCAGCGCCCAGATCGAGGACGGGAAAACCGGCCGCTTGATCGAAAAGGACAACGCCGGGGCGCTGGCTGAAGCACTGGAACAGATGTTGAGCGATCCGGACAAGCTGGTGCAATCCGGTCAGGCCGCAAGACAGCGTGTCGAGCAGCATTTTCGAATCGAAGGTGAGGCCGAGGCCATCGTGCGGGTGTATCGGTCTTTGCTGAACACGGGTGAAAAAGCGCATTCGGGTTAAAATCGACGTCAATTCGGCCAATTCACCCGTGATAGCCCTTTTTTCTTTGCTGCAACGCGGCTATGAACGCGCGTCCTTAACTTTGGAGACATGAAATGGGCTATCGCGTCGTTGTCGCCGGCGCCACGGGTAACGTGGGCCGCGAAATGCTGAACATTCTGGCGGAACGCCAGTTCCCAGTCGATGAACTTGCCGTGCTGGCAAGCCGTCGTTCGCTGGGTACGGAAGTAAGCTTTGGCGACAAGACACTGACCACCCAGGACATCGACACCTTCGATTTCACCGGCTGGGACATGGCCCTGTTCGCCATCGGCTCGGACGCAACCAAGACCTATGCCCCCAAAGCGGCTGCGGCTGGCTGTGTGGTGATCGACAACTCGTCGCTGTATCGCTATGACCCCGAGATCCCTCTGATCGTGCCGGAATGTAACCCGCAGGCGATCCACGACTACAAGAACAAGAACATCATCGCCAACCCGAACTGTTCGACCGCGCAGATGGTTGTCGCGCTCAAGCCGCTGCATGACCGTGCCAGGATCAAGCGCGTCGTGGTGTCGACCTATCAGTCGGTGTCGGGCGCGGGCAAAGAAGGCATGGATGAGCTTTGGGATCAGACCAAGGCCATCTACAACCCGACTACCGAAGTTGAGCCGAAGAAATTCCAGAAGCAGATCGCCTTCAACGTCATCCCGCAGATCGACGTCTTCATGGAAGACGGCTCGACCAAGGAAGAATGGAAGATGGTTGTCGAGACCAAGAAGATCGTCGATCCGTCGATCAAGGTCACAGCCACCTGCGTGCGCGTTCCCGTGTTTGTCGGCCATTCTGAGGCCGTGAACATCGAGTTCGAGGAATTCCTGGACGAAGACGAAGCCCGCGACATCCTGCGTGAAGCACCGGGCATCATGGTGATCGACAAGCGCGAAGCCGGTGGCTACGTCTCGCCCATCGAATGCGCAGGCGATTTCGCCACGTTCATCAGCCGTATCCGCCAGGACTCGACCATCGAGAACGGTCTGAACCTGTGGTGCGTCAGCGACAACCTGCGCAAGGGCGCCGCCCTGAACGCGGTGCAGATCGCGGAGCTTCTGGGCCGCGAGGTTCTGAAAAAGGGCTGACATCCCGATTTTGGTCAAAGCTTGAGAACCAGGAAACCCGCTGATTGTTCGGCGGGTTTTTTGCGTTTCCCAATAGCTGGTTTACAGACGACGTGACGGTTCGGTCAGGTTGCTGATGCCAACGGAAATACTGCATGGTAGGTGTTAAAGATGGGCCGACCAACATCAACCAAGCACGATCCAATACCCTACGCCCTTGCCGGGGCGGGAGTGTTCTTTGCATCCATCTGTTTTGGCTTTGTACCCTATTTCAGCCGGGGTCTCACTGACCAGGGACTCGCGCCCTACGCAGTTGCGTTTTATCGGTACATCTTGACGGCGATCCTATTGTTGCCAACCCTTCTGAAGCATCGTTCAAACCGGCGGGAAATAGTCTGGGGTATGGCTGCGGGGGCAGTCATGGGGCTTGGGTGGGTCGGATATGTTACCGCACTTGAAACAGTGCCGGCATCAACGGTGGGTGTTCTTTACATGACCTACCCGGTGTTTACGATCATTATCGCTTGGGCGATATTCGCCGATCCGCCGACGCGGCGCAGCCTTGTTGCGGCCGGTTTGATTGTTCTTGCGGCAGGCATTGCAGGGTCTCCGGCATCCGTACCGATTGACCAAATTCCAACGCTGCTTGTCTCTTTGGCTGCACCTTTCGGATTTGGCTTCGGCATATGCGTGCTTGTACACCGTCTTTCGCGAATTGCTCCTTTGGCCAGGATAGCGTCGGTTTCGTTGGGGTCGGTCGTCGGGCTAACCCCTTTGATTATCTCTTCGGAAATTGGCGAAGTCCTGCCAGCAGGCGGCAGTGACTGGTTTCTGATCGTCGGGATCGGTCTTATGACGGCACTGGTTCCCCAGCTGATTTACACCGTCTGTTCCCCTGTCATCGGGGCATCGCGCACGGCCGTTATCGGCAGCATTGAACTGCCGACAATGTTTGCCGTGGGCGTTTTTGCCTTCGGTGAAACAATCACAGGTGCGCAAGCAGTGGCCTGTGCCTTGGTTTTGAGCGCCATTGCACTTGCACAACGTCGCGCAACACGAACCTTTACCACCGTGATCAGCAGTCAACGCCACAGGTGAGTCCGCGCCCGAGGTGGCCCGTCAATGCGCTCAGCAGAACCGGCTCGGATCACCTCTTCCACCAAATCGGCACCTTCCGGTCCATCACCCGCATCCATCATGGCTGCGCTATGAACCTCGGTTAGGGTACAGTCTTGCGCGCGGTGAAAATCGCCAACCTGTTGACAAAACCAGACACGCTTGCCACCTAAAACTGAACCTTGTTCGTGGCGGATGTCGGAAGTCCGGAGAAAAACCGCCCGGCGCAAGGCAAAAGAGGCAGGGCATGCACATTTCGACCAGACGCAGGATTGCCAGAACCCTGACCATCGGATGCACATGCGTTCTGATGATACTGGTCGTCATTGGCTTTACGGGGCAGGTTTTTGCCGTGGGAGATTCAATCGCTCTGCTCCGGCCTCAGGCTGGTGTTTTGCTTCTCCCCTGCGCGGTAATTCTTCTTTTCATGCGCGCCAGATATCTTGCATTGGCCACCTTGGTCTTTTCCGGGATTGCCATCGGGTCCATCGCGGCCAGCGTTGCCGCGCCCTCGTACGATTGTGACGACACCTGCCTGACGCTGTACCAGAAGAACCTGATGAGCAAAGCCTGGCCCCGGTATTCGCTGGCCGATGATATCCTTGAATCAGACGCTCAGATCGTGACCTTGCAGGAAGTCTCCAGCCACAACCGCAAGTACATGAGCAACCTGTTCGAGCATTACCCCGAACAGGTGATCTGTGAATTCCGCCCCGAACAAAACGTCGCCATCCTGACGACCTTGCCGATTGTCGAGAATTCCGAGTTCTGTCTGCAAGGTTATGGGCTTGTGGGGTTACAGGTCAAAGCGCCCGGCGGTGACTTGGTCTGGGTTGTTTCAGTTCATCTGAACTGGCCATTTCCTTACGACCAGTCCAGGCAAAGCCAGGTGATTGCCGACCGCATCAGCCAACTTGAAGGACCGGTTCTGATTGCCGGGGATTTCAATATGGTGCCCTGGGGCGAAAGCGTCAGACGGATCGGAGCAGCCGCAAACAACCAAAGCTTTGGAACCGTTCTGAACACCCACAACCTCGGCAGTTGGAAAATCCCATTGCCGATAGACAACCTGTTGTTCCCCAAAGGCACAACCGGAACAGTTGAGCTGCGCCCCTTCATGGGATCCGATCACCTGGGAAAGCTTGCCCGGTTTCGACTGGGCTAGGGCTTCGGTCAAGCACACCTCCGCATGCTTTCCCACAAACAAGCAGCCTAGCTTTGGTTTTCAACCAGTGCTTTCAGATTGGTCAGACCACGGTCATAGTCCTCGCCCACCCACGTATCCATCATCAAACCCATCCAGCGGGACATGGGATTCAGACCCAGATCCGAGTCAAACCCCCAGGTCACTCTGGTTCCCGCCCCGTCAGGCTCAAGGATGAAGGACGCTGTGGCAGTACCCATCGGGCCAAAATCCAGCGCCGTTTTGACCCGTTGGTTTTCCAAGCTTTCGACGATTTCCTGTGATCCCGTACCGACCTGCGGGTGATCCGACGCCCAGTTCAGAGTGTTCCCGACTCCGGCGGCAGGGCCGGAATAGGTCAGTTTGGTTTCGGGGTCCCGGTGCAGCCACGGAGACCACTTTTCGGTTTCCTGCATCGAATTCACGTACGGAAAGATGGCGCTTGCCGGCGCGTCGATCGCGATGCTACGCGAAACTTCCGCCTTTCCCGGCAACAGATAGGAAACCGCGACCAGAACCAGAATACAAACGACCAATCCTGCGAAGATGCGCTTGATGACTTTCATGGCAGGCTCCAATCTTCAGGTGTAATGGGTGGAGTATACCAAAAACGGCCCTGAATCAGAGCCGCCATTGTTGTTTCGGATTTCCAGCTCTGTCACTGTCAGACCGGGACGAACTTTTTTTGGTAAGGGTCATAGCTTTCAAGCCCGCCTGCGCCGATATCCGTCCACAAGCCGTGCAAGCTCAGCGCGCCTTGATCAACGGCTGACGAGACGAAGGGGAAGGTCATCAAGTTTTCCAGCGAAGCGACAACCGATTGACGTTCGAACTGCCGGGCCTGTTCGACACCGTCCTCGATATCCGCGACCAGTTCGAATTTCGGCTTCAGAATATCCATCCAGCGGCCAACAAAGCTGTCCTTGGCATCCAGTTGCGGCGCCTGCCCCTTGCACATGTCGATGCAGCCCTGCACGCCGCCGCATTGCGAATGCCCCAGCACGATCAAATGAGCGACCTTGAGCGCCGTTACTGCGTATTCGATCGCGGCGCTGGTGCCGTGGTGGTCCCCGTCCGGTGCATAGGGCGGCACCAGGTTGGCGATATTGCGGTGAATAAAGAAATCGCCCTGGTCAGCGCCGAACATGGACGTGACGTGAACCCGGCTGTCGCAGCAGGATATGACCATGGCGCGGGGGCGTTGCCCTTCATCGGCGAGACGGCGATACCAGACCTGGTTTTCCGAATATGTTGTGGCCTTCCAACCGTGATACCGTTTTACAAGGTAGCTCGGCAGAGGTTTGGCAAATTCCATTTCAATGTCCCCGTTCTTGTCGCTGAAGGATGATCTAAACCGAATTCAACGAAAATTCGAGCCATTATCCAGTTTCCCCGCAAGGTTTTGCAAAGGAATTTTCTGCCAGGATCAACACCGCGCCGTGGGGGCGTTTGAACTAGGGTGAATGTGGTGGAAAAGATTATCACGCTTGAACATAAGGAATCCGTCCGTCTGGACTCGGATCAACTGAGCGGGCTGTACCGGCAACTTGGCGACAAGAATGCGCTGGATGTTCTGTGTCGCACGGTCGAAGAGCTTGCCGTGCGCCTGTCAAACTGCGAACGCTACTGGCGTCAGCGCGAATGGGCGGACCTGCGCAAATGCGCCAGGTCACTGGTCGCTATATCCGAACAGATCGGGATGACGGCTCTGGCCCGGGTGGCGGGTGACGTGGCCCACACCGTCGATGCCGGTGACGCCGTTGCGGCGGGCGCGACGCTTGGGCGTTTGATCCGCGTGGGCGAACGATCGCTGACCGCCGTCTGGGACCAGCAGGACCTTTCCGTCTGACAGGGGTTGCGGGCAGATCATGCGCGGCTAGTCTGTGCGCAGAAACCATCAGCCGAGACGCCCATGACCCTGTCCTTCGCCCCATCCTCTGACCCGTCCATACCGCTTCATGTGATTGCGCAGCCGGATTTGGACAGTTGGTTGCAGGACCAGCCGGATACCGTCCGGACCTGGGTTGCCGCAAGCGGGTTTACAGGTGCGATGGGGCAGACCCTGCTGGTGCCAGGCGCGCATGGCGCGGTTGATTTTGTGCTGGCCGGGTATGGAACAGAAGACAAGCGCGAGCGAAAAAGGTTCCCATTGGCCGCCGCAGCCATGGCATTGCCCGAAGGAACCTATCATATCGCGTCCGGCATTCCCGCTGATCGTCTGGAAATGGAGTGCTTTGGCTGGTTGATGACAGGTTACACCTTCGATCGCTACGCGTCTCAATCTGCTGGAACCGCGGCGCTGGTTGCGCCCGAAGGTGTCGACGCCAACCGTATCGAAGCGATGGCCAATGCCGAAGTTCTGACCCGCGATCTGGTGAATACGCCAGCCTCGGATATGGGTCCTGAGCAGTTGCAGCAGGCGGCCGAGGCTCTGGCCGGTGAATTCGGTGCCGCGTGCAGCGTGATCAGCGGCGCGGCCTTGCTGGAACAGAATTTTCCTATGATCCACACCGTAGGGCGCGCCGCCGAACAAGCCCCCCGGTTGATCGAGCTGAATTGGGGCAGCAGCGGCCCCAAACTGACTCTGGTCGGCAAGGGGGTGTGTTTCGATACGGGCGGATTGAACCTGAAACCGGGCGCATCCATGGGTCTGATGAAGAAAGACATGGGTGGCGCGGCCAATGTGTTGGGGTTGGCGCGGATGATCATGCAGCTGGGTTTTCCCCTGCAATTGAGGGTCTTGATACCGGCAGTCGAAAACGCGCTTGCCGGAAATGCCTTCCGCCCAGGGGACATCCTGACCTCTCGCAAGGGACTGACGGTCGAGATCAACAATACGGATGCCGAAGGGCGTCTGGTGCTTGCTGACGCGTTGGCGCTTGCTGAGGAAGGTGAACCCGATCTGGTGATCTCGATGGCGACGCTGACCGGGGCCGCCCGTGTGGCTGTGGGCCCCGATCTGGCACCTTTCTATACCGATGATCAGCGCTGCGCGTCTGCCCTGTCGCATGCCGCTGAGGCTTCGGCTGATCCGGTCTGGCGCATGCCGTTCCACACGCCCTATGAAGCGATGATTGAACCCGGCATCGCCGATCTGGACAACGCGCCGTCGGGCGGGTTTGCAGGGTCGATCACAGCCGCTCTGTTTCTGCGCAGGTTCGTGGGCGCACGCCGCTACATCCATTTCGACATCTATTCCTGGCAGCCCAGCAAAGAGCCGGGGCGCACCAAGGGCGGTCTGGGTCAGGGACCTCGTGCCGTGCTGACGGCGTTGCCGGAGATATTGGGACTGTGACACGCCATCGAGTTTCCGCACCCGTTGTCGATTTGCTGCGCAGCCCAGACGGGCCACGCGACCGGCAATTGTTGTTCGGTGATACGGTTCAGATCGAGGAAACAAAGAGCGGGTGGAACAGGGTCATCGCAGACAAAGATGGGTATACCGGCTGGTTGCGAACAGATCAGCTGACGGCGGATGCGCCTGCGACGCATTGGATCACGGCGCCTGCAACGCATGCCTACCAGGAAGCGGATTTCAAAAGCCGCGATCTGGTGTCGCTGAGTTTCGGAAGCAAAATCCAAGCCAGGACCGAGACGGACCGGTTTGTTGAAACCGAACTGGGATATATCCCAAAGGTACACACGGCGCCGATGACCGCGAAGCCTGACGACCCGGTCGAAGTGGCCCAGCTGTTTCTGGGCACACCCTATTTGTGGGGCGGCAACAGCCGGTTCGGCATCGATTGTTCCGGGTTGGTTCAAGCGGCGCTTTTGGCTTGTGGCCTGCCGTGCCCCGGCGACAGCGGCGATCAGGAACGCGCTTTGGGCAAAACCGTGATCGAAGGGGGCCCTGCGCAACGGGGTGATCTGTTGTTCTGGAAAGGGCACGTGGCCTGGGTTTCGGGCCAAAACATGCTTTTGCATGCGAACGCCAGCCATATGGCGGTGGTATTCGAACCAATGGATCAAGCAATCCGCCGCATCATGGATCAGGGTGACGGGCCCGTCACGGCCCACAAAAGGCTCTAATCCGGGTTTACGGCCCGGATCAGCTTGCGTTCCAGCACCCGCAGTACTGCCCGCAGATCGTGGCCGCGTTTCAGGATGCGGCCATCCATACCTATGACGGAATACATTCCCTGCCGGGACCTCAGGCGCGGGTGTTTTTCGACGCGGTAGATCGGATGTTCCGCGGTGCGCCGAAAGATCGAGAACACCGCCATGTCGCGCAGGTTGGAAATACCGTAGTCACGCCATTCTCCGGCGGCGACCATCCGACCATAAACGGATAGGATTTGAGACATCTCATGCCGGTCGAAAGCTACGGGCATCTGCGCTGCGCTTGCCGAGAACCGGCTGGGAGGCTGCATATTCATACCTCCAGCCTTGCCGGAAATCGTGTTTGAATCAAGCCTGATGCGCAGTTGCCCGACAATTACGACGCAAGTGTTACCGTCGACCGACCTGACGGCAGATCAGGATTACGGGCAACAGACCTACCGCAAGAATGACCAGCGAAGGCACGGCGGCGCCCTCCAGCCTCTCATCCGAGGCCAGCCGATACGCCTGCACCGCCAATGTGTCGAAATTGAACGGGCGCATGATCAGCGTGGCGGGAAGTTCTTTCATCACGTCCACGAACACGATCAGCAGGGCCGTCAGCAGCGAGGGGGTCAGAATCGGCAGGTGAACCCGTCGCAATGTTCCCAACGGCGTCTGCCCCAGTGAACGGGCTGCGGCGTCCATATTCGCATGTACAGTGCTTTGGCCCCCCTCATACGCGCTAAGCGCGGCAGCCAGGAAGCGCACCATGTAGGCAGCGACCAGCAGCCAGATGGAACCTGTCACCAACAGCCCCGTGGATACGTCGAAGGTCTGTCGCATCCAGACGTCCAGCGCGTTGTCAAAACTCGCAAAGGGGACGATCAATCCAACCGCAATGACGCCACCGGGAACGGCATATCCCAGACGCGCCATATATGCGGTCGCAGACGAGGCGCGACCGGGCCTCAGACGTTGAAAGAACCCGACACTGATCGCCGCAAAGACGGTGATGACCGCCGCCGTACCAGCAAGTATCAACGAATTCTGGATGAAACTGATATAACGCTGCGACAGCAGGTTCTGTTCGGAGTCCAAGCCCATCTCGACCAGAATGATGACGGGCAGTAAAAAACCGAAAAGAACGGGTATTGCACACAGCAGAAATGCCCCGCAGGCGCGCAGACCCGTCAGATTTGCCGCCGGTTGCGCCACATGCTGTTTCCCCGCCTGATAGTATTTTGCCTTGCCACGCTGGGTGCGCTCGGCCACGGCCATGATCAAGGCAAAGACCAGCAGGCACAGGGCCAGTTGCGCCGCTGCCGCACGATCGGCCATGGAAAACCAGCTTGTGTAGATCCCGGTGGCAAAGGTCTGTACGCCGAAATACGACACGGTTCCGAAATCTGCGATGGTCTCCATGACGGCCAGCAGAACGCCGCCTGCAATGGCGGGTCGCGCCATCGGCAGTGACACGCGCCGAAAAGCCAGCCATGGATTGTTGCCCAGCGCCCGCGCTGCCAGAAACGCGGTTGCGCTTTGTTGCAGGAACGCAGCCCGCGCAAGCAGATAGACATAAGGGTAAAGCACAAGGATCAACATGACCGCCGCACCCTCGGTCGAGCGGATTTCCGGGAACCAATAGTCGCGCGGGCCCCACCCCGTTACATCACGCAGCGTGCTTTGAACGATGCCCGGGTGATCCAGAATGAAGGTGTAGGCATAGGCCAGAACATACGCCGGAAAGGCCAGCGGAAGGACCAGTGCGATCTCCAGAAACCGCACGCCGGGAAAACGGGTCATCGTTACCAGCCAAGCCGCCCCGGTGCCGATGCTGAACGTGCCGGCCGCAACCAGGACCACAAGAATCAGGGTCGTCGCGATATAGCCGGGCAGCACCGTCTCCATCAGGTGCGAGATCGTGTCCGTTCCCCCGGTTACAGCCGCCAGGACCACGGCGATCATCGGCAAAAGGCACGCGGCAGCCACGACATAGGCGATCCCCGCCAGCAGTCGGGTACCGCGTACACCGCGATTGCGCGATCCGTTCTGTGAAAACTCGATTTCGGCCATCATCCCGGCTTGTGATTGGCAAAGGCGAAGGGTTCGCCTTTAATCGACCAAAAAGCTCGGAAACACCAGTGCATCGGTCAACAAATCTGCGGCACAAACTGCCGCAGATCTGAAAAACACCGCTATTCGTAGACGCGCTGATCCTCGATCACCACCCCGTCCTTGGGAAGGGATCCGGGGGCCACGACCTCGATCGCACCTTTCAGTTTCAACACTTCGGCCACTGACTTGGCATATGCCGGGTCGTCACCGCGCGGACTTTCGATCCGGACCGTCATCGTGTCCATCTCACCCTGGCGGGCTGCAATAACGCGGGCTTTGACAATTTCCTCATGCTTGTCGACCAGGGCCGCAACCTGTTCCGGGCGTACAAACATACCCTTGATCTTGGTGGTCTGATCGGCGCGACCCATCCAGCCTTTGATCCGGGTGTTGGTCCGGCCACAGGGCGAAACACCCGGCATGACGGCAGAAAGATCCCCGGTCGCAAAGCGGATCAGCGGGTAATCCGGGTTGAGAGAGGTCACGACAACTTCGCCCACCTCGCCCGGCTCTACCGGGGTTCCGGTTCCGGGCGTCACGATTTCGACGATCACATGTTCGTCGATGATCATCCCTTCCATCGCGGCGCTTTCATAGGCGATGTTACCCAAATCCGCCGTCGCATAGCATTGCAGGCACGAAATACCGCGATCCGCATATTCCTGACGCAAAGACGGGAACAGCGCGCCACCACCAACAGCGGCCTTGGAGAAATTCAGCGAAACGCCCATCTCGTCAGCCTTGTCCAGGATGACTTTCAGATAATCAGGCGTGCCTGCATAAGCGGTGCAGCCAACGTCACGCGCGGCTGTCACCTGCAATTCGGTCTGCCCGGTTCCCGCCGGCAGAACGGCAGCACCAACAGCGCGGGCGCCGTTTTCAAAGATCATGCCAGCCGGTGTCAGGTGATAGCCAAAGCAGTTCTGAACAATATCGCCAGCTGCAACACCAGCGGCATGCAGGAACCGGCCCATGCGCCACCAGTCGTGATCGGTGCTGCCCGGTTCATAGATCGGCCCGGGGGACTGGAACACGTGATGAAAGTGGCGCGCGGGCTTCACGGTGAACCCACCAAAAGGGGGGCGTTCCGCCTGCGCCCGGATCAGGTCCGATTTGCGCAGCACCGGCAACATCGGCAAATCATCTGCCGAGACCACCTTGTTAGTGTCTGATTCAGAAAAATGTGCAGCAAACCCGGGGGCAGATGCAGCACGTTTGATTTGCTCTACCAGCGCTGCGGCCTGATCCGAAGCGCGTTCGTCCGCCGAGCGTGTTTCGAGTGCGTCGAAATACATCATCGCCATATCCTCCATCCGCTCACAGCCACCTCTTGCGGCGACGATAGGACCGCACATCGCGAAAACTTTTGCGGCCTTCATCCGACATGCCAAGGTAGAATTCCTTGACATCCGGGTTCTCGCGCAGTTCGGCGGCCGGGCCATCCATCACTACGCGCCCGGATTCCAGAATGTATCCGTAATGCGCGAACCGAAGGGCAACATTTGTGTTCTGCTCGGCCAACAGGAAGGAAACGCCCTCTTTCTCGTTGAGATCCTTCACGATGCCGAAAATCTCTTCGACCAACTGCGGCGCAAGTCCCATCGAAGGTTCGTCCAGCAGGATCGTCTCGGGGCGCGACATCAAAGCCCGGCCCATGGCAACCATCTGCTGTTCACCACCCGACGTATAGCCTGCCTGCGAGCGGCGGCGCTCTTTCAGGCGGGGGAAATAATTGTAGACCAGCTCCAGATCCTGCTGGATCGCTGCGCTGCCGTCCTTGCGGGTATACGCGCCCGTCAGCAGGTTTTCTTCAACCGTCAGGTGTTCGAAACAGTGACGGCCTTCCATCACCTGAATCACGCCTTTTTCAACCAATAGGGCGGGGTCGCTTTCGTGTACGTTCTGGCCACGATACTTGATCGTGCCTTTCGTGACTTCGCCGCGTTCTGAATGCAGCAGGTTCGACACTGCCTTGAGCGTGGTCGTCTTGCCCGCGCCATTGCCCCCCAGCAAGGCCGTAATTCCGCCCTTGGGCACAGTCAGGCTTACGCCCTTCAGCACGAGGATCACGTGGTTGTAGATCACCTCGATATTGTTGACCTCAAGCAGGTTTTCCGCCTGCACGTCAGTGGTTTGTGCCGCATCAAGCATCAGCGCGTGTCCTCATGCCTGTCCCCTTCGGGACTGTTCGTGAGGAGCGGCGGCAAACCGCCGCTCCGGAGTTTTGAGAGCCGGCCTCAGCCGGGAAGAAACCGACTTTATTCGCAGCGCGGTTCGATGTTGTTTTCGGCCGCGTACGCTGCCGAGTCTTCCGCGATAAGCTGGCCGATCACTTCCTGATCAGTTGGCATAAAGTCCTGAAGCTTGTTCCAGGTACCGGTCGAGGCATCCCATTGAACAACACCCACCAGACCCGGGCCGCCATGGTTTTCACAAGTCACGCTGAATTCGGGACCAAATCCACTCATGCCCAGAGATTCCATCTTGGCATTGGTGATCTCCAGCGCCTCCATACCGTCGCGCATCATCGCTGGGGTGATATCGGTCACGCCATGGATTTCTTGTGCGGTCTTGATGGCTTCAGCCGCCAACATCGCTGCATAGAGACCACGGTTGTATTGCACCGCGCCCAGTTGATCACCGGCGCCCGCAGCTTTACCCGAATCGACGACGTATTTCTTTAGGTCGTCGTAAACCGGGTAGTCATCGCCCAGACCGGTGAATGTAAGCGCCTTGTAACCGGTTGCTTTATCACCAGCAGGCTCAACGTCGAATTCTGCGCCCGACCACCAGACACCGATGAAGTTTTCCATTGGGAAACGGATGTTCGCAGCTTCCTGAATTGCGACCTGGTTCATCACGCCCCAGCCCCACATGACCACGTAATCCGGCTTTTCACGACGGATTTGCAACCACTGCGACTTCTGCTCCTGACCCGGGTGGTCCACTGGCAGCAGCGTCAGCTCATACCCATGCTTTTCAGCCAGCATTTCCAAAGTGCGGATCGGCTCCTTGCCATAGGCAGAGTTGTGATAGACCAGCGCGATTTTTTTACCGTTCAGGTCACCATCGTTTTCGCTCAGCAGATAGTTGATCGCGCCCGAAGCTCCGTTCCAATAGTTGGCCGGATAGTTGAACACGTTGCTGAACACCTTCCCGTTTGCAGCCGAAGTGCGGCCATACCCCATCGTGTGCAGCGGAATTCCGTCTGCCGTCACTTTGGGGATCAACTGATAGGTGATACCAGTCGACAAAGGCTGATAAACCAATGCACCTTCGCCTTTGGTCGATTCATAGCATTCCACACCCTTTTCGGTATTATAGCCGGTTTCACATTCAACCACCCGGATCGGTTCTCCTCCGATACCGCCATCCCGCTCATTGAGCAGAGTGAAATAGTCGTTGTAGCCGTCCGAGAACGGGATACCGCCTGCAGCATATGGCCCGGTGCGATAGCTGAGATCAGGGATCACAAGATCCGCCATCGCTGGCCCAGCGGCCATAAGGGCGCTCAGCGCCACGGTTGCCAGTTTCTTGTTCATCGGGTGTATCCTCCCTTGATTGATCCGATGGTGTATTCGGGTTTTCGCACCCGTCTTTTTGATTGGGCCTACCCTTAGTGCGGGAACGGCCAGAGTCTGAGTTTCTCTTTCGCGACGCGCCACAGCTGTGCCAGCCCATGGGGTTCGAGGATCAGGAACATGATGATCAGGGCGCCGACAATCACCAGCTGAAGATGGGCAACGATATCTGTGGGCCAGCCCAGCACATCGACGCCGACCACTTTCAGGACCACCGGCAAAAGCACAAGGAATGCAGCGCCCGCAAAGGATCCGAAAATAGAGCCTAACCCGCCGATAATGACCATAAACAGCACCAGGAACGATTTTTGGATGCCAAAGACTTCACCGACCTCAACCGCGCCCAGATAGACCGCAAAGAACAGTGCGCCCGCGATACCCACGAAGAACGAGCTTACGGCAAAGGCGGTCAGTTTCGCCTTGAGCGGGTTCACCCCGATGATCTCGGCGGCGATGTCCATATCGCGGATCGCCATCCATGTCCGCCCTGTCGTACCGCGTGTCAGGTTGCGCGCAACGAGGGCGCAGACGGTCAGGAAAATCAGACAGAACAGATAGGTGGCCCAGGCCGATGCATTCGGACCGGTGATGATGATGCCGAAAACATCCCGTTCCGGCGCGTTGATCTGCCCCGAAGCCGAGTAATTGTAGAACCACGGCACCCGGTTGAACAGCCAGACCAGAAAGAACTGCGCCGCCAGCGTCGCCACCGCAAGATAAAACCCCTTGATCCGCAAGGATGGCAAGCCGAACAGCACGCCCACGATGGCGGTGATGCCACCAGCCAGGATCACATGGATGAACATCGACACGTCTGGAAAGGCGGTCATCAACTTGTAGCAGGCATAGGCCCCAACGGCCATGAAACCCCCGGTACCCAGGCTGACCTGCCCGCAATAGCCCACAAGAATGTTCAGCCCAATGGCCGCGATCGCATAGATCAGGAAGGGCAGCAGAAGTGCGTTGGCCCAATAGTCGTTGATGATGAACGGGATGATCCCGAAGGCCACCGCCAGCACCACATAGTACCGATACCGATCGAACTTGATCGGGAAAGTCTGGCTGTCATCCACGTAGGAGGTTTTGAAATCTCCGGCCTCACGATAGAACATGTCTTACTTTCCCCATTCTTCCTGCGCCCGATTCCGGGCTTCGGCGTCCAGTTGATTGGACCCTTTGGCATATCCGCTCGCCTCCGAGGCGCGCACCAGCTTCAAGTAGGCCAGAACCCCCATGATCAGCCCTGCAAAGGCCAGGATCGCTGCAATCGTCAGTTGGCCTTCGGTCAGATCGTCTGATGTGAGGGCGATGTAGCCAAAAGCCCAGAACCCCGCCCATGCGACCACGTTGATGATGGCGATCAGCTTGGTCATGCCCTATACCCTCTCGATGATCTTCTCTCCGAACAGGCCTTGCGGCCTGAACACTAGGAAGATCAGCGCCAGCACATAGGCAAACCAGTTCTCGGTTGCGCCACCGACCATCGGTCCGATTGCGAATTCGAACAGCTTTTCACCCACGCCGATGATCAGACCGCCCACGATGGCGCCTGGGATCGAGGTGAACCCGCCCAGCATCAGCACCGGCAACGCCTTGAGCGCGATCAGCGACAGTGAGAACTGGACGCCTGATTTGGTGCCCCACATGATGCCCGCGACCAGAGCGACAAACCCGGCCACCGACCAGACCATGACCCAGATGAAGTTCAGCGATATGCCCACCGAAAGCGCCGCCTGATGGTCATCCGCCACTGCGCGCATGGCCCGGCCCTGCTTGGTGTACTGGCTGAACGCCACCAGAGCGGCTACCAACAGCGCCGCGATGACCGTCGCCACGATGTCCAGATTGTCGATGAAGAAGCCGTAGTCGAAGATGTTATAGGTGGTCTCGTCAATCCACAGATTGATACCCTGCGGCAGACCCACATCCAGCGTCTTGATTTCAGACCCCCACATCAGGTCGGCCACGCCTTCAAGGAAGTACGCCAGACCGATGGTCGCCATGAACAGAATGATCGGTTCCTGCCCCACCAGATGGCGCATGACGAACCGCTGCACGGCCCAGGCCAGCAATACCATCACACCCATCGTCAGAATGATGGCGAACAGCGCGGGCACATTCCACCCGAAATAATGGATATGGGTGCCGAAAGTCGCGTTGATCAGATGGGCAAACGGCACCTGCCCATTCATGATCCCGACCAGCGTCATCGCCGCGAACAGGGCCATAACCCCTTGGGCATAGTTGAAAATACCGGACGCCTTGTAGATCAGCACAAAGCCCAGCGCGACCAGCGCATAAAGCACCCCGGCCATCAGACCGTTGAGGATGACCTCCATCGCGAAGATAAGTTGTTCAGGCATGCCAGCCCCTCCCCAATTCTGCCCAGAGCTTAATCATGGCTGACCCCCAGATAGGCGTCGATGACTTCCTGGTTGTTGCGCACTTCGTCGGGTGTGCCGTCACCGATCTTTTTGCCGTAATCCATCACGACCACCCGGTCGCTCAGATCCATCACAACGCCCATATCGTGCTCGATCAGGGCGATGGTGGTGCCGAATTCGTCATTCACGTCGAGGATAAAGCGGCTCATGTCCTCTTTCTCTTCGACGTTCATGCCCGCCATCGGCTCGTCCAGCAGCAGCAGCTTGGGCTCTGCCGCCAGCGCGCGGGCCAGTTCGACGCGTTTCTTCAGACCGTAGGGCAAGCGCGACACCGGCGTCTTGCGGATGTGCTGAATTTCAAGGAAGTCGATGATCTTCTCGACAGCTTCACGGTTTTCTGTCTCTTCCTTCTCGGCCTTGCCCTTCCACAGTGCCTGCTGAAGGATATTGGTCTTCATGTACCCCAGCCGCCCGGTCATAACGTTGTCCAGAACGCTCATCCCTTCGAACAAAGCAATATTCTGGAACGTCCGGGCAATGCCCTGCTGCGCCACCTCAAAGGGCCGCATCGGCGGGCGTTTTGACCCATGAAACCAGACCTCGCCTTCCTGCGGAACATAGAAGCCCGAGATCACGTTCAGCATCGAGGATTTACCGGCGCCATTGGGCCCGATGATCGCACGAATCTCACCCTCGCGGATATCGAACGAGATATCCTTGATCGCCACCACACCACCAAAGCGCAGGGTGATGTTCTTCATTTCCATCACCACACCGCCGATCTTGCGACCGTCTTCGGTGACATATCCTTCGGAATTATCCAGCATCGGTCACTCCCTGACTTGCGCGAAAACGGGACGGCGGGCGGGGCGATGACCGCAGGTCGAGCGGCGCTCGTACGGCACTCATTCTGCGGCAACCTTGTGTTGGGCGACGGGAACAACCGGCGCATCGACAATTTCCAGCGTCGCCGAAATCGATCCTTTGCGACCATCCTCATAGGTCACCTCGGTCGTGGTCGAAACCGTCTTGGACCCGTCATAAAGCGCGGCAATGATGTCGCTGAACTTGTCCTCGACAAACCCGCGCCGCACCTTGCGGGTCCGGGTCATCTCGCCATCATCGGCATCCAGTTCCTTGTGCAGCACCACAAAGCGGTGCACCTGGCAGCCCGACAGCATCTCGTCAGCGGCGACCGACTTGTTCACCTCTTCCACATGGGCCTTGATCGTCTCTAACACACGCGGATGTCCCGCCAGTTCCTGATACGAGGCATAGGCCACGTTGTTGCGCTCGGCCCAGTTGCCGACCGCGGTCAGATCGATATTGATGAAGGCGACGCAGCGATCCTTGCCATTGCCGAACAGCACCGCCTCCAGAATATCGGGATAGAACTTCAGCTTGTTCTCGACAAATTTCGGCGCGAACATCGACCCGTCGGCCATCTTGCCCACGTCCTTGGCGCGGTCGATGATCCGCAGATGACCCGAGCTTTCCTCGATGAACCCCGCGTCGCCCGTGGCCACCCAGCCTTCAGGGTCCTTGGTCGATGCGGTCGAGTCCGGGTTCTTGAAATATTCGACGAAAACGCCGGGCGAGCGGTAGTGTATCTCGCCCTTGTCGTCGATCCTGATCTCGACATCGGGGGCCGGGACGCCAACGGTGTCGGCGCGCACCTCGCCGTCGGGCTGGACGGTGATGAACACGGTCGCCTCGGTTTGGCCGTACAACTGTTTTAGGTTGATGCCTAAAGAGCGATAGAAATCAAAGATCTCCGGCCCGATCGCCTCACCCGCCGTATAGCCCACCCGAAAGCGCCCATATCCCAGCGTGTCTTTGAGCGGCCCGTAAACCAACAGATTGCCCAGCGCATATTTCACCTTGTCACCCAAGCTCACCGGCTTGCCATCCAGCAACCGACCGCCGACCTTCTTGGCATGCGCCATGAAGTAGTGGAACATGCGCTGCTTGAGCTTGCTGGCATCCTCCATTCGGATCATCACATTGGTCAGCTGGCTTTCAAATACGCGCGGCGGCGCGAAGAAATAGGTCGGCCCGATCTCGCGCAGGTCGGTCATCATCGTGTCGGCGCTTTCGGGGCAGTTCACGCAGAACCCGCACCAGTAGGCCTGACCAATGGAAAAGATGAAATCCCCCACCCAGGCCATCGGCAGATAGGACAGGATGTCTTCGTTGCGGGTCAGGTGGTCGAATTCGGCTGAGTTCTTTGCACTTTCGATCACGTTGCGGTTCGACAGCACCACGCCCTTGGGCTTGCCCGTGGTACCCGAAGTATAGAGCATCACGCAGGTGTCGTCATAGGTGATCTCGCCGATGCGCCTGTCCAGTTCGGCGTCGAAACGCGCATGACCAGCGCTGCCCTCGGCCTTGATGTCGTCAAGGGCATTCATCTGGCTGTGGTCGTATTTCCGCATACCGCGCTTGTCGGTATAGAGGATGTGTTTGACCTGATGCAGGTTTTCCTGAATCTCGATGACCTTGTCGACCTGCTCCTGATCGCCGCAGACGACATATTTCGCTCCGCAATGCTCCAGCACATAGGCCATCTCTTCGGCAACCGCGTCTTGATAGAGAGGGACCGGAATGGCACCGACCATCTGCGCCGCAACCATTGACCAGTAATGTGCCGGACGGTTGCGCCCGATTACGGCGATGTGGTCACCTTTTTCAACGCCAAGTTCAAGAAATCCAAGCGCCAGCGCGCGGATTTCGGCGGCCGTTTCCGCCCAGGTCCAGCATTGCCAGATCCCGAATTCCTTTTCGCGGTAAGCCGGGGCATCCCCGAACTGCGTCGCATTGCGATGTAGCAGCGCCGGAAGGGAGTGCATCCCTTCGGCGCCCGACTGCGTCTGAGCCAATTCTATCTCTCCTCCCCATCCGGCCCCGGGTCGGGCCGGAACGGCGTCGCCGGGTCAGACCGGAACGCTGCTGCCCCGATTAAGGACAAGGAGGACGATCAGCGTCAACTTTTTCGTGATGTTTTCTCAATTCTTACGAATTGTTACAGCCAATCCCGCAAAATCGGAATCAGCGGCACATCCGCCGCCGGCATCGGAAAGTTCCGCAGGTCATTCGCGCGCACCCATTTCAGCGCCTGGCCCTCTTTCGACTGCGGAATACCCTCCCATTTGCGGCAGGCGAACAGCGGCATCAGCAGGTGGAAATCATCATAGCTGTGGCTGGCAAAGGTCAGCGGTGCAAGGCACGAGGCCCAGGTGTCGATGCCCAGTTCCTCGTGCAATTCCCGGATCAGGGCGGCCTCGGGGGTTTCGCCGGGCTCGATCTTGCCGCCGGGGAATTCCCACAGTCCGGCCATGGATTTGCCTTCGGGACGTTGGGCCAGCAGCACGCGGCCCTCGATGTCGATCAGGGCAACAGCAGAGACTAACACGGTTTTCACGAGCGATAATCCGCGTTGATCTCGATATAGCCGTGGGTCAGATCACAGGTCCAGACGGTGGATTTCCCTTCGCCCAGCCCCAGATCGACCGCAATCACGAGGTCCTGACCTTTCATATAGGCGGCGGTGGCGTCTTCGCGATAATCCGGGCTGACCCAGCCGTTCTCGGCCACAAGAATATCACCGAAGGAAATGCTGAGCTTGTCGCGATCCGCCGCCGCGCCCGACTTGCCGATGGCCATGACGATGCGGCCCCAGTTCGGGTCTTCACCGGCGATGGCGGTTTTCACCAGAGGGGAGTTGGCGATGGCCAGACCGTGGGTCTTGGCGTCAGCGTCCGAGGCGGCTCCGGTCACGCGGATTTCCACGAATTTCGTGGCGCCTTCCCCGTCACGCACCACTTGTTGCGCGAGGTCCAGCATCACTGTTTCCAAAGCCCGTGCAAAAGCGGCATCGCCGGTGGCATCAACGCCCGAAGATCCGGTCGCACACAGCAGCAGACTGTCCGAGGTCGAGGTGTCGCTGTCCACAGTAATGCAGTTGAAGGTGCGATCTGTCTGGGCGCTCAGCATTTCCTGCAACGCCGATTGCTCAACCTGTGCGTCGGTGAAGATATAGACCAGCATCGTCGCCATGTCTGGCGCGATCATTCCAGAACCCTTCGCAATCCCTGCAATAGAGACTGTTTTGCCACCGATTTCGACCTGTGCGCTCGCCCCTTTGGGAAACGTGTCCGTCGTCATGATCGCTCGCGCGGCATCTTCGATGGCATGGCGGCTGAGGCCGGATTTCAACGCTTCAAGCTGCGATATGATGCGATCATGTGGCAGCGGTTCACCGATGACACCGGTGGATGACGTAAAGACCCGTTCGACGGGGACGCCGGTCGCTTTGGAAACGGCCTGTGTCACCTCGGCAACCGATGTCTGGCCATAGTGGCCGGTGAACGCGTTCGCATTGCCCGAGTTCACAAGGATCGCCGCAGGTCCATCACTGGGGCCTCCTATTTTCTTCTGACAATTCAGAACCGGTGCCGCGCGGGTGGCCGAGCGGGTGAAGACACCCGCCACCGACGTGCCCGGATCAAGAACAGCCAGCATGACATCCGTGCGACCCTGATAGCGCACACCCGCTTCGACGGTGGCAAAACGCACACCGTCAATCGCAGGCAGTTCAGGGAAAGACGCCGGCGCCAGCGGCGATACCTTCGTGATCGTGGCCACTGGTCTTTACTCCTGAATCAGGTCCAGCTGGCGCATGATCTCGGGGCCTGCGCCTTCCAGCGCGGGGCGTTCGATCTGTGCCTGCTGCGTCAACTCGTCGATCCGCGCCTGAATGGCATCTTGCTGGATCGTTTGGGCCAGCTCATCGCGCACCGCGTCCAGTTCGGGGGCTTCGGTTTTGCGCTTGTCGTTCAGCTTGACCAGATGCCAGCCAAACTGAGTTTGCACCGGATCCGACACCTGCCCTTTTTCCAGCGCGATCACGGCTGCCTCGAATTCAGGTACCATCTGGCCTTTTCCGAACCATCCCAACGCGCCACCATTCGGACCGGACGGACCGGTCGAGTTCTCGCGGGCAAGTTCCGCAAAATCTGCACCATCATCAAGCTGAGTCTTGAGCGCTTTGGCTTCTTCTTCCGATTCCACCAGAATATGGCTGGCGTCGAATTCGTCTTCACCCGCAAAATCATTGAAACGCGCATCGTAAGCGGCCTGAATGGCTTCCTCTGTGACGAGATCGTTGGTCAGAGCCGCGACCGTCTGAACCGCCTGAAGCGACCGCTTTTCATTGTCGAGTGTCAGCGCGTTCCGCATGTTCAGGCCATCCTGTTGCTGTCCCAGCAATTGCTGCTGGATCAGCTGTTCCAGAATGAAATCGAACAGCACGTCGTCTTCCGCCTGCTGATATTGCGGTGGCAGAGAAGCGACGGTGGCGATCACGTGACCCAATGTGATCTCATCCCCGTTTACCCGAGCGACCACGGTCGACGCATCCGGCTGGGTTTCGGCGGCCAGCGGCAGGGCCATCACGGCGGCCAGGGCCAGCGATGGCAGAAAAGTGAGACCTTTGGGCATTGAATCATCCTATTTTCTTGCCGCGACAGGGCGCGGCGTTGACACTCTGGAACCTGCCGCTTACATCGCTTTGAAGCCTTGGACAGGGCCGCCTTTCACCCCCCGTATCTATGGGTTGCGCGCAAGGTGGGCAAGCCTGTCGCAACCACGAAAAGAACAGATCCTCTGGAGTGAACATGCTGGGACTCGGAACGCTCGCCAAAAAGGTGTTCGGAACACCGAACGACCGCAAGATCAAGGCGACCCGCCCTCTGGTCGAAAAGATCAATGCGCTGGAACCAGAGTTTGAAACGCTTTCAGATCAAGGTCTGATCGACAAGACCGAAGACCTGCGCAAGCGCGCACTGGATGGCGAAAGCCTGGACGACCTGCTGCCCGAGGCCTTTGCCAACGTACGCGAGGGCGCCAAGCGCGCACTTGGCCTGCGGGCCTTTGACGTGCAGCTGATGGGCGGCATTTTCCTGCATCAGGGCAACATCTCGGAAATGAAGACGGGCGAAGGCAAGACTCTGGTCGCCACCTTCCCGGCCTATTTGAACGCGCTGACCGGCAAGGGCGTGCATGTTGTCACGGTGAACGAATACCTGGCCAAACGTGACGCGGAATGGATGGGTAAGGTGTTTGCGGCCGTAGGCATGACAACTGGTGTGATCTGGTCCGGCCAGCCCGACGCGGAAAAACTGGCCGCGTATTCCTGTGACATCACGTATGCCACCAACAACGAGCTGGGTTTTGACTATCTGCGCGACAACATGAAGGCGGATCTAGAGCAGGTTTACCAGAAACACCACAACTTTGCGATTGTGGACGAGGTCGACTCGATCCTGATCGATGAAGCGCGGACACCGCTGATCATCTCGGGTCCCGCGCAGGACCGGTCGGATCTGTACACCGCCATTGATGGCCTGATCCCGACGCTGAGCGACGATCATTACACCCTGGATGAAAAATCGCGCAATGTGACCTTTACCGATGAAGGCAACGAATTTCTTGAGGCACAGCTGCTTCAGGCCGGCCTGATTCCCGAAGGCCATTCCCTGTATGATCCGGAAAGCACCACCGTTGTGCATCACGTCAACCAGGCGCTGCGTGCACACAAGCTGTTCCAGCGCGACAAGGATTACATCGTGCGCGACGGCGATGTCGTTCTGATCGATGAGTTCACCGGCCGCATGATGCCGGGCCGTCGCCTGTCCGAAGGTCTGCATCAGGCGATCGAAGCCAAGGAAAAGGTTCAGATCCAGCCGGAAAACGTCACATTGGCCAGCGTGACATTCCAGAACTATTTTCGCCTGTACGACAAACTGAGCGGCATGACCGGCACCGCGTTGACCGAGGCCGAAGAATTTGCCGAGATCTACGGTCTGGGCGTGGTCGAAGTTCCGACCAACCTGCCGATTGCCCGTATCGACGAAGATGATCAGGTCTATCGTACGGCCGCCGAAAAATACGATGCGATGATCGCCGAGACGAAAAAGGCGCAGGAAAAGGGCCAGCCGGTTCTGCTGGGGACCACGTCGATCGAAAAATCCGAACTGCTCAGCCAGATGCTGACCAAGGAAGGCATCAAGCACAACGTTCTGAACGCCCGCCAGCACGAGCAAGAGGCACAGATCGTTGCCGATGCCGGTCGTCTGGGTGCGGTAACCATCGCCACCAACATGGCCGGTCGCGGCACCGACATTCAGCTTGGCGGCAATGTCGAGATGAAGGTCCTGAAAGCGATTGCCGAGAATCCAGACGCGGATCCGTCCGAGCTGCGGGCCGCCGAAGAAGCACGCCACGCCGAAGAAAAAGACAAGGTTCTGGCTGCTGGCGGCCTTTACGTTATGGCATCGGAACGCCACGAAAGCCGCCGCATCGACAACCAGCTGCGCGGTCGTTCCGGTCGTCAGGGCGACCCGGGCCGAACGGTATTTTACCTGAGCCTCGAGGATGACCTGATGCGCATCTTCGGCTCGGAACGGCTGGACAAGGTATTGACCACGCTGGGCATGAAAGAAGGCGAGGCGATCATTCACCCCTGGGTGAACAAGTCGCTGGAACGCGCGCAGTCCAAGGTCGAAGGCCGCAACTTTGACATGCGCAAGAACGTTCTGAAGTTCGACGACGTGATGAATGACCAGCGGAAGGTGATCTTCAGCCAGCGCCGCGAAATCATGTCTGCAAACGACCTGTCCGAGATCGTCTCGGATATGCGCGAACAGGTGATTGACGACCTGATTGACGAATACATGCCGCCGAAATCCTATGCTGATCAGTGGGATACTGAGGGTCTGCACGAGGCGATAAAGGACAAGTTGAACATGGACGTCCCGGTTCAGGACTGGGCCGCCGAAGAAGGCGTGGATGACGAGCAGGTGCGCGAACGTCTGATCAAGGCCGCGGATGAGATGATGGCCCAGAAGGCCGTCGCCTTTGGCCCTGAAAACATGCGCAACATCGAAAAACAGGTTCTGCTTCAGACCATTGACAGCAAATGGCGCGAGCATCTGCTGACCCTGGAACACCTGCGCTCGGTCGTTGGGTTCCGCGGTTATGCCCAGCGCGATCCTCTGAACGAATACAAGAACGAAAGCTTCCAGCTGTTCGAAAGCATGCTGGATTCGCTGCGCGAGACCGTGACACAGCAATTGTCGCGCGTACGTCCGCTGACCGAAGAAGAACAGAAAGAAATGCTGGCGCAGATGGCCGGGCAGCAGGCTCAGGCACAGGAGGCCGTGGACAAGGCCGCGAAACAGGCCGAAGCCAAGGCCGAGGCTGCGGCCTCGGGTGATGCGCTTCCGGGGTTCGACGAAATCGATCCATCGACCTGGGGCAACCCGTCGCGAAATGATCCGTGCCCGTGTGGCTCGGGCAAGAAGTTCAAACACTGCCATGGCCGACTGACCTAACGTTACCCGCCGAATCCACAATGTGTTCGTCTTGCGGCCACAAATTGGCCGCGATTCGTGGCGAATGTGCGATTTGCTCCTTCAACTGGGGAGGGTGTCTTGTTTGTAGTTCGAAACTACGTGACCATGTGCGGCACGGTCGCTTGTGCTTTGGGCATAGGCTACCTGATGCAGAACGGACCAACCGCGCAGCCTGCGAACGCGGGGGGTAGTGTTGATGTTGCCTCGGCATCTCAGCAATCCTCGGTTCTGTCGGGGTTGGATGCTATCGTACTGACTTCGGCTCCGGCGCCTGACGCAGATTTCGGGGCGGCAGCGCCCGAACCTCGCGCAGTTCCGTCAGCACCAAAAACAACGGATTGCAACATCAGCGCGCGCGCCGTCGCCGTCCCCGGCGCCATGGCACACCTGTCGCTGCGGGCACCCTGCCACCGAAACGAACGCGTTGAAATTCATCACAGCGGCCTGACGGTCAGCCAGAACACCGACGATTCCGGTGCCTTGAACATGTCCATCCCGGCACTGTCGGAATACGCGATTTTCCTGATTTCATTCGAAGATGAAACAGGCACGGTCGCCACCACTCACGTGACCGACATTGCCGAATATGACCGCGTCGTCCTGCAATGGCAGGGTGATACCGAGTTGCAGATTCACGCGCTGGAATTCGGGGCAAGCTATGGCAACAGCGGCCATGTGTGGAATGATTCCTCGGCAAATGGCGCAGGAGAGGTTCTGCGCCTGGGCCAGACGGGTCTGGGTCGTGCCAAGAATATCGAAGTATATTCCTTTCCGACGGGCGCGTCGGATCGGTCCGGCAGCATCGACCTGACGGTCGAAGCCGAAGTGACCGAATCCAACTGCGGGCAAACGCTGAATGTGCAGGCGCTGGAACTTCTGTCAGATAGCCGCCTGCGGTCGCGCGACATGTCCCTGACCCTGCCGGATTGTTCACAGGCCGGTGAGTTTCTGGTGTTGAATAATCTGCTCTCAGACCTGACAATCGCGGCAAAGTAATCCGCAGGCAGGCTCGACTCTCTTATGACTTTCTTTCGTGCGGCTGTGACCGCGCTGTTTACCGTTGCAGGTGCGACCTGTGCAATGGCGCAAGACATCACACTGACGTCTCATGACGGCAAGGTCGAAGTAACAGGCAACCTGCTGGGCTTCGACGGCGAATTTTACCGCGTTGATACGCAGTTCGGTGAGTTGACCGTTGATGGCTCGGGCGTCACCTGCGACGGACCTGCGTGCCCCAGCCTGACGGATTTCGTAGCCGAGTTGCGGTTTTCCGGATCGTCTGTCATGGCCGAAACGGTCCTGCCCGCCCTGATCATCGGGTTTGCGCAGCAGGAAGGCTTGACCGCAACGCCTGCCCGCGTGGATTCTGACACCTTCGTCTATGAGCTTTTTCAGTCAGGCCGTGACGCCCCGTTGGCGCGGTTCTACTTTGACGTCGGGACCACGGATCGCGGCTTCGCCAAGTTGATCGGGAATCAGACAGATATCGTGATGGCCCTGCGCGAAGTACGCGAGGCAGAGCGGGATGCAGCCGATGCCGCGGGGCTGGGTGATTTGAAACGGGCCCGGCGATCCAGGGTTGTTGCATTGGACGCAATGGTTCCGGTGGTGGCATCCGATAGTGTGATGCGTCAGATTTCGCTGGCCGACTTGGCCCGCATTCTGTCAGGTGAAGTGAAGAACTGGGTGGACCTGGGCGGGCCGGATGCTCCGATCGCATTGCATGTGCCGGATCCGGGATCGGGGCTGGCGCAGGCTGTCGAGGATCAGGTATTGAAGACCGCTGGCGTGGAACTGACCGATACCGCAATCCGTCATATTCGAACGAGCGATCTGGCCAAGGCCGTGGCAAAGGACCCGTTTTCCATCGGAATCGCCAGCAAAGCGACAGCCGACAATACCCGAGCCCTGCCGTTGACCGGAGGGTGTGGGCATCCGCTGGCCGCCACCCGTCAATCGATCAAGACCGAAGATTATCCGTTGAACCTGCCGATGTTTCTGTATCTGCCCGAACGCCGCCTGCCGCGGATTGCACGGCAATTTCTGGCCTTTAGCCTAAGCCCCGGGGCCCAGATGGCCATTCGTGACGCAGGTTATGTGGATCAATCGCCTGAAACCTTGCCGGTTGGCGTACAGGGCGACCGGCTTGCCAATGCCATCGCCACCGGAGGGCCCGAAGTTGGGCTAGACGAGCTTCAGCGCATGATCGAAACGCTGCGCCCGCTGTCGCGCCTGTCCCTGTCGGTTCGGTTCGAGCCCGGATCATCCCGTCCGGATGCGCAGTCACGTTCCAATATTCAGCAACTGGCACATATGCTTGACGCCGGCACATTGAAGGCGCGCAAGCTGGTGTTTGCCGGTTTCAGCGACGGGGATGGCGGGGCCGCCGCCAACGCCCGCATTGCCCTGCGACGTGCACAGACGGTACGAAACGCGGTTCTGGCCGCAGCCGAGACATCGATATCAGACAGTATCGAGGTGGTCGCGGAAGGGTTTGGCGAAGCAATGCCGATGGCCTGTGACGACACCGAATGGGGCCGCAAGGTCAACCGCCGGGTTGAAATCTGGGTGCAGTGAAGCTCACAGATACCCTTCGGACCGAAAGCTCAACTCGGTCGATTTTCCAATGATCAGGTGGTCGTGCAGGGTCAGGCCCAAGGCCGAACAGGCATCCTGAATACGGTTGGTCATGTCGATATCCGACTGCGAGGGCGTCGGATCACCCGACGGGTGATTGTGCACCAGAATCAGGGCCGAGGCATTCAGTTCCAGCGCTCGTTTGGCAACCTCGCGCGGGTAAACCGGCACGTGATCCACGGTGCCTTTGGCCTGTTCCTCATCCGCGATCATTACGTTCTTGCGATCCAGATAGAACACGCGAAACTGTTCGATCTCACGATGCGCCATGGTGGTGTGGCAATAATCCAGTAGCGCATCCCATCCCGAGATCACATGCCGCTGCATCACCCGGGCGCGGGCCATCCTGTGGGCGCAGGCCTCAAGAATTTTCAGGTCGGTAACCACGGTATCGCCAACGCCCTTGATCTGGCGCAGCCGTTCCTCGGGCGCGGTCAGGACACGATTGAAATCACCAAAAGTGTCCATCAGCGCCCGCGCCAGTGGCTTTACATCCTGCCGGGGAATGGATCGGAACAGGACCAGTTCAAGCAGTTCGTAATCCGGCATCGCCGCCGATCCGCCGGTCCTGAACCGTTCGCGCAGCCGCTTGCGGTGGTCTTTTATGTAGGAGGGTAACCGGCCAGAGGGCAGCGGCTGCGCCGGCGCTTCGTCCGTATCAAACAGCATCGGGGCTTCGGCAAAGGCGTCCTGTGTCATGGGCGCACCCTGACCCAGAATCGGTTTCTGATTGGTTAACGCACCTCACCCGCCATGCGTGCCGTGGCCCGGCGGACAATCATGTGCAGAAGGATCGAGAATACGCCCAGGGTCAGCATCGCGGCAAACATGAGATCGGTCTTGGCACGTCCATTGGCCAGCAGCATCAGATAGCCCAGCCCCTGCGACGAGCCGACCCATTCGCCGATCACCGCTCCGATCGGGGCATAGACCGCCGCCAGCCGCATCCCCGACGCCAGCGACGGCAGAGCGGCCGGAATACGGATATGCCACAATACGGCGCGCTTGCTGGCCTGCATCGTTCGGGCCAGATCCAGATACCCCGACGGGGTGCGCATAAGCCCGTCAAAAAAGGATGAGGTGATCGGGAAATAGATGATCAACACCGCCATGGCGACCTTGGACCACAGCCCATAGCCCAGCCATAGCGTCAGCAACGGCGCCAATGCGAATACCGGCAGAGCCTGCGTGAACACGAGCATCGGCTGCACCAGGACCCGCGCCGCCCGCGAATTCGCCAGTTGCAACGCAGTGACGACACCCAGCAGCGTTCCGCATGCCAGACCGATCACCACTTCGGTCGCTGTGATCCAGGTATGCTCGGCGATCACCCAGCGGTTCTGCCACCAGGTTTCGGCCACGACGGCGGGTCCGGGCAGGATGAACTTCGGCAACCCGGTCAGGGTCACGATGCCCTGCCAGATCAGCAAGGCAAACAAAGTTGCGGCCAGTGCAGAAAAATACTTCATGCCACGCCCTCGCGGAGAAGACGCAGCAAGGCACCCTGGGTTTCCAATGTCTCCAAATCATCCACGCGGCGCGGGGCCTGGGCCCGGGGCGGTTCGCACTGCGTCAATCCGTGTTCGGTCATCACCACGATGGATTGCCCCAGACGCGCGGCCTCTGCGGGATCATGGGTCACAAGAAGGACGGTGCGACCGTGCAATGCTTCAGCGGCCAGATCCTGCATGTCAGCGCGGGTGCGCGCATCAAGGGCCGAAAAGGGCTCGTCCAGCAAAACAACGGGGCGATCTTCCATCAGTGTCCGGGCCAGGGCGACACGCTGACGTTGCCCGCCGGACAACGCATTGGGCTTCTTGTTCATGTGATCCTGCAACCGCATACGCTCGATCAGGCGGTCACGTCGATCAAGATCAACGTTTTCCCCGCGCAGACGCGCACCCAGCGAGACATTCTGCGCGACGGTTGCCCAAGGCAAAAGAAGATCATCCTGCGCCATGTATGCGACACGCTCAGCCACAGGCAAGCCATCACTGGCCGTGATCCGTCCAGCGAAGACAGCCCCGGTCTCGAGCCCCGCAATCAACCTCAGAACCGTGGTTTTTCCCACGCCCGAACCGCCCAGCAGGCATGTCCACGCCCCGGCCCCTAGGGTCAGGGACAACGGCGCAAACAGGGTCGCGCCGTCGATCGTGGCAGTGCCGTTGATGGTCAGTTCGGGCGCAGGTGTCATGGCGTCAAACCCATCTGCCAGAAGTCGACTTCAAGCTCTGTCGCCTTGCGGAAGGTCTGGCACAGTCGATCCCAGCGTGGCGAACCCTGAAAATCAGCCCCAATACGTCTTGTTAGAGCCTGATCCAGCAACTCGCCAACCGCCACACATGCGGCTTGGTAATCTTCGCCGGCATAAGTGTCGATCCAGCCGCGATATGTCTCGGACGTTGCCTCGGCGGACAGGCGCGTACCGATCTCACCATACCCCATGACGCAAGGAACAAGGGCCGCCAGCAGGTCCAGAAGATCTCCGCTGTAGCCTGCTTCCAGGACAAACCGGGTATAGGCCAGATTCTCGTGTCGCTCTGGCGTGGCAAACAACTCTGCCTGCGAGATACCTTCCGCCGCGCAGATACCGATATGCAGTTTCATCTCTTCGCTGATCAAACCGTTCACAGTTCGCGATGCGGCAAGCATTTCTTCATGCGTTTCTGATTTCACCACGGCCAGCGCCCAGGCACGTGAGAAGTGGATCAGAAACACATAATCCTGCCGCAGATAGTGCAGAAACGCCTCGCGTGGCAGCGTTCCGTCTTTCATGCCCTCTACGAAGGCGTGGCGGGTGTAATCCCGCCACGGATCCGCCGCAGCATCGCGCATCAGCGCAAAGGCTTTGCCATAATTGCTCATTGCGCGGTCACGTCGATGGTGATGTCACTGACCGGAAGGACGCTGTCGATCATCCCGCTTTCGTTCAGGAAGGTTTCGAACCGGGCATAACGACCGGCATCAAAACCTGCCGGACGCAGCGCAAAGCGCGGCAGTGTATCGACCCAGGCGCGGGCATTCAGCTCGTCCTGAAGTTCAGGCGAGGTCGCCGCGAAGATTTCCCAGCTTTTTTCCGGATTATTGACGATAAATTGGGTCGCTTTTTCAGTCGCGGCGAGGAACCGGGCGATCTTGTCCTTGTCCATCGTTTCCGGATTGGCGACATAGATCAGTTCATCATAAGACGGAACGCCCTCTTCCTCGATATAGAAGCAGGTGCCGGGACGACCTTCGATATCCATCTGGTTCAGTTCGAAGTTGCGATAAGCGCCAATCACCGCGTCCACCTGACCGGTCATCAGCGACGGCGAGAGGGAAAAGTTGACATTGATCAGCTCGACATCGCCCAGCGCAACATCGTATTTGCCCAGAACGGTGCCAAGGATGGCTTCTTCGACCCCCGCGACCGAGAAGCCGATTTTTTTACCCTTGAGGTCAGCAGGCGACTTGATCGGCCCGTCTTCCAGCACCAGAAGACAGTTCAGCGGCGTTGCAACCAATGTGCCGACACGCTTCAGAGGCAGGCCCTCGTGAATCTGCAAGTGCAATTGCGGCTGGTAAGACACCGCCAGGTCGGCTTGGCCGGCAGCCACCAAACGGGGCGGGGCGGACGGGTCGGCGGGCGGAACGATCTCGACCTCAAGCCCTTGTTCAGCAAAATAGCCGTTTTCCTGCGCCACGATGATAGGACCATGGTCAGGGTTGATGAACCAGTCCAGCAGGACGGTCATTTTGTCTTCGGCCCATGCCGGCGCGGCGGCCAGAAGGGCGATGGCTGTCATCAGCTTTTTCATATCTCGCGTTTCCCTTTTCTTCACGAGGTTGAGGCCGCGACGAGGACAATCTCGCCCGGCCAATCTGGTTGAATTTGTTCTGCGGCACGCCATGCCCGCAAACCGGTGGCACAGCACAGAGCCAGCCTTTTTCCTCCATTAGGGTCTATTTCGCGCAAATTATCCGGCGAAATGCGCGTCGCGTTCGAATGGATGGGAACAGGGGCTTCCTGCGAACTGCGCAGCTCGATGATCTGATCCGTGCCCTTCAGCTGGCTTGCGGACAGAAAGCGAAAGCAGTTGCCGGGCTCGGGTGCGTCATCAAAGCGAAACCCGGTGCTGCGCAGGGTTCTTGCGTCATATTGAACCAACTGCCCAAGGGGTGAGGGATCAAGTCCAAGGATCAAGCTGAGCGCCATCTGCGCCTGCATCGCCCCGATCACGCCAACCACGGGGCCCAGAACCCCCGCAGTGGCGCAGCTGGCGCCACTGTCCGGTGCATCGGGAAATACAGCGCGCAGCGATGGGCCCCCGCCGCAGAAACCGCCCACATAACCCGAAAGCCCCAGCACCGAGGCGCTGATCAAAGGTTTGCCCTGCGCCAGACACGTGTCCGACAGGATGTAGCTGGCCGCGTAGCTGTCGGCACAATCCAGAATGATATCGGCTTGCGACACCGAACCGGGCGCATTTTCACTGGTCAGAGCCTGATTCAGACCGATGACATCGGTGTCATCATTCAGCGCGCGGCAACGGGCGGCGGCGGTTTCCGCCTTGGGTTGCCCGCAATCGGCCTCGGAGAAAAACGTTTGACGGTGCAGGTTCGACAGATCGACGGTATCCCCGTCCATGACCGTGATCCGCCCCACCCCGGCCCCTGTCAAAAGTGGCAGAACCGGTGCAGCCAGACCGCCCGCACCAACGACCAGAACACGGGCCGCTGACAAGCGTGCCTGCCCCTGTGCCCCGACTTCGGGCAAAAGCGTCTGGCGGGCATATCGACTCATCGTGTGACCTCGATCCACGCGCGCACCCGTTCTTCGGGGTCGGGGTTCAGGGTGATATCCGTGACTGCCGAGACAATGTCCGCCCCGGCCTTCAGCACACCGGCTGCGCGCTCGACACTCATGCCGCCAATACCGACCAAGGGAATATCACCAACCCGCGCCTTCCATTCCGTTACGCGGGGCAGGCCCTGCTGGTGCCATTTCATCTTTTTCAGGATGGTGGGGTAGACCGGGCCCAGTGCCACGTAATCGGGATCCATGGCCAGCACACGCTCAAGCTCATCGTCGTCATGGGTGGAAACGCCCAGTTTCAGACCCGCTTTTCGGATGGCTTTTAGGTCGGCGTCGTCCAGATCTTCCTGCCCCAGATGGATCCAGTCGCAGCCCAGATCGATCGCGTGTTGCCAATAGTCATTGATCACCAGAACCGCCCCATGGTCGCGGCACAATTCGCGTGAGACTGCGATCTGGTCGCGCACCGCATCGTCTGGCTGATCCTTTATGCGCAGCTGCACCAGCTTGACGCCCAGCGGCAACATCCGCCGCAGCCAGTCCGAGTGATCAAAGATCGGATAGAAACGGTCCAGCGTCATGACAGGAAGGCCTTTCCAACAACAGGAGTAGAGGGTTCCGCCATATCGCGCGGCTCGATCGGGTCGGCCTGATGGGCCAATTGCCCGGCAAGGGTAGCCTGCGCCATCGCCTTGGCCATCAGAACCGGATCTCCGGCACGGGCCACAGCGGTGTTCAGCAGAACCGCGTCAAAGCCCAGCTCCATCGCGCGGGCCGCGTGGCTGGGCAAGCCGATACCGGCGTCCACCACCAGGGGAATATCAGGAAATTCGGCCCGCATCGCACGCAGGGCGTATTCGTTGTTCAGCCCGCGTCCTGACCCGATCGGTGCGCCCCAGGGCATCAGCACCTCGCATCCTGCTTCCAACAGGCGTTCGCCCACGATCAGGTCATCGGTGGTGTAGGGAAACACCTCGAACCCATCCTCGGTCAGAATGCGGGCGGCTTCTACCAGTTGGAAAACGTCCGGTTGCAGACTGTCCGTATGTCCGATGAGTTCCAGCTTGATCCATCGGGTCTCGAACACTTCGCGGGCCATATGGGCGGTCGTCACGGCCTCTTTCACCGTATGGCAACCGGCCGTATTGGGCAGGATCAGAACTCCCAATTCGCGGATCATGTTCCAAAAGGTCTGGCCTGCACCCGCTTCACGCCGCAAGGATACAGTGGCAACGCCTGCACCGCTTTCGCGAAACGCCTGTTCCAGAATGGCCGGGCTTGGATATTGCGCCGTGCCCAGCATCAGTGAGTTGGGCAGTTCAGTGCCGTAAAACGTTTTCATCTTCAGCCCCCCTGCATCGGTGCGACGACCTCGACCCGGTCACCTTCGGCCAGCTTGTGAGCGACGCGCAGGCTTGAGGGTACGAATTCTTCGTTCACGGCGGTGGCCACACGGCCCGAGAAACCGCATTCGTCCAACAATTCCGACAGGGTTTCGGCGCGCACCTCGCGCGTCTCGCCGTTAAGCACGATCTTCATCTACCATCTCCGAATGTGTGTTGTTCAGCGCCAGATCCGCAACACCCCGCGCCAGCGCCGGTGCCAACAGATATCCGTGGCGATAAAGCCCGTTGGCATAGATCGTGCGGCCCAAACGCCGGATGCGCGGTAAGTTGTCGGGAAAGGCGGGGCGCAGATCGACGCCTATCTCCAACACTTCGGCTTCACCAAAAGCCGGGTTCACGGCATAGGCCGCGCTGAGCAATTCCAGCATCGAACGGGCGGTAATGCGGCTGCTATCCTCGGATTCGATCATGGTCGCACCCAGCATGTAGACGCCGCCGCCGCGCGGAACGATATAAAGCGGCATTCGCGGGTGCAGCAAACGAACCGGGCGCGTCAGCTCCACGTCAGGGCATCGTATGACCAGCATCTCACCCTTCACGCCGCGCAGATCATCAAGGTATTCGCGGGCGTGAAGGCCACGGCAGTCAATTGCATTCTCCAACTGGGCGGGCGCCAGCTTCCGGTGGAACACGACGCCCTGGCTTTGCAGTTGACGATACAGATCTTGCAGCGCCTGACGCGGATCAACATGGGCTTCGCGTTCGAAGAACAGGCCTTGGCCAAACCCCGTCAGATCAGGCTCTAATTCAGATATTTCTGCCCGTTCGACCTTGGTGAACTCTTTTGTTCGACGCGCAAATCGGCGCAGGTCCGGCACATCACGGGCACTTGCGACAACAAGCGTTCCCCGCTGGGTCACTTTGGTGCGTTGGGCCCACCATTCCATCGCGGACTGCCCCAGACGCAACACCGGTTCTTCCGCGTTTTCATATTCGCACCAAGGTGCCAGCATTCCTCCGGCCCACCATGAACACCCATGCGGGCCCGGTGGCCCGCCGGGGTCGAATATCTGCACTTTTGCACCGCGCGACACCAGTTCGCTGGCAACGGCAAGACCGGCAACCCCTGCCCCTATGACAGACCAAAGCGTCACGAGGGCCAAACCCGGTGGAAATGATGCACCGGCCCGTGCCCAGCGCCGACATTCAACTCATCCGCGCGCGCGATGGCCCCTTGCAGATAGTCATGCGCCTGCGCAACTGCGTCCTTCAGGGTCAGTCCCCTGGCCAAACCGGCGGTGATGGATGACGACAGGGTGCATCCTGTTCCATGGGTGTTTTTCGTATCCTGACGTGGGGCCTGAAACTCGGCCATGACACCCGACGGATCGATCAGCAAATCGTGGCAGATATCACCTGACCCGTGTCCGCCTTTCATCACGACTGCACCCGCACCCAAGGCGCACAATGCCCGGCCCTGTTCTGCCATCAGCTCACGCGTTTCTGCCGCTGGCATGTTCAGCAGGCACGCCGCCTCAGGCAGATTCGGCGTAAGAACAGTCGCCGTTGGCAACAACACATCGCGCAGCGTCCGGACCGCCTCTTGCTCCAACAGAGCGTCGCCGGATTTTGCAATCATAACCGGATCAAGAACCACGGGACCGTCGAACGCCGCCAGGCCCCTGGCGACCGTATGAATGATCTCAGGTGTCCCAAGCATGCCGATTTTAACGGCCCTGACGTCAAGATCGTTCAGAACCGCGTCGATTTGGGCGGAAATCACATCCAGCGGAATTCCATGCACAGCGGTGACAGCTTGCGTGTTCTGCGCGGTAACGGCGGTGATGACACTTGCGCCAAAAACACCCAGCGCCGACATTGCCTTCAGGTCAGCCTGAATGCCCGCGCCGCCGCCACTGTCGGATCCTGCTATGGTCAGGGCAATTGCCACCATGTCGTTGCTCCATCTTCTATGGGCAACGGAGTAGAGAAAACGTCTGTGTTCAAGAGACCGTTCCCTACGCCGGAATTGCCCGGATCAGGTTCGATGGGTTAACGCGGTTGCGTCTCTCAGCCCTGTCAAAGGGCACCCCAACGGTTGAAGCGGACAATCTCAGGGTCGAGGGCCGGAATCAAGACTCAATTTTCCAGATGTATTGCCACTTTCAGCTTTCTGCTAAGGCCAAAACTGCATGTTTAGGACAGTGACATGCGAGGCTCTGCCTCGCGCTCCGGGATATTTTTCGCCAGATGAATACAGGGTCCCTTGCTTCATCTGGCTGAAAATATCCCGGGGGAGTCGCCCAAAGGGCGGCGGGGGCAGAGCCCCCGTTTCTGGTCGTTCAGCCTTTCATGCCATCCCAGAAAGACTTGACGGACGAAAAAAAGCTTTTTGATTCCGGATGGTTGTCTTCACCCAGATCATCAAACTCGCGCAGAAGTTCTTTCTGGCGGCTGGTCAGGTTGACCGGGGTTTCTACGGCCAATTCAATGAACATGTCACCCACGCCACCGCCGCGCAACGCAGGCATGCCTTTGCCGCGCAGGCGCATTTGCCGACCCGACTGGCTTCCGGCCGGAATCTGAACACGGCCGCGACCGCCATCGATGGTCGGAACCTCGATCGATCCGCCCAGCGCCGCCTTGGCCATGCTGACCGGCACGCGGCAGTAGAGGTTCACGCTGTCGCGTTCGAACAATTTGTGCTCGGCCACTTCGACGAAAATATACAGATCGCCCGGAGGGCCGCCGCGCATTCCGGCCTCACCTTCGCCTGCCAGACGTATTCGCGTTCCGGTTTCGACACCGGCAGGAATGTTCACCGACAAAGCGCGGTCTTTTTCGACCCTGCCGGCCCCCTGACAGGATTTACAGGGGTTCTTGATGATCTGACCCAGTCCCGAACAAGTGGGGCAAGTCCGTTCCACCGTAAAGAAGCCCTGTTGTGCCCGCACTTTCCCCATGCCCGAACAGGTGGGGCAGGATGTGGGTTCAACGCCACCTTCAGCCCCGGTACCTTCGCAGGACGAACACGCCACGGCCGTTGGCACGTTGATGGTTTTTTGCAGGCCCGAGTAGGCTTGTTCCAGCGTCACACGCAGGTTGTAGCGCAGGTCCGAGCCGCGCGCGGCGCGACGTCCGCCGCCGCCCCTTTGACCACCCATGAAATCACCGAACAGGTCGTCAAATACATCCGAAAATGCACTGGAGAAGTCGCCTTGACCGCCAAAGCCGCCACCGGGGCGGCCACCGCCGCCCATGCCGTTTTCAAATGCAGCATGGCCAAAGCGATCGTAAGCCGCCTTCTTTTCGGCATCGCGCAGCACGTCGTAAGCCTCGTTGGCTTCCTTGAACTGCGCCTCGGCATCCGGGTTGTCCTTGTTGCGGTCTGGGTGCAGCTCTTTGGCTTTCCTACGAAAACCCTTCTTGATCTCATCCGCCGAAGCGCCCTTGGACACGCCGAGCACTTCGTAATAGTCGCGTTTTGACATCAGTGTTTCCTTCCGCCTCAACGTAAATAGGCCGGCCCGGCATCCGGACCGGCCCATACTGGCCCGGTTACCCGTTACTTACGCTTGTCGTCGTCGAGGTCTTCGAACTCGGCGTCAACGATGTCATCGTCGCCTGGTGCAGCGTCTGCGGCAGCAGGTTCCTCTTCGCCTTCTTCGGCTTGCGCCTTATAGATGGCTTCGCCCAACTTCATCGCGGCTTCGGTGACGTTCTGGATGCCCGACTTGATCTTGTCGGCATTTTCGGTTTCCAGCTCGTCCTTCAGCGCGGCGATCGCCAACTCGATGGCTTCGATCGTGGTCGGGTCGACCTTGTCGGAATGCTCTTCCATCGACTTTTCGGTCGAATGAATGAGGCTTTCCGCCTGGTTCTTCGCCTCGATCAGCTCGCGGCGTTCCTTATCGGCTTCCGCGTTCTCTTCGGCGTCCTTGACCATCTTTTCGATATCCTCATCGGACAGCCCGCCCGATGCCTGGATGGTGATCTTCTGTTCTTTGCCAGTGCCTTTGTCTTTGGCCGAAACCGAGACGATGCCGTTGGCGTCGATGTCAAAAGTCACCTCGATCTGAGGCATGCCGCGCGGTGCCGGCGGGATGTCTTCAAGGTTGAACTGACCGAGGATCTTGTTGTCCGCAGCCATTTCACGCTCACCCTGGAACACGCGGATGGTCACGGCGTTCTGGTTGTCCTCGGCGGTCGAGAAGACCTGAGACTTCTTGGTCGGGATCGTGGTGTTGCGGTCGATCAGGCGGGTGAACACGCCACCCAGCGTTTCGATACCCAGCGACAGCGGGGTCACGTCCAGCAGAACCACGTCTTTGACGTCGCCCTGAAGAACACCGGCCTGAATGGCGGCGCCCATGGCAACCACTTCGTCCGGGTTCACGCCCTTGTGCGGCTCTTTGCCGAAGAATTTGGTGACCTCTTCGATCACTTTCGGCATCCGGGTCATACCACCGACCAGAACAACTTCGTCCACGTCAGCAGCCGACAGACCCGCGTCTTTCAGAGCGGCCTGGCACGGTTTCAGCGACTTCTTGATCAGGTCCGACACCAGCGATTCCAGCTTGGCACGGGTCAGTTTCATGACCATGTGCAACGGCTGACCGTTGGCGCCCATCGAGATGAAGGGCTGGTTGATCTCGGTCTGCGAGGTCGAGGACAGTTCGATCTTGGCTTTTTCAGCGGCTTCTTTCAGACGCTGCAGGGCCATCTTGTCGGCAGACAGATCGACACCGTGTTCCTTTTTGAACTCATCCGCCAAGTAGTTGACGATGCGCATGTCAAAGTCTTCACCACCCAGGAAGGTGTCGCCGTTGGTCGACTTAACCTCGAACAGGCCGTCGTCGATTTCCAAAATGGTCACGTCGAAGGTACCACCACCCAGGTCATAAACCGCGATGGTTTGGGTTTCTTCCTTGTCCAGACCATAGGCCAGCGCAGCCGCTGTCGGTTCGTTGATGATCCGCAGCACTTCCAGACCGGCGATTTTACCGGCGTCTTTGGTGGCCTGACGCTGGGCGTCGTTGAAATATGCCGGAACGGTGATAACCGCCTGCGTGACATCTTCGCCCAGATAGCTTTCGGCGGTTTCCTTCATCTTGCCCAGAGTGAAGGCCGAGATCTGGCTCGGGGAATACTTTTCACCGCGGGCTTCAACCCACGCATCACCATTGCCGCCATTCACGATGGAATACGGCACCATTTTCTTGTCTTTTTCGACTTCTGCATCATCCACGCGACGACCGATCAGACGTTTGACGCCAAAAATCGTGTTGTCGGGGTTGGTGACCGCCTGACGTTTTGCAGGCTGACCGACCAGTCGCTCATCTTCGGTGAAGGCGACGATCGAAGGCGTGGTCCGCGCCCCTTCGGCGTTTTCGATGACCTTCGGCTGCGAGCCTTCCATGATGGCCACGCAGGAGTTCGTGGTTCCCAGGTCAATCCCGATTACTTTTCCCATTTTTGCAATCCCTTTCTCTTCAAGGCGATGTCCCGAGGGTCGGACCCTTTATGGCATCCCACCCCCGATCTGATGTGCGCGACAGCACTACCATCGCGCGTCCCGGCGTATATAAGGGCGAGGCAAGAGGCCTGCAAGCACCGTAGAGTGCAGGTTTTCGGGAATTTGAGGTCTTTTTTGGCAAGAAATTGGAAAGGTTTGGGGTTTCCGGAATGACGCGAGTTGTCTTGCGAGGGTTCGAAATCAGGAAAGGCTATATTGACCCTGCTGCCCAGGCACGGCTGATCGCGGCTCTTCGACCGATTCTGAAAGCGGCACCCTTATTTCGACCCGTCACGCCTTCGGGCAAAGAGATGTCGGTAAGAATGACCTCGGCCGGGGATCTGGGATGGGTGACCGACAAGGCAGGCTATCGCTATCAGGACAAGCACCCGAAAGGCGGGGTCTGGCCTGAAATCCCCACGAACATTCTTGATATCTGGCACGATCTGGTCAGCACCGAGCGCGCACCGGATTGCTGTTTGATCAACTACTACGGGGAAGGCGCCAAAATGGGCCTGCATCAGGACAAGGACGAGGCAGATTTTTCCTGGCCCGTTCTGTCGGTTTCCCTGGGCGATGACGCCCTGTTCCGGATTGGGAACACGACCCGTGGCGGCAAGACCGAGTCGATCTGGCTCGGCTCGGGCGACGTGGTAGTGATGGGCGGCCCGGCACGATTGGCCTATCACGGAGTCGACCGGATCAGATACGGATCATCCCGGCTGTTGCCAAAAGGCGGACGGATCAACTTGACGCTGCGGGTCGCATGTTAGCGGCGCGCGTTCCAGCTTTGTGAAACATGCTGGCGCGTGAAAAACTCAGCCATCAAACCGATCATCAACAAAGCTATCCCGACCCATAGCGCGTATTCCCAACTTGTGTTTCGCGGAAAGTAGTTTCGGAAGATGAAGCCCCGGCACTGGTCGATAATATGAAACAGCGGGTTCCAGGCGAACATCATCAGCAATCCGCCGCCCAGCGTGTTTGCGACGAACATCTTTCCCGAAAACACCATGTTCAGGCGACGGTAGATATTGGTGAGCATTCCCACAGTCGTCGGAAACCAGGGTTTCATCGCCATGAACACCAAACCCACGGCGCATCCGGTAAACCAGGCCAATATCAGCATCGCGAAAGCACCGCCGGGATCCTGCACCTCGATCGGGGCGACCGCGACGCTGTAGATGAACAGGATCACGAACATAGCCAGCAGTTGCTTGTAAAGAATACCGAGCGCCGCAGACAGGATCGTCACCATCACATTCATCGGCGAATGGAGCATCATCGGATTGTTCGCGGACCCAACCCCTGAAATCGCGCCTATTGACTGGATGTGCAGCATGAAGGGGAACACGCCGGACAGAACATACAGCAGAAACTCGCCCCTGATCTTTGGAATTCCGCCTCGGCCCATCAGTGACATGAGCAGGTAGAAAGTGGTTCCCATCACCACAAGCTGCAAAACATTGATCAGGATGGCGACTATTGCATTCGGATGTTGCGAGCGCACCTTTCGCACGGTGGCATGGAATACCAGCTCAGCCGTCGTGAAAGCGCCGCCCAGCAGCGTTTGGTTGCGCTTGAAATAGAACATTCAAAGGGTCTTTTCTGCTTCGTCGCCTCTAAACTGGCATGAATATCTTGCCGTTCCGTAACCGCCGCATCATAAGTCGATCGCGATTTTGGATCAACAAACCACAGGAACGGAGCTTTTTTGTGACCTACGATGCGCTTATTCCCGTCATCCGGCGACTGGCTCTGGAGGCAGGCGACAAGATCATGGAAATCTACGAGGCGGATGATTTCGATGTCAAAGTCAAATCCGACTCCAGCCCTGTGACCGAGGCAGACGAAGCCGCTGACGCATTGATTTCGGCAGGCTTGCGTGCGGCATTCCCGGATATTCTTCTGATCACCGAAGAACAGGCCGCTTCGCATTCGGAAAAAGGCGATACTTTCCTCATTGTTGATCCGCTGGACGGCACCAAGGAATTCATCAACCGTCGCGGCGACTTTACCGTCAACATCGCGCTTGTCGAAAACGGAGTGCCAACCCGGGGAGTGGTCTATGCCCCGGCGCGGGGTCGTATGTTCTTCACGCTGGCTGATGGCCGCGCGGTCGAGGAAACGGGCGCTTTCGACAAAAGCGAGACCGGTCCTTTGACGCCCATATCAGTCTCTGAACCGGATAATTCCGGGCTTTTGGTCGTGGCGTCGAAGTCCCACAGGGATCAGGCCACCGAGGACTACATCAACAAATATCATGTGAAGGACAGCAAAAGCGCGGGTTCGTCGCTCAAGTTCTGTCTGGTTGCCACGGGCGAAGCGGATATCTATCCGCGCGTCGGGCGCACGATGGAATGGGATACGGCGGCAGGCCACGCGGTACTGGCCGGAGCCGGTGGCCAGGTTGTGCGTTTTGACGACCATACTCCGTTGGTTTATGGCAAGGATGGCTATGCAAATCCGTTCTTTATTGCTTACGCTCCGGGTGTTGAACTGAAGGAAGCCTGATGTCCGTTCTGATTGCCATTCCCGCCCGTTACGCCTCGACCCGCTATCCCGGCAAGCCACTGGTTCCCCTGACCGGCGCAAAAGGCGCATCCATGACACTGATCGAACGGTCCTGGCGTGCAGCCATGTCAGTCTCGGGTGTCGATCGCGTTGTTGTTGCGACGGATGATGAGCGCATTCGCGACGTGTCCGAGGGCTTTGGGGCCGAGGTCGTGATGACCTCGGAAAACTGTCAGAACGGCACCGAACGATGCGCCGAGGCGCATGAGGTTCTGGGTGGCGGGTATGAAATCATCGTCAACCTGCAAGGCGACGCTCCGCTGACCCCGCATTGGTTTGTCGAAGATCTGGTTTCCGGCCTGCGCGCCGCCCCGAATGCCGGTGTTGCGACCCCTGTCCTGCGCTGTGACGGCAGTGCGTTGAACAGTCTGCTGAACGACCGCAAGCATGGCCGTGTAGGTGGCACGACGGCAGTGTTCGGACGCGATCACAGTGCGATGTACTTCTCGAAAGAGGTTGTTCCCTTCACGTCGCAGACATACGCCGGCGATGAAGCGACACCCGTGTTTCACCATGTCGGCGTTTACGCCTATCGGCCCGACGCTCTTGCGGCGTATCCGGGCTGGCCAGCCGGGCCTCTGGAACAGCTGGAAGGCCTGGAACAGCTCAGGTTCATGGAAAACGGGCGCAAGGTTCTGTGCGTCGAGGTCGAGGCAAGGGGCCGTCAGTTCTGGGAGCTGAACAACCCGCAGGACGTGCCCAAGATCGAAGAGATGATGGCAGCCATGGGGCTGGAGTGACGTCTTTTCCCCATGACTCTGACGGCGCCCCTGTAGAAACTGTGCCTCAACCAGCCCCAATGGATATGCCATGAAGACAATTCTTGTCACCGGTGGTGCCGGGTATATCGGCTCACATGCCTGCAAGGCGCTTGCGCAGGCAGGTTACCTTCCTGTGACCTACGACAACCTGATCACGGGTTGGCAGGATGCGGTGCAATTTGGCCCTTTTGAACAGGGCGACCTTTTGGACCGGGACCGCCTGGATGAGGTGTTCGCGAAACACAAGCCAGATGCGGTGATGCATTTCGCGGCGCTCAGCCAGGTTGGCGATGCCATGCGCCAGCCCGGCGTGTATTGGTCGAACAATGTCACGGGCTCGCTGACTCTGATTGAAGCAGCCGTCGAGGCCGGCTGTCTGGATTTCGTATTTTCGTCCACATGTGCAACGTATGGCGAGCACGACAATGTGGTTCTTGATGAATCCACGGCGCAGTATCCTCTGAACGCCTACGGGGCATCAAAACGCGCGATCGAAGATATCCTCAAGGATTTCGAGGCGGCTCATGGGCTGCGCCATGTCATCTTCCGGTATTTCAACGTTGCAGGTGCAGACCCCGAAGGAGACGTGGGCGAGTTTCACCGCCCCGAAACCCATCTGATCCCGCTGATGTTGGACGCGATTGACGGCAAGCGGGACGGTCTGACCGTCTTTGGCACAGATTATGATACGCCCGACGGCACCTGTATCCGCGATTATGTACATGTTTGCGATCTGGTAGATGCGCATATTCTGGGGCTGGGCTGGCTGGAACAGGGCAAAGGCAGCCGTGTCTTCAATCTGGGCACCGGGTCCGGGTTTTCCGTTCTTGAGGTGATCGAGCAATCCAGGTCCGTCACCAACCGTCCCGTGCCGTATACAGTGGGCCCTCGTCGGGCAGGAGATTGCACCAAGCTGGTATCTGGTTCTGTGCGGGCTGAAAATGAACTGGGATGGAAGCCAAAAAGATCTACGTTAGAGACGATGATCGCAGACGCCTGGCGCTGGCACCAGATCGGCCACTACGAAAAATGAGGACCCGGTGACATCCAGCTTTGCTTTGACACTTCCCCGGATCGGATGGGCACGGAAGTACAGGTTGCGCTGGAAACGCCGGCGGCTGCTCTGGAGGTCGCTGCGCAGCCGACATCAGTTGACCCGCCAGAAGGATCAGACATCCCGAATCCAGCGGGGTGACATATTGGCCTTTGTCACCTTGCGCAATGAAATCATCCGCCTGCCCTGGTTCTTTCGTCACTATCGCGCCTTGGGCGTCGATCATTTTCTGATCGTCGACAACGGCAGCGACGATGGATCATCCGAGTATCTGCAAGATCAACCGGATGTCTCGGTGTGGAGAACCTATTCCAGCTATCGTGGATCGCGGTTTGGCCTGGACTGGCTGACCTGGTTGCAGATGCGCTATGGCCACCGCCACTGGTGCCTGATGGTGGATGCGGATGAACTGCTGGTCTATGCCCACTGCGACACCCGGTCCCTGCATGACCTGACAACCTGGCTGGACCTGCACGGGAAGATCGGGTTCGGGACGCTGATGCTGGACCTCTATCCCAAGGGCCCCTTGGGTGATGCGGCTTATGACCCGGACACCGACCCCACAAATCTGCTGTGCTGGTTCGATGCAGGACCGTATCGCGCGCAGCGGCAAAGTCCGATGGGCAATCTGTGGGTGCAGGGTGGCGCGCGGGAACGTATTTTCTTTTCGCAAACCCGGCAAAGATCACCCACGCTGAACAAGATCCCGCTGATGCGCTGGTCCCGGCGCTATGCCTATGTGAACTCATGCCATTCTGCCCTGCCGCGCCGCCTGAACGAAACCTATGATGGCCCGGGCGGCGATACCCCGTCGGGCTTGTTGCTGCACACGAAGTTCCTGCCGGACGTTATCGAGAAATCCAATACCGAAAAGCAGCGACGGCAACATTTTCATGATCCGGACCAATTCGGGCCATACTACGATGGGATAATCAACCAGCCGGACATGTGGACCCCACAATCGGTGCGCTACACCGGGTGGAGCCAGCTGGAACAGTTGGGTCTGATGAACGGCGGAGGCTGGGATTGAAAACGAAAACAAGGGCATCAACCGCACGTTTACAGTTTGCGGGTTTTAAAGACGTTGCGTCAGAAGATGCAAAGATGGCATAAACCGGTAATGCCATGTCGTGCCAACTGTCACGGCTGGTTCGGGGAAAGCTCGCGTTATAAAAAGGTTGGGCAGTCACGTGAGCCTGTTTGAGTCCTACAAAATGAGATTGCGGCGCAAGCGCCGTATTCTGCGCTGCCTCAAACGACGCCGCGAGCTCAAGCCAGTCAGCAACAACACACAGGCCATACGGCGTGATGATATCCTGCTGATGAGCGTTGTGCGGAACGAGAAAATTCGCCTGCCCTTCTTTCTTGAATATTATCGCAAATTGGGCATCAACCATTTTCTGTTTGTCGACAACAACAGCGATGATGGCAGTTTTGAATTTTTGAAAGAACAGGCTGACGTTTCGGTCTGGCGGACGACGACCAGCTACAAACGGGCAAGCTATGGTCTGGACTGGTCGAACTATCTGCTGCGCAAATACGCGCACGATCACTGGGTGCTGAGCGTCGATCCGGACGAATTCTTCATCTATCCGTTCTGCGACACCCGTCCAATCCGAGCCTTGACGGACTGGCTGGATGGCAGTGCCGTGCGCAGTTTTGGCACGATGCTGATCGACATGTACCCCGAAGGTCCGGTGGACGCCGACCCCTATGCCGAAGGTCAGAACCCGTTCGAAATCGCGCGCTGGTTCGATCCCGGGAATTACATGATCACCAAGAACCCCGAATACAAGAACCTTTGGATTCAAGGGGGTCCACGGGCGCGCGTGTTCTTTCAGGACAACCCCTCCAAAGCACCGGCGCTGAACAAGATTCCGCTGGTAAAATGGAACCGGCGCTATGTTTATGTCAGCTCGACCCATTCGCTTTTGCCGCGCGGGCTCAACCAGGTTTACGACGAATGGGGCGGCGAAAAGGCCAGCGGGTCACTGCTTCATGCCAAGTTGATCAATACTCTTGGGGAAAAAGCCCGCGAAGAATTGCAGCGTGGCCAGCATTACCGGGGCTCGGGCGAATACAAGGCATATGCAACCCGGCTTGAGGACAAGCCTGTTTTCTGGTGCGAATGGTCCGAGGCCTACATCAACTGGCGACAGCTTGAGATCCTGGGCCTCATGTCGAAAGGAAACTGGGCATGAGCGGTCTGGGTATTGTCATGTTGGTTCATACTTCGCTGGACCGCGCCGAGCAGGTCGCACGCCACTGGACAGCAGCAGGGTGCCCGGTGGTCATCCATTTGGATCGCAAGGTGCCAGACACTGTTTTTTCCCGGTTTGTTGCGTCCTGTTCGAACAATCCATCGATCGTGTTTTCTGACCGACATCGCTGCGATTGGGGTGGCTGGGGTATCGTTGCCGCCTCGCAAAGCGCGTCCGAGTTGATGCTGGAGCGTTTCCCCGAAGTTCGGCATGTATTTCTTGCCTCGGGGGCCTGCCTGCCCTTGCGACCGGTTCAGGAACTGATCGATTACCTGTCAGACCGGCCGCGTGTCGATTTCATCGAAAGCGCGACGACATCCGATGTCAGCTGGACCATCGGCGGGCTGGATCATGAACGGTTCACCCTGCGGTTTCCGTTTTCGTGGCGCAAGCATCGCAAACTATTCGACGCACATGTAAAACTTCAGCGTCTGACGGGCTTTCGCAGGAAAATCCCCGACGGACTGGTTCCGCATATGGGAAGCCAGTGGTGGTGCCTGACTCGCCAAACGCTGTCGGCAATCCTTCAAGACCCCAGGCGCAAGCTGTATGACAAGTATTTCCGTCATGTCTGGATTCCGGATGAAAGCTATTTCCAGACGCTGGCGCGCTTGTATTCCACGCATATTGAAAGCAGGTCCCTGACGCTGTCCAAATTCGATTACCAGGGCCGCCCGCACATCTTCTATGACGATCATCTGCAATTGCTGCGCCGATCGGATTGTTTTGTCGCCCGTAAAATCTGGCCCCGCGCAGAGCGATTGTACCAGGCATTCCTGACAGATCAGGCCGGGGCGATGAAACCGGCAGAGCCCAATCCGGGCAAGATCGATCGCGTGTTTTCCAAAGCGGTGGAACGGCGAACCCGTGGGCGCGACGGGCTGTATATGCAAAGCCGGTTTCCCCGCCATGGCAGTGAAAACGGTCTGACATCGTCACAATATTCCGTATTCCAAGGCTTTTCGGAACTGTTTGAGGATTTCGAACCTTGGTTGGCCGCAACCACCGGGGCCAGAGTCCACGGGCATCTATTCGGGCCGGAACGCGCCGAATTTTCGCAAGGAGAAGCCATAACAAATGGCGCCCTCAGCGACAGTGCGGCGCTGCGGGACTATAACCCGACCGCCTTTTTGTCGAACCTGATCTGGAATACGCGCGGTGAACGCCAGTGTTTCCAGTTCAGCCCGCGGGACACACAGGAAATCAACTGGTTTCTGGCACGGGACAAGAACGCTCAGATTTCGGTCATCACCGGCGCTTGGGCGATCCCATTGTTCCGGTCCAATATGAATTTCTCGGAAATCCGAAGTGAGGCGGCGCGCCTGCAACAAATTGAAACCAAGCAGCTGGAGGTGCTGACATCGGTCTGGACCAAGGCGCGGATGCGCAGTTGGACGCTGGCCGACTTCATTGAATCTCCGATGGATGCCTTGCAGGGCATTCTAGAAGAAATCGGCATGCAGCAGACCAGCCATCTGACCGAAGTGCCAACCATGGTCGAACTGTCCGGATTCGGGAAGTTCCTGCAAAACCTCAAGAATCAGGGAATGCACCCATATCTGATGGGTGATTTCCCGGCGGACGATGTGTTCGGTCGCCAGGAAAAGCCATACCGAAAACCGTATCTGGTGCAGTGATTGCCCATGTCAGCCCATTTTGAATACTTCGTGATTCTGGCCGCCATGCGCACAGGTTCGAACCTGCTTGAGGCCAACCTGAACGCGCTGGAAGGGGTCACCTGTCACGGAGAGGCGTTCAATCCGCATTTTGCGGGCAGCCTGAAATCCGATCGTCTGCTTGGCCTTTCGCTGGAAGACCGGGATGCGGACCCCGTACGAATGCTCAAGGCGATCAAATCAGCACCGGGTGACATCAATGGCTTTCGATATTTCGAAGACCATGACCCACGTATCCTGAAACCCATGCTGAACGATCCGCGCTGTGCCAAGATCATTCTGACCCGCAACCCATTGGACAGCTACCTGTCGCTGAAAATAGCACAGAAAACGCAGCAGTGGCTGCTGAAGAATGTGAAACGCCGCGTCGACGCGCAGGTTGACTTCGACGCCGACGAATTTTCAGATTACCTGAACCAGCTGCAAGACCATCAGCTTATGGTGCAACGGCACCTGCAAAAGACAGGCCAAACCGGGTTCTTCATTCACTATGACGACCTGACCGAGCTGGAGGTCATAAACGGGCTGGCTGCATGGCTGGGGGTTGAGGGGCGGCTGACCCGACTGGATGATACCCTGAAACCGCAAAACCCGGCGCCGGCTTTGTCGAAGGTCACCAATCCTGATGAAATGAAACAAGCCCTGTGCGATCAGGATCGGTTCGGATTGCATCGGTCAACAAGCTTTGAGCCGCAGCGCGGCGCGGCTGTACCGCTTTATGTTGCCGCTGCAAGGTCTCCTTTGATGTATTTGCCCATTCGGGGCGGGATAGAGCCTCTTATCGTGCAATGGCTGGCTGATCTGGACGGATGTCAGACCGACAAGCTGATCACGGATCGAAATCGCAAACAGGTCCGGTCATGGAAGCAGGGCCATCCCGGTCATCGGCAATTTACCGTCCTGCGTCACCCTCTGGCCCGGGCACATACGGCGTTTTGCAGTCATATTCTGAACACGGGGCCGGGCAGCTATAAGATGGTGCGGAATTATCTTCGCAACCGGCTCAAGCTGCCGATCCCGGGGCAAGTGAGGGACAACAATTATTCTGTCGAACAGCACCGCGAAGCGTTTTCGGGCTTTCTGGACTTTCTGCGCCTCAACCTCAACGGGCAGACACCGGTCCGTGTGGACGGCACGTGGTGCAGCCAGTCCAGGACGTTGGAAGGAATCGCATCCTTCACCCTGCCGGATCTGATTCTGAGAGAGGAGGATCTGATGACCGATCTGCCGAATCTGGCGCGCAGCATGGGGCATTCATACCCGCCTCAGCCTGGCTCCTGCGCACCGGATGAACCGTACGCTTTGAACCAGATCTACGACGAAAACCTCGAAGCGCTGGCGGTTGACGCCTATCAGCGCGACTATGAGGCATTCGGGTTCAGTGACTGGGCGCCAAAAACGGCCTAAGGGCGCAGGGTTATCAGCGTACCTTTGTTAACCATCGCGTAAATCTCTTCGATTTCGTCATTCTTGACCGCGATGCATCCAGCTGTCCAATCCCGCTTCTTTTTTGCGCGTCTCCGCTCAGAACGCAGATTGGGTTCACCGTGGATGAAGATATCCCCACCCGGATCAACGCCCGCAGCCTTGGCTTTGGCGACATCCTGCGAGTTTGGATAAGAAATGCCCAGCGATAGGTGGTACCGGCTTCTGGGGTTGCGACGGTCGATCAGATAGGTGCCCTCGGGCGTTCTACCGTCACCGCGCTGGTTCTTCGTTCCATTCGGGGCAAACCCCAAATCGACGTCATATTCCTTAAGGATCTTTTCGTTGTGCAACAAGTAAAGTTTGCGCGTGCCCTTGTTGACCACCAAAGAGGTCACCTCGGGTCCGTTGTAAGTCAGAAATCTTGGGCCGCTAGAGGCACAAGCCGAAAGGCTCAGCGTTGCCAACGCGCCTAAACCGAATACTCGACGATCCATGTTTCACTGCCTGCTCTGCTTTTTTTCGATCATTATGCCAAAAATTGGAAAAACTGAAATCACATTTTGATGTTCGACTGCTCGGCCAGTCTACGTTCAATGCTTTCCAGCCGTTCCAGAACCTCGTCGCGATAGGCATCGGTTTTAACCTCATCCTCGGCATGATGGGCATCCTGCATCGAATTGACGATCAGACCCACCAACAGGTTCACCACCGCAAAGGTCGTGACCATGATGAAGGGAACAAAGAAGACCCAGGCATAGGGATAGACCTCCATCACCGGGCGCACGATGCCCATCGACCAGCTTTCCAACGTCATGATCTGGAACAGCGTATAAGCAGACAGGCCCAGATCGCCGAACCAATCCGGGAACGATTCCGAAAACAGCTTGGTCGAGATTACCGAACCGATATAAAACAGAATTGCCATCAGCAGAAACACGCTGGCCATGCCCGGAAGGGCCGAGATGAACCCTTCGACCACGCGACGCAGACGAGGCGCCACGGAAATCACGCGCAACACCCGCAGAATTCGCAGGGCGCGCAGCACCGACAGCCCCCCGGCGCTGGGAACCAGGGCAATTCCAACGATCAGGAAATCGAATATGTTCCAGCCATTTGTGAAGAACCTGCGCCCGGTGGCAATCAGCTTCATGGAAATTTCAGCCACAAAGATCGCCAGGCAAAGCCTGTCCAGCGCCACGATCAAAGGACCTGCCAGTTCCATCAGGGTCGGCGATGTCTCCATCCCCAAAAGAATGGCATTGAAAATGATCACGGCCGTTATGAACCGCCCGAAAACGGGCGCTTCGATAATATTCAGCAAACGCTGTTTGGACCCCATGTGTCAGCTTCCCCAGTAAGATCAAGATGCGGCGTTCAGAACAAACCGCGCAGCGAGTTCCGTATGTGACGACCACCGAAATTGGTCAACGACCTGTACCCATTCAAGGGTGTAACCCGCGTTAACCAGCGTTTTTGCATCGCGCGCAAAGGTGACGGGATTGCACGAGACATAAGCGATCACCGGGCGTTGCGCCTGTGCTATCTCGTTTACCTGCGCTTCGGCACCGGCGCGAGGCGGGTCCAGAACAATGGCGTCGAAAGATTTCAGCTCGTCCGGCATCAGCGGGCGGCGAAACAGGTCGCGGGCCTCGGTCGTGACGCGTTTCAGCCCCTGTGCCCTGCGCCAGCCCTGATCCAACGCCTCGATCATGGCGGCCTCGCCTTCAACCGCGTGAACTTCGGCGCTTTCCGCCAACGGCAAAGAGAACGTTCCGCTGCCTGCAAACAGGTCAGCGATACGTTTCGCACCCCGTGTAGCCTCGGAAACTGCCTTTGACAGAGCCTTTTCTCCGTCCTTTGTTGCTTGCAAGAAAGCTCCGGGGGGTGGCGTGACTCCGGCTGCTCCAAAGCGCTGAACCGGCGCATGCCGCATGGCAATAACCTCATCATCCCAACTGAGCCGGGCCAGCCCATGTTTCTCGGTCGCCTGCGCCAACGCCAGTTCCAAGGGGCCGTCCAGCGGCTTGCCACCTGTTACGGCCACATCCAGACCAGCTTCGGACAGTGTGAGCGTGACAGCCAGAACGCCCTTGCGGCTTGCGCCCAGGGTGGCCAGCGCCTCGGCCACGGGAATGGCCACGATCAAGGCCGGGTCAAGCAAGCGGCAATCGGGTATCTCGGTGATCGTGCCGGATGCACGACCGTTAAACCCCGCCAATGTGCCCTTTTTCGTGCGCCTTACGGCAATCGTAGCCCGCCGACGTGACCGTTCGGGCGATGTGTGTATCGGGCGCAGGGGTGCTTCGAGATCCTGCGCCGTCAGCGCCTTGCGGACGACTTGCAGTTTCCAGTCGGCCACAAATGCATCGGATGCGTGCTGCAACTGGCAGCCACCACACGCTTTGTAGTGGCGGCAAGGGGCTTTGACACGGTGTTCGGACGGTGTCTCGACCCGGATATCGGTCAATTGCTGGCCAACAAGGGTGCCGCTGACGATCTCGCCGGGAAGGGTACGAGGGGCGTAAACAGGGCCATCGGCAATACCGTCGCCCTGATGTCCAAGCCGTGTGATTATGAATTGCTGCGTCATAAGAGGCCTGATAGCCGGGCTTTCGCAGCAAAAAAACCCTTATTCCGCAGCTTCTGCCTGAATGAACCCGCCCGACTGGCGGTGCCAGAACCGCGCATACAGCCCACCCAGGTCCAGCAGCGCCTCATGCGTTCCGGTTTCGGCGATCCTGCCCTCGTCCAAAACAACAATCCGGTCCATTTCGCTGAGTGTCGACAGCCGGTGCGCAATGGCCAGCACCGTTTTACCCTGCATCACCCGATGCAGCGCGGTCTGAATCGAAGCTTCAACCTCGGAATCCAGCGCCGATGTCGCCTCGTCGAGAACCAGAATTGGAGCATCTTTCAGAATGGCGCGCGCCAGAGCGATCCGTTGTCGCTGCCCGCCGCTGAGTTTCACGCCCCGTTCACCCAGATGAGCATCATAGCCTTTTCGACCATGAGCATCTTCAAGACTCAGGATGAAATCATGCGCTTCGGCCTTTTTTGCGGCCTCAATCATCTCGGCCTCTGAGGCGTCCGGCCGACCATACAGAATGTTCTCACGAGCAGACCGGTTGAACATCGCCGTTTCCTGCGTGACCATACCTATCTGTCGGCGCAGGCTGTCCTGCGTCACCTGTGACACGTCCTGGCCGTCGATACGAATGGCGCCACTTTCCCTGTCATAGAGCCTGAGCAACAGTGAGACGAGCGTGGATTTCCCCGCCCCCGATGCACCGACAATGCCCAGCTTTTCGCTCGGGTTGACGGTCAGGCTCAAATCCGTGACGCCACCGATATCGCGCCCGTAAGCAAAGCTGACGCCTTCGAAGGAAATCGACCCTTCGGTCACGTCTAGGTCCTTCGCCCCGCACATATCTTCGACCCGGTCACGCTTGGCCAGCGTTTTCATCCCGTTTTCGATTTCACCGACATTGGCATACAGCCCCATCAAGGTGAAACTGACCCAACCGGTCATCTGAGCAATACGGATCGAAACCGCCCCGGCAGCCACGATATCCCCGGCGGTCGCCATACCGCCCTGCCACAGCCACAAGGTCGCGCCCAGCAGCAAGACAGGCAGGACACCGGCCAGTGTCATGAGGATGAACCGGAAACTCGCCGACAACTTGCCGAAATCCAGCGATTTTTCACGCAGATCCACCATCGATTCACGCGCCGCCTGATCTTCGAATTCCGAGTGGGCGAACAGCTTCACGGTTTTGATGTTGGTGATCGTATCGACCACCTGCCCGGACACCATCGCCCGCGCCCCGGCCCGCGCGGCGGAACGTTTGCGGATGCGCGGCAGATACCAGCGCACCAGCATGAAATACACAGCCAGCCATGCCGCGAAGGGCAGCATCACCAAAGGATGAATAGACCCTAACAAAAGCAAAGACCCCACCAGAGACGCCAGGGCAAACACAATCGCGCTGATCGTTTCCGACACGACCGAAGCCATGGCGTTCGATGTCTGCATCTGCTTTTGCGCGATCCGACCGGCAAAATCATCGTCGAAATAGGTCACCGACTGACCCAAGGTCCAACGGTTCAACTTGGCCAGAACCAAAGGTGTGATGTTTGGCATGACAATATAATTGTTCGACAAGGATGACAGGCCAAACAGGATCGGGCGAAGCAACATGAAGAAGGCGACCGCACCGAGGATCATCCACATATTAGCAGCGGTCAGAAAATTCTCGGGTCCGCTGGCGGTCGCCACATCAATCACGCGGCCCAGTATCCATGCCGTGACCGCCTCCATCGCGCCTGCAATGGCCGAGAAGAACGCCGCAACAAACAGCATCGGCCACGCCCCGGAAAGGCTCCAGCGGATGAACGCCCCCAACGTCTGCGGTGGGGGCGTTTCGGTGTTCCTGAACGGATAGATGAGGTCGGCAATCCTCATTCAGCGGCCTCCGGGTTCATGAAGCCACCAGATTGCCGCGCCCAGAATTGGGCGTAAAGGCCACCTTGCGCCAGAAGATCAGAATGCGTGCCTTCCTCGACGATACGGCCTGCATCCATCACCAGAATGCGATCCATCTGCGCGATGGTACTAAGCCTGTGGGCAATGGCGATCACGGTTTTTCCTTGCATCATGCCGTAGAGAGTTTCCTGAATTGACGCTTCGACCTCGGAATCTAGGGCGGATGTCGCCTCATCCAACAACAAGATCGGTGCATCCTTCAGGATCACCCGCGCCAGCGTCACACGCTGCCGCTGGCCACCTGACAGCTTCACCCCCCGTTCACCGACATGCGCGTCGTACCCGGTGCGACCCTGCGGATCCTGCAAATCGAGGATGAACTCATGTGCTTCGGCCTGTTTGGCGGCGGCGATCATCTGTGCCTCGGACGCATCCGGACGGCCATAGAGGATGTTGTCGCGCACCGACCGGTGCAGCAACGCGCTATCTTGCTGAACCATGCCGATATGGCTCCGCAGACTGTCCTGCGTGACATCCGCAATGTTTTGATCGTCAATCAGAATTGCGCCACGCTCAACGTCGTAGAATCGCAAAAGCAGCTTTACTAGGGTCGATTTTCCCGCGCCAGACCGCCCGATCAAACCAATCTTTTCGCCGGGCCGGACAGTCAGGTCGATATGGTCCAAACCGCCGGCCTCGCGACCATAGTGATGCGAGAGGTCGCGGATCTGGATCTCACCCTTGCTGAGTTGCAGTGGCTTCGCAGTCGGTGCATCAAGCAAATCGATGGGCTGGGCAATGGTCTCCATCCCCTCGGACACGATACCAAGTTGGCGGAAAAAGCTGGTCAGGGCCCACATGATCCATCCGGTCATGGCATTCAGGCGCAGGGTCAAGGCCGTAGCCGCCGCAACAACACCGACCGAAGCGCTGCCTTGCATCCACAAGGCAATCGCCCAGCCCACAACACCCACGATCAGCATACCGTTCAAAGTGACCAGAACGGCATCCATAATAGTGAAAATCCGCATTTCAATCTGAAATGTCCGACGGGTTTCCTCGATCGCCTCGCGGGCATAGTCCAGCTCTTGCGGGCCATGGGCAAACATTTTGACCGAATGGATGTTGGTATAGCTGTCCACCACCCGCCCCGTGACCGTCGAACGCGCATCCGAGGCCGCTTTTGACGCCGGACCAACACGCTGAACGGTCCAGCGCACCAGCATGGCGTAGAATCCGAGCCAGATCAGCAGCGGGATCAACAAACGCGGATCCGCCGCATACAGCAGGATCGCCGCACCGATCAAATAGGCCAGCGAAAAGGAAATCGCGTCAAAAACCTGAAAGACCACTTCACCCGCCGCCGGAGGTGTCTGCATGATCCGGTTTGCAATCCGCCCGGCAAAGTCGTTTTCGAACCAGCCAACCGACTGACGCAACACGTGTTTGTGCGCACGCCAACGGATCAGCGTACCGAAGTTCGGCAAAATCGTATTGTTCAGCAGAAGTACGTCGACCAAATGCAGAAGCGGACGCAACAGCAACACAAAGGCTGCCATCAGCAGCAATTCCGTTCCGTGATTTTGCCAGACCTCTGCCGGCGTGCCGCCCAACAGATCCACGACGCGACCCATGTAGTAGATCAGCCCGATTTCAACACCCGCGACGATTATGGAAACCAGCGCCGCCCAGAAAAATACCCGAATAAAGGGCCGCGAATAATCCAGCATGAAGGGCCACAACCGCGTCGGCGGAGTGTCAGCCTCACGGTAGGCAACAAAAGGGTCAACGAGGTTTTCGAAATAGCGAAACATGGATAGTGCTCCGATTGAGCAGGAAAATAGACGTGCGAAGAAAGATGGCGCCTGAACACCACCCTTTACGGGGCAGGTGTCCCGGCTTTAGCCGAACCAGATCCCGTAATACATTCGCATTCCTCCATCCATGTGACAGGCGCACCTAAGCACAAAGGATCCGAGATGTCATCCCCTTTTGAGACTTCGCGCTAATGTGCCAGCAACTCTTCGCGTGACAGCGCAAAACCGGATGCGATCCAGCGTTTTTCCAGCTCGGCCAGCTTCTTGCCCAGCGCCGGGCCGGTGAAGTTGGGGATCAGATCCCTGGCCTGAACAGGAAAACGCGCTGCTGCGCCTGCATGCAGATCGCGACGCAAATCTTCGGACCAGGGTTGTTCCAGAAAGGCGCAGCGCAAAAGCGTCTCGTGCAATCCCCCTTCATCGCCATAGCGGTATCCCAGTTCAGCAATACTGGTTGTGGACTGTGCCTCTTCACGCATCCTGATCAGGCGTTGCAACTGCGAACGGCTCAACCGCAATGTCGCGGCATCATCGGGCGAGGCAATGGCTGCCAGACGACGCACCGGATCGGGATCGGCACCAGCCGCCTGTTCCAGCGCGATCAAAGGGGCCAAAGACCGATCGTCCGCCCCCGGCAGCACACGGGCTAAAACACCGGTACTGCGCATGGTTGCAACGGCGGGGGCCGGATCAGGCGACGCCAGCAATTTCAGCAGCTCTGCCCCGATCCGCTCGCGCGACAATGACTCCAGCCCGTCAAGATTGGCGCCGATGGCGGCCAGGGCACCGGGGTCGAAACCGCCATCCGGATCCCCGTACCAGGCGTGAAAACGGAAGTAGCGAAGCGAGCGGAGATAGTCTTCGCGAATGCGGTTCTCGGCGGTTCCAATGAACCGCACCAACCGGGCCTCGAGGTCGGGAAGACCACCTAGAGGGTCCAGCACGGTGCCATCAGGTTGGGCGTAGAGCGCGTTCATAGTGAAATCCCGTCGCGCCGCGTCTTCTTCGACATGATCGGAAAAAGCCACGACCGCGCGGCGGCCATCGGTTTCCACGTCACGGCGGAAGGTGGTGACCTCGTGCGGGATACCCGCGCTGACCACTGTGATCGTACCATGCTCGATGCCGGTCGGAATGGCCCTGAGCCCGGCAGCCTGCGCCAGTTCGACGATCTGCCCGGGCTTTGCATCGGTGGCAATGTCGATATCCGACACTGGTGCGCCAAGCAGCGCGTTGCGCACGCATCCACCCACGAAAAGCGCCTGAGCCCCGGATGAGGTCAGCGCCGAACAGACCTTTTGGGTCGCTGGTTCACTGATCCAGGCTTCGTCAATCAGCATCATTCATTCACCCGTGCAGCAAGCCCGCGCAATATGCGGGCGGTCGCGCCCCAGATGTAATAGGGGCCGTACGGAACTGCGTAGTATCTGCGTCTTTGGCCGCGCCATCGGCGCGACTCGACCAGATAATTCTCAGGATTCAAAAGATGGGCAAGGGGGGTCGAGAAAACTTCGTCCACTTCTCCGGGTTCAGGCACGGGTTGGAACCTGTCCCGCAAAACTGCGACAACCGGTGTCACAGTGAACGAGGTCACGGTCTCATGCGTCGACAGAAATCCCAGGATCTCGGGCATTTCCGGGGGCAGGCCGATCTCTTCCTCAGCTTCCCGCAGCGCCGCAGCCGTAACATCAGCATCGGTTTCGTCCTGTTTGCCACCGGGAAAGGCGATCTGGCCCGGGTGATGCTTCAACGCGGATGAGCGTTTGGTCAGGATGACCTGCGGTGTGTCATCAGCCAGCGAAATGGCCACCAGAACACCGGCGGGTCGCAACCGTCGTCCGGGCGGCAGAACGGTATCCGGGTTCAGGTCAAAGTCGCTGGACCCGTGACCGGGGCGGCGCAGGGCCGCCCGGATCTTTTCAACCGGGTCATGCACCTTTGGGGTCTTCGGCATCGAACCCGACAGTTGCCGGGTCCAACACGTAATGAGCCCCGCAGAACTGACAATCCGCGGTGACTTCGCCCTCGGGCGTGGTCATCTTTTCGATATCCTTGGCCGAATAGATCGACAGGCTCTGTCGCACACGATCCTCGGAACAGGTGCAGCCAAATTGCACGGACTGCGCATCATAGACACGCGGCTGTTCCTCGTGAAACAGGCGAACCAGAAGGTCGGTCGGCGCAACAGAGGGGCCGATCATCTCCAATTCCTCGACGGTATCCAGCAGGATATTGACGCGACCCCAGTTTTCACCTTCTTCGCCGTCGACCAGATCGGCAGCGGTCAGAATGTCACCGGTTCCTTCGCCCGACGCGGCAAAGGGCGACGCTTTGGGCATGTGTTGCAGCATGATGCCGCCTGCACGCCAATGCTCGCCCACGCCCGGCTCGGTCGATTTGCCGAAGCTCAGCGAAAACCGCGTCGGCAGCTGTTCGGATTGTGCAAAATACGCCTCGGCGCACGCACTCAGTGATCCACCGGCCAGCGGGGTAATGCCCTGATACGGCTGCGTGCCCTCACCCTGATCGATCATGATGGCAAAATACCCTTCGCCCACCTGATCGAACGGTGCGGAATTGGAAAGCCGGTCCCGGTCAAAACTGGCATAAGCCCGAATCTGGGCGGGCTGGCCCTCTTTCTGCGGCGCATAATAGTCGGTTGCGATCATGCGCACCGCCCCTTTGGACTGTACCTGCAACGACAGTTTCCAGCGCAACGCAACCGTTTGGCCGATCAACGCGGTCAGCAAGGCCATCTCGGCCACAAGCGCCTCGACCTGCTCGGGATAGTCATGCTGTTTCAGGATACCTTCCAGCACGCCATCCAGACGGGCCACGCGGCCGCGCATGTCGGATGCATCAAGTTGAAAGGGCAGGACAGTATCGTCCCACGCGATTTTTGTTCCAAGAGACATGGGGTTTCCTTACACGCCACGGGTTGGCATACCGGCACCATATAGGTCGTACAGATCGGGTTGAAAGGGGCCATACATGATCAGGCGGTTCGGTGAAACCCCCGAGACGGGGCGGAAATACACCCGAAGGGTTGGCGTATATGCCCTTTTGCCACGTGGCGGCCAATTGCTGTTGACCTGTCAGACCGAACCGGGCCCGGATCTGCAATTGCCGGGTGGAGGCATCGATCCGGGCGAATCACCGATTTCGGCCTTGCATCGCGAAGTCTATGAAGAAACCGGGTGGCACGTTGCCAACCCGCGTCGCATCGGCGCTTTTCGTCGGTTCACCTATATGCCCGAATACGATCTGTGGGCCGAAAAGGTCTGCCTGATCTACCGCGCCCGTCCCGTACGCCGCAAGGGCCCGCCGAGCGAGGCATTCCACGAAGCACTGTGGATGGAAGCCGCCGATGCCATTGAATTGCTGGGCAATGACGGTGACCGGCACTTTGCGGAAATGCATCTCAGTTCGCTTTAAGGCCCGTTATATTCAAAGAAAACGGCGGATACGTCATCCCCAATGCCATCTTTGGGCGAAATCTCCTGGGTCAATCGCCAGAACATGTCGTCCAGAAACTCCGACCCGCCCTTTTCAGAAATGCACTGCTGGGCCATCTGTCGCAAACCGTCTTCCTCTAGCAAACCGCCTTCGGCAAGCTGACATTCGGTAAACCCGTCTGAATACACCAACAGTTTGTCGCCGGGTTTCATGTGAATCTCGATTTGCTGAAAACTCGCATCTTCGATCAGCCCGATCGGCAACCCGCCATCACCCAGAAATTCAGTGCTGCCATCCTGCCGCAGCAGAAGCGGATGCGGATGCCCGGCCTGCACCATCTTGAGATGCCCGTTTCGAAGATCCACAATGGCGTAGACCATAGTAAAATATTCCTCGATCCCCTCATCCGCCATCAATCGGGAATTGAGCATGCTTGCGACGTCTTCCGGAGGCAGCAGTGCATAGAATTTGTTGAACCTCTTTTCCATTGCGACATTTTGATCGAAATGCTTGCTGGAAAGATAACCGCCCAGACGCGCCGTCATCATGGCCGAGGTGATGCCATGCCCGGATACATCTATGCTGTAGAACCCCAGCCGATTGACCCCGGGCGAGAACATGCCAACAAGGTCTCCTCCGATATGGCCGCAGGGTTTCAACAACAGGCTGACCCGGGATTTTCCAAAGCTCCGCGTAAATTCCGGAACCAGCGATTCCTGGATTTTTCGGGCCTGCATGAGGTCCTTGTCGATCGCGTCATGCGCCAGCCTGAGTTCTTCCAGCGCGGATTCGATCAGGCGGTTTTTCTGTGAAAGCTCGCGCTGCATGTCCAGAATGCGCGCGCCTGCGGATATGCGCGCCCGCAACTCATCCGCCTCCAGGGGTTTGATCAGAAAATCGTCTGCCCCGGCATCCAGTCCGCGCGCAACCTCCTGCTTTTCACTTTTGGAAGTCAGAAGGATGAAATAACAATATTGATCGGTATCCAGGGCGCGAAACGCATTGCAGAACTCAAGCCCGCTCATCCCCGGCATGACCCAATCGCTGAGAACAAGATCAGGCGGATCGTCCAGACAATGCGCCAGGGCCGCATCGCCCGTATCGGCCTCGACCACCTCAAAGCCCCACTTTCTGAGCGATGCGACCAGGATGCGCCGCTGCAAACGGCTGTCATCAACAACCAGCACCTTACGGATCGCGCCGAAATCCAGATCTGATCTGGTTTCCTCAAGACTCGCCCTTGGCACCATTTACCCTCTGACCTGATGCGTTCATTCACACAGGGCGATCCTAGTGGCGACGGTTTTAACATCCGGTGAAGACCGAAGGCCGCAATCCCGCTTGGCTGTTAACCCGGTTTTTACTGGTGTTGCCTATTCCTGAAACCGCATGTTCAACGGCAGGTGACGCAGTATGATCCACTGGGGCAGAGTCCGACAATTGCGGGACGAGGTTGGCCCGGATGAGTTTGATGAGGTGGTCGACATCTTTCTGGAGGAAGTGCAGGAGGTCATCGCCCGCCTGCATCAGGATACAAGCCGGTCCGAGCTGGAACAGAACCTGCATTTCCTGAAGGGCAGCGCGCTCAGTCTTGGATTCGACCAGTTCTCGAAACTCTGTCAGGACGGCGAACGGCAGGCGGCCGCGGGTCAGGGCGAGGATGTCGATCTGCCCGCTATTCTGGCCGTATTTGACAGCTCGAAACAGAAATTCGAGGCTGAGCTGCGCCAGAATCTGGATTAAATCACGAACTGCGCCAGCGTTTCGTCTTCGGTTATATCCGTGTAGGTGAACCCTGCCTCATCCAGATGCGCGAACAGACGCATGAAGTTTTCAGGCCTGCGGGTTTCAATCCCGATCAAAACCGAACCGAAATTGCGCGCCGATTTTTTCATGTATTCAAAGCGGGCGATATCGTCCTCGGGGCCGAGAATACCCAGAAACTCCTTCAACGCGCCGGGGCGCTGCGGCAGGCGCAGGATGAAATACTTCTTCACCCCGGAATAGCGTTGGGCGCGTTCTTTGACCTCGGGCAGGCGTTCGAAATCGAAATTGCCTCCGGATGTCACGCAGACCACGGTCTTGCCCCGTACAAAGCTTTGAATATCGCCCACCGCTTCGATCGCCAGCGCGCCGGCGGGCTCCAGAACAATGCCTTCGACATTCAGCATCTCGATCATGGTGGTGCAGATTCGGTCCTCGGACAGAACCAGCACATCCGACAGATGGCGTGATTTCAACAATTCGAACGGTTTCTCGCCAATTCGGCCGACCGCAGCGCCATCGACAAAGGTATCCACATGATCCAGCGAAACAGGGTGCCCTGCAGCCAAAGCAGCGCGCAAACAGGCACCTCCGGCCGGTTCGACAAACAGACAATGGCTGCGATCCCCGAACCATGTGGCCACGCCAGAGGACATGCCACCGCCGCCAACCGGCAGAACGATATGATCCGGCACACCGCCCAATTGCTCTTCGATCTCGACCGCCAGTGAGGCCTGGCCTTCGATGACATCAGCGTCGTCAAAAGGAGACAGGAAATATCCGCCCTGTTGCGTGCACCAGGCTTGAGCGGCCGCCAGAGTATCATCGAAATAGTCGCCGGTCAGATGGATCTCGATATTGTCGCCGCCGAAAATGCGGGTCTTTTGAATTTTCTGCTGCGGCGTCGTTACCGGCATGAAGATCACGCCGCGCACGTCCAGATGCTTACACATGAACGCCACGCCCTGCGCGTGGTTGCCAGCACTGGCACAGACAAACAGGTCCTGCCCCTGCTGCTTGCGCATGGCATTGAACGCACCACGGATCTTGTAAGACCGCACCGGGCTGAGGTCCTCACGCTTGAGCCAGATATCGGCGCCGTAGCGGTCAGACAGATGGGCATTCCGCTGCAATGGCGTCGCCGGAAACACAGAGCGCATCGCCTGTTCGGCTGCGCGGGCGCGGGTCATGAAATCAGTCATGCCCGTTTCCCTGCCCCATCATCGCGATAAGGGCAAGGAATACATATGTGTACGCCGCTCAGGACAGTTCGCGCTTTTCGATGAAGACGCCGTACATTGTGGTAAAGATACTGACGTTGATCATCGGAAGGATGAGCGTGCCGAAGAACACGGTCAGTAAAACGCCCAGCACCGGTATTATTGCCAAGGCGGCGAAAGCCAGCTGCACCAACACCTGGAACAGGAATGCAACGAGGAGCAGCAACAAGATTGCACCACTGACCCCGGATGTGTTGTTCCATGCCTCACCGAGCGATATGGGATTTCCTATCGCCGCCGCGGGCAGAATAATTGACAGGCGATAGAAGCATACGACCAGAAAAACGGAGTATGCAATCATCAGAATGATCGAAAGCCCTGCAAAACCTTCGCCTAATGCAACAGCGACCAGACCCATGGGGATATAAGCGATCACCATCAAAATCCCCAACATCAGGAAGCGACCGAAATAGGCAAGAATCCTGTCGAAACGGAATGTCGGAAGTATTCCCGTGGGGTACTCTTCCATCAGGATGAAGCGGTGCCATGACACCGCGATCCAGAACATGGTGACGAACATTACCGCCAGCAAAACGACCACAAAAACAAAGGCTGAACCTGCGGTTACACCCGGTGGCAGATCGACTGCGTTTTCATCCAGCGCCTCAAGCGGAATACCAAGCGCCATGAACACGCCCACGATGATGATTGTCGCAATCAGGGCAGGGCCAACCGTAATCTGCAGCACCTGCTTGATGTTTCCAAATACCATCCGCACCGAATGCACAAATATTTGCCATCCCAACATTTGAAACCGCCCCTTCAACCAATGCTTGTTATTCTCTGCACCCGTTTCACCTCAATTCAGGTACTGCGTCAATCCTCACAACTTGCCCCCACGTCGAAAACCCGCTAGGGGCCAATCGTCTTACGCATAAGGGGAAGTCAGATGTCCGCGCCCAAGAAAGTTGTTCTGGCCTATTCCGGTGGCCTTGATACCTCGATCATCCTGAAATGGTTGCAGACCGAATATGGCTGTGAGGTCGTCACCTTCACCGCCGATCTGGGTCAGGGCGAAGAGCTGGAGCCCGCTCGCAAAAAGGCCGAGCTGCTCGGGATCAAGCCCGAGAACATCTATATCGAGGATATCCGCGAGGAATTCGTGCGCGACTTCGTCTTCCCGATGTTCCGCGCCAATGCGCAGTACGAAGGTCTGTACCTGCTGGGCACGTCCATCGCGCGGCCGCTGATCTCGAAGCGTCTGGTTGAGATCGCCGAAGCGACGGGTGCCGATGCGGTCGCCCACGGTGCCACCGGCAAGGGCAATGACCAGGTACGGTTCGAACTGGCGGCCTATGCGCTGAACCCCGATATCAAAGTGATCGCGCCGTGGCGCGAGTGGGACCTGACCAGCCGCACCAAGTTGCTGGAATTTGCGGAACAGAACCAGATCCCGATCGCCAAGGACAAGCGCGGCGAGGCCCCCTTCTCGGTCGATGCCAACCTGCTGCACACCTCGTCCGAAGGAAAGGTTCTGGAAGACCCAGCCGATATGGCGCCCGACTATGTCTATCAGCGCACCGTCCACCCCGAGGACGCGCCCGATCAGCCGGAATTCATCGAGATCGGCTTTGAAAAAGGCGACGCGGTCAGTATCAATGGCGAGGCGATGAGCCCCGCGACCATCCTGACCAAGCTGAACGAATATGGCGGCAAGCACGGCATTGGCCGACTGGACCTTGTTGAAGGTCGCTTTGTTGGCATGAAGTCGCGCGGCATCTATGAAACACCCGGCGGCACCATCCTGCTTGAGGCGCATCGCGGCATCGAATCCATCACCATGGACCGGGGCGCGATGCATCTGAAGGATCAGTTGATGCCGCAATATGCGGAACTGATCTACAACGGCTTCTGGTACTCGCCTGAACGTGAAATGCTGCAAGCCGCCATCGACAAGAGCCAGGAACACGTCACCGGCACCGTCCGCGTGAAGCTGTACAAGGGTCTGGCCTCGACCGTGGGCCGCTGGTCGGATCACTCGCTGTATTCCGAGGCGCATGTGACCTTCGAAGAAGACGCGGGTGCCTATGATCAGAAAGACGCCGCGGGCTTCATCCAACTGAACGCGCTGCGGTTGAAACTGCTGGCCGCGCGCGACAAGCGGTTGTCCAAGTGACCGAAGATGACGGTCTGAACGACGAACTGGAAATGTTCATCGAAGCGCAGGATACGGTCTGGGCCGATGTCCTGCGCGAACTGGAACGGGGGCAGAAGACCAGCCATTGGATGTGGTTCGTTTTTCCGCAACTGGCCGAGCTGGGCCAATCGCATATGGCGCAGCTTTACGGCATCGAAGATCTGGATGAAGCCAAGCGCTATCTGAACCACCCGGTACTGCGCCACCGTCTGACGCAAGCGGCCTCGTTGATGTTGCTGCATCAGGGGCGCGACGCCAGCGACATTCTGGGCGGGGTTGACGCGAAAAAGCTTCGCTCTTCGATGACATTGTTTTCCTCGGTGGTAGATGCTCCGGCCGAGTTCCAGGCCGTTCTTGACGCTTTCTACGATGGCGAGCCGTGCGCGCGAACCGTTCAGAGCCTTGGCGCATCGTGATCGGAAGTTCCAGTCGGGTCAGCCTTGCCTGTTCGATACCTGACGTTTTACGCATTCGGAAACTGCGAAAGGAACCCGGATGCTTCAGCATATCGCCGACGAAATTCAAAAAGGCCTGAACGGCAAAACCTTTGACGGCTCATTGAAATTCGATTGTGGCGAGGACGGCGTGATTGTTCTGGCCGACAGTCAGGCATCGACACGAGACCAGGAAACGGATTGCACGATCCGCATCTCGCAGGACAACCTGATCAAGCTTCTGACCGGAAAACTGAACCCGATGACAGGTGTCGCTTTGGGCAAGCTCAAAATCTCGGGCAATATGGGCGTTGCGATGAAACTGGGGCAGCTGCTGGGTTAAGCCGAAGGCAGGTTCACCGCGGAATTCCACCTCGCCGGGGCGCCCTGTCCCTCCGCCAAGACGGCCTGCGCAAGCTGTTCCACTGACATCCGCCGCCGATAAACTTGCCTCACCAGACCGTGACATCAGATGTCAGGCAATTGAATGTCATTCGGGTTCGGGTCACCTTGGTGCCGAAAGGAGACCCGACATGTCACGAACTGCTTTTCTGGAAGCCTTCAAACCGGCCATTCTTTTCACCCTGATCACGTTGGCTGCAATGTTGCGCGCTCTGCCCGCCCCCGCGGCAGGGGCCGAAACGCTGACAGTTGCAGGGGGCTGTTTCTGGTGTGTTGAGTCCGATTTTGAATCGGTACCGGGCGTTGTCGGGGCTGTGTCGGGCTATACCGGCGGCAATTCGGCCAACCCCACCTATGATCAGGTCTCCAAAGGTGGCACTGGCCATTATGAAGCGGTTCAGATCACTTTCGATCCGGCCCGGGTGTCACGTGAAACGCTGCTGAACATGTTCTTCCGCTCGGTTGACCCAACGGATGCCGGTGGTCAGTTCTGCGACCGGGGCGACAGCTATCGAACCGCAATTTTCGTCTCTAACCCGGGCGAAAAGGCGTTGGCGGAACAGGCGAAGAAAGACGCAGAGCGGGCATTGGGCCAAAAGGTGGTCACCCCGATCCTGAACGCGGGCACGTTTTACCCTGCCGAGGCCTATCATCAGGATTACTACAAAGGGAACAAGCTGATCTTTACCCGCTTTGGGCCGAAACGTCAGCAAAACGCCTATAAAGCATATCGCAAAGCCTGTGGCCGTGACGCGCGTGTCAAACAGCTTTGGGGTTCAGATGCGCCTTTCGCCGGCTCTTAATCGAAGGACGCGTCGCGCACTTCTTTCAGATCGGGAATGACATCCGCAGTCCCGTGCCGCGTGACCATCAGGGCAGCGGCGCGGTTCGCTTGCAGAATGGCCTGTTCCATCGGCATTCCCCGATCCATTCCAGCCAGCACGTAGCCGGTAAAAGTATCACCTGCCCCGGTGGTATCCACGGCCTGCACCTTGTGGGCCGAAAATTCCACCGGGTCATTGCCCTGCTGCAAATACCGGGCACCTTTTGAGCCCAGCGTGACAATGACATGCCGCACGGGCAGGTCAGCCGCACCCATCCCGGTTTCCTGCCGCAATTGTTCGGCCTCGATCTCGTTCAGGATCAGGAAATCCAGATAGGGCAGAACCGCCTGAACCGCCTGTGCCTGAAACGGTGCAGCGGCATAACACACGGTCAATCCAAGTTTGCGCCCGAATTGCGCAGCTTCGACCTGTGCGTTGGTTTCATTCTGCAAGATCAGCAGATCACCGGTGCTTGCCGATGACAGCGCCTGCCCCAGATGGCTGATATCCAAAGCATGGTTGGCCCCCGGATAGAGGATGATCAGGTTCTCACCCTCGGCGTCCACCGCAATGATCGCGTGCCCGGTCGGCAGATCCACCTCAGAGATATAGCGTGTGTCCACACCATATTCCGTCAGTCGATCCTTCGCCCAGCGCCCATCATGCCCGACGGCACCGATATGGCTGACGCGTGATCCGGCCCGCGCAGCCGCCACTGACATATTGGCACCTTTCCCGCCAAGAAACCGGTCCAGCCCGTGGGCGGCCAGAGTTTCCCCTGGCGCAGGCAGATGCGGCAAGTCATAGACCATATCCGCGTTGATCGAGCCGAGGTTCCAGATTGTCATGGGTTACCCGATGTCGCACGAGGCCAGAATGGCCATGTTCAGAATATCGTTCGCGGTCGAGACGGTCGAGCAAATCTGAATCGGCTTGTCGACGCCCGACAGGATCGGCCCGATCACGGTGGCACCGCCCATTTCCTGCATCAGCTTGGTCGAGATGCTGGCCGAGTGCCGTGCGGGAACGATCAGGATATTCGCCGGACCGGTCAGACGCGAGAACGGATAGGCCGCTTGCTGTTCGACGTTCAGGGCGACATCCACCGTCATTTCACCCTCGTATTCAAAGTCGACGCCGCGCTGATCCAGAACAGCCGGGGCGCGGTGCATCTTTTCAGCACGTTCTGACACCGGATAGCCAAAGGTTGAGAAGCTGACAAAAGCCACGCGCGGCTCCAGCCCCATATGCCGGGCAACTGCGGCCGAACGTTCGGCAATATTCGCCAGATCGTTTTCGTCGGGCCATTCATGTACCAAAGTGTCGCCAATCAGGACAATCCGACCTTTATGCAGCAAAGCTGTCACACCGGCGGCACCGTTGGCGGCATCGGCATCAAACACATGGTTGATCCGGTCGAGCACATGCGCGGACTTGCGGGTTGCGCCGGTGACCAGACCATCACCATGCCCATGGGCCAGCATCAGCGAGGAAAACACGTGCCGGTCCCGTGCGGCCAGACGGTGAATATCTTTACGGTCGAAGCCCTTACGCTGCAAACGCTCATAAAGGAAATTCGAATAGGTCTCGAGATGCGCGGTGTTGGCCGCATTCACGACCTCGATTTCACGCACAGCGTCGCCCAGGCCCGTGGCTTCCAGTTTGGTCTTAACATCCTCTGGCCGACCAACCACAAGCGCCTTGCCGAAACCAGACCGCTGATACATGACCGCTGCACGCAGCACGCGGGGATCATCGCCCTCAGCAAAAATCATGCGGCTTTGCGCCTGTCGCGCCCGGGCGTTCAGCCCGCGCAGGATGCTGGCGGTCGGGTCCATCCGGGATTTCAGACTCAGCTCATACGCGTCCATGTCGATGATCGGACGGCGCGCGGCACCGGTGTCCATCCCCGCCCTGGCAACAGCGGGCGGGATACGGTGGATCAGGCGCGGGTCAAACGGCGTGGGGATGATATAGTCCCGCCCAAAGGTCAGCGACTTGCCATAGGCCATGGCGACCTCATCCGGCACATCCTCGCGCGCCAGATTTGCAAGTGCGTGGGCACAGGCGATCTTCATCTCATCATTGATGGCGCGGGCATGAATGTCCAACGCACCGCGGAACAGGTAGGGGAAGCCCAGAACATTATTCACCTGGTTTGGATAGTCGCTGCGCCCGGTCGCCACGATGGCGTCCACACGGACCTCGTGCGCTTCTTCCGGGGTGATTTCCGGATCGGGATTGGCCATCGCAAAGATGACAGGATTGTCAGCCATGCTTGCGACCATCTCCTGCGTGACCGCGCCCTTGACCGATACGCCCAGGAACACATCCGCGCCCTTCATCGCGTCTTCCAATGTGCGCAGGTCGGTTGTGATCGCATGCGCCGACTTCCACTGGTTCATGCCCTCAGTCCGGCCCTGATAGATCACGCCCTTGGTGTCGCAGACGATGCAGTTTTCATGGCGGGCGCCCATCGCCTTGAGCAATTCGATACAGGCGATTCCTGCCGCCCCGGCCCCGTTCAAAACGATCTTCACATCCTCGATCTTCTTGCCCGAGATATGCAGAGCGTTCAGCAGACCCGCCGCGCAGATCACCGCTGTTCCATGCTGGTCATCATGGAAGACCGGGATGTCCATCTCTTCCTTCAGGCGCTGTTCGATGATAAAACATTCGGGCGCCTTGATGTCTTCCAGGTTGATGCCGCCGAAGGTCGGCCCCATCAGTCGAACCGCGCGGCAGAACTCATCCGGGTCTTCGGTGTCCAGCTCGATATCGATCGAGTTCACGTCGGCGAACCGTTTGAACAAAACGGATTTCCCCTCCATCACCGGTTTCGAGCCCAGTGCACCAAGGTTGCCAAGACCCAGCACCGCCGTCCCGTTCGAGATCACAGCGACCAGATTGCCCTTGTTGGTATAGTCATACGCGGTTTCCGGCGCCTCGGCGATGGCTTCACATGGGACAGCCACACCGGGGCTGTAGGCCAATGACAGATCCCGCTGCGTGGTCATCGGGACGGTGGCCTGCACCTCCCACTTGCCGGGGGTCGGGTCGAGGTGAAAGGCCAGCGCCTCTTCTTTGGTGATCTTCGCTTTGGGCATCGGATATGTCGTTTCTTTACATCTGTTGGGCTTTTGCCTCATAGCGCAGGCAAAGGCGCGTCTCAACGACAATACGTTTTCACCTTTCGTCGCAGGGGCCGGGTTTGTAAGGTCGCGCCGGAATACGCCAGAGGGGAGCAGCCTTGTCCAACGTCACGCCGATGATGGCGCAATACCTGGAAATCAAAGAGGCCCACGCGGATGCCCTGCTGTTCTATCGCATGGGCGATTTCTACGAGATGTTCTTTGAGGATGCCGTGAACGCCGCCGAGGCGCTGGACATCGCCCTGACCAAACGCGGCAAACACAACGGAACTGACATTCCAATGTGTGGCGTGCCGGTTCACGCCGCCGAAGGGTATTTGCTGACACTGATACGCAAAGGGTTCCGCGTCGCTGTCTGCGAACAGATGGAAAGCCCCGCTGAAGCGAAGAAAAGAGGCTCTAAATCAGTCGTAAAGCGCGATGTCGTGCGACTGGTGACACCCGGTACGCTGACCGAGGATGCCCTGCTGGAAGCCCGCCGTCACAATTTTCTGGCTACCTATTCCGAGGTGCGCGACGAGGCCGCGCTGGCTTGGGCAGATATCTCAACCGGGGCGTTTCACGTGATGCCATTGACCTCGGTCCGGCTGAGCCCCGAGCTGGCCCGGCTGGCCCCATCCGAGCTGATCGTGGCCGACGGAATGGAACAGCCTTTGCAGGAAACGGTACGAGATCTGGGAATTTCGCTGACACCAATTGGACGAGCCAGCTTCGACAGCACTGCGGCGGAAAAACGCATCTGCGGATTGTTTCATGTGAATGCTCTGGACGCGTTCGGGTCCTTCGGGCGCGCAGAAGTATCGGCGATGGGTGCCTTGATTGACTATTTGGAGATTACTCAAAAAGGCAAACTGCCCCTGCTGCAAACACCACTCAAGGAATCCGAGGACCGTGTTGTTCAAATCGACGCCGCCACGCGTCGCAATCTGGAACTGACTCGATCCCTGTCCGGCGGGCGCGCCGGATCGCTGTTATCCGTGGTGGATCGTACGGTCACGCCCGGCGGCGCACGGTTGCTGGAGCAGCGCCTGTCCAGCCCTTCGCGTACCCTCGATGTTATTCACGGACGGTTGGACGCGGTCAGTTTTGCCGCTGAAGACAGCCTGATCGCATCGGACCTGCGCGAGGCTCTGCGCAAAACTCCCGATCTGGACCGCGCCCTGTCGCGCCTGTCGCTGGACCGAGGCGGCCCGCGCGACTTGGCCGCCATCCGCAACGGGCTGGCGCAGGCGCAGGCAATTTCCGAAATCTGCGAAGGTCAGGACCTGCCGGTGCTGCTGGCGACTGCGGTGCAGAACCTTGTGGGCTTTGACGATCTGCTCGACCTGCTGGATCAGGCGCTGGTCGCCGACCCGCCGCTGCTGGCGCGCGATGGCGGCTTCATCGCGCCGGGTTTCGACCCCGAACTGGACGAGGCCCGCACCCTGCGGGACGAAGGCCGCTCGGTCATTGCCGGGTTTCAGCGGAAATATGCCGAACATACCGGCATCGCCTCGTTGAAGATCAAGCACAACAACGTGCTGGGCTATTTCATCGAAACCACGGCCACCCATGCCGAGAAGATGCTGAACCCGCCATTTTCCGAGACCTATATCCATCGTCAGACCACCGCCAACCAGGTGCGGTTCACCACGGTTGAACTCAGCGAGATCGAAACCCGCATCCTGAACGCCGGCAATTTGGCATTGGAGATCGAAAAGCGGCTCTATCAAAGGCTTTCTGACAAGATTTTGGCGCAGGCTGCCCGCGTCAATCAGGCCGCGCGCGGGCTGGCCGAGCTGGACCTAACCACCGCGCTGGCCGATCTGGCGCGGGGCGAGAACTGGTGCCGCCCGCAGGTGGACGGATCGCGCGCCTTCGACATCGTCGCGGGCCGCCACCCTGTGGTCGAGCACGCGCTGCGCCAGCAATCGGGCGATGCCTTCATCGCCAATGACTGCGACCTCAGCGCCGAGGACGGCGCCGCCATCTGGTTACTTACCGGTCCGAACATGGCCGGTAAGTCGACCTTTCTGCGCCAGAATGCGCTGATCGCCCTGTTGGCCCAGATGGGCAGCTACGTCCCGGCCGAGCAGGCGCATATCGGCGTGGTCAGCCAGCTTTTCAGCCGCGTGGGCGCGTCCGACGATCTGGCGCGGGGCCGGTCGACCTTCATGGTCGAGATGGTGGAAACCGCCGCCATCCTCAACCAGGCTGATGACCGGGCGCTGGTGATCCTGGACGAAATCGGGCGTGGCACCGCCACCTATGACGGCCTGTCCATCGCCTGGGCCACGCTGGAACATCTGCACGCTGCCAACCGCTGCCGCGCGCTTTTCGCCACGCATTACCACGAGCTGACCGCGCTGGCCGGTAAACTGGAAGGCGTCGAAAACGCCACCGTCGCGGTCAAGGAATGGGACGGCGAGGTGATATTCCTGCACGAGGTCCACAAGGGCGCCGCCGACCGCTCCTATGGCGTGCAGGTCGCGCAATTGGCCGGGCTTCCCGCATCCGTGGTCGAACGCGCCCGCGTGGTTCTGGACCAGTTGGAGAAAACGGAACGCGAGGGCGGCAAGCAGAAGGCGCTGATCGACGATCTGCCGCTGTTTTCCGCCGCACCGCCCCCGCCGCAGCCGGTCCCGAAAGCGTCGCCAGTCACCGATATGCTGGACCAGATCCTGCCGGACGAACTGACCCCGCGCGAAGCCCTCGATCTGATCTACAAACTGAAAGAGGCGGCCAGATCCTGACCGCCCCTTCATCTTTTCCCAAATACTCTCGCCGAAGGCACGCGCCCTTGGGCGCGTTTCAGCTTGCCGGGGTTGACGACACGCCCACCTGTGCCGGGCGCAGCAGACGATCGTGCAACATGAACCCTTCGGCGGACACCTGAATGATGTCTCCTGCCTTGGTTCCGGGGACAGGCGCCTCGAACATGGCCTCATGCACGTTCGGATCAAACCGGTCGCCCACTTCGGGTGTGATCACTTCGATTCCGTGCTTCTGGAACACGTCCTTCAAAGCGCGCATGGTCAATTCGACGCCTTCCAGCAGACCAGCAGCCACTTCTTTCTGCTCATCCGTCGCAGCTTCCAGGGCGCGCTTCATGTTGTCATAGACGGGCAGCATATCGCGGGCCAGCTTGGATCCGCCATACTGTTCCGCATCTCGGCGCGCCTTGTCGCTGCGCTTGCGCATGTTTTCGGCATCCGCCAGCGCGCGCATGAACTTGTCTTTATAGTCATCCCGTTCGGCCCGCAGCGCGTCCAGTTCCAGTTCTTCTTCGCTGATATCCATCAGCTCTTCGGCCAGCTCTTCGGCCTCGGCGGTTGCGATATCGTCCAGAAAATCTTCATTCTTCGGCTCTGCCATCTTTTACCCTCTAGCTCCGGTCGGATATCAGCTTGCCGACCAGTTGCGCCGTATAATCCACGATCGGTACGATCCGCCCATAATTCAGACGTGTGGGTCCGATGACCCCCACCGCACCGATTATCTTTCGATCAGCGTTCATATAAGGAGACACCACCAAAGAGGAACCCGAAAGTGAGAAAAGTTTGTTCTCAGACCCGATAAAAATGCGCACACCCTCGCCTTCCTCGGTCAATTCAAGGAATTCGGCGATGTCTCGCTTGCGCTCAAGGTCATCGAACAGGGTGCGGATGCGGTCAAGTTCCTCGGCCTGACCGGGTTCGTTCAAAAGATTCGCGCGCCCGCGCACGATCAAACGGGCCGAGTCGCTTCCGTCTCCGTCCCAAACGGCCATTCCGCTTTCGACCATCTCACGGGCCAGAGTGTCGATTTCCTGCTTGCGCGCATCGATCTGCGTCTGCATTTGCCGCCGCACTTCGCTGAGTGTCCGTCCCTCGATAAGTGCGTTCAGGAAGTTCGCGGCCTCGCGCATGGAACTGGGTGTTTGCCCAGGCGGCGGCGTGAACAGCCGGTTTTCCACATGTCCGTCCGAGAAAACCAAAACCACCAAAGCCCGATCATGGCCCAGAGAAACAAATTCGATATGTTTGATTTCCGATTCATGCTTGGGCGTCAGAACCAGCGAGGCCCCTTGTGTCACGTTTGACAAGGCAGAGCCGACACGGTCCAGCATTCCACCAACATCACCCGTGTTAGAGCCTAATGTCTGCTCCAGTTTCTGCCGGTCATCGGCACCCAGGTCGCCAACCTCAAGCAATCCGTCTACAAACATTCGCAGGCCTTGCTGCGTCGGGATTCGGCCCGCGCTGACATGGGGGCTATCCAGAAGGCCCAGAAACTCCAGATCCTGCATCACATTGCGGACAGTTGCAGCGCTGACTTTTTCTGACAACGTACGCGTCAAAGTACGGCTGCCGACGGGCTCTCCGCTTTCCAGATAGCTCTCGACAATCAGCCGGAACACTTCGCGTGACCGGTCGTTCATCTCGTCCAGAATCTTGCTCGCTTCGCTCATCCGTGTTCCCCTGCTCGTTCGTCATTAAATAGCAGGCAAATGAAAGGTCAATCGGGGTTGCATCGTAACGCTGCGGGGCGTTATCCCCAACCCAGCAAACAAAGGAATTCCGATGCGACCCTCTGGAAGAGATTTAAGTGAAATGCGCGCCGTTTCAATCGAGACGGGAGTCACGAAACATGCCGAAGGTTCCTGCCTGATCAAAATGGGCGACACCCATGTTCTGTGCACCGCTACGATCGAAGATCGCGTGCCGCCGTTTATCAAGGGCTCGGGCCTGGGATGGGTCACAGCCGAATACGGCATGCTACCCCGTGCCACCAATACGCGGATGCGGCGCGAGGCGGCCGCGGGCAAACAAGGGGGCCGCACGGTCGAAATCCAACGCCTGATCGGCCGCGCCCTGCGCGCCGGTGTGGATCGAGTTGCATTGGGCGAACGTCAGATCACCGTGGACTGCGATGTGATTCAGGCCGATGGCGGCACTCGCTGCGCCTCGATCACCGGCGGTTGGGTTGCGCTGCGTCTGGCGGTGAACAAGCTGATGAAAGCGGGCGATGTAATCTCGGACCCCCTAGTGGACCCTGTAGCAGCTGTGTCCTGCGGAATTTACGCCGGTCAACCGGTTCTGGATCTGGATTACCCGGAAGACAGCGAAGCCGGCGTCGACGGCAACTTCATCATGACCGGATCCGGCAAACTGATCGAAGTGCAGATGAGCGCCGAAGGCTCGGTCTTCAGCCGCACCCAAATGGATCAACTGATGGATCTGGCGGAAAAAGGCGTTTCCGAACTGGCGGCCGCGCAAAAGGCCGCCACCGCATGACCCGCAAGTTCGACGGCGACAGATTGCTGGTCGCCACCCACAACAAAGGCAAGCTTGAGGAGATGACCCATCTGCTCGAGCCCTTTGGCGTGACGGTCGTGGGCGCCGCCGAGATGGACCTGCCTGAGCCGGAAGAGACTGAAGACACATTTGTCGGCAACGCCCGGATCAAGGCCCACGCCGCCGCACAGGCCACCGGACTTCCCGCCCTGTCGGACGATTCCGGTATCACGATCGACGCGCTGAACGGCGCGCCGGGTGTATACACGGCCGACTGGGCCGAAACCGGAAATGGCCGCGATTTTCTGATGGCCATGACTCGCGCCCATGATGAGCTCGAAGCAAAAAACGCGCCGCACCCTCGCACGGCCCAATTCCGCTGCACTCTGGTTCTGGCCTGGCCCGACGGGCACGACGAAGTGTTCGAAGGCGTCGCGCCCGGTCATCTGGTCTGGCCGATCCGCGGCAAGGATGGGTTCGGCTATGACCCGATGTTTGTCCCCGACGGCTACGACATTACCTTTGCTGAGATGGATCGCTGGGAAAAGAACAAGATCAGCCATCGCGGTCGCGCGGTGGAAATGTTCGTGAAAGGCTGCTTTGGCGGATGATTGGCGCAACGGGGGCTTTGGCCTGTATGTGCATTGGCCCTTTTGCGAGGCCAAATGCCCCTATTGCGACTTCAATAGCCACGTTTCAAAAAATATCGACCAAAAACAATGGCTTAGAGCATACCTGTCCGAACTCAAGCGATCTGCTGCCGAAACGCCCGACCGGGTTCTGAACACGATCTTCTTTGGCGGCGGCACCCCGTCACTGATGGCGCCCGAGACCGTGGCCGCCGTGATCGACACCGCCCGCGCCCTGTGGCGGCCCGCCAATGACATGGAAATCACGCTCGAGGCCAATCCCGGTTCGGTCGAGGCCGGGCGGTTCGCCGCCTATCGCGATGCGGGCGTGAACCGGGTTTCGATGGGCATTCAGGCAATGAATGACGAAGACCTGAGGCGGCTGGGTCGCATCCACACCGCGGCAGAGGCCCGCGCCGCCTTTGACATCGCCCGCAACTGTTTCAACCGGGTCAGCTTTGACCTGATCTATGCGCGCCAACACCAGACACTGGACGCCTGGCAAGAGGAACTGACCCAAGCGCTATCGATGGCCATCGACCACCTGTCGCTCTATCAATTGACGATCGAAGACGGGACGGCCTTTGGCGATCGATACGCCGTCGGTAAGTTACGCGGCTTGCCCGAAGATGACAGTGCCGCCGACATGTATCTGGCCACACAGGAAATCTGCGAAGCACATGGCTTGCCGGCCTATGAAGTTTCGAACCATGCCCGACCGGGCGCAGAATCGCAGCACAACCTGATTTACTGGCGGTATGGCGACTATGTGGGAATCGGCCCCGGCGCCCATGGGAGGATTACCCTGAATGGTCGGAAATACGCGACCGAAACCTATCTGAACCCCCAGCGTTGGCTTGATGCCGCGAATCAAGGCAATGGTGAAAAGAACCGCAGCGCATTGCCCCTTGAAGATCAGGCAAATGAATACCTTATGATGGGTATGAGAATTTCTGAGGGACTAGATATGGACAGGTGGCAAGCCTTGTCTGGCCGCTCTCTTCCTTCTGAAGCCATAGATCATCTGACCGACATCAACATGGTACAGCGCAGCAACGGGCGCCTCATCGCCACATCAGACGGTCGCGCCGTATTGAACGCAGTCATCCGGGAGCTGTTGGACTGAGCATGCAGTATCTTTGGGCCGGACTGGGATTGCTATGTGTTGCCATGGCGGCTGTTGGGGTTGTTCTGCCCCTTCTTCCAACGGTGCCTTTTCTTCTGCTTGCCGCGTTTTTCTTCGCCCGCTCATCCTCGCGGCTGCACAATTGGCTTGTGACCCATAACCTTTTTGGGCCACTGATTCTTGATTGGCAAAGTTCCGGTGCCATTCGACCAGCCGCAAAAAAGGCGGCAACCGTCTCGATCGCCGCCGTTTTTGGACTCTCTGTTTTGTTGTCAGCACCGCTTTTCGTGTTGATCATTCAGGCGGTTGTGCTGGGCGGTGTCATGATCTTTATCTGGTCACGGCCTAACGGCTGAGCTTGGCGCACAAGTCGTCCAGCTGATCCAGGTTTTCGTAGGTCAGAACAACTTGTCCCGTTTCCGTTCCGGCCTTGTGATTGATTGAAACTTTCATCGCCAGGATCGCGGACAGGTCTTTTTCCAACGCACGTGTGTCTGCATCCTTTCCAGCATCCAGATTTCTGGAGCGCGGCGCAGAACGCTCGGCAGTGCCTTGCTGCTGTTTTTTGACCAGAGCCTCGGTTGCGCGCACCGACAAGCCATCCTTGACGATCTGTTTCGCAAGTTCCGACGGATTTTCCGCCGTAATCAGCGCCCTGGCGTGGCCCGCAGATAATTTTCCTTCAATAACAAGGGTTTGAACATCCAACGGCAAGGACAGAAGCCGCAAAAGATTTGCGATGTGGCTGCGGCTTTTACCCAGGGCCTCGGCGAGCTTTTCCTGTGTGTGACCAAACCGGTCCATCAACTGCTTGTAGCCGGCGGCCTCTTCCACCGCGTTCAGATCCGCGCGTTGGATGTTTTCGATAATCGCAACTTCCAACACTTCCGTATCATCGAATTCACGCACAATCACCGGGATATCATGCAGCTGCGCCATCTGTGCCGCGCGCCAACGGCGTTCCCCCGCGACGATTTCGTATTCATCGGACCCCGTCGAGCGAACGATCAACGGCTGAATAATACCTTTTTCCTTAACCGACGCTGCCAGCTCGTCCAACTGCTCGGGCATGAATGTCCGGCGCGGCTGGTTGGGGTTGGCTTTCAGCTTTTCAATCGGGACTTTCAGATCCGGTCTGCGTGCATCCGTTGAAATCCGGCCTTCTGATTCAGGATTCACATCCGCCATAAGGGCAGACAACCCCCGCCCCAAACCTCTGGACTTTGCTTTCTTGGCGCTCATGTCGCCCTCCTCGTTCCCGCTCAGGCAGCGGTCTTATTGTTCTTGTGCAAGATCTCACGAGCAAGATGCCGATAGGCCATGGCCCCAAGCGATCCCGAGTCATATTGCAAAACAGGCAGCGCATATGACGGCGCTTCGCTGACCCGCACATTTCTGGGTATCTTCGTTTTAAAGACCATCTCACCCAGATTGTCACGCGCGTCCTTTTCAACCTGACGGGACAAGTTGTTGCGGTTGTCATACATGGTCAACACAATACCTTCGATTCTCAGATCTGGATTCGCCGTTTGGCGGACCTCTCGAATCGTCAGCATCAGCTGTGAAAGCCCTTCAAGAGCAAAGAACTCGCTCTGCAGCGGAACAAGCACCGAATGCGAAGCAACCATTGCATTCACGGTCAACAAGTTTAAGGATGGCGGGCAGTCAATAAGCACGAAATCCAGTTCAAACGCATCTATGGCTGGCTGCCTCAAAGCATCATGCAAAAGATAGCTGCGTTTTTCGTTGGAGATCAGTTCAATATCGGCGGAACTCAGATCAACGGTCGCCGGAACAACGAAAAGACCTTCGATTTCAGTCTCCTGAACGACGGCTTCCAATGGCGCGTCGTCGAGGATCAAATCATAAGTTGTCCAGTCTCGATCTTCGACACCCAAACCTGTCGAAGCGTTCCCCTGCGGGTCAAGGTCAACCACCAGCACCCGACACCCGGATTCGGCCAATCCTGCTGCAAGGTTGATCGCTGTGGTTGTTTTTCCGACCCCGCCCTTCTGATTGGCAACAGCAATTATCCGAGGCCCTGAAGGTCGAGACAAATCAACCACGTGATACTCCATTTATCTTAAGGATAACGGCTTGAGGTTCAGTTAAACTTGTAATCGCCTCAGCCTCGAAATTCCATTCCTCACGTGCGTCTTCCAGCTCTTTTTTCCAATTTGCGCCTTTGGGCAACAACGCTGTCCCGTTGGTGTGTAAATGCCTGTCACAAAAGGACAACAGGGTGCGCAAGTCAGCCAGTGCTCGAGCAGAAATTATGCTTGCAGCCAAAGGATCAACCGATTCAATCCTTTTTGAGATCACCGTGCATTTTATGCCGCATTCCCGGGCAACACTGCGCAAGAAAGCTGATTTCCGCTGGTCGCTCTCGATCATATTGAATGCAGCGCCTGGGTTTTCTTCCGCAGCGATGATGGCGCAGACCATACCAGGGAATCCGCCTCCGGTTCCCAGGTCTGCCCAAGTGTCAAACCTGTCAGCGCACCGATAGACTTGCACCGAATCAAGTATATGCCGATCCCAGATATGCTCCAAACTGTTCTTAGACACGAGGTTGATCTTAGGATTCCAACGCTTCACCAGATCAACATAGGTCACGAGGCGATCGAATGTTTCACGTGAAACATTCAGGTCTTCAAACTTCGAATAATCAACCATCATGCCTGACGAGCCCTTTGATCCCGGCGCAGTTTTGCCAGAACGAGCGTCAGCGCTGCCGGAGTAACGCCCTCGACACGGCTTGCCTGAGCGATATTGGCGGGTTTCGCCTGCGACAGCTTCTGTTTCATCTCCGAAGACAGGCCGTCCAAGGCAAAATAGTCGAACTCATTCGGGATAACATAGGATTCATCCCGCTTCATTGCTTCGACATCCCGCTTTTGTCTGGCAATGTAGTTGGCATACAAGGCGTCCCTCTCGATCTGAAGCCTGATCTTTGGGTCAACGTCCTGCAGATCAGGAACGAGAGGCAACAAATCTTCAAATGAGGTATCGGGAAACGCCAGAATTGCCATCCCATCCCTTCGGTTTCCGTCCTGATTAACGTTTATACCGGCAGCGAGAACTTCCTTGGGCGTATAAGTGCGTTCCGTCAGCTTTGACTTCACACTCTCAAGTTGGTCCATTTTATCTTCGAACTGAACCTTGCGCCCTTCTCCGACGCACCCCAATTCCAAACCAAGCGGAGTCAGCCGTTGATCAGCATTGTCGGCACGCAGAGATAGCCGGAACTCCGCGCGTGACGTGAACATGCGGTAAGGTTCGGCAACTCCTCGAGTTGTTAAATCGTCAATCATTACGCCAATATAACTGTCGGATCGTGTAAAATGGATAGGCTCCCGCCCTTGGGTCTCTAACGCCGCGTTGAGTCCGGCCACCATGCCCTGAGCCGCAGCTTCCTCATATCCTGTGGTCCCATTTATCTGGCCCGCTAGATATAGTCCGGGAACAGCCGGCAAGGATAAAGAAGCACTCAGGACGCGCGGATCAACATAGTCGTATTCGATTGCATATCCCGGTTGCAGAATCTCTGCATTTTCCAAGCCTTTGATCGACCGCACATAGTCCAGCTGAACATCCTGGGGCAGAGATGTCGATATGCCGTTCGGATAGATTGTGTGGTCGTTGACCCCTTCGGGTTCAAGGAAGATTTGATGCGATTCCTTGTCGGCGAAGCGTACGATCTTGTCTTCGATCGAAGGGCAGTAACGCGGGCCTACCCCATCGATGTGACCGCCATACATGGCAGATTTCGAAAGATTCGACGCAATGATCTCATGAGTTCGCGCATTTGTATGCGTAATTCCACAAGAAATCTGGGGCGCGACAACGGATTTCGACATGAAAGAAAACAGGGTTGGTTCATCGTCGCCGTCCTGCCTTTCAAGATCGGACCAATCAATGCTCCGCCCGTCCAGACGCGGTGGTGTTCCGGTTTTCAATCGCCCCATGGGAAGATCGTATCTATCCAACCGCTCAGCCAGTTTGATGGAAGGCCGATCCCCCATTCTCCCGCCTGGGCGAGACACGTCACCGATATGGATGACGCCCCTTAGAAACGTACCGGACGTCAAAATAACGGCGCGCGCGGAAAGTTCTGATCCATCGGAAAGAACAACACCTGCAACCTTTTCGCCGTTCATCAGGAAATCGACAACCTCGCCGACAACGACGGACAGGTTATCCTGCTTCTCCGTTACCTGTTGCATGGCAAGACGATAAAGGGCGCGATCCGCCTGCGCTCTCGGCCCCTGAACGGCGGGCCCCTTTCGACGGTTCAATAATCGAAACTGAATGCCCGCCTGATCCGCCACCCGACCCATGACGCCATCCAAAGCGTCAATCTCACGCACAAGATGGCCTTTCCCCAAACCGCCAATCGCTGGATTGCAGGACATGACGCCAATGTCCGTTGCGGACAGCGTCACCAGCGCAGTTGTAGCACCCATTCTGGCTGATGCATGAGCGGCTTCGGTTCCGGCGTGACCTGCGCCGATGACGATGACATCAAACTTCGAATGTTTCACGTGAAACACTCCTTATTTTCCCAAACAGAAGCTGGAGAAGATTTCATCCAGCAGAGTTTCCACGTCAATTCTGCCCACCAAGGATTCAAGGGCGCGTATGGCGGTTCTCAGCTCCTCTGCCACTATATCATACAGGTCTGGGCCTGATTCCAGAACCGAGATTGCAGATGTGAGTGAGTCCAATGCTCTGGTGATTGCAATGCGGTGACGTTCCCGAGTTGCAATACCATGGGTAGTGGTTCGCTGGCGCAAAACACACGATATCTGGTCTACTAACGCATCTATTCCCTGGCCAGATTTCCCTGAAACACCCTTTTCCCCGATCCCTCTAAGATCTGCTTTGGGCAAAACATGTATATCATCTTCCCGCATCTCCACCCCCAGGTCCTTCGGTGTTTCAGACAGGAAAACGCGAAGGTCGGCGGCCTCTGCTCTGCTGCGCGCAAGCTCGATACCCAGGTTTTCGACATGATCTTCGGTCTCTCGCAGGCCTGCCGTATCCAGCAAGGTCACCGGTAAACCAGCCAGATCCATTCGAACTTCGATCACATCGCGCGTGGTCCCGGCATATTCCGAAGTAATGGCCGCCTCACGGCCTGCCAAAGCATTCAAAAGAGTGGATTTTCCCGCATTTGGAAGGCCGACGATCGCAACCTCGAACCCTGTACGAATTCGCTCGGCAATCTTGACGCCATCTGCTTCGCGATGAAGGTCCGACATGACGCCTTGGATCAGCTCGCGCACTTCCGGCGTCACATCGGTTGGAACTTCTTCATCAGCAAAATCGATGACAGCCTCCAACAGGGACGCAGCCCGTATCAAATCCCGACGCCACCGTTCAGCCAACGTGCCCAGCTCGCCCGCCAGAATGGTCTGAGCCTGCTTACGTTGTGCTTCCGTTTCTGCATCGATTAGATCGGCCAGGCCTTCGACCTGAGTCAGGTCCATCTTGCCGTTTTCCAGCGCCCGTCGTGTGAACTCACCCGGTTCAGCGATGCGCAATCCGTCCGTATCCGACAGGCAACGCAGAACGGCGTTAACAGAGGCGGTGCTTCCATGAATCTGAAGCTCGGCCACGTCCTCACCGGTAAAACTGGCCGGGGCCTGGAAGGTCAAGACCAATCCGTCGTCCAAACGTGCTCCGCCATGATCGGTCAGAGTGCGCAGGACCATGCCACGCTTTGGCAGCGCACCACCCGTCAGGCGCGCCGCAGCTGAATGAGAGTCCGGACCCGAGAGGCGGATGACCGCCACCCCGGCTTTGCCCTGCGCGCTGGCCAAGGCGAATATCGTATCCATTCGAAGGCCTCGCTAGAGTTAAAGACCAGTGTCAGGTGTTCATGGAATCGAAGAATTCGCTGTTTGTCTTTGTCTGCTTTAACTTGGACAACAAGAACTCGATTGCGTCGGTCGTGCCCATCGGGTTGAGGATACGCCGCAGAACGAAGGTCTTGGCCAGATCGCCCTTGTCGACCAAAAGATCCTCTTTCCGCGTGCCGGATTTGAGGATGTCGATGGCCGGGAACACTCGCTTGTCCGCGATCTTGCGATCCAGAACGATTTCCGAGTTACCAGTACCTTTGAATTCTTCAAAGATGACCTCGTCCATCCGGCTGCCGGTATCAATCAGTGCAGTTGCGATGATGGTCAGCGAACCACCCTCTTCAATGTTCCGCGCCGCGCCAAAAAAACGCTTGGGCCGTTGCAGGGCGTTTGCATCCACACCACCGGTCAGAACTTTACCCGAGGATGGGACCACCGTGTTAAAGGCCCTACCAAGTCTTGTGATCGAATCAAGAAGAATAACAACATCTCGTTTATGTTCGACCAAACGCTTGGCTTTTTCGATGACCATTTCCGACACAGCCACGTGGCGCGTCGCGGGTTCATCAAAGGTCGAGGATACCACCTCGCCCTTCACTGAACGCTGCATGTCGGTGACTTCTTCGGGGCGTTCGTCGATCAGCAGGACGATCAGGTAGCATTCCGGGTGGTTGCGCTCGATCGAGTGCGCGATGTTTTGCAGGATCACCGTCTTACCGGTGCGCGGCGGCGCCACGATCAACGACCGCTGGCCCTTGCCGATCGGCGCGACCAGGTCGATCACTCGTGCAGACTTGTCCTTGATGGTCGGATCCTCGATCTCCATCTTCAGCCGCTCATCCGGATAAAGCGGCGTCAGGTTGTCGAACAGGATCTTGTGCCTGGCCTTTTCCGGGTCTTCGAAGTTGATCTTGGTCACCTTTGTCAGCGCGAAATAGCGCTCATTCTCATCCGGGGCTTTGATCTCGCCTTCCACGGTATCCCCTGTCCGCAATGAGTGCTGGCGGATCATCTCGGGTGAGACGTAGATGTCATCCGGGCCGGGCAGATAGTTCGCCTCGGGCGAGCGCAGGAAGCCGAAACCGTCCTGAAGCACTTCAAGCACGCCATCGCCACCAACGGTCCAGCCTTCATCGGCGCGTTCACGCAGGATCTGGAACATCATCTCGCCCTTGCGCATGGTCGAGGCGTTTTCAATCTCCAGCTCTTCGGCCATCGCCAGAAGGTCTTTGGGGCTTTTGGCTTTCAAGTCAGCAAGATTCAGGGATTCGGTTGTCATGATATATACCTTCACCGCTGACAGCGCGGCACGAAGTGGAATTTCAGTATGGAAGATACGCCGCCCGGACGGGCGTGTTGACCCCTACATAAGCGCAGTGCGGGGCGGAGTCAAACATGCCCTCAGAACTTCAGAACAACCGCCAGAACGATGGCAACCATCAAAACGGTCGGGACCTCGTTCATCATGCGAAACTGCCGCCCACTGAGCGTGTTTCGCCCTTCCAGAAAATCCTTGCGTCGCGCCATCAGCCAGTGATGAAACCAGGTCATGCCGATCACGGCAGCGCCCTTGACCCAAGGCCAGCTCCAGTCCCATCCCACGATGCCCGGCGTGAACACCATGATCAAACCACAAACCCACGCAACGATCATCGCGGGTCTCATGATCACACGCAGCAGCTTTTCTTCCATTTCAAAGAAAATGTCCTGTGCGCCTTCGACGGCCTGAGCCTTTTCGACGTGATAGACGAACAACCTGGGCAGGTAGAACAGGCCGGCCATCCACGAAATCACCGCCATGATATGGAGTGACTTCACCCATGGGTACAAAGTGAACAGAAGATCGGTCATTTCGGCTCCGGGCGTTGTTCGGGACCCTCCCTAATAAAAAAATAAGAAAAGAAAAAGGATGATGGTTTTGTAGGGTGAGTAAAATCCGTGGATTACTTTTTTACACAAGTGTTTTCCCCAGGTGGACAGAGCACGGAATTTTTCAGGTGATTCTGTTGGTGGATATTTCTATCATTTAAAATCAATAGTTTAATAACAGTATTCCTCGTTCCGCTTGGGGATAACTGGTAGGAGAATTTGGGATATCGGGGTTTTCCAGAGAAACCGACTTATCCTTGTCCGGACGGGATGAGATTTGAGCGACTCTGGGATCTCTGGCGTGAAATCCCCGGGGTTGCGTGTCAACCGGAAAACCATACAAAGCACCCCTGAACTCTCAATGATTTGCGCACGGGGTTTTCCACATGTCTGTCCCCATTCTTCTTGCTTCCGGGTCCGCCATTCGCGCGCAGCTGCTTGAAAATGCAGGCGTACCGTTTGTGGTTCAAACCGCGCGCGTGGATGAAGAGACGGCCAAACGCGCCCTGCTGGCTGAAAACGCATCACCACGGGACATTGCCGATACACTCGCAGAAATGAAGGCGCGGAAGGTCAGTGACAAAAATCCCGGTGCCATGGTTCTGGGATGTGATCAGGTTCTGGATTTTGACGGTCAACTGATGTCAAAGCCGGAAACCCCCGAACAGGCGTTGGCCCAGCTGAAAGCCATGCGAGGCAAGCGTCACATGCTTTTGTCCGCAGCGGTGATCTATCAGAATGCTCAGCCGGTCTGGCGGCATGTGGGGCAGGTACGATTGCGGATGCGGGCCAGTTCCGACGCCTATCTGAAAGATTACGTCGCGCGAAACTGGGACAGTATCCGCCACGCCGTCGGAGCTTACAAGCTGGAGGAAGAAGGTGTCCGCCTGTTCGCCACCATTGACGGCGACTATTTTAACGTTTTGGGTATGCCCCTGTTGGAGCTGCTCAACTTTCTGGCTGTCAAAGGGGTAATCGATCAATGACGGACTATCGGGTTCCTTTGGCCGGTGTGATTGGACATCCCATTGGTCACTCACGATCCCCCAAACTGCATGGTCATTGGCTTAAGACATACGGTCTTGCCGGTCATTACATCCCGATGGATGTGGCACCCGCCGACCTGGAAACTGTGCTGCGCACCCTGCCCAGGGCGGGTTTTGTCGGCGCCAATGTGACCGTTCCCCACAAGGAAGCCGCCTTGAAGATCGCGGATCATGCGTCTGACCGCGCAACAGTGATAGGTGCGGCGAACACTCTGGTGTTTCGTGAAGATGGCTCGATCCACGCGGATAACACTGACGGGTACGGGTTCATGGAGAATCTTCGCACTGGTGCTCCGGACTGGAATGCAAAGGACGGACCGGCTGTTGTCTTCGGGGCCGGAGGGGCCGCGCGCGCCGTGTTGCAGGCATTATCTGACGCGGGTGTTCCGGAAATCCTGCTGACCAACCGAACCCGCGCCCGTGCGGATCATCTGAAAGAGGAATTCGGTCAACGTATCCGCGTGGTGGATTGGGTTCAGGCCGGAAATGTCATCGAAAACGCAGAACTCGTGGTGAACACCACCTCGTTGGGCATGCAGGGCCAACCGGAATTGCGGGTTCCGCTTGATGGGTTGCAGCCCGGTGCCGTGGTGACGGATCTGGTTTATGCGCCATTGAAAACCCGCCTGTTGCAAACCGCTGAACAGGCAGGATGCACCGCAGTCGATGGGCTGGGCATGTTGCTGCATCAGGCAGTGCCCGGTTTCGAACGCTGGTTCGGCGTGCGCCCCGAAGTTGATGCTGATGCGCGTGCGGCGGCCTTGGCATGAGTTTCGCGCTTGGCCTGACCGGTTCCATTGGCATGGGGAAAAGCACAACGGCGCAGATGTTCGTCGAAGAAGGTTGTGCCTTGTGGGATGCGGATGCGGCGGTGCATCGCCTGTATTCCAGGGGGGGCGCGGCCGTTGGCCCCATGGAACGATTGTTTCCGTCGGCCATTCAGGACGGTGCGGTCAACCGGGAGGCTCTGAAACAGATAATTGCCGCCGATCCTGCTGCGCTGAAGGCCATCGAAGCCATCGTCCACCCTCTGGTCGCTGCTGACCGCGCAGCATTTCGTGAAGCCGCGACAAACGACATCTTGGTGTTCGACATTCCGCTTTTGTTTGAAACGGGCGGTGACGCGGCGATGGACGCGGTGGCTTGTGTTTCGATCCCGGCCGACGAGCAAAAACGGCGTGTCATGGAACGGGGCACAATGACCGAGGCGCAGTTCGAGCAAATCCGCGCCAAGCAGATGCCGAATGAAGAAAAATGCGCGCGGTCGGATTACGTCATCGTGACCGACACGCTGGACCACGCCCGCGCGCAGGTGCAGGATGTGGTCAGGCAGATACGGGCGGGGATGGCAGATGCGTGAAATTGTACTCGACACCGAAACCACGGGTTTCGATCCCGAAAGCGGTGATCGGATCGTGGAAATCGGCGCCGTTGAACTGTGGAACCACGTCGCAACGGGTGAGACGTATCACGTCTACATCAACCCCGAACGTTCGATGCCGGAAGAGGCATTTGGCGTGCATGGCATCGGCCCGGACCTGTTGGAAAACCCACGCCCGCCCGAAAAGGGTGAAGTGACGCTGAAAGACAAACCGGTTTTTGCCAAGATCGGTCACGCTTTTCGCGAATTCGTCGGCGATGCGCGGCTGGTGATCCACAATGCATCTTTCGACATGAAGTTCCTGAATGCCGAACTGAAATGGGTGGGTGCCCCGCTCATCCCGATGGAACAGGCGCTGGATACGCTGGCAATTGCGCGCAAACGGTTTCCCGGCTCTCCGGCCTCGCTGGATGCGCTTTGCCGTCGCTTCAATATCGACAACTCGAACCGTGTACTGCACGGCGCGTTGCTCGACTCTGAAATCCTGGCCGAAGTTTATCTTGAGCTGATCGGAGGACGACAGCCCGATTTTGGACTGTCAACATCTGCATCATCCGTGGCAGGCGGCGGCGATGATTGGCGACCGGCACCACGAGCCACGCCGCTGCCGTCTCGTATTACCGAGGATGAACGCGCGGCACATGACGCGTTCATCGAAAAACTTGGCGACAATGCCCTGTGGACCCGCACCTGATCCCGTCAGGTACGGGCCAAAACCTCAGGCGTCTGTCTTTTGGGACTGTTCGGCCTGACGACGCATCAATTCGTTGCGATACAGGGCGACGAAATCGATATTGTCCAGATTCACCGGTGGGAAACCGCCGTCACGGGTGATGTCGCTGACGATGCGGCGCAGGAACGGGAACAGCATCCGCGGGCATTCGATCATCAGGAACGGGTGCAGCTGGTCTTCCGGCACACCTTCCACATGGAACAGGCCGCAATAGTCCAGCTCACACAGGAACAGAACGTCTTCCAAACCTTTGGCTTTGGATGTCAGGTTCAGCTTGATCGACACTTCGAACTGGTGGTCTGTCGGGCGTTTCTTGGCGTCCAGATTCACCTGAACCGCGATTTCGGGCTGTACGTCACCGGAAACACCCTTCTGGGCCATCACGTTTTCAAAGGACATGTCGCGGATGAACTGCCCCAGAACACGCATCTGAACTTGCGGGGCGGCTTTGGCCGCAGTGTTTTCTGCAGCTTTTTCTTCGGCCATGGATCTACTCCAAAAATGAAATTCGCCACTGCTTATCAAGTTGGGCGCGGCACCTCAATGCCGGTGGGGGCCTTCCACCCATTTAGACGGCTTTGACGGATCATTTTTCGGGCGGACCTCGGTAAAGTCGCCGTCTATGATGTCACCCTGATCGAACGGATTTTCCCGTGACCGAAAACCGGGGCCCTGACCCATCTGAAACTGGGTAACGGTGACTTTCGATCTGAGGTATCTGAAAACCGCAACCCGTACGCCCGGAACAAGCAACGCAAATCCAATGGCATCAGTGAAAAATCCCGGTGTAAGCAACAAAGCACCCGACAACAGGATCATCGCACCATGCGCCAGCGGCTCGGTCGGGTCGTCCAGTTCGGCAAACGACCGTTGCAGGTTTCCCAACGCCATGCGACCTTGTGTCCGCACCAAAACAGTGCCCAAAACCGCCGTCAGTACTACGATGGCAAGGGTTGGCCACAAGCCGATCAACCCGCCAACCTGAATAAACAGCGCAATCTCGATGATGGGCACCAACAAAAATGCCAAGAACAGATACATTTGCGTTATCCTTTCCCTTAGGCCGGGCTGTGGACTTGCCACCTACGGTCACCTACATAGTGGCATGAGGCCGCGTATACAAAGCCGCGGTTCTGAAAAGAGGATGAAATGAACGAACCCATGATCCAGTTGCTGGTCCTGGCCGGAATTGCCGTTTTCCTGATCCTGCGCCTCAAGAGCGTGTTGGGCACGCGTGAAGGTTTTGAAAAACCGCCTGTGCAGCAGCAGCCCGAAGCGCATAAGTCGCGCCGCGATTTCGAAGTGATCGAAGGCGGCCCGGATCATGACATCACAGACCATGTCCCGGAAGACAGCGAGCTGGCACAGACGCTGGCGGCGATGAAACGGGTTGAACCCAGTTTTTCCGTCACCGAGTTTGTTCAGGGTGCGCGCGGTGCCTATGAAATGATCCTGATGGGGTATGAAAAGGGAAACCTGGACGAGATCCAACCGTTCCTGTCGGAAGAAGTTTTTGAATCCTTCGTTGCGGGCGTCGCCGCACGAGAAGATCAGGGCCTGACGATCGAGGCCGAGTTTATCGGTGTCCGAGAGACGACCCTGACGGATGTGAAGTTCGACAAGGATACCAATCAGGCCGAAATCACCATGAAATTCGTGGGTGAACTGACATCGGTCGTGCGGGATCGCGGTGGCGATATCGTCGAAGGCAGCCCCAATACCGTGAAACGCCAAAAGGACAGCTGGACCTTTGCCCGTGTGATGGGCAAGGACGATCCGAACTGGCTGCTTGTTGCCACGGACGCATGATTGCCACGCTCCGGTCGCTTTTACTGGTGGGTGCAATGACCGCTGCCAGCGCTGCCGGAGCCGAGGCAACGCGATCCATTCTGTCGTTCGATGATCTGCATGGCTGGGCCGAGGATGACCACGGTGCAGCCCTTTCGGTTTTTCTGAACACCTGCGGTGATCTGAAAGATCCCGATTGGCGGGCCCTGTGCGGTGTGGCAAGAACCTACGATGCCGAAGCGGCACGGTCGTTCTTTGAGCTCTTTTTTCGCCCTGTTCTGGTCGAGGATGGTGAGGATGCCCTGTTCACGGGGTATTTCGAACCCGAACTTGATGGTGCGCGTACCCGGACGGATCGTTTCAGGTACCCCATCTACAAAATGCCGCCCGAGGCCCGCGCTGAGGGGGCCTGGCTGAGCCGGCGAGAAATCCTGACCAGTGATGTCATGCAGGGCCGCGGGCTTGAGATTGCCTGGGTCGATGACCCCGTAGAGTTGTTTTTCTTGCAAATCCAGGGTTCGGGTCGTGTTCGATTGCCGGATGGGGGGGCTTTGCGCGTCGGGTATGGTGGTGCGAACGGGCATCCCTACAGGTCAATTGGCGTGGAACTGGTGCGGCGCGGTATTCTTGGCGCGCATGAGGTCAGCGCGCAGATGATCCGCGCCTGGGTGCGCAAGAACCCCGAGGCCGGTGCGGAATTGCTTCTCCACAACCCATCATACGTGTTTTTCCGCGAAGTTTCGCGTGTCGCGCCCGAGCTTGGACCGCTGGGTGCCATGAACCGATCCATAACGACCATGCGCAGCATCGCGGTCGATCCGGCCTATACCCCGCTGGGTGCGCCGGTTTGGGTGGAAAAGGACGGCAAGGAATCGATCCGCCGCCTGATGATCGCGCAGGATACAGGTGCGGCCATCAAAGGCGCGCAACGGGCTGATATCTTTTTCGGAACGGGGGACGAAGCCGGTCAGGCCGCGGGCAAGCTGAAGGATCCGGGCCGGATGGTGCTGTTGCTGCCCATCCAGCGTGCCTATGCCCTGCTGCCGGATGAATTCTGATGACCCGGCGCAAACTGACAAACGAAGAGATCGAGCTGTGGCGCAAGGTCGCCAAACAGGCCGAGAGGCTGCACCCGGAAATCCCGCAGACGGTCCATCCGACCTCTTTGCCGAAACCCAAGCCCAAGAAAACCCCGAAACCGCGTTTTCAGGCATTCGAACTTGGACAGACCTTTCAGTCGAATCCGAAACCGAATGATCTGAAACCTTCGGTTACGGATGCGCTGCGCAATGCACCGGTTCAGATGGACAACAAGGCCTTTGGCCGGATGAAGCGCGGCAAGCTGAAACCCGAAGGCAAGCTGGATCTGCACGGTATGCGGGTCGCTTCGGCCCATCCGGCGCTGATCCGATTTATCCTGAGCGCGCAGGCACAGGGAAAGCGTCTGGTTTTGGTCGTGACCGGCAAAGGCAAGGATCGGGACGAGCCCGGTCCGATTCCGACGCCGCGCGGTGTTCTGCGAAATCAGGTTCCTCACTGGTTGTCGATCCCACCGCTGGCGCAGGCGGTGTTGCAGGTCACGCCGGCTCATATAAGCCACGGCGGAGACGGGGCGTATTACGTATATCTCAGGCGCGCGCGCTAAAGGTCGCGGCGGGCGCGGGAAACACCGACCCAAACCAAGGCGCATACCAGCACGAAAAACAGGCCTATCCAGAAAAACTGAATGCTCAGCGAGAAACCAAGGTCAATCAGAACGCCGGTCAAACCAGGGCCGATGGCTGACCCCAGTACCATGACAGCCGCAGCCAACGCCTTTATGGCGCCGATATGCCGGGTCCCATAGAATTCTGCCCAGAACGCGCTGGGCAAAGTGCTGTTTGCTCCGACCGTCAGGCCAAGAAACACCAACCCAACCGTCGCGCCGCTGATTGATTCAGTCATGCCCAAAACCACGAACCCAACCGCCATCGGAAGTTGATAGTATGGCATGATGCGCGCAGTGCCCCATTTGTCCAATGCCCAGCCCGCAGCAAACATCGACAGCAGCGATACTCCGGTAAAGATCGGGAACAGAGCGACCAGTTGAATATGCTGCCAGCCTTTGACCTCAGCGAAATAGACCTGATGGAAGAAAAACGCTGTAATGAATGCCGATGGCGCAAGCACGGCGGGCACCATGAACCAGAACAAGGGGTCAAACAGCGCGTCGCGACGGCTCCAGTGGCGACCCTGCATCCCAATGGCAGAGGATTTGCTGGCAAGGCTTTGCGGTGTTCGTTCCTCGCGCAACAGTCGCATCAACACGGGAATTCCCAAGGCGGTCATCCCCGCCGCGACGACCCACAGCCAACGCCAGTCCATGTAAACCATGGCCGCAACAAAGATCAGGGGCAGCAAGGCCTCACCGATGGCATAGCCGATGGATGCAATGGAAAGCGCCTTGCCCCGCGTGACCGTGAACCACCGCGCCATGGCGACCGCGGCCAGATGCGTGCTCATCCCCTGACCGAGCAGGCGCAGCAGAAAAATCACCACTGGCAACAGTAGCAGCCAGGTATTCAGCGCCATGGCAAGGGCGGCCAGGGACAACCCGGTCAGAACCACCGGACCCAGCATCCGGACGCGAAAGATGTCCGTCAGCCCTCCGGCCCAGATCATCACGATGGCCGACAGGGTTGTGCCCAATGTGTACAGCCCACCCCACGCACCATGGCCGAGGCCGAATTCCGCGCGGATTTCACCGGCAAAGATTGAGATGAAGAATGTTTGCCCGAAGCTGGATAAAAACGTCAGAAGAACGCCTGCGCCAAGCCAGGTGGCATTGTCCAGAAGATACCGGCGCAGCTTGAACCGCGTCACGGAGAGCTGACCTGTGCCTGCCCGGTTTCCGTCAGAACAATTCCAGTGGCCCCGTCTGGATTGCGCGCGCCGGGTGGCACCAGAATATCAATGGCCGGTCGGTCTTCCCGCCCGAAGGTATTGTTGACACGCCGCAACGAGCTGAGGATCGACAACAAAGCCGGAGAGGTCGCGGCAACGAAATGCGAGGATGCCGCGTCACTGTTGAAAGCGGTCGTGTCGATCACGCTGATCGGGAATTCCTCGAGCGAGTCAACCGAACTGATGTTCCCCAACCGCTGGCCCTCATCCGTGCCACGCAAGCGGCCCGAGATGTTCAGGATCTTGTCCTTTTGGGACACCATTACGATGAACGGGTCGGGTGGGTTGTCGATACGTTTCATCTGCGAGCGAAACAGATCAAGATCAAGATCAGGCGAAATCAGCACGACCCCTTCGATGTTTCGCTTGGCCCAGCCGGGTTCTTGCAGTTCGGTTTGCCGCATCATCTCCATCGTCAACGCACCGCCCATGGAATGCGCGACCAGAACAACGCGTTTGACACCCATGGCTTTCAGTTCGCGGATGGTCTGTTCCAACCCGTCGCGGGCAAACAGCATACTGTCCAGATCATAGGCGTATCCATAGCCCGTTGCACGGCTTGGCCACGAATACACCAGCGTCGATCCGGGGAGGCCAATGTCATGTGTCAGCTGCGCCGCGCGGAAGATCGTTTCGGTCTGGGTCGAATTGTAGCCGTGCACAAAGATCGTGACGTCATCCTGTCCTCGCAGGTGTTTGCGCAGCCCCTGCGGTCCATCCAGCTCGGTCACGTCCGCCAAAACGAATTCTTTCCGCGGATTCGGGTTCGCGTAGGAGAAGCGGAGCGTACCCGGAGTATGCGTCGGTGGAATCGAAACCGTCGTTTCCAGGAACCTGAGCGTTTCACCGCGTTGGAATCCATAAGATCCATCAGCCTCACGCGCGCGGGTCGTGCTTGCGAAGATGGTTTCAGGTGTTCCGATGTTCACGGCACCGGGCACGACCTCGGACACCGTCCGGTCGACACAGGCGCCGATCGAAAGGGATATGAACAGAATGACGAAATATCGCAGCACGGGCCAGACCTCGGGGTGACTCGTGCACACGCTATCCTATTCTTGCCCGACGTCCAGCATGGCAAGATTTAAACAACGGCAGAAACCGGCTGGACGTGTTACAAAACGTAACGGCTCAGATCAGAGGACTTGGTCAATTCACCAAGATTGTCGCTGACGAATTGTGCATCAACGGTGATCTGCGAACCGGCTTTGTCCGGTGCAACGAAGGACAGTTCTTCGAAAACCCGCTCCATGACGGTGTAGAGCCGCCGCGCGCCGATGTTTTCGATGCTCTGATTCACGTCAGCCGCAATCTTCGCCAATGCCGCGATGCCGTCCTCGGTAAAGCTGACGGTCACGTCTTCGGTGCCCATCAACGCCGTGTATTGCAAGGTCAGGGCATTGTCGGTTTCGGTCAGGATGCGCACAAAGTCTTCTTCGGTCAGGGCGCGCAGTTCGACGCGGATCGGCAGGCGCCCCTGCAATTCCGGCAACAGATCTGACGGTTTGGCGATGTGAAACGCACCCGAGGCAATGAACAGGATATGGTCGGTTTTGACCGGGCCATGTTTGGTGCTGACGGTGGTTCCCTCGATCAAGGGCAGAAGGTCGCGCTGCACGCCTTCGCGGCTGACATCGCCGCCGCGTGCGTCAGAGCGGGCACAGACTTTGTCGATCTCATCCAGAAATACGATGCCGTTCTGCTCGACGGAGTCCAGCGCGGTGCGGGTGACGGTTTCATCATCCAGCAGCTTGTCGGCCTCTTCCCCGATCAGCGCATCATAGCTTTCGGCGACGGTCATGCGTTTCTTGACGGTCCGACCGCCAAAGGCCTTGCCGAAGATGTCGCCCAGATTCATCATGCCCATCTGACCACCCGGCTGCCCCGGAATGTCGAACATCGGCATCGGGTTCGAGGTGTCGGACAGTTCCAGCTCGATCACCGTGTCGTCCAGTTCGCCGGCTTTCAGCTTTTTGCGGAACATCTCGCGCGTGCCTTCGCGCGCATCCGCGCCAGCAATGGCTTCGATCACGCGGTCTTCGGCGGCCTGATGCGCTTTGGCCTTGACGTCTTCGCGCATGAACTCGCGGGTTTGCAGGATGGCCGCATCCGCCAGATCGCGCACGATCTGTTCCACGTCTCGGCCGACATATCCGACTTCGGTGAACTTGGTGGCCTCGACCTTGATAAACGGCGCGCGGGCCAGTTTGGCCAGACGGCGGCTGATTTCGGTCTTGCCGACGCCGGTGGGGCCGATCATCAGGATGTTCTTGGGATAGACTTCCTCCCGGATGTCGTCCGGCAATTGCTTGCGGCGCCAGCGATTGCGCAGGGCGACGGCCACGGCACGCTTGGCGTCCTTCTGCCCGATGATGAAGCGATCCAGTTCCGAGACAATCTCGCGCGGGGTCAGGTCGGTCATGTTTAATTCTATCCGTTTGTTTCGCAACGGAACCTAATCATAAGACACGAAAACACAAGCTGATCACGGAAAACTCACGCCAACTCACACGTAGCACACGGAAATTGGCGGCGATGTGAATCGTCACGGGACGGTGTGTGCCCCATAGTCTTGCGTGACGGGCAGGTCGCCCGCGACATTCATATGGAGATACCTTATCATGATGACTCGTCGTTCGCTTTTTGCGAAAGCTGCCGCCACGGGCGCTGCTCTTGCTTTGGTTGGCACCCGGGCTGCTTTGGCCGGAGGTGCCAAAAAGAAAGGCACGTTTGAAGGCAGGTCGAACCACATCACCAGCGGATCGGTGAAGCTGGTCAAGGACGGCGGGCGTTACATCGTCGAGTTGGGCGATGATTTCTCGCTGGACGGCGGCCCTGACCCACGGGTGGCCTTTGGGAAAGATGGGACCTATGCGCCCGACACCAAGCTGGGCGCGCTGTTGAACTTGACCGGCAGCCAATCCTATGCCGTTCCGCCGACCATGGATGTTTCTGGCTACAATGAGGTGTACATCTGGTGCGAGGTCGCGGGTGTGCCGCTGGGTGTTGCGTCGCTGAAGTAATTCTTTCGGTCAGCGGCCGGCTCCTCCGGTTGCTGACGCACCGTTAGGTAACAAAGTCGTCGTCTGTTACACTTGTCCCAAGGCATTGGAGCCGGGGACGAATTTAATGACGAAAATTGCCAAGATTACCCTTCTGTTTGTGGTGTTTGTGGATCTGATCGGACAGGGGCTGGTCTTTCCCATCATCAACTCGCTGATCATGGAAACGAAATCCGGGTTTCTGCCCGAAAACACGCCCGAGGGGCGCAGGCATTTCTATTACGGCCTCGTGATCGGGTGCTTTTTCCTGTCGTGGTTTTTGGGCGTTGTCTATGTCTCGAAAGTATCGGATTCGATCGGGCGCAAGAACGCTTTGCTGGTGTGCCTGGGCGGTGCTCTGGCCGGCTATGCCCTGACCATTGCCGCGCTTTATCTCAACAACCTTCTTCTGCTGATCGTCGGGCGTTCGATCACCGGATTCACTGCGGGCAACCAACCCATTGCGCAAGCGGCGATGATCGACGGCAGTACCGACGCGACAGACCGGGACCGGAACATGGGCTATATCGTGACGGGCGTCAGCTTTGGTCTTGTGGGCGGGCCGATCATCGGCGCGGTCTTGTCTGACGCCGCCCTGCTGGGCGGCTTCGCCACGCTGAGAACGCCCTTTTACGGCGCATTTGTCCTTGTGCTGATTGCAATTTTTCTGGTCCTGTTTTTCTTCCAGGATACCCGAACGGATCGCGCGCCCTTTGTTTTCCGTCCCCGTGACATAACAGACAGCCTGATGGCGGTGCGTGGTCATCCGATGGTGTTGAAGATCCTGCCGGTCTATTCGTTCTTCATGATCGCCAATGTCACCTTCTACGTCTTTGTCGACAATTTCCTGACCAGCGCCTTCGGATACGGAGTCATCGGCGGCAGCGTGGCGATGGTCGTCATCGGTGTGGCGCTGGCCTTCTCCAGCACGTTTTTGGTGAAACCCGCGCAGGAGAAATTCAGCAAACATGCGATAATCCGCACATCGCTCATCGTCATGGTGATTTGCGGCTTCGCGTTCGCCTTCAGCCCAAGCGGCGTGTTCAGTTATGTGCCGGTCTTTTTCTTCTATTTCCTGTTCGGAATCGCCTACCCCACCATGCTTGGGCTGTTCTCTTCCAGCGTCAGCGAAGCGGATCAGGGCTGGGTCATGGGTGTGACCACTGCCGTGTTCTGCCTTGCGGGCGGGATCATGTCGCTGATCGGGGGCGGATTGATGAGCATCGATATCCGCGTGCCCTATTACATCGTCATCATCGCAGCGATCATTGGCCTGATCGGCATGCATCGCCGCTGGAAAGGCAAGGAGATCTCGGCGCTGTTAGCCTGAGATCGTCTCAACCGTCAGCTTGCCATTGGTATAGACACAGATATCGGCCGCGATGGCCATTGCCTGACGCGCGACCTCTTCCGCCGACTTGTCACTGTCCATCATCGCGCGGGCAGCGGCCAGGGCAAAATTGCCCCCGGATCCGATGGCAGCCACGTTGTGTTCAGGTTCCAGTACGTCACCCGCCCCGGTGATCACGAACATGTCCTTGCCGTCCGTGACGATCAGCATCGCTTCGAGCTTTTGCAGGTATTTGTCGGTGCGCCAGTCTTTGGCCAATTCCACAGAAGCACGGGCAAGTTGGCCCGGTGTCGCCTCGAGCTTGGCCTCCAGCCGTTCCAGCAACGTGAAGGCGTCGGCCGTCGACCCGGCAAAGCCGGCGACAACTTCGGACCCTCCGGGAGACAGGCGACGCACCTTGCGGGCCGTGCCCTTGATCACGGTTTGACCAAGGCTGACCTGCCCATCACCGGCTATGACGATCTGACCGTCTTTCTTGACGCCAATGATCGTTGTGCCGTGCCAACCGGGAAAGTCGTTGTCTGCCATGATCGTCTCCGTTTTCGCTGGCGGTATATATGGGCTGGGTCGCAGGTTGGCGCAACCCGTTCTTCAGTTGCTTAAAAGATATGCAAAAAACGCATTCCGGGGTTACCGGACCAGCAATTGTGAGTCCGGGCATGCAGGACTACATGAGGCTCACAACCGACAACGGGTCGGCTGTTTCTTCACTAAGGACCGCGCACATGGCAACCACAGCTAACATTCATGCGCCGCTCGGAGCAGCTACCATCCTGCACGTAGTGGACGCGTTCACCAATGTCGTCAACACCGTTGTCGAATGGAAAGAATCCCGTAAAACCCGCAAACTCCTGTCGGAACTCAGCGACGCCCAGCTTGACGATATCGGCCTGAGCCGCGCAGACATCGCCGATTTCTGATGTTCCCGCAGATCGCCAATTCATGACAGCCGCACGGATTTCCGAGCGGCTTTTTCTTTTTTTAGCCCTGAACGTATTTTCCGGAAAAATCAGGCAGAAAAGCCTCGATCGCCGCAGTTGCTACCACGTGCCGCGTTCCCGCTTCTTCGTCGACAACGTCAAGCCCACCTTTGACTGCGCGAACCTCGGCCCTGCCCCGCGGCAGATCCGAGGCAACCAGATCGCAATCCACCTGTTCAGGATCCTGCACGCCGATCGTGACGCTGACGCGCATTTCGGAATGGTCGATCCCCAGTTTTGAAAACAACGTGATAGATGAATGGTGCAAAGCGTCCTGCACCGCGCGGCGGGCTGCCTTGGTATAGTCCCGGCCATACAGGTCGTTACCTGTTCCCATCTCCAGAATGATGCGTTTTTCACTCATTGTGTGGGCTCTATGTCGAAGGAAACGATCAGGGCAGCGTTGGCGATGACCGTGTGCCCGTCACTGTGGGGCTTTGCGATGTCCAGCCCGCCTTGGGAGACAGTGATATTCGGATGACCATAGGGAAAGACAGCTTTCAACGCTTCGGTGTCCACCTGATCCGGCTGCTGAACCCCAATTTCGGCATCAATGATCATCGCCTCTTTCGGAAACCCGAACAGTTCCGCCATGTTGACCGAGTTGTGCCAAAGCGCATCCTTGATCGCCCGCAGTGACGCCTGGGTATAGTCCATCCGGCGCAGGGATGTGCCCATCCCGAATTCCACAAGGACGCGCGTTTTTGCCATTGGTGTCTCCGATGTCTTCAATAGAAAAGGCGCCCCGATCAGAGGCGCCTTCGAGATAATCTGTTAGGACCAGATCAGATGGATTCGTCGATCCAGCTTTGCAGGGCGGCTTTGGGCGCCGCGCCCGCGCGGTTGGAAACGACCTGACCGTCCTTGAAGATGAACAGCGCGGGGATGCCACGCACGCCCATGGCGGCGGCAGAGTTCGGGTTGCTGTCCACATCGACCTTGGCGATTTTGACCTTGTCGCCATACTCGGCCGCCAGCTCTTCCAGCGCAGGGCCGATTTGCTTGCAGGGGCCGCACCATTCGGCCCAGAAATCCACGACCACGGGAACGGTCGAATTCTTGACTTCGGCGTCAAAGGTGTCGTCGGTTACGGCTACGGTCGACATATTCTGTCTCCTGAATGGGGTAAACTTGGGAAAAGAACGTATGTGCCGCATCGGGTAAGGTCAAGATATCCGGGTGCGGGCCAAAGCATCTGTCACAAGATCGTGTGGCAACCACATCAGCCGCGCCGTGCGGGTCCACAGAATGGCGGTACGAATGCTGCGATCCGGATAGATCTGCGCCAGCGCCTGCGCGTATGCCCCCATCTGTCGCAACAGGCCTTCGGGGCAGTCTTCCGCGCGGTCTGGAACGGTGGCATTTGATTTGAAATCAATCACATGCACTTCCGATTCCGATAGGATTAGACGGTCAACAACCCCATGCATCCGCTGCCCGTTCAGAGCGGCTGTAATGGGCACTTCGGCCAACGTGTCAGGCGCGAAGACGGGCTGCAAACCTTCCGCTATCAGCACAGTTACGGCTTCGCTCAATATCTCTTGCCGGTCCGTTTCGTGCATATCGGGCAGCAACCGCGCGCAAAGCTCTGGCCAAAGGTCTTTCTCGGCGACGGGAAGGTGTTCCAGCAACAGGTGCAGGCGGGTTCCGCGCAGTTTGGCCGCATCTTCATCCAGGCCGGCATCGCCGGGCAACGCCTTTGGGCCGCCCAGATCCGAAGGGCTGAGCGTGCCGGCAGGCGCAACCGGATCCGGTGCCGGATGTTGGAACATGTCCGGCAATTCGACCTGCTGAACGACAGTGTTCGGTTGATCGATCAAGGGCAGCGCGTCCCAATCCCCGTGGGAGAGGCGGCGGATATCGGTACCCGGCACCTGAGCGGCCCCGGCCCGATCCATCGCCGCCTCGACCATCTGATACCAGCTGTTTCCGTCTTTCCCCAAATCACCTGCCGCCGCCACGATCAGCCACTTTTCCGCCCGTGTCAGAGCCACATATAGCAGCCGAAGCCGTTCGTTTTCCTCACGGCTGCGCGCCTCTTCCCGCGCCTGCGAGATCAGGTTTGGTGATGCGTCCGCCGACACTTTCCACAAGGGTGTTCCGCCGGCCAGCATGATCTCTGCGTCACGCGGAGGCTGGCGCTTGCCGGTATCCGGCAGGATGACGATCGGCGCCTCCAACCCTTTTGAACCATGAACGGTCATCACCCGGATTCTGTTGCCGACGCCGCTCATCTGTCGTTTGATCTCCAGATCGTCGGTCTGCATCCAGACCAGAAATCCCGTTAGGCTGGGGATATCCGTTCGCTCATAGGCCAGCGCCTGCGACAACAGCGCGTTGATACCGTCTTCGGCTTCCGCCCCCAACCGCCCCAACAGCTTGCGCCGTCCGTCATGGCGGGTCAGGATACGTTCGATCAGATCATAGGGGCGCAGAAAGTCGATCTGGCTGCGCAGATCATTCAGCACAGACAGTGTTTCCGGAAACTCTTCCGCGCGGTTGCGCAGTGCGGCCCAAAGGAACTGTTCCTTCCGACGGTGCGCCAGATCGAAAAGCTGCTGTTCGGACCATCCGAACAAGGGGGACTTGAGAACCGTCGCCAGAGACAGGCTGTCTTCGGGCGTGGCCAGAAAGCTGAGCAGGGCCGCAAGATCCTTGACCGCCAGTTCAGCGCCCACTTTCAGTCGATCTGCTCCGGCGATGGGCAGGTGCAGCGCCTTGCAGGCACGGATGATCTCAGCAAACAGGTCCGAGCGGCGTTGCACGAGGATCAGAAAATCCCCCGGCTGCACTTTTCGACGAACGAATTGGCCGGATTTGCCATCTTCCGGGATCGTCTCGCCCCGTTCGATCATGTCTTTGATCGACTGTGCAACTTTCTCGGCCAGAATGACGGTGTGATGCCGTGCGCCCGGACGATCGACCGGATCGGTCCAATCCCCGTCTTCGGCATCCGCAACTTTTTCGACAACGGGCCAAAGATCAACACGACCCGGCAGATCGGCCTTGAAAGCACGGTGCTGACTGTCCTTGTGAAACCCCGCATCAGAGCGGTTATCAAACAGGATATCGACCACGGTCAGGATCGCGCTGGAGGATCGGAACGAGTATTCCAACGTCGAATCCCACAGTTTAGAGCCTGATTCAGCCAGTTTCCGGCCAAACTCTTCCTGCATTCTGTCAAAGGCCTGTGGATCGGCGCCCTGAAAGGAATAGATCGATTGTTTCTTGTCGCCGACGACGAAGATCGTGCGCTCGACCCCGGATCGGGCCCCTTCCCCGCTGGTGAATTCCTGTGCCAGTTTCTCGATCACGTCCCATTGATCGGGGCTGGTGTCCTGCGCTTCGTCCACAAGAATATGATCGATGCCACCGTCCAGTCGGTACAGCACCCATTCGGCCACTGCCGGATCGTTCAACACCTGCCGCGCGCGCAGGATCAGGTCGTCGAAATCCAGCCAGCCGCGCAATTGCTTGCGCCGTTCATATTCCGGCAGGAAGGCTGCGGCAAAGCGGTGCAGAACCGCGGTTTTCTGCGCCGCGACCAGCGCCAGACGTTGTTCACGCGCGGCTTCGATCCGCAGCATGAAGGCCTCGAGCTGCGGCATCCGGTCGGCCAACACACCTTCGCGCAGGGGTTTGGTGGGAAAAGCGTTGAGTTTGGCCGTGAAGGGTTCCTTTGCGCCCTTCCCTGTCAGAAACACGCTTTCCAACATGGGTAGATGTATCAATCTGGCTTCGTTGAATGCGGCCAGTTTTGCAGCGGCCTTGGCATTGTTGCCTCCGCTTTCGGTCAAAGCGGGCAGTATGGACTGGATGAGTTCGACTTCGCCACCAAGAAAAACCCGGGCAAGCAGCGCTGTTTCGTCAAAACCGGCGGGCAGACCGAAGCGTTGCAGCAGATCGGACCATTCGAGCGGCTGCGCAAAAAGACTGCGTTTTTGCGTGATCGCAGCGGTCAGTTTATCAAACCCCGTGTCCGTGACGAACCGGGCCACATCTTCAATCAACCCGGCCTGCGGGCCTGCGGCTAAATCCTCGACAATTTCCTCTTGCAGCAAGGCTGCTGCGCGATCTTCCATTTCGGTGAACTGCGGGCTAACGCCAGCCTCCAGCGGAAAGCGTCGCAACAATGACGCGCAGAACGAGTGGATGGTCTGGATTTTCAGACCACCCGGCGTTTCGATGGCGCGGGCAAACAGGGTGCGTGCTTGCGCCAACCGGTCCGAGCCGATTTCGCCGGGTACACCCAGGTCGGTCAGCTCCTCCAACAAGGGGGTATCATCCAGCATGGCCCATTCGCCAAGGCGCTTGAACAACCTGTTCTGCATCTCGCTGGCGGCGGCCTTGGTGTAGGTCAGGCACAGAATGTGCTGAGGCTGGACCCCGCCCAGCAGCAGACGCGCCACACGGTCGGTCAGAACCCGGGTTTTGCCGGACCCGGCGTTGGCCGCCAGCCAGGTCGAGGCATCGGGGCGCGCGGCCTGTACCTGCCGTTCGGTTGCGTCGTTGCGCGGGCTCATGTCAGATCCTCGGGGTATGTTTCCGATGTCCGGTCCCATTCGCCGAACCGCGCCAGGTGATCATAATCACCCATATCCGTATCCTTGTGCAGCATGCGCCGGGACGAAAACCCCTGATCAGGCTCTAAATAGGCGGAAATCAACTCTTTCAGTTCGGCAAGAACCTTGTCGGTCGGTTCTTTCGCCAGGGGCGCCGCAACCTCCTTATAGCTGCCACCCATACCGATGAAGATGGCTTCGGCCACGCTTGTCGGGTCAAGGCCCTCAATCCCGCCCTGCTCGGCCATGGCCGCCTCGATCAGCAACTGCTTGTCAAATTTGGATTGCTGGCTTTCCGTCGGTGGTGCGCCGGTTTTATAGTCGATGATGCGCAACGCGCCCCGGCTGTTGCAATCGATTCTGTCCGCGCGCCCGACAATGGTGAAATCCAGGGGGCGCAGCGCCAGTTTCATCACCGCCTCAAACGCCACGGGGCCACCATCCTTCCGGCGCGCGAGCTCTGCCCCGAGGAAATCATCCGCGATCCGCTCAAGCCGGGCCAACCACAGTTTACGGGCCGTCGGCCAGGCGACGTGTTGATCCAACAGAGCATGCGCCCGTTTCAGGAAATTGTCCCGCGTCAGCAAAGCGCTGTCGAGGACGCTGTCCTTGATGAAATGCTCGAGGATTTCGTGAATCACAATGCCTCTCAGCAAGGCATCGGGGGCCTGTACAAGCGGATCTAGCGGTTTCAGCCGAAGCACATGTTTGGCGTATATCGCGTATGGATCGCGGATCAGCCTCTTTATCTCGGTCACAGACAGACGGCGCGGACGTGCGGCGGCCGGTGGGCGCGGAGAAGGACGCGGTGCGGGGTCGATCGGCGGCGCATCTTCCAGTGCCTCGGACCAGTTCAACCATTTTTCGCCGTGAGCGCGCATTTTGGCCAGAGCTTCGGGGCCTCCCTGACCCGGCAAACCCTGCAAAAGGTTGGTCAGTCGGTTCAGCCAGCGCGACGGAACCGTCTCGGCATCATCCGAGCGGATCGCGCGGGTCAACCATACTTCGGGTGCCCCGATGGCCTGCTGGAAGTCATGCGCAGACAGGCCGATCCGGCGTTCGGGCAGCAACAAGCCGGCTTTGTCACGCATCTGCCGGTTCAACCAGGGATCGGGCGTTGGCGCCTCTGGCCAACTTCCTTCATTCAACCCGCCAAGGATCAGCAGGTCGGCGCCCTGCACCCGTGCCTCGAGCGTGCCCCAGATCATGATATGCGGATGCGGCGCATCCCGGTCACGAACCTCTTCACCCGCAAGCAGAGCACCCAGCAGATCGGCAAAGTCATGGGCCGTCATCAGGCCGCCATGCTGCGCCTCTGCACTGAGAGAACTCAGCACCTCCAGCGCCTTTTGGCCTGCGTTTTTGTCCCACAGAGTGCCCGTTTCACCCGTGCTGCCGGCCGAAATCGCCTCGGCCAGTGTCATCAAACGCTCCACCCAGTCTGCGAGGTGTAGTTCACTGGTGATCTGCTGTTCGCAGAAATGCTGCACGACCCATTTCACCCAGCTTTCCTGGGCCTCTTTACGCACCGCAAAAGCCGCAAGGCTTGCACTGTCAGGAAAGGGCGGGCCGTGACGGCGCAAGTCAAGTTCCAGGTCACGCGTGTGCAGCAAATGAATTCCGCGATCACCGCCATCATGACATAGCGGGTGCTTCAAAAGGGTCAGCAGCGCCTCGCCTTCCAGACGGCGTGTGAACAGGTTGGCCACATGGCGCAGAAAACGTCCCGGCGGGGAAAGTTGTAGCGGCAGGCCCGCACTGTCGTCCGGCACGATGTTCCACCGATCCAGCGCGGCGCTGACCTGGCGGGTCAACATGCGATCCGGCGTGATCAGAGCGGCGGTCTGTCCTGTTTCCGCCGCTTGCCGCAGGCGCAGGGCGATGGCCAATGCCTCGGCGCGAGGCGATTGAGCCTCGACCAGCGTCAGGCCGTCGGTTGCGCCTTTTATATCGGACAGTCCGGGGCCTTCGGTCATCCAGGCGTCAGTGACGGGCGCCGGACGTAAAGCTAGTGATATCAAGCGGTTACGCGAGGGTGAGGGGGCTGATAAATCCGTCCATGGGGTGATCTGACCCGGTGCAAGCTCCAGCGCGCGCATCAACTTGCGGAAACGGTATTGTGGGTGATCTTCAGACGTCAACGCATCATCCAACCCCTGCCAAACGTGATCCGGCTGGTCGAAATCAAATCCGGGCAGCACCAGTGCCCCTTGTGGCAGGCGCGCGATGGCTTCCATCAACATCAGCGTGGTGCCACGGGACCCGGTAGAGCCCGCCAGAATGACCGGGTGTTGTGGGGGGGCAATCTGCCATCGCGCGACCAGGTTTTCGACCACGCGGCGCTGGCGGGCCTGTGCATCCATCGTCTGCCCGCCGGTGTCGATGAAATGATCCGCGATGCCGATAAAAGCCTGTGCCCGTGCCCAGTGTCCGGACATGTCGCTGACATCCAGCTGCCGGATCGCCTCGGGCGACACGCCCTCGCCCTGCATTTCGTCAATCAGTGCGGCCAGACTGTCGGACAGGTCAAAGACCGAGGATCGGGCGGCAAGATCCGGCTGTTGTTCCAGCAGCTTCGACACAAGCTGAGTCAATTCAAGACGCCGCCGCAGGGGTGGTATGGCTGGTGGAATCTGCGCCAGATCAACCCTTTCGCCCAGGTCCGTCACCAACGAGAGACGGGGCAGAAGGCACGGCGGCCCCTGATTGAACAGATCGCGGACACGCCGTTCCATCCGTCTTGTGTTCAGAACCAACTCTATCCGCGCCAAAGTTTCGGGCGGGCCCGAACAGCGCTGCCGCAGGCCATCGACCAACGCTTTTGGGAAATCCGTACCGGGGGGCACGGCAAAAACTCGGGGCAGGGTACCAGACTCAAACATCAGCCAGCAAACCCTCGGCCAGAGCGATACCTTCGGGGCGGCCTACGTCACACCAGCGTCCGGGGTATTCGACCGCAAAAAGCCGACCCTGATCAAGCATCTGGTTCCAAAGCAGGTTGAGCGAAAACGCCGTTTGCGAGAACGAATGCAATCCATCGGTCTTGAGGATCTGTGCCCCACCATACACCAAACCGGGACCACGCGTGATCCGTCCATCTTTTTCGGCCGTGAAATCACCCGATCCAATATGACCAACGGTTCGCGCAACTGGAACACACATCAGCAGCGCATCCATACGACCCGGGTCCCAGGCGTGCTGCAACAGGGTCAAAGGGTTTGGTCCGGACCAGATCGCGTCCGTGTTCAACGTGAATACGGGGTCGGTGCCCAGCATCGGCAAAGCTGCCCGCAATCCGCCACCTGTTTCCAGAATTTCAGGGTCTTCCCGAGACAGCAGAACGCCCTTGGGGCCGAGATGCGCCGCGAGTTGATCAGCGTGATAATGCAGGTTGGCAACGGTACGGACGGGATCAAGATCTTCGACAAGACCCAGCGCATGATCAATCAGTGGTCGCCCCGCCACTTCGATCAATGGCTTGGGTCGGTCTTTGGTCAGCGCGCCCATACGGGTGCCGAACCCGGCTGCGAACAGCATTACGGCAAATGGCGATCCGGTCATTGCGTTCTCAACTTGGCCAGGTTTTCCGGTGTGGGTCTGGGCAAAGCTTCGTGCAGCAGGGACGCCACCGAAACCAGGGCAGGGTGATCCAGATCGCGCATCAGATGTGCCCAGACGGCCGGGATCATGTCCACATAGTGAGGCTTGCCATATTCCGTCGCCAGACGTGCGAAGACGCCAAGGATACGCAGGTTTCTCTGGGCCCCCAAAACACTGTAGGCCGTGCGGAATTCATGGTCGTCCATACCTGAAGCAGAGATATAGTGGTTGATCATTTGCATTTCGATCCCGGCCGAGACATCTCGGCGTACATCCTGTAGCAGAGACACCAGATCGTAGGCCGGGTGCCCCAGCATGGCCAACTGAAAGTCCAGCAACCCGACGCGCTTCACGCCTTCGCGCTGCGGCAGCCACAACAGGTTTTCTGCGTGATAATCCCTGAGAATGACCACTTTCGAGCCGGATGTTTCACGATGCAGGATATCCGCGAACCGGTGCTCGAACCGGGACAGGGCGTCTTCATCACATATTCCCAGGATACCGGCCGCATACTTGGTGAAAGCCAATGCCGCCAGTTCCGTCATCAGGGACGGATCATAAGACGGCAAGGCAAGAGAAGGCGCCCGATGCAGGTGGAGCAGCACGTCGGTGGCGGCGCGGTACAATTCGCGCTCTTTGCCCGGGTCTTTTTTCAGGACGCGCGCAAAAAGGTCATCACCCAGATCTTCCAGCAACAGAAAACCGTACTGGGCATCTTCGGCGTAGATTTCCGGCGCGCTCAGACCAACCGATCGGAGGTATTCGGCGACCCGCACAAAGGATTCAACATTATCACTTTTTTCAGGTGGCGCGTCCATCAAAACCGCAGTGCGCCCGTTGGTTGGATCAATCAGCCGTTCGTATTGCCGGTTCGAGGCATCGCCTGCCAGTGGCGTACGTGTTGCCCCGGCCCAGGGTGTTTGTGCAATCAGGGCCTCGGCCAGGACCGTCCTGTTGGTCATACAGTTCTCTCCAGTTTTTCCGCCCATTTCGGAGCAGTCCAAGACAGGGTCACACAGCGGTAATCGATATTGTTAGGGTCTGTTTCAAAGGCCAACGTCAACGCGCCTTGGGGCGCCAACGGGCCCAGCTTGTCCGGCCATTCCACAAGGCAGATTGCCGTATCGAAAGCGTCCGTCAGGCCCAGTTCGTCAACTTCTTCGGCCGCGCTCAGACGATACAGGTCGCAATGCCATATTTCCCCTGATGGCGTGTCGTAAGCCTGGACCAAAGTGAAAGTTGGCGAGGGCACATCTTCGGGTTCTGCCATCAATGACTGAATGAGGTTGCGCGCGAAATGCGTCTTGCCGCTGCCGATCGGGCCCTCCAGCAGAACAACATCGCCCGGGCGCAGTGATGTTCCCAGTTGGCGTGCGAAAACTGCGGTTTCTTCGGGCGATTTGAAAGTCAGAGATCGGGCGGTCTGTGTCATGCCGCCACAATGGCCTTGCGCCTGACCGGCTGCAACCCGGTTCAGGCGCTGATCTGTTCCATCGCGGTGGATTTCGAGGGAAACTCGGATTGCGTAAACCGCACGATTGTCGCGCCGTTATGAACCGGTGTGACGGTGCAATCCACGGTTATGCCGGTTCTCATCTGGATTTCAGCTGTCCATTCGGCGCGGTTTTCCCGCATTTCGACAAAATCCCGTACCTCACCCAAAACCGGCGTCGCAATACAAAGGTCTTGCCAGCGTCGCGTGACATCGGTGACCGTTTCGCTTTGGAACCCGACCTCGTGCGCGTCTCCCCACAGCTTTTGATACGCATAGTTGGTGAAGGCCAGCGTACCGTCATCTGCAAAGACGGCAATCGCGTCCGCCAGTTTGTCCAGGATGGACTGCATCAGATCCATTTCTGATCGAAAGCGCCGCGTCAGGGTGATTTCGGCGGTGATATCCTCGAATAGAAACGCCACTGCGCCGTCCGGGTGAGGGCGGCCGCTGACGGAATAGACCGATCCGGATGGCAACGACCACGTCTCGTGGTAGTTTCCATCTTCAGCCGCTTCGAGAAGGTCGTTCATCTGACGCCGCCAGCTGCGGTAATTCTTCGGTTCGGGCATCATGTGTTTATCCCGCAAGCGGTCGAAGAAACTGCTCAGGCTGGGGCGGCAACTGAGGAAATCGGGCGGCAACGTGGTCAGATCGATCAGGGCCGGGTTGAACAGGGCCAGTTGCCGATTGCGGTCAAAAATGGCGAGACCAATGGACAATTGGGCAAAGGTCTTGGTCATGGTCTGCACGAATTTGCGCTGGGCGGTTTCCGCCTCGACAATCGCGTTGACGTCAACGGCATAGCATAGATGACCGTTCTCGTGTTCGATCCGAGTCAAATCGAACCAAAGCTTGCGATCAGTATCTGCAACATCCACCGACACGCGGGTTTTTCCGGTAGGTCTCGTGGCATCCTCCGGGCTTTCAAAAAGCGGCGCAGTCAGATCGGCGTCCTGATCACGCGCCTTTTGAACAAGTGCGACATAGGCGGCATTGCACCATTGCACCCGATTGTCGTTATCCGCCAACCATACAGGGTAAGGGGCCAGATCCATTGCCAGACGAGTCGGTTCGCCTGGGGTAACCGATCCGGCCGAGGAGGTCCTGGCGCATTCGCAAAGTCGAACGCGGACGATACCGTCGATCCACTCACACACGACTTCTCGTTCAACCGTGCAGTCAATGGCCGATACCAAGATTTTGCCCTGATCGCGCACTTTGTCGGAAGTTTCGGGAAAGGTGGGGAAATCCCTTTGCAACAAGCGCCGCAGGTCCAGCCAGTTTTCAATATGCTCAAACCCGGCCAGTGCGAAATCAGAATGGCTGATCAGTTGGTTGCCATCGAAAAGGAATACGGCATCAAACAGCGAGGTGTTCGAAAACAAACCAAAAGCCTTGTCGCGCTGAGCCCGGCGTGGCAACAGCCACAGAACGGCGAAACAGCACGAAACAAGACTGATCGCGGCCAGAATAATCCAATCGGCCATCAAATTCCCCAAGCCTGAACGATACAAGGACAGACTATGCGTGGGATTGGTTAACGGTCTCTTAATTCACACCTGGATGCGCGTGTTGGATCCCGACGGGACCGGGGTGTCACCCTTCTGTGCATCGATCAGTTTGCGTGGCCAGGTCACCTTGACGATTGCCCCGCGCCGTTCAGGATTGTCGGTCAGATGCTGGTAGGGGTCCGAACCATTGGCGAATTCCAGTTCGGCGCCGCTGCGTTCCAGCAGGGTTTTGGCGATGAACAATCCCAGGCCCATCCCTTCGTATTCCGGGCGTGCTCTCTGATCGGATTCTGCCCGTCTTCGGCGCATAAACGGATCCCCGATGCGTCCGATCATGTGGGGCGGATATCCCCGCCCGTCATCCATGATGCTGACGGTGATCCTGCTGTCGGTCCATTCGGCCTCGACCCAGACATTTGCGCGGGCGAAATCCACGGCATTCTGAATCAGGTTGCGCAAACCGTGAATGATCTCGGGTTTGCGCAGGATCGAGGGCTGCTGAACATCCCCGTCCTGCGCGGGGCCTTCAGAGAAATGAACCTCTTTGCCGCGACCGACATGTGGTTCGGCCGCTTCGTTCACCACTGTCGAAAGCGGTGCCTGCCGCAGGTGCAGATCATCTTTGCCCGCCCGCCCCATGTCGCGCAGAATGTCACGGCAACGGTCTGCCTGCTCGCGGATCAAAGCGGCGTCATCTTTCAGGTCCGGGCGGTCGTCCAGTTCTTCGATCAGTTCCGCGCTGGTCAGTTTTATCGTCGCCAGAGGCGTGCCCAGTTCATGCGCGGCAGCGGCGACGACGCCGCCCAGATCGGTCAGCTTCTGTTCGCGCGCCAGCGCCATATGCGTGGCGGCCAGCGCTTCGGACATGGATTGGACTTCGGAACTGACGCGGTGGGAATAGGCGCCGATGAAGACGATGGCGATGATGATCGCGGCCCAGTTTCCAAACAGAAGGATATCGGGGATATCCAGAACAAGCCCCAGACTTGTCCGCAACGGAAGGTGAAATTCCGCCAGCACAGTTGTCAGAACGATTGCGACGGCGCCGACAATCAGGGTTGATCGTGTGCTCATGACATTGGCTGAAATCGTGACCGGGCCCAGCAGAAGCAGCGCAAACGGATTGTTCAGCCCGCCGGTCAAATAGAGCAGAATTGACAATTGCAGCAGGTCGAACAGAACCATCAGGAAGTTTTCAAACTCGGTCAGGCGCTTGTTTTGCGGAAACAGCAAAATGGCGGTCAGGTTGCCCATGACCGAGATTCCGATGGCCAGGTAGCACAGGCCCAGTTCCAGCTGCACGTCGTAGTATCGCTGGGCCACCGTGATCGCGGTGAGCTGGCCGATGATGGCCACCCATCGCAAAAGGATCAGGGTTCGCAGGCGAATCCAGCTGCTGCGTTCCTGGCCGCGCCAAAAAGTCTGATTGGATTCTGCCATCGGTCGCTTATGTCCTGTTGCATTGGCTGGTCATCTTGATAGGTGTCCCGGCCGGAACGATCAACAACCCCCTGAGACCGGATAATCGAAATGACCCGCCTTCTCGCAATTCTCGCAACTCTTGTTCTGGCTATCGGACTTGGGGCCATGTGGATTCTGACACGGGGTGGCGGGTCCGATGACAAGTTCGCACAATGTCGGTCCAGCCAGATCGCCGGGGGCGCCGCCGCAATTGGTGGACCATTTGAACTGGTGAACGGTAAAGGCGAGACGGTTACGGACAAAGATGTGATTACCGAACCGACGCTGGTTTACTTCGGATACACGTTCTGCCCGGACGTTTGCCCGTTCGACATGTCCCGCAACGCCGAGGCTGTCGATATTCTGGCTGAACGCGGGCTGTCGGTGACACCTTTGTTCATCTCGATTGACCCGGATCGCGATACGCCCGAAGTCATGGCCGACTATGCTTTCAATCTCGGGGGCAAGACGATCGCCCTGACCGGCTCGCCCGAACAGGTCAAGGCGGCCAGCAAGGCCTACAAGACCTATTACAAAGCGCATGACAAAGCCGACGAATTCTATCTGGTTGACCATTCCACCTTTACGTATCTGGTTACACCCGAAAATGGATTTCTGGAGTTCTTCAAGCGCGAAGACACGGCCGAACAGATGGCGGACAAGGTTGCATGCTTCCTGGAACAGGCCGCGTCGTAACAAGGTTGTTTGACCTTTGTTCCCGCGCTGCTATTACTCATGTTCGAGCCAAAGGCATGAAATAGCGAAAGACCTAACATATGGCAGACACTTCTCAGCTTGACATCGGCCCTGACAAATCCCTGCTTTTGGTTGATGATGACGAGCCGTTTCTGAGACGTTTGGCCAAGGCCATGGAAAAGCGTGGCTTCGAGGTTGAGACAGCAGGATCCGTCGCGGCAGGGCGCGCGATATCCACCGCCCGGCCCCCGGCTTATGCCGTCGTCGATCTGCGGTTGGAGGATGGCAACGGATTGGACGTTGTCGAGGTATTGCGGGAAAAACGCCCCGACAGCCGTGTTGTTGTTCTGACCGGATATGGTGCGATCGCGACCGCCGTCGCGGCAGTCAAGATCGGTGCGACCGACTATTTGTCAAAGCCTGCGGATGCTACCGACATCACTAACGCATTGCTGGCAAAGGGTGACGAGATGCCCCCGCCGCCGGAAAACCCCATGAGCGCGGACCGTGTGCGCTGGGAACATATCCAGCGCGTCTATGAGCTGTGTGACCGGAATGTCTCCGAAACCGCGCGACGGTTGAATATGCATCGGCGGACGTTGCAGCGGATACTGGCGAAACGCAGCCCGCGTTAGGTCTGCCGGCCGCTCGATGACGGTTTAGTGACTTGTAACCTTGGACCCTGTCGAGGACTGTTCGGCACATCTGGAATCTTTTGTCAGAACAGGACCACTTTATGATCGGATATGTAACCGTTGGCGTTTCGGACATGGCGCGCGCCAAGGACTTCTATACCAAGCTTTTCGCGGACAAGGGCGCGAAAGTGGTTATAGACGCAGGCCGGATCGCGTTCATCGGCAACAAACCCGACGCGCCGATGCTGGCGGTGTGCGAGCCCTATGACGGCAATGTCTGCGCCGCCGGAAATGGCAACATGGTCGCCTTTGCAGCCGACTCCAAGGATGAGGTCAAGGAACTGTATGACAAGGCAATCAGCCTGGGTGCGGTGGACGAAGGCGAACCTGGTCAACGAGTGCCCGACAGGTTCTATGGTGCCTATGTGCGTGACCCGGATGGCAACAAACTGTGCTTCTACGTCTTTGGCTGAAACAGGGCGAACACAAACCCTGCCTAAGTTTCAGACAGGTCTGCGGGCAGCGGAGCTGACCGTACCCATTCAGTAGCTTCAGGGTGAGCAAGAGATTTCTGCGCAGAGCTGCCGCGCCAGCTGACGATATCCGATTGCGTTGGGATGCAACCCGTCCGATGTCCAGTCGGCGGTTTTTTCGGCGAACCCGTCCGGCGGGGTCAGAAACGTGCAGTTCGCCATATCCTGACAGGCCTGTTGTGCAGCCGAATTGAAGGCCGTTCGAAACGCCTCTTGTTCCGCGGTCCAGTTTGCACCGGTGACGGGCAACACAGCACGCCAGATCAACCTGTCAGCAGGCATGAACAGGGCCTTCAACTGTGCGACATAGCCTGCAATCTTCTCTGGCGGTGTGGCCGTCAGAGCGTCATTGACCCCGGTTCCCAGATACCATGTCGGGACATGGGCAATCAGTTCCGGTTTTGCTCTTGCGATCAGGCCCGGGGTGGTGTCGCGGCTGATCCCAAGGTTCAGCGCGTTGGGCAGGACGTTGCTGGTCAACCACCCTTCGATTATGGAATCGCCGATGAAAGCGATCTGAATATCCGGTGAGGCGAGCGCCTGAGAAATCGGCCGCTCGTGCAGCCAGACCATGAGCTTGTAGTGATCGGTTTCCGTGACCGGGACATATGTGCCCGAGATTTTTCTGAGCGCCTTCGAGACACACCCGGTTTCGACCAACGCCGCCGCAAGACCAAAAGTCAGCACGACGTTGACGACAAGCAAAACTCGGGTTCCGGTCTTTGTTTTCATCTTTCTTCCACCAGTTCCCCCGTACCACTCACCGCATTCGGAAAGCGCCTCTCAGATCTGAGCGATCAATTCTGCGTGCCGCGCCGTAAAGGCGTGCCGCACCTCGACCGGGGGGCGCAGCCTGATCTGTAAACCCGCCATGATCCCCCTCTCCGGGCGACCAAAGAATTTCGTGGCTTCGGCCTCGGAAAACCCGGCAATCTGTGTCGCCTCCATCCAGGCGCTGATCTTGTCGGCCTTCTTGATCTGGCGTTTCACCGTTTTCGGCACCTCAGCCGGAAGTCCAAACCGTATATGGATTGCTGCCGCCAGCCGGTCGTCCAACGCGCCATAATCTGGGCCGACGGCGGATTTCACGGGCGAGATCATATCGCCGATCACATATTCGGGCGCGTCATGTAACAGGGCCGCCAAACGCCATTTCATGGGTGTTTTTGGGGCAATACGGCCAAAAATCTCTTCAACCAGCAGGGAATGTTCGGCCACGGAATAAGCGAAATCGCCGTTTGTCTGACCGTTCCAACGAGCGACAAAGGCAAGGCCGTGTGCGATGTCTTCAATCTCGATATCGACCGGTGTCGGGTCCAGCAGGTCCAGCCTGCGACCCGACAGCATCCTTTGCCACGCTCTGGGTTGTGTTGCCATTCTGCCATGCCTTGTGAAGTTGGACACGTTCAATTCGCGTTTTTATGGTATGATGTACCTGTCTGGATCACACGCTGCCAACATTTTCTTGAGCGTTCGTGCTTTGAAACGGCGCGGTATGATCCCGACATTAAAGACTGAGGGGGGTGCATTCTCCTCCCAGTGTGCCCCTCTCGAACTGAAACACGTATCGAAAGGAGCACCCTATGTTCAAACGTTTATTCGCAATCGCACTGACCTTCGGAATGGCCGCCACCGCGCCGCCTGCCTTTGCCCAGAATTGTGCGGCACGGGATCACATCATATCCAGATTGCAGGAGAATTATGCCGAGGAATTGGCCTTTGGCGGCCTGCAAAAAACACGCGGCGCGCAATCGGTGATGGAGGTTTGGACCTCGAAAGAAACGGGAAGTTATACCGTTTTGGTAACCAATGCGAACGGTATCAGCTGTATTGTTGCCGTTGGCACCGATTTTTTTGAAGCGATACCAAAGATCGAAATTGAAGGCACACCAAGCTGATATTGGCCATATCGTTTCCGATCACAGTCTTCAAAGTTGCCACCTGCCCCAAGGAATGCTAGGGGCAGCCGGGACTGTGATTTACCGGAAAATGGAGCACCTGATGGCCGGGGACTATATCGTTAAAGACATTTCATTGGCTGGCTTTGGCCGCAAAGAGCTGGACATAGCCGAAACCGAGATGCCGGGCCTGATGTCCCTGCGCGCGGAATACGGCGACAGCAAGCCGTTGAAAGGGGCGCGTATCGTCGGGTCGTTGCACATGACCATCCAGACGGGCGTTCTGATAGAAACGCTGGTGGCGCTGGGTGCGGATGTGCGCTGGGCGTCGTGCAACATCTTCTCGACCCAGGACCACGCCGCCGCCGCGATTGCCGAGGCGGGTATTCCCGTCTTCGCCGTCAAGGGCCAGACACTGGAAGAGCACTGGGATTATCTGGACAAATCCTTCCTGTTCGAGGAAGGCCCGAACATGATCCTGGATGATGGCGGCGACGCGACGCTGTACATCCTGCTGGGTGCCCGTGCCGAAGCGGGTGAGGACATCATCCCTGTTCCGGGTTCGGAAGAGGAAGAGGTGATCAAGAAGCAGATCGCCAAGCGTATGGCGGCAAGCCCGGGCTGGTTCACAAAGATGCGGGATCAGATCAAGGGTGTTTCCGAGGAAACCACCACTGGTGTGAACCGCCTGTATCAGCTGGTCAAAGACGGCCACCTGCCGTTCCCGGCGATCAACGTGAATGACAGCGTCACCAAGTCGAAATTCGACAACAAATACGGCTGCAAGGAATCGCTGGTCGACGGTATCCGCCGCGCCACCGACACGATGATGGCCGGCAAGGTTGCAGTGGTCTGCGGTTACGGTGATGTGGGCAAAGGCTCGGCCGCGTCGTTGCGCGGTGCTGGTGCCCGTGTGAAAGTCACCGAAGTCGACCCGATCTGCGCCCTGCAAGCCGCGATGGACGGGTTCGAAGTGACCCTGCTGGAAGACGAAGTTGCCACCGCGGATATCTTCATCACAACCACCGGCAACAAAGACGTGATCCGCATCGAGCATATGCGCGAGATGAAGGACATGGCCATCGTCGGCAACATCGGCCACTTCGACAACGAAATTCAGGTGGCCAGCCTGAAAAACCACAAATGGACCAACATCAAGGAACAGGTGGACATGATCGAGATGCCCTCGGGCAACCGCATCATCCTGTTGTCCGAAGGCCGTCTGCTGAACCTGGGCAACGCCACCGGGCACCCGTCCTTCGTGATGTCGGCCTCGTTCACCAACCAGGTTCTGGCCCAGATCGAGCTGTTCACCAAGGGTGACCAGTACGAGAACAAGGTCTACATCCTGCCCAAGCATCTGGATGAGAAAGTGGCCCGCCTGCATCTGGATCGCATCGGCGTGAAGCTGACGCAGATGGATGCGGATCAGGCCGCTTACATCGGTGTCAAACCGGAAGGTCCGTACAAGCCGGAACACTACCGCTACTGATCGCAGTCTGGGTATGACGCAGAAATCTGGGCGCCGCCGGTATTTGTACCTGGCGGCGTCTTTCTTTTTCAGGCTGGCGGTTGTTGTGATCCTTTTGGGCGGTGGTGTCTGGTGGGTGTTGGCGCATCTCGAAACGCCGATACCGTCACATTGGAACCCGTCGCGTGATCTGAAGGTAACCGCCCCGATCACACCCGTCACCAAGCTCCAACTGAACCGCGCATTGGCGAGCGAAGCACAGTGCCGGGCCGCTCTGGAAGACGCAGGTGTTCGGTTTGAGGCGATGGCGGACCTGGTTGTCGATCAGAATTGCGGCATCGCTGGTCGGGGTCGTCTGACCAAATTGGTGACATCAGGGATCGAAGATGTTGAAACCAGTTGCGCCACGGCTTTGCGCCTGACCATGTGGGAATACCACGTCGTGCAGCCCGCCGCACGCGATCTGCTTGGGTCCAACGTTTCCCGATTGCGCCACATCGGCAGTTACAATTGCCGCCCCATGCGCACCGCGCAGGGTGAAAACGGTGGGTGGAGCAGCCATGCCCGCGCGGATTCGATAGATATCGTCGGTGTGGATACCGTTGACGGTCGGACGCTGACCTTGTTGTCAAACTGGCAGGGCTCCGGACCGGAAGGCGCCTTTTTTCGACGGATCTGGCGCGGGGCCTGCGGTTGGTTTCGCGTGGTTCTTGGACCCGATTTCAATCGTTTGCACGCGGATCATTTCCACTTGCAAGGCCCGGGGTGGGGCTATTGCCGCTAGGCTTTTCAGCAAGAAACGTGCAGGCTGCGACCAAGGGGGAGAAATCGCAAATTTTTTTCCTTTTGGAAAAGCCTGCGACGCGGCTAGTCTTTCGATCATCGGTAAAAGGTGCCGGGTAAACGGATCAAGGAGACTAGGATATGGGCAAGCGCGACGAGCTGATCGCCAAATACGCAGAAGACCTGAAAACCAAATGCGGGATGGACCCCGATATGGACCTGCTGACCAAGGTCACCATCGGTTGTGGTCCGGCGATCTATGACGCAGATGCGGCAACTGTCGCGGCCAGCCAGGACTCGGAACTGGAAACCGTCAAGAACAACTTCCTGATCAAAAAGCTGGGTCTGGCAGATGGCCCCGAGCTGATGGAAGGGATCAACAAAGCCATGGAAACCTATGGCATGTCCGAGCGCAACAAGTACCGTGCCGTTGTCTATTATATTTTGACCAAGCATTTCGGAAAAGAATCCGTTTACAGCTGACCCGGTCGAAATCTGCCAAGCGCCCGCCGAGATTTTGGCGGGCGTACTTAATTTGAGTTTCAATTTAAAGACTTGGCATTTGAAACCAAGGGTGCGGTTGCGCTAAGTTCAACCTGTGATCAGGACGGTCAGAACCAAATATTTCCATACGCGTGTGGTGAGTAGGGAGCACGCGGGGGTAGGGAAGGTTCTGTATCGTCAGAGCCTTCCCTCGTTTCTTATCTGAGTTCGCCAAGAATACGCGCAATGAAATTGTCGAATGCCGTGGGCCTTGGGTCCGAATTCCTGGATGACGCGCCACCGCTGCCTGCCAAGTAGACTTCTATCCGCCCCGGACGGGTCTTGCTGCCCGAATTCGTGAAGTCCCTCAATATTCCGCCAAGAGCATCAGCTGCCAGCGCCGCGTTTTCAGCGTCGCTTGGATGGTAGAAACGAACCTGTGTTTCTCTGACCCGAAAACCCACGCGGTCTGTTGACACAACCGTCGCGCGGCCCTGTGTAAGCAGTTCCAAAGCCCGGCTGCTGGCGTCTTGTGACACTCTCAAGGGAACAAAAAGCGAGACTTCCAGATCAATGGGGGATTGTGAGGGCGAAAGCGGTTTAACCTCTGCATAAGACGGGGCTGCAGAAAAAGTGATCTCTTGCTGGACAGGGTCCAAAACCATCAAGGACGTCTGCGAAAAGCTGTCTTTGTTCGACCGGTTGGTGTGGCGCCACGGAGGTTCGGCAGAAGCTGGAAACAGGGTTTGAATATCCGCAGAAGAAGCGGTGGCCAAGATGGGTTCGAGCTGTGGCGGAATGAATATGGCTGGCGGGGACAAAGACACGACCGGTTCCGCTTCTGGGGTTGGGGGTCTTGGTTCCACCCTGTCTTGGTCATCCGCAGCCGAAATGCCTTCGGCAGGAACGGGTAGCGTCACGAGCGCCTCAACCGAGACGCTCTGGTCGAGAGATGCGCCTGTGATCGCACCCTCGGCCTCTTCGATGAGTGCGGGGGTGGAAACGGGCGCGACTTCGGAAGACGCTGAATCGGCGAGGTCCTCGGCTGCTTGTGTGTCTCGTGGGGCCGGTGACTCAGCGATTCTGACGGTGGGCGCTCTGTCTGAAAGCAGCTCCTCGATTTCAGGAAGAGTTTCAGTCGCCGCATCCAGGCTGGCTGGTGGCGTTCCACCGGTGGAGCGCCAAGTTCCGGCAATATGTGTGACCGCCCATTGCAGGATCGCGCCGCAAACCAAGGCGGCCAGAAGAATACCTGCTCTGACCAAGGGTTTTTTCCTGGTTTTTGGTTCTTCCAAATGCAGGGAACGGACCCGGTCTGATACGATCTCTTCGATTTTGGTTTCGTCTGGCCGGGGCAGGTGCTCTGTCTCGGAAGGTTTCAGGGTGGGCTTTTCCTGCGCTTCACCCTGCGCCCCGCTGAGCACTCTGGCACGCTTTTCACGCGCCTCTTTCAGGCGCGCTTCCCAGTTTTTTGAATTCTTCGCAGCAACGGCGTCTTCGAATATCCCATTGCCGCCTTCGTCGTCAGACATGGGTTTTTGCTTTCAAGAAAGACCGATCTTTATTCGAACACCACCCGGCAATTTCGATCGCACAAAACCGCGACCGACATGATCTCACCCGGCAAAGCCCAAGGAAAGATAGCATCTTGCCAGAGCTTTGAGAAGTTCTGCGCCCGGTGCCACTTTCCCGTTCAATCAGCCTGGGTTTCACCCAGCATGCAAATCACCCGCCATTCATCCTCAGTCACGGGTTGCACCGACAAGCGAGAGTTCTTCACCAGCACCATGTTGGCCAGACGCTCGTCCGCCTTGATTTGGTCCAGCGTTACGGGTTTGGAAAAGGGCCGCACGGCTTTGATGTCGACACACTCCCACCGTTCGTCATCGGTGGTGCTGTCGGGATGGGCCTCGGCACAGACTTCGACAATGCCAACAACGGACTTGTCCTTTTGCGAATGGTAGAAGAACCCCCGGTCCCCAACTTTCATCTGACGCATGAAATTGCGCGCCTGATAATTGCGCACTCCGTCCCATTCCTCGCCCGCGTCGCCCTTTGCGACTTGCTGATCCCAACTCCAGGTCGACGGTTCTGACTTGAACAACCAATAGGCCATCAACCGATCACCTTTTTCCACGGGATCAGCTCAACCGATTGGAACAATCCTGCCTTTGCGTAAGGGTCGCCGTCGGCCCATGATTGTGCTGCGGCCAGGTCCTCCACATCGAGGATTATCAATGAACCGATCATGGCGTCACCGTTCAGCAACGGTCCGGCCTGTGACACGACGCCGGTTTCTTCGATATAGGCCAGGTGGGCCGAGCGGTTGTCCAATCGGGTTTGCAACGCGTCTGGTTTGTCACGAGCGATGAGGGCGATCAGCATGTTATTCCTCCTTGAGGGGTCGATTTAGCAGGTTTTGAATGGCCTCGGTGACACTGTAGGCGCCATGGCTCAGGTCCGCCACCGTGGCGCTGATGGGCATATCCAGCCCTTCCTTGGCGGCAATGTCCGACATGGCACGAGCGGTGGCGACGCCTTCGACCGTTGTTTGGCTGTCAAAGGGTCGATTCAGACCCAAACTAAGGCCAAAACGATAGTTTCGGGACAGTTCGGAAGAGCAGGTCAGCACAAGATCCCCCAGTCCGGACAAACCCATCAGGGTGTCTGGGCGCGCGCCGCGCATCGCGGCAAAGCGCTGCATCTCAGCAAACCCGCGGGTCATCAAGGCCGCCCGGGCGCTGTCTCCCAGACCTGCGCCGATGGCGGCACCGCAGCCAATGGCCATGACATTCTTCAGCGCGCCGCCAAGTTCGGCGCCGACCGTGTCTGTGGTGCGATAGAGGCGCAGGTTCGCCGTCGTCAGTTCGGCCTGAAGCGCCTTGCCAAGTTCCGTATCCTCGCAAGCCAGCGTCAACGCGGTGGGCAGGCCGTGTGCAATGTCATCTGCAAAACTGGGCCCGGTCAGCAACGCGATGCGGGCATCCGGGACAACCTCTTTGATGACCGCGACAGGTCCAAGCCCCGAGGTCAGTTCAATTCCCTTGCAGCAGGCCACCAGAGTCTTGCCACGCAGGACCGGGGCGTGATCCTGCAAAGCGCTGCGCAATTTCTGCATTGGCACAGCCAACAAGAGCGTGTCAGCCCTGAGCGCCTCGGCGATGTCCGCGGTCACGGTGATGTCCGCGGGTAGGGCGATGTTGGGCAGCCGGGTTGCGTTTTCGCGCGCCGCGCGCATCTGCTTCGCCTGATCGGCGTTTCTTGACCACAGTGTCACCGGCCCGTTGCCTGCCAGCGAGATTGCCAGAGCAGTACCAAACGCACCGGATCCCAGAACGGATACGCTCATGCCTTGGCCCCTTTCTTGCCGCCGCCCAGCATGGCCGGGCTGTGCTGATCCAGAGGCCAGCGAGGGCGGGCGGTCAGATCCAGCCCGTCCCGTGCGCCGGTACGAAAGCGTTCCAGGCCAGCATAGGCAATCATCGCAGCATTATCCGTGCACAACGCCAACGGGGGGGCGGTGAACCTGGTGTTTTTTTCAGCACAAACAGACTCTAATGCGGACCGAATGGCCGAGTTGGCGGCAACCCCTCCGGCGACGGCAATCACGGGTTCAGACGGAGAGTTTTCCAGATACAGATCGATTGCGCGTCGGGTCTTTTCGGCCAATGTGTCCACAACCGCCTGCTGGAATCCAGCGCACAGATCTGCGCGGTCCTGGCGCGTCAAACCACCCTTTTCGTTCACGATCTGGTCGCGCATCCGCATCAAAGCCGTTTTCAATCCCGAAAAGGACAGATCGCAACCGGGCCGGTCCAGAAGCGGCCTTGGAAACCGGAATCGTTTGGGATCACCGGCGCGCGCCTCGGCTTCGACGGAAGGGCCACCAGGTTGCGGCAGGCCCAGCAGGCGGGCGGTTTTGTCGAAGGCCTCGCCCGGCGCATCGTCGATGGTGCCGCCAAGGCGGGTAAAATGTTCGGGCCCATGGGCGATCAGGAACTGGCAGTGGCCGCCCGACACCAGAAGCATCAGGTAGGGGAAGGCAATGTTGTCCGTCAGTCGCGGTGTCAGCGCATGACCGGCAAGGTGATTGACACCCACCAGCGGCAGACCGGTTGCCGCGCTGATCCCCTTGGCGCACATCACGCCGGACATGACCCCTCCGATCAGACCCGGCCCGGCGGTGACGGCAATGGCGTCCATGTCTTTCAGGGAAAGCCCCGCGGCCTCCAGTGCTTGCAGAACGCAGACATCCAGCTTTTCCGCATGCGCCCGGGCTGCGATCTCAGGCACGACGCCGCCAAAAGGACTGTGCAGTTCGGTTTGGCCATGTACCACGGATGACAGGATTTCGGCTTCGGCGCCCGTCGTTTGGCGCACGATGGCTGCGGCCGTATCGTCACAGCTGCTTTCCAATCCCAGTACGGTAAGTGTTTGCACCATCACCCTGATCCGTTGCATCATGATCCTACGGCGGGGTATCACCCTGCGCGGATGCAAACAATCCTGAAGGGCCAAGGGGCCGCACGTTGTATTTGTTGATGACCCGCCCGCGCGCCGCCTCTGAAAGGTTCGTTGCGCAGTTGCCGACCCGCACCAGAACTCGGGTTCAGGTCATCTATTCCCCGATCATGGAAATCCGACCTCTGCCGGTTGCCGTTGAGACCGAGGGTGTGCAGGGATTGATTTTCACATCGGCCAATGCGGTGAACGCGGCGGCCTTGAAAGGTGTGGACCGCAACCTGCCCGCTTTCTGCGTCGGACCGACAACGACCAGTACCGCAAAAGGTTGCGGCTGGCAGGCCGAAATGGTCGGGGCCACGGCGGAAGAACTGGTGGGACATCTGCTCAAGCGGAGGCCCAAAAGCCCGCTGTTGCATTTGAGGGGTGAGAACACGCGCGGCAATGTTGCCGGTCGACTGACCGAATCCGGCCTGACGGTGCGGGAACTGCCGGTCTACCAGCAATTGCTGTTGCCGCTAACATCCGAAGCGACCCGGGTGGCAGATCTGGATTCGCCGGTGATCACACCGCTTTTTTCGCCAAGAACGGCGCGACATTTTGCCGATATTTGGACCGGATCCGCGCCTTTGTGGTTGGCCGCAATCAGTCAGGCCACGGCGGATCCCCTTTATTCGTTGGACTATGCGCGCCTGAAGATCGCAAAGAAGCCGACACCAAAGAAAATGCGTAAGGCTGTCAAAAAGCTTGTGAAACATGCGTTGCGGGTTGAGGGCGGCGCGGTCCCCGATTAACTTGACTGGGGCTGTTATTCATCTGAATTTGGATTCGATAAGGGGAATATTGCGGTGGCTGGTAAGAAAAAGTCCGAAGAAAAGCCGGTGGAAACCCCCAAGGCAGATGACGTCGTCGAACCCGAACTGCAACAGGAAGATACACCTGTTGACCCGACTGAGGCCGTAGAAGAAGAACTTTCCGAAGCCGAAGCCGAAGCCGAAGCCGAAGCCGAAGCCGAAGCCGAAGCCGAAGCCGAAGCGTCGACTGAAGATACTGCCCCGGTCGAAGAAAAAGTGGTCGAGCGTGTCGTTGAAAAGCGTGGCGGATTTGTTCCCGCTTTGCTGGGCGGTGCCATCGCTGCCGCCGTCGGGTTTGCGCTGGGCAATGGCGGGTTGTTGTCAACTGGCTCGGACAGCTCGGATACCTTGGCAGCGTTGGAATCCAAACTGGCAGACCAGTCCGACCAGATTGCCAATCTGTCTCAGGCGCTTGCAAACAGTCCGGATGTTGCTGGTTTGACGGATCAGGTCAAAGCGCTGTCCGACAAATTGACACCCGTGGAAAGTGACCTGAGCGCGATCAAATCCACAGTGGATACGCTGTCAGGCCAGATCGGACCATTGTCAGAGCGCATTGCGACGCTTGAGAAAACCCCGATCGAATCCAGCGTGTCGCCCGAATCCATGGCCGCCTTCGAAGCTGAGCTGAAGAAGCTTCAGGACTCTCTGGCCTCGCAACGGGCCGAGGTTGAAAAAATGGTTTCCGACGCTCAGGCGCTGGAGGCGAAAGCAACAGCCGATGCGCAGGCTGCGGCCAATGCCGCTGTTCTGTCCCGCTTGCATGGGCAACTGGATGCGGGTCAACCCTATTCCGATCTGGTTGCAGAACTGAAAGCAGGCGGTGTGGATGTACCGGATGCCCTGTCCGGGCCGGCTGAGAAGGGTGTTGAAACACTCTCTTCTCTGCGCGATAGTTTCGCGCCTACGGCCCGAACCGCGCTGGCCCAAGCCCGTGAAGCCGACAAGGGCACCGGCCTGATCGCATTCCTGCAACGTCAAACGGGTGCACGCTCGGTCACGCCACAGGAAGGGGATGGACCAGATGCTATCCTGTCACGGGCACAGGCTGCGCTTGCGGACGGAGACCTGGCCAAAGCCTTGAGCGAACTGAAATCACTTCCCGAAGCGGCACAGGCTGCAATGTCCGATTGGGAACAGGCGGCCAAAACACGGGTCGCCGCCGTCGATGCGGCGAATACACTGGCTTCCAGCCTGAACTCGAACTGAAGGACCTGCCATGCTGTGGTCACTGTTTAAGATCCTCGTTTTTGTTGCGATTATCGGCCTGCTGGCGTTGGGCGGTCACTTCCTGATGCAAACCAGTGGCGGGGTTCAGATCACCGTCGCGGGCACGGAATTCACGCTCGGGCCGCTTCAGTCAGTGATCGCGCTGGCTGTGTTGGTTTTTGCGGTCTGGCTGTTTTTCAAGTTGCTCAGCCTGCTGATCGCAACGCTGAAATTCCTGAACGGTGACGAAACTGCCTTGTCCCGGTATTTTGACCGCAATCGCCAGCAAAAGGGATACCAGGCGCTGGCTGATGGTCTGTTGGCGCTGGCCTCGGGCGAAGGGCGCGTGGCGATGACCAAAGCCAGCAAGGCCGAAAAACTGCTGAACAAGCCCGAGCTTACCGACCTGCTGGTGGCACAGGCCGCCGAGATGACCGGGGACACGAAAAAGGCATCGGACACTTATAAAAAACTGGTGACCAACAGCGCCACCCGTTTCGTTGGCGTGCGCGGGATCATGAAGCAGAAGCTGGCCGAAGGTGATGATGAAACGGCCCGCAAACTGGCCGAGAAGGCCCTGGCGATCAAACCACGTCATGAAGAAACGCAGGACGTGCTGCTGAACCTGCAAACCAAGGCGCAGGATTGGGCCGGTGCACGTTCGACTCTGACGGCCAAGTTGAAGGCCGGGTACTTGCCGCGCGATGTCTTCAAACGGCGTGACGCGGTTTTGGCCTTGTCCGAAGCCAAGGGAATTCTGGACGAAGGTGCGACGGTCGAACAGCAGGAACGCGCGATTGAAGCCAATCGCCTGTCGCCTGATCTGGTGCCAGCCGCTGCCATGGCGGCCCGCGCGTATATCGCCAAAGGCAAACCCCGGGCCGCAACCAAGATTCTGAAAAAAGCATGGGAGGCTCAGCCGCATCCGGATCTGGCCCATGCCTTTGCCGACATCGTGCCGGATGAAACCCCTGATCAACGGATCAAGCGGTTCACCGCGTTGACCCGGATTCACCCCGAAAACATGGAAACGCGTCTGATATTGGCCGAACTGAACATCGTGGCCGAGGACTTCCCAGAAGCCCGCCGTGCGCTGGGCGATGTGGTCGAAACGCAGGGAGATGCGCGCGCCTATACGTTGATGGCCGCTATCGAACGGGGCGAGGGGGCCTCGGACGCCATTGTGCAAGGCTGGTTGGCCAAAGCGCTGAATGCGCCGCGTGGTCCGCAATGGGTGTGCACCAATTGCCATGATATCCAACCTGAATGGGGACCGGTCTGCCAGAACTGTGGCAGCTTCGACACGCTCAGCTGGCAGACACCACGAACACCCGAAATCGCAAGCGCGACCGGCGTACATATGTTGCCTTTGATCGTTGGTGCGCTCGAAGATCAATCCGAAGAGCCAGAAGTCATGGAGCCCGCGGACGAGGATGATGTGGTCGAAGTGACACCAGAGTCGGCAGAGGTGGCAGACGAAGGCGAGGTTCAAAAGCAGGCCTGAGCCCTGCAACGCCTTTTTTGCAGCCGGCCTGATCCTCCGCATTCCAAGGGGCAGGATGTTGGTGACGGCGTCGGGCCGTCAGGCATTTCTGGGCAAAACACATGATCCGCCACAGCGGTGCCATTGACAGTGTTGGTGCCTCTTCGCCGGTCTTTCGCGGTTTTCGGCCCAGATCCTGACGGTACGTGCATTTGTTCGTAGTCAACGCCTCTGGCTGCGCTGATTGCGCGCCCTCTTTCGCCGCGTCGTCCCTGCGTAGGGTTGATACACCTCTTCCCAAAAATGGGTTTCCGCCGTGACAACCACCCACTTGTCCGTTGGCGGGACGTCCACGACTCCGAACATGATCACATCTCTTACCAACCCGCCGTGATTTCGCTGATTGTATGCTGACTCCGTCAACTCCAGCCCAAGCAGGTCAAGTGAGAGAAGGCCGCGTGTCGGGCCGAAGCTTTGTATCCGCGTCAGTTCGATTGCTTCCTTCAAGCATGTTTTTGCCTGGTTCCATTCATTGAGATTGATGTGGTGCCGCGCTTTTTGGTGAAGCCAAACCGGAAGCCAGCGGTCCGAAGGGTCAAGTTCTTTCGTCTCACTCAGCAGTTTGTCGACGCGTGCCTTGTCGCCCTTCTGACGAGTCGCTTCAAGCGCGTCCCGGAACCAAACGCCCTCCAGCGCAGTTCCCTTTGCGATTGCCGCGAGTCGGTTCGTCGAGGCGGCCCGGATCACGTCAGGAACGTTCGCATCCTGCGCAAGATTGTTCAGAAACCAAAGGCGCGTTTCCCTTTCTATTTCTTCCACGGCAGCCTGACGATCCAGTCTTTCACAATGCCACTGGTGATCCTGAAATTCGGTCACGACGTTTTTTAATGACTGGTTTTCGCGTTCAAAGATTTTTCTGAACGCGTCGCGATCCCCGGAACCGGGGATGTAAGCCTGTAGTCGATCACCGTCTTGTATCTCGGAAAAGCGTCGGCTCAGGCGTTCACAGATACCTGCGCGTGTTGCATCCGGATACTGGAAATTCGAGGGCAAGATTGTCGCAAGCGCACTCACCATCCAAGGAACGCAAGCCTTCAGTTTGGCCTCGAAATGTTGGTCCTGAGCCCATATTCCCTCCCCAGCCGTGTTGCGATGGGCTTCCAGCGTCAGGTTGTAGACCAGCTTGAAGATGTGGGTCAGTTCCAGAATGCGGTTTTCACGGGGATCGGCGCATGTGGGCTGAACATCCGGGCAAAGCAGTTTGAGAAGGCGCAGGTAACCGTCCTGCATCGCGCGCGCGAACAACAACATTTGGCGAATGGTCTTCATGCTGCGCCGCGCGAAGCGCCGACTTACAAGAAAGGTAAATCTTGCCTTTTCGTCCTCCGGCGGATGCCCATTCAGGGCGCGGCTCAGGGCGTCTTCTGAAATGTCCAGGTCAAAACGCAACCGTGGGATGGTAAGATTCCGGGCCTGAATGAAATTCCGGGCCGACTGGTAGTTGTATTCCAGATCTTGGCCCGTGTCGTATTCCCAGCATCCGGAAAACGGTAGTCGGGATCCCAAGTTTGATCCTGTATCCCCGGACTTAGTCAACCTGTCGGGAAATGTGCGTGTGATACTGTCTTGGTCAGGAAGAGCCATGCCTTGTTGCCAGCGATAAAGGGCCCCGCGCGATTTTTGCTTTGGGGTCTTTGTCCGGGTTGCAGATTTCATTTTCGATATGATCTTCCGCCAAACGAACAGCGTAGCCCTCAACTGACAGACCGATCAGATCGAAGGCCCAATCCAGAACCTGTTGAACCGGAAGCCGAAGCCTTGATGGGTCTGCGGGATCCGGTTCCGGCAAAAACCAAAACCGCCCGTCCGGCAAACCGTCATCCGAACGGTCGTCGATCATCCAGAATGCGGCCCGTCGGGCAGCGCCCGGCACGTACAGGTGAATCAAAAGCTCCCAGACAATATGTTGGATCGGCGCATCGAATGCCCAAAGCTCCTGCTCGATCCGCCAAAAGGACATTACCACTTCCCAGATATTTTGTTCGGCATCCCGGACCGCGCTCTCATCAAACTCAAGAGCAACAAAGAGCTCCCTACAACTTCTACGACTCTCTTTTTCGATCTGCTTCATCGAAAGCTCTCGCCGAAGAAGGCGCGTCTTTTCGCGCTTGCCCATTACTGAGCCAAAGAAAGACCGGGACAGTTCGACAAAGATGGCTTCTGGTGGAGGTACAAGTGCCAAGAGAACCCCCGTAATCAGCGTAAATATTTGGCAATAAATGTTATTATTTAGTAGTGCAATTCCGGAAAATTGGTTTGCACGCTTCATGTCAGATATTTTGAAGCGCGCCGATGGCAGGTTCGAATCATGTAATGAACATGGAGAACCTAACGTGGAAACTTCCCTGAAACACAGCATCGACCAAATGGTCATCAATTGGCACGTCAACGAAACTTGCAACTACCGGTGCGTGTATTGCTATACCAAGTGGGAACGACCGCCTTCAGTGCGCGACGTGATCCGCCAGCCGGAAAACACAGCCAATTTGCTGAGATCGCTCTGGGCTTTTTTTGATCCTGCAAATTTGAAGAACCCTTTGAAGGACACTTTGACTTGGCGGCGTGTCCGTCTCAATTTTGCAGGGGGTGAGCCATTGTTGTGTCGCGCTGACTTGATCCGTGCCGTTGAGCTGGCCGCCCAGATCGGGTTTGATGTTTCGATCATTACCAACGGCAGCAGGCTTGATTCAGAAACCATGTCTGCCCTGGCGCCGCATCTCGATTGGCTTGGAGTAAGCCTGGATGCAGCTGACATGCGCACGAACAAGGCGATCGGCCGCGAAGATCGTCGCTCTCGGCAGTTGGATCCAGAGGCTTTGAGGGACAGCGTCGCAACGGCACGCTCAAACAACCCTGACCTGAAGCTGAAGATCAATACGGTTGTGAGTTCTCAGAATCACGAGGCGGACTTGACTCGAGTCATTGCGCGACTGTCACCCCACAAGTGGAAGATCCTCCGGGCGCTGCCAATGACAACCACGGCCGGCATGGTGACGGATGAGCAGTTCCGGGCCTTTGTGCACAGGCACCGCTCGTTGACGGACACCATACGCGTTGAAGACAACGCAGACATGCTGAAGTCGTACCTGATGATTGAACCCAAGGGCCGTTTTTTTCAGAACCACAATGATACCCTGAAGGAAGGGTACCGATACAGCAGACCCATACTGGATGTTGGGCCGGGTGCGGCCTTGGAGTCCGCCGGATTCTCGGCGTTCGGTTTCGCCAACCGTTATCGATGAGCTTTTCGATGCAGAAGTATTGCAGCGTTAAGGACATAAACAAATTGATCGGGAAGCTTCCGGAGGCTGACAGGATCGTCGAACGCGGCCGGGTTCATGGGCGGCAATATGCGCGTTCTGCTTGAGCAATTAACCCGACAGATAACGGCAGATGTGATGCGTTCCTTATCTTCTCAGCCCGTCAGCGGCGACCAAGCTGCTGAATCTGCGCGCAAATGATGGGCTGGCATTGACGCCTCAGCAAAGGTGGGTTTGTCCGGTTTCACCGTTCTTCGAACCGGATCAACCTGCCAAAACCGTCAGATGAATGCTTCGAGCCCATGACGGAGGTGCTGTGGCGCCACTTTTGGCCAACACAGAACTCTATCCACTGAAGTCCCGCACCGTCGTGCTGACCACAAAGCGGTTGATCTTTCGGCTCAGGCATTCAACGTGCACCCGCTCGCGCCAAGAGCCTTGGCAAGACCTGGCCCGTCGATTGAAGGCCGGAAACTCAATCAATTGTAATCGCGCATTTCGTATCGTATTCAAAGGGCATCATTCCAGATGCGGGGCAGCCGGTATGAGAGACTTGCATGAAAGCTTCAACGAACTGACCGATGCCGATTGGCTTCAGCTATGGCTGGCTAAAGCTGAAAACAAAGGAGGCGAGCTTGCAAGCGTTCTGCCCGACTTTCCTCCAAATGATATTCAAGTCGAATATGTCGGAAGCGCGCTTTCCAGTGCAATCAGAGAAGCGTATGGTTTTTACGTGCACGCAAAACAGATGTTTTCAACGCACGGCGAAAACCCGAGCAAGAACGATTGCTTTTTGGATTTCGGATGTGGTTGGGGACGGTATATTCGCCTGTTTTCTAAAGATTATCCAAGTCGATCAGTATTCGCGGCGGATGTAAATGCCAACATCATTGATGAGTGCCGGAAAAGAGATCTGCCAGGCGAGTTCATGCAAATTTCGCCATTGGGCGCGTTTTCGCTGCCCGACGGCAAGATTTCGTCTGCAATGGCGTATTCAGTTTTCACGCATCTGCCAGAGGATGTTCATTTGCATTGGCGTAACGAGCTGGCGCGCGTTACCAAACCCGGCGCTGTACTGGTGATCACGGTCCAGCCGAGGCGGTTCCTGAGATACATTGAAAATCGCGGACGCGAAATATTGGGCCCGAGAATACTTGGAAACAGAATAGGTTTGCTTCGTCACTTCCAACTTGGAAAACGAAGAGGTTCGAACGCTTGGCACAAGCTACTCGCAGAGTCCGCAGACAGGGTGCCCGAGTTTGCCGCGCGTTATGACAGCGGCGAACTGGTCTTCATGGAAGGTACCGATGGCAACAAGACTTACGGCGATGCGATCGTGCCCGTTTCCTATATCGAGGAGAACTGGGCCCCGGACTTCAAAGTTGTTGACGTCATAGCTGACAAATCCAGGTTTGCTCAATCGGTCATCACGCTCAAACGGATTTGAACGCCAAGCAATTCACACAGGTTTTCGATCCGGACAAAGCAGTCAGATCCCGGGTTGCAGCGTTCAACGCGTGCGCAAAAGCAATTGCCGAGAAAACAATCTTCGGCGTTGTCCCGCGTTGCAGGCATTCGCCCAGGCCTCCTGACCGGTAAACCGGCCGCTGGTGCGGCAGGACGTTGCCATGCGTTCGACAAATCCCCAGATGACGATAATTCCATTCCCATAGTCCTGAGCCACTTGGTTTCGCCAATGCGAACAAGCCGCCAGCATCAGCCAATTTGAATGGCTTTGGACTTCGCCATGCCGTTCGAATCTAAAGATCGGAAAGCGCCATTGGGGGCATCAAGCTCGTGTTTTTGAGGTAAAGCCCCAACCAAACCCTCACATGTCGTGTTTTCTGCGGGTATCGAGCGTTCCACCACGTTCCGGGCGATAACCGAGAATCGGTAAAACACTCAATGAAATTGAGCGTTTACGGCCAACTATGTTCGGAAGAGATGGTGCCCAGGAGAGGACTCGAACCTCCACGTCCATACGGACACTAGCACCTGAAGCTAGCGCGTCTACCAATTCCGCCACCTGGGCAGGTGTCGTGGAGGGGCGTTTAAGCCTAGTCGCGGGGGGCGTCAACCAGATTCGGTGAGATTTTTTAAAGTTTTTTGAGTTCGGTTCCCGGCCGGTGTTTTTCGCGCATGGTTTTCAACACCGTCGCGGCGAATTAGCGCCTTGTTTGACTGGCCTGCGGGCGCTAGTTCTAGGGCGCAATTTCTCAGCAGGAGCCCTCTCATGTCGAAACTGGTGACGATTTTTGGCGGATCGGGATTTGTCGGTCGCTACATCGCGCGGCGCATGGCGAAAGAGGGGTGGCGTGTCCGGGTGGCTGTACGTCGTCCGAACGAGGCCATGTTCGTCAAACCCTATGGTGCCGTGGGTCAGGTCGAACCGGTGCTGTGCAATATTCGGGATGACGCCTCGGTGGCGCTGGCGATGCAGAGCGCCGATGCGGTTGTGAACTGCGTGGGTGTGCTGAACGAACTTGGCAAGAACGGGTTTGATACCGTGCAGGCCGAAGGAGCTGAACGCATCGCGCGTTTGGCGGCCGAGCAGGGCATCAAGCGGATGGTTCATATCTCGGCCATCGGTGCGGATGCGAATTCAGCCAGCGCGTATTCCCGGACCAAAGCACATGGTGAAGCGAGCGTGTTGAAACATATGCCAGACGCCGTGATTCTGCGTCCTTCGGTGATCTTTGGCACCGAAGACCAGTTCTTCAACCGTTTCGCCGGAATGACCCGCATGGGACCGTTCCTGCCTCTGGTCGGGGCCGACACAAAATTCCAGCCGGTTTACGTAGACGATGTGGCGCAAGCTGCCGTCAAAGGCGTTCTGGGGCAGGCAGAGCCGGGTATTTACGAGCTTGGTGGCCCCGAGGTTAAGACCTTTCGTGCCTTGATGCAGCAGATGCTTGAAGTGATTCACCGTCGCCGCGTCATCATCGGCCTGCCGTTCTTTGCCGCGCGGATTATGGCGGGTGTGCTGGATATCGTTAAATTTGTCAGCTTCCAGCTGTTCCCCAACAACATTCTGACGCGCGATCAGCTTAAGAACCTGCGTTACGACAATGTTGTCGCCGAGGGCGCAAAGTCTTTTGCAGACCTTGGGATCGTGCCGACCACGCTGGAATCGGTGTTGCCGGAATACCTGTGGAAATTCCGCCCCTCGGGTCAGTATGACGACATTCAGAACTCGGCCAAAAACCTGCGTATCTGATCAGCTGTAGGCCATGATCAAAAGTATCACGCCTAGAATGACGCGGTAGATGACGTAGGGTGTGAAACTGATGCTGCGCAGAAGCCGCATCATCAGGCTGAGCGCCAGCAGGGCCGAAAGAAAGGCAAACAGCGCTGCAACGGCCCCATCCCGGGCCAGTTGCATATCGGCGTCGCGCACCACATCCAGTGCCAGCAGTGTGCCCGACGCCAGGATTGTCGGGATCGACATCAACATCGCGATCCGCGCGCCGTCTTCACGGGTATATCCCAATTGCCGCGCGCCGGTTATGGTTATCCCGGAACGGGACGTGCCTGGGATCAGGGCAAGAACCTGCCACAGACCCATGATGAGCGCGTCGCGTATTCCCCAGTTTTCGGCCCCTTTGGTTTCAGGAGCCTTCTGATCCACCCAGTACAGCAGCAGACCGAAACCCAGCATTGTCCATCCGATGACCGTGATCGAGCGCATGGCCTGGCTCAACCCGGTGACATGCAGAATGAGGCCCGCGATCACGGTAGGAACAGTTGCAACGATCAGGCCCAGAGCAAGCCGGGCCTGCGGTGTGTCGCCCCGCCCGGTCAACGCGCGCGGCACACCGGAAAGGGCCTGTTTTACATCCGACCGGAAATACAGCACCACGGCGCCCAGGGTTCCCACATGCACCGCGACATCAATGGCTTGACCCTGGTCCTGCAACCCCGACAGGTTGGGCAGCAGGATCAGGTGACCAGATGAGGATATGGGCAAAAACTCAGTGATTCCCTGAATGATTGCTACGAGAATCAGGTGAAACAAACTCATCTGCCCTGCCGTGCTGCTGCCACGTGTTCTTTGTGGGTTATGGGTATAAGGGCGATGAAAAAAAGGAAAGCGCGCATATAGGTCCGAATCGGATCTAAAATTTCCAATTATTTTCCACTTTTCTTGAAGGCACGCTGCATTTTTTCAATTTAGGTCAGTATAATTGACTTTTCATCCAAAAGCGCATCCCGTAAAGAAACGGAACCTAGCCAATTCATGGAGTCTGACCCGTGGCCAAGCAACCGATGCTGAAATTTGTGCAGATCGACCGCGTCATGCCGGAAAAGCGTGCCGCCAATGACCGCAAGGACGACTTTGACGAGATCTATTCCGAGTTCGCCGCTGAAAAAGCAGCCGAGCAGGCGAGTCGGTGCAGCCAATGCGGTGTTCCTTACTGCCAGTCGCATTGCCCGTTGCACAACAATATTCCCGACTGGTTGCGCCTGACTGCGACCGGACGCCTGGAAGAAGCCTATCAGGTAAGTCAGGCCACCAATACTTTCCCTGAGATCTGCGGGCGCATCTGTCCGCAGGACCGCCTGTGCGAGGGCAACTGCGTGATCGAACAGTCGGGCCATGGAACGGTCACGATTGGTTCGATCGAGAAATACATAACGGATACCGCATGGGAAAAAGGCTGGGTCCAGCCGGTTGCTCCATCGGCCGAACGCGCTGAAAGCGTAGGTATCATTGGTGCAGGCCCTGGTGGATTGGCCGCTGCGGACATGCTGCGCCAGGCTGGTATCCAGGTCACGGTATACGACCGCTATGACCGGGCCGGTGGCCTGCTGATGTATGGCATTCCGGGGTTCAAACTGGAAAAAGACGTTGTTCAGCGCCGCAATGACCTGTTGGCTGATGGTGGGGTCGAGTTTGTTCTGAATTGCGACGTGGATGCGGCCAAGTTCGAAGAAATCCGGGCCAAGCATGATGCCGTTATCATTGCGACCGGTGTCTACAAGTCGCGCGACCTGGCAATGCCGGGCAGCGGTCTGGCCGGGATCGAAAAGGCGATCGACTTCCTGACAGCCTCGAACCGGAAAAGCTTTGGCGACGAGGTCGAAGAATTCGACAACGGTCGCTTGAACGCCGACGGCAAAAAAGTCGTCGTGATTGGCGGCGGTGACACTGCGATGGATTGCGTGCGTACTTCGATCCGTCAGGGCGCGACTTCTGTCAAATGTCTGTATCGCCGGGACCGGGCCAACATGCCGGGGTCACAGCGTGAAACGCAGAATGCCGAAGAAGAAGGCGTGATCTTCGAATGGCTCAGCGCACCCAAAGGGTTCACGGGTGAAGACACGGTCAAAGGTGTTATCGTTCAGAAGATGCGCTTGGGACAGCCAGACGCATCCGGTCGTCAGGCCCCCGAAGTGATTGAAGGCGCGGACTATGTCGAAGACGCCGATCTTGTGATCAAGGCGCTTGGATTCGAACCTGAAGACCTGCCGACGCTGTTCGGACAACCTGATCTGCCAGTCACCCGCTGGGGTACGATCAAGGCGGCGTTCCAAACCGGCGAGACCGAAATGGACGGAGTCTATGCAATCGGTGACATCGTGCGCGGTGCCTCGCTGGTGGTCTGGGCGATCCGGGACGGTCGTGACTGCGCTGATGCGATCATCGAACGCTTCAATGCTAAATCTGCCGTTGCGGCCGAATAATCCCGGCGATCAGGAGGCTTCGAAATGCCTGAATTGCAAGGCCAATGCATGTGTGGCGCAGTTACGGTGACGGCAACTCCGGCGCGGGATGCGCTGGGGGCCTGCCATTGCGACCAGTGCCGGCGCTGGACCAGTTCCATGCTGGTGACGTTTCAGGCCGAAGAAGGCTATGCCGCGCTTGGACCGGTCAAAACTTTCACTTCCTCTGACTGGGCCGAGCGCGCCTTTTGCGCCGATTGCGGCTCGGCGCTTTGGTATCGGATCACGCTCCCGGGCGAGATGCACGGCCAGACGCAAATGGCGGCAGGTCTGTTTGACAACGCCGCAGGCAACCCGCTGAAACTTGAACTTTACATCGACAAAAAGCCCCAGGGCTACGCGTTCGCAGGCGAACGCCGGCAGATGACCAAAGCCGAGGTCGAAGCCATGTACGCCCCCTCTGACGAAGGAGACAGCCAATGACCAAATATGATGCCGATTGGGTGCGGGCCGAAGAAGCCAAGCGCAAATGGATGGCTGAAAATGGTCTCTATTCCGAGGAAGAAGAGCATTCTTCCTGCGGTGTGGGTCTTGTTGTGTCCGTGGATGGGAAAGCGTCGCGCAAGGTTGTGGACGCCGGTATCGACGCGCTCAAGGCGATCTGGCACCGCGGCGCGGTTGATGCTGACGGCAAGACCGGTGATGGCGCGGGCATTCACGTGCAGATTCCGGTCTCGTTTTTCTACGATCAGATCAGGCGCACAGGCCACGAGCCCAAATTGGACGAACTGATCGCTGTTGGTCAGGTTTTCCTGCCGCGCACCGACTTTGGCGCACAGGAACAGTGCCGGACCATCGTGGAAAGCGAAGTTCTGCGCATGGGCTATTACATCTATGGCTGGCGTCACGTGCCGGTCGATGTCACCTGTCTGGGTGAAAAAGCCAACGCCACCCGGCCCGAGATCGAGCAGATCCTGATCTCGAATTCCAAAGGTGTGGACGAAGAGACCTTCGAGCGCGAGCTCTATGTCATTCGTCGCCGTATTGAAAAGGCCGCCTCGGCTGCGGGTATTTCCGGGCTGTACCTGGCGTCGCTGTCGTGCCGTTCGATCATCTACAAGGGCATGATGTTGGCCGAGCAGGTTGCCGTCTTCTATCCCGACCTGATGGACGAACGGTTTGAATCCGCCTTCGCAATCTACCACCAGCGCTATTCCACCAACACTTTCCCGCAATGGTGGCTGGCGCAGCCGTTCCGCATGTTGGCCCATAACGGCGAGATCAACACGCTGAAAGGCAACATCAACTGGATGAAAAGCCACGAGATCCGCATGGCGTCCTCGACGTTTGGGGATTATGCCGAGGATATCAAGCCGATCATCGCCGGAGGATCGTCGGATTCGGCCGCATTGGACTCGGTTTTCGAAGTTCTGGTGCGCGCGGGCCGCTCGGCGCCCATGGCGAAAACCATGCTGGTTCCGGAAAGCTGGTCGAAACAGGCGGTGGAACTGCCGCAGGCGTGGCGCGACATGTATTCCTACTGCAACTCGGTGATGGAGCCGTGGGACGGCCCCGCCGCGCTGGCCATGACGGATGGCCGCTGGGTCTGTGCTGGACTGGACCGCAACGGCCTGCGTCCGATGCGTTACGTCGTGACTGGCGATGGTCTGGTCATTGCGGGATCCGAGGCCGGTATGGTGCCGATTGATGAGTCCACAGTGACCGAAAAAGGCGCGCTGGGCCCCGGTCAGATGCTGGCTGTCGACATGAAAAAGGGCAAGCTGTATCGCGACACCCAGATCAAGAACAAGCTGGCGAGCGCATTGCCGTTTGGCGAGTGGGTCGGCAAGATCAACGATCTGGACGAGGCGCTGGCAGGTGTGACCGAAAAGCCGATATTCTCGGGCGAAGATCTGCGCAAACGCCAGATCGCGGCAGGCTATTCGGTCGAAGAGCTGGAGCAGATTCTTGCGCCCATGGCCGAAGACGGCAAAGAGGCGCTGGCGTCCATGGGTGACGATACGCCCTCGGCGGTTCTGTCCAAGCAATACCGCCCGCTCAGCCATTTCTTCCGGCAGAATTTCAGTCAGGTCACCAACCCGCCGATCGACAGTTTGCGCGAATACCGCGTCATGTCCTTGAAAACCCGGTTCGGGAACCTGAAGAACGTGCTGGATGAGGACAGCAGCCAGACCGAGATCATCGTTCTGGAAAGCCCCTTTGTCGGAAACGCACAATGGAATGAACTGGTTGGGCACCTCAACGCTCCGCTGGCCGAGATCGATTGCAGCTTTGAGCCCGGTCAAGGTGCGCTGAGCGCTGCTTTGGCACGTGTCAGAGCCGAAGCTGAAGAGGCGGTACGGTCTGGCGCCGGGCATCTGGTGCTGACCGACATGAACTCGGGTGAAGATCGGGTGGCAATGCCGATGATCCTTGCCACCAGCGCAGTGCACTCACACCTGACCCGTCAGGGCCTGCGGACGTTCTGTTCCTTGAACGTACGCTCGGCTGAATGTGTCGATCCGCATTACTTTGCGGTTCTGATCGGCTGTGGCGCGACCGTTGTGAACGCCTATCTGGCCGAAGACTCGCTGGCCGATCGTATCGATCGTGGGCTGCTGGACGGTACCCTGACCGAAAATGTCGCGCGCTATCGCGAAGCCATCGACCAGGGCCTGTTGAAGATCATGGCCAAGATGGGGATCTCGGTGATCTCGTCCTATCGCGGCGGTCTGAATTTCGAGGCTGTTGGCCTGAGCCGCGCGATGGTGGCCGAGTATTTCCCGGGTATGACCAGCCGTATTTCCGGCATCGGCGTCAAGGGTATCCAGGCAAAGGCCGAAGAAATCCACGCCAAGGGCTGGAACAGTGGTCTGGACGTGTTGCCGATCGGTGGTTTCTACAAGGCACGGAAATCGGGTGAAACCCACGCGTGGGAAGCGACCTCGATGCATATGATGCAGATGGCGTGCAACAAGGCGTCCTATGAGCTGTGGAAACAGTATTCTGCCAAGATGCAATCGAACCCGCCGATCCATCTGCGCGACCTGATGGATTTCAAACCATTGGGTAAACCGGTGCCGATCGAAGAGGTTGAATCGATCACCTCGATCCGCAAGCGCTTTGTCACGCCGGGCATGTCGCTGGGCGCGCTGTCGCCTGAGGCGCACAAGACGCTGAACGTGGCGATGAACCGGATCGGTGCGAAATCCGACAGTGGTGAAGGGGGTGAAGACCCGGCGCATTTCGTGCCGGAGCCGAATGGTGACAACCCCTCGGCCAAAATCAAGCAGGTGGCCTCGGGCCGGTTTGGTGTGACCGCCGAATATCTGAACCAGTGCGAAGAGCTGGAAATCAAGGTTGCCCAAGGGGCGAAACCGGGCGAGGGCGGTCAGCTGCCGGGCATGAAGGTCACTGACCTGATCGCGCGTCTGCGGCACTCGACCAAGGGCGTTACGCTGATCTCGCCGCCGCCGCATCATGACATCTACTCGATCGAGGATCTGGCTCAGCTGATCTATGACCTGAAACAGATCAACCCGCGCTGCAAGGTGACGGTGAAACTGGTGGCGTCTTCCGGCGTTGGCACGATCGCTGCCGGTGTGGCCAAGGCGAAGGCCGATATCATCCTGATCTCGGGGCACAATGGCGGTACGGGTGCCTCACCCGCGACCTCGATCAAATATGCTGGTCTGCCATGGGAGATGGGTCTGACCGAGGCGCATCAGGTTCTGGCGATGAACAACCTGCGCGACCGGGTGACTCTGCGCACTGATGGCGGCCTGCGTACCGGGCGCGACATCGTCATGGCGGCGATGATGGGGGCCGAGGAATACGGCATCGGCACCGCCGCCCTGATCGCGATGGGCTGTATCATGGTTCGTCAGTGCCAGTCGAACACCTGCCCGGTTGGTGTCTGTACGCAGGACGAATCCCTGCGCGCCAAGTTCACCGGCAACGCCGACAAGGTGGTGAACCTGATCACCTTCTACGCGCAGGAAGTGCGCGAGCTGCTGGCCAGCCTTGGCGCGCGTTCCGTGGATGAAATCATCGGTCGGGCCGATCTGCTGGCGCAGGTTAGCCGGGGTTCGGCGCATTTGGACGATCTGGATCTCAACCCGCTGCTGATCACCGTCGATGGTGCGCATAACATCGTGTACAATCGCGACAAGGATCGGAACGCCGTGCCCGACACGCTGGATGCCGAGATCGTGCGCGATGCGGCGCGGTTCCTGAAGGATGGCGAGAAGATGCAGTTGTCATATGCCATCCAGAACACGCACCGCACCGTCGGAACCCGCATTTCCAGCCACATTGTGCAGAATTTTGGCATGCGGAACACGTTCCAGGATGACCACCTGCACGTGAAACTTCAGGGTTCGGCCGGTCAGTCCTTGGGGGCATTCGCGGCTCCGGGTCTGAAGCTGGAAGTGTCGGGGGATGCCAATGACTATGTTGGCAAGGGCCTGTCTGGCGGCACGATCGTTGTGCGCCCGCCGCAGGTCAGCCCGCTGAAGGCGGACGACAACACGATCATCGGCAACACGGTTCTCTACGGTGCAACTGACGGCCATCTGTTCGCGGCTGGCCGCGCGGGTGAACGATTTGCCGTGCGCAACTCGGGTGCCAAAGTTGTGGTTGAAGGATGTGGCTCGAACGGGTGTGAGTACATGACCGGCGGCGTGGCCGTGATACTTGGTGACATCGGGGCCAATTTCGGTGCCGGGATGACCGGTGGCATGGCATATCTGTATGATCCCGAAGGCAAGGCCGAAGCGTTGATGAACAAGGAAACGCTTGTGACCTGCCCGGTCACCGTGGACCATTGGGTGGATCAATTGAAAGCCCTGATCACGCGTCACGCCGAGGAGACCTACAGCCGCAAGGCCGCGGATATTCTCCAGCATTGGGACGTGGAAAAGGGCAACTTCCTACAGGTTTGTCCCAAAGAAATGCTCAACAAACTCAGCCACCCGCTGAGCGAAGAAGTCACGGCAGTTCCGGCCGAGTAAGCCTAAATTCCATCAAAATACTGGCCCCGCGTGCCATTTACAGCACGCGGGGCCCTGATTATTGTGAGGTTTCAGTGGAATTCTTGCCTGCTCTCCCGAATTTCGCCATGCTTTTTTCACCTTGTAGTGTTAGCCATGGCCTGTTTCGGTTTCTAATGGTGACAGAGTAGGGGCAACAGGATGCCAACGACATATCGCGATCAGTTCTTCACCTTTGATCCTGCAAGCCCGCCACCAGCGGGGACGGCCGTCGCGGTCAGCAATTTCACCCTGACTGATGCGAATGATGACAATCTTATTGACGCACCCAGTGGTGACACGGTCAACGGGCAAGACGTTACAAATTCCTGGCCAGGCGATACTGTAACGATCAACGTGTCAGGCGTTGGGAACGTGACCTATACAGGAACCACTTTCTACCTGGCCGATGGGTCTCGGGCTTTCACCCCCACAGACGGCCAGGTGCTGCAGCCCGGAACGCTGGTGTCGACCACTTTTGTTAACACGTCAGGCCCGCTGAATGTCGGTAACCTTGGGCCGCCGTGCTTTACGGCCGGGACCATGATCGCCACACCGGAAGGTGAGCGCGCGGTTGAGGATTTGAAGGTTGGTGATCTGGTCATCACGGTGGATCACGGACCACAACCCTTGATCTGGGTTGGGTGTACAACCGTCGCAGCCGAAGGCAAACTGGCTCCAATCCGTTTCGATGCCGGGGTGTTCGGTCTGGATCGCCCCTTGCTGGTTTCACCGCAGCACCGGATGCTGATCGAAGACTGGCAGGCGTCCTATCTGTTCGGCCATACCGAAGCGCTGGTTCCGGCGCATACTTTGGTCAACGATGACACCGTGACACGGGTCGAGGGCGGTGAGGTTGAATATTTCCATCTGTTGTTCAAACAGCATGAGATCGTTTTCGCCAACGGAGCGAAAAGCGAAAGCTATTATCCCGGGCACGCGTTGTCGGCTTCGGATCGCGAAACACAAAGCGAAGTGCTGCACTTGTTTCCCGAGTTGACCGTGCTTGATCCGATGTCGCTGAAAACCGCGCGCCCGATCGTTCATCCGCGCGAGGCGCGCGCTTTCGCGATTTAGGCCGTTTCAAACCGGAACCTTGCGTCGTATAGCTGAGACATGGCGAAGAAAGCAGCCCGCAAATCCGGCGGAAAAAAACGCAAGGCATCCAGAAAGAAGGAACCAGTGGCGCGGCAGATTCGCCGCTGGGCAACGCGAGCGGTCATGGCGGTTCTGGGCCTCGTGGTTGCTCTGGTCCTGATTTATTCGGTGGTGAACCCTCCTGTCACCCACACCATCTGGTCGGAATGGCGCCGGCTGGGAAAGGTTGAACGCGAATGGGTTCCGATCGAAGACATGGCACCGATCATGGCAAGATCAGTTGTTGCAGCCGAGGACGCAAATTTCTGCCTGCATTGGGGCTTTGACGTCGAAGCCATCCGCGATGCGCTTGAGGATGGCGGCAATCGTGGTGCCTCGACCATCACGCAACAGGTGGTGAAGAATGTGTTCCTCTGGCAGGGTCGCAGCTGGGTGCGCAAGGCTTTGGAAACCTCGATCACGCCGGTGGTTGAAATATTCTGGAGCAAACAGCGTATTCTTGAGGTGTATCTGAATGTCGCCGAAACCGGAAATGGCGTATTCGGGGTCGAAGCTGCGGCGCAACGCTATTTCAACACCAGCGCGGCAAAGCTGACTTCGGTTCAAGCGGCGCGGATTGCGGCAATCCTGCCGTCCCCGCGCAACCGATCGGTCACGGATCCGACTGCGCGCACCCGCAGACGGGCGGCTTCGATCCTCGATGGGGCGGCCACCATCCGCGCAGATGGTCGCTCAGATTGTTTCGAGGATTGAAACCCGCTATCTGCCAAGGCTAAATCTGTCGGGTATTCACTGGTTCGAATGGAAGTTCATGGCGCGTCTGTTTCACGTTCCCCTCTCTCCGTATTGTCGTAAGGTCCGTCTGTCGCTGGCGGAGAAGAAGATCGAGGTTGAGCTGGTAGAAGAGCGATACTGGGAACAGGATCCTGATTTTCTGCGGCGCAACCCGGCGGGAAAAGTGCCCGTATTGCGTCTGGACGGGCAGATCATGTCGGAAAGCGCGGCTATCTGCGAATACATCGAAGAAACCCGCCCAGAGCCACCTTTGATGCCGAAAACCCCCGAAGCCAGATTCGAAGTAAGACGCCTTGTCGGGTGGTTCGACGACAAATTTCACCACGAGGTGACATCGAAGCTGTTGTATGAGCGAGTGAACAAAAAGGTGACAGGACAGGGGTATCCGGACAGCAAGAATGTCAAACAGGGTGCCAAGGCGATCAAATACCATCTGGATTACATGGCGTGGCTGCTGGATCACCGCCGTTGGTTGGCGGGGGATCAGATGACATTGGCGGATTTTGCGGCCGCGGCACATCTGTCTTCGCTGGATTACATCTCGGACGTGGACTGGAACCGCAGCCAGGTGGTCAAGGACTGGTATGCCAAGATCAAGTCTCGACCGGCATTTCGGTCAATACTGGCGGATCAGGTGCCAGGGTTCCGACCGCCGCCCCATTACGCTGATCTGGATTTCTGATAGGGTGCGCAAGGGGGGCTGTCTGCCCCCCATCGCGCCATGGGCGCGATTCCCCCCGAGGATATTTTTGGCCAGATGAAGAGCGGATCGGATCTTAAGGAAAAGCTTGTGCAACAAGCCCAGGCAGAGGGGTTTGTTGCCTGTCGCGTGTGCCGCCCTTGGGATGTTCCACAGGTGCCGAAACGCTTGCGGGCCTATCTGGACGCCGGGTACCACGGGCAAATGGGATGGATGGCCGAGCGCACGCATTGGCGTGGCGATCCTGCCGCCCTTTGGCCCGCGGCGCAATCGGTGGTCATGTTGGCCGAAAGCTATACGCCGGAACATGACCCGACGGAGATCTTGAATCACCCGGATCGTGGTGCAATTTCCGTCTATGCGCAGAACAAGGACTATCATGATCTTGTCAAGAAGCGGCTGAAGCGGTTGGCGCGATGGCTGATTGCCGAAGCCGGAGGCGAGGTGAAAGTATTTGTCGATACCGCGCCAGTTCCCGAGAAGGCGCTGGGATATGCCGCCGGATTGGGGTGGCAGGGCAAGCACACCAATCTTGTAAGCCGCGAATGGGGAAATTGGGCCTTTATAGGGTCTGTTTTCACTACTCTGGACCTGCCGACAGACAATTCAGAGATCGATCATTGCGGGTCGTGCCGCGCCTGTCTGGACAGCTGCCCGACCGATGCGTTTCCGGCCCCGTATCAACTGGATGCACGGCGGTGCATTTCATATCTGACCATTGAACATAAGGGCCCGGTGGACCATGAGCTGCGCGGTAAGTTGGGCAATCGGATCTATGGCTGCGACGATTGTCTGGCGGCCTGTCCATGGAACAAGTTTGCCGTCGCAGCGAGCGATATGCGCTATGCCGCCCGTGACGATCTGAAAGCGCCCGGCTTGGAAGAACTGGCGGCGCTGGACGATGCCGCTTTTCGCGCAAAGTTTTCGGGCTCGCCGATCAAACGTATCGGCCGGGACCGGTTCGTGCGCAATGTTCTGTATGCCATTGGAAACTCGGGACAGCCAAAACTGAAAACAGTGGCTCAGCGTCTGTTGGAGGACCCGGATGAGACCGTGGCAGAGGCGGCGCGCTGGGCGGTGGAACAACTGTCATAATTGCCGCAAACAGGCTGGACGTGTCGTGCATAACCGCTAAACCCATCCACAGCGAACAGACAGGAGGACCCGATGACGTTGTCTTTGGGGGTAGATACGGGCGGGACCTATACCGACGCGGTGTTGATCAGGGATGAGAAAGAGGTCATCGCCTCGGCCAAGTCGCTGACCACTCGCGCGGATCTGGCGATTGGTGTGGGCAAGGCGATCTCGTCTGTGTTGGCAGAGGCGCAGGTCACACCGGATCAGATCTCGATGGCGTCATTGTCGACGACGCTGGCCACGAATGCTCTGGTCGAGGGGCAGGGTGGCCGTGTCGCGTTGATCTATATCGGGTTCAAGGACAGTGATCTTGAAAAACACGGGCTGAAAGAGGCGCTGAAGGGCGATCCGGCCCTGGTGATTGCCGGTGGGCATACCCATTCCGGTGGGCAAGCTGCCGCTTTGGATGTCGCAGCGCTTGAGGCCTTTTTGGATTCGCATAAGGGAATTTCCGGCTTTGCGGTTGCTGCTCAGTTCGCCACCCGCAACCCGGTGCATGAGTTGGAAGCGGCGCGCATAATCTCGGAAAGGACCGGGGCGCCGGTGACCTGTTCGCATCACTTGTCCGCCAAGCTCAATGGTCCGAAACGCGCGGTGACGGCTGTGCTGAATGCGCGGCTGATCGGGATGATCGACCGATTGATCGGGCGTGCACAGGATCAACTGCATGCGCTGGGAATTTCGGCGCCGATGATGGTGGTGCGTGGCGATGGCGCCCTGATGAGCGCGGAACAGGCCCGGGAACGGCCGATCGAGACTATTCTGAGCGGGCCTGCGGCTTCTATCGTCGGGGCGCGATGGCTTACCGGAGCGGACAATGCGCTGGTCTCGGACATCGGGGGAACGACCACTGATGTGGCGCTTATCCGGGACGGAAAGCCCGCGATCGATCCGGCCGGGGCGCAGGTAGGTGGGTTTCGCACCATGGTCGAAGCCGTGGCGATGCGAACCCACGGTCTGGGCGGTGACAGCCAGGTGCATGTTGTGGCCGAAGGGTTGCGGGGCGGTGTGTTCCTGGGCCCGCGTCGCGTGTTGCCCGTTTCGCTGATCGCGTCAGAAGCGCCCGACGTTGTGCATTCAGTACTGGATGAACAATTGCGGGCCACGACTGTGGGCGAGCATGATACGCGTTTTGCCCGCCGCGTGCCCGGCATCCATGCCGAAGGAGTCGGTGCGCGGGAAGAAAGCCTGCTGGAGAGGCTGGGAGATCGCGTTCTGCCCCTGAGCGCCTTGCTGCGGTCGCGGATGGAGAACGGGGCGCTGATGCGCCTGGTCGATCGCGGAATCATCCAGGTGTCTGGGGTTACGCCATCTGATGCCAGCCACGTGTTGGGGCGGGTTCGTGCCTGGGATGTCGATGCGGCGCGCAAGGCATTGGAACTGATGGCACGCAAACGGGTCGGGTCAGGGGATATGTTGGCAAACTCTCCCGAAGCGTTGGCACAGATGATCGTGGATCAATTGACGGAACAGACCAGTTTGACCTTGTTAGAGGCTGCTTTTGACGAAGAGCAGGTTGGTTTTGGTCTGCCTTCGCAAGACTTGGCGTGTCATGTGCTGACACAGCGCGGGTTGGCACAACACCGTGGGTTGCTGTCGCTGAGCGCTGCTTTGAATGTGGATGTGGTTGGCCTTGGGGCGTCGGCCCCCAGCTATTACCCTGCGGTGGGTGAACGGCTGCACTGCCGAATGATCTTGCCGGAACATGCGGGCGTGGCCAATGCGATTGGTGCTGTCGTGGGGCGGCTGACCCTGCGTCGCTCGGGCACGGTCACATCCCCGGCGGAAGGGCGATATCGTGTGCATCTGGAGGATGGCCCGAAGGACTTCGCCGCGTCAGAGGACGCCTTGGCCCTGTTGGAAAAGGTTTTGATGTCCGAAGCAGAGGGCGCAGTACGAGAAGCCGGCGCAGAAGACATTCGCGTGATCGTGGATCGTGACATCAAAACCGCGCGAGTCGAGGCAAAGGACGTTTTTGTCGAGGCCCTGATCACGGTCGAGGCAAGCGGGCGCCCGAGGGTGGCCGCAGGCTAGCCCCCCTGAAAGCTTCAGAGGGGCCGGTCAGGTGGTGCTTTATTCTGCTGCGCTTGAGCGTTTGGGCAGGACCCAATCCTGACGCGGGAAGTGGCAGGTATAGCCGTTCGGAATCCGCTCCAGATAATCCTGATGCTCTGGCTCGGCTTCCCAGAAGTCTCCGACAGGTTCGACCTCGGTCACGACTTTTCCGGGCCACAAGCCGCTGGCATTTACGTCGGCGATGGTGTCCAAGGCCACCTGTTTCTGGGTGTCATCCACGTAGTAGATCGCGGATCGATAGCTCATGCCGATATCGTTGCCCTGACGGTTGACCGTGGTCGGGTCATGGATCTGAAAGAAGAATTCCAGCAGGTCGCGATAGCTGATCCGAGACGGATCGAACCAGATCTCGATCCCTTCCGCGTGGGTGCCGTGATTGCGATAGGTCGCGTTGGGCACGTCACCGCCGGTATAGCCGACACGCGTACGCGACACGCCCGGCAGTTTGCGGATAAGGTCCTGCATCCCCCAGAAGCAGCCCCCGGCCAGTACAGCGCGTTGCTCGGTCATCAGATATCCTCCACATGAATCAGGTATTCGCCATAACCTTCGGCTTCCATCTCATCCCGATGAATGAACCGAAGCGAGGCAGAGTTGATGCAGTACCGCAAACCGCCATGTTCACGCGGACCGTCCGGGAAGACATGCCCCAGATGGCTGTCGCCGTGTTTCGAACGAACCTCGGTCCGGATCATGCCATGCGTGGTATCGCGGAACTCTTCGACATGTTCGTGCACGATCGGCTTGGTGAAACTGGGCCAGCCACATCCGGATTCGTATTTGTGGGTCGAGGCAAACAGCGGTTCACCCGATACGATATCCACATAAATGCCGGGTTCCTTGTTGTTCAGGTATTTCCCGGTGCCCGGACGTTCCGTACCACTGCGCTGGGTGACGTGAAACTCTTCGGGCGAAAGCGCAGCAATGGCCGTGGGGTCTTTGGTATAGCGAGTCATGGATCCTCCGGCTGAAGTAGTGTTTGCGCCATTATCTGGGGGCTGCGGGGTGGAAAGCAAAGCGATATTTCAAACCGCTCTCGCAGTCGTGCAAGTGATCTGAACAGCAAAGTCACGCGTATCTGAATAAAAGGGAGGACAAGACATGATGAGATTGCTGCTTTTGACTGCCCTGATCTTGCTGGGCCGCGCCGTTCAGGCGGCGCCGCTGACCGGTGAGTTCGACTCGATCGACGGAGGCACATTGGCCATCGAAGAGTGGCGCGGCCAACCCATCCTGGTGGTCAACACCGCGTCCCAGTGTGGGTTTACCGGGCAATACAAGGCTCTGCAAAGGGTGCATGAGGACTATTCCGGCAAAGGGCTGGTCGTTCTTGCGGTTCCGTCGGATTCGTTCAATCAGGAACTTGGGTCCGCGGAAGAGGTGAAACAGTTCTGCGAGATGAACTATGGGCTGACCCTGCCGATGACGGATATCACTCCGGTCAAAGGGGCTGACGCTCACCCGTTCTACAAGGCCGTTGCCGCGCAGACCGGGTTCACGCCCAAGTGGAACTTCAACAAGATCCTGATCAATTCTGAGGGTGAGGTCGCAGCGACCTTCGGGTCAAATGTCAAACCCGATTCCCGCAAACTGCTGTCTCAGGTCGAGGCTTTGCTGCCTTGAACGGGTTGGCGTGAAAGCTGAACCGCAAGAATGCCAAGGGTTGTAACGGTGACGCCAACCGCATCCATGGCGCCGAGTTTCTCACCCAGCAGGATCGCCGCGATGGTGACCCCGAACACGGGGTTCAAAAAGTGGAAGGTGGCGGCTCGTACGGCTCCGATCCGGTCCAACAGCAGGAACCAGATCAATGTCGCCAGCAAACCGGGGAAAAGGGTTGTGTAGGTAAAGGCCAGCGCCAGTGGCAACGTCGGGTGGATGTAAATGGTTTCAAAGACCGGAGCAGCCGCAAACAGCGCGGCTGAACCAACCAGCATCTGCAGGCCAACGACCATCATGAAATTCCCGCCGGATGTTGCACCGCGAACGGCCAACGTTGCGAAGGTCAAGGCAAGAGCACCCACACCGCAAAGCGCGACGCCGAACATATCAACGCCCGCGCTGATCCGGCTGCTCATGATAAGGGCGACTCCGGCGAAACCGGCGAACAGACCCAAAACACCCAGTGGCCGCAGCTTTTCGCCGAAAATCAACCACCCCGCCAGCGCCACCAACAAGGGCATGGTGGATGCGATTATGGCCGCGACCGAAGCCTCGACCGTTTGCATCGCATAAAAATTTAGACCCAAATACAGGGCATTTTGGCAGATCCCGAACAATATCGTTGCGCGCCACTGGTTTCGGGTCAGGTGCCAGCTTTGCCCCATCGCGCGGGCAATCATGACCCCCAGAACACCAGAGATCAGAAACCTCAAGGCCAGCGAAAACAGGGGGGACGCATCCGCCACGATAATACGCGCCGAGGTAAAGGCAGATGACCAGATCAGGGCAAATGTCAGCCCCATGGTTATGGCGCGCAGATCCATGGAGACCCCCTGTCACTTTGCGCGGACTGTTCCTGATTTTGGGATCGGTCGCAAGCGGTGCGCGTCAAAAAAGACACATGCGTGATGCAAGAAAAGTCTTGTGCATGTTTATATTGATTGACCAGCCAATTAAAGATATCGGCGGCAGGACCTGACATATCAAGGGAGGTTTGTCGGTGCTTCTGGAGTACATTCTATCGTTCGGCGTCCTGCTGGCATTGGGGCTGGTCGCTTTCTTCGTCGTGAAATGGTGGAACCTGCGCTGTGTCGGCGTGACACCGGTTCATCTGTTCACGTTCATCGCGATTCTGTTCACATCCGGCCTGGATGTCGGCCTGATCATGTTTCCACTGACCGAATTCGGAGGATACGCCGATGACCCGGCCTATGCCTTTGCCAACCCGCTGGCGATCGAGTTCGGATTCTGGGGTTTTCTGATCTGGGCCTTCTATTTCCTGACGGCCTTCTACTTCTGCGTGATCGAACCCCGCGTGAAGTTCTTTGAGATCCCGCTGGTCAAGCTGATCAACAACGTGGTGATCATTGGCACCTGTGCCTTCACCGCCAGCCTGTTCCTGATCTACCTGCCCGGCTATCTGCCCGAGGTCGGCGATGGTGAATCCGTCGTTACCACCTTCTACATCATCGTGTTTGTCGTCATTCTGGCGGCGGCCTATTCCTCGACCGATCTGAAATACGTTCGCATCCTGTCCGTCGGTTCGACCTTTTTGTTCCTTGCCCTGATTCTGGGCATGTGGGCAGCCGCAGGTATGGGCGTGACCGGGTTTGTGGAAACCGGCAGAAATATCGGCGCCTATTTCGCCAACCTGCACAAGTTCGTCCTGCCATTGACCGACTATCACGCGTTCTACCTGTTCTGGTGGTTTGCATGGTCGATCATGATCGGACAGTTTACGTCGCGCTTTGTGGGTGGCCTGACCACGTGGCAGTTGCTGGCGGCGCTGTTGATCTTCCCGTCGATCCCGCTGGGGATCTGGTTCACCGTTCTTTACTATTACCACCTGAACGACATCAGTACCGCTGGCATCACCAACATTGCGATGGTGATCGTGGGTGTGACGTTCGTGATCAACTCATTGGACTCGCTGATCCGTCTGTACACAGACAACCTGAACCTGACCGTCGAGCGGTTCGGAAAGGCGATCTACGTGGCGGGCAACGTCGCACTGCTGTTTGTCCTGACCCTGTTGTTCCAAAGCCAATGGCTGCAAATCCAGTGGATTGGAGCAGTCGTGGTTGGACTGTATCTGGCTTGCGTCGTCTATATCCTGATCACCAAACGCCAAGAGGTATTGAGCATCGACTCGATGCCAGAAGATCGTGATCTGGACTTCCACAAGGTTGAAACGGTCCACTGACCGGACCAGAGACACGGAACAGAAACGGGCACCTCTGGTGCCCGTTTCTATTTTTACCGACAATATCGCAGCTTTGGACAATCTGCGGGCTTTTCAACCGCGCGACATCCCAACCCGGGCGGCGGCTGCCTTTACGGTACGATCAAAAGGAATGTTGCCCGCGCTGCGATCAACTCGCCCGTGAAATGAAGTTGGGCAAGGCTATTCGTCAACCGCCGGATAGATGAACCCGTTTACCGGGTAGGGATTGCCGTAGTGGCCCGGTTGGCTTTCAACCCGAACCAACGTCCAGTCATTGTTTTTGGAGACGTCCCTGACGCCCATCTTCAACGACACCTTGTTTCGGTGCCAGTTGGCATGATTCACGATGACTTCCCGGTCGGTGACGATATCGGATACGACAGCCACATGGCCCAGGGGCATTCCTCGGGTCGCCCGAAACGACATAACCGCACCAACAACCGGTTCCTTGCCGCGCTCAAACACTTGCTGCGCCCGTCCCCACCAGTCTTTCGCATTGCCGCGAATTTCAATACCGCTGAGGTCTCGGGCGTAGGGCACGCACCATACTCTTTGACCTCTGGCCCGCTTTTTCGAGACCTCTTGCAGCGCCATCAACTGGCGTTCAGGGTCGAGATTCGCATTGGTGGTGTTTTGCGCGCAGGCAGAGACAAGAGTGATAAGACCCACCGCAATCGCGGAACGGGCGCTGCCGGACAAGCGCGGCCAAGTTGTTTTCTTTTTACAGACGCTGTTTTGCAAGATATTTCATTGCCGGTTCGAAGACTGACGAAGTTGTAAGGTGATCAGACAAGTCTTGAAAAGAGGCCCGCAAACACCATGGCAAGATTTTGCCAGTTCTCTGACCCAGGTTCAGGTCAATGGCTGCCCTTGAAGGCGCATTCTCACCTTGGTGGCGAATACCGGGCCGAAATATGTTGTGCGAAACGGGTTCAAAACCCGCAGGCACAGAATATTCAAGACGATAGAAAAAAGAGCCCCCCAAAGGCGGCCCTTTATCGTTGGCTAAAAAGTTGAAATCAGCCGTTTACGCTGTCTTTCAGTGCCTTGGCGATGGTCATTTTCACAACCTTGTCGGCTTCCTTGGTGAAGGTTTCACCAGTGGCCGGGTTGCGGACCTGACGCTCGGGCCGCTCGCGGCAGTAGATTTTGCCGACGCCGGGCAGGGTCACTGCGCCACCGGCCGAAACTTCGCGGGTAATCAGGCCGGTGATGGCCTCCAGCGCAGAGTTTGCGGATTTCTTGTCGGTTCCCATTTCCTCAGCGAGAGCAGCAACCAGCTGAGTCTTTGTCATAGGCTTTGCCATTTCTTGGTCTCCTTAACGTGCCCGATCTATAGGGCCTCACCGCGTAACTGTAACGGGATATTGTGGCCAAACACAACGAATAGTAGCGCTGAAACCCCTAAAAATATGGGGAAAACGTTGCTTTTTTGCGTCAGAGGAAGGCCGTTTCGTCGAAGGAGCGCAGTTTCCGGCTGTGCAAACGCTCCAACGGCATGCCGCGCAGATGCTCCATCGCTTTGATGCCGATGGCCAGATGTCGGCTGACCTGAGTGGTATAGAACGAAGACGCCATGCCCGGCAGCTTCAATTCTCCGTGCAGGGGTTTGTCCGACACGCACAGCAAAGTGCCATACGGAACGCGGAACCGATAGCCGTTCGCGGCAATGGTGGCACTTTCCATATCCAGCGCGATTGCCCGGGATTGGCTGAGTCGCTGGACCGGGCCGGACTGATCGCGCAATTCCCAGTTTCGGTTGTCGACCGAGGCCACAGTGCCCGTCCGCATGATCCGTTTAAGCTCATACCCTTCCAGTTCCGTCACCTCGGCCACGGCGTGTTCCAGCGCCACCTGAACTTCGGCCAGAGGCGGGATCGGCACCCAGACGGGCAGATCGTCATCCAGAACCTTGTCTTCGCGCAGATAGGCGTGGGCCAGAACGAAATCGCCCAATGCCTGCGTATTGCGCAACCCGGCGCAATGGCCAACCATCAGCCACGCGTGCGGGCGCAGAACGGCGATATGGTCGGTGGCGGTTTTTGCATTGGATGGGCCAACACCGATGTTCACCAAAGTAATCCCCGAACCATCTTTGCGCTTCAGGTGATAGGTCGGCATTTGCGGCAGTTTCAACGGTTGTTCGATAGGTGCTTTGGGGTCCGTGATTTCGGCATTGCCGGTTGAAACAAAGCTGGTATAGCCGCTGGCAGGGTCCGCCAATTGTTCTCGAGCGTAGTTTTCGAATTCCGAGACATAGAACTGGTAGTTCGTAAACAACACGTGATTCTGAAAGTGACCTGCATCGGTGGCGGTGTAGTGCGCCAATCTGGCAAGCGAATAATCCACGCGCTGGGCGGTGAAAAGGGACAAGGGCCCAACAGCATCCTCATGGACATGCACGCCATTGACGATGTCATCATTGGTGGTTGTCAGGTCCGGAACATCAAACACATCGCGCAGGGTGAAGTCGGCTGCGCCCTGATGAGGCACGACCAGATCGGGATTGTTTGCCACGGCAAAATGCACCGGAATCGGTGTGTCCGACGCCGCAATTGTCACAGGCTGACCATGGTTCTTGATTAACAGGGCAATCTGTTGGGTCAGGTAGGATCTGAACAGATCCGGGCGCGTCACCGTCGTGGCATGAACACCAGGTTCAGACACATGGCCAAAGCTCAGGCGGCTGTCGACTTGGGAATAGGTCGAGGTTCTGATGCGAATTTCCGGATAATAGGCTCTGAATCGTGCGGCAGGTGCCCCATTTTCCATGGCGTCCGCAAAGCTGTCGCACAGGAAATTGGTCGCCTGCACGTACAGCTCTTCCAACCGGGCGACAGCGGCGGCGGGATCGGTAAACTGTTCTGGCGCGGGTGCTTGTGGTGTCAGGAGTGTCGTCATGCCAATGGTTCCAGAAGTTCTATTTTTTCGAACGTGCGTACGTCGACCAACCCGAGATCCGATATTCGAAGCTCGGGAATCACGACCAGCGCCAGCAATGAATGCTGCATGTACGCGTTGTTCAGATGACAGCCGCAGTCCTGCATCGCCTGCACCATCCTGTCGGCCTTGGCCGCGACTTCGGCGGCGGGACTGTCGGACATCAGGCCTGCGATCGGCAGTTCGACCAGCGCCAGTTCCTGCCCGTCCCGGAACAAGGTGATGCCACCGCCCACTTCGGCCAGACGGTTGGCGGCCAGCGCCATCTGATCGCGGTTCGTACCGACGACGATCATGTGATGACTGTCATGCGCCACGGTCGAGGCCATGGCCATTTTTCCCTGATAGCCAAAGCCCGAAACAAAAGCGTTGGTGACGCCCCCGGTGGCCCGGTGCCGCTCGACCAGCGCGATCTGGCACACCTTGCCTTCGCCCTCGACCAGCCCGCCTATGATCGGCAATTCGGCCTTCAACGCCTTGGTCGGGGCCTGGTTTTCCACCACGCCGATGACGTTGGCCTGAACTTTGTTGGCCCCTTCCGGTGCCTTGATCTCAAAATCGGCCGACGTCAGCGCATGCCCCAGATGAACGGTATGGCGCGATTTTTCGGGCCAGTTCAGATGTGAACAATCCACTTTGATTGCACCGTTTTCCGCGACAACCTGCCCGCGGGCTATCACCATCTCAACCGGCAGTTCGGCTAGATCCGAGCTGAGGATGATATCCGCCCGCCGCCCCGGAGTAACGGAACCGATCTCGCGTTCCAGCCCAAAATGCGTTGCCGTGTTGATCGTGGCCATTTGCAGCGCGACCAGGGGGTCGCATCCGCAAGCAATGGCATGGCGCACGACGCGGTTCATATGCCCGTCATTCACCAATGTGCCGGAATGACAGTCATCTGTACAAAGAATGAAGTTGCGCGGATCCAGCCCTTTTTCTGTCACGGCCGTAATCTGGCTTTCCACATCATACCAGGCCGATCCCAGACGCATCATCGAGCGCATCCCCTGCCGAACCCGTGCAATGGCGTCGGCCTCGCATGTGCCTTCGTGATCATCCGCCGGGCCACCCGCCACGTAAGCCGCAAAATCAGGCCCTAAATCAGGAGAAGCATAGTGCCCTCCGACCGTTTTCCCGGCCCGTTGAGTGGCTGCAATCTCGGCCAGCATCTTGGGATCACCATGGATCACGCCCGGGAAATTCATCATCTCGCCCAGCCCGATGATACCCGGCCAGTTCATCGCCTCGGCCACGTCTTCGGGCGTGATCTCATAGCCCGTCGTCTCCAACCCCGGTGCGGAAGGCGCGCAGGATGGCATCTGAGTGAAAATATTGACCGGTTGCATCATGGCTTCGTCATGCATCATGCGCACGCCGTCCAGACCCAGCACATTAGCGATCTCATGAGGATCGGTGAACATGCTGGTCGTTCCATGCGGGATGACGGCACGGGCGAATTCGGCTGGGGTGAGCATCCCGGATTCGATATGCATATGCGCATCACACAAGCCGGGCAGAATGTAGCGCCCTTGTGCTTCGATGATTTCCGTATCCGGCCCCACGCAATGCGAGGCATCCGGTCCGACGAATGCTATGCGCCCGGCAACAATCGCCACAGAATGATCCGGCAGCAATTCGCGGCTGTGTACGTTCACCCAGGTTCCGCCCTGAATGACCATGTCCGCCGCCTCGCGTCCGGCTGCAACTGCGATCAATTTGGGGGCGACATCGGGCCAGCTTGGGAAAGGTGTGTATTCCATGGCTCAACTTTCACGAATGCGTCAGCGGGTGCAACCCCGGTTCTTCGATGTTGGGGATTCCTCATACATGTTGGGCACGTCTTTTGGTTCTGGCGCGTGCGTTTCCCATTACACCTCAGACCCGATCTCACGCCGCACCCAGTTGGCAAAGGCCACGGCGCCGGGTGTGTCCTCGGCCTGCGGGGACAGCAGCAGATAGTAGGACTCGGGCATTCGCGCACGGTGCTTGAACGGCGCGACCAGCTGACCGCGCTTGATCAGATGACTGGCGATCGTGTCATGTGCCAGGCAAAGGCCACCGCCAGCCATGACCGCTGACAGGCAAACCAGATAGGTCGTCGCGTAGGTTATCGTCGGATTTTCCCAATTCAGACCCTGATCTTCCGCCCAGCTTGGCCAGTTGGACAGCAAGTTGGAGCAGTCGAAAAGTGGCTGTTCCTGGAGGTTTTCCAAGCATACCGGATAGTCTGGTGCGCAGACCGGATAATAGTGTTCGGTGCGCAGAATTTCGGTTCGGACCGTGTCGGACGGACGAAGCGAGAACCGAATCTCGACCGCTGCGCCTTCAGCCATTTCGCGCGGTTCCCAAAGCTCGGTGAAGACGTTCAATTGAACATGTGGATGTTCCGCCCGAAATGCCGGCAGGCGCGGGGCCAGCCAGTTGACGGCAAAGCTGATGTTGCATTGCACTTGAACCGCGTTTGGTTGCGCACCGGTAACCGCCCGGGTTCCGCGCATCAGTGTCCGGAATGCCTCTCGCACAACTGGCAGATAGGTGATTCCGGCCTCGGTCAGTTCCAGAGCTTTGGGGCGGCGCAGAAACAGTGGCTGCCCCAGATGCCCTTCCAGAGATTTAATCTGCTGGCTGACGGCGCTTTGCGTCATGTTCAGGTCTCGTGCCGCGCCGGTAAACGAGAGATGGCGCGCGGCGGCTTCGAAAGTGCGCAACCAGCCCAGCGGAGGAAGCGAGTTCTGCATCTACATAACCTCGGCATAAGTTCAGCTAATGGGATAGTTGCGTTTTTTTCGTTGGTCAAACTGCCAGGCCCCATGCAGGTTTGGCCACGACCAGCCGCGAAAGGAGCCAAGCATGAGCCTCACCAGTCTTCGTCCCAATATCGACCATTGGTCCGAGCGCGTGGATATGGCCGCCACCTTCCGCTGGACTGCCCGGCTGAACATGCATGAGGCGGTTGCCAACCATTTCAGCCTGGCGGTCAACGATGACGGCACGCAATTTCTGATGAACCCCAATCAGGTGCACTTTGCGCGCATTCGTGCCTCGGATCTATTGTTGCTGGATGCCAATGACCCGAACGTGATGGAACAATCTGGCGCGCCGGACCCGACGGCCTGGGGGCTGCACGGTTCAATCCACCGCCACTGCCCGCATGCGCGTTGCGTCATGCATGTGCATTCGATCTTTGCGACTGTTCTGGCCTCTTTGGCCGACAGTTCATTGCCGCCGATCGATCAGAACACGGCGACCTTTTACAACCGTTACGTGGTAGATGAAGAATTTGGAGGTCTGGCCTTTGAAAGCGAGGGTGAGCGCTGCGCCGGGATGCTGTCCGATCCCAGGAAGAAGGTCATGATCATGGGCAATCACGGTGTTCTGGTCATCGGCAGCGACCCTGCGGATACCTTCAACAGGCTGTATTATTTCGAACGCGCGGCTGAAACCTACATTCGTGCCTTGCAGACCGGGCTGCCTCTGCGCGTCTTGTCGGATGGGATTGCCGAAAAAACAGCGCAAGAGCTGGACGACTATCCCGATCAGGCCGAAGCGCACCTGCGTGAGATCAAAGCGATCCTTGATTCTGAAAGTTCGGACTACGCGACCTGAGGCAAAGCGATGCGCATGGTCGAGGCGGGTGGCCTGATTGTATCCGAATAACCGGATTCAAACCCGTTCAAACAAAGCGATCAAAGCGGTGTCATCCTTGTTGGGGCCAGCCGCGAGATCTCCGTATATGCGGACTTCGGGCAGGGTCAGGTTGCGAATCTGATCCTGTTCCAATTCACGGAAAGCGTCAGCAAAACCCAGTTCCTTGAAATGGCGCGCATTGATCGAAAGGGCAAACTGCGCCCCGTGCCGGGCCACGCGTAACAGCGCGGGCAACACCTCGGGGCCCAAATGACCATGTGTGAACGTGCCGGATGAAACTATGCCGGAATAGCTGTGGCGCGGAACGGGGATGCCCTGTGTCAGATCAGCCTCGATCGCGTCCCGGTAAATATCCTTGCGCATCGCCTGATCCAGCATCTCTGCGCTGATGTCGGTTGCATCAATGGGTCCGACGCCAAGCGCCGACAGCACCGCGCCGCACAGGCCGGTTCCTGCTCCGACATCCAGAACGGGCCCCTGACCACCCGCGCCGACAAATGCCCGCGCCGTGTGGGTGTGAAGCTGATAATCTTCGCGCGCGGCGAAACCGTCATCATAATCTCCTGCCCATTCCGCATAGAGCTGCCTGTTCTCGTCCGGAGAACTCAGCGCATAGGCCGAATGCAGGTCAGGTGTCTTTTTGCTCATGGCCAACAGAAAGGCGCAATCGAAGATTCGATTCAAGTGCGTCCATGCGGCGCTTGCATCCCGGTACGACGCAGATCATCAAAGGGGCATGACCAAGACACTCTTTTCATTCGGCCATGGCTATTCTGCCCAAGCCCTGTCCCGAAACCTTGCCCCGAAGGGCTGGAAAATTTTTGGCACGACGCGAGACCGTGAAGGGACGGATGCAATCCGGGCCTCTGGCGCCGAGTCGCTGATCTGGCCGGGTGAGGCACCGAACCTTGATGGGGTGACCCATTTGCTGATCTCGACGGCGCCAGATGAAGCGGGTGATCCAGTGTTGGCGGTGCTGGGCGATGAAATCGCCAAGCGGTCCGGTCAGTTCGATTGGGTGGGCTACTTGTCGACAACGGCCGTCTATGGCGACCATCAGGGTGGCTGGGTGGATGAGGACACGCCGCCCACACCGACCGCCAAGCGCGGAAGATGGCGTATGCTGGCCGAGGAGCAATGGTCGGCCATTCCGGGCCTGCCTGTTCATATCTTCCGTCTGGCGGGTATCTATGGGCCGGGGCGCGGTCCGTTTTCCAAGCTCAAGCGTGGTGGATTGCGGCGCATTATCAAACCGGGGCAGGTGTTTTCGCGCATTCATGTGGAAGACATCGCGCAGATCCTCGAAGCCTCGATGATGAAGCCGAATCCGGGAAGCATCTACAATGTATGTGACGATGAACCGGTCCCGCCGCAGGATGTCATAGGATACGCAGCCGAGTTGCAGGGTTTGCCCCTGCCTCCTGCGGTCCGGTTCGACGACGCCGATCTGACGCCGATGGCGCGCAGTTTCTACAACGAAAACAAGCGGGTTCGAAACGACCGGATCAAGGAAGAACTGGGTATTGATCTGATCTATCCCAATTACCGTGTCGGGCTGGAAGCCCTGATGAAAGGCAAGTAACGTCTTTACATCGCCGCCGCTTTGATCATGTCCGCCGCTTTTTCGGCAATCATGATGGTGGGTGCGTTTGTATTGCCCGACACCAATGTCGGCATCACCGAGGCATCGACGACCCGCAGGCCTTCAAGCCCGCGCACGCGAAGCTGGGGGTCGACGACCGCCATTTCGTCCGCGCCCATTTTGCAGGTGCCCACGGGGTGATAGATCGTGTCGGCGCGGGCGCGGATGTGCTCCTCCCAATCCTGATCGGTCTGGGCGGTATCAGTGCCGAAAAGCTCTTTGTGCCGGTACTTGGCCAAAGCCGGCGCGTTGAGGATATCCCGCGCCATTCGCGCTCCTTTGATCATGGTTTCCAGATCGCGTTTGTCCGACAGAAACGCCGGATCGATGGCGGGCGCCGCCGTGGGGTCTGCGCTGTTCAGGCCTACGGCCCCCCGACTTTCCGGCCGCAGCTTGCAAACATGGCAACTATACCCGTACCCGTAATGCAGTTTGCGGGCATGGTCATCGACCATAGCGATGGTGAAATGCAGCTGAATGTCGGGACGCTCCAGATCGGGGGTGGTTTTCAGAAACGCTGCGCCTTCGGCAAATGGCGTAGCCGCCATCGAGACGCCCGTCTTGCTCCACCGTTGAATATGTCGCAACAACCGCGCTGCCCCTGCCGGGCCGATACCAAAATTGTCGGTGTCTGTGGTTTTGAAGATCAACGCGAAATCCAGATGATCCTGCAAGTTTCGTCCCACGCCAGGCAGCTCGTGGTGAACCGCGATTCCGTGCGGATCAAGGTCGCTTTTTGCGCCAACACCTGAAACCTGAAGCAGTTGCGGCGTTTTCAAGGCCCCTGCGCACAGCAGGACTTCGCGTTTCGCCCGAATTGTGATGTCTGCGCCCTTGCCTCTCACCCGGTATACAACGCCCGTTGCGCGCTTGCCCTCAAAGCACAGCCTTCTGGCATGTGCATGCGTGATGACCGTCAGGTTCGGTCGGCCGGAAACCGGGAAAAGATAACCAGCTGCCGCGGAACACCGTTCCCCATTCTTTGCCGGGTCGTGAAACTGGGTAACCTGATATAGACCGACGCCTTCGTTGTCGCCCCGGTTGAAGTCTTCGGTATGGCGGTGTTGCAACTGCTGTGCGGCTTGAATGAACGCATGGGTGATTGGACGAGGCTCTTTTTGCCGTGAAACCTGCAACGGCCCGCTGTCACCATGCACGCTGTCGGCGCCAAGCTCATTGTTCTCGGCCCGTTTGAAGTAAGGCAATACACTGTCCCAGTCCCAGCCGTCGCAGCCCAGATCGGCCCAGCCATCATAGTCCTGCCGCTGACCTCTTACATACAACATGGCGTTGATCGCGCTCGAGCCGCCGAGTGCCTTGCCGCGCGGTTGATATCCTCTGCGCCCCTTCAGACCGGGCTGCGGGACCGTTTCAAAGGCCCAGTTGTTGATTCTGGGACGCCCCGGAAGTGCGGTAACAACAGCCGCAGGCATTCTGACGAAAAGGCTTTTCCCACCGCCACCTGCTTCAAGCAGGCAAACACTTGTGGATGGATCTTCGCTCAGGCGGTTGGCCAGAACCGATCCGGCCGAACCGCCGCCTACGATGATATAATCGAAATCCATGCTGTCTTGCGCACCTCTTGCGGCGTTTTCGTTTCTTTGACTGGTCGGGCAGGGTTACCACCTTCCCGGTGAGAGTGCGTTAATGGAGCAAAAAAACAACTGTGACCCAAAGTCAGTATTTGCGTAACCCAGCCTTTTCTTGATGGTCAGATCCGGGCTGTACGCAAGGTGCAGAAAGGTTTTGCAGATCGTTTCTGTCTGCCGAACCCCTCGATTCCCCCGCAAGGGCAAGTTTTGGGGTTCCTTCCTGGGATATCCGCACGTTCCAGGCGGTCTGAAGATCTTGATTTGTTAATGTAACTTACTGTTTTAATTAACAAACACAAGAAATCGATGCGAAATGCAAAGTTTTTTGAAAATGGGGGTTGCAGGTCTCAGGCCTAATCCGTAAATACCCCTTCACCGGCGCTGCTGAGGCGCTGGGACGCGGCGGAAGCGGCGGTTACGCT
>NZ_WVQV01000023.1:2500-6183 GCF_013110585.1 Ruegeria sp. HKCCD6119 | reverse complement strand
AATATTGGTTGCGGGAGTAGGATTTGAACCTACGACCTTCAGGTTATGAGCCTGACGAGCTACCGGGCTGCTCCATCCCGCGACAGTTTTTGTGACCTAGCGCTTACGCTAGTTGAGGTCTTTGGTTGGCCTATCGCTTGCGCTATTTGAGGCCGGGTATTGTGTCATCGTGTTAGAGAGATATGGGCTTTTTCTAGGTTTGGCGGTGACCTACTCTCCCGGGGCTTAAGCCCAAGTACCATTGGCGCGGCAGTGCTTAACTTCCGGGTTCGGGATGGGACCGGGTGTTTCACTTGCGCTATGACCACCAAACCGAGGAAAAGCCCATGTCGACTTTTTTGCGGAGCAAGAAAGCGACAGGTGGCAGGCAGCGTATTCGCTTGCGAATGCGCGGTGCCACTCGGTTATATAATCAACCAACATCGCGGCTTGGCGCTGCGACGCTGTCCATAATCAAGGTCAGTGTATGCTTTTGGTGATTTGTCTTTCCATTACTGGATCAAATCAAGCCTATCGGGCGATTAGTACCGGTCAACTGAACGCATTGCTGCGCTTACATCTCCGGCCTATTGACGTGGTGGTCTTCCACGGCCCTCAGGGAGACCTTGTTTTGAGGGGGGCTTCCCGCTTAGATGCCTTCAGCGGTTATCCTGTCCGATCATAGCTACCCAGCACTGCCGTTGGCACGACAACTGGTCCACCAGTGGATCGTTCACCCCGGTCCTCTCGTACTAGGGGCAACTCCTCTCAAGTCTCCTACACCCACGGCAGATAGGGACCGAACTGTCTCACGACGTTCTAAACCCAGCTCACGTACCTCTTTAAACGGCGAACAGCCGTACCCTTGGGACCTGCTCCAGCCCCAGGATGAGATGAGCCGACATCGAGGTGCCAAACACTGCCGTCGATATGGACTCTTGGGCAGTATCAGCCTGTTATCCCCGGCGTACCTTTTATCCGTTGAGCGATGGCCCTTCCACTCGGGACCACCGGATCACTATGGCCGTCTTTCGACTCTGCTCGACTTGTCAGTCTTGCAGTCAGGCTGGCTTCTGCCATTGCACTCAACGAGCGATTTCCGACCGCTCTGAGCCAACCTTCGCGCGCCTCCGTTACGCTTTAGGAGGCGACCGCCCCAGTCAAACTACCCGCCACGCAGGGTCCCGGATCCGGATAACGGACCGCGGTTAGACATCAAGAGTGCGAAGGGTGGTATCTCAAGGGAGGCTCCACAGGTACTTGCGTTCCTGCTTCAAAGCCTACCACCTATCCTGCACATCACAATCCTGATGCCAGTGCGAAGCTGTAGTAAAGGTGCACGGGGTCTTTCCGTCTAACCGCGGGAAGCCTGCATCTTGACAGGCAATTCAATTTCGCTGAGTCGATGTTGGAGACAGCGGGGAAGTCGTTACGCCATTCGTGCAGGTCGGAACTTACCCGACAAGGAATTTCGCTACCTTAGGACCGTTATAGTTACGGCCGCCGTTTACCTGGGCTTCAATTCAAGGCTCTCACCTCTCCTTTTAACCTTCAGGCACCGGGCAGGCGTCAGACCCTATACGTCGTCTTGCGACTTCGCAGAGCCCTGTGTTTTTAATAAACAGTCGCCACCCCCTGGTTTGTGCCCCCAGCCCCTAGTTGCCTAGGAACCGGGCCTCCTTCTCGCGAACTTACGGAGGTATTTTGCCGAGTTCCTTCAACATCGTTCTCTCAAGCGCCTTGGTATGCTCTACCAGTCCACCTGTGTCGGTTTAGGGTACGGTCTGATGGAGGGCTATTTCCAGGAACCACTCAGCAGCCCAATCAATCCGATAAGATTGAACTACACCTGTGATCCGTCACATCCTCCTGGCCTAGGAATATTAACCTAGTTCCCATCGCCTACGCCTTTCGGCCTCGGCTTAGGGGCCGGCTTACCCTGCTCAGATTAGCTTTAAGCAGGAACCCTTGGACTTTCGGCGAGAGTGTCTCTCACACTCTTTGTCGCTACTCATGTCATCATTCTCACTAGTGATCTCTCCACCGGATCCCTCACAGGCCGGCTTCATCGAAAGAACTCTATCCTGCGCTACCGCCTATTCGGCTACTTGAGCGCGATTACTCGCGCCACATAACCGGCGGCAATACAGGATGAGTTCTATGTCACACTACGCTCTGCTACCATGCCTTACGGCATCCTAAGCTTCGGCTCATGGCTTGAGCCCCGTTACATCTTCGCCGCAGGACAACTTGTTTAGACCAGTGAGCTGTTACGCTATCTTTAAAGGATGGCTGCTTCTAAGCCAACCTCCTGGTTGTTTTGGTCGTCCCACCTGCTTTCCCACTTAGCCATGAATTGGGGGCCTTAGCTGTAGGTCAGGGTTGTTTCCCTCTCCACTACGGACGTTAGCATCCGCAGTGTGTCTGCCATCTAGTACTCCCGGGTATTCGGAGTTTGGTTAGGATCAGTAAGCCTGTGGGGCCCCATTACCCATCCAGTGCTCTACCCCCCGGGGTATTCGGATGACGCTCTACCTAAATAGATTTCGCAGAGAACCAGCTATCTCCGAGTTTGATTGGCCTTTCACCCCTAGGCACAGCTCATCCCGATCCTTTTCAACGGATGTGGGTTCGGTCCTCCAGTAAGTGTTACCTTACCTTCAACCTGGCCATGCCTAGATCACTCGGTTTCGGGTCTGATCCCACGAACTCATTCGCCCTATTAAGACTCGCTTTCGCTACGCCTACACCTAACGGCTTAAGCTTGCTCGTGAGACCAAGTCGATGACCCATTATACAAAAGGTACGCCGTCAGCTCGCAAGGAGCCTCCGACTGATTGTAGGCGTTCGGTTTCAGGTACTGTTTCACTCCCCTCGTCGGGGTGCTTTTCACCTTTCCCTCACGGTACTGGTTCGCTATCGGTCAGCAAGGAGTACTTAGCCTTCGAAGGTGGTCCTCCGATCTTCAGACAGAATTTCACGTGTTCCGCCCTACTTAATACGTCCGTCAAAGCTTCCTATACGGGGCTGTCACCCGCTATGGCCACGCTTCCCAACGTGTTCTAGTCACTTATCCGGCTCGGCTGGTCCCCGTTCGCTCGCCGCTACTAGGGGAGTATCAATTGATTTCCTTTCCTCCGGGTACTTAGATGTTTCAGTTCCCCGGGTTTGCTCTTAAAACCCTATGTATTCAGGTCTTAAGTACCTGTTCATGCTCATTATTGATCAGCTGTGCTAACAATAACAAACATTCAGGTGGGTTGCCCCATTCAGAGATCCATGGATCAAAGCTTATTCTCAGCTCCCCATGGCTTATCGCAGAGTATCACGTCTTTCATCGCCTCTTGCTGCCAAGGCATTCACCAAACGCCCTTCTCGCGCTTGATTTGATCCAGAAAAAGAAAGACTTGATATTGGCACTACCGCCTATTCGGCTACTTGAGTGCGTTTGACCGCACACAACCAAAGCTGCGCTAGTAATCAAATCGATCGAGACCGCCCAGCTGGTAACTAAAGGCAGTCATTCTTCTGAACCAAAAACATACATTTCCCGCCCCCGCCACTTGGACGAGGACAATTGAGCAACCCCATATGGTCTCCCAGCCGTGCAGCTGATCAACGCAGGTCGCTCGGGTTAGTATATTTGACTTGGACAACTCTGTTCTTTTCAGTCGCGATACACGAGACAGGGCCGGCTAGACCCA
>NZ_WVQV01000022.1:0-8009 GCF_013110585.1 Ruegeria sp. HKCCD6119 | reverse complement strand
GGCGCGTAGCGACACGTTATGATCGCTGTCCCAAAGTCTTCCTCTCCGCAATCGCACTCACAGCAACCGTCATCTATTGGTTTTGAATCCTGACCCTAGCGTCTTGCCGTTCACATCTACTGGCGCGGTGCCCCCGACAGCGATGAACGATCCAACCCGAACCGCCCGGCTGAAGCCGACGATTTCCTCCACAGGGTTTCCACTAGAGACGAGTTGCCGCCCCTTCCTTGCTAACTCTCCTGCAATGTGTGATCTCAGTCTGGACTGGTTTGTTGAGTAAATCTCTCCCGGAATCGAGTTCGTGAAACGTCGTTTCTGACCAGTTGGCAATTCAACCCATGGAGTCCGCGAAGCTTCGAAGCCGTCGCGCGGCCTGACCCGGGAATCCATCCACCTCGCTCTCATCAAACACCGCATAGGCCGCGTAAGCAAACCTTGGTGCTGCCTCGATCAGCGTGAGCCACCCGTCCTGAAGTTCCGTTTCGATCACGCGCCTGGGGAAGTAGCCAGCTGCGGGAACAGATTTCAGATACTGCAGGCCCAAGGTTCCGATGCCCAGCTGAAGGCGCGGTGCGTCAAGCTCTGGAAAGTTCAGCAAATGGTCGGCGCGGAACTCCGGGCCCCAATCTATCAGGATGTAAGAGCTGCCCAGTGCGGCGGGTTCGGCGTCAGGGCCGCTGCTGACAAGTACAAACTCATCCTCAAAAAGTTGAAGTGCGGACAAGCCCGAGGCGTTCCGCGGACGGTACATGACGGCGAGGTCGAGGCTGCCCTCCTCGATCTCTCGAGCCATCGCTTCGGAGGAGGCCGCCGAGGCTCTGACGGCAACGTTCGGCAACGCTGCCATCAACTCTGGTAAGGCGTTTATGAGATACCCGTCCCAAAGGCTCGGCGCCGCGCCGATTTCCAGCGCTGCGGCCATGGAAGCGGGAAGACCAGCGTCCAGCTTTGCCTGTGTCCAGGTGCGCACCAGAACCTGAGCGTGTTTGAGGAAATGTCGCCCGGCAATGGTCAAGGTTGCACCCGACTTACCACGTTGGAACACCGGCTGACCAAGCTGTTGCTCGAGAGTTCTGATTCTCATGCTCACTGTCGATTGTGTGACGTGAACCTTGTTGGCTGCGTCGAGAAAGGTTCCAGTTTCCACCACGGCGAGGAAAGTTCGAGCAAGTTCAATATCCATCGGTCACCTATTCGAATATCCGATATTATCTGCGCAAAAAATTCGTTATTCAATAAGATACGTGTGTGCCATATTCTCTAAGTAGCGCGAAGGTGCCCCGCCAGATCGGAACGCCAATCAAAATTCTCGTTTGTAGTGGAGATCTCGATCTGAGGAACCGTTGCAATCTGAAACCTGTAGAAACGCCACCGACACCGGAGCGCTGCACCAACCCCACAATGGGCAAGAAGCCCATTTTCTCATGGAGATAACAAAATGAGTCGAGTTTCTGTTGTTGCTCTGCTCTCTTCACTGTTTGCTGTTCCGGCGTTCGCCATGCCCGCTGATCTTGACATGGACGGGGATGGCCTGGCGTCGCTGGCAGAGCTTCAGACAAAGTATCCTGAAGTCTCGGATGATCTCTTCCTGGAGATCGACGCAAATGCCGATGGTTTCATCAATGACGACGAATTGGTTGCCGCCGTTGATGCAGAGCTTCTCCCTGGTCCCACAGGGGATCAGTAAGCAAAGGTTGTCACGGTTATGAGGAAGCCAATCCTGCCTCAAAAATGGCTGCTTGCCGCGATGGGTATCTGGTTGGTTTTGTCCCCCTTTGTCCTGTTTCGTGAGGAAACTCTTTTGCAGGGCATGGCTGAACTTGAAGCTCTCGCCTTCATGGCAATTGGCATTGGTGTTCTGGTCATGTCCGGCGCTGACGGTCGGAGCCACCTTCTCGCACGGGTGACTCCGGTATCGGCACTGGGGATTTCGCTGATCGTCGCACCAACAGCGCTGAATTTCACTGGCCATATTGTGGCAACGGCCAATGCATGGCTAACGGGATCGGCGCTGATCGCGCTCGCCGCATGGGAGGTAATGGCAAGCCGCGGATTGCGTGCAATCTCGTAAACCGGCGCGGGGTGGGAAACTGCCCCGCGCCCCCACATTCAGGCCACCTAAATGATCTCGTCCTCATCGAACATTGGATCACCGTCGAGCTGATTGGCGATCATGTCGATCCGCATTTCAACATCTGCGCTCGTCGTTTTGGCGATATGAAACAACGCGTCGCCCTCGTGCACAAATGGCAAATTGGTACGGCCCACAATGATGCCGTCCGTTTCTCCAAGAACGTCCTTTCTTACTTCGCCAAACGGGTCCGAGATCCGGCCAAGCAAGTCGCCGACCTCCACATATTCGCCCGCTGCCTTGAACGTTCTAAGCAAACCGCCGACCGGAGCGCGCACCCAGGAACTCGTCCGTGCGTGAACCGGCGCCTCACGCACGGTAGCGATGCCACGCCTGGCGACCATGCCCATCGCGTTCATAACCCGAAGAATACCTGCAAGACCCGCCCGGGCCGAAAGTTCGTCGAAACGCAGCCCTTCTCCCCCTTCGAACAGCAGCACATCGACACCTCGCTCTTGTGCCGCTTTTCGCAGGGACCCGTCGCGCAGCTTGGAAATCATGACGACCGGTGCACCGAACGCATCGGCGTATCTAATCGTCGCATCCGAGGCCGGAGAAACTCGAATTTGAGGCAGGTTGGTGCGGTGGATCGCGGCAGAATGAAGATCGATACCGAGGTCGGAACGCTCAACAATTTCGGTCATAAAGATATGTGCGAGGCGGCCCGCCAATGATCCGCCCTCGCTGCCGGGAAACGACCGGTTCAGGTCGCGCCTGTCCGGAAGGTATCTCGATTGTGTCATGAAGCCGAACGCGTTCACGATTGGCACAACCAGCAACGTGCCCGCGATCTTGTCGAGTTGAGGGGCCCGTAGCAATCGCCGTGCGATTTCGACGCCAATCACTTCATCGCCATGAATCGCCGCGCTGACAAACAGGACCGGCCCTGGGCGGCGGCCATGAACCACATGCACTGACATGCTGACCGGCGTATGATCGGACATCACGCTCACCGGCAGGTCCAGCGTAGTCCGCGTGCCTGCCGGGACGGTGAAACCGCCGATTTCAAATGGCTCGCGCATGGCTGTTATCCGCGCCCTCTGGTCTTGGTATTTCCCTTGGTGGCGTTCTTTTCCAGAAACTCGATGATCTTGCCTGCAACATCAATGCCCGTTGCCTTCTCCACCCCTTCAAGTCCGGGTGAGGAATTCACTTCCATGACAACCGCCCCATGATTGGCGCGCAGCATATCTACGCCGCAGACATTCAGCCCCATCGTCTTGGCTGCACGCACAGCGGTAGAGCGTTCCTCGGGTGAAATCTTGATGGGCTGGGCGCTTCCGCCCCGGTGCAGGTTGGACCGAAATTCTCCTTCGGCTCCCTTCCGCTGCATCGCCGCGATAACGCGGCCACCAACCACAAGCGCACGAATATCTGTGCCGCCCGCTTCCTTGATGAACTCCTGTACCATGATGTTAACTTTCGCGCCGCGAAATGCCTCGACCACGGATTTTGCCGAGCGGTTTGAGTCGGCAAGAACCACCCCGATGCCCTGCGTACCCTCCAGAAGCTTGACCACCAGAGGAGCGTCCCCCGCGAGTTTGAGAACTTCGTCGGTTTGCTTAGGATCATGAGCGAACGTGGTGACAGGCAGGCCAATGCCGTCCCGCGCCATGAGTTGCATGGAACGCAACTTGTCGCGAGATCTGCCAATCGCCACTGACTCGTTGAGCGGAAAGACCCCCATGATCTCGAACTGTCGCAGCACGGCCAGCCCATAGAATGTGACCGATGCTCCGATCCGGGGGATTACCGCGTCATAACGCCCAAGCTTCTTACCGTCATAGTAGACCTCGGGTCGGCGTGAAGCGATGTTCATGTAGCAGCGCAGCGTGTTCACGATATCAAGCTCGTGGCCGCGCTGCTCGGCGGCTTCTTTCAGACGACGATGGGAGTAAAGTTCTGGATTGCGGGCCAGCATGACAAATTTCATTGGCGTTGTCCTTCCGGGTCGTTGCGTGTGGCTTTTCTTTTGATCCCAGTTGGAGCTTTTCCGGAACCCAGCAGATAGGAGTGACCCGGATCGACAAGAATTCCCCGCCTGCGAATGGCGGTGCGGCCGAGGATCAGATCAAATTCCATCTTCGCACGGTTGGCCAGCGAAACGTCGATCTGCCAGCGATGCCGCCCAAGCAAAAGCTGCGTTCTCACGATCAGTCGACGTTCGGGGACACCGCCTGTGTTCTTGATCTCGCGTTCGTCGACAACCCTGGTTCGAACCCGGTTTGGTGAACGGCGGTTTTGGACTGGTATCATGAACTCGACCCATCGCTCGCCGTCAATCTCAAATACGGTCTGGTTCACGGCATGGAGCGCAGCGGTTCTTGCGCCGGTGTCTATCTTGGCCGGGATATTCTCTATTCCGAAGTCGGGCAGGCTGATGCGTTCACGCCAACCTATGATTTCTGGGTATGAGACACGCTTCACCATAGCATCTACTCTATGCAGTCATCGTTGGCACGTCTGTAGTTCACAAACGAATTGGCGCCCATCACGACATAGAACGTATCCATGTCGATTAACACGTACCCAAGTTCAAAAAGTGCAACCGAAAGTGCACGGATGTCTGTTTCGTACAATCGCCTGCGCCCTGCAATCCGGCGCACGAGCTTGTCCGGTATTCGATAACGTCCATTCGGCTTGCCGCCAAAGTCCTGATCGTAAAGCTCGGCGAGGCGTACGGCGGTCATGGATATCCAGTTATTTTCAGGCATGATTTTTTCTATATCGGCAATTAAAGTTTGTCTATAGGTAAAAAAAATCTGCTAAAAGTTCTACATTCTCCAGAATTCACATCAAAGAATCGAATATGAGCGACACAGATACTATCCCGAGGGAACTGGAAACGCAGTTGCAACAAGCCCTGGCAGAGCGTGACGGCGCTGAACTCGCACGGCTGCTTGATCCGCTTCCGTTGAGCGATGCCCTGCGTGAACTGCTCAATCTGCCAGTAGAGCAGCGGAGTGCCGTGCTGTCTTTGCTGCCATCGGAACTGGCTGCCGAACTTGTCGAAGAGGCGCCGAACGCGATGGCGGTCGATCTTGTCGAGCGCATGGAGTCGGAGCAGGCCGCAGAAGTCATCGAAGAGCTGGATTCTGATGTTCAGGCCGATGTCATCGGAGAGCTTGAAGACGCAGATGCGGAAGCAATCCTTACCCGGATGGATCCTGAGGACGCCGCAGATGTTCGTCGGCTGGTGGAATACGAGGACGATGTCGCGGGCGGCCTCATGGTTGCCGAAGCCTTCACGTTCTCCGAAACCGATACAGTTGGGAAGGTTCTACGGCGGTTCGCCAACGAAGAATACGACCTTGAACGCTATCGGGGTCAGCATCCCTATGTGCTGGATTCGAATGGTGCCCCAATTGGCGTGGTCTCATTGCGCAGCCTCGTGTCCACACGCCGAAGCGCGCGTTTGACCGATATCATGGTGCCCCCAATTACCGTCCCAGCCAACATGCCGCTGGAGAAACTGGAAGACTTGTTCGATGAACACCCGTTTCTTGGATTACCGGTCGTGGAAGCAGACGGGCACCTGGTGGGCGTTGTCTCGCGGTCTGCCGTTGATGAAGCCCTTTTGGAACGTGCGGAATCGGCCAGCCTGAAACGCCAGGGTGTCTTCGGCGATGAGCTTCGGTCGATGCCACTGCCGCTTCGTGCGAGGCGACGGCTTCAATGGCTTTCGGCCAACATTGTTCTCAATGTGATCGCGGCCAGCGTAATCGCCGCGTATGAACAAACCCTTGCCGCGGTGATCGCGCTTGCAGTGTTCTTGCCGATGGTGTCCGACATGAGCGGCTGCTCGGGCAATCAAGCCGTCGCCGTCAGCATGCGCGAGTTGTCCCTCGGCCTTGTCCGGCCCATCGACGCCATGCGTGTCTGGTTCAAAGAAGTGTCGGTCGGGGTGATCAACGGGTTCGTTCTGGGGCTTCTGATCGGCCTCGTTGCCTGGGTGTGGAAAGGCAACCCGTTTTTGGGGCTGGTGATTGGTGGAGCGCTTGCGCTCAACACCGTCGTCGCCGTGTCCATTGGCGGTGTTCTGCCATTGCTGTTGAAGCGCATCGGTCAGGACCCAGCTGTCGCCAGCGGCCCTTTACTGACGACTATAACCGACATGGCGGGGTTCTTCCTCGTCCTGAGCCTTGCAACCGCAATGATGCCACTTCTGGTTTGACGCTTTCCCGCACCCGAACCATCAGTTCGGTCGGGTGACTGGTACGCGTACTATCCAACGCCGCGCACGCGATGGATCAACAACAAGGTGCAAACCAGAGCCGTCGCTATGCCGACCCGGACCCAGATTCTCTACCAGCTTCTTTGTCAGCTTTGCGCTTAGCGCAGACATTTAAATGCCACTTATTGAATAACACTAGGTGTAACCAGTAAAATTCACGATGATGCTGTGAGTCGGTAAACGCCTATTAATAAAAAGTAAATGGAACGTTATACGCACCACGTCAATTGTCTAAAATAGGTTGATGGCGGAGACGAAGGGATTCGAACCCTCGAGACGGTTTCCCGCCTACTCCCTTAGCAGGGGAGCGCCTTCGACCACTCGGCCACGTCTCCGCCGACGGGTATATCCTTGCAAGCGACGGGAATACAAGGCGAAAAATATGATTTGTGCCTCTCTCTGACAAAATTGCTGAACCCGTTGAAATCACGGTAAAAGGCGCCAACTTAAATGAATCATCGGCCAGAATTGGAGAATTTTTCCGGGGCGTTCTCCAACGTGAAACCACCGAACCGCCTGGTTCGAAACGACAGGGCACATCGAATCCCCATTCTGCATTGCTGCGTCGATTCAGAGATCGCATTCTGAAAGCGAAGAAGCTCTCTTGTTTCGATTAGATTACATTTCCTCCGGGCAGCGGCGGCGGCGCAGGGCAATGCAAACGAATAATGGCTCACTTTACGACTACCCTCGCCTTTATTAAGAGCGGTGTGGTTAATAAATCCAAGAAGGGCACAGAATGAAGAAATTTCTCGCATCCGCTGGAGCGATGGCATTGGTCATGTCGAATGCGATGGCAATGGATGCTGACAGAGAGGCTATTATTAACGAGAAAGTAGGTAGTTTTGTTGACGCTGTAGGCTGCGCGGATCCAGAAGCCGCACAATCATTGCTTGCGGAACTTGGCACTGACGATTTTGACGTCACTACATATATTGCGTTTCCGGTTGTAGATGTCGGATGCGCAGGTGGGGCTGGAACAAGCGCATTCACGCCGGTCGTAGTACGTGTTCCGGAATACCGGCCTTCGGCGGCCCATGTCGACATGTGGGCAACGGCGGAAATTGAATTTGTAGGTATACCTGCGCGCGGATTGATATCAATAGAAGCGCTCGCGTCTAACCGAATGCATATCGTCGGAAAAGACTTCGCTGACGGTGATCCAAATTGTTGCCCGTCGAAATTGGTTGACCGCGTCTACCGTTGGGAACGTGGTGGGTTCTGGCTGCCGGAAGTTGATTGATTTGTTCTCAAAGTCAGCTGGCATACTAGACCGGCTGACCTGACCTCTTCCGCCTCTGCTATGAACTGCTTTTTGATCTCAAAACCGGTCGGAGCGGGCTCCTCAGAACGCCTCGTTATGTGATCGGGGTCTCGATTATGTTTGGCGCAATCCATCAATAAGAACGTGACCGTCCGGTGAAGGAGCTCTGGCACAGCTCCGATGGTCCCTATGACGCGACGGTTACAGCGTACCCCGAAAGCACAACCTTAATTACGCCCGCTTGCTTCCACAGTGTTTCCAGCGGGGTTGGCACAAATTGCAACACCGCCTTGAGGCGGTGCGTAACATACTGTTTTATGTAGGTAATATTGGTTGCGGGAGTAGGATTTGAACCTACGACCTTCAGGTTATGAGCCTGA
>NZ_WVQV01000021.1:0-17140 GCF_013110585.1 Ruegeria sp. HKCCD6119 | reverse complement strand
CCCAGAACGACAACCCGACGTTGACCGATGCAACATATCACAGGATGCTGCGCCGCATTTGAGGTCTGGAACGAGCCCAAAGCGGACTTAAATGTGCTCGCCAAAATGAACTGCGGCGATAGACATTCTCTTGAGCGGTCTAACCCATCACTAAATGCATTCACCGCCATCGATAACCAGGGCTTGCCCCGTCATAAAAGCGGATTCATCTGAAGCTAAATAGACGATCCCATGGCCAATCTCTTCAACTGTCGCCCATCGACTCATGGGGATCGCCTGCTCGATGTAGCTTTCCAGTTTGGCACGGCCTCCCATCTGCTTTTCGAAGCCTGCATTGAAAGGGGTGTCTACAAATCCTGGACATAGGGCATTGAAACGGATTGCATGGACAGCGTAGTCGGCTGCCATCTGCCGGACCATCGCAACAGCAGCGTGCTTTGTAGTCGCATAGGCGATCATACCCCGGTCATATTGAACCCCAGAATTGGAGGCCGTGACGATCACGCTGCCTCCACCTTGTGATTTCATATGGGCGACGGCTGCACGCGCGGCAATGAAGTGAGCGCGGACATTCAATGCCCAAGAAGCATCCATTCCATCTGGTTCCACTTCTTCCAGCGTTCCTTCGATCTGCAACCCAGCGTGAGAGTGCAACACGTCAAGCCGACCGAAGTTTTTAACTGCTTCGTCTATGGTTCTGGTAAGGGCATCGTCATCGGTCACATCAAGCTGTATGGCAGATGCTTGATTTCCCTGCGCTACGATCGCGGCCACGGTGGCTTCAGCAAGGGTTGCATCGCGATCGGTTACCACAACATGCGCACCCTCTTGTGCCATTGCCATTGAACCCGCCCGACCAATTCCTGATCCCGCGCCCGTCACGAGCGCGACCTTACCTGCAAGCCGCATGTCACTTGGCTCCTTTATTTAATTATTCGATTTTGAGGCGCCTCGGCGCAAAAGCAGCTGCGCTGCTACGAGCAACAAGAGCGACGCGCCCATAACCATAGTGCCGATGGCATTGATCTCGGGTGTTACGCCGCGCCGGATGGATGAGAATATGTAGATTGGCAGGGTTGTTTCTGAGCCAGCTACGAAGAACGCGATGATGAAATCATCAAATGAGAAAGTGAAGCTGAGCAGGAAGCCTGCCAAAATTGCCGGTGCTATCAACGGCAGGGTCACCTGTCGAAAGGTGTCCCAGGGCGTCGCAAAGAGGTCAGCCGAAGCTTCCATGAGCGCGCGGTCCATACCCGATAGCCTTGCACGTACGATGATTATGACCAGCGCCATTGTGAACATGGTGTGTGCGGCGACAAGCGTGGGCATCCCCATGGAAAGTTGCGGGGGATTTGCTCCATCGGGCCATAGGCTTGCAAGAAGCGGGTTTAGCCAGCCGAATACGGTGACCAGGGCAATGAGTGTCGCGATGCCGATGACGATACCGGGTATCATTATTGCAATATAAATCATCGCATCAAACAAAGTTCGGAGCCATCCCTTAACCCCTTGTAAAGCGATGGCCGCCATGGTTCCGAGAGTGGATGCGAGGCAAGCAGTTATGAATGCCGCAAGCAGACTGGTCTCGAGCGCGTCCATTACAAATGGGTTGTTCAGCGCTTTACCATACCATTGGGTCGAGAACCCCATGAACTGGCTTGCGTGTCGTCCGGCATTAAAGCTGAAAAGCGCGATGATGCCGATTGGAATATAGAGAAAAAGGTAGACGCAAATCGCGTATAAGCGCATCGGACCCTCACATCAGCGAGACATCTTCGCGCTGGCCACCCAGGCGCGAGATGAATTTCATGTAAATTGAGACAGTGACAAGCATTACGACAACCAGAGTCATTGCGACCGCCGATCCGTACGCCCAGTTCCGAGACTGCAGGAACAGGTCCACCAGCGCATTTCCGACGAAAAAGACCTTTCCGCCGCCCAAGATCGCTGGGATCAGAAACTCGCCCATCAGCAAGATGAAGACCAGCATGCAGCCAGTTGCGATACCAGGTACCGACAAAGGAAGTGTCACCTGACGGAACGTACGCCATGGGGTAGAGCCGAGATCAGCCGATGCTTCCAGAAGGCGTTTATCCAGTTTGTCTAAGCTTACAAAAATCGGGAAAACCATCAGAGGTAGATACCCATAGACAATCCCGACAAGCACAGCGAACGGCGTATTTATCAGGCGGATATCATCGATGCCGATCGACTCCAGTAAAGCGGGCAAGCCACGCCCCCCAAGGATGAAAATCCAAGCGTATGACCGGATCAGGATCGATGTCCAGAACGGCACGATCACTAGGATCAACAGCGAAGTTCTCCACTTTGGTGAACAACGCACCGCAAGAAAGTAGGCGAGCGGGTAGGCAATTACCAACGCAGCGATAGTCCCCAGAGGTGCAAGGATCAAAGTGTTCTTAAACGCCGTCCATCGCGCAGGAAGGTTGGCATATTGTTCCAACGTGAACGCTGGAACGTAGCCTCCGGCGGCACCCCGTTCGCCAAAGGAAAAGACGAAGACGACCAGCAGAGGAAGGGCTAGCATTACCAAAAGCCATATTCCTGCTGGAGCCAGCAACAGTGCTTTTCTGCCTCGTTCGGTCATTTTGTCCTCGTCTTTTCCGATATTGGCGGCCTTGCCGCTTAGGCCGACTTGAAGCGGGCGAGCAACTCGGCACGGTTTGGATCGGTTAGTGTAGCCGCCGCGCCGAACTCGAGTGCATTCAGAAGGTCAGCTGCCGGATAAAGGATCGGATCTTCCAGTAGTTCCTTCGGCAGCAACGCATTGGTGCGAGCATCAGCCGATGGATAGCCGTGAGCGAGGACTTCTTTCGCATTAACTTCCGGGTTCAGCAGGAAGTCGATCAAGGCATAAGCGGCATCCATATGGGGTGCGCCCTTAGGAATAGCGTAGTAGTCGGACCAGAGCTCACCGCCCTCAGTTCCCAGAACGTAGGCGATTTCAGGCATGTCGACATTCATCTGCTTGCCGTCACCTGTCCAGCACATCGTCATCCAGGCGTCACCGTTACGCATCGGTGGCTGATAATCCGACGAGATTGCAAACAGATGCGGTTTGGCATCCAGCAACAATTTCTCGGCATCCGCCAGTTCCTTCTCATCGACCGAGTTGAAGGAGTAGCCGAAGTATTTCAGGGCATTACCGATGGTGGTGAGTTGGTAATCATGCACCATTGTCCGGCCTGAGTAACCTTCCATAGTAAGGTCCCAGAACTCTTTCCATGTGGTTGGAGTCGGAGCGCCGTCAAGCTTGCTGGTGTTCACTGCAAAGCCAGTCGTGCCCCAGTTTTTTGGCACCGCGTAAAGCTGGCCATCGACAGAACCGGCATCGGAAAAGCGCTGTTCGAATGAACCTGCGTCGTAGTTTGGCAGTTTGGACGTATCGAGCGGGATGATCAGATCTTCACCCACATACGTAGTGATCGTGTAGTTGGTTGGAACGAAAACGTCCCAGCCAGACCCTCCAGCCTGTAGTTTTGCCAACATCTCTTCGTTCGAGCCAAAAACATTGACCTGAACATGGGCGCCAGTGGCTTCCGTGAAGGCTTCGAAGTTCATCTCGTCATGGTAGTTCGGCCATGTGGCGAGGATCACTCGGTCGCCAATGTCCCCGGCAGCAAATGCCGGGCGTGGACGCAACCCAGGAATGGCCGTGCCCAGAACGGCCGTTGCCATCCCAAGACCTGTCACGCCTAAGAAATGTCGCCGTGTAACCGAACCCTTTTGGTACCGGCGAAGCTCTTCCATGAACTTTTGCTTGGAAATAGTCCCATTATCCTTGGTCATTGTGAACCTCTCTGTTGTTGGATTGCGGGATTTGTTATTTTTCCAGGATCAGCAGTGCGCCTTCGCCCCATGAAACAAAGACCTGCTCTCCTGCATTGAACGTCCCCTCGTTCAATTCCGCTTGCCTTGGCACAAGTACGTGGAAATCACCCAGTGCTTCGTTGCGCGCAAGGTATTCTGTGTGCTCCCCAAGGAAGATCCGATTTTGAATGGTAACTGGCAGAGCGATTTCAGCTGTGGGTAGCGCGCGGGTCAGCGTGATCTGTTCAGGACGGATACTAACGCACACTTCCTGCCCTGCATCTATTGGAATCTCCGGAGTTCCGCGCACCTTTTGGCCACTCGCTAAACGCACAGTGATTTGGTCGGCTGCTGAGTCAGTCACAGTTGCATCAAAGAAATTTGAGGTGCCTACAAATCCAGCCACGTAGCGGCTGCGGGGCATGTCATAGAGTTCGCGTGGGCTGCCAACCTGCACAATACTGCCGCCTTCCATCACACAAATTCGGTCGGACATTGAAAGCGCTTCTTCTTGGTCGTGCGTGACGAGGACAAAAGTTATTCCCAGTTGTCGTTGCAGGTTCTGCAGTTCAAACTGCATTTCTTTTCGAAGCTTTCGATCCAGAGCAGCCATTGGTTCATCAAGCAGCAAAAGCTTGGGCTCGTTTACGATCGCACGCGCCAAAGCGACGCGTTGCTGCTGACCACCAGACATCTCCCAGATGCGACGTGGGCCAAACCCACCAAGACGGACAGTTTCCAGCGCTTGCTCAACCTTTGTCGCGATTGTTTGTTTGTCTACGCGTGGTCGTTGTTGGCGCAGGCCGTACGCGATGTTGTCGAACACGCTTAGGTGAGGAAAAAGAGCATAGTGCTGAAACACCATGTTGACTGGGCGATGGTGCGCATCCAAGTCGTTGACGACTTCTCCATCGAGCAACACCTGACCTTCGGTTGGCTTCTCGAAACCTGCCAACATTCTAAGCGCAGTGGTTTTGCCGCAACCAGATGGGCCTAAGAACGACAGGAACTCTCCTTTCCCAATGGAAAGATTCAGGTCTTTGGCGGCGACCACATTCCCGAAGGTCTTGGTCACTCCTCGGAGTTCCGCAATCGTCTGCATGGTGACGCTCATGTCAAAGCTCATATACTGCCGTTTTCCTTTTGCTTGATTTTTTGGCATTTGTTGGCATACCACTCAAACAAGGAAAAAGTAACAATAACTCGGAATAACTGTATATACCACAATTGGGGTATAGAGGTGCTTTTCGAAAATCTGGAGCGGCGCGTGTACGATTGGATGGAAGAGGCCGGCAGGGTCGTGGAGAAGATCGGAACCCCAGAATTTCCATGTGCTTTGGCAGATGGCTTGCGGCAGGTCGCACCATTCGATTTTACGGTGGTGTTTGGCCATGTCGGAACCGAAGCGCCTATAGACCTTCACGACGATTTTCCCAAAAGCAAACGGCGTATTTTTGTTGAGGACTACCAAGCAGGGCCCTACGTACTTGATCCATTTTTTTTGGCCGCGACAAAACCGATAACACCGGGTCTGTACCGCATGCGCGATATCGCACCGGACAGGTTCTATCAGGGCGAATACTATCGCAGCTATTACAAAAGGACTGGGTTAGCAGAGGAGATTGGCTACTTTATCGATATCCCGAGCACTGGGATGGTTGTGGTCTCGCTCATGCGATCAGTGAAGCCTTTTTCAGCCAAGGAAATTCGTCATTTGCACGCTCTATGGCCGCTCGTTCGGGCAGCCTGTTGCAAACATTGGAGTGACTTTCCAACACTGGCCCGCGGCGCCGCAGCGAATGGCGTTAGTCGTCGCGTCGATCTTGCTTTCCAGGCATTTGGCGATGGCGTTCTGACACCACGAGAACGCGAAGTCGTTGAGTTCACGTTGAAGGGCCATTCGGCAGAAGCTGTCGGCACAATTCTCGGCATCTCTCCAGGCACAGTCCGCATCCACAGACGCAACATTTACGCGAAACTTAGGATCAATTCGCAGGGTGAGCTTTTTTCAAAGTTCATTGAAAAGGCACTTTAAAAGGTTCCTTGAACACCCACTTTATCCGTTTTGCCGACCTTGCTACCTTGTGACCCGGAAAACACCAAACATTTGGACGGCACTGTCTGATAGCCAAGGAACCCAAAGGGAGAGGGTTGGGACGCCCGGGACCCATGTTGGGCTAAATTAATACCCGAAAACGCTTTCGGGCCATTGTCTATCTAACCGGATCAGCCGTTTTAAAAAATCAGCCGTTTTAAAAATGGCGTCAAGATACGAAAGGCAAAATTTCATGGACGCACCAGTTATCCAGTTGATTTTTATGCTCATCTTGCTGGTTGTCGTGATCTGGCTTTATATCCTGCCGATCACGATGGCAGGGCGGCGCAACCGGTCTGGTTTGATCTGGTTCCTGATCGGTCTGGTTGGATCACCCCTTTTGGCTATTCTTTTGCTGCTGGCTCTGGGTGATGCACCCGAACAACCAACAACCTAATTTTGGGACGATACCATCTGACACTCAAAAGGGCTTAACCGGAGGGTATCTGGACGCTCGTGAGCCATAACGTCCTGCTCAGCATGCAATAAGGGTGCCAATTGAGACACTATACTTCCGGAAGTAAAGACAACTAATCCTTCTCACTCTTCACAACCGTGTACTGTAAACCCAAGGTCGGCCGATTTGATTGGAGAACCACAGACCGCTTTGTCCGCTCTGCGGTCGCTTGATCCAACCTGGATCGTGCTCTCGCAGCGAAAGTCGGGTCTGACGGGCCGCACTGCAGCGATCAGGACTTGTGCTCAATGTCCGGAACGGACCGTTCCTATCGGCTGACTTGGAGGGAGGCAGGCCTAATCGCCACGGTGCCAAACCGAGCTTTGGTAAGCTGTTAGACTTTCTCGTATTGAAGCTCTGTCCCCAGGAAGCCATTTTTGCCGCATGCATCCAGGATATGGCGCCGTACCGCCGCAACCTGGGGAGCAGCCAAACGTTCAGGACGGCAAAGCAAAGTCAGTGCCACTGGATCGGCAGACCAGTCAGGGATCAGGCGCACGAGATTGCCAGCTTGAATATGCACCTCTGTCAGTAAGGACGGGAGCAGTGCTGCTCCTTGCCCGGCAAGGACAGCTGCAAATGCAAGCTCCATCGAATTGACGCGCAGGCCGATCGTCGGCTCGATGATCTCCTGTTGCCCTTCCTTATTTCGAAACGCCCATTTGCCGGATTCTTGGGTGCGCAATACACAGGGCAACCTGGCCAAATCAACAGGCCGGGAGAGACGGGGCATCCTTTCTGCAAAGGCCGGGCTGGCAAGAGGCGCGCGCTGCGCGGACGGCAGGGCAGCCGAAATATATCGCCTTTTATCTGCAGGGCCGGTTCTGAAGGACAGATCTATGTCCTCTGCCGCAAAATCCGATTTTGAATCATCGGCATGCAATTCAAGTTCAATAGCCGGGTAGCGGGACCGAAGGCCTGCCAGAAGCGGGACAAGCACGGTGCAAAGAAGACTGTTGGGTCCTGAGACTGACACCCGTCCTGCAATCTTCCCGCTTCGGGCGAAGCCAAGCTGCGCCTCGGCCTCAAGCGCTGCATCCACCGGGCCGACGCAAATCTCGAAAATCCTGCGCCCAGCCGCGGTCAGGGCCACCGCCCGCCCAGACCGGTCCAGCAGGACCAGCCCCAATTCGGCTTCAAACAGCGCAAGCTTTTGGCTGATCGCGGATTTCGTGGTGTTCAGCTCCGCAGCTGCCGCACTCATCGACCCGGCGCGCACAGTGGCCACCAGGGCCTTGGCGCAGGAATAGAATCTATCGTTCATAAATTCGAACAGTAGTTAACAAACGGGTCATTTTCCAGAACGAATGAGATCCCTAAATTCTGTCTCAGCGAACAGGCCAGGAGATGAGAAATGCAGACAGAGATGGTCTATCACCCCGCCGAGACCCGTGAGTTCAAGGACTTCGGCTTCATGCAGGCGCATCTGTCGTTCAAGCCGCACCTTGCAGAAGGGCGCCGGCGGTTCGGCCCGCTGATCACAATTGACGACGGCACGCTTGCACCGGACGCCCGAGGCTTTGGCCTGCATCCGCATCGGGATGTCGAAGTCGTCACCTTCATGGTCAGCGGAGAGGTTTCGCATGTCGATCCGGTGGTGCCCGTTCACAACGGTACTGTGAAGGCGAAAGGCCTTCAGGTGATCACCGCCGGCACAGGCATCCTTCACAACGAGGTGAACAACTCGCGGACGAAGCCGATGCGTGCGCTGCAAATCTGGTTCGAGCCGCTGGCCAGAGGCCTGGCACCGGCTTATTCCAGCAAGGAGCTGGAAACCGCGGACCACAGCAACCGGTTCCAGCTGGTGCTGTCGCCAGACGGCGCCGAGGACTCACTTGTCGTGCAGCAGGAGGTGCGCCTGAGTTACGGCAACTTCGACCGCCGCAGCGTGCTGAACTTCAGCCCGTCCAGCCCTGACCGCAGCCTCTACATCTTTATGATCGAAGGCGAGGCAACTGCTGCCGGCCGCGCCCTCAGGAAAGGGGATGGGCTGGGACTGCTCCGTGCCGGGGACGTCGCGGTTGAGGCTGCAGCCGGCGCTGAGCTCCTGATCTTCGAACTGCCCGCATCCGAAATCTCTTAACCAGGAAAGGACATCAACATGACTTCCAAAAAAGTGACCCCCGACAACGCAGCCATTGTTCTTATTGACCATCAGGTTGGCACCATGAACTGGGCAAAGTCCGTTGACCGCGATCTGATCGAAGCCAACACACGGGCCCTGGCGCGGACGGCGGCGGCGCTTGGCATGCCGCTGGTGCTGACTTCCAGCATGGAAGACAACATGCAGGGGCCGCTGATGCCCGCGCTGGAAGAGATTGCGCCGGATGCCTTCGCCGCACGGATCAAGCGCCCTGGCGTGGTGAACTGCTGGGATGACAGCGCCTTTGCCGCTGCCTGCCGCAACACCGGGCGCAGGTATTTCATCATGGCAGGCATAACCACTGACGTGTGTCTTGCCCCGCCTGCGATCAGTGCCGCCGAAGAAGGCTTTGCCGTGACCGCAGTGGTTGATGCTTCCGGTTCTCCCACTGCGCTGACGGATGAGATGGCGTTCCGCAAAATGGAGCGAGGCGGTGTCGAGCTCACCACAACCAGCGCGCTGCTTGCAGAACTTGCGGTCAATTGGGCCAGCGAGGCCGGACAGAAAATCATGCAGATCCTCGGCGAGGAAATCCTGAGCCGCGGATAGGCTCTCCGCCCCATTGAGAGTAATGCAGGAGCGGCCGCCTCATTCATGGGGCGGCCATTGTGCTTCGCAGGTGTTGCCAACTTCGAGAAAAAGCTCCCGATCAGGCATTTAAAGGAGCTTGAAAACGGCTGCTATGGGTCGGCTGCGCAGGTGGTGCCATGCGGGGTCGAAGGGGTTGTTCGCAGTGACACCGAATGGCTCATTCGAGCCCATTGAAGCTCATTAATGCTTGACTGCAGCAATAAAATTTCTGGCCAAATCAGGGAACGCCAGCAGCACAAAGACGATAAGCTTCAATGATCTCGGATGACAGAAGATCAGTATCCTCTTCCCTCATATCGTATCCGATTACAGAGACTCGAATGATCTTCCGACCCGCCCATTCGCCGTGGGTGGGGTATACCTTTCCATTGTCTTGAACGCGCTGCAGGACCCGCATGGTCAGATCGTCGCCATCTGGCCCCTCGCCGCAGCAAATAGCGACCTGATTGCTGTGGATCTGGTTCAGAACTGTCAGGCCGGGCTCGTTCGAAACCGTTCGGGCAATTCGCTCCGCCAGCCGGCAATGGCGTGCTACCAGTTCGCAAACTCCCGTCCGGCCAAGGTGCCGAAGTATCGCATAGCTCGGGACACCTCTTGCACGCCGGGAGAGTTCCGGCGTTGAATCACTTGGTTCCCAATGCTCTGTTGTTTCCGGGAGATAGGCGCCGCGGGCAGACATTGACGCAACGAGCGGCGCCCGGTCGCGCACGAAAACCATGCCAGCATCGAATGGAGCATTAAGCCACTTGTGCAGGTCAATCGCCCAACTGTCCGCTTCAGCAACCCCCTCCAACCGGTTTGCCAGTTCGGGTACAGCAGCGAGCCAGAGCCCGAAAGCACCATCCACATGAACCCAGCCGTTCAGCTCGCGCACCATTGGTATGAGCTCGGCAAACTGATCAAAGGCGCCGGTGTTTATTTGACCTGCCTGCAGGATAACAAGCGGCGGGCTGCTGCAGCTGTCCAGAGCAGCCCGGAACGCATCCGGCTTTATCCTCCCTTCGCCGTCCGCCGCGACGATGTTTGTCCGGCCCGCGCCAAAGCCAGCATAGCGCAGGGCAGCGAATGGGGCGGAATGCGCATCCTGCCCAATCAATACAGAAATCTCGGGTGCAGAAAACAGCCCGTCAGCTTCAACATCCCACCCCTGGGCAGCCAGCAGCGCATTGCGTGCGGCCATAACGCCAACCATGTTTGCCACTGTGCCGCCTGTGACAAGACCGGCACCGCTTTTGGAAGGCAGTGACAGCAACTCAATAACCCAATTGCAAACAGCACGTTCCATTGCGGTTATCGCGGGGGTTTTAAAAGATGAGCCCGCGTTCTGACCCCAGGCTGATACCAGAATGTCGGCAGCTACACCGACGGGATGCGACGCGCCGAGGACATAGCCGAAGAAGGTCGGCCCCGCCATTTTGTGCAGACCGCCTTCAGAAAGTTGCACGATGTCCCCAATTACCTCACTTTCCGGCGCCCCCGTTCGAGGAAGAGGGCCCAAAAAGCGGCTGGCAGCTTCACCAAGTCCCAAGACAGGCCGGGCCGGCCCATTTGGCAGTTCCTCGCGGTAGGTTTTGGCTGCCTTGAAGGCTGCCTCTAAAGCTTGCGCCTGCCCTTCACTCAAACCTCGCCGCACTAGTCTCACCTCAAATACCCGCTACCAGAATACTATCCGTGGGAAGGTAGCATGGATTGCACCGGAATGCCTTTGTTTGCATGTGGCCAAAGAGCGTCTCGTCCCGGCCTAGGCATTGGTTGGATGGAAATGCTGCATCTGGTTGCTAATGGCCGCTTTGGGGAGGCCGCACTGCGGCGACGGGAACCCTGACAAATGGCAGGTGAGGGCCGGAGCCTTTTTGCATTATGTACCCGCCATATGCTGGACCAGTGAGGTCAATTGTCTGTCGCCATAGCCATCGACCCAAGCCGTTTTGGTGCGGTCATGCATCAACTGGATGAACTCGGCTGGGGCTTTCACAGACTGGAAAGTCTTCAGCGCATCCTCCTGCGCCAATGCGTAGACTTTCAACGAGGCTTCGGCCTTATCGTAATCTTCGGTCGGAACAGTTCTGGCAAAGAGATCATGGTAGTCATTGACCAATTTGATCGTGGCAGGGAGTTGATCGGCATAAACCTGCATCGGGATGCCCGCTTTTTGGCAGACAAGTGCACCGTAGATCATTCCGAACATGAACCCCTGTCGAACCGTGAAGAGGCCGGCAAAGAGCGCGGCAAGTGCCGCTGGTTTCTCTCCAACATGGGCGGACTTTCCACCCAATTCTCTGATGATGCTGCCATAGCGGTCCCAGGTTCCGGCGCTGCCCACCGTGAGGATTGTGGTTTCGTCACCGCCAACGCCGGAAGGGTAGGCGTTGATCATGCCCAGCATGTAGCCAGCTCCCTGACCCTCCAGGATGGCGACAAGGCTATCAGCATCCGAGGTATCGCCCGTGCTCATGTCGCAGATGGTCTTACCCTTAAGCGAAACACTCAGCCCGTTGACCAGTTCAACAGTTTCCTTGTGGCTCTTGATACAGATGATAGCAAATTCAGACGCCGCAATGGCATCATCCGGTGAAGAGCTGATCGTGGCTCCAGCCTCAGCAAAAACCTCTGCCTTTTCCGACGTACGGTTCCAAACGCTGACATCGTGGCCTGCCTTGAGCAGGCAATTTGCCAACGCTGAACCCATATTACCCAGTCCCAATACAGCAAGTTGCATGATGTACGCCTCCAATGTCCGCCAGTAACTTCCTGCAGCAGCATGCGGCGGCATCGGGGGAACGCATAGTTGTAAATTCTTCTATATTGTTAGATAATTTTACTTATGGATTGGCGTACGCTTCCCTCGCTGACATCTCTCAGAGCCTTCACCGCCGCAGCCGAGTATCGAAATCTGACCAGGGCGGCAGAGGCACTGAACGTGACTCATTCCGCAGTTAGCCAGCAAATCCACGGGCTCGAACAACATCTCGGCACCCGGCTTATCACTCGTACGCGGCACGGAATTTCACTGACATCCCAAGGCGAATTCCTGTCGGCTGGCCTGATTAAATCCTTCGCCGAAATGGCCTCCGCGACCGAAAGCGTTTCGAGTGCACAGACGGTTCGGCCGTTGGTGGTCAGCGCGACTCCGATGTTCTCAAGCGCGTTCCTGATGCAGCGTCTGTCGACGTTCATTGACGAATTCCCCAATATCGAATTGAGGATCGATTCAACGATCCAGGCTGTCGACCTCAAGCCGGGTGGAATTGATATGGCTATCCGATACGGAACAGGTCGCTGGCCAGGGCTTGTCTCGCAGATGCTGCTCCCCGGCTGCCTGACGGTCGTCGCGTCCCGCGAACTGATCGGAAACCGTGTGCTCAAGAATCCTGCAGAATTGCTTGATTTCACTCTTCTTCAGGAACAGGCATCGGTCGAATTTGACCTATGGTTGGAAAAGGTCGGAATTCCGCTCGAAGCCGACCGGAGAGTTGTCCGCATGCCGGGCAACATGTTGCTGGATGGCATCCGCCGGGGTGACGGTATCGGAGCGACGGTCCCGGCCTTTATCTCTGACGAGTTGAAATCAGGTCAACTCGTCGCGCTGTTTGATGATCCAATTCCGCAGATCGGCTACTACCTTGTCACGCTGCCTGGTCCGGTTCGGCCAGCGGCAAAGCTGTTCATGCAGTGGCTCTCGAATTCAACTACCGAATATGAGAAAAGCCTTTTCCGATGGACGCCCTCGCACTTGCTATAGGCAGTAAAGAGCACTGACCAGAGTCAAACTGGGTCTGACTTGCCGTATACGACTGCGCGTACAGTGCGCGAATTGGCGCCGGATATGGTCAAGCTCCCGCAACTTGGCGTTTATAATCCACACCATCGTACCAACCGAGCGATTTGGTGACGTTCAGGTTGTCGTCTAAGTCCCATTCTTCCCAGCCCGAGAAACGAACATGGTTACCAGTTTCTTTATGATGGCCTTCGAAATGATGGCCTTCGAAAGTCCACGCATAGACCATGTGGTGATCGGCGACGAGAACCGTGTCGAGGCTAAGAACGAGGTCAGGGAAGTCAGCCATAAATCCCGCCGCCATGTCGCCAATCTCGCTCCGACCCTTCATTGGGTCGCCACCGTTCATTATCATGATTGTATGTTCAGCATATCTTCCGGCGACATCGCCGGGCGCCCGGTTTGTCCAAGCAGCGCAATGATCTTGAGCTATGCGGCGGGCGGTTTGTACATCAGGCGTCATCTATATCTACATGTCCTAAAAATCGCGAAAATACATGGTTGCAGAAACGTTAATCGGGTCTCTAAAAGCAATCAAGTTTGCTTAACAGCGCTTCTCAACGATGGCAGGTTTGTTCGCCTCACGGCCATCCGCTCATTGAAATTGCCGCGCTTTGAACGAACGGCAGTTCTCGGAAAGCCGATGGGTGGACTCCGTGAGATATCTAATGTCGGCTGTGGGCCGCCCTAAACCTGTGAGCGCGGGTGTTTCCCTGTCATTCGCTGCTCCAAAACTGATGATCTGCTCCCATCTTTGATCGGCAGGTGAGCATAGTTTCTTTCAGACCGCAGCACATACCCGCAAGGCATCGAGAATTGCGGCGTGCATATTGCGGCTTGTAACTGCGTCGCCAATGCGGGCCAAATAGAATTGACTGCACTGATTGGTGTCAACGAATGGAAACCCTCCGTCAATGAGCGCCTTGTGTTCAACCTGCCCATGATTGCGCGAGATTGGTTTGAGGTCGAGATAGAGTTCGGCCATCGGAGACAGACCATGTTCGACAACTACGTGATCAACAAGACGTTCTGTGACATTCCTCGTCAACACATGACGAAGGCTGGCGCGAACTCGGTCATCTTCGCGCACCAGGGAGGCGAGCTCCTGCAGGCAGGTAAAGGTAACTCCATTGGCGGCCAGATCGCGTAAGGCGACGGCAGAGGTCGTTGGGCCAAGGTCATACAGAATTGCCCGGTCCGGGGTCACGAGATTGACACTGCAACCATTGCCTGCCAGCGCATCGGCCGTGACGGCCGCAGGGTGGCCTCCAACCTCGTCGAACAACAGCACCTCGCCCGAGACACGTGCCTCACCAGACAACATCTCCCAGCTGGAGATCGTCAGATCACCACCGGGAATGGCCAAAGGTTCGGGCCAGCCGCCTGTCGCAATAATCACGACATCGGGGGCTTCGGACAGCACGTCATTGGCCTCGGCATAGGTGTTCAAGCGGATATCGACGCCAAGCACCGTCACCTCGGAAATCAACCAGTCAGCGACTCCCCAGACCTGTCTGCGCGTTTTCCCTTTAGAGGCCAGAACCAACTGCCCGCCCAGCCGATCCGATGCCTCGAACAGCACGACTTCGTGACCGCGCAGGGCGCAGACCCGTGCGGCCTCCAGTCCGCCGGGCCCGCCGCCGACGACAAAAACTTTCTTTCGGGTGTCGCTGTGGGCGATGATATGAGGCAAGGTCTGCTCACGCCCCGTGGCGGCATTGTGTCCGCAAACGGCAGGTTTGCCCTGATTGACCCGGTCCACGCAGTAGCCCAAGCCGACACAGGGGCGGATGCGTTCTTCTCCTCCACGCGCGAGTTTTTCTACCAGATAGGGATCTGCCATCTGTGCGCGGGTCATGCCCACCAAATCGACGAAGCCACCAGTGACTGCGTGGCGGGCCGTGGCAATATCTGCAATCCCTCCCGCGTGCAGGATCGGCAGATCCACGGCATCACGGATGCGTCCGGCCACTGTGATATGTGGGGCCGCCGGCAGGCCCATGGGGCGCACCCATTCGGCCAAGCCCAGGTCATCGTAGGGCGCGCCGGCAAGAATGTTGAGCAAGTCGACATGGCCGGATTTTTCCAGCATCCGGGCGACGGCAATGCAATCTTCGGCGCTCAGCCCTCCTTCGGTCAGTTCATCGCCGGTGATGCGCATCGACAGGATGAACTCAGAACCAACTTCAGCACGTACTGCGTCAAGAACTTGCAGGGTCAGACGCATTCGGTTTTCCAACACCCCACCATATTCATCGTCCCGCTGATTGGTCAGCGGGGACAGGAACTGCCCCAGAAGATGTGAGTGGGACAGAATCTCGATCCCGTCAAACCCACCCAGCTGACAACGTCGCGCAGCAGATACGAAATTACCGATCACGCGGTCGATGTCTTCTTGCTCCATCACTTTTGGAAAGGCGCGGTGAGCGCGTTCGCGGATACAGGAAGGGGCCAGAACCGGCAACCAATGCCCATCATCCCAGGCTGTGCGGCGCCCCATATGGGTGATCTGACACATGATGGCGGCACCATGTTCATGAACACCATCCGTCAGTTTCCGGAACCATGGAATGATACTGTCATCGCCGGCATAGAGCTGGCCGAACACCGATGGGCTATCAGGGGCGATATTGGTTGACCCGCCGACCACGGTCAGGGCAACCCCGCCCTTTGCCTTTTCCTCGTGATACAACCTGTAGCGGTCCCGGGGATGGCCATCTTCGACAAAATTCGGCGCATGGGACGTGCTGACGATGCGGTTGCGCAAAGTCAGGTGTTTCAATTGAAACGGATCGAGTAGGTGCGCCACTTTCGTGCCCCTTCGGCCAAATCTGCTGTTTGAAAACTGTCCAGGGTCGGCTCCGCTGGTCAGTTTCAACACCTGATAAGTTTGGTTGTCGAAAGCACTTTACTTGGGAAGCTATGCGTAAGAATTCACTGCTTCCGACACTGCTATATGAAAAGGCGACCCGACCAGGAAATCCAATGGTGGAACACCCTTTGAGCAGAGAAGGGAACCTGGCAGGGGCCGCTCGATCCGTCAAAGTCTTCAGCAGGCCGCGAGCGTGTGTAATCTTAGATTGGAGGTGCCGCATGCTCTGTGACTATCTGTCTGGCGACAACCCTTTCGCGATGTATCATGTACAGCCCTGCACTAATGATGACGGCAATACCAATCAGGCTCAGTGTGTTCGGAAAGTCATTGAAGACAAGGTAGCCAAACAAGGTTGCTACTGGCAGCTCAAAATACTGCAAAGGAGCCAATGTGGCAGACGGGGCAAACGACAGCGCATAGGTCATCATCATGTGGCTCACCGTCGCAAAAAACCCAGCTCCCAGAAGCCACAACAACGCGATGTTTGTCGGCCAAATGGGATCGAACAGCTCGGAGCCAGAACCTTGGGCAACAATAAGCATTGGAATGCAAAACAGACTGGCAATCAGGCCAGTGTGGAACTGTAGGGCCACGGGGTGCATCCGACGCGACAAGCCCCGCGTAACAAGAATGTAGAAAGCGAATGCAACTGCTGTACCAAGCGGAATTATTGCAACCGCGCCGAAAGCCGCGAAACTGGGTTGGATGACGAACAATACGCCGACAAACCCCACAAGAGCTGCCCCGACGCGACGAGGACCGACATCTTCACCAAGGTAAAACTTGCCGACCAGCAAGACAATGAACGGTGCCACAAACACGATGGCAAGGGCATCAGCAAGCGGCATCACTCGGATAGCCGTAATGAAACAAAAAGTCGCGAACAACAAGAGTAAGGAGCGGAATACGAGTACCATCAAATCACCCCGCGCCACACGCAATGACAGTCCCATAATCCAGACAAACGGCGCCATCAACGTGCACTGCACCACAAAGCGAGCAGCCGTAATCTGCCCAACTGGCACACTGGTCGATGCGAGTTTCGCAGCTACATCCAGCAAAGGAGCAGTCAGGCAAAATCCCAGCATCAGTGCAACACCGACAAGGATGCGATCTGTTGATTGAGGTATGGAATTAGGGGTGGTCATCCCATCATGTAGAAATATCGCCAATTGCGTGTCTGTTCTCAATGCGACGCCAGGCAAAAGTCCCGATATTCCCGTGTTCAATCTGAGTTGAAATTTGCACCCGCAGCGAATGGCAGCTTCAACGGGCCGCACCGCGGCAACATAGGTAGTGGATCAACGGCAGGTGTGGGCCGCCCCATGTAGGCGGCCCAACTTCACTAGATTTCAATGGCTTCAGCGATG
>NZ_WVQV01000020.1:0-18750 GCF_013110585.1 Ruegeria sp. HKCCD6119 | reverse complement strand
GAAACCTCGTCTGCACATGCCCCCCAATGGACGCATACGCAGACGCCGCGGAATAACAGCAACAACCCCGCCGAGTTTCGGCGGGGTTTTTCGCCAATCGGAAACTCATGTTCTGATTTGTGCCCTCTTTGGATGTCGTTTTTACCCAGCGAAGCGTCTTTTTCGCTTGCTGCGGGTGCGAAGGGCCCATAGCTCTGTGCGTGGGACACCCCTCCCCAACGAGGGGCGTGTATCTGGAAGGGTAATACAGATGAGCACTCAAAAACCGGCGACGCGGCCGGCCAATCCGCGTTTTTCCTCGGGCCCTTGCGCCAAACCCCCCACATTTGATCTGACCAAACTGGCCGATGCCGCCTTGGGACGCTCGCACCGTGCCGCCGTTGGCAAGGACAAGCTGAAAGCGGCCATCGAAGGCACGCGCGAGGTGCTTGGCATTCCGGCAGATTACAGGATCGGCATTGTTCCCGCCTCGGACACGGGCGCGGTTGAGATGGCTCTTTGGTCGCTATTGGGCGAACGCAAGGTCGAGATGCTGGCGTGGGAAAGCTTTGGGTCCGGTTGGGTGACCGATGTGGTCAAGCAGCTTAAGATCGACGCCGAGGTGAAGACCGCCGATTACGGACAGATCGTGGATCTGGCATCGGTCGATTTCGCCAATGACGTGGTCTTTACGTGGAATGGCACCACCTCGGGCGTGCGCGTGCCGAATGGCGACTGGATCGCCGATGATCGTCAGGGTCTGACGATCTGCGACGCAACCTCGGCTGCCTTTGCGATGGACCTGCCCTGGGACAAGCTGGATGTGACCACCTTCAGCTGGCAGAAGGTTCTGGGCGGTGAGGCCGCGCATGGGATGCTGATCCTGTCCCCGCGCGCCGTTGAACGTCTGGAGAGCTACACCCCTGCATGGCCGCTGCCCAAGATTTTCCGCCTGACCAAGGGTGGCAAGCTGATCGAAGGCATCTTTACCGGGGCGACGATCAACACGCCGTCGATGCTGGCGGTTGAGGATTATCTGTTTGCACTGGATTGGGCGCGCTCGGTGGGCGGTCTGAAGGGCCTTACAGCCCGCGCGAACGCCAATGCCGATGCAGTGCATGCGTTCTGCGACCGGAACGACTGGATCGAAAACCTGGCCGCAGACGCTGCGACGCGGTCGAACACATCCGTCTGTCTGAAATTCACCGACGCCCGAATTCAGGACGGCGCAAGCTTTGCCAAGGCTGTGGCCAAGCGGCTGGAGTCCGAGAATATCGCGCTGGACATCGGTGCCTATCGCGACGCGCCTGCGGGCTTGCGGATCTGGTGCGGCGGTACGGTCGAGACCTCGGACATCGAAGCGATGCTGCCTTGGCTGGCATGGGCCTTTGAGGCCGAAATCGCGGCGCAGACAGAAGCCGCCTGATCGCATCCCATCTCCACCGGGCCGCATCGGCCCGGACCTCTCAATACATTCAAGGACCACAAACATGGCTCCCAAAGTACTCGTTTCCGACAAACTCAGCGAAACCGCCGTTCAGATTTTCCGTGATCGCGGCATCGACGTGGATTTCATGCCCGATCTGGGCAAGGACAAGGACAAGTTGGCCGAGGTGATCGGCCAGTATGATGGTCTTGCCATCCGCTCGGCCACCAAGGTCACGCCGACCATTCTCGAAAAAGCCGATAAGCTGAAGGTGATCGGCCGCGCTGGAATCGGCACTGACAATATCGACAAGGAAGCAGCGTCGAAAAAAGGTGTGATCGTGATGAACACGCCATTCGGCAACATGATCACCACTGCCGAACACGCCATTGCGATGATGTTTGCCGTGGCGCGGCAGATCCCCGAGGCCTCGACTTCGACCCATGCGGGCAAGTGGGAAAAGTCCAAGTTCATGGGGATCGAGCTGACCAACAAGACGCTCGGCGTCATTGGTGCGGGGAACATCGGTGGCATCGTGTGCGAGCGCGCGCTTGGCCTGAAGATGAAAGTCATCGCCTATGATCCCTATCTGGGCGAAGAGAAAGCCGCCAAGATGGGCGTGGAAAAGGTAGAGCTGGACGAGTTGCTGTCCCGCGCCGACTTCATCACCCTGCACGTGCCGCTGACGGATCAGACCCGCAATATTCTGAGCCGTGAGAACCTTGCCAAGACCAAGAAAGGCGTGCGCATCATCAACTGTGCTCGGGGTGGTCTGGTCGATGAGGAGGCCTTGGCCGAGGCGCTGCAATCCGGTCACGTTGCGGGCGCCGCGTTTGACGTGTTCGGTGAGGAACCCGCCAAGGACAACCCCCTGTTCAATCTGCCCAACGTGGTCTGCACGCCGCATCTTGGTGCAGCAACGACCGAAGCGCAGGAGAATGTGGCGCTGCAAGTGGCCGAGCAGATCTCGAACTATTTGCTGACAGGTGCGGTCGAGAACGCTTTGAACATGCCCAGTGTAACGGCGGAAGAAGCCAAGGTGATGGGGCCGTGGATCAAGCTGGCCGGCCATCTGGGCAGCTTTATCGGCCAGATGACGGATGAGCCGGTCAAGGCGATCAATATCCTGTATGATGGTGTGGCCGCTGAAATGAATCTGGCGGCGTTGAACTGCTCGGTGGTCGCCGGGATCATGAAAAAGTTCAACCCCGAGGTGAACATGGTGTCGGCCCCGGTTGTCGCCAAGGAACGTGGGATTAAGATCTCGACCACCAATCAGGACAAATCGGGTGCGTTTGAGGGCTATATCAAAGTCACCGTTGTGACCGACAAGCGCGAGCGTTCTATCGGCGGCACCGTGTTCAGCGACGGCAAACCGCGGTTCATCCAGATCAAGGGCATCAATATCGACGCCGAGGTCGGTGCCCATATGCTCTACACCACCAACGAAGACGTGCCGGGCATCATCGGTGCTTTGGGGCAGACCATGGGCGAGAACAACGTCAACATCGCGAACTTTACCCTTGGTCGATCCGAGGCCGGAGGAGAAGCGATTGCGTTGCTTTATGTCGACGAGCCCGTTCCGGCCGAGGCACGCGCCAAGCTGGCGGAAACGGGTCTGTTCACGCAGATCAAGCCGCTGGAATTTGATGTCACCTGACGAGGCCTGTTGAGTTTGAGAAACAGTTCAGGACCCGGTTGACCGAAGGCCCGGGTCCTTTGTTTTCTCGGGCTGCAATCTGCGGCACAAGCAAGCTGAACCTTACCGTCGGAGGATCTATGACACAGCCTGTCTACGTTGTTGGTGATCTGCACGGGCAGGTGGCCGAGCTGGAACGCGCGCTGTCTCTGATCCGGGGTGATGGCGGCCCGGACGCCCAGATCGTGTTTCTAGGTGATTACGTGGATCGCGGCCCTGACAGCCGCGGGCTGATCGAGCGTCTGATTGCCGGGCGCGACGCGGGTCTGAACTGGATCACTTTGCTGGGCAACCATGATCGCATGTTCGCCTGGTTCATGGAGGATACGCCGCGTCACGATCCGCATTTGCTTGTCGGGTATCATTGGCTGCATGAAAGGCTGGGTGGGGTCGAGACCCTGCGCAGTTATGGCGTGGAATTCGAAGGCCAGATTCGTCTGGAAGATCTGCATCAGATGGCGCAGGCGGCGGTGCCGAAATCGCACCTGACCTTTCTGCGAGATCTGGTTCTGATGCATCAGACGCCCGAGCTTGCCTTTGTTCACGCAGGCATTCGCCCGGGCGTGCCGCTCAACGCGCAGGGGGACAACGACCTGGTCTGGATCAGGCAGGATTTTCATGCTCATCGGGGTCCGCATCCCAAGCTGATCGTGCATGGTCATACTCCGGTGGACCGGGCAACGCATTATGGAAATCGCGTCAATCTGGACACAGGTGCTGGATATGGGCGCCCGGTGGGTGTCGCTGTGTTCGAAGGGCAGACTTGCTGGGAATTGACCGATCAGGGCCGTTTGTCGTTGACCCCCTAGATCACCTCGCCCGGCCAAGAAATTTGGAGATTGAAGATGTATGTCGCCACTTTGCTGACCAATCCGGCAGCGCCTTCGCTGGACAGCGCATTACCCGAGTCACTGCGCAATGCGTGGGGTGGCGGGGACATCTTCTGGCTCAACCCGGATGAGGCGGCAGAATTCGAGTTGAACGCCATCCCCGACAATCGCTGGGACGTTTGGGCAGACTTGCAGGGTATGGGCGTGGACCTGATTTTGCAGCCTGCGCAGGGGCGGCGCAAACAGATGCTGCTGGCCGATATGGACAGCACCATGATCCAGCAGGAATGCATTGACGAACTGGCGGATGAGGCTGGCGTCGGCGAAAGGGTCAAGGACATCACCGCCCGCGCCATGAACGGAGAGCTGGATTTCGAAGGTGCCCTGATCGAGCGGGTTGGTTTGCTGAAGGATCTGGATGAAAGCGTCATCGGCAAAGTCCTGCGCGAACGGATCACCCTGATGCCCGGAGGCAGGGAATTGCTGGCGACGATGCGGGCCAACGGGGCCTATACAGCATTGGTATCCGGTGGCTTTACGGCCTTTACCGCGCGGGTGGCAGAGCTTTTGGGGTTCGATGAAAACCGTGCCAACACTTTGCTGGCGGAAGATGGCAAGCTGACCGGAGACGTCGCGCGTCCTATTCTGGGGCGTCAGGCCAAGGTCGAAGCGCTGGCGCAGATTTCAACGCGTCGGGGCCTGTCGGAAAGTGATGTGATTGCCGTGGGTGACGGGGCCAATGACCTTGGAATGCTTGGCCGGGCCGGGACCGGGGTTGCCCTTCATGCCAAACCGTCGGTGGCCGCACAATGTGATGTGCGGGTGAATCACGGCGACCTGACGGCACTGCTTTATCTACAAGGGTACAGTCGCGCGGATTTTGCCGAATCCTGACAGGGCTTTTCATTATTTAACATTTGTGTTAAATAGGGGTCATGAGCACGCTTCTGACCACCTTTTCCGCTTTGTCTGATGCCACCCGGTTCTCGATTGTCGAGCAACTGATGGAGCAGGGCGAACTGCCCGCTGGTGACCTGATCGAAGGGCGCGGCATGTCCGGCGCCGCGATTTCGCGCCACCTCAAGGTGCTGCGCGAGGCCGGGTTGGTGCAGCAGCGTGTGCGGGGCACCCAACGGATGTACTCCATCCGGTCCGACGGGCTGCGTATGATTGCCGACTGGACGATCTCCAAACGGCAATTCTGGGAAAGCAGCCTTGATCGCCTCAGTGATATCATCGAAAGGGAGAATTCATGGCCGACCTGAAACTGGAACGGGATTTCCCCGTCAGCCCAGAGGACCTGTTTGCATGGATCAGTGACGGCAGCCGGTTGTTGCAATGGTGGGGCCCCGAAGGGATGCACGTGCCTGAACACAATCTGGATTTCTCGCGCACCGGCCCGTGGTATTCGGTAATGGAAAACGGCGAGGGCCAGCAATACAAGGTCTCGGGCCACGTCACGCATGTCGACCCTCCAAACTCGGTGGGGTTTACCTGGGGCTGGCATGACGATCAGGATCAGCGCGGGGCCGAAAGCCACGTCACCTTCACAGTCACAGCGACAGGCACGGGGTCGCGCCTGGTTTTGGACCACCGCGAACTGGCCGATGCCGAAGCAGCCGCGAACCACAATCAGGGCTGGACGTCTTCGCTGCGCAAACTCGAAGCGAAGTGCAAATAAGTTTTCATCAGGGAGGAGCGATATGCCCCAATATTTGTTTGTTTATCACGGGGGACACACCCCGACCGACCCCGCCGAGATCGAGGCGACCATGGCCGCCTGGGGCGCCTGGTTTCAGGATATGGGAGACGCCCTCGATATCCCCGGAAACCCGGTGGGGCAGTCTTACACCGTCAGCAACAACGGAGTGGTCGATAACGGCGGCGCAAACCCGGCCTCGGGCTTCACGGTGATCAAAGCTGACAGTATCGATGCTGCGACCGAGATGGCCAAGGGCTGTCCGATGGTCGTCAATGGCACAGGCTCGGTTGAAGTGGCCGAGGTGCACGAGATCGAGATGTAGCGGCCTTAGCCGGGGAAACCCGGCGCAGGTTTGATCACGCCGCATTCCAGCCCCCGGCGGCTGTATTGCGTGGCGTTCATGAATTTGCGGGTGGCCGGGTGATCGGCCTCCAGCACACCAAGGCTCACCAGAATAGCGGCGATGGCGCATTCGCTGGCCCGTGTGGTGCCATCGGTGATCTTCAGCGCAACGCCCATGCGTTTTTCCGGGATGATGGCCACAAACACCGCCTCGGCCCCGGTCTTGATGGCGACGCGCCCGTTCATGGCGCGCATCAGTTCGGTGCAGGCCCGGGTTTCACCGGCAACCAGTTCCGGGTGTTTCACCATCGCGGCCACCAGCTGCATCGCTGCATCGCTGGAGCGGTCGGACCGGTCTGCGGCTGAAGCAAACCAAGCCATCGAACGTGCCAAACCGAAAAGCGATGTGGCGAAATTCGGGGCGGAACAGCCATCGATGCCGTATGCCGGGCTGGTCTCGGCCGTTGTTTCTTCGACGGCAGATAGGCAGGCTTGTTGCACCGGATGATCAATTTCAAGGTATTCCGGCCCGGCGCCCATATGCTGTGCCAGAGTCAGAAAGCCGCAATGTTTGCCGGAACAATTGTTGTGGATCTGGCAAGGCGTGTCGTCCGCCAAAATCAGCCGGTCGCGCGCGGCGGTGTCGGCGGGCTCCTGTGGGCCGCACCGCAGATCGTGCTCGTTCAACCCCAGATGGTCCAGCCACGCCGTCACGCGATCCGTGTGGATCGCCGCCCCGTTATGCGAGGCGCAGGCTAACGCGAGGTGTTCGCTGGTCAGACCGTATTTCGCCGCCGCCCCTGATGTGACCAACGGAAGCGCTTGAATCATCTTGGCGGATGACCGCGGGTATATGACGGATTGCGGGTCGCCCCAACTGCGCACGATCTGGCCCGTGTCATCGCAAATAACCGCATGACCCAGATGCAGACTTTCCAGCAGAGGGCCGCGCCAAAGTTCTGTCATGGGTACGGGCTGCGTCATCTGGACCTCCGAAATTTATGCGCAAAATTCTGCCAATCGCCCTTTCGCCTGTGGCGAAACCTGCGTTAGTGTGTGTATGTCGGCAATCATCGGAAGACGCAAACGAATAGACGAACCGGCAGGGTTCGCAGACGTGTCCGATGGGTATGAGGTAAGGGTCGAGCTAGGAGGCTGGACAAATGGGATCAATGCTCGTTCGCACGATAGCGGGCCTGTGTATGGCAGGCATCGCAGCAACATCTGCAATCGCCCAACAGGCGACAAGCACCAACCGCGTTGCTGCAAAAACGGATTGGAGCGTTTTTGTCGAAGACGATCCCACCGAATGCTGGAGCGTCTCGGCACCCAAAGAAACTGTAAACACCCGCGGTGGACGTGTGGTTTCCGTACGGCGCAGCGATATCCTGCTGTTTGTGTTCTATCGCCCGAATGCCGAGGTCAAAGGCCAATTGACCTTTACTGGCGGCTACCCGTTTGCCGCGGGTTCGACGGTGAACCTGAATGTGGACGGGACCGAGTTCGAACTGTTCACAGAAGGCGAATGGGCCTGGGCCGCGTCGGATGCGGATGATGCCAAGATCATCACCGCCCTGAAGCGCGGAACCGAGGCTGTTCTGACCGCCCGGTCCGAGCGTGGGACGCAGACGAAAGACACCTTCTCGCTGCTGGGCTTTACCGCAGCGATTGAAGACGCTGAGAAGCGCTGCACCAACTGATCTTATCGCGCCGATTGTTGAAAAGGCCCCGCCTGGTCGCGGGGCTTTTAACGTATGGTCATCTGCCAGTTTTGATCCGCATCAAAGTTTCGCGTTCGGCAATGTGAACTAAGTGGTTTAGCCACCTAGAGAGGACATCGTGATGAAACAGAAAACTTGGATCACTCTGGTTCTGGTCGCATCCGCCGCTGTGCTGAGCGCTTGCGAGAAGAATGCTGAAACCTACCCGATATCGGGCGAGCAATGTGGCCCGGAAGATCCGGTTCAGACTCTGGACGCCAGTGATTGCTACACACCGCCGCCGGTAAACTGATCAAAAAGGCCCGGTATGTTCATCGTGCCGGGCCTGTTGGCTTAGGAAACCTTTTGATCTTTGCACAGGTTCCTATATAGAGGCGCATCCCAAGCCCGATTCCTTTGAGATACGCCAATGTCGCCTAAAGCGCCGATCACCCAAGACGTCATGACCATCCCGCGCAAACTGCCCGACGGGAAGATCAACCTCGTCGGCCTTACGCGCGACCGTTTGCGCGAAACCTTGATTGAACACGGCACGCCCGAGAAACAGGCCAAGATGCGCACCGGTCAGATCTGGCAATGGATCTACCAATGGGGCGTGCGCGACTTTGCAAAGATGACCAATCTGGCAAAGGCTTATCGCGCTCAACTGGCCGAGCACTTCGTGATCGAAATCCCCGAGGTGGTCACACGTCAGGTGTCCGAGGACGGCACCCGCAAATACCTGTGCCGTATCGCCGGCGGGCATGAGGTCGAGGTGGTCTACATCCCCGAGGAAGATCGCGGCACGCTGTGTATCTCGTCTCAGGTGGGCTGTACGCTGACCTGTTCGTTTTGTCATACCGGCACTCAAAAACTTGTACGAAACCTGACATCCGCCGAAATCGTTGGCCAGATCATGATGGCGCGCGACGATCTTGAAGAATGGCCAACCCCCGGCGCACCTAAGGACGAAACCCGCCTGCTGTCGAACATCGTTCTGATGGGAATGGGCGAGCCGCTTTACAATTTCGAAAACGTGCGCGACGCGATGAAGATCGCCATGGACCCCGAGGGCATTTCTCTGTCGCGCCGTCGCATCACGCTTTCAACCTCGGGCGTGGTGCCCGAGATCGCGCGCACCGCCGAAGAAATCGGCTGTTTGCTGGCGATCTCGTTCCACGCCACTACGGACGAAACTCGCGACGTTCTTGTGCCCATCAACAAACGTTGGAATATCGAGGAACTGCTGACCGCTTTGGCCAGCTATCCGAATGCTTCGAACTCTGAACGGATCACGTTTGAATATGTGATGCTGGATGGTGTGAATGACAGTGACGAAGATGCGCATCGTTTGATCGATCACATCAAGCGACACAACATTCCGGCCAAGATCAACCTGATCCCGTTCAACGAATGGCCCGGCGCACCGTACAAGCGCAGCTCGAACAACCGCATCCGCGCCTTCGCAAACATCATCTATCAGGCCGGCTATGCCTCGCCCATCCGCAAGACACGCGGTGAGGACATCATGGCGGCTTGCGGTCAGTTGAAGTCGGCGACCGAACGGGCGCGCAAATCACGCAAACAAATCGAGGCCGAAACGGGTCTGAGCCGATAGGGTTTGGTCCATCTGGGCCAGGCTTGATCGGATCGCGCCTTAAGTGTTTTCTGGCTTTGTCTGCACGTCACAATTGTTTTGTTCAAACTTAATGTTTCAGATGCTGAAACTACATGCATGATTTGCTATATTTCTCGTGCCCGTCGCTGAATTTGCCTCTTCAATTCGATGCACAAGCCGGTGAGGTGTCCGGGTCAGAGATGGCAAGTTTTTGCGATTCCGCTAGACTGTTCCAAGTGGTGCAGAAAGCGCTCAGGTGAACTGAATTTCAGGTGGGCCACGATTATGAATGCAAGTTCTTTTTCGATCATCCGTTTTGGTGCCGCTGCGCTTGCTATCGTCTCGGGCTCAGGCTTGGCCTTTGCTGAAGGCCAGGACGCTCATATTGCAATCGAAAACCCTGCCGAGTTGAGCAAAAAAGAGGCTTTGGAACACTACCGATCCCTCAATCGCCGCATGGCGCGTGGCTACGCCGTGGCGCAACTGGACCTGATCCTCAACTACCAAAGCTGGCCGATTTTCAACGATGCGCCCTATATTTCGGCAACCCACGGGCAAAGGTATGTGAACAGCTACGCCAATCGCATGGCGCATAACTACGCGACGTTGCAGGAAGGTGAAGAACTTCCCATGGGGTCGATTCTTGCCAAGGACAGCATGACCGTGACGGATGAAGGTCACGTGCATCCCGGTGCCATGTTCGTAATGGAGAAACTGGCAGAAGATGCCAGCCCGGACACGGCGGATTGGCGTTACATCATGGTCTTGCCGGACGGCTCGGTCTTTGGGGACACTATGGGCGACCGCGCCGGTGCCGTGGCCTATTGCCATGTCTGCCACGAACAGGTGGCAGATCGGGACTATACGTTTTACGTGCCGGAAGAGTATCGAACACGCGACTGAGCCGGCTCAGGCTTGTTGTGCGCCCGGCAGCTTCAGTTCCGTCGCCTCACGGCGGCTGAGTTGTTCGCCCTGCTTGCGCTTTGACAAAACTTCACGGGCCAGCGCGTATTTGTCGTCCTGCCAGAAAATCAAGCAGCCGTTGCAACCTTTGCCACAGCAACCCTCGGTGCCGATGCGGTTGGTTTTGAAACGGCGTTCGTTGCCGTCTTCGCCGATCTTTTCAACCAAGGCGTCGCGACGGCGGGCATAGGCGCCAGGGTTGTCACGGCCCGAGGTTTCCAAACCCTGCACCAGCTTGTCAAAGCGGATGCGGCTCCAGTGTTCGTCAGTCAGGGCGCGTTCCTTGCGCAGAACGGAATAGGCGGGGAACCGGGCGCGCAGATCGTCGATATCCTCGTGGTCGAACAGGGTGAAGGGCAGGCGGATCACTGTTTTGGTGCTGCCATGCACTGCGTTCATCCGCGCACCATCGGATGCGCGTTCGAAATCATAGACCCGCAGCAGAACCGTCTCGCGCGAGATGGGCGAGACGAAATCTAGCACATCGCCCGGTTCCAGCTTGTTCTTTACCTCGACCAGAAAGGCATCCTGGGCCACTTCGGTGACGATCCCGGCATATTCCCATTGCGCGATGGACGCCGTGTGCTCGTAATCATGGGCGTAGTTGGTCAGACGCCCCTCGTGGAAGGCCAGCGTATAGCCGCGGTTTCCCACGGTCTCCAACTCGCGCATATAGGGTTTCGGGTCCCAGTTCTGGGGGTCGGCATAGTAATCGTCGATGGCCATGCGATAGGCGCGCGCGACGATGGCGGCGTAGTATTCCGACTTGCCGCGCCCCTCGACCTTGAGGCTGTCGACCCCGATCTTAAGGTATTCGTCCAGCTTGGGCATGATGCACAGATCGCGCGAATTGAGGATGTAGGAACCGCGGTCGTCTTCCTCGATCGGCATCAGATCGCCGGGGCGGCAGCCTTCTTCCAGCAGGAATTCGAACAGGTCGGCGTTTTCCTCGGTGATGCGCAACTCCTGATGGGTGCCGTCCTTCAGGCGCAGTTTCAGCGCATAGTTCCAGCGGCAGGAATTGGCGCAGTTGCCCTGGTTGGCGCCGCGCTCGGCCATGAAGTTCGACAGCAGGCAGCGGCCCGAATAGGTCATGCACATGGCCCCGTGGACGAAAGCCTCAAGCTTGATGTCCGGGCATTTTTCACGGATCTCCACCAGTTCGGGGTAGGAAACCTCGCGCGCCAGAACCACCAGTTCCGCGCCCTGATCCTGCCAGAACTTCACCGACAGCCAGGAACAGATATTGGCCTGGGTCGAGATGTGCAGCGGCAGTTCCGGCGCACGGTCGCGCACGTACTGGAACACGCCGGGGTCGGCGATGATCAACCCGTCCGGCTGCACTTTGCGGACCGTGTCGATATATTCGTCCAGCTTCGGGATGTCCTTGTTGTGCGAAAACAGGTTCAGCGTCAGATAGGCGCGCCGGCCATGGCTGTGGCAGAACTCGACGCCCTCGATCACCTCTTCCAGCGAAAACTCGGATTTCGTGCGCAGCGACATATCGGGCGTGCCCAGATACACCGCATCCGCCCCGTAAAGGACAGCGAGTTTCAGCTTGCGCAGATTGCCCGCAGGCATCAGCAATTCGGATCTGGACTGGGTCATGGCGCCACCTGTCAAAGGATCAAGCCGGCCTTCTAATCCAAATGTTTCGAGTCCAAAACCCCGTTATCTGCGACGGAATCGCGCTGTACCGATGACCTTGACCAGTTGCTGCCGCACAGGTTCGGGTTGCGCCTCGATCGCGTTCAGAACTTCGCGCAGTTCGGCCCGCAGCCCATGCAGCTGGTCGATCAGTGAGATCATCATCGACAGCGCATCCGCCTCCATGTCGTACTGTTCGTGCAACTCACAGGCCAGTTCCAGACGGGCGACGTCGATATTTTGATAAACCAGCCCTTGATCCGACTGTTCCGGAATCACGATTTCCGCCGCCAGGTATTCGGTCAGGCGGTCCGAGGTCAGGCGGGTGACCGTTTCGATCAGTTCCTTTTCGGTCAGGATCATAGCTGCATTCCTTTCCGCGGATCATAGCGGTGCTTTTGACGCCAGGTTTCCATGAACTGCTTCAGTTCATCATCGATCTTGTCCGGTGTCGCAATGGTCAGCTCAATCAGCTGATCACCACGGGCGGACGAGCCGCGCTTTTTCACGCCTTTTCCGCGCAACCGAAGCGTTTTGCCGCTGCTGGTGCCTGCCGGGACGTTGACATTCACACCGCCGTCTATGGTAGGGGCCGGGACTTTTCCGCCCAGAATGGCCTCGTCGATTGTGATCGGCAGCGTGATATGGATGTCGTCGCCCTGACGTTCAAAAACCGGGTGCTTGGCGACCGAAACCGTCACCAGTGCGTCACCCGGAGGGCCTTCGCCATATCCCGGCGCGCCTTTGCCGCGCAACCGGATGGTCTGGCCGTCGGTGATCCCGGCCGGGATTTTGACCTCGATCCGGTCTCCATCCGGCAAGGTCAATTTCTGACTGGCGCCGAACACGGCATCCAGAAAGCTGATTTGCAGTGAATAGTTCAGATTGTGACCCGGTGCGTGAAACTGGTGGCCGCGCTGGCCACCAAAACCGCCGCGACCACGCATGAACTCGGCAAAGATGTCTGACATGTCGTCGGGATCCGCCTGACGCCCGCGATAGGGGTTTCCAGCAGCCTCGGCATAGTCCCGGTAATACTGCTGTTGCGGGCGTTCCTGACCCGAGGCGTCTATTTCCCCGTTGTCGAAACGCGCACGTGTTTCAGGATCTTTCAACAGATCATAAGCAGCGGCGGCGGCCTTGAACTTGGCCTCGGCCGTGGCATCGCCGGGTTTCAGATCCGGATGGCAATCCTTGGCGATACGCCGGTAGGCTTTTTTGATCTCGGCTGCACTGGCGTCCTTCGAGACACCAAGAACGGTGTAGGGGTCGTCGCTCATCTCACTCTCACAGGTCAGGGGCGGGTCTGATCACGATGAAGGTGTTCTACCATTTGATTTCAATGGTTGAAACGGAAGAGGCGATTGAATTGTCTCGTAAAATCCCGAAGACCTGATAGTATATGCATATTTATACTTGTCGAATGACGGAGACCGCCGCATGTCACGCAGAATAAAATCCGCCCTGGCCCTGATGGCCGGGAATGCCATTGGGTTGTTGCTTGCCGCGCTGATATTGTCGGGATTTGCGATCAAGCCGATCTCGTTCATCGTGGTGGTGATTGTCTTCACCGTCGTACAGGTCGTGGCTGAACCCCTGATCCTGAAACTGGGCGAAAAGAAAGCGCCCGCCCTGAAAGGTGGGATCGCCCTGATCGTAACCTTCGTGGGCCTTTTCGTGACCGACCTGATTGCAGCCGGGCTGACCGTTGGCGGGGTTTCGAACCTGCTGGCGGCAACATTGCTGGTCTGGCTGGGGGCGTTGATCGCCAGCGTTGTGCTGCCGATCTACGTGTTCAAAGAACTGCGTGAGCCCAAAAAGTAATCACACGACGTTCAGGCTGGCTTCGATAGCTTGCCACAATTCTTCCACGGGTTCGCATCCGACGGACAGGCGGATGAAGGCCGGATCAACGTCGTCGCCCCAGCGCGCGCGCCGCTCGGCCGAGCTGTGGACGCCTCCGAATGACGTGGCTGGGCGCAGAAGCGAGCAATTGTTGATGAAGGCTTCGGCCCGGTCTTCGCTGTTCAGCGTCAGGGACAGCAGAAATCCGAAACGTGTGGCCTGTTCTTGCGCCAGTTTATGCGACGGGTCGTTGGCCAGCCCGGGATAGCGCACCTGTTTCACTGCGGGATGTGCCGTCAGGCGTTCGGCCAATACTTCGGCCGAGCTGCACATCCGGTCGAACCGAACGTCCAGCGTTTCAAGTCCGCGATGAAGAAGCCATGCTTCATGTGGCCCCGGAATCGAGCCGGAGACTTTCCGCCATTCCTCGACCCGTTCCATGATGTCGCCGTTGCGGCTGGCCACATGGCCCATCAGCATGTCGGAATGCCCGCCCATCGCCTTGGTATCGGACGAGACGACTACATCGATGCCCAGATCGAGAGGACGCTGACCCAGCGGAGTCATCGTCGTATTGTCGGCAATGGTTATGCCCCCGGCAGCGCGCACCCGATCCGCCACCTCGGTCAGATCGATCATGTCCAACCCCGGATTCGAGGGGCTTTCGGCAAAGACCACATCGAACCCGTCAAAACCGCCGTCGGCAAAGGCGGTGGTGGGGCGTTCCTCAACGATCACGCCCAGCCGCGACAGGAAACGATCGGCCAATAGGCGCGTCACGTAATAGCCGTCGGAGGGGATCAGCAGGCGTGATCCGGCCTTTACGGTGGCAAACAGTGCTGCGGAAATCGCTGCCATGCCCGAGGGAAAGCTGAGGCAGGGCGCGTCTTCCAAATGCGACAGAACATGCTCCAGATGCACCCAGGTCGGGTTGTCCACCCGGCCGTAACTCGCCTGCCCGTCCGGGGTGCCCGGCAGGTGGTACATGCTGCTTTGGGTCAGTGGCAGCGCTACGGGTTCGCCCTTGCTCAGGGCATTTCCGCGCAGATGCAGCATCTCTCCGGTCTTGGGCGCCATGGTTCAGCGCCCCGGAATTTCGTCGCGGGGCGGGGCGGGCTCCCAGTTTTCAATGATCTCGACCGCTTCCTGCGCCGTGTCCACAAAGCGAAACAGGTCAAGATCCTCGTCCGAGATGGTTCCGGCATCGGCCAGCGCTTTCCAGTTGATGACCTTTTCCCAGAATTCGCGACCAAACAGCAGGAAGGGCACGCGGTCCATCCGGCCGGTCTGAATCAGGGTCAGGGATTCGAACAGCTCGTCCAATGTGCCGAAACCACCGGGGAAAATCGTGATGGCGCGGGCGCGCATCAGGAAATGCATCTTGCGGATGGCGAAATAGTGGAAGTTGAAGCTGAGATCCGGCGTCACATAAAGGTTCGGGGCCTGCTCGTGCGGCAGAACGATATTCAACCCGATCGAGCATCCGCCCGCGTCCTGTGCCCCACGGTTGCCTGCCTCCATCACACCGGGGCCGCCGCCCGTGACGATCACGTTTTCACGGCAGCCGGTCTCGTTCGATTTCACGGTCATCAGCCGCGCGAACTCGCGCGCCTCGTCGTAATAGGCCGACAGACCAGCCAGCGTTTCCGTTCGTGCGGTGTGTTTCTGCGATGGTTCAGGGATGCGCGCGCCGCCGAACATCACGATGGTCGAGGTGATCTCGCGCTCACTCATGATCATCTCGGGTTTCAGCAGTTCCAGTTGCAGACGTACCGGGCGCAGCTCGTCGCGGCACAGGAATTCGTCATCGGCAAAGGCAAGGCGATAGGCGGACGATCGCGTTTGCGGCGTGTCCGGCACTTCGCTCGCGGTCGAACGATCTGTCTGCGCATCGCGAAACGGATTGTGGCGGTCTTCTCTCATGGGTGATCGATCCCTGCTTGCGTGTTTTCCAAACAGCTATAGGGTTCGCGGGCAGAGTGCCAGTCACGGAAAGACAAGAATGAATTGGAAGAGCGAAATATCAGCGGCGCGGGATCGTATCGCCGGGCATACACAGGTGACGCCGGTGATCGAGAGCCGAATTCCGGGCCATCCCATTGAGCTGAAGCTGGAGCACATGCAGCACACGGGCAGTTTCAAGGCGCGCGGTGCGTTCAATACGTTGCTGAGCCTCGACGTGCCCGATGCAGGTGTCGTGGCTGCATCCGGTGGCAATCATGGTGCAGCGGCGGCCTTTGCGGCGCAGGCGCTTGGTTATCCGGCCAAGATTTTCGTGCCCGAACTGGCGGGGCCATCCAAGATTGCATTGATCCGGCAAACCGGCGCGGATCTGAGCGTTGTGCCCGGCGAATACGCCAATGCGCTGACACAGGCGCAGGCGCATGAAGCGGAGACCGGCGCGATGCAGATTCACGCCTATGATGCGCCGGCTACCGTGGCGGGGCAGGGGACCTGCTTTGCGGAATGGGATGCGCAGGGCCTACAGGCAGATACGGTGTTGGTCGCCGTGGGCGGGGGTGGGCTGATCGCCGGGGCGTTGGCCTGGTTTGACGGAGCGCGCAAGGTCGTGGCGGTCGAACCCCAGACCTCTTGTGCATTGAATGCGGCGTTGCAGGCCGGTGAGCCGGTGGATGTTTCCGTATCCGGCATCGCGGCAAATGCGCTGGGCGCGCGCCGGATCGGGCAGATCTGTTTCGGCCTGGCACAGGGGATGACGTCGGTCCTGGTGTCGGATGATGCCATCGCGGCGGCTCAGAAGGCGTTGTGGCAGGCGCATCGTATTCTGGTGGAACCGGCGGGCGCCACGGCGTTGGCAGCCTTGACCTCGGGCGTGTATCGGCCCGAACCGGGCGAACGCGTGGCCGTTCTGGTGTGTGGTGCGAATATCGCGCCGGACCCGCTTGCGGGGTGAATTATCTGGTTGAGGATAGCTGTCGTAGATTTTATCTATAATTTATGACCGCTACGATCTCGGACACGATTTACCAGAACCTCAGCCAGCAAATCATAACCGGAGAGCTGAGCGCCGGGGAAAAGCTGCGGCAGGATCATATTGCCCGCACCTTCGACACCAGCCATGTTCCGGTGCGGGAAGCCCTGTTGCGGCTTGAGGCGCATGGACTGGCCCGGCACGAGCCGCGCCGGGGCATGCGGGTCACGGCGCTGGACCCGGCAGAGGTGCGAGAGGTCATCGAAATGCGCGTGGCGCTGGAAACACTGGCGTTGCAGCAATCGGTGCAGAACATGTCTCCGGTCGCGTTGGACAAGATCGATCGCGCACGCATCGCCTGTGACGAGGCGCAGACGATGCCCCAATGGGAGGCGTTGAACAGAGCATTCCATCGCGCCATCCTGACACCTTGCGGGCTGCCCCGTCTGTTGCACACCATCGACGATCTGCATATCGCAAGCGCACGCCACTTGTTTGCGCACTGGCGGTCGAAATGGGTGCAGCAAACTGACAAGGATCACGCCGCACTTGTTCAGGCACTCAGGCGGAAGGACCTGAGCACGGCAAAAGGTATTCTGACCCGACATATACGCCGCGCCAGCTGATTGCGGGCCTTTCAGACGCAAAACGACCCGTGTTCGTCGCATTGCGCCATGGGCCCGGCTTGCGTATAGGCCAAACCAACATGAACAGATTCTGTAGGGAGACGCCCCATGTCCAACGCGCAACTGGAAGCCGCCATCGAAGCCGCCTGGGAGGCGCGCGACACGATCACACCCGCCACGGCAGGTGAACAACGCGAAGCGATCGAAGACACGCTGAACGCGCTGGACAGCGGGTCGCTGCGTGTTGCCGAAAAGCTGGAAAACGGCGACTGGCACGTGAACCAGTGGGCCAAAAAGGCGGTTCTGCTGGGCTTTCGCATCAAGGACATGGAAATTCAGACAGGCGGTCCGCAGGACGGCGGCTGGTGGGACAAGGTTGACAGCAAGTTCGCCGGTTGGGGTGAAGATCAATGGCGCTCGGCCGGGTTCCGCGCGGTTCCCAACTGCGTTGTCCGCAAATCGGCCTATATCGCGCCGGGCGTGGTGCTGATGCCATCCTTTGTCAACCTTGGCGCCTATGTGGATGAAGGCACCATGGTCGACACCTGGGCGACCGTCGGCTCATGCGCGCAGATCGGCAAAAATGTCCACCTGTCGGGCGGCGTAGGTATCGGTGGCGTGCTGGAGCCGATGCAGGCCGGCCCGACCATCATCGAGGACAACTGCTTTATCGGCGCGCGCTCCGAGGTGGTCGAAGGTTGCATCGTCCGCGAAGGCTCGGTTCTGGGGATGGGCGTGTTCATCGGCAAATCCACCAAGATCGTGGACCGGGAAACCGGCGAAGTGACATATGGCGAAGTCCCGCCCTATTCCGTGGTCGTCGCGGGTTCGATGCCGTCAAAGAACAACATCAGCCTGTATTGCGCGGTGATCGTGAAGCGGGTGGATGAAAAGACCCGGTCGAAAACCGGAATCAACGAATTGCTGCGGGACTGATCGCCCCGGTTGTACAGAAAGGCCGGAGCTGACCCGCTCCGGCCTTTCCGTTTTTTGGGGTGTTTGACTTATGCGACCGCACCTTGGTCAGAGCCTGTCCTGAGATTGTGTCCTGGCTCAGACGAACGCTCTGTGTGGGTCAGCGATTTTCACCCTGCATAGCGTCAACTTCTGAGTTTCCTGCGTTGGTTTCCGTGCCTTCGCTTTCGTTATCGCCGCCGCTTTCGTTGTCGCCGCCGCCTTCGTTGTCGCCGCCGCTTTCGTTATCGTCGCCGCCTTCGTTGTCGCCGCCGCTTTCGTTATCGCCGCCGCCTTCGTTATCGTCGCCGCCTTCGTTGTCGCCGCCGCCTTCGTTATCGTCGCCGCTTTCGTTGTCGCCGCCGCCTTCGTTGTCGCCGCCGCTTTCGTTATCGTCGCCGCCTTCGTTGTCGCCGCCGCTTTCGTTATCGCCGCCGCCTTCGTTGTCGCCGCCGCTTTCGTTATCGCCGCCGCCTTCGTTATCGTC
>NZ_WVQV01000002.1:0-541030 GCF_013110585.1 Ruegeria sp. HKCCD6119 | reverse complement strand
GCAGTTTGGTATTCATGCCGCCCTTGGTTCGGCCCCCTCTCGGCAGCATCCTTCGAATGCGCCTGCCGTGCAGTGAATCAGACGGCCACGCCCCCTTTTTCGCGACCATGCTGGTCGCGGTACGATGTGCTTTCAGATAGGTCGCGTCCACTGCCTGACAGTTGATTGCAACGCAATCAAAGAAAGGGGATCATCACGGTCTTTTCCTCGCCGTGTTCGGCTGCCAAGCCGACCATCATCCGAGCGAAGATACCTTTCTCACTCCAACGCTTCCACCGGCTATAAAGCGTCTTGTGCGGTCCGTATTCTTTGGGAGCGTCACGCCACCGCAACCCATTGCGATTGATGAAGATAATCCCGCTCAGCACCCTCTTGTCATCGACCCGTGGCTTGCCATGCGACCGCAGAAAGAAAGGGGAAAGTTTGGCCATCTGCTCGTCAGTCAGCCAGAGAAGGTCACTTATATCACCGCTCCGTTTTTCGAGCCGTGAATCATGCAGCGCTCTGAAAATCAATGCATCCTGACCTTAGGCATCGGTGACGTCTATGCCCAGCCCAAGCAGTGTTTCGAGATCATCAAGGCCGCTCTCGAACATGTCGGGTCCGGCCTGCAGGACATCGAGCTAACCCGTGTTATCCTGACGGACATCAACAACTGGAAGGACGCGATCGAGGCCCGCAAACTGTACTGCCGCGACGCTCGACGCGATCTCGCTGCCAGCGCCCGCGCCCCGGGAAACATGCACTGCTATGAGTGGATCGAAGCGTCGGCCCAATCCATGCCCCTCGACGACGGCGAGTTCGATCTGGCTTTCTGCCATCACGGCCTGCAGCTCTTTCCGGACAAGACAGCGGCCCTCAGCGAAATCCGCAGAGCGCTGAAGCCCGGTGCATTGTTGGTTGTGACGTGCTGGAAAGCCATCCCACCCCTTTTCGCGCCAAACCAGTTAGATCATGCTCATGCTGCGAAAGGAAAAGCAGATGAGAAACACCATCACAGGGTCGGTCGAAGAGAAAGATCCAGATTTGCGACCGAATGTCCGCTTCTGTAACGCTTTAGTGGTGACCCTGCGGTCGCATCGAACTTCCGCTTCCCGCCAAAAACGACAATTGTTGCGCTCGTTACCTCAGTCGTCTTTGGGGCTTGGAGCGGTCGTTTGCTGAACTCTGCTTGAGTGTCTGCTTTAGTGTTTTATCGACATCCTGTGATATGACACTGTGCGCGATGCCTGGCTCGAAATCGAACTTAGTGTGGTATATATCTCGGTAATATTTCTTTTTACCTAAATTTAACAGTATCTTGCAGGCTTAGTTATACTGGCTTCGTCTCCGCCATCCAACTTTCTTTTTCTTTCCGTCCGGTGGAATGCGGCTCGAAGCTGGCTGGGCCCGTGATATCCTGTCTTGCATTGGATTCCGAAATTTCTCGAAAGATCGGAATGCGGCGGCGGGGCCTGGTGTCCAGCGCGATCGAAGCCTTTTCTACCCTGGACATTCTCAAAGTGTTGCAGAACAGGGCAAAAAGCCTGTCGGAATGACCGGTCACGATCCGGTAACGGCTTCGTGCGAATCGTTGTCTCCGTCGATCGGGAGAGCAACATGCCGCAACATACCATTCCGTCTGAACCCTGGCAGGACCTGGAAAAGCCCAATCGTGGATTGAACCGGGATCAGTGTCTTTCGAACGCGCCGATTGGTGCCAGAGACAGGGCAGCCGCCGAACATAACGGCGAAGCAGACCTGTTTGCCGGGACTTGGCCCACGAGCTTTTCGAAGGGCTTGCGGCATGACGAAAATGGTATTGTCGACGCGCAGGTTTATACCGAGTTTCTGGAAGAAGTGGCTGACCCAACCGGCACCGACAATCATGGAAACAGGCTGACGCTGTTTGACACGCCAGCCTATTCCGGGCCCTTCCGCACCGCGCCATCAGAGGGTGGTGAATTTAGATGGCGTGCGTGGGAAGGGCCGATCCTGGGTCATCGGTTGGGGTTCAATGGATTGGACGCCGGCGGTTTGGGTATCGCTCCGGCGCCCAGGCTTGGGTCAGATGAACTGGCGGCAGAGATGGCTGAACTCTATGCGATGGCCTGTCTGCGGGATGTGCCCTTCGAAACCATTCGGGATGGTGCCGAGGGAACCGACAAGGTGCTTGGCGCCCTGGGCCGGTTGGAGTGGTTCCGCAAAGACGGTCGCCCAAAGGATGCCAGCGGTGCCGAGATCGGGAAAGTACCGGCGGCGCGCCAGGTTCGAGATGGCGAAGGTCTGTCTTCGCGAACTTTGTTCCGCGGCTCGAGCCAAGGCTGTTCGGAAGGGCCTTACATGTCGCAGTTCCTTTTGCAGGGGTACGGCCCGCTGACGTCAGACGCGGCGCATGTGCAAGGGCGGTGGTTGGAAAAAACAACAACACCACGGACAATGCCGTTTGGTTCATTTCGGCTTGACCAAAGGGTTGTACCTCAGGCTGTTGGCGTGGACTATTTGCGGGACTGGGCCGAGTGGCTGGACGTTCAGAACGGGGCGGACGCGACCGGCGAACAAGCCTTTGAGGCCTGTGGCCCGAAGTTTATTGAAACACCTCGCGACCTTGCTACCTATGTGCATTTCGACTCGATCTATCAGGCTTTTTTCAATGCCTGCCTGTTGATGTTGGGCAGAGGGTTTCAAGCAGATGACGGTCTGCCCGATGTCTGGAATTCCCGTGCGGAGGATAGTGGGGCCCATTGGGGCGGATCACACGCGCTGTCAATGCTGGCAGAAACTGCGACCAGGGCAATGCGGTCCGTGCGACGCCAGACCTTTCAGGTGCACAACCGCGCCCGCCCTGAAAAGCTGGGCAGCGTTGCAACTTTGGTGGCGAATGGTCATGGCGCGGTGCTTGGGGCAGCGGAACCGTTTGCCGCAGCCCATCTTGAGAAATTGGAAAGCGCCGCCTGCGAAGATTTCAGTCTTGTGGAAGCCATTGCCGCCGCGCCGGCCACCAAGCGGTTCGCCCACAACGCGGTTTCTCATAAAGGGCTGCCACAAATCGATCGCAACCTGCTTTTGCCTGTTGCTTATCCCGAGGGCTCGCCAATGCAGCCGTCCTACGGGGCGGCGCATGGCGCAGTTGCCGGGGCGTGCGCGACGCTGCTCAAGGCGTTCTTCAGAACACATGCGCTGGACGGGTCCAGGGTAACTTTGGCAGAGGCGGGTATGGAGCGCGTCTTTGTTCCGGCTCCGGGTGGCAGGACATTGGTTGAGTCCGTGCAGCCAGAGGACAACGCAGCGAAGCTTACGCTGAATGGCGAGCTGAACAAGTTGGCTGCGAATATCGCGATCGGGCGCAATTTTGCAGGGGTACATTTCTACAGCGACTATTTCGACAGTATCCGAATGGGTGAACGCGTTGCGGTGGGCATTCTGGCCGAACAGATGGCGAATTTCCGGGGGGCCGCGAAAATGTCGCTTGAAACATTTGATGGAGATCGCCTCAACATCGTTGGCGGTCGTTCTTGCGGTAGCGAAATCCACATTGTGAACAGTACGCCCGAATTGTGGTGGACCCGTCATTTGCCTGAACAGGCGGGGTGGGCATGATGAAGCTATCAGGCCCCATGACAGGTCGATTTCCATGATGCTTCCTTGTTCGTCACCGGTGGCGATCGCCCTGTCGGAATTGAAACCCCGCGGGCATCGACCTCTGACTTTCCATTCTAGTGTCTCTGAAGCCCAACGGTGTTCTTTGATGTCTGTATTCCAATCGCCGGGACTTGCTGATCAAGGCGTGAACGAAGCCACCCGGTCAGCGTGGAATTCAAGCATTCAGAACATATTCGACGTGCAAGGTGTCAGCCCGTTTCTGGTCATGGATCCGCGTGACATAGAGGCGGGCCAGCCTTCGAATGGGTTCAGATGGCGCGCCGATCCCCGGGAACCGCGGGACTGTCTGGGCGATGAGCTGGCGGCGCGCGTGTGTGACCAAGGCTGGCCCGGCAGGGTTGAGCTGCACAATGAATATCTTGAATACACGTTGGTAATGCGACCCGATGCCGGTGGCAGACTGCGCCCGAAGCGTTTTGTGGCCACTACCGAGTTTGTGGAGTGGTGGCAGTTCATGGCGGTGTTCGATCTAGATCACTTCCTGTCGGTGGTCGCATCGGTGACCGGGCGCTTCTACTCCTGCACGGACCTGCTTGAAGTCTCACGGTCGGTATGGACATCGATGGATGTGTCCGAGCGTGCGGCCCGCTTTCACAAAAGGCTGGTGGGCAATGATGACGCGCATCCGCCGGAACATCCGTTGAATATCCAGCATGCCCTGTTTCTGGCCAAGGGCTCGAACCGTTTGACCGATCTGATCCAGACCATGCATTTTTCTTCCTTCCCGTATCTCGTGAAGGACGGCGAGAGCAGGCGGCGCGCCCGGCTTGAAGAAGTTCTTGATTTCGCGAACCGGCAGGATCTGTACTGCGGGCATGCAGGGATCCGCCTGGTGAGCGATACGCTTGAACTGGCCGCGGGGAACTGTGGCAAGTCACCGGCGGGCCGGGCGATGGCATTCTCAGATCCGCTTGGGCTGTATATTCAGGCATTCCATACATCAGAACTGTTTGTGGGTGCGGGCGGGGTGCCTCGGGGCTGGGTCCGGTTCAGGCGCGGTGCGCCGGGAATGCACATGCGACTTGAATTCGGACCTGCCGACGACGATCCCCGGTTTCTGGATGATATCACGCTGGGAACAGGCCCTTCGGCGCGCCCTGTCTCGGGCTATGCTCTGGCCAGCCTGATCGAGGTCGGACCGATGATCACAGTTGCCGCCAGGCCGCGCGTGATCACCCGTGTCGAATTTGTTGAAATTCCGCATGTTGATCCGGGGCGGGTTGTCCGCAGCCTGCCCGAGACCGAACGTTGCGGGCAGCTTTTGGAATTCGCGGACCGTTGCAAGGCAAAGACCAACGGCGACACGACACGCTTTCGCAGAGACGGATCCTGACAGGTGCTCAAACTGCTACGGCTTTGACCACCGGAAGGGGAATTTCAGGTGCCGTCATGTCAAAAACCGCAACCGGACGACCGAGGGCACGGCTTGCCGCTGTCAATACCGTCGTCAGCGACGGGTTCGGGCTGTCCCACGCCTGCACGTCGTACAACCGCGTCGGAGCAACAGGCCGGTCATTCTGCGCGCCACGATAAAGCCGGAACAGACGGGCCTGTTCGGCATCCATGCCGTGATCCGTTACACCGTTGTGTTCAAGCATCACCATGTTGCGCCAAGACACCACCGCCTCGGATGCTGCGTGCCATATGCCCTGCGCCAGATTTGCGGAAAGCGCCGATCCATAGGTCGGCCTGCCGCCATCCGCATCTGCGCAGACCGCGCGCAGCAGAAGGCCGACGCCCGGAACTTCGAGGATGTGAAGGCTCAGTTGCCGCAGCTGGACGTGCAGCCACTGCGTCAAATCACGGGGCAGGACCGTGTCCGGCGCCAGGTGGTCAAACCCCTGCGATCCAAGAGCGTGTTCCAAACACTCCAGCGCCGCCCACAGCGCAGCGGCTTCATGTGTCGGGCCAGTCGCGGCACCTTTCGAAGTGACCTTTCCGTCACTGCCTGGAACACCCAGTGCAAGCGCGTCGTTTGGCATCACATGGGATGCGCCATCCGACGCAATCAGGCTTTCGCGGGTTTGTGGTGCTTCGGCACTGTATTGCAAGGCATAGCGCTCAATCGCTTCGAACCCGGCCAGCCGCGCCGCCTCTTCCGGTGTACGGCCGGTGCCGAAAGACACGCGATGGCCCATCCCGCCCTTGGGCGGCAGAGCTCCGTCGCGCAGCTCGATCAAGCGAAAAGCCGCGTGGATCGGCGCAGCTTTCGGGAATTCGGCAAACGAGGGTTTGGAAATTAGCCGAGCAGTTTCAGCGCGTTCAATCAACGTGTCGGTCATTTTCATTTCCGGATAAGCATATAACGGGGTATACAAGCGGGCATTGTTGTTTGAGAAGGAGATTTTACATGGCTCGTTTGACAATCAACCCGAATTATTCGTTGAAAGACTTGGGGTGCGAAGTTCTGAATGCCGCGCGCGGCCGTGCGCTGGGGTCGCAAGATGATCAGGACGCGGCGGAACGCAAAATTCAAGAAATCCTCGCGGACAGTGGTAACCCTGAGGTCAGGTTTGTCTATGATACCAAGGATCTGGTTCATATCGTTGTTCCGGACCTGAGTGACAAAAAGCCGGATCCGAACCCCGATCACGAGTCATGGTGCTGCAAACTGGCCTATGAAGCGATGGGTGGTATCGTCATATTTGGATGCAGCGGTTAACGACAACCCCCGAACGTTTCTTGAGGGCTGTAAGTGACTGAGGCAATAACCAAGGTTTTTTTGACCGGACCGTTTCAGATTATCCGTGACGACGGTCAGGATGTGACGCCTCGGGGCACCAAAGCGAAAGCTCTTCTTGCTTTGGTGCTTCTGTCAAAAAACGCGATACGCAGCAGGGCTTGGTTGCAGGACAAGCTCTGGAGCGAGAGTTCGCCCGCACAAGGCGCGGCGTCGCTGCGCAAAGAGCTGAGTGTTCTCAGCAAGCACTTTTCCAAGCACAAACTTGATTTTCTTGAAGTCACACGTGAAACGGTGTCGATCAATCTGACAGCTGTCGAGGTTGATCTGTTTGACGAGCAGCTTAGTTCCGATCGGGCTGAATTGCTTGAAGGGTTGGACGTTGCCGACCCCGAGTTCGAGGCGTGGCTGACGGTTGAACGGCAGGCCTATTGGGACATCGATACAGACTCAGACGGACCGGTTCTGGTTGGCCGCGGTTTGCCGGTGCATTGGGGGCGCTTGCGTCCAGCGGTTGTGGTTGAGCCTTTTGAGGTTGTCGGGGAAACGCCGGATATCAGCATTGCTGCCTCCTCAATACGAGACGAACTCATGTTTCTTCTGGGCACAATGTCCGACGTGATCGAACTGCGTGACGCGCGCAGGCAGGAAGGCGCGGTTGAAGGTTATGTTCTCAGCGGCAGCGTGGTTGGCGCGGAAGGTCTGCGGGTGGCCGCTCAATTGACGTCAACCGCGGATCAGGTGTGCCTTTGGACACAGCGGTTCCGCTTTCGTGCGAAGGAAACATTCGACGCGGTCGAAGAAATCGCCATGAAGGTTGTCGAGGCGCTCCAACTGCGATTGCGTGACGGGTATTGGTCAGAAATCTGGTCTGGTCGTGCCACTTCGACCGAGGCCTGGTCTGCGTTCCAGAAAGCGCGCATATTGGAAAGTCAGGCAACGGAAGACGGGTTGCAGGATGCCATCCGTCAATACCGCGCCTGTCTCGAGTTTGACCCCGGATACCTGCCGGCCCGTGTGGCGATCGGTTTCTGTCATTTGGACATGATCCGCCTGGGCATGGATGCAAACCCGGCCGAGACGCTGGCAATGGTCGAGGCCGAATGCAAACAGTTGCGCACTCTGAACCCGACTGACCCGTATTGCTCGGCCCTCCATGCTTTTACCCACAGTGTTGCCGGCAACACGTCAGAGGCTTGCAGCTTGATGCTTGCCGTCGTGGAACGTTTCAGCGGAAGCCCGGAACTGTTGGGATATTACGGCATCCTGTTGGTGTATGATGACCGGGCCGAAGAAGGCGTTTTGGTCTGCAAGAAAGCGTTGGCGTTGACGCCGCATCCGCCCATTTGGATCGAAGCAAATCTGGCAATCGCAATGATGATAACCGGGGACAAGGCCGCGTGGCAGCATGCCCATAACGTGTTGCGGGTTGACCCCGGACGCGTTCGCCCCAGGGTCGTACTGTGCATGCTGTCCGTCGCCGCCGGGAACCATTCCCTGGCGCGTCGACATGCCCGGCAGATTCTGGAATTGCAGCCGGGCTTTACGGCCGAACGCTGGGCCTGGCCCGGCTGTTTCAAGAACCGGCAACACTACGAGAAAGGCGTGCGGCTGTTGTCGGCGGCTGGTCTGTGACGGGTCGTCAGGTTTCTTCCAGCACCTTGCGGGCCACGCGAAAACACTCCAGCGCCTGAGGAACACCGCAATATATCCCGACCACGTGGATGATGGCGCGGATTTCTTCCTTTGAAACCCCGTTGTTGATAGCGCCCCGGCAGTGGATTTCCCATTCATGCATCTTGCCCAGCGCACCGATCATCGACAGGTTCATCATCGACCGGGTCTTGGCGTCGATCACGTCGTCGCCCCAGCCAAACCCCCAGCACCAGGCCGTCATGGCTTCTTGAAACGGGCGGGTGAAGTCGTCGGCGGCAGCAAGGTTTTTTTCCACATACTCTGCGCCCAGCGTGTTCTTCCTTTGCTCCAGTCCTTTCAGAAACAGGTCTTCGTCGAAAATGTCGGCCATTGCGGGTCTCCGGTGTGTCAGTGTGTCAGGCGGTGTTTGTAAAGGTGATCGTAATGCGGTTTCATCCTGCGGTGCACCTGTTTCACACGGTCTGGCGCGTCCGCGATGTCGATATGCGTGCGGGTCTGCGGCGCAAGCCCGGTCGATTTCGCCAGGTTGCCATGGAACGACCCGCCGTCCCACCAGCTGAGGGCGGACGGATCACCGCCCGGTTCCCATGTCAGCGCCTCCTGAATGAATGGGATTCCCACCGCGTCACAGAAGGCCCGGGTCATGCCATGTGGGTCTTCCAGCAGGTCATCGCTGTCAATGACTGGCGGCGGAGTTCCGTTCAACGCCGTCAACAGATCGAACAGCGCGCGCTGTTCGGGAAAGCCAACCTCGCCTTCGGCAAAGTCCGGCCATTGTTTGTACATCGAAGTAATGGTCTTGGCCGGGTCCCGGATCAGGAAGGCGTGGGTGAAATGCGACAGAAACTCGGCATCCCACATGTGGTTGATGTAATGCGGAAAATCCTTGAGAAAGACCGGCCCCCGTTTCGCCCGCTGCTGAATGTCCAGCCACACGCTGTCCAGTGTCAGGCCCGGTGTTGTCACATCACCCGGTTGGAACCGATGCCAAAGCGGGTCTTCACCCTGATACCACGCCTCGCCAAAAGGCTCGTGCAGGCAGTCGAGATCACCGCGTTGCCGCATCATCCACTCGAACGCGGTTGACGTGGATCTGGGCACGGCCCAGAGCGCGAGGATTTTGTGCATGGTTATGGCCTCTCGAACAACTCAAGACGTTTCAGCAATTGCCCGTGCGGTTTGTCGGGTGCGATACCGAGGGATTTGAAGATGCGCCAGTAAAGCGCGATGTCGTGGCCGATCACCGGTTTGCCCAGCGTGTCTTCAAGCGTATCGGCCAGATGCAGCGGGCGCTGGGGCAAGCCACCGGGACCTGTGCGGAAATTGCACATGCCATTGATCAGGATCGCTTCGGCCCGAGGTGCCTTGTCGGCCACATATTCAAAGCTTTTCAGTGCCAGATCGCCGTCAAAGACCCAGCGAAAGGAATTGACGTCTTCCTGACTGTCGAACCAGCCCTGATCGTGGAAATTCCCGGCCCAGACCACATCAAACCCGGCTTCTTTCAAGAAGCCGACCGTGCCCTGCCACCATTCCGGCCAATGATAGGCGGCGTTCAGGGCAACCTTTTCGACATTCAGGTCACGCAATGCCTCGACCATGGCATATCCCGCCATGTGAAAGCGGGTGCCATATTTGTCTGACAGGCCTTCGCAGTGTTGCCGAACGCCTTCCACGCCCAGCCCGCAGGCATGGACCCAATTCGAACCGACCTGACCGCAGACATCCACACCGTTGCGAGACATACAGTGCACGAAGTCTTCGAGCATGCCAAAGTTCTGTCTCCGCTGATCCAACCCGTGCACGTAGTCTGGCACATGCAGCATCCACCCGTGAACGCCCACCGTTTCGGGGCACATGCGCAGGAAATCCGAGGGCGCGGCGTCAAAATCGAACGGCGGGCAGGTGAACCCGACCTGATGGGGGAACAGTTTGTGTTCCGGGCGCCAGACTTCAGGCATCAGCATCAGCGTGCTACCTCGGCCACTAATCCACAGCCTCGCGCATCCATTGCTGAAGCCGCGCGATGGAATGTTCCGACATCACCCCGCAGCCCGGATCCAGAACAAGCGGTCCGGGGCGATAGCCCCGCGACTTGAGCCCGCGATGAACGGATTCCACAAGGCGGATGTCTTCCTCGACCGTCGTTTCGCGGTCTTGGACCGCCAGTTGCCGGATAACCGCACTGTCCGAGCCTCCCTCGGTGTACCAGCCGCGCCAGACGGTGCAGTGATCGGCATCAACCGCGCGCCAGTGATAGGTGTTCAGCACGTTGCCGGGATAACACTGGAACGAGAACATCGGCCACAGGAACCACGATTGGTAATCGCCCGCGTGCGGTACCGACAGGTCGATGGGATAGGTCATCTTGTCGAGGCTCTGGCATTCCGTTGTGTGACGCAGGACGTAGCCGCCGCCCGCGTCCGGCTGAATGTCATAGGTTTCGGGCTTAACCACACCTTCGGCAAAGGTCGGGTGGTTGGTCGGGCAATGGTAGCATTCCGAGTAGTTCTCGACACTGACCTTCCAGTTGCAGTTTTCGGGGATCTCGACCCATTCCAGCGGTTCCAGATCGTCGATATGCGGGACGAATGCGCGGATTTCCTCGCGCACACCGGGGTACCATTCATCCATTGGCGCGGCGTTGTCGTCGAGGTTGACGAAAATGAAACCGTTGAACAATTCGGTGCGCACCGAGGTCAGGCAAATAGCGCTGCGGTCGAACCCGGGGACGGATTTGATGTTGGGTCCGGCGCGCAAGTGACCGGACAGCTCATAAGTCCAGGCGTGGTAGGGGCAGACGACGACACGCGTGTTGCCCGCGCCGGTGACCATTTCATGCGCGCGATGCTGGCAGACGTTATAGAAGGTGCGGATTTCGCCGTCGCGGCCGCGAATGCAGAACAGGTTCTGGCCGGCGATCTCAAACGCAAAGTAATCCCCCGTTTCCCGGACCTGCGCGATATGGCCCGCAAACTGCCACGTTCGGGCCAGAAGCCCCTGCATTTCCTGCTCAAAAATCGCAGGGTCGGTATAGTATCGCGCGTCCAGTGAGTGGGTCAGGGGTGCGTTCATTCGGGCTCCTCCGCGTAGAGGCCAAGTTGGTGTCTGCGTTGGTGAAACCGTTCCACCCGCTCGACGATCTCATCGCTGGACACTGCGATCACGAAGGACAGCAGCGTTTCCAGCAAGGCAATCGTCGAAACGGATGACGGAAAGAACTGCGGCGTGTCGGCGGCGACGACAAAGCCGTGGTGGGCGTTTAGGATCACCGGGCTTGCCGGGCTGTCGGAAATACCGATGACGGTCAGACCCTGTTGCCGAGCCAGCTTGATCGCCTCGATGACTTCGGTGCGATAGGGGTGGCAGGTGATCGCGATCAGTACGTCCTGCTCATCGGCCCAGGCCAGATCATCGACCGGGTTCGAGCCGGGGCGGGGAATGGCGTGAAACTGCTTCATCCCGGTCGACGCAAGATAGGTGAAATTGCGCGCGTTCGCGTTGTTGACGCCAACGCCCAGCGTGAATATCTGGCGGCAGTTCCAGATAACCTCGGCGGCGGCCTTCAGGGTCGCAGCGTCGATTCCGGCAAAGGTTTCTTCGATATTACGGATCGCCGCGCCCACCATATCGGCATAAAGCCCACCCAGTTCCCCTGACTTGCCAATGTCCTGCAACCAACGCGCGCGGTCTGGAAACGACACGTTGCCCCGTCGAATCGATTCGCGGAAGGGGGCCCGGAAATCTTCGTACCCTTCGAAGCCCACCTGCCGGGCCATGCGCACGAAAGTATTGGGTTTGACCTTGGCCGCCTCGGCAATCTCGCGCACGGTTGAAACCCCAACATCCGTTGGGTTTTCCAGAACGTAACGCGCGGCTTTCTGCGCCTCGGGGGTAAGGGCTTCCCACTCCTGGCTCAGGCGGTCCAGAACGGTTGATGATACATTTGTGTCATTCATGATTGACGATGGTACATTTGTGGAATTAGCCTGTCGAGCAGAAACGCGACTCGGGAAGAGGAAAAATCATGTCCGGGAACGAACTGCCGTCACACGCCCGTGTGGTCATTGTCGGAGGCGGCGTGATGGGGGTCGGTCTGGCCTATCATCTGGCGCATGAAGGCTGGGGCGCTGATACCGTCCTGCTGGAGAAGGCCGAGCTGACCAGCGGCAGCACTTGGCATGCAGCGGGGCAGATCACGCATTCGACGTCCAGCTTTGGACTGGGCAAATGCGTGGATTACAATATTGGCCTGTACTCTGGTCAGTTGGAGGCCGAAACCGGCCAGCCCGTCACATGGCATGGCTGCGGTTCGTTCCGTCTGGCCTATACCGAGGATGAGATGGACTGGCTGCGCCACACCCTGTCGGTTGGTCGGTCGCTGGGTTTCAATATCGAGCTTGTTGGTCCCGAAAAGGTGGCCGAACTGCACCCGTTCTACAACCTCGAAGGTGTTTTAGGCGCGTTGCACACACCGGATGACGGACATGTCGATCCAACCAACGTGACCATGGCGATGGCGACCGGTGCGCGTCAGAAAGGCCTACGTATCTTCCGCAACTGCCGCGCGACCAACATCACGCAGGCCGAGAATGGCGAGTGGGCGGTTGAGACCGAGCAGGGCACCATCACCTGCGAGCATGTGGTGAACGCAGGCGGCACTTATGCCCGTCAGATGGGCGAATGGTCGGGGCTGCAATTGCCGATGACCTCGATGACGCACCATTACTTCGTGACCGAGCCGGTGCCTGAATTCCAGAACCTGGACACCGAACTGCCGGTGATCCGTGATGACCGCAAGGTCTCGGGCTATATCCGGATGGAGCAGCAGCGCGGTCTGATCGGGATTTACGAAAAAGAGAACCCGAACTCGGTCTGGCATGATCACTGCCCGTGGGAATACGAAAACTGGTTGTTCGACGCGGATTACGACCGGGTGATGCCGTGGCTTGAGGAAAGCCTGAACCGGATGCCGATCTTTGCCGAACTCGGTATTCAGCGCGACGTGCACGGGGCGATCTCGCACCCGCCGGATGGCAATCCGCTGATCGGACCAGCGCCGGGGGTTCGGAACTATTGGTGCTGTTGCGGGACCCAGATCGGCATTGGCTGGGGGCCGGGTCTGACCCGCGAACTGGCGCGGTGGATGGTGCATGGTGCCGCCGATATCTCGATGCGCGAATACGATCCGCGCCGGTTCGGCAGCTATGCGACCAAGGATTGGCAGGTGATCAAGGCCGAAGAAGACTACTGCCTGCGCCATGAAATCCCCTTTCCACATTTCAACCGTCTGGCCGGGCGACCGATCAAGCCGTCACCGCTGCATGAGCTGCTGAAATCCAAGGGCGCGGTGCATGAAGAAGTGTATGGTTTCGAACGCCCCCGCTGGTTTGCCCGCGATGGGGTGGAACAGCGCGACCATTATTCCTTCCGCCGCACATCTGCCGACGACATGGTCGCGGCCGAGGTCAAAGCCGTTCGTGAAAGCGTCGGCATCATGGACGTCACCGCTTTCACCAAGGTCGAGGTTTCGGGGCCGGGGGCTTATGCCCTGCTTGACCGGCTGACCGCAAACCGGATGCCGCAGAAGGTCGGCTCGATCACGCTGACCCATATGCTGAACCGTCGCGGCCGTATCGAATTGGAGACCACGATTGTCCGCATGGCCGCTGACCGCTTCTATCTGGTTTGTGCGGCCTTATTCGAACAGCGCCTGCTGGATCATCTGGCGCAGCAGCGCGCGGAAGAGGATGTGCAGATCACCGCGCTGTCCGCAGACTGGTCGGCCCTGTCGCTGAACGGTCCTCGATCGCGGGATGTGCTGGCGCGCTGTACCGATGCCGATCTGACCAATGCCGGGTTCCGCTGGCTTTCCGCGCAGGAAATCACCATCGCCGGTCACAAGGTCTGGGCCTTCCGCATGTCCTATGCCGGGGAACTGGGCTGGGAACTGCACATGCCCAACGCTGCCTGCCTCGACGTCTACAACGCGCTTTGGGCGGCAGGTGAGGCGTATGGCATCACCGACTACGGCAGCTTTGCCATGAACGTGATGCGAATGGAGAAGGGCTTCAAAGGCGCGGGCGAGTTGACCAACGAGGTCACTCTGGCCGAGGCCGACGTGCTGCGTTTTGCGCGCACCGACAAGGATTATCTGGGCAAGGACAAGACGCTCAACACCGATCTGCCCTGGATCTGTGCCTATCTTTCAATTGAACCGGATGGAGAGATTGATGGGCATGGCGGAGAGGCGGTGCTGCTGGACGGGCGCGTCGTCGGGTCCACGGCGTCGGTCGCGTATGGCCACACCGTCGGTAAGATTCTGGCCTTTGCATACCTCAAGCCCGAAGCGGCCAAGGCCGGGACACAGCTGGAGGTCGTGATTCACGGCCAACCCCGTGCCGCCCGTGTTCTGGACAAACCTGCTTACGACCCCGACAGTTTGCTGCCCCGCAGTGACGCCATACTGGAGACCGCTTGATGAGCCTGCCCGATACGATGAGAGCCATGGTCACAATGGGCCATGGTGGTCTGGAACAGATGGTGATGCAGGAAGACTGGCCGCGTCCAGAACCCGCGGCTGGTGAAGTTCTGATCAGGGTCGCAGCCTGCGGCCTGAACAATACCGACGTCAATACGCGGTCCGGCTGGTATTCCAAGACCGTAACGGATGCGACCACCGGTGGCGCATTCGAGGAAGTCGGTGAAGAAGACCCGACATGGGGCGGCAACCCGATCACCTTCCCGCGCATTCAGGGCGCAGATGTCTGCGGCCGTATCGTGGCCGTTGGCGAGGGCGTGGACAGCGCTCGTATAGGCGAGCGTGTCATCACGGATGGCTGGCTGCGAGATCCGGCTGATCCCGGCAACATGAACAAGACAGGGTACTTCGGTTCGGAACGCGATGGCGGGTTCGCCGAATATACCACGACTCTGGCGGTCAATGCGGTGGCGATCACTTCGGATCTGTCGGATGCCGAACTGGCCACATTCTCCTGTTCCTATTCTACCGCCGAAGGAATGCTGTCCCGTGCCAACGTGACGGAAAAAGACACCGTTCTTGTACCCGGTGCCTCTGGCGGGGTGGGTGGTGCTTTGGTTCAATTGGCCAAGCGCCGTGGCGCGCGTGTGATTGCGATGGCATCCGAATCCAAACACGCCGACGTGGCCGATCTTGGCCCAGATGTGATATTGCCCCGCACACCTGAAGATCTGCGGTCGGCGCTGGGCGACGAGAAGATCACCGTGGTCGCCGATGTGGTAGGTGGCCCTTACTGGCCGAACCTGATCGACGTACTGGAGCGCGGCGGGCGCTACACCTGTTCGGGGGCCATTGCAGGTCCGATGGTCGAACTTGACCTGCGGACGTTCTATCTGCGCGATCTGACCTTCACCGGTTCGACCGTGATCGGACCCGAGGTCATGAAGAACCTCGTGACATATATTGAAGCCGGTGAAATCAAGCCGGCTCTGGCCGCAACCTATCCTTTGGAGGAGTTGCGGGACGCGCAAGCGGCGTTCATCGCCAAACAGCATACCGGCAACATCGTGGTGGTACCATGACGTTGGATGATGTTCTCGAGGCGGCCCGCCAATTGCATCAGGCGCATCCTGACCTTGCCGCGTTTGCATCATGGCCGGACGATCTGACACCGACGGGTTTGCAGCCTGCTCACATTCCGGCGACCGATCTGGTGGGCGATTTTGGCCTTGATGGCGTGGCGCCAACCCGTGATCTGGTCGCGGCGATCAAGGCCAGCGCGCATCTGGCGCAATGGAAACACACATACACCGAAGAGGAAGTCGGTGCGGATTTCCTGAATCGGTACGGGTATTACGAACTGTTCGGACCGACCGGGCATTTCCACTCGACCCAATTGCGCGGCTACGTTGGATATTGGGGCGCTGGTCTGGACTATGACTGGCACAGCCATCAGGCGGAAGAGCTGTATCTGACCCTTGCGGGCGGAGCAGTTTTTCGCAGCAACGAGGATGAAACCTTCGTCGGCCCGCACCAGACACGACAGCACAAAAGCTGGCAAAGCCACGCCATGACAACGATGGACCAACCGATCCTGACCTTTGTCCTGTGGCGAGGCGAAGGGATGGGCGACCTGCCCAGAATGGACGCCGCATGAAAATCACCCGCATCCGAATTTACCAGACCGGGCTTCCCTATGTCGGCGGCACCTATGCCTGGGGTGCGGGAAACGCGATTGAAACGGCCATCGCATCGGTTGTCGCCCATTTTGCGGCGTCGACCCCGCCTGAATACCTGCAGAACACCACGGATCTGATGAACTACAACACGCGATCTACGGGCGTCGGCGGTCCTGTCGTTAAAGACGGAAAGTTTTATGCAACCAATACGCCGGGATTGGGTGTAACCCCCGATTTTGAAAGCCTCGGCGCACCCGTGGCGGAGTATGCTCTATGAAGATTGAAACGATTACCGTTTTTCAGGTCGATTTGCCGCTCGAGCATCCCTATTGGCTTTCCGGGGGGCGCCTGAAGTTCGAAACGCTTGATGCGACGCTGGTCAGGCTCGAAACCGATACCGGTCTGGTTGGCTGGGGCGAGGGCACGCCCTGGGGGCACACCTATGTACCCGCGCACGGGCCGGGCATCCGGGCCGGGATCGAAACGATGGCCCCCTTCATCCTGGGGCTTGATCCGCGGCGCGTGCTGGACGTGGAACGGGCCATGGATCTAGCCTTGCCCGGACATCTCTATGCTAAAAGCCCCATAGACATGGCCTGCTGGGATATTACCGGTCAGGCGGCGGGCTTGCCGATTGCCGATCTGATGGGCGGCGGATCGCGTACACCGCGCCCGATTGCGTCCTCGGTCGGGGCAAAAACCGTCGAGGAAACACGCGAGGTCATGGAGCGATATCGCGAGCGCGGCTATGTCGCGCATTCGGTGAAGATCGGCGGTGATGTCGAGCGGGACATTGCGCGTGTGCGGGATGTGGAAAGCATCCGGCAGCCCGGAGAGATTGTTCTGTATGATGTCAACCGTGGCTGGACGCGCCAGCAGGCCTTGCGGGTGATGAGCACCTGCGAGGACCTGAACGTGATGTTCGAGCAACCCTGCGAAACACTGGATGATATCGCGGCGATCTCAAGGCTTCATGCATCCCCAGTATCTGTGGACGAGTCCCTTGTGACCTTGCAGGATGCCGTCCGGATTGCCCACGATGGTCTGGCCCAGATATTCGGGATCAAGCTGAATCGCGTGGGTGGCCTGACCAAGGCCGCGCGGATGCGCGATATCGCGCTGGCCCATGGGATAGACATGTTCGTAATGGCCACCGGTGGAACGGTTCTGGCCGATACCGAAGCGCTGCATCTGGCCGCCACGATCCCGGATGACCATTGCCACGCGGTTTGGGCCTGTCAGGACATGATCACGGTTGATGTTGCAGGTGGTCGAGGGCCCCGCAACGTCGATGGCCATCTGCATCTGCCCGAAGCGCCGGGGCTGGGCGTGCATCCGGACGAAGCTGCATTGGGTGATCCAGTAGGAGAATATGCTTGAGAATTGACAAGATAACGCTCTGGTCCGTCGATCTGACCAGCCATGAAACCTATCACATGGCCGGCGGCAAGACCTGCGCGACCGTGACGTCTCATATCCTGCGTCTTGAGACGGATACAGGTCTGACAGGTTGGGGCGAGGTCTGCCCGATCCCGCATTATCTGCCCGCCTTTGCAAATGGAGTACCGGGGGCAATCGCTGAAATGGGACCCGAGATTCTCGGGATTTCGCCAATTGGGGTCGACGCACCGATGCGAAAGCTGGACGGATTTCTGCAAGGCCACAGCTACGCGAAATCGATCGTCGACATTGCACTGTGGGATCTGTTCGGCCGCGCGGCAGGGGTGCCGGTTTACGCGTTGCTGGGCGGGCGGACACGGGCAGATATGCCACTTTATCATTCGATCACATGTATCGCGCCGGACGAAATGGCGCGCATCGCCAAGGCAGCCTTTCAGACGGGCATTCGGCAATTCCAGGTCAAGCTGGGTGTCGAGGGTGATTGGCAAGCCGATACCGAGCGGCTGATCAAAGTGCGCGAAGCCGTGGGAACCGGACCGCTTGTGTATGGCGACTGGAACTGCGGCGCATCGCGCCTTCAGGCAACGCGAACCGGGCGCGCGGTGGCGCATCTGGATGTGATGCTGGAACAGCCCTGCAAAACACTGGAAGACTGCGCCGCTGTTCGTCAGTCGACGGGTCTGCCAATGAAGATCGACGAAAGCGCCTTTGATCTTGCATCGCTGATGCGGGCGCATGAGTTGGGTTGCATGGACGCGGTGGCGCTGAAACTGTCGAAATTCGGCGGTCTTTCGGCAATGCGCCGTGCACGCGATCTGACCGTGCAGCTGGGTGCCGAGATTTGTGCAGAATGCACCTGGGGATCGGATATCGTAACGGCGGCCTCGCTGCATTTTGCGGCTTCGACCCCGCATGGATCGCTGATGAACACTTGCGACTTGTCCTCTTACGTTGCTCCGCGCCTGTGCCCCGACGCACCAAACCGTGAAAACGGCCGGATTGCACCGCCCGAAGGCCCGGGTTTAGGTGTGACACCTGACCTCGAAATCCTTGGCGCCCCGATTTTGGAGATTGATTGAGATGCTGAAGATCCAGACACAGTCCGAGTGGATAGCACGCGCAAAAGAGGTTCTGCCAGCTGGCGGTTTCGGCAACTTCGACCCGGGCATCATCATCGCCCGTGGCGAGGGCAGCCATGTCTGGGACGAGGACGGGAACGAATATATCGACTATCTGATCGGGTCCGGCCCGATGCTGCTGGGCCATGGTCACCCCGAGGTGATGGAAGCGGTGCTGGAGCAACTGCCCAAAGGAATGACCTTCTTTGCCAACAACAGCAAGGGCATAGAACTGGCCGAGGCCATTATCGAAGCCGTCCCCTGTTGCGGGCAGGTGCGTTTCGTGGCCACTGGTGGCGAAGCTGACATGTACGCCATGCGGCTGGCGCGTGCCTATACCGGGCGCGACAAGATCCTCAAGTTCGAAGGGGGGTATCACGGAATGAGCGCCGAGGCGCAGATGAGCCTGGCCCCCAGCCGCCGGGTCAATTTCCCGCTGGCCGTTCCCGACAGTGCCGGCATCCCCCAAAGCGTGGCCGAGCAGATGCTGATCGCGCCTTTCAATGATCTTGACGCGGTGGCGGCGCTGCTGGACGAACATGACGATGTCGCTGCGATCATGGTCGAACCCTTGCAGCGGATCATCCCGCCCGAGCCGGGGTTTTTGCAGGGCTTGCGGACCTTGTGCGACAAATTTGGTGTGCTGCTGATTTTTGATGAGATCGTCACCGGGTTCCGTCTGGCTTACGGCGGCGCACAAGAGCGATATGGCGTGACCCCGGATATCTGTACGCTTGGCAAGATCACCGGTGGTGGCTTCCCTCTGGCGGCATTGGGTGCCAGCACCGAGATCATGAAGCATTTCGACAAATCGAAGGTCGGAGAACAGGGCTGGCTTATGCAGTTGGGCACTTTGTCCGGCAACCCCGTCGCCTCAGCGGCGGGGCTGAAGACGATGGAGGTTTTGCGGCGCGACGGCACCTATGAAAACCTGCGCTCGATTGGGAGGCAGTTGCAGCAGATGCAATCGGACGCTTTGAATGAGGCGGGCATCGCCCATCGCATCTGCGGTGACGAGACCTTGTTCGACATTTATTTCACCAAGGCCGAATGTCGGGACTATCGCAGCGCAAACCATGATGATCCGCAACGCAACGCCACGTACAATGCAACGTTGCGGGCGCATGGGGTCTTCAAGGCTCCGGGTAAACTGTACCCGTCTCTGGCGGTTACCGAAGCGGATCTGGAACAGACCAGAGAGGCCGTACGTCACGCCGTTGAAGCGATTTCCTGAACGCGGGTCTGGCACAACGCAATCCGGCACAACGTAAACGGGTCGCCGTTGAACTCAACTGCGACCCGCTACCTTTGGAAGCCGGGGGTCAGCCTCGCCCCCTCGAATACTGATTAAAACACCGGCAATCTGAAAACTTTTCGATACTTTCGAGACTGACCCGACTTCCTCTTCGGTATGTCACATTAATGCCTGATCGCGCCGCCTTCTACAGTGATCAAGTTCACACTAGGAAAACTTATTGCGAATTTTTCCAATCGAATAGATCACGTCCCGCCTGTTCAAGCAGTTCAGCCGCCATCGCGCGGGCCATCTCAGGCCCATCCTCGACGGGGCCGGTCATATCCCTGCTGGCGGTTTCCGTTCCGTCCGGGCGCAGCACTTCGCCTCGCAGCCTGAGTTTGTCGCCGTCCAGTTCGGCAAGACCGGCGATCGGGGTTTCGCAGGACCCGTCCAGCGCGGCCAGCAATGTGCGTTCTGCCGCCAGGCGCCATCCCGTTTCGGTGTGATGAATCGCGTCCAGCATTTCGGCTGCGCGCATGTCGTCGCAGCGCCGTTCGATGCCGATGGTGCCCTGCGCGATCGCTGGCAGCATGTCGTCAGGGGAAATGGCGCTGGCCGGAACCTCTTCCATTCCCAAACGGCGAATGCCTGCCATTGCCAGAAACGTGCAATCGGCAACCCCGTCTTCAAGCTTTTTCAGCCGTGTCTGCACGTTTCCGCGAAACTCGACCACTTTCAGATCCGGCCTCCGATTCAGCAGCTGCGCCCGCCGCCGCAAAGACGAGGTGCCCACAACGGCGCCTTCGGGCAGATCGTGGATCGAGCCCAATCGCGGAGATATGAAGGCGTCGCGCACATCCTCGCGCGGCAGGAACGTATCCAGGACCAGCCCTTCGGGTTGTTCAACGGGCATGTCCTTTGTTGAATGCACGGCGATGTCGATCTCGGCGCGCAGCATCGCCTCTTCGATTTCCTTGGTGAACAGGCCCTTGTTGCCGATTTCCTTCAGCGGTCGATCCGCGTCGATCATGGCGCGATTGTCACCGGTCGTCTTGATCACTACGATTTCGAACGCATCCTGTGGCAGATCAAAGGCATCGCTCAGGCGTTGGCGCGTTTCATAGGCCTGAGCCAGAGCCAGCGGCGAGCCACGGGTGCCGATTCTGAGGGGCGATGCGGGGGTGGGCAGGGTCAAAGTCATGTGCACAGCTTTAGTCGCGTCACATTGCCCTGACAATGGGGGCTGAGCTTGACAAATTGCCGCCGAAGGACGACCCGTTGCCAAAACCTGAATGCTGGGGACAAACATGGCCGAGACAAAGAAGCTGCTGCGGGCGCTGGCGGGCGAAGTACAGGATGTGCCGCCGATCTGGATGATGCGTCAGGCGGGTCGGTATTTGCCGGAATACCGGGCCACACGTGCTCAGGCCGGGGATTTCCTGTCACTGTGCTACAATCCTGAATTGGCAGCAGAAGTTACCTTGCAGCCAATTCGGCGATATGGGTTCGATGCGGCGATCCTGTTTGCCGACATCCTTCTTGTGCCACAGGCGCTGGGGGCTGACCTTTGGTTCGTGACAGGTGAAGGGCCGCGTTTATCCACCATCACGCAGCAGGCCGAGTTTGATGCGTTGAAGCCTGTTGACGCGATTCACGAGACACTGTCACCGGTTTACGAGACGGTGCGCATTCTTTCGCGGGAATTGCCGTCGGAAACCACCTTGATCGGATTTGCAGGTGCGCCGTGGACTGTGGCCACCTACATGATTGCAGGGCGCGGCACGCCGGATCAGGGTCCCGCGCATGCGTTGCGCGAAGGTGATACCGCTTTGTTCGAGGCGCTATTGGACCGCATCACCGCGGCAACGATTGAATATCTGTCCGCTCAGATCGACGCCGGAGCCGAGGTGGTCAAGATATTTGACAGTTGGGCGGGGTCTTTGACGGGCGAAGCTTTCCGCAAATACGCGGTGGAGCCGTGCCGGGTGATTACGCAGGCCATCAAGGAACGTCATCCTGGCATCCCCGTGATTGGATTTCCGCGGGAAGCAGGCGACGGGTATGTCAGGTTTGCAAGGTCGACCGGCGTGGATTGCGTGGCGTTGGACAATTCCGTGTCGCCCGAATGGGCGGCTAAGAACGTGCAGATTGATGGCTGTGTGCAAGGCAATCTGGCATCGTCGCACATGGTTACTGGCGGTCAGGCGCTGGTGGATGAGACTCGGCGCATCGTGCGCGCCTTTTCCAAGGGGCCGCATATTTTCAACCTCGGCCATGGGATCACTCCGGATGCCGACCCGGACAACGTTCAGCTGATGATCGACACGGTGCGCGGCGGGTAGAACGCATGGGAGGGGGCCAGCCCCCTCTTGGCCGCTGGCCAATTCACCCCCGGGATATTTCTGGCCAGATGAAGAGTGTGTCAGGTGCTTTCTGGGGCTTGGAGTTCATTCAGGATCTCGGTTGTGTGTTGGCCGCGGGCCGGGCTGGGCTTTGGTTGCCACTGGTGTGTGGAGAAGCGTGGGGCGGCGGTGGCCTGTAGGGTGCCGTCTGTCTGGCGCCAGGATTGACGGGCTGCATTCATCGGATGGGCTGTGGCCTCGTCGGGGCTGAGTACCGGGGCGACGCAGGCATCTGACCCGTCGAACAATTTGGCCCAATGGTCGCGTGGCCTGGACGAGAAGATTTCGGCCAGGCGCCGGGTCAGGTCGGGCCAGAGCTTGCGGGTGTACTGTTGTTGGAATGCCGGGTCCCGGGACAGGCCCAGGATTTCAAGAAATCGGACGTAGAATTTTGGTTCAAGGCATTGGACCGAAACAAATCCGCCGTCTGCGCAGGTGTAGGTTCGGCTCCAATGCGGGCCGTCCAACAGGCTTTGGCCGCGGGTTTCAGACAGGTTTCCGGTTTGGCGCATGGTCATCAGAAGGTTCATCATATGGGCCGAGCCGTCGTAGATGGCGGCGTCGACCACGGTGCCTTTCCCGGTTCTTTGCGCGTTGATCAAACCTGCCAGGATGCCCGCGACAAGGTACATGGCGCCTCCACCGATATCGCCGACCAGGGTTGCAGGGGTTTGAGGCGGCTGATCCGGGAGAGAGGCGTACCAGAGCGCACCGGACAAGGCGATGTAATTCAGGTCATGTCCTGCCGTGTCGGCCAGCGGACCATCCTGCCCCCAGCCGGTCATGCGGCCATATATCAGTTTTGGGTTGCGGGTCAGGCAAAGATCCGGGCCAAGACCCAGCTTCTCCATAACGCCGGGGCGAAAGCCTTCGATCAGTGCATCTGCCGTGTCAATCAGGCGACGGGCGGTCGCCAGATCTTCGGGATCCTTCAGATCAAGCGCAATCGATCGTTTGCCGCGGTCCAGAAGCGAGCGGTCGGGCATGCCCGGTGTTACTGCCTGGCCTTTGCGGTGGATCGTGATGACGTCGGCGCCCAGATCAGCTAGCTGCATGGCGGCAAACGGGCCGGGGCCCAGCCCTTCGATTTCGACTATGCGTATTCCATTCAGCATCGGCGCCCTCCGTTGTGGCAGAGTTTGCGGGTGGGTTGACGGATTGCAAGTTGGAATTGAGCATGGTTCTGACAACCATTACAGAATGCGCGGCACGTTGTGCGAAATTGACCTGTTACAGGCTGGTTCGGCGCGATAGGGTCTCGGTCGGAACGGGGAACGGATATGACGACCATTTTGTCCATCAAAGATCTTCGCAAGTCTTACGCGGATGGGTTCGAGGCGCTGAAAGGTGTGTCTCTGGATATTGAAGAGGGTGAGATACTTGCGCTTTTGGGGCCAAATGGGGCCGGAAAGACGACCCTGATTTCGACGATTTGTGGAATAACGACTCCGACCTCGGGGGTGGTCAGGGTTGGCGGACATGACACCCAGTCCGATTATCGCGCAGCGCGCAGGATGATAGGGCTTGTACCGCAAGAGATCGCGTTGGAACCGTTTGAAAAGGTCTGGAACACGGTTCGACTGTCACGCGGGCTGTTCGGACTTGGCAAGGACAACGCGCGGATCGAAGAGATTCTGCGCAAGCTGTCCCTGTGGGACAAGCGCAACAACGCGATCAAGGAATTGTCCGGCGGCATGAAGCGGAGGGTGCTGATCGCCAAGGCCCTGGCCCATGAACCCCGTGTGCTTTTTCTGGACGAGCCGACTGCCGGAGTGGATGTCGAGTTGCGCAAGGACATGTGGGAGCTTGTGGCGGAACTGAAACGGGACGGTGTCACCATCATTCTGACCACCCATTACATTGAAGAAGCAGAAGCGATTGCGGATCGTGTCGGCGTCATCGACAAGGGTGAGCTTTTGCTGGTGCAGGACAAAGACACACTCATGTCGCAGATGGGAAAAAAGCAGATCGAAGTCATGCTGACCGAGCCCATCGATCGGATTCCCGATAATCTGGTCAGCCACAATCTGGCCCTCAACGGCGCGGGTGATTGTCTGATCTATACCTACGATACCCATGCGGATCGTACCGGCATAACGACCTTGCTGAATGACGTGTCCGAGGCCGGGTTGGTGTTGCGCGACGTGCAGACCAGACAATCAAGCCTGGAAGAGATTTTTGTCAATCTGGTATCGGGAGAGGCCGCATGAACTGGACCGCGATCGCTGCCATCTACCGGTTCGAAATGGCCCGTTTCTTTCGCACTCTGGCACAGAGCTTTCTGTCGCCGGTTCTGTCCACGTCGCTTTACTTCGTGGTGTTTGGCACCGCCATCGGCAGCCGTATCCAAGAGGTCGAGGGCGTTTCATACGGTGCGTTCATCGTGCCGGGGCTGATCATGTTGTCGGTGGTGATGCTGTCGATTTCGAACGCGTCGTTCGGAATTTACTTCCCCAAGTTTCTGGGCACCATCTACGAGCTGTTATCCGCTCCGGTCAATTTCATCGAGATCGTGATCGGGTATGTCGGTGCCGCCGCAACCAAGGCGTTGTTCGTGGGGTTGGTGATATTGTTCACCGCGACGTTTTTCGTCGATATTCGGATCGAGCATCCATTCGCCATGGCCGCGTTTCTGATCCTGTCCTGTCTCAGCTTTTCGTTGCTCGGATTCATCATCGGCATCTGGGCCAGCAATTTCGAGCAGATGTCACTGGTGCCGCAGTTGGTGGTGACGCCACTGATCTTTCTGGGGGGCACGTTTTATTCGATCTCGATGCTGCCGCCATTGTGGCAGACCATCACGCTGTTCAATCCCGTGGTCTATCTGATTTCGGGTTTCCGCTGGTCCTTTTACGGGCTGGCAGATGTGCCGATCGTTTTCAGCCTTCTTGCCATTGTCGCTTTTACAGGGCTGTGCCTGGCCGTCATAGGCTGGATATTTAAAACCGGCTGGCGCATTCGCAGTTGATCCTCGCCAAGGCGTTGCATTTTTGCCCATCGGGTGTGTGAATTTGGTTCACGTCGCGTTTTACGCCGGCAGAGTCCCTTGTTTACGGGTTGGGGGCACTCTACATCGGCACCCATGAAGCTCAGCCTGCCGTTCGTAAAAAAGCACCCTTGCGTGGCCGTTGTCCGTTTGTCCGGTTCCATTGGAATGGCCGGTCGCGGGTCCTTGAACGATACCACCCTGGCCCCGGTTCTCGACAAGGCGTTTCGAAAGGGGAAACCTGCGGCTGTCGCGCTCGAGATCAACTCTCCGGGCGGGTCGCCTGTACAAAGCTCTTTGATTGGCGCCCGAATTCGGCGCTTGTCGGAAGAGCTGGACGTGCCCGTGATCGGGTTTGTCGAAGATGTTGCGGCATCCGGAGGGTATTGGCTGGCGGCCGCTGCGGATGAGATCTGGGCCGACGACAGTTCGGTTCTTGGCTCAATCGGAGTCATTTCGGCAGGTTTTGGCGCGCATGTCTTCCTGGCGCGGCAGGGGTTCGAGCGGCGCGTTCATACAGCGGGCAAATCGAAATCGATGCTGGATCCCTTTTCGCCGGAAAAGAAAGAGGATGTGGCACGCTTGCAAGGGCTGCTGGGCGACATCCACGAAAACTTCATCGCGCATGTCAAAGCCCGCCGGGGTGACAAGCTGGATCACAGTGCCGACCTGTTCACGGGTGAAGTCTGGCTGGCGCGTCGGGCGCATGAACTGGGTTTGATCGACGGTATCGCCCATCTGAAACCCAAGATGCAGGAACGGTTTGGCGACAAGGTCAAGTTCCGCCGTTATGGCGTGCGCAAACCGATCTGGTCTCGGTTCGGGGCCAGCCTGGCACAGGATGCCATTGCCGGATTAGAGGAGCGTGCGGCCTACGCGCGTTTTGGTTTGTGACGTGATCATCAAGGCTGTCACACTTTTTCTGATCGGCATGGGTGTCTTGGCGATGTTCGGTAAACTGCGCTTTCCGGGGCAGAAGAAACTGAGTTCGGCCAAGTGTCCGCGCTGCGGACGGTTTCGCATAGGCAAAGGCCCTTGTGCCTGCGAAAAAGGAGGTCGGACTTGATCACCACTTGGCTGCTGTCTGGTCTTGGGCTGTTGATCCTGCTGCTTGCAGGCGATGCGCTTGTGCGCGGTGCTGTGAACCTGAGCTTGCGTCTGGGTGTTCCGGCGTTGATTGTCAGCCTGACGATAGTGGCCTTCGGAACGTCTGCACCCGAGTTGCTGATCGCCATCAGCGCATTGAAAGAGAACGCTCCCGGTATTGCGCTGGGCAACGTTGTCGGATCGAACACGGCCAACATCCTGTTGGTTCTTGGACTGCCCGCATTGCTGGCTACGATTCACACCAGTGAATGTGACAGCCGCAGGAATTACGTCTTCATGCTGCTGGCGACGGTTCTGTTCATCGGGCTGGCTTTTAGCGGAACATTCACATTCTTCAGCGGTCTGATCCTGCTGGCGGCGTTGAGTCTTGTCCTGATGACTGCCTTTCGTGAGGCGAAAGCACATCGCAAGGCCTGTGGTGAGGCTTGCGCGGATGATGACGAGCTTGAAGGCTTGGAGGAAGCCGACCCTGACATGCCCTACTGGAAGGTATCGATTTACCTGATCCTGGGGTTGGTGGGGCTTCCGATGGGTGCGCACTTGCTTGTCGACAACGCGACCGTCATCGCAAGAACCTATGGGGTCAGTGAAACGGTCATCGGCCTGACCCTGATCGCGGTTGGAACCTCTTTGCCCGAACTGGCGACGACGCTTATGGCCGCATTGCGCAGACAGGCCGATGTCGCGCTGGGCAACGTGATCGGTTCGAACATGTTCAACCTTCTGGCCATCATCGGGATCGCAACCTGGTTCGGGCGCATTCCGGTCGATCCGGAATTCCTTCGGTTCGATCTGTGGGTCATGCTGGGCGCATCGCTGCTGCTGGTTCCGTTTGTATTCCTCAAACGCGACATCTCGCGCGTCTGGGGGATGGTGTTGACTTTCCTTTATGTGCTTTACGTCATCGTATTGCTGGTGTGATCTGACCAAACGAGGTGAAGAATGACCCGAGCCCTAGTCACCGGCGCCGGTATTCGTCTGGGCCGGGCCATGGCACTGTATCTGGCAGATCGAGGTTTCGATGTGGCCGTGCATTACGCCTCATCCGAAGGTCCGGCGCAGGAGACGGCGGCAGAGGTACAGGCCCTGGGCCGAAAATCCGTGACCCTGAAGGCCGATCTGCTGGATGAAGCTCAGGTTCAGGCGCTGCTGCCCAAAGCGGTTGAGGCGCTGGGCGGGCCGATCACGTGTCTGGTGAACAACGCTTCGATCTTCGAATACGACAACATCCGCACGGCAACCCGGCAAAGCTGGGATCGACATCTCGACAGCAATCTGCGCGCGCCCTTTGTGCTGACGCAGGCCATGGCCGGTCAGGGGCTGAGCGCCGGAACAGATGAAAATGGCGAACCGCTTGCAACCGGCCTCATCGTCAACATGGTGGACATGCGTGTGCGTAAACTGACGCCCGAGTTCATGTCATACACCATCGCAAAAATGGGTTTGTGGACGCTGACCCGAACGGCGGCGCAGGCGTTGTCTCCGGCGATCCGTGTCAATGCGATCGGGCCGGGCCCAACGATGCAGGGCCACCGCCAAAGCGAAGAACATTTCCAGGCACAGCGTTCAAACACCGTTTTGGAGCGGGGATCCAACCCGTCTGACATAACCGCTGCGCTTGGGTACTTTCTGGATGCACACGCGGTCACCGGACAGCTTTTATGTGTGGACGGCGGTCAGCATCTGGGTTGGAAAACTCCGGATGTTCTGGGTGTAGAATAAGTAATTCTGCTGCAAGTTTTGCACCGCTCTCAATCGTGTTACATGTGCGTTACAAAAATGTCTTTTTTTTCATACACTTGCTAAGTATGCAAAAAAATAATGTTTAAAAACAAACACTTGATAAGTTGCCTATTTTTTGTGCAAGTAAAGGAAAAGGCAAGGAAACAAGGGGATTTCTGATCTTCCGGAATTTTATCTTCACACTTATCCACAGAAACCGTGGATTTGTTTTCTCTTGATCTGACAAGCGTGAGATTGCAGCCATTGCCAGAGAATCATATCTCAGGATCATGACCACCGACAGCGAATCATCCCCCACCGGCTATGCCTGCATTCAGCGCTATGTAAAAACGCTGGACAGTTCTCCGGGCGTTTACCGCATGCTCGATACAGACAGCCGGGTTCTGTATGTCGGCAAAGCCCGAAATCTCAGGGCACGGGTGTCGAATTACACACGGCCGGGTCATTCGGGGCGGATCGAAAAGATGATCGCCGCGACGGCCTCGATGATGTTCCTGACCACGCGAACCGAGACCGAGGCCCTGCTGCTTGAGCAGAACCTGATCAAGCAGCTCAAGCCGAAATACAATGTATTGTTGCGGGATGACAAAAGCTTTCCGAACATACTAGTCGCCAAGGATCATGACTTTCCGCAGATCAAGAAACACCGAGGGGCGAAGAAGGAAAAAGGTGCTTATTTCGGCCCTTTCGCCAGTGCCGGTGCGGTGAACCGGACGTTGAACCAGTTGCAAAAAGCGTTCCTGCTGCGCAACTGCTCGGATTCGATGTTCGACAGCCGAACGCGGCCATGCCTTCTGTATCAGATCAAACGGTGTTCCGGGCCGTGTGTCGGCCTGATCTCAGAGCAGGATTACCGTGAAAGCGTGAAGGACGCCGAACGCTTCCTGTCGGGCCGCTCGACCAAGGTGCAAGAGGAACTGGCCGAGCAGATGATGGCCGCATCCGAGGCGATGGAGTTCGAACGCGCCGCAGGTCTGCGTGACCGCATCCGGGCTCTGACGCAGGTGCAGACCTCTCAGGGCATCAACCCGCGCGGTGTGGCCGAGGCGGACGTGATCGGCCTGTATATGGACAGCGGTCAGGCCTGCGTGCAGGTGTTTTTCATCCGTGCGAACCAGAACTGGGGCAACAAGGATTTCTATCCCCGCGTCGGCCCGGATGTTTCACCTGCCGAGGTGATGGAGGCCTTTCTGGGCCAGTTCTATGACAACAAGGAGCCGCCGCGTCAGCTGATCCTGTCGGACGGAATCGAAAATGTGGATCTGATGCAGGACGCGCTGACTGAGAAAGCCGGGCGCAAGGTCGAAATCCTTGTGCCGCAGCGTGGCGAAAAACAGGAACTTGTTGCCGGTGCCTTGCGCAACGCGCGCGAGGCTTTGGCCCGCCGCATGTCGGAAAGTGCCACGCAGGCCAAGTTGCTGCGCGGGCTGGCCGAGGCGTTCGATCTGGATGGTCCGCCTGGACGGATCGAGGTCTATGACAACTCTCATATTCAGGGCACCAATGCTGTCGGCGGCATGATCGTGGCCGGCCCCGAGGGGTTCATGAAGAACGCTTACCGCAAGTTCAACATTCGCGGTGATGACCTGACACCGGGTGACGACTTCGGCATGATGAAAGAGGTGCTGAACCGCCGCTTCACCAGACTGCAAAAGGAAGACCCGGACCGCGACAAAGGGCTGTGGCCCGATCTGTTGCTGATCGATGGCGGTGCCGGGCAGGTAAGCGCGGTGCATCAGATCATGGTCGAACATGGGGTCGAAGACATTCCCATGGTCGGCGTCGCCAAAGGGGTCGACCGCGACCACGGCAAGGAAGAGTTTCACCGGATCGGCCAGCGCCCCTTTGCGCTGAAACGCAACGACCCTGTGTTGTATTTCATTCAACGCCTCAGGGACGAAGCGCACCGGTTCGCCATCGGCACCCATCGTGCGAAACGCGCCAAGGCCGTGGGTGCAACGCCGTTGGATGAAATCCCAGGGGTAGGGGCTGCGCGCAAGCGTGCTCTGTTGACCCATTTCGGCAGCGCCAAAGCCGTCAGCCGGGCCAATCTGGCCGATCTGAAAGCGGTCGAAGGAATCTCGGCCGGGTTGGCGCAAAAGGTTTACGATTTCTTCCACGACAAGGGCTAGGCCTGCCGGCCCCGCCACAGGATATAAAGACCCGACGCGACGATCAGCGCGCTGCCGATCCACATGTTGGGATCCAGCCTCTCTCCAAACATGGCTACGCCAAGCCCGATGCCGAACAACAGCCGGGTGTATCTGAACGGGGTCACGGCGGACACTTCGCCGATGCGCATCGCCTTCATCAGCGATGCATAGGCCATTACGCCCATCAGCACCGCACCGATCAGATGCAGGCTGGTGTGAGGGCCAACCGGTGCAATCGGCGCGCCCTCCCAGAACCGATAGGCCACGCCGGCCACGATGATGCTGAGGAAGCCGTAGAACCCCAGGACTTCGGTTCCAAGCGTGGCAGGTGCTGCGCGGCTGGCCAGATCACGTCCGGCAAATCCCAGCATTCCCAGCACCGCCAGTATCGACAGCAGCGAAAAGCTGTCTCCGGTGGGTTGCAGGATGACGACAACGCCGATCATGCCGACAAAGATAGCGCTCCAACGCCGCCAACCGACTGTCTCGCCGAAGAACAACGCGGCGCCTGCTACAACGACCAGAGGCGTGGCTTGCAGAATCACCGTGGCCGAGGACAACGGCGTCAGTGCGATGGCCAGAACATAGAACAACCGACCAAAGACCTCGAACAGCACCCGAATTTTCATCGGGCGGGACAGAACGTCAGGTTGCAGCAGCCGCTGCCCGCGGGCCCGAGCCACCGCAGCGAAAATCACCGACCCGCCCGCGCCGAAAAGAACCAGGACCTGCCAGATCGGCAGCGCGGCTGAGGCTGCCTTCAGCAACGCATCCTCCAGCGCAAAACCGGCCATCGCGGCAACCATCCAGAGGCTGCCTATCATGTTTGACCGTGTGTCGGTTTGAATATGCGCTGTCATCTGGTACTTTCCGGCTGGGCTTGCGCGGCAATCTGACCGCAAAGCCGGTAAAGGCCAAGAGGTACTGTTCTGAGACGTCGGGCCTGCGGCGCTTTGACCAAGCGTTTGTGAGTGATGCAGTTTTTTGTCTGATTGGCTTTTCTGTCCCGGACCGGCGATATAGGGTCCAAGCCATGAAGTGGAATTTACCTAATCTCCTGACCGTCCTGCGCCTGCTGGCCGCGCCCGGGCTGGCAGTCATGTTTCTGTATTTCACCCGTCCCTATGCGGACTGGTTTGCACTGATCCTGTTCCTGTCAGCGGCGATTACCGATTGGTTCGATGGGTATCTGGCCCGCGCATGGAAGCAGGAGACCAAGATCGGAGCGATGCTGGATCCGATCGCCGACAAGGCTATGGTGGTGATCGCGCTTATGATCCTTGTGGGCTATTCGACCGAGCACTGGACGCCGTGGCTTGTCCTTCCTGCAACCGTGATCCTGTTTCGCGAAGTCTTTGTCTCGGGCCTGCGGGAATATCTGGGCGATGTGGCCGGGACGCTCAAAGTCACCAAACTGGCCAAATGGAAGACCACGGCCCAGATGGTCGCCATCGCGGTTCTGTTTTCGCAGGGTATCTTCGAGCACTATGCCGTGATGGCAAGTTTTGGCATGGATGCCGAGCTGGTCGAGCAGATCATTGCGGGTCAGGTCGAAGACGTGAACCACCTGCGCCTGAATGTCGATGGCATGTATTGGGCGGGTCAGGTCGGGCTGTGGCTGTTGTGGATTGCGGCAACGCTTACATTGATCACCGGCTATGACTATCTACTTAAGGCCATGCCTCATCTGAAGGAGAGCTAACCGATGGATGTTCTGTATTTCGCCTGGGTGCGCGAACGCATCGGCTTGCCAAAGGAAAAGGTCGAAACGCAAGCGGCGACGGTCGGCGAATTGGTGGCAGAACTGAGCGCTCGGGAAGAGCGCTATGCCGCGGCATTTGCCGATCTGTCCGCGCTGCGCGTTGCGTTGGATCAGGAGCTGTCGGATTTCGATGCGTCGCTGTCAGGTGTTCGGGAAGTTGCGTTTTTCCCGCCGATGACGGGCGGTTGACCGATGCGGATCGCGGTTCAGGAAGAGGCATTTGATCTGGGGGCCGAGGCCAATGCCTTTGCCGCCGGGGATGATTCCAACGGCGCCATCGTCACCTTCACCGGCGTTGTGCGTGATCTGGCGAGCGGTGATCTGGATGTGATGGAGATCGAGCACTATCCCGGTATGACCGAACGCGCCCTGACCAAGATCGCCGAAGAGGCGCAGGCGCGTTGGGCATTGGGCGATGTGCTGGTGATTCACCGCCATGGACGTCTGGCCCCGGGCGACAAGATCATGATGGTGGCCACCGCTGCACGGCATCGCAAGGATGCGTTCGAGGCGGCGGAGTACCTGATGGATTACCTGAAATCCCGTGCTCCCTTCTGGAAGAAAGAAATCACCCGGTCGGGTGCGGAATGGGTTGCCGCCAAGGATGAGGATGAAGACGCGCTGACCCGGTGGTGAGGATGCGTCGAGCGGGCGGATCGGCTGTCGCGGCCTTATTTCGGCAGATCATTGAACGGGCAAACATCGTCTTCGAACGGAACTCTCTTGCGGCGGAACATGGCACCCTCAACGCATTCCGGGTCGCTGATCCTGTCCATGCGGAAATGCCGAAAATCATCTCGCTGCGGATCCCAGGCAACCAGGTACCAGAGCGGTGGCAGGATCAGCATAGCTTGCGGTTCAACTTCGCGAAAACTCTGGACACCTTTGGCGTCGCGATAACCAAAGCGCAGGTAAAGCCGGTTCAGAAACGCCTGTTCGAAGGCGGGCAGAAGGGCCGCATCCATGGGTCCGAGGTCTGACAGGTTCTGCTGAGGCGACAATTGTCCAACGTAGAGGCAATCGAGAAAGCGACGCAGATCGCGCACCCGGTCCGCTGGCAGGGATTTTTCGATCTTGGCCAGACCTGCATCCGCCAGATCCGAGAACGGCAATGCACGTGCCGCCCGCATTGACGCCACGCCGAGCAGCAGGGCAAAAACCTCGGTTGCCGACAACCGGGCGGTTGTTAGGACGGATTGCGGATCAAGTTGCAGCCCGCCACCCCGGCCACATTCGGAATAGATTACAAATCCCTGATCACGCAGTGCAGCGATGTCGCGCAGGATGGTGCGGCACGAGACGCCGACCTCTGCGGCCAGCGCATCTACGGTGGAACTGCTGTTGCGTCGTAGGATAAGGGCGATGGCGTCTTGTCTGGTCGCGGCTTTCATTAGCCCAACCTAGCATATTCAGTGACAAAATTTGGCACTAATACCGTCTAGACCTGTCCTTGCACCTCAGCAAGGATTTCGAACATGACACTTGAAAAACAAAATCTCGAAACGACCCTGCGTCCTCAGATCGTCAATTCCGGACACCTCCACGACCCATCCCCGAACGGCTATAGCACCGCCGTTGTAACCCCGGGCGCCGGTCGGTTGGCCTTTGTCTCGGGTCAGGGTGGGCAGGATCAAATCGGAGCGTTGTCGCCGGATTTCGGCGCGCAGGTCGAACAGGCCTATACCAATCTCAAGGCGGTGATCCACGCGCTTGGGGCGCAGTGCGATCAGGTTGTGAAGTTGACGGTTTAAGTGGTGGACCACGACTTGTCGAAACTCGGCCTGCTGACTGACGCCGTCAAACGCGTGTTTCGAGATACTCTGCCAGCGCAAACCCTGGTTCCGGTGCCAAAGCTGGCAATCGAACCGATGCTGTTCGAAGTTGAGGCTGTCGTTTACCTGAACTGATACTGTAGCGTCTAGTCGGCGTTGTTGATCCGACCGCGCATTTCCTCGGCCTCTTGCCGCGCGGCGCGCAGACCGTCCATGGCTGCGGCCAGTTCTGCCTCTGTCTGGGTCAGCTGGTTGGTTAACTCGGCTTCACGTTGCTGAAGATAGGTTATGGCCTGATCGCGGGTTTCTTCCGCTTCGTGCAGTTCCTGGCTCATGCGATCCAGATCGGCAACGTCGCTTTGGCGGACGCGGGACAGGCGGTGTGCCAGCCAGTTGGCAAACCAGCCCATGCAGAAGGCCGCAAACAGGATGACGGCTGTGGCAATGATGAATTCGGTTCTGTTCAACTTACTGGTCCTCTGCGTCCGTGTCTGGTGCGGTCGATTCGGTCTGATCCGTTTCAGGCGCGTCAGCCTCAGCCCCAGCCTCGGCCTCGAGCGCTTCGAGGCCTGTTTCGGAGGCTTCGACCGGCTCGGGACGGATCAGCCGGAACTCGATCCGCCGGTTGGCTTCGCGGCCTTCTTCGGTGTCGTTGTCCGCGATGGGCTGTGTTTCACCATATCCAACGGCAGTGTAGCTGCTGGTGGGAATGCGCCGCCCGCGCAGCTCGTTCAGAATCGATTGCGCCCGTGCCTGGCTGAGCTGCTGGTTCATCTCTTCGCGGCCCTGGCTGTCGGTATGGCCCTGGATCTCCAGCCGGATCGGCCCGCAGTCGCGCAGGATGTCGGCGATCTGGTTCACCGTATCGCGCGAGTCGGATGCGATCGTCGCTGATCCGGGTTCGAACGCAATTTTGCTGACGGTCTGGATTTCGGCGATCTGCGCTTCGCAGACTTCAGGATCGGGCAGCGCGTCTTCGGGCTCTGGCGGAGGCTGATAGGTGATCGTCAGGGTGAATTCCTGCCCTTCGCCCAGCTTGTCCGACAACTGACCTGCGATACGGGCCTTGGCATCCTCTTCATGGCTGAGGCCGGTCAGTTCGACCGAGCCTGGTGTTACGGTCAGGGCCCCGTTGTGAAGCTGGGCCAACGCCTCGAGGCCGGCCAGAACACGCACCGGCCAATCTGCCGGAAGCCCCGGCGCGATGCGGGTCGCGGTATAGACCTGATCCGAGCCGAAGGCCGCGCGGGCATAGCTGTCGACCATGTCCCGCAACGTTTCATCCCCCAGGCGCCCTCGTAGTTGCACAAGCCCTTCGGGGCTGCGGGTCGCCGAGAACTCGACGGGTCCGGTCTGTTCGCTGGTTTCAGGTTCCGGCAGCACGGCATGCAGGGCAAAGACCTGAGGCAACGCTGTTTCAAGTTCACCTACAACCCGGTCGAACAAGGCTGGATCCGTGCCTTGCGCCGCAACCAGGGTGATGTCCGCATCCGACATCGTGACCGAGCCTTTGCCGATTCTGGCCAGTGCCTGAATGCTCTTCTCGGCGGCTTCGGGCCAGCGTGGCGAGGGCTCGCCCAGACCGATGGTGCAGGAATATGTTCCCGACAAGCCGGCATCGCGCGCAGCGGTCACGATCCGGTCGCGTGCTTTTGCATCTTGTGCCGAGCAGGCGTCAAATTGCCCACCGTTTTCGTTGATCAGAAAACGCAGCGTAAAGGGCGTTATGACGGGACGAGGTGCCGAGATCGCCAGCCCGATCCGCAGGCTGGGCGGCGCGGCGCGGGTCAGATCGCGTTCGAGACGTTGTTTTTCCTGTTGGCTGTCCGCAATGGCAGTGATTTTGACCAAATCGGCGTTTGCGGAAATTTTGGCACGTGGCAGGCTGGCCAGCGCCTCGATGGCATATGATATCGCGGCATCCCAACCGTCGGGCTTGGGGTAATCCGCGGTTTCCATCAGGTCCGAAACTGCGATGTTGCGGTCGAGGTTGCCCAGCCTTCTGATCAGGGCATCTCTGTCTTCGCTGGCCGGGATCAGGCCGATGATCGAGATGCCGTGATCGTTGCGCAGAATTTCCGCCGAAAAGCGCGGCGGCGCCAGGGCAGAGGTCGCTTCAACCTCCATTTCATCGATTACGCGGGACGCATCGACCTCGGTTCCGGCTGCGGTCAGTGCGTTGAACCGTGTCGCCTCATCGGGTGCAATCCCGGTCAGGACCACGCGCAAGCCGTCTGACTCGACCTCGGCCCAGTCGTGCCCTTTGAGGTCAAGCGCCCGGCGCACAGCGAATTCCGATGTCTCTTCGATCTTTGTGACGGCATAGCTGGCTGCCAAAAGCGACAGCCCGGCTGATACAAGAAAGATCAGGGAAACAACGATAAAATACGGCAGACGCATATTTGGGTTTGACACTCCTCAGGCGGTTGGGCCGATCTTTACAGGCCACGTTCAGCAGGTGCAATCAGAGCAACAGGGCGACGCAGAGGAAGATCAGCGGAATCAAGCCAGTGTCGCGGTTGACCCTGAACAATTGCAACAGCCTGGCATTGTCTTCGATGTCCAGCGCGCGGAGTTGCCACATCATGTGCCAGCCCATTGCCCAAGGCCCACAGAGCGCAACACCCAATGCCAGCATCGAGGTATCCGGCACCCCTGCATCGACGATGGCCAGCCCCATCAGCGACACGGTCGCCACCAAAAAGTACTTCAGCCACCGCGCTGTATCGGCTCCGAACAGACGAGCGGTTGATTTGATGCCGATCAGTTCGTCATCCTCGGCATCCTGATGCGCATAGATGGTATCGTAGAACAGAGTCCACGCGATTCCAGACAGGTAAAGCGTCACCGCTGGCCATCCCACGGAACCGCTATGGGCCGCCCAGGCCAGAAGGGCGCCCCAGTTGAAGGCCAGCCCCAGAAACACCTGAGGCCACCAGGTAAATCGTTTGGCAAACGGATAGATCGTCACGGGCAACAGGGACAGAACACCCATTGCGATTGCCGCCTGATTGAAGCTGAGAAGGATACCAAGCGCCAGAATGCATTGCAGGATCATCCAGACCACGGCCTGCCGGACACTGACCTGACCCGACGGAATCGGGCGCGAGCGTGTGCGTTCGACCTGCCCGTCGAATTCCCGGTCCGTAATGTCATTCCACGTGCAACCGGCGCCCCGCATCAGAAAGGCCCCAAATGCGCATCCCAAGGCGATCCACAGATCTTCCCAACGCGGCTGACCATCATGCAGGATCGCCAGCGCCAGCCCCCACCAACAGGGAATCAGCAGCAGCCATGTCCCGATGGGCCGGTCCGCGCGGCTGAGGCGCAGATAGGGGCGGGCAAAGGCCGGGGCGTGGGTGTCGACCCAGTTGCCGCTGACGGCATCGGCGACTTGACCATCTGGTGTTGGGGCATTGCCTTGCATATGTAGGGTCTCATGAGTGCTAAGATCAGACTGTATGTAGAGCAGCCCTTGGGTCAGGGGCAATCGGTTCCTTTGACGCGCGACCAGGCGCACTACCTTTTTGGTGTCATGCGCCTTGCGGTCAAAGGGCAGGTCGCCCTGTTCAACGGGCAGGACGGAGAGTGGTTGGCCGAAGTCTCCGAGGCGGGAAAACGCGGCGGGACGCTAACCTGCCTTGAACAGACGAAACCGTTGCAGCTGCCGCCCGATCTGTGGTTCCTGTTCGCGCCCATAAAAAAGGCCCGCACCGATTTCATCGTGGAAAAAGCCGCCGAAATGGGCGCGGCGCGTATCCTGCCGGTGCAGACCGAGTTCACCAATTCCGAACGCATTCGTCAGGACCGCCTGCAGGCCCATGCCGTCGAGGCGGCCGAGCAGTGTGGCGGAACCTTCGTGCCTGAGGTTGCCGAATTGCAGCGGTTGGATCGGCTGCTGGATGCATGGCCCGAAGATCGGCAACTGATGTTCTGCAACGAAGCCGAGGTTGGATCGGCCCTGCGATTGGCCGCCAATGAAAAAGGGCGGCCCTGGGCAATTCTCATCGGCCCAGAAGGCGGGTTTTCGGACCAGGAACGCGCGCGTCTGACAGGGTTGCCATTCGCGCATGTGGTCAGCCTTGGCCCTCGTATCTTACGGGCCGATACGGCAGCGGTGGCTGCATTGACCATGTGGCAGCAGGCGCTGGGGGATTGGGCGTGATCCAAGAAGCCTCGCCGTCTGATGCCCCGGCCATTGAGGCGTTTTTGGCCAAACATCCCGATACTTCCATGTTTCTGCGCAGCAACCTGTTGGCGCACGGGATTGGATTTGGAGACGATGACCACTCCACCCGGTTCTTCATTTGGGGGCAGGATCGCATCCAAGGCGTATTCGGCCTGACCAAAAAGGGCTACCTGATGGCGCAACTGCCCGATTGTTCGCCAGAGGCAGCTCAGGCCTTTGCGGGTCGGATCGCAGGTCAGACCGTACTGGGCATGACAGGGGCTGCACAACAGGTTGAGATGATATTGGACGCGCTAGGGCTTGGACAGGCCGGTTATCGCCTGCATCATGATGAACCCCTGTACCGCCTGGATCTGGGCGAAATCCCAGAGGCACCGATTCCATTTCGTGCCCTGTCCGAGGCAGACCGGCCGTTACTGACGCGTTGGTTTGCGGATTACTTCGAGGATACCGACCAGGCCAAAGGGCAAGAGGCGCGTGAAATGGCCTCAGATCGGATCACCACCGATATTCAATCAGGCAGGGCGATTGTCATGCTGGAAGACGACGCCCCCGTAGCCATGGCCGCCATCAATGCATCAGTCCGGGATCAGGTTCAGGTCGGCGGTGTATTCGTGCCGCGCGAGAAAAGAAACTGTGGGCTCGGGCGCAAGGTCACAACGGCTGTGCTGCAAAAGGCGAGGACCGAGGGCGCGAACAAGGCCATCCTGTTCGCCAACAATCCACCTGCCGCGCGAGCCTATGAGGCGATGGGGTTTCAGCAGATCGGCTGGTATCGGATCGCCCTGTTGCAAACACCACAAAAGGTGCTGTCATGAGTTTCATCCGACCCGAGGCAAAACTGGCCCTGTGGCGCTGGCGCGAAGTGCTGGTAGCCGGGTTTGTCCTGATCCTCGGTCTCAGCTGGATCAACGGGCCCGGTGGTCTGCTGGGGTGGATCGGCTGGCTGCTTGTCGCTGTCGCAATCGCCCTGGCGGTGATCGGGGTGCAGCGCGCGCGGTTCAGAACCGGCACTGGCGGACAGGGTGTCGTGACCGTCGATGAAGGTCAGATCACCTATTTCGGCCCATTGGATGGCGGCATCATCGCCACGCGCGAGATCGAGCGGCTGGCGCTCGATCCGACCTCGACGCCGGCGCATTGGGTGTTGGAACAACCGGGTCAGGCGGTGCTTCACATTCCTGTGAATGCGGAAGGGGCCGAGGCGCTGTTCGATGTCTTCTCGGCGCTGCCGGGCCTGAAAACCGAGCATATGCTGGCCGAACTGAACGGTGGATCGGCCCATCCGGTCGTGATTTGGGAGCGTACGTCCTCGCGCCCTCCAAACCTTCGGCTGCATTGACACTGGCGCGGTTTGCCCCCACGACTGGCCAAAAGACAGACACATCAGGATCGGAGCACGGGTCTCATGTCCATCCCCCAGTCCGGCGGCGGACCAATCGAACGCCATGAGCAATTGGCCGAATATCTGGAGTCGGGCTGCAAGCCCAAGGCAGACTGGCGCATCGGCACCGAGCATGAGAAATTCGGCTACTGCAAAGACACGCTGAAACCGTTGCCGTTTGAGGGTGCGCGATCCATCGTGGCGGTGTTGGAGGGCCTGCGCGACCGGCACGGTTGGGCCGAAGTCCGTGAAGCGGGTCATCTGATCGGTCTGGAAAAGGATGGCGCCAATGTCAGCCTGGAGCCGGGCGGCGCGCTGGAGCTGTCGGGTGCTCCGCTCGAGACCATCCACGAAACCTGCGATGAGGTGAACACCCACCTGCGCGAGGTGAAGGACATCGCTGATGAGATCGGCGTGGGTTTCATCGGTCTGGGCGCGGCACCGACCTGGACACATGAGGAAATGCCGCTGATGCCCAAGGGGCGGTATCGGCTGATGAATGACTATATGGAAAAGGTCGGCACCATGGGCCGCGCCATGATGCGACGGACCTGCACGGTTCAGGTCAACATCGATTTCGGGTCCGAGGCCGACATGGTGCAGAAACTGCGCGTGGCGTTGGCCTTGCAGCCGGTGGCAACGGCGTTGTTTGCGAACTCGCCCTTTTTCGAAGGCAAGGTAAATGGCCAGAAAAGCTGGCGCAGTTACATCTGGCGGCATCTGGACGATGCGCGTACGGGCATGCTGCCTTTCGTGTTCGAAGACGGCTTCGGGTTCGAGCGCTACGTGCAATACGCGCTCGATGTTCCGATGTATTTCGTCTATCGCGATGGCCAGTACATCAATGCGCTGGGCATGTCGTTCCGCGACTTCCTGAAAGGCGAACTGCCCGCTCTGCCGGGTGAAACGCCCACGCTCAGCGATTGGGCCGATCACCTGACCACCGCCTTCCCCGAGGCGCGGATCAAGAAATTCATGGAAATGCGCGGGGCCGATGGCGGCCCATGGCGTCGTCTGTGTGCCTTGCCCGCCTTCTGGGTTGGCCTGACTTACGATCAAACGGCCCTGGACGCGGCCTGGGATCTGGTCAAAGGCTGGGATACCGAGACCCGCGAGGCGCTGCGTGTCGCGGCTGCCAAAGACGGTCTGCAAGCGAAGGTCGGCACCATCAACATGCACGATCTGGCGCGTGAGGTTGTGGCGATCTCCGAAGCCGGCCTGAAAGCCCGCGCCTATCCCGGGGCCGGTGGCCTGGTTCCGGACGAGACCCATTTCCTCAACGCGCTCAAGGACAGCATCCAAAGCGGGAAAGTGCCTGCGGATGAGTTGCTGGAACACTACAACGGCGACTGGAACGGTGATCTGACCCGGATTTTCCCCGAATACAGCTATTGATCCGCCCGGTCCCGCTTGCATTCGCGGGGCTGGCCCGATAGCAGGTTGGCGACCAAATTCAGAGGGCGTCATGGACGATCTTAAGGCAAAATATCTGGGCCAAATCGCCGAGGCAGGCGACGAGAACGCGCTTGAGGCGATCCGTGTCGCCGCCGTGGGCAAAAAAGGCGAGGTCGCGCTGAAGATGCGCGAGTTGGGCAAAATGACGCCCGAGGAACGCCAGGTGGCAGGCCCCGCGCTGAATGCCCTGAAGGATGAGATCAACTCGGCCCTGTCCGCCAAAAAGGCCGCTCTGGCCGATGCCGCGCTGGATGAACGTCTGCGCACCGAATGGCTGGACGTCACCCTGCCGACCCGCGCGCGTCGTCAGGGCTCGATCCACCCGGTCAGCCAGGCGACCGAGGAACTGACCGCGATCTTTGCCGAACTGGGCTTTTCGGTGGCCGAAGGGCCGCGGATCGAGACCGACTGGCACAATTTCGACGCCCTGAACATCCCCGGCCACCACCCCGCGCGGGCCGAGATGGACACGTTCTACATGCACCGTGCCGAAGGCGACAATCGCCCGCCGCATGTGCTGCGGACGCACACATCCCCTGTGCAGATCCGGTCGATGGAGAAACAGGGCGCGCCGATCCGCGTCATCTGTCCGGGCGGTGTGTATCGCGCCGATTATGATCAGACTCACACGCCGATGTTCCATCAGGTCGAGGGGTTGGCGATCGACAAGGACATCTCGATGGCGAACCTGAAATGGGTTCTGGAAGAGTTCGTGAAGGCGTTTTTCGAGGTCGACGACGTCGAACTGCGCTTCCGCGCCTCACACTTCCCTTTCACCGAGCCATCGGCCGAGGTCGATATCCGCTGTTCCTGGGATAACGGTCAGCTGAAGATCGGCGAGGGCGACGACTGGATGGAGATTCTGGGCTCGGGCATGGTCCACCCCAAGGTGATCGCCGCCGGCGGCATCGACCCCGAGGTCTATCAGGGCTTTGCGTTCGGTATTGGGATCGACCGTCTGGCGATGCTAAAATACGGCATTCCGGATTTGCGGGCGTTCTTTGACAGCGACCTGCGCTGGCTGCGGCACTACGGGTTTGCAGCGCTGGATATGCCGAACCTGCATGGTGGTTTGAGTAGGTGAGCGAAGCTGAGGCGATTACGGCATGCGAGAACATGTGCCGCGATTTTGGGTTTCTGCTATCAGATTGGCTGAAAAGCTTCGCGCAAAACCCCATCTGGGCGTTGGTGCTCGGGGGAATCATTTCGCTGCTTATCTGGCGGTCACAGATTAAGCTTTCTGAAAGAATCCAATTCAATAGGGAAAAGAGAGAGTTATACGCTTCTTTCGTAAATCACGTTGAAGTTGCTCATCTGGCCGCGAGGACAAAATCTCACCTCGGTGTGAATGATGTTCCCGAGATAATGATGCTACTCGGACTGCAAAAACAGATAAACTTGATCGCTGAACGTGACACGGCGATCAGCGCATCTCAAGTCGTTGGGAGAGTGGGGGCGATTCATGCTCGAGTTGAGGGTGAGCGTGAAAGCTACCGCGAGACACTTCAAGAATGCGAAGACATTATGAGAAAAGAACTTGCGAGGTCTGAGTCGTTGTTTGGAGTGAAAGAACAGCGGAGCAAAGGCCGATAGGCCGCCGCGCCATCGGTCGTTCATTGAGGCGCCATTGGTTCGAGCCCAATGGACGACACCGTCCGCACGGGCTGGCGATTTGTCTCCACCAGCACTCCGTTTATACGACACACGGACTTGGCCAGCATAAACTGCCCACCACTGCCCGAGGATCGCCATCCCGCGGTCTGGCGATGGCGTGGCTTGTTACAGGTTCCCACAGGGTTGTGACGTGACTTGGCGCTCAAGCTGGGTAGGGTCGGGCGCATGATCCATCGACTGCTTTTTCTTCTGTTGACCGCAACCCCCGCTTTCGCCATGGGACCATGGAAGTCGGATTGCCATGGCGATACGGCCTGTGAGGTCGGCGACCGCTCGTACCATGTGCTGGAACCCGATGGATGGGATGGCGAAACGCCTCTGCCTGTGTTGCTGCATTTCCACGGCTGGGCGCGGCAGGGGGCCGTTGTGGTGAACCACGAACGCATCGCGGGCGCGACGAAGCTGCGGGGTGTGCTACTGGTGGCACCGAACGGGTTGGGCAAAAGCTGGGATTTCTGGACCTCGGACACGGGCGACGTGCCTTTTGCTGATCGGGTGCTTGAGGATGTAGCCCAACGCTATCCGATTGACCCGGATCGCATCTATGTCTCGGGCTATTCCTTTGGCGGCGCGATGGCGTGGCGTTATGTCTGCCAGTCGGGCAATGACACTGCCGCGCTCTTGGGCATTGCAGGCACCATTCGTCAGACTGAGCACTGCCCGCAGGCCCCGGCCGAGGTGCGCCATGTGCACGGAACCAGCGATACCGTAATGGACTTCCCCTTTGGCCCGGGAGGGGACACGACCTATCCGGTGGCGCTGTGGCGGCAGAAATTCGGCTGCGAAACAGCGACGCCGCGTGGCGATTGGAGCGTGGTGCCGATCCTGACGCTCAGCCGGGTGGAGTGGACCGATTGCACGCAGGGGCAGGTTTCACTGGACACGCATCCGGGTGGGCATTTCATCCCACACGGCTGGATCGGACGGCAGCTGGACGAGCTTTTGGGCCGCACCCCTACCTATCCGTGACGCAGGGCGCTTGCACCCCGGCCCATTCTTTGTCATTGCCTGTGCCGACTGGATGTTTGCCCAAAAAGGCCTGTAGCAATGAAATTCACTCTGTCCTGGCTGAAAGACCACCTCGACACCGATGCGTCGGTTGATGAGATCACTGAGGCGCTGACCGACCTTGGCCTTGAGGTCGAAGAGGTCATCAACCCGGCTGACAAGCTCAAGGACTTTACGCTGGGCTATGTGAAACACGCGGAAAAACACCCTGACGCCGACAAGCTGCGTGTCTGCAAGGTGGACACGGATGAAGGCGAGTTGCAGATCATCTGCGGCGCGCCAAACGCCCGCGAAGGGATCACTGTCGTCGTCTGTAAACCGGGCATGTATATCCCTGGTCTGGACCTGACGATCAGCGTCGGCAAGATCCGCGGCGTCGAAAGCTTTGGCATGATGGCATCCGAGCGCGAGCTGGAATTGTCGGACGAACATGACGGCATCATCGAATTGCCCTCGGGCGAGGTCGGTGACAGGTTCGTTGATTGGCTTGCCGAGAATGACCCGTCGAAAGTCGATCCCGTGATCGAGATCGCAATCACTCCCAACCGGCCCGATGCGCTGGGCGTGGAAGGCATCGCGCGTGATCTGGCGGCGCGTGGGATCGGCACTTTGAAACAGCGCGACTACGTGCCGGTGCCCGGAGATTTCGAAAGCCCGATCAAGGTGACGATTGACGACGACACGCTGGACGGCGCGCCGCATTTCACCGGCCGTCTGATCCGTGGTGTGAAGAATGGCCCCAGCCCGCAATGGTTGCAGGATCAGTTGAAGGCGATTGGTCTGCGTCCGATTTCGGCGCTGGTGGATATCACCAACTATATGACCTTTGACCATAACCGCCCGCTGCATGTGTTTGACGCGGACAAGGTGCAGGGCAACCTTCGCGTTCACCGCGCCAAAGGCGGTGAAACCCTGGTGGCGCTGGACGAGAAGGAATACACGCTACAGCCCGGCATGATGGTTATTTCCGATGACAAAGGCCCGGAATCCATCGCAGGCATCATGGGCGGTCAGGAAACTGGCTGCACCGAGGATACTGTGAACGTCTTCCTGGAAAGCGCGTTCTGGGATCATGTGCAGATCGCGCTGACGGGTCGGGCGCTGAAAATCAATTCGGACGCGCGGTATCGGTTCGAACGCGGCGTGGACCCTGAATACACGCTGGAAGGGCTCGAGCACGCAACCCAGTTGATTCTGGACATCTGCGGCGGCGAAGCGTCCAAAGTGGTCGAGGCGGGCAAAGCGCCGAACCACGCGCGTGCGTACAAGCTGGATGCCGAACGGGTGCAGTCTCTGGTCGGGATGGACATTCCCGAAAGCGAGCAGCGTCAGACGCTGACCCGTCTGGGTTTCCGTCTGGAGGGCGAGATGGCCCACGTGCCCAGCTGGCGCCCCGATATCATGGGTGAGGCCGATCTGGTGGAAGAGGTCGCACGGATCGCCTCGTTGACCAAGTTGCAGGGCAAACCCTTGCCGCGTGTCACCGATGGTATTCCCAAGCCGGTGATGACACCGACGCAGCGCCGCCAGTCCATGGCGCGCCGCACCTGCGCCGCGCTGGGTTACAACGAATGCGTCACCTATACGTTCATCGATCAGGCTTCGGCTGCTTTGTTCGGTGGCGGGGATGACGCGACCATGCTTGAAAACCCGATCTCGTCCGAGATGAGTCACATGCGCCCCGATCTGCTGCCCGGATTGTTGCAGGCCGCAGCCCGCAATCAGGCACGCGGATACGCCGACGTCGCCCTGTTCGAGGTTGGCCCCGTTTTCCATGATGGCGAACCCGGCGAGCAGAAAACCCAGATCGCCGGCCTGCTGGTTGGCCGCAACGGCCCCAAGGATGTGCACGGGGCCTCGCGCCCGGTGGATGTCTTTGATGCCAAGGCGGATGCCGAGGCCGTTCTTGCGGCGATCGGAGCACCGGCCAAGGTGCAGATTCTGCGCGACGGCGATGCCTGGTGGCATCCGGGTCGTCACGGCAAGATCTGTCTGGGTCCCAAAAAGGTGCTGGGTGTTTTTGGTGAGCTGCACCCGCGCGTGTTGCAGGCGATGGATATCAAGGGTCCGGCAATGGCCTTTACGATCTGGCCCGACGAGGTTCCCTTGCCCCGCAAGTCCGGCGCCACACGTGCCGCATTGGAATTGCGTGACTTGCAAGCGGTTGAACGTGACTTTGCCTTTGTCGTTGATGACAACGTCGAGGCGCTGACATTGGTGAACGCGGCGGCAGGTGCCGACAAGGCGCTGATCGAAGATGTACGTGTCTTTGACGAATTCATCGGCGGCAGCCTGGGTGAAGGTAAAAAATCGTTGGCCATAACGGTACGTTTGCAGCCGACAGAGCAGACGCTGAAGGAAAAGGACATCGAAGCGGTGGCCGAAAAGATCATCGCCAAGGTTACCAAGGCAACCGGCGGTGTTCTGCGGGGCTGATGCAGGACCGCCTCCGGCGGTAGTATTTCAGAAAAGATGAAGGGGCGGTGGCGCCCTTTCCGTGTTTACGGAGGACGAAAGATGCTGAACGTGTACCTCTCTGGCGAAATCCACACCGATTGGCGCGAACAGATCATCGACGGCGCGCAGGGGTTGGACATCACATTCAACAGCCCGGTGACGGACCACGCGGCAAGCGACGATTGCGGCGTTGCCATTCTGGGGGAAGAGCCGAACAAATACTGGCATGACCACAAGGGGGCGATGGTCAACGCGATCCGGACCCGAAAGGGCATTTCGGATGCCGACGTGGTGGTTGTCCGGTTTGGCGACAAGTACAAACAGTGGAACGCGGCTTTTGATGCGGGCTATGCCGCAGCGCTGGGTAAATCCATTATCGTGCTGCACGGTCCCGAGCATCAGCACGCGTTGAAAGAAGTGGATGCAGCCGCGCTGGCCGTGGCGGAAAAGCCCGAGCAGGTTGTTGAAATCCTGCGGTATGTGCTGACGGGCGCACTGCCGGGCTGAGTTTTGCAATGCGGGTGCCGGTTTCGGCACCCCGTCGATTGCGAAGCAGATCAAGCGCGTGCGGGTATGGTCTTGCCGCGCTGCACCGCCGGGCGTTGCATGAAACGGTCGACATAGGCGACGACATTGGCGTAGCCGTCCCAGCCAACAACCTCTTTCGCGCCGTAGAAGTCCAGAGCATTCAACCAGGGGGCAAGAGCGATATCGGCGATGGAGTAATCGCCGGCGATCCAGTCTTTCCCTTCCAGTTGCGTGTTGACCACGTTCAAAAGGCGTTTGGCCTCGTTGATATAGCGTTCGCGCGGTCGGGGGTCTTCGATTTCGCTGCCCGCGAATTTGTAGAAAAAGCCAAGCTGGCCAAACATTGGCCCCACGCCCCCCATTTGGAACATCAGCCATTGCGTAATGCGATGCTTGTCTGCTGCGCTTTGTCCCAGCAACATGCCTGATTTCTCGGCCAGATACAGCAGGATTGCCCCGCTTTCGAACAGGGCCAGCGGCTCACCGTCCGGCCCGTTGGGATCGATTATGGCTGGGATTTTGTTGTTTGGGTTCAGCGACAGAAACTCGGGGCTTTTGACATCCGCATCCGACAGCGTCACCAGATGGGGCTCATAGGGCAGGCCGGTTTCCTCCAGCATGATCGACGCCTTCACGCCGTTTGGAGTCGGATAGGAATACAGTTGAATCCTGTCCGGGGATTGCGCGGGCCAGCGCGCCATGATCGGATGCGGTTCGTTGTCCAGCATTGGGGGCTCCTGTTTGGCTGTCCTTGTAAAAGCTAGGGGCCACGCCTGATTTATTTAAGCCCTTGGCGATGTGCATTTCCGGTCAGGCCGTGTTTTCTGACGAACAAAGGGGAAATCCCACGAAACTCGCACCTAGACCGGAAGCCAAACTTGGCTCACAATCTGGTGACCCCCGCGAAAACCTCGCGGGTTTCTTGCTGTTGAAAGGAGATGGGCGTGGATGAGGTCGTAACACAGGTGGGTGCATTTGCTCCGCTGATCATGAGTGCCGTCAAGGCGCTTGTCGTTCTGATCCTGGGCTGGATCGTGGCTGGTGCAATCGGGGGCATGGTTCGCCGCCGGATCAATTCGACGCCGCATATTGATCCGACGCTTGGGAACTTTATGGCAAGCCTGGTCAAATGGGCCATTCTCGCCATGGTTCTGGTTGCGGTTCTAGGCATCTTCGGAATTGAAGCCACCAGCATCGTCGCCATTCTGGGTGCTGCGTCCCTGGCTATCGGCCTGGCGCTGCAAGGCACACTCAGCGATCTGGCGGCCGGTGTGATGCTGGTTGTCTTCCGGCCCTACAAGCTGGGACAATTTGTTGATATCGGCGGCACGTCGGGCACCGTAAAGGACCTGAACCTGTTCACCACCGAACTGGTGACGCCGGACAACGTGCAGATCATTGTTCCGAACGGTCAGGCATGGGGCTCGATCATCACGAACTACTCTGCCCATGACACGCGTCGTGTCGATCTGGTATTCGGAATCGACTATGGTGACAGCGCTGACAAAGCCATGCAGATCATTCTGGATGTGGCCAAAGCGGACAGCCGCATTCACAGCGACCCGGAACCCTGGGTTCGGGTAACGAACCTGGGTGACAGTTCGGTGGATCTGACAGCACGGCTGTGGTGCTCGGCGCCAGACTATTGGGATGTCAAATTCGAGCTGACGAAAACGATCAAAGAAGCCTTTGACGACAAGGGTATTTCGATCCCTTACCCTCATTCTGTGGAGATCCAGAAACAGGGGTGACGGCTCCCGCCCGTCGATCGGGCATTCGAAAATGCCCTCCTCCCGTTGGGCCGGGCACCGCGCAAGGGCGCGGTGCCCTTTTCTTTGTTCAAACCATCGCTTTGAGTCCAACCGCGCCACGCCTGTGGCGTGGCGCTATGCCCAACGCTGGAAACCGCTTTTCAAAAACGATTTCAGGGGCAGGAGTGGTTACGACTTGACGATCACGTTGGGCGAGACGACGTCAATACCAAGGGCCTTGCCGACCGCATAGTAGGTCAGCTTGCCAGCGTGGACGTTCAGACCTTCCAGCAGATGCGGATCGTCCTGACACGCCTGTTTCCAGCCTTTGTCCGCCAGAGACAGCATGAACGGCATTGTTGCGTTGCCCAAGGCGATGGTCGAGGTGCGCGCCACCGCGCCCGGCATGTTGGCAACGCAGTAGTGCATGATGCCGTCGACGTCGTAGATCGGGTCGGCATGGGTGGTGGCTTTCGACGTTTCGAAGCACCCGCCCTGATCGATGGCAACATCGACAAGTACGGCACCGGGTTTCATCGTCGACAGCTGGGCGCGCGAGACAAGTTTTGGGGCCGCAGCGCCGGGGATCAGAACGGCACCGATGACCATATCGGCATCCTGGATCAGCTCGGCAGTGGCACCTGCCGTCGAATACTGGTTCTTGAAGGTGCCGCCAAAGACGTCGTCCAGATAGCGCAGCCGCGGCAAAGAGCGATCCAGAACGGTGACATCCGCGCCCATACCGGCGGCGATCTTCGCCGCATGGGTTCCTACGACACCGCCGCCGATTACGACCACTTTGGCAGGGCCGACACCGGGTACGCCACCCATCAGCACGCCGCGCCCGCCATTGGCCTTTTGCAGGGTCCACGACCCGACCTGAGGGGCCAGACGACCGGCGACTTCGGACATCGGTGCCAGCAGGGGCAGGCCGCCGTTCGCATCGGTCACAGTTTCATAGGCGATGGCAGTACAACCCGATTCCAGCAGGTCATACGTCTGATCCGGGTCCGGAGCCAGGTGCAGATAGGTGAACAGCAGCTGCCCTTCGCGCAGCATCTTGCGTTCCACGGCCTGGGGTTCCTTGACCTTGACGATCATGTCGGCGGTGGCAAACACCTCTTCCGCAGTGTCGATGATACGTGCGCCAGCCGCGACATAGGCGTCGTTGTCAAATCCCGCGCCGATGCCTGCGCCGGATTCGATCAGGACTTCGTGACCACGTGCAACTGCTTCCTGAGCAGCATTGGGCGTCATCCCGACGCGGAATTCCTGAGGTTTGATTTCCTTGGGGCAACCGATTTTCATTGGGCTCTCCGTTCATAAGCTGCTTAAATTATGTGCATTTTGTCGCGCAATTTCTGTGAAAGAAAACGTGTCAATGCGTTTTTCTTTGGAAGAATTTCGCGCAATGTGTAAAAATATCGCAAAGGACTTGCGCAAATGAGCTTGGATACGACTGATCGAAAGATTCTGGCGGCACTGCAAAAAAACGGCAGGATGTCGAATTCGGAATTGTCTGAACAGGTCAACCTGTCTCCGTCGGCTTGCCACCGGCGTGTTCAGCGGCTGGAGGTTGAAGGCTACATTCGCAACTACGTGGCGCTGCTGGATGCGCGGAAGATGAACGTGCCGACAACGGTCTTTGTCGAGATCACGCTACAGGGTCAGGCCGAAGAGGTTTTGGATGCGTTTGAAAAGGCGGTAGCCCGGATACCGGATGTGCTGGAATGCCATCTGATGGCTGGTACGGCGGATTACATTCTGAAAGTTGTGGCGGAAAACACCGAAGATTTCGCCCGCATCCATCGGCAATACCTGTCGCGCCTGCCCGGGGTGGCGCAAATGCAAAGCTCGTTTGCCTTGCGTACCGTGTTCAAGACCACTGCCTTGCCCGTCTGATTGTCATAAAGACCCGGGATAGGTGAACAGAAAAAGGTGGGTCAGGTTGAACCCAAAATGCATCATCACAGGCACCCACAGGCGTCTGGTTGCATAGTATCCCAATCCGCAGGCCAGCCCGAGAATGGAAGCAAAAACCACCAGCGCCGTACCCCCGGCGACATGGGCCAGTCCGAACAGCAGGCTGGCTGCGATCACGCTGCAAGCGGCCCCGAAGCGCGAGGAGATGGCCGATTGCAGATAGCCACGAAAGAAGGCTTCTTCCGTAAGGCAGGTCAGAAACAGGTTGGACAGGGTAAATACCAGCCACCAGGGCGGGACCGAAAATTCCGGCTGCACCGCGCCAAAGGCAAGCCCCAACAGAAACAGCCCCGGCAAGAGCAGCAACCCTGCCAGCAAAGCCGTGCGTTTGATCTGCGTTTTGCCGCGCAGCATCCGGGGCCAGGCCAGAAGAACGGCAAAGAAGACCATCGGTTTGTCCAGGTTCAGATGCAGGGTGAAACTGGCGCTTCCCGCACCTGCCTGTACCTGATCCAGAATTTTCAAATTTTCGAATCCCGGCAGCAGATGTGCACCCATCACCAGACACCACAGGATCAACAACAGGTGTCCGGCGACAGCAGGCCATCCTTTCAGATGGGGCAGCAACGAAGCTCCGACCAGACCAAAGGCCACCGCTGCGATCGCCATGGGTGACATCAATCCTGTCGCCGAGGCAATGCTGATGAACAAAGCCAGCAACGAAAAGCCGATGCCTGTCCGCCGGGTCAGCACCATCAATTGCGCTAATATCAGAACAAGCCAGGGCCAGATCGCGGGCATCACGGAAAGAAGGAATGTCACAATCGCCTCGTCTTTGTCATGCGCACCGTGATGCCGCACCAAAACGAGGCAATGCAAGCAGCCATGGCCAAGCGCCGTGCATTGCGTCAATTCAGACGCTTGTATCCCGCGGGCCAGATGTACAAATTCAGGGGAAAGACCGTATACCCGCGCTGGACCTGATTTGTAGGCGTGACAACAGCCGCAGGACTCGTGACCCTCGCATCAATTCATCTGGTGACATCAGACGGTAACACGGGCCCGATATGGTCCGAACCCGAAGACCGAGAAGGAGCTGACCTTGGACAACGAAAACACTGGCGCCCCCAAAGACTGGCTGGAAGCCGAGCTGGAGGACACGCTGGACGAAGATTTCGAGATAGAATTCAGTGAGCCGATGCTGTCGATGGAAGTCCGCAAAATCTATCGGGAACAGCATCCGGACATGTTGGATCGCAAGGTTTACTTCCGCAACCTGCTGCGCCTGCAAGCCGAATTGATCAAGGTTCAGGACTGGGTACAGCATACCGGAGCCAAGGTCTGTATCCTGTTTGAAGGCCGTGACAGTGCCGGTAAAGGGGGCGTGATCAAGCGGATCACCCAGCGTCTGAACCCGCGCGTCGCGCGCGTGGTGGCATTGCCGGCACCCAGCCGCCGAGAGCAAAGCCAGTGGTATTTCCAGCGCTACGTACCGCATCTGCCGGCGGCGGGTGAAATCGTTCTGTTCGACCGCTCCTGGTACAACCGGGCCGGCGTCGAGCGGGTGATGGGTTTTGCGTCCGAGGACCAGGTTGAACAATTCTTTCAGGACGTTCCGGAATTCGAACGGATGCTGGTGCGGTCAGGGATCATTCTGCTGAAATACTGGTTCTCGATCACGGATGAGGAACAGCAGTTGCGATTCCTCATGCGTATTCACGATCCGATGAAGCAATGGAAGCTGTCACCGATGGATCTGGAATCCCGCATCCGCTGGGAATCCTACACAAAGGCCAAAGAGGATATGCTTTTCCGAACCAATATTCCCGAGGCCCCGTGGTACATCGTCGAAGGCAATGACAAAAAACGCGAAAGGCTGAACTGTATCGAGCATCTTTTGACAAAAATCCCTTACGAGGACGTGCCTCAAGAAAAGGTCAATCTGCCCGATCGCAAGTACAACCCGGAATACGAACGCCGCGTTTTGCCGGATGAACTTTATGTACCAAAGATCTACTGAAGCAAAATCAGGCTCTGAGCCGGAATATGCGAGGCCGACACGGCCGGCCTCGCACAGGGTCAACTGATCAGGCTGCATCCATCATGCAGTCAAAGTGGAAGAAGTTGACCATTGTGATGTCACAGTCATCGACGTCGGCTGTTTCGGTACCCGCAGGCTCGGATTCCGTTTCCGGCGTGACGTCGACGGTCGGCATCATGTCGATATCATCGGTGTCCGCCACGTCCGTGTCGCCGTTCATATCGTCACCCCAGTTGAACTCGTCAAACTGCGCTTGCAGGTTTTCGAGGAAACTGGCGATTTCATCCAGGAAGGCCTGAACGTCAAAGCAGAACGTCTCGGCCTCACCGCCGTCAACCACGTCCACGTCCGGCGTTTCGGGCTCCGGTTCCTCGGTCTCGGTGACGTCGGTATCGGGTGTTTCGGGCTCCGGTTCCTCGGTCTCGGTGACGTCGGTGTCAGGTGTTTCGGGTTCCGGCTCTTCTGTCTCGGTGACGTCGGTGTCAGGTGTTTCAGGTTCCGGCTCTTCCGGAACGGCAACTTCGTCCGGCGTGGTTGGCGGAACGGGCGGTGTGTTCGTATTGCCGTTGTCCAGCATGACTGCCGCGTCGGTTGCGGCAAAGTTCTGGGTGACCATCACCGCATCAAAACCCTGCATATCGCCGGTTTCGATACCGATCCCGATATATTTGAAATCCGGGTTCAGAATATTGGCGCGGTGGCCCGGGCTGTTCATCAGGTTCTGGTGCAACTGAGCCACGTCATCGCTGATGCCGGGCTGCCCGCGTTCGGACTGCCATGCGATGTTTTCGCCGGTTCGCCAGTTGCCCTCAAGATCGAACCCGGCGTTTTGCATCCGCTGGGTCGCACTGGAACCGCCCGAACCGGTGTGGCTGAACGTGTCTGTGTCCAGCATCCAGGTGCTGTGATCTTCGGATGAATCGTTCAGCTGCGTCTCAAGCTGAAGCGGGTTGAGCCCGCGGGATGTGCGTTCCTGGTTGATCAGCTCCAGCATCTCGCGTTCAAATGTACTTGCAGTCGACATTTTTGCCTCCGTTTGTGTTTGTGTCCTTCCGGACGGGCTCACTTAGAGGTCGGGATATCGACGGTGGTAGGGGGTGGTTCACTACAGGCGAGTTTTGGCGGCGCGATGCTACCGGTGCGGGATTCGCTGCGCTGCAAAATGCCGGGCAAAATGTTGCTGGTGAGGAAATGGCGGCTTGCCGCACAGCCGGTACCACGAGTCGGCGGATTGAAACCGATCCCCGAAACGACAAACCCCCGGGCGATGCCTCGGGGGTCGTCAAATAGTGTCATCCAAAGCTGGACGAGACCAAAGGTCTTAGAGCAAACCTTCGCGCTGTGCTTTCTTACGTGCCAGTTTACGGGCACGACGGATCGCTTCAGCCTTCTCGCGCGCTTTTTTCTCGGACGGTTTCTCGAAATGTTGCTTAAGCTTCATTTCACGGAACACGCCTTCGCGCTGCAGCTTTTTCTTCAGGGCACGAAGCGCCTGATCGACGTTGTTGTCGCGAACACTAACCTGCATGTGGTTGTCACCACCTTTCTAGATAGAGTTGCAAGGAAATTGCAGGAGTTGGCCGTATAGCAAAGCCGCTCTAACTTGTCTAGTACTGGGCCCGACAACCGGAGAACCGCCATGACGACCACATATGAAGATGCAAAACAGCGGCTTTTGGATGCGATGCTGATCCATGTTCCCTTCGATGGGTGGTCGGAATCCAGTTTCCGCGCCTCCATTTCCGACTGTGGTCTGGACGACGGTCTGGCACGCGCGATTTGTCCGCGCGGCGCGGTGGATCTGGCGCTGGCCTACCACGCGCGCGGGGATCAGGCGATGCTGGACCGCATCAGGTCCGAGGACCTGAGCGAACTGAAATTCCGCGACAGGATTGCCGCTGCGGTTCGGTTCCGCTTGCAGGCCGTCGAGGACAAAGAACTGGTGCGCCGGGGCATGACGCTGTTTTCCCTGCCAACCCATGCGGCCGACGGTGCCAAGGCGGTTTGGCAGACCTGCGATTTGATCTGGGATGCGCTGGGCGACAGCTCGGATGATGTGAACTGGTACACGAAGCGGGCCACTTTGTCGGGTGTCTATTCCTCGACCCTGCTGTTTTGGCTGGGTGATGACAGCCCGGATCATCAGAACACGTGGGAGTTTCTGGATCGCCGGATCGCAAATGTCATGGAGTTTGAAAAGCTCAAGGCGCAGTTGCGCGACAACCCGGTGTTGAAACCGTTTCTGGCGGTTCCGAACTGGCTGGCGGGTCAGGTGAAGGCTCCGGTAAAAATGCGGGCCGATCTTCCGGGAATGCTGAACCCCCGAAAGTAGCGCGTCTTGGTGCTGGGCCTTGGCCCTGATGCCTGCTAGGCATTGGGCAAAGGAGGTGCCTATGACCCAGATGATGCGCGCTGTTGAGATCACCGAACCGGGTGGTCCCGATGTTTTGCAACTGACCGAGCGACCGATTCCCGAACCGGGTGCGGGGCAGGTCGTTCTGAAAGTGGCCTATGCCGGTGTGAACCGTCCGGATGCGTTGCAGCGCGCGGGCGCTTACGATCCGCCGCCCGGCGCCAGCGACTTGCCGGGGCTTGAGGCTTCGGGCGAAGTGGTCTCGATCGGGGCCGGGGTCGAAGGACTGTCCGTCGGGGATCAGGTCTGCGCGTTGCTGCCGGGCGGCGGCTATGCCGAATATGTCGCCACCCCTGCTGCCCATTGCCTGCCGGTTCCTGCCGGCATGGGAATGAAAGAGGCGGCCTGCCTGCCCGAGACCTTTTTCACCGTCTGGTCCAACGTGTTTACGCGGGGCGGGCTGAAGGCCGGTGAACGATTTCTGGTCCATGGCGGCTCGAGCGGGATTGGCACGACGGCCATCCAGTTGGCCAATGCCTTTGGCGCCCGCGTTTTTGCCACCGCAGGGTCGGATGAAAAATGTCAGGCTTGCGTCAAGCTGGGTGCGGAAAGGTCGATCAACTACCGCGATGAGGATTTTGTGGCCGTCATGCGGGCCGAAGGTGGGGCAAACTTGATCCTCGACATGGTCGGAGGCGACTATATCCCGCGCAACGTCAAAGCTCTGGCCGAGGATGGGCGGCTGGTCCAGATCGCGTTTCTGCAAGGCCCGGTGGTCGAGCTGAACTTTGCGCTGATGATGGTCAAGCGCCTGACCCTGACCGGCAGCACCCTGCGCCCGCAAAGCGATCTGGCCAAGGCCCGGATTGCGCAGGACCTGCGCGAAGCTGTCTGGCCTCTGCTTGAGGCTGGCAAGGTTGCGCCTGTCATGGACAGCGAATTTGATCTGGCCGAGGCTGCGGCCGCCCATGCACGCATGGAAAGCTCGGGCCATATTGGCAAGATCGTCCTGAACGTGGCGGGCTGAACTCTGCGCGCGCGGGGCAGACCCGCGCGTTCACGCAACCGCGCGGCGGTACAGGTGCCATGTGGCATGGCCCAGAACCGGCATCACTATGATCAGGCCCAACAGCATCGGCAGGGCACCCACAAACAGAAGGGCCGCCACGATGAACCCCCAGGTCAAGATGACGCCGGGGTTGTGACGCAACACGCGAAACGACGTCACGACCGCCACCGGCAATCCGACTTGCCGGTCCAGAAGCAACGGAAAGCTGACGACGCTGATCGCCAGAGCGCAAAGAGCGAACACGAACCCAACGGCGAGTCCGACAACCATCATGGTCCAGCCTGCAACCGTAGTGACGGCCTGCTTGGCAAAAGTGCCAAGTGACGCGGGGGCTTCTGGCCCCATTGTATGCGTGTAAATGCTCTGCGCCACCATCAGCCAGATCAGCAGAAGCATCACCAGATAGAAGCCCAAAACCAGAATTGCGCCGAAAGCCGGAGAGCGGAATACACCGAACGCATCCAACCAATGCACCGTGCTGCCTTGTTCTCGTTTGCGGCTGATCTCATACAGCCCCACAGCTGCGACTGGACCGATCAAGGCAAAACCGGCGATCAGAGGCGCCAGAAGTGGCACCATGTTGACGTTCAGGGCAAAGCCGAACATCAAAAGTCCCGCGATCGGGTAGATCAGCACGATGAATATGGCATCCGCCCGTGTTTCGACAAAGTCGTGATACCCCGCCTTCAGGCAGGCGCGCAGATCTTGCATCGTCAATGTCTGCACCATCGGCAAATGCTTGGTATCTGCGCTTCCGAGTTTTGAAACGCTATCCGAGACATGATCACTGGCCGCCCCCAGATTCTGGGCTGCCCAACTGATCGGATTTCCGATTGTTTTAGCCATTTTCATCCCCTTTCCTGGCGAGATTTGCGCCGCGGAATGGATCCGGCATAAAGTTGTCCGTGGCCGGACCAGCCGACAACGCCTGATCGCAGTATAGCACAGTTTGGCGGAATCCTGATCAACACTCTGATATCGGACGATTGCTCCGCATCGCAGTCATGTTAGCTTGATGTCAGGCAAGAGGAGGTCAGGATGCAGACAACAGCGAAAACGGTGGTATTGCACGAATTCGGCGGGCCCGAGGTTCTGCGGATCGAAGACAGGCCATTGGGCGACCCCGGACCGGGTGAAATACGTATCCGTCATCATGCCTGCGGTCTTAATTTCATCGATGTTTATCAACGCACTGGATTGTATCCCCTGGAACTCCCCCATGCGTTGGGGATGGAAGCGGCGGGTGTCGTCGAGGCCGTTGGGGAAGGGGTAACGCACCTGCAACCCGGTCAGCGGGCCGCGTATGCGGCAGCCCCACCCGGCGCGTATTGCGAGGCCCGCGTAATGCCTGCGGCACAGGTGTGCCCTTTGCCGGATGGCATCTCTTTCGACGCTGCTGCGGCAATGATGTTGAAGGGTTTGACAGTTGAATACCTGTTTCACCGAACCACTCCGCTGAAACGCGGGGATACGGTGCTGTTCCACGCAGCGGCGGGTGGGGTCGGACTGATCGCCTGCCAATGGGCGAAGTCAGAAGGGATTACTCTGATTGGCACGGCGGGAACCGACGAGAAATGCAGCCTCGCCCGGTTCAACGGGGCCGCGCATTGCATCAACTACCGCTCTGAGAATTTCGCCGAACGGGTGGCCGAGATCACCAAAGGCAAGGGTGTGGATGTGGTTATGGATTCCGTGGGGGCGGACACGTTCGAAGGATCGTTGAACTGCCTGAAACCCTTGGGAATGATGATTTCCTTCGGCAACGCCTCAGGGCCGGTGCCGCCATTCGATATTGGTGTTCTGGGCCAGAAAGGATCGCTCAAGATCACCCGCCCCACTTTGTTCACCCATATTGCGGACCACTCCGTCTGTCAGGCAATGGCGCGCCGCTTGTTCGGCAAGGTCGAGGGCAGAGAAGTCAAGATCCACATCGATCAGCGCTTTGCACTTGACCAGATCGCCGATGCACATCGCGCGTTAGAAGCGCGGCAGACGACCGGCAGCACAATTCTGGACCTTTGACGCGAAACCCGGCCTGTCAGGCCGGGTTCAACTTTATCCGGAGTGCCGTTCAGAACCGGTAAGAGACACGAACCTGCAATGTGGTTGCGTCGACATCCACATTGTTTCCGTTGAAGTTATCGAATTCGTGGTACAGCAACTCTCCACCGACGCTCACGTTCGGTGCTACGATCTGTTCATAGCCTGCGCCGATGAACCACCCGTCATCACTGCCCAAGGTGTCGGTGCTCGCTTCAGCGTAGCCTGCCGTGCCGTACAGCAGACCTTGCGGGTTTACCTTGTAGCCGGCGCGCGCTTTCAGCCGCCAGACATCTTCGACAGTTGCGGCGCCGGACAGACCCACGTCAGTCCAGTCATAGTCAAATCCGCCGCCAACGACCCAGTCGCCCAGATCATAATCATAGCCCAGGATGATACCACCGATCACGCCATCGCCATCGACACCCGACAGGCTGGTGTCTACATCGGCATAACCCAGTTGCAGACCGCCATAAAACCCGGTCCAGTTGCCCGAGGATTGTGCCATTGCCGATCCCGCGACCACGGTTGCGACAGTAGTGATGAGAGCCAATTTCAAAGTCATCTCATTTCCTTTCGATTGTCACTCTGCTCCAGTGAAATTCGGTTCACTTATGCAGACAGTTACGATCCGCGAACGTCATCGGATCAGTGATACCTACGAACCCCTGCCCGAATTCTGCCTCTGAAACGTGAAAAGACACGCCGGGGACCTTTGAAGTCGGGCACTTCTGATACTGATGAGATAGGTAGAGATGAGAGGTCTTCAAACGATATACGGCGGCGGAACATTCCGCCGCCGACACATCTGAAGATTTAGGCGGATTATTGCTTTTGCAATTCAGCGGGGGTCTTGTCCGCGATGTTTTCCCAGTTTGCGCTTGCGCTTTCGATAAAGCCCGGGATGTCGCCTTCCCAGCGTTCCTGGATGTCTTCCGACAAGTTCAGGTACAGTTTGTTGTCGACGATTTTCCAGTGGTTCGGGTCACCGTCGAATTTGAAGCCCATGGCTGTACCAAAAGCACAATAGCCGCCATAGGCAGGCAGGTAAGCTTCCGGGTTGGCTTCGAAGGCGGCTTTGTTCTCCTCGGACGAGAAACGGTACAGCGCATCGTCGTGCAGCGTGGTGATGCGGTAGTCACCCTTGGTCGCTTCACCGACGGTGAAATAGGCAACCGGGTCATAACCCTGCATGGCCAGACCGGTCGAGCTTGCGTTGATGTCCACTCCAGCGGCCAGAGCGGATGTTGCCAGTGCAACGGACAGAGCGACGCCACCGATCAGAGATTTAAACTTGTTCATTGTTCCACCTTTCGTGAAAGGAGCCTCGTCTGTGTGCCGATCGAAGGCTCCGGATTGTTGTCCTGTGTGGCCCGTAATTGACCGTCACGACAGCGATCTGGGAAGCAGACGGATCACGTTCAAAACAATGAATCGTGATTGTGCGTCAGAGAGGAACGTCTGTTCAAAAATGCAGGCCTGACATTACGCGTCCGGTTCAAAATCCAGAACAAACGCGATGACTTTGCACGCCGCCATTTCACAAGGCCTCAGCAGCGTGCCGCTGATGCGTGTCTGATACAGGTTCATGCTGATATAGTCGGTGCCGCCCAGTTCGTGCGCAACCAGCTTGTGGGATTTCCCCTTTGCCAAATGTTGGCGCACGACGACATAGCGCCGATCCCCCGATGTACCGGTAAAACTGCCTTCGGGCAGTGCGAAAAACGCGGAAACGAAAGCGTCCGGCGGTGTCACGACTTTCCGATTTTCGGTTCAGTTCCGGCCTTGATCCGCGCGACATTGGTGCTGTGACGCCAGTAGATCATAAGGGTCAGGATAATCCCAAGGATAAAGGAGTGTCCGTTTGTCAGAACCAGTACCCAGGTCGTTGAAAGCGCGGCCGCAGCCAGCGCGCCGACCGAAGATATCCGCCAGATCGCCGCCGCCACCAGCCAGCTGAGACAGCACGCAACTCCGACGCGCCAGTCCAGCGCCAGCCAGAGGCCCAGAAAGGTGGCCACGCCTTTTCCGCCCTTGAAACCCAGCCAGATGGGAAAGCAATGACCCAGAAAGGCAAAAAGGGCTGCGATCTGCGCGGCGTCTTCTCCGGCATAAGCACGGGCAATCAGAACCGCGACCGCGCCCTTGGCCGCGTCGAACAGCAAGGTCAGCGCCGCGGCGGCTTTGTTGCCGGTGCGCAGGACGTTGGTCGCGCCGATATTTCCGGATCCGATTTCGCGCAGATTTCCCAGCCCCATGACCTTTGCAAGCAGCAGGCCGAAGGGAATGGAGCCCAAGAGATATCCAACCACCGCCCACTGGAGCAGTTCGCTAGTCGAGTTGTCGATCGGGGGCATCAGGAACTCCGGAACACTTCTTTACCTGCAACATAGGTCGAAATGACCTTACCTTGCATCCGCTGGCCGTCAAATGGCGTGTTCTGAGATTTGGATTTTAAGGCAAAGCGATCAAGCACAAAAGGCACATCCGGGTCGAACAGAACCAGATCCGCCGGGGCGCCTTCCGACAATCGGCCGCTTTCCAGACCCAGCCGTTTGGCCGGGTTCAATGCCATCGCCCGGAACAGGGTCGGTAGGTCCAACTGGTCGGCATGATACAGGCGCAATGCCGCCGGCAAGAGCGTTTCCAGCGCCACCGCGCCCGAGGCGGCCTCTTCGAACGGCAGGCGTTTGCTTTCTTCGTCCTGCGGCGTGTGCATCGAACTGATCGTGTCGATCAGGCCGGTGCGCACCGCCTCGATCACCGCCTGCCGGTCATCCTCGGATCGCAGCGGCGGCTTGACCTTGAAGAAGGTGCGATAGTCGGCCGCGTCCAGTTCGTTCAGCGTCAGGTGATGGATCGAGGTGCCGGCGGTTATGTCCAGCCCGTTGCGCTTGGCCCGTTCCAGCGCGGGCAGGGCGCGGGCGGTGGTGATCTGGTCGGCGTGATAGGCCGCGCCCGTCATTTCCAACAGCGCGATGTCACGGTCCAGTCCCATGCGCTCGGCCATGGGCGAGACCGCAGGCAAGCCGCGCAGGGCGGCGAATTTGCCGCTGGTGGCCGCGGCGCCATGGCTCAGGCCCGGATCCTGTGGGTGGGCAATCACCAGCGCTCCGCAGGATTTTGCATAGGTCAGGGCGCGGGAAAACACCTTGGTATTGGTGATGACGTGATCGCAATCGGTGAAGGCCACGGCGCCTGCGTCCTGCAAAAACCCGATTTCCGTCATCTCTCGCCCGTCGCGCCCTTTGGTCAGCGCGGCCATCGGCAGAACATTGACCGGCGCATCCGCCTGAGCACGCCGGGTCGCGAATTCCAGCGTTTCCGGCGTATCGACCGCGGGCAGTGTATCCGGGCGGGTGACAATGGTGGTGACACCACCGGCTGCGGCAGCGAGGCCTGCGGATTTGTAGCTTTCCTTGTGCCGTTCGCCCGGCTCACACACCTTGACGCCGATATCGACGATGCCGGGGGCGAGGCACTTGCCGCCGCAGTCGATGACCTGGGCGTCAGCGACGGGCACGTCCCCGTTGCCCTTGCCCTGAATGAGGCCGTCAGTAATGTGCAGCCAGCCGGGACTGTCCGTGCCGCTATCAGGGTCGATCAGGCGGGCATTGGTGAAGATCAAGGTGGTCATGGAATGGCCCTTTCAATCGCGGCTTTGGTGGCGGCCGGGTCTGACTGGTACTTGATCAGATGCTTGTCGCCGGTTTTGGTGACAACCTGGACGAAGCTGCCCATGATATTCACGGCGGTGATCTGGTTCAGCGGCATGCTGCGTCCGCCGGGACCGGTCAGTGCGGTGTCTGACAATTGCCAATTGGCGACCATCTCTTCCGAGGCCAGATACCAAGCGCGTATGCCAATGGCGGCAAGGCCAGCAGGCGCTCCGGTCCAGACGTAAGGATTGCCGATCAGCCACAAAACGATCATCGCACCGGCCATAGCAACAGCAGCCAGCCATGCATTTGTGCGGATATAGGCCCCTTTGTCCGGGGTGAAGATCACAGGATCAGCCATAAGATGCCTCCGATGACCAAAAGCGCGACCAGTGCCAGAATGGCCGATCCTACGCGGCGGGGGGTGTCACCCGCTGTGACGGTTTGCGGGGCGGAAAAGGGTTTGGCGCTTTCGGTTTCGATGATCCCCCCGATCCAGTTCGTGGCTTCTTCCGTGAACAGGCCGATCAGGCGCAGTCGCGGATCGGGGTTCAGCGTCGCCGGGTGTCCGTTGAAAGCCGCGCTGCGAAGGACCATGACCCAACCGTCGACAGAGGCCAGAGCGTTCCGGTCCAACTGATCCGCAGACACGCCGCAGCCCTCGGTCATGTAGCCGTACAGGCCGAGCTCTTCGAGGTCGGAGACCGGGAAAATATCGATTTGGCTGGGGTCCAGCCCGTCGACCCCAAGCACCTGATCGGCGGCACCCGGTTCGCGCAGGAATTTCGCCTCTTCCGGGCGCATGTCCAGCGTGAACAGGCGCAAAACGCCGCGTTCATGGGGGGCGACGGTCAGATCGCTCATGCGGCCTCGCGCAGGTTGCGGGCCAACAGATCCATCGCCGCCATGCGGACGGCGACACCCATTTCCACCTGTTCCTGAATGACGGATCGGTTGATATCATCGGCTAGCGTGCCGTCGATCTCGACCCCGCGGTTCATCGGGCCGGGATGCATCACGATCGCGTCTGGCTTGGCCTGCGCCAGCTTTGCGGCGTCCAGACCGTAGCGGTGGTAATATTCGCGTTCCGAGGGGATGAACCCGCCATCCATCCGCTCTTTCTGAAGGCGCAGCATCATGACGACGTCAACGTCCTTGAGGCCCTCGTTCATGTCGTCATAGATTTCGGCCCCGAACTCGGCGAACTGGCTGGGCACCAGCGTCGGCGGGCCAATCAGGCGGATGCGGTTTTCCATCTTGCCCAGCAGAATCAGGTTCGATCGGGCGACGCGGGAATGGGCGACATCGCCGCAAATGGCAATGTTCAGTCGGTGCAGGCGACCTTTGGCCCGACGGATGGTCAGGGCGTCCAGCAGGGCTTGCGTGGGGTGTTCATGTTTGCCGTCACCGGCGTTCAGAACGGCGCAATTGACCTTCTGCGCCAGCAGATCGACCGCGCCGGAATGCGGGTGCCGCACCACCAGAAGATCCGGGTGCATCGCGTTCAGCGTCATCGCGGTGTCGATCAGGGTTTCACCCTTTTTGATCGAGCTGGCCTGCATCGCCATGTTCATCACATCCGCACCCAGACGCTTGCCTGCCAGTTCGAAACTGGCTTGCGTGCGCGTCGAGTTTTCAAAGAACATGTTGATCTGGGTCAGCCCCGACAGCACGTCGGAATGCTTGGTCGACTGGCGGTTCATGGCGACATAGGTCTCGGCCAGATCCAGGATTTCGGTGATATCGGATTGGGACAGATGCTCGATGCCAAGTAGGTGACGATGGGCGAAACGCATGGGCGGGCTCCTGTCTGACAATCGCGCCGCTTATAGGAAGCCGGGCGGCGCAAGGCAACCTAAGGTTCCGTACCCTCAGGCAGTTTTTCGCAACCGCCGTCGGGCAGGCATTGCTCACCTGGTTTGCACCACTTGCCATAACCGCAGTCGATGGCCTTGATCGGTACGCAGCCTTGATGCGCCGAGCATTTGAAACCGGGGCGGCATTGTGATCCGGTTTCCTCGCACAGGAACCACCCCGGACGAGAGCAGCCCCCGCCGGGCAGGCAGGCCGAACCGCGTGCGCAGGTTCTGCCATCAGCGCATGTGGTCGGTGGCGTCGTATCCAGTTCGGGTGCGCTTCGTTCACACTCGCCACGGCCATTGCAGAAACTGTCGCCGGGACAATCCAGCCGTGATGCGCATTTGTTCAGGCCAGCGGGCGCACATCTGAGTCCACCGGCAACGCAGCGTTCGAACGGACCGCAACTGCGCCCGCCGCCGCAATAGGTGCCGCCCAGTGGAATGCAATGGCCATCAAAACTGCATCTTTGCCCGCCTGAACAACATGTGCTGCCACATTTGAACTGACCCGCACGGCACTGCCCGTGTTTGTCATGAAATGTGGCCCATGCCGGATCATCGGTGACAACCAGCACTAATCCAATGATGAGGAATCGCAGAAATCTGAGCATCGCATGCCGATGGTCGGCGCGACAGAGCGACCGATCAAGCCCTATTCGCTTTCCCTCAGCCCTCAGGCGGGTAAGTTATCCCTATGGAATCGGGCTTGGACTATTATTCTGCGCAGGCGCTGCTGGAATGGCAGATCGAACTGGGTGTGACCGAGGCAATAGGTGATGCGCCGGTTGACCGGTACGCGTTGCCCGACACCACGGCCAAACCGAGGAAACCGGAAACGTCCGCCGCCGCCCCGGCAAAGCCAAGGGATGTGGACCCGGTAGAAATCGCTGGATCCGCAGCACGGGGCGCGGGATCGCTGGATCAGCTGCGCGCAGCGATGGACGCGTTCGAACATTGCAAGCTCAAGCGCGGTGCGCGGCAATTGGTCTTTGCCGACGGGACCCCCGGCGCGCGCGTGATGATCATCGGCGAGGCGCCGGGTCGCGATGAGGACCGCGAGGGCAAACCCTTTGTCGGCCGTGCGGGTCAGTTGCTGGACCGGATGCTGGCGGCAATTGATCTGGATCGTCGCGAAAACGTCTATATCACCAATGTGCTGCCATGGCGGCCCCCGCAGAACCGCGACCCCAAACCCGAAGAGATCGGGATGATGAAGCCGTTTCTGGAACGCCACGTGGCCCTGGCCAGACCCGAGGTTCTGGTTGTGATGGGGAATATCAGCTGTCAGGCGGTGCTGGGCAAACGCGGCATCACCCGCCTGCGCGGCAAATGGGATCAGGCAATGGATCTGCCGGTGATTCCGATGTTCCACCCGGCTTATCTGCTACGACAACCGCAGATGAAACGGCAGGCCTGGGCGGATCTGCTGGAACTGAAAGCGCGGCTGCGAGGTGCAACATGAAGGTTCTGGCATTCTCTGATCTGCACATGGCGCGCAACCGGGCAGCCGATCTTGTTTCCGCCAGCGCCGAGGCTGATCTTGTCATCGGTGCCGGTGATTATTGCAATTCGCGTCAGGGGCTGGACGAGGCGATGCAGATGCTGTCCGGCATTTCGACGCCGCTGGTCCTGATCCCTGGGAACGCGGAAAGTGCAGAAGAGCTGGGCAATGCGGCCCCGAACGGTGTCCATGTCCTGCATGGGTCTGGCATGACCATAGACGGCTTGCGCTTGTTTGGTCTTGGCTATGGCGTACCACCGACCCCGTTCGGAGACTGGTCCTGTGACCTGACAGAAGGTGAGGCGACCGAGATGCTCGACCGGTGTGAAACGGCGGATGTCCTGATCGTTCATTCTCCGCCCAAAGGGTATGGGGATCAGACATCGCAAGGCCTTTCGGTCGGATCGACTGCCATACGGGATGCGGTGGAACGCCTTCAGCCGGGATTTGCGTTCTTCGGTCATGTGCATGAAAGCTGGGGCTATCGCGGTTCCCTGGGGCGAACGCATTTGGCCAATCTGGGCCCGATGCCAAGTTGGTTCGAGGTGGATGCGTGATCGAATTCCAGACCTTGCTGGTCTTTGTTCCAGCGGCACTGGCACTGAACCTGACGCCCGGTTCTGATATGATGTTCTGCTTTGGCCAAGGGCTGCGATCCGGGGCGTGGCCTTCGGTATCGGCAAGCGCCGGCGTGTCCGTGGGTTCGATGATTCACGTGCTGCTGGCAGGGCTTGGACTGGGCGCTGCGGTGTCGGCGCTGCCCTGGCTTTTTGAAGTGATCCGCTGGATGGGTGCCGCTTACCTGATGTATCTGGCTTGGGGTGCGGTCCGGCATGGCGCTTCGACGGGGGATACGCCTGTGCGGTCGACGCGCATGGCCTTTCGGGATGGGATGTTGGTCAACCTAACCAATCCCAAGGTCATTCTGTTCGTGCTGGCGTTCATACCGCAATTCGTCGACCCGACCGCGGGATCGGTTCTGGTGCAGTTCCTGATCTTCGGGCTGATCATCGCGTTTGGCGGGTTCTTGGTGAACGGGCTGGTCGGGGTTTTTGCCGGCGGGGCAGGCAAGGTGCTAATCGGCAACCCGCGCGCCGCGCGTATTATTGGTTGGATCACGGGGGGTATTTTTTCCGCCCTTGCGATCCGGCTTGTCATGATGGAAAGGGCCTGACGCAAGATGTCGCACATTGACGAAACCAAGGAGTTCATCCCCGTCAGAATTGCCGTTCTGACCGTTTCGGACACCCGATCGATGGACGAAGATCGCTCGGGGCAGACATTGGTGGACCGGATCGAAAAAGCGGGCCATGTGGTTGCGGACCGCCAGATCATCCGGGATGAGCGCGACCAGATCGCCGATCAGTTGCGGGCATGGGTGGCTGATGAGCAGATCGATGTCGTGATCTCGACCGGTGGAACGGGTCTGACCGGGCGGGACGTGACGGTCGAAGCGCATCGGGACGTGTACGAAAAAGAGATCGACGCATTCGGTACTGTCTTTACCGTCATTTCGATGGAGAAAATCGGCACTTCGGCGGTGCAGTCCCGCGCAACCGGGGGGGTTGCGGGGGGAACATACCTTTTTGCATTGCCCGGCAGCCCGGGGGCCTGCAAGGATGCGTGGGATGGGATTTTGGAAAAACAGTTCGATTACCGGCATCGCCCCTGCAATTTTGTGGAAATAATGCCCAGATTGGACGAACATCTGCGACGGAAGTAGACTGGTCGTACGTTCAATTCCGTATAACCGCTTTGTGGCTTGGCATAATTCGTGATCCGGCTACATGTTGTGGACGGCAGCTTGGTGCAACCGGGGTAACTGTTTGATGCGATTTCTACGGCAGAGTCTTGTCGGTATCTTTCTGGCGTTCCTGACGCTTGCTCTGCTGTTTGTTGCCGCGCAGATCATCATGGGTGCCGTTCAGGACGTCCTGACGCGTGAGGACCAGGCGCCCGCGGCCCGCGAACGGGTCTTCGCGGTTGCCGTACGTCAGGCCGAGGCGGAAACCGTAATCCCATATCTCGAAGCATTCGGAGAGGTCCAGAGCCGGCGCAGGCTGGAATTGCGCGCGGCACTGGGTGGCCGCGTTGTCGCCCTGGCAGAGGATTTCGTGGATGGCGGAACGGTAACTGCCGGGGAAGTTCTGGTTGAACTGGATCCGGCGGATGCCCAATCCGCGCTGGATCGGGCCAAGTCCGATCTTTTGGACGCACAATTCGAAGAACGTGATGCCGAACGGTCTTTGCTGCTGGCGCAGGACGAATTGAAATCGGCCGAGGCGCAAGCCGAACTGCGGGAACGGGCGCTGCAACGGCAACGCGATCTGGAGGCCCGAGGGGTAGGCGCCGCCGCCAGCGTGGAAGAGGCGGAACTGGCGGCTGCTTCGGCACAACAGGCCGTGCTGGCGCGTCGTATCGCGCTTGCACAGGCTGAATCTCGCGTCGATCAGGCAACGACGTTGTTGGCGCGCGCGGTGATTGCCTTGGAGGCAGCGGAACGCGATCTTGACGATATGACCATTCGGGCCGGATTCAGCGGCACTCTGACCGATGTGACGCTTGTGGAAGGGCGGTTGGTGTCGGCGAATGAAAAACTGGCTGAACTGGTTGATCCAAACGCTCTTGAAGTGGCGTTCCGGGTGTCGACAGCACAATATGTACGTCTGTTGGACGAGAATGACAGGCTGATCAACGCACCGGTCACGGTTTCGCTTGAGGTGACGGGCACCGATCTGACCGCGACTGGTCATATCAGCCGCGACAGCGGTTCTGCGGGCGAGGGTCAGACCGGACGTTTGATCTATGCGCGTTTGCAAGAGGCGTCCGGTTTCAAGCCCGAAGATTTCGTCACCGTCTCGGTTCAGGAACAACCGCTTGCCAATGTGTTCCGCTTGCCGTCTTCGGCATTGGACGCATCGGGAACGGTTCTCGTGCTGGGTGCGGATGACCGCCTGGAAAGTTTGCCGGTGCAGCTTGTCCGCAGACAGGGTGACGAGGTTTTGCTGCGGGGCGACGGGTTGGAAGGGCGCGAGGTTGTGATCGGACGCACGCCGTTGCTTGGATCTGGCGTGCGGGTGCGCCCCTTGCGGCTTGAGGCCGGGGCAGACCCGGGCATGGTCGAACTGTCAGATGCGAAACGCGCTGAACTCGTGGCCCGGGTCGAGGCCAGCGAAACCATGCCTCAGGATGAGAAAACTCAGGTTCTCGGTCAGTTGCGCGAAGCGCGCGTCCCTTCATCTCTGGTGCGGCGCATTGAAACCAAGGCCGGGGGCTGAGCGTCATGATGCGCGAGATACCTGGCGCAGCGGGGGGCCTTCTCAGCTATTTCACACGGCACCGGACGGTGGCCAATTTGCTGTTGCTGGTGATGCTGGTTCTGGGTGCGGCAGCTATCCCGAACATGCGGGCGCAGTTCTTTCCGGATGTCATTCTGGAACGCGTTGATGTGACCGTCTCGTGGGAAGGTGCAGGCCCCGGGGACATGGATGCCGGTATCGTGCAGTTGTTGGAACCTGCGCTGCTGGCCGTTGAAGGGGTAACCAGTACCGAGGCCAGTTCCCACCCAGGTTGGACCCGCGTCAGACTGGAGTTTGAGCCGAACTGGGACATGTCCCGCGCGGTCGAAGACGTCCGGACCGCGATAGACGGTGTGACGGATCTGCCCGAAGGCTCGGAAGAACCTGAAATTCGACGCGGCGCTTGGCGGGATCGGGTAACGGATGTCGTTATCAGTGGCCCCACCGACACCAATCAACTGGCGAAGCTGACGGATGAGTTCATCAACCGTTTGTTTTCGGCAGGGGTTACGCGAACCGAAATCAGGGGCATTGCCGCGCCTCAGATCATTGTCGAGATCACAACGGCGCAATTGATCGCCAATGACATCACCATGGAAGAGATCGCGTCCGCGATTGCGGCCGAGGTCAGCACCGATCCCGCTGGTGAGGTTGAGGGCGCAGGTGCGCGTATCCGGGCCGGAACCGAAAAGAGGACCCCGGAGCAGATCGAAGACATCGCGCTGCGGACCTTTGCCAACGGGTCGAAGCTGAAGGTCGGTGATATTGCCAGGATTCGGGTCGAAGGTGTCACACGGTATCGCAGTTATTTCGTCGGCGACGATCCGGCCATGTCCATCCGGGTTGATCGGTCAAATCTGGGCGATGCGATAGACATCCAGCACACGGTCGAAGATGTTGCCCGTGAAATGCAGGCCAGCTTGCCCGAAGGTGTGAAGATTGAGCTGATCCGCACCCGCGCCCAGGCCATAACCGACCGATTGAACATCCTGGTCAACAACGGGTTGATGGGTCTTGGCCTTGTCGTCTGCCTGCTGTTCTTGTTCCTCAACGCGCGCATCGCCTTCTGGGTTGCGGCGGGTATCCCCGTGGCGATGTCGGCCGCAATCGCATTGATGTATCTGGGGGGCTTGTCGCTGAACATGGTCTCGCTGTTCGGCCTGATCATCACGCTGGGCATCGTGGTTGATGACGCCATCGTGGTGGGGGAACACGCGGATTTCCGCGCCCGGCGTTTGGGTGAGCCGCCTGTTGTGGCTGCGGAACGTGCGGCGCGGCGGATGGCCATGCCGGTGCTGGCTGCGACTGTCACGACGGTAATCGCGTTTTTCGGTCTGACCCTGGTGGGCGGACGATTCGGAGAATTGATCCGCGACATTCCCTTTACGGTGATCGCCGTTTTGATCGCTTCGCTGGTCGAATGCTTTCTGATCCTTCCCAATCACATGGCGCACGCCATCGCGCATTCGGCCAAGGAACACTGGTATGATCTGCCCAACCGGGTCGTCAACCGTGGTTTCCGTTGGGTTCGGGATCACCTGTTCCGCCCCTTGATCGCCTGGGTGATATGGGCACGCTACGTCGTCGTGGCGCTGATGATCGCGGTACTGGCCAGCCAGGTTGCACTGTTCATTCGCGGCGACGTGAACTGGCGTTTCTTCAATGCACCAGAGCGAAGTTCCGTGACCGGCGGCTTTATCATGCGCGAAGGTTCGGCGCGATCGGATACGCTGGAAATGATGCGCCTTCTGCAAAAGGCGGTCAATGACCTGGGCCAGATCTATGAAGAGCGTCATGGGCGCAATCCGATCGACTATGTCCTGGCCGAGGTTGGCGGCAATGCAGGCCGACAGCTGGCTGCTGCGGATGGCAAGGATGGCAGTTTGTTGGGTGGTATCTCGATCGAACTCATCGATGCCGATCTGCGCCCTTATTCGAGTTTCGAATTCGTCGGAGAGTTGCAGGAATTCGCGCCGCGCCATCCCAAGCTCGAAGTGATCAGCTTCCGGGGGTGGCGCTCTGGACCGGGTGGCGACGCCATCGACGTGCAGTTTTTCGGCTCGGACGTGAGCGTTCTCAAGGCCGCGTCCGAAGACTTGCAGGCCGAGCTGTCGAAATTTCCCGAAGTCTCGGCGCTGGAAGACAACCTGGCTTATGACAAGGAAGAGTTCATCCTGGACCTGACTGCACAGGGAGAGGCGCTGGGATTCCGGATTGAAACGCTTGGTCGCGCCCTGCGCAATCGCCTGAACGGTATCGAAGCGGCAACTTTCCCGGACGGGCCGCGCAGTGCCGAGATCCGTGTGGAACTGCCTGAAGGCGAACTGACGGCAGATTTCCTCGAGCGTACACTCATGCGGTCTCCTGACGGGGTTTACGTACCGCTGGCCGACATCGTTTCGGTCGAGCGTGAATCCGGTTTCTCGACGGTTCGGCGCGAAAACGGCCTGAGGGTTGTTTCGGTCTATGGCGACATCTCCGAGGATGATCCGGCCCGCGCGGCTGAAATCGAACGGGCGATGCAGGAAGAAATCCTGCCGAATATCGCTGCCGAACGGCAAGTCGAGTGGCGCATGTCGGGCCTGAGTGAACAGGAGAATGAATTCCTTGCCGAAGCCCGCACCGGTTTGATCCTGTGCCTGACAGGTATCTACCTTGTTCTGGCCTGGGTGTTCGCCAGCTGGACACGGCCAGTGGTTGTCATGGCAATCATACCCTTTGGCCTCGTTGGTGCGATCTGGGGCCACTACATCTGGGATGTGCCGCTCAGCATGTTCACGGTGGTCGGGTTGCTGGGCATGACGGGGATTATCATCAACGACTCGATCGTTCTGGTGACGACGATAGATGCGTATCAAAAAGACCGTGGTCTGGTTCCGTCCATTGTCGAAGGTACCGCAGACAGGTTGCGTCCCGTGATGCTGACCACTTTGACCACGGTTCTTGGACTTGCACCGTTGCTTTATGAAGGTTCGCAACAAGCGCAATTCCTCAAGCCGACCGTGATCACGCTGGTTTACGGGCTTGGGTTCGGGATGTTGCTGGTTCTGATTCTGGTGCCTGCCCTGCTGGCGATCCTCAATGACGTGGCGCGTCCGATGACAGCCATGCGCCGTGCCGCGCGGGCACCCGACCGGGTGGTTCGCGGGGCGCTGGCGGCAACCGGTGCCGCATTGGCTGTTTGGTTCGGCCTGACGATGATTTGGCCCGCGGTTTCAGGCGCGCCGCTTGGCGTGCTGCAAGGCCTCTATGCGGGTGGAGATGGCATTGCGGTGCTGCGAATGGGGTTGGGTGCATTCCTGGCCGGGGCGATTCTGATCGTGGTCCTGAGCGTGATCCTGTCAGGTTTGCTTTATGGGCGGCTGACAAGATCGGCCGATGCCTGATCCGCGCGGATCGCGTGTTCCAATAGGTCGATGACCCGCGCGCTCATCGGCAGGTCGCCCCGGCGTATCTGCTCGATGGCAAACCAGTGGGCATCCAGCGCGTCATCACCAGCCTGTGGTGTGCCGGACTGATAGCGGCAGGCAACGCCGACCAACAGGTAATGGGACAAAACCTGCCCCGCCTTGTCGTGACGCAGCAGATCCAGATTTCTCAGGTAGTGTGACGGTTCCGCAATCACCGAGGTTTCTTCCCGCAACTCACGCTGCGCCGCCTGCAGAACGGTTTCACCCCACTCTACGTGGCCGCCGGGGAACCCCCACAGCCCTTTGTCCGGCTGTTTGCTGCGCTGAACCAGAAGAACCTTGTCCTGATGCAGAACAACCGCCAATGCACCGATCTTGGGGGATTGGCTCATGCATTCAGCCCGCGCTACAGCCCAGAATATCCACCGCGTGGTCAGACCCCAGAACGGTGATCCGGATCTCGGACCGGTCCAGCGCAAAAGGTGCACCTGATGCGTGTATGATTTCTGCTTCGGCCACCAATGTATCCCCCTGCCTTAGAGATACGGGTTGCGAGGCCCAAAGCGAAGGATTGCCGGGTTCGATCACGGCGACTTCTCGACCGCCCGCGGACGGCATCGTCATCCGCGCCTCGATCCGCATCCCATCTTTCGTGGGCGTCAGGTTGCAGGTGGTCTTGGTGACACGGGCTTCGCGCGCGGAATAGGGCCTTTGCGCCATCGCTGCGGCAATCGCCGGGTTGCGATCAGCTTCGGCGTCCAGCGTGTGGTCGAAATCCAGGCGTTCCGGTATGCAAACGTCTTTGCAGACCCCCAGATCCATCTTGCCTTTCAGACGGACCGGTTTTGCCGGGTTGCGCGGAGTGACCTTGATGGGCAAGACCAGCTGATTTTCATAGCCAATCGATTGCAGGCCATTCTGATCAAAGATTTCGGGCGAGGGCCAGATGATTTCCACCTGGCCGACATTTCTGGATCGCTTCCAGTCGAACTCGGGCGGGATGCCGGAATCTCCTGGCGCGCGCCAGTAGGTTTTCCAGCCATCCTTGAGCGTTAGTTTCAACGCGGACATATAGGTGCCGTTGGCCGTCCGACCACCATCCAGAACATCCAGCCGAACCACGTTGTCCAAATCTTGCGCGGCAACTGGAACGGACAGGCTCAGACACGCGAGCGCGGCGACGGCGGTGGGTTTGATCGGCATCTTCATACCCCATAAATGCGCGTCGATGGCGCGGATTCCAAGTCACGATCCGGTCACCGCGCTGAAATCTGTCGAAATACGGGTTGGTCTCTTGCAAACTGGGGTGCGGCAGGGCCATTGTTGACGTGAACGGACAAAGAGATGAAGGCCCATGGACCTGACCGGAAAACTGTTGATTGCGATGCCCGGAATGGGCGATCCGCGATTCGACCATTCGGTGGTGTATATGTGCAGCCATGGCGACGATGGCGCCATGGGATTGATCGTGAACAAGCCTTCGGATCTGCGAATCAAGACGTTGCTGGGGCAACTGAACATTGCCTGCAGTATCCCGGTGATCGGAGAGCGCCTTGTGCATTTCGGTGGCCCGGTCGAGATGTCGCGCGGATTTGTCCTGCACAGCGCCGATTACGAGGCCAATCTGCATTCGATGCAAATTTCCGCGGATTTCAGCATGACGGCGACGCTGGATGTGCTTGAAGATCTGGCCTCTGGTAGCGGACCACTGAATTCGATGCTGACGCTGGGCTATTCCGGCTGGGGGCCAGGTCAGCTTGAGGACGAAATCGCGATGAACGGCTGGCTGACCACCGAAGCGACGACGAAACTTGTCTTTGACGTGCCTGATGACGAAAAATGGGAAGCTGCCTTGGCGACGCTAGGGGTGGACCCTCTGACGTTGTCCGCCAGCGCAGGCCGGGCCTGATCAGCTGTCGCGTGGCGCAGCGGCGCGGCGCAGCCGGTCGTTGATTGCAGCCCCCAATCCGGTGTTCGGGATCGGAGATACGGCAATTGGTCGGCCGGTCTCGTTCAATCTGTGAAGGGCTGCAAAGAGGTTCGCGGCCGCCTCGGTCAGACGTCCTTCGACAGACAGGTTCAGGTCGCAATCCACCGCTCCAAAGCCCAGCAGAACCTCATCCCCGTGACGCGCAGTGGCGTTCAGGCGGACCGGGGCGTCGGGCGCATAATGCGACTGCAATTGCCCCGGAGCGGTCAGCAGATCGCCGGATTGGTGCAGGTGCAGGTGCAGGTTCAGCACGCTTTCGATCCGGTCCAACGCAACGCCGCCCGGACGCAGCAATGTGAGCTCTCCGGCCAGACCGACAATGGTGGATTCCAGCCCCACCGCACAGGGGCCGTCGTCCAGAACTGCCGCGATCCGTCCGCCAAGACCGGACCACACATGAGCCGCCGTCGTGGGGCTGATCTGACCCGAGGGATTAGCCGAAGGGGCCGCGACCGGTCCGTCAAAGTCGGCCAGCAGCGCACGCGCCGTCGGATGCGCAGGCACCCGCACGGCCAGAGTGTCCAGCCCGGCGGTCACCAGCGAGGAAACCCCGTGCCCTTCGCGCAACGGCAGAACCAGGGTCAGAGGACCGGGCCAGAAGGCCTGTGCCAGCTGCTCGGCCAGATCCGACCATTGCACAAAGCGCTGGGCCGCTTCGACCGAGGCGACATGGGCGATCAGCGGGTTGAAGCTGGGCCGTCCCTTGGCCTCGTAAATCGATGCGACGGCCTGTCCGTTGCGGGCATCGCCGCCAAGGCCATAGACCGTTTCGGTCGGAAAAGCGACCAGAAGACCCTGGCGCAAAAAATCGGCAGCCTGCGCGATGCCGCCGGGATCTGCCGTCAATTCCTGTGTGCCGGATGAGATCATATCTGATGACGCCGCGTTTTGGTTGCCTGGAACTTGAGGTAAGGTACGTAATCGGTTCAGGCCCACACGCTTACCGGCGCTTGCATTTGATTCCAAGCCCGCCGATGTATTCTGATCCGTTAGACCCCGAGAGAAATCATGCCATATCGCGCCCCAATCTCAGATTATCAATTTCTGCTGGACCATGTCGTCGGGTTCGACCAGGTCGCCGCCACCGAGATTTTCGAAGATGCCAGCGCCGATGTCGTCACGGCCATCCTGACCGAAGCGGCCAAGATGAGCGAAGAGGTTCTGGCCCCGTTGCAGCGTGCCGGTGATCTGGAACCGGCTCGGCTTGAGAATGGCGTGCTGCGCAGCTCTCCGGGTTATGCCGATGGCTGGAAGGCGATTGCCGAAGGCGGGTGGATCGGGATCAGCGCTGATCCCCAATTCGGCGGAATGGGCCTGCCGATGGCTGTCACCACTGCCGTGAACGAGATGATGAGCGCCGCTTGCCTGTCGCTGCAACTTGCTCCGCTGATGGCGCAGGGCCAGATCGAGGCGTTGGAACACCACGCCAGCGACGAATTGAAGTCGCTGTATCTGCCCAAAATGATTTCGGGTGAGTGGTCTGCGACCATGAACCTGACCGAAGCTCAGGCCGGATCGGATGTGGGTGCGCTGACCTCGAAGGCCGAGCCAAATGGTGATGGCACATACTCGGTGACCGGGCAGAAGATCTTCATCTCTTGGGGCGACAACGACTTTGCTGAAAATGTCTGCCATCTGGTTCTGGCCCGTCTGCCGGATGGTGTGCCCGGCACCAAGGGCATTTCCTTGTTTCTGGTGCCGAAATACATCCCCGATGCGGATGGCAATCCCGGCCTGGCCAACGACCTTAAGGTTGTTTCCGTCGAACACAAGATGGGCCTGCATGGCTCACCCACCTGCGTGATGCAATATGACGGCGCCAAAGGATGGCTTGTCGGTAAGGAACATGGCGGTATGGCGGCCATGTTCACCATGATGAACAACGCCCGCCTGGGCGTGGGTGGCCAGGGTGTGGGCGTTGCGGAAGGCGCCTATCAGCACGCTTTGGCCTATGCGCTGGAACGCAAGCAGGGCAGGACGCCTTCTGGTACGATCATCGATCATGCGGATGTGCGTCGCATGATCATGGATATGCGCGCCGATATCTTTGCCGCTCGGGCTATTCTTCTGGCCAATGCGACCGCGATTGACATGGCGAAAGCCACCGGCGACGCCGATTGGGCCGCGCGGGCCGCGTTGTTGACGCCAATCGGCAAGAACTTTGGGGCCCGGACCGGGATACGCGTGGCCGAAACCGGCGTACAGGTGCATGGCGGAATGGGCTTTGTCGAAGAAACAGGCGCGGCGCAATATTCCCGCGATGTTCGCGTGACCGCGATTTACGAGGGAACCGACGGCATTCAGGCCATGGACCTTGTTGCACGCAAAATGATGGACGGGGGCGAGGCGGCGTCGAACCTTCTGGACGAGATCGAAGAACAGGCCGAGCGCGCGCGCGCGACGATGCCCGATCTGGCCGGTCCAGTGTGGGAAGCAACAGAAACCCTGCGCGAGGCAACCGAATGGTTGGTGGCACAGGACGACATGAACGACCGATTTGCAGGCGCAACGTCCTATCTTCAGGCGTTTGCCCGGGTTCTTGGCGGGCATTATCACCTGTCCGCGGCACTGGCCGATCCGGAAGGACCGCGGGCCAAACTGGCGCGCTACTACATCAACGCCTTGTTGCCCGAGCATTCCGGGCTTCTGACGCGGGTGCAAAGCGGTGCGGGTGACCTCTTTTCGCTCAGCCCGGATGAGTTGGCGGCGTGATGGACGGGGATCGCGTATCGGGGATCAGATATCCGTGGGCTGAACCGCCCGCGCCGGGTGAAGCCGTCGAAGTTACCGAGGGTGTACTGTGGATGCGCCTGCCTCTTCCGATGGCGCTGGATCACGTCAATATCTACGCGCTGGACGATGGCGAAGGTTGGACGGTGATTGACACCGGGCTGTCGTCGAACAAGACGCGGCGTATCTGGGAAACCCTGATGGGCGGGCCTTTGAAAGGCAAACCGATCACCCGTGTGGTGGTGACGCATCATCATCCAGACCATGTCGGTAATGCCGGGTGGTTTCAGTCGGAACACGGGGCTGAGCTGGTCACAAGCCGCACCTCATGGCTGTTCGCGCGGATGCTGACGCTGGATGTGCAAGAGACATGGCCGCAGGAAACGCTTGATTTCTATCGCAGCGCCGGCATGGCACCCGAGGTTCTGAATGCGCGGATGAAGGATCGTCCGTTCAACTTTGCCGACACGGTTTACCCCATGCCGTTGGGCTTTGCCCGGATCAAGCAGGGCGACGTGATCCGAATGGGAGGGCGCGACTGGGATGTGCATATGGGCAATGGCCACGCGCCGGAACACGCCACCTTCTGGAGCCGTGACGACAATCTGGTGTTGAGCGGCGATCAGATTCTCAGCTCGATCAGTCCCAATCTGGGCGTCTATGCCACGGAACCGATGGCCGATCCGGTTTCAGCGTGGCTGGAAGCCTGCGAGCGGTTGCAGACGCTTGCCCGGCCCGATCATCTGGTTCTGGGCGGGCACAAGCTGCCGTTTTCGGGCCTGCCGCTGAGGATGAAACAGCTGATCGACAACCACCACGGCGCGTTGGGCCGCCTGTTGAAACATCTGGATCAACCCAGAGCGGCCGCAGATTGTTTTCTGCCCCTGTTCAAACGCACGATCCGCGAAGGCGAATATGGGCTTGCGCTGGTTGAGGCGGTTGCGCATGTGAATCATCTCTACCACATTGGTGCAGTAACTCGGACGCAACGCGCTGACGGGGCATGGCTGTATCAGCGCAAAGGGTAGAAGAATGCAGGACCAGATCGAAACCTCGGCCGAGGCCGCCGAAGCCGCCGCTTTGCCGCGGTGTCACGAGGTGCACGCGGATCCCAATGCCGAATCCGGGGCCAAGGACCTGCCCGAGGGGTTGAAGAAGCCTGTTGCCAACAAAAGCCCGGCGCAATGGGCTTACGAGCGTCTGATCATGTATATCCAGAACTTTGAAAAGACTCTGGACGGCGATCACGAAGTCGCGATGGGCTTTACCGGCGGCGATGCCGGCGTCATGCGGATCGAAGGGATGGGGTATTTCGACCCCGACATGATCACCTTTTACGGATCCGACGGAACCGGGGCCCGCACGCAATTGGTGCAGCATGTCAGCCAGTTGAACGTGATGCTGCGCGCCCTGCCCAAATCGGTCGAGGACAAACCCGCCAACCGCATCGGTTTCCGTCTGGCGGCGGATCTGGAAGACAGCTGACTTGCAATTCACGCTTGCGCGCCTTTGAATGACTGCATCAGTCCGGAGGCGCCCACGTGACAAGATTTTTTCAAGCAGTAACACATGCCTATGCAGGTGCCTGGGAACGGCGCCGGGTCTTTGTGCCAATTTATGTCGCTGTGCGCTTGCTGCTGGTGGCGCTGATCGCGCCGGGTGTGGCTGTGGCTGTCAATCTGGCGGTCTCTCTGTCAAATCAGACCGCTCTGACCGATCAGGACATTGCGATGTTCCTGCTGTCTCCGGCAGGGTTCATTGCGGGTGTTGCGGTACTCAGTCTGTTTTTGCTGGCTGAGGTTATTGTGTTCGCGGTCATGGCCGGGTCCTTGCGTATGGGAGAAAATGACCCTTGGCGCGCAGGCAGTGCGGCACTGGCACTGAACCTGTCCCGCTTTCCGGCGCTGTTCGGATTTGCCGTTCGGTTCATCCTGCGCGTCCTGCTGCTTGCCCTGCCGTTTGTGGCCGTCGCGGGGTTGATCGCATGGTGGACGCTGACGGAATATGACATCAACTATTACCTGACATTCCACCCTCCGGCCTTTCAGGTGGCCGTGGTACTGATCGGGCTTGTCGTTCTTGCGTTGGCATGGGTGTTGATCCGCCGTCTGTCGGGATGGGCGCTGGCGTTGCATCTGGTCCTGTTCGAGGGGGCCTCACCACGCGGAGCATTTGCGAAAAGCGAACAAAAGATGGAAGGCAAGCGCGGGCGTTTGAAGATCGAGCTTGCCCTTTGGCTGGGACTGCGGCTTGTGATTGCAGCTTTGATTGCGGCGGTGGCCAGTCTGTTGTTTGCAGTTGTGCCCTTGCAGGAAGGCGGCAGCCTCAGACTGGCGTTGATCCTCAGCCTGATCATTGCGGGGCTTTGGTCCCTGGCGGGGTTGGTTCTGGCGGCGACGGCGCTGGGCGCATTGGCGGTCTTGCTGGACGGCTTCTTTGAAGCTGAGACCAAGGACGTTCCCCATCCCGAACCCCGAAGGATTCGCGTGCCGGTTCTTGTCACTGTCGCGACGGCCTCGGCCGCATTGGGCGTGGGCTTCTGGCTTGGGCAAAGCTTGCTGGAACGCGTGCAGGCGCCGGATCAAGCCGAGGTCATCGGCCATCGGGGCGCTGCGGCCTTGCGACCTGAAAACACAATGGCCTCGGTCCTGAAAGCGATCGAGGATGGAGCGGACTGGGTTGAGATAGACGTTCAGGAAACGGCGGATGATGTAGTTGTCGTGGCCCATGACAGCGATTTCATGAAGTTGGCCGGCGTCAACCTGAAGGTCTGGGATGCGACGATGCAGGATGTTGCTGATATCGACATTGGCAGCTGGTTCGGACCGGAATACGCCGCAGAGCGGACCCCGACCCTGCGAGAGGTTCTGGAAGCGGCCAAGGGCAAGTCGAAGGTTCTTATCGAGCTGAAATATTATGGTCACGACGTCGATCTGGAAAATCGGGTGATCGGCCTTGTCGAAGAGCTAGGGATGCAGAACGACGTTGCCACCATGTCGCTGAAATACCCGGCCGTGCAAAAGATGGAAAAGTTGCGGCCCGACTGGCGCTCTGGTGTGCTGGCGGCCACGGCCATTGGGGATCTGTCGGGGCTGGAAGGTGAATTTGTCGCCGTCAATGCAGGCATGGTTACACCCGGGCTGATCCGCAAAGTGCAGGACGCTGGTAAGGATATCTATGTCTGGACGGTGAATGATCCGTTGCAGATGTCCAGGATGGCCTCGATGGGTGTGGATGGTTTGATTACCGACCGCCCGGCCATGGCCAATGAGGTTTTGCGCGTCCGCGCTGAAATGGGGCCGGGCGAGCGGCTGTTGCTGTGGCTGGCAACCACCTTTGGATTGCAGGTCGATACAGAGGCAATGCGCGATGAAAGTCCTTAACATGGCGCTGTTTCTGTCTCTGCTGCCACTGTCGGCATGGGCACAGGATCTGATGCGCGGATTTGAGATGCCGGGCCACCGCGCCCTGATCGAGCAAAGCAAGGACGCCGAACTGACGCCGTTTGAAACCGATGGCTGTTCAGGCGGGTTGTCAGCCAGTTGGCGCTGGGTGGCAAAGCAATTCCCACAGGTTGGCGCGCTATATCAAGAGCACCCGCCGTGGGAGTACTGCTGCGTCATCCACGACCGGGCATATCACAACGCTGGCGGTGCAGAGACAGCCAGCGAAAGCTATGAGGCACGTCTGGCAGCAGATGACGCCTTGCACGCCTGTGTGGTGCAGCACGGAGACAACCATGCCGAGGACTATGCCGACCAGTACGACATGTCGCCTGAACAGATTCGCAGCGTGCACGCGATCACTGCGGATGCAATGTACGGGGCGGTGCGATTCGGTGGCGGGCCGTGCAGCGGCCTGCCCTGGCGGTGGGGGTTCGGGTATCCCGGTTGTTCGGTTCTCAAGTAACAGCGTCCTGCGCGCGAATGACGTGGTGACAGGCGTTCTGTTTTCTATTATCCAACAGATCAAACACGCGAATTGGGAATCTGAGACTCATGGCTGAACACAAGCACGGCGAAATGGACATCACGGTCCAAACCAAGACATTCAACGGTTTCATCAAAGCCACCACGTGGTGTGTGGTCGCCATTGCCTTCCTTTGCCTGTTCCTGGCGGTTTTCGCCTCCTAATTGTTTCGGGGGCTGACTTGCTCAGGATATTGATTGCTTGCTTGCTGGCAGCGACAGTGGCGGGCTGCGCCAATTCGAACCGACCACAGGCGGATCGGAACGAAATCGTGTCCCGGTCCTACCGTGATCCGGGGCCAGCGACCCTGACGCTGTACACAATGATCAACACACGCACCGGATCGGGCGCGCATACGTCGTTGATGATCTCGGGCAGCGAGCGGGTGATCTTTGACCCTGCCGGTTCGTTCCGGGCGGATGTGGTTCCGGTGAAGGATGATGTGCTTTACGGCATTACCCCGGCGGTCGAACGAGCTTATCGCAGCTCGCACGCGCGCGAGACGCATTATGCCCGCATACAGACCATTCAGGTGAGCCCGCAACAGGCTGAAATCGCCTTGCAACTGGCAAAGCAATCCGGTCCGGTCGCTGGCGCGTTCTGCACCAACTCGACTTCCCAACTGTTGAAGCAGGTACCGGGGTTCGAGCAGATTGATGTGACGTTCTATCCGGTGAACCTGTCGGAACAGTTCGCGCAGATTCCGGGCGTCGTGACCGAAGAATATCGGGAAAATGACGATGCGGATCTGCAAAAGGGGCTGGCGGCAAACAATGCGCGTCTCAACCAGCTCGACGCTGTCTCAACTCAGTAGATAAAGCAGACCATAGAGCGTGGCGGCCCCGGAAAAGATGGCCGCTATCACGTTTTTGCTGATCACTCCCACCGCCAGGGCAACGGCTGCCGCCGACATACGTGGCAGATCAGGCTGCCCTTCGGTGGCAGAGGGCCAAACGACCAGCGGTGCGATCAATGCAGGAAGGATGGCCACTGCTGTATATCGCAGGTGACGCAGCAGCCAAGGCGGCATTGGGCGATCACCCACAAAACCGATAAAGACAAAGCGCAGCGCATAGCTGCCTATGGCAAGCCCGATGATAATGGCCCAGATGGTGACGGAATCGGGCTGAGTCATAACTGCGCCTTTCTACGTTCGAGGATCAGTTCCGCCTGTGCTCCGGCAATCATTCCAGCGCATCCGGCGATCAACAGGCCCAGATTGAACGGGATTACGACGGTCAGCAAAGATACCGCAATGGCCACAAGGGCCGCGACCACATGTGCAAAGGTCCGCATCATCGGCCCTATCATGGCCAGAAAGGTGATCGGCAGGGCAAAATCCAGTGCCCAGCTTTCCGGTATTTGCGCACCCAGCACTGCGCCCAGATAAGTGCCCAGAATCCAGAGCGGTGTGATCGGCGTGACAGAGCCCACGAAATAAGCCATCCGTTGCGGCACTGACAGGTCGGGCTCTTTCTCGAACCGCACGATCGAGCAGGCATAAGATTGATCCACGGTCAGGTATGCCGCAAAGGCACGCTGCCACATGGGCGCGGAACCCAGGTAAGGTGTCAGTGATGCGGAATACATCGCCATACGCAGATTCACAGCCAGCGCCGAGACTATGATGATCACGGTCGGGGTGTTGTCCTGCAACAATTGCAACGCCGCGAATTGCGCGGCACCTGCAAAAACGGTCGATGTAAAAGCCATCGTCTGGACAAGGGTCAACCCGGCTTCGGTCGCAAAAACACCGAACAGAAGGCCAAAGGGCACGGCGACGAAGACAAACGGCGTCCCATCCCGAAAACCTTTCCAGAAGTATGACTTGGATGTGGCAGAGGCCATGGCTAAATCCTATGGTGATTCATGCAGCAGTAACTGTCTTGGGAAGGGGTTGCAATTGGCCACGGAATTCGATCTGTCGGACTATCTTATCGCCCCTGATCCGGCTGCGATGCGCCTGACCCGAGCGGTCGAGGGTGTGGATCAGAACGGTGAAATCAGCCAGATATCTGTGGTCGAGGAACGCCCGCTTACGATCTTTCTCAATTCGCAGGAAATCGTGACGGCGATGACGATTGGCGATTATCCCGAATATCTTGCGCTGGGCTTTCTGCGCAATCAGGGGATGCTGCTGTCGGATGATGAAATCACGCGCGTGGAATATGACGACGACCTTGAAACCGTGATCGTCCGAACCGCGCGCGAAACATCTTATGAAGACAAACTGAAGAAAAAGACCCGCACCAGTGGGTGTGCCGTGGGTACTGTGTTTGGCGACATGATGGAGGGCCTGGAAGACGTACAACTGCCACAGGTTCAGGTGCGAACTTCCTGGCTGTATGATCTGGCCTCGAAGATCAACCGCACTCCGTCGCTGTACCTCGAAGCCGGAGCGATTCACGGCACGGTCCTGTGCCGTGAAAACCGCCCGCTGGTCTATATGGAGGACGTGGGCCGCCACAACGCCGTCGACAAGATCGCAGGCTGGATGCTGTCAGAAGGAGAAAGTGCCGAGGACAAGATCCTCTATACCACTGGTCGCCTGACATCCGAAATGGTGATCAAATCGGCGATGATGGGGATTCCGGTACTGGCGTCCCGCTCGGGCTTCACCGCCTGGGGCGTCGAGATCGCGCGCGAGGTCGGGCTGACGCTGATCGGGCGGATGCGCGGCCAGCGCTTTGTGTGCCTGTCGGGTGAGGATCGCCTGCTGCGCGACGTGGACCCGTCAACCGTTGCTGTCGAAGACAGGAAACACCGCCGGAAAAGTGCAGGATGATTTTGGAAACCCTTAGACTTTTTTTCTTGTTTGTTGTTGCAGTCAGTATCTTGCCGCTGAGCATTCTTGCTGCACGAAACTACGCACGCAGCAAACGGACAATCGTAGATGGGATGGCGCGGTTGGACGAAGAAACTTTGGATCGATTGGGGTGGGAGGCAAGAGAATACATCGGCACATTCGACCTGTTTGCCCCATTCCGGATGGGATGGGCAGCTTGGGGATTGGCGGTGCAAAAACAACGCGCCGTATTGCAACGTATCCTTCTTCAAAGTTTGCCAGACTCAGTCGTTTTGCCAGGCGAAATCAGTCGATCACTTCGCAGGTATCGGTGCTTGTTCTGGGCGTTTTTCGCGCCTGTGACGGTTTTGGTGCTCTTTTCCGCTTTCATTCGCTTGAGCCATGTCTTGGCCGGCTTTTCCGGACTTCCTTTGAGCCTGTGTTTCATTTGGCTGGGTGCGGGCAACGGGGTTTGGATTTTCACACCGCTGGAGAAATTCCGAAAATGGCCGGAAATCGAGGATTTATCATGACGAAACCGCTCGGAATCATTCTTGCAGGCGGGCAGGCCACACGTATGGGCGGCGGCGACAAGGGCCTGTTGCAGATCGGGGGGCAGAGCCTGCTGTCCCATGTGATTGACCGTTTGTCCCCACAGGTAAGTGGGCTGGCCTTGAACGCGAATGGCGACCCTGAGCGCTTCGCTGATCTGGGCCTGCCCGTCCTGCCTGACACGATCGAAGGGTTCGCCGGGCCTCTGGCCGGTGTGCTGGCCGGGCTCGACTGGGCGGCAGAGCAGGGGGCGGACAGCATCGTGACAGCTGCTGCGGATACGCCGTTTTTCCCGCGCGATCTGGTGGCGCGACTGACGCAGGCTGCGGAAGGGCAGGTACACCCGTTGGTTTTGGCTACCACGCCGCGTTCGGGCGACGAGGCGCTCAAATCCGGTGGCGGCAAGCGAGTCAACCGTCACCCGACATTCGGGCTTTGGCCCGTGGCGCTGCGCGATGATCTGCGGGCGGCGCTGATGGACGGGTTGCGCAAGGTGGTGTTGTGGACTGACAAACATGACGGGCGCGAGGCTTTGTTTTGCGCCGACCCGTTTGATCCGTTTTTCAACGTCAACACGCCTGAAGATCTGGATCGTGCCCGAACACTGTTGGAGCAGGCATGAGGGTCTATGGCGTCACGGGCTGGAAGAATGCCGGCAAAACCGGGCTGATGGAACGGCTGGTGGCCGAGATCACAGGCCGGGGCTTTACGGTCTCTACGGTCAAGCACGCGCATCACAGTGTCGATGTGGATCAGCCGGGCACCGACAGTCACCGGCACCGCGTTGCGGGGGCCAGCGAGGTGCTGCTTGCCTCGGGGCAACGCATTGCTTTGATGCAGGAATTGCGGGGCGCGCCTGAACCGCCGCTGGCCGAGCTGTTGGCGCGGCTCTCGCCGGTCGATCTGGTGTTGGTCGAAGGGTTCAAGCGCGAGGTCCACCCCAAGATCGAAGCGTATCGCGCCGCGGCGGGCCATGTGCTGATGGCACCTGAAAATGGCACCATCCGCGCCGTGGCCAGCGACACTCCGCTGGATTTGGACCGCCCGGTCTATGATCTGGACGATACTGCCGGGATTGCTGACTTCATCCTGAAAGAGGTTGGTTTGTGAGCCTGTTCCAGACCTTTGCAATGGTGGATTGGTCTGGCGGAAACGACACCGGGCCGACCCCGCGCAAGGATGCGATCTGGGCCTGCATTGCACGAAACGGAAAAGCGTTTGACCCCGAATACCTGCGCAACAGGCGGATAGCCGAGCAGAGGTTGGATGCTCTGATCCGGGCCGAGCTTAAGGCCGGTCGCCGTCTGCTTCTTGGGTTCGATTTTCCTTTTGGATATCCTTGCGGCTTCGCACGGGCGATGACCGGAACGGACGATCCGCTGGTGTTGTGGGATTGGTTCGACCAACAAGTCGAGGATTCTCCGAAGGCCAACAACCGCTTTGATCTGGCGGGTCGGATCAACCTTCAGTTTGGCGGCCGTGGTCCGTTCTGGATGAATGGATTGCGCCGAGATATTAACGGCCTGCCGCGTACCAAATCGGACTATTCCAACCCGTTCCCGAACCGTCGTGTCGTTGAGACTTTGGCAAAAGGAAGCTTCACCTGCTGGCAGATGGCAGGGGCAGGCGCGGTTGGTGGCCAAGTCATGATGGGGCTGCCGATTCTGAACCGGCTTCGCCACCGGTTTGCCGGGCAAATCTCGGTCTGGCCGTTCGAGCCGCTGGATAAACCTGTTGCCTTCGTGGAAATCTGGCCGTCTTTGACCCTTGGCGCTGCACCGGATGGGCGGATCAAGGATGCCTGGCAGGTTGAACAGGTCGCCTTGACTCTGTCGCGTTTGACAGAGCAGGAGTTGGATGCGCAATTGAACGTCTCAGCGGCAGAGGAAGGTTGGATATTGGGTGTACCTCAGGACAAGCCGAACATAGCCCCGCCCCCGTTGCGGAACGATTGCTTCGCGTTGCCCGCCGGGGTCAACTGGACACCGGTGGATGAGGCGCTGGCCTGTTTGCGTGACAGGCTGCACCCGATTACCGCGTCTGAGACGATGGCGCTGACCCTGGCATGCGGGCGCGTTCTGACCGGGGATGTGGTCGCCCGACGCTCGAATCCGCCGCAACCGAATTCGGCCGTGGATGGGTACGGGTTTGCCGGTCCCGCCCCTGATGGCCCACAGATCATGCCATTGGTTGACGGGCGCGCGGCGGCAGGGATCCCGTTCGACGGTGACGTGCCTGAAGGCCGGGCCTTGCGCGTGCTGACGGGGGCGGCGCTGCCCGCCGGTGTCGACACGGTCATTCTGGAAGAGGATGTCACGGTCAAGGACGGCCACATAGCCTTCCACGGCCCGCTGAAAAAAGGCGCCAACACACGGCGCGCGGGAGAAGATGTGGCCGCAGGCGATATCGCCCTTCCTGCCGGGCGCAGGCTGACCCCTGCCGATCTTGCGCTGCTGTCTGCCGTGGGGATTGCCGAAGTCAACGTGCGCAAACCGCTTCGCGTGGCCGTGGTCTCTACAGGCGATGAATTGGTCGAAGCCGGAGAGAACGCTGGTCCGGGTCAGATTTTCGACGCCAATCGCCCGATGCTGCTGTCCTTGATCGATCGTATGGGGTTCGTACCCGTGGATATGGGGCGTGTTTCCGATGATCGGGACGCCTTGCGGGATCGATTGGATCAGGCCGCAGAGCAGGCGGATGTGATTTTGACCAGTGGCGGCGCGTCAGCGGGTGACGAAGACCATGTTTCGGCCCTTTTGCGTCAGGCCGGAGCGATGCAGCACTGGCGCATTGCGTTGAAACCCGGGCGGCCGCTGGCTTTGGGTTTGTGGTCTGGCGTGCCGGTGTTTGGCCTGCCCGGAAATCCGGTTGCCGCCATGGTCTGTACGTTGATCTTCGCGCGTCCGGCCTTGGGGCTGATGTCCGGCGAAGGCTGGGCTGAACCGCAAGGTTTCGAAGTGCCTGCCGCCTTTGAAAAGCGCAAGAAGCCCGGTCGCCGGGAATATCTGCGCGCCCGAATGCGGGACGGGCGGGCCGAGGTCTTCCACTCGGAAGGATCAGGCCGGATCAGTGGCCTCAGCTGGGCTGAAGGGTTGGTTGAAATCGAGGACGGTGCGCGCCATGTCAAACCGGGCGATATGGTCCGGTTCCTTCCTTATGGAAGTTTCGGGTTGTGACGGTCACGATTTCCAGAGGGTTCGCCGATCAGGAACGCGCGCAAGCGGCGGCACTTTTCTGGCAGGCATTTGCGGCAAAGCTGGGCAAAGTCATGGGGCCGGACGAAAAAGGACTGGCTTTCTTTGAAATCGCATTGAACCCGGATTTCGCGCTGGTTGCACGGGATGAAGCGGGCCGGATGCTGGGGCTGGCAGGTTTCAAGACACGCGACGGCTCTTTTGCGGGGGGCAATATGTCTGATCTGGCGCGGGTCTATGGCTGGTTCGGGGCGACCTGGCGCGCCTTGGTTCTGAGCGTGCTGGAGCGCGAACTGAAACCGGGCGTGTTCCAGATGGATGGCATTCTTGTCGCTGCCGAGGCGCGCGGCAAAGGAGTGGGCACGGCATTGCTGAATGCCATCAAGTCCGAGGCCCGCAACCGAGACATCTCAGAGGTTCAGCTTGATGTCATCGACACGAACCCCCGCGCCCGCAGCCTTTACGAGCGCGAGGGATTCCAGCCCTGGGGTCAAGAAAAAACCGGACCGCTGAAGTATCTGTTCAATTTCAGCAGCGCGACCAAAATGTCGTGGATTGTCGGGGCGGATTAATCAAACGTGCCCGCCACGCGACCCAGCAACATGAATGCGCGGGCCGTTCGGGTTTCACCCAGTTCACTCAGTTCCGCATCGCTTGCCGTGGGTTCGAACTCGGCCATCATCTTGTCAAACCGGCGCAGGAAATGGTGCGCGGCGTCGCGGAAAATCGGATCCTGTTTCATCCGGGCTGCCGTCAGCGCAAGTGAGGATCTGTCGCGTACCCCCCCCAGCGCCGCCACGGCGCGCCCGCGTGTGCCCTGGGCGAACTGGCGCCAGATTTCTGGCCGGGCCTTGTCGGGCCGCAGGTCATCCATGTAGATTCCTTCTTGGCTGAGCAGCGTCAGAACATCCTGCGAAGCTTGCACAAGCTGTGCCGTCTTGCGGTCCTTCAATGCAACACGCAGCGCATTGAACCCCTCGGTGTCATCCTGCGTTTCGGGGAAGTTCAGGGCGCGGATGAAAACCTCGGTACTCAGCGGCGGTGTGATCTCTTCCGCAGGTGTGCCCAGCTCCAACGAGGTCTGGTCGCCCTGAGCGGAACTCTGCGCGGCCGTTGCAGAGCGCGCTGTGCGTTTGGTCGAGAACGTTGCCAGGGCGTCTTCGGTTTTCCGTGTGGCCGCAGCGATTTCATCCAGCTTTTTTGTCACCGCAGGTTCATAGGTGCTGGAGGCGCGCTGCTGCTGCGCCACATAGGCCTGCCGGATCGCGTCGATTGCCGTTTGCAACCGCGCACTTTCCTCTCGCATCACCCGGCTGGCGCGCATCGCGGTGGCCGCAACCCAGATCATCGCCACGGGCATGAACACGGCCAGAAAGGCGACGACAAAGCCGCCGTTCTGCCCCTGACCGGGCAGCACGAGAAAGACGACCGACACCACCAGCCATATCAGGCTGAGTACCAGTGCGGCAATCTCGATTTCGGTGACAGCCGGAGTCTTCGGGCGATCATAGATGCCCAGCGACGTCGGCTTTTCGGTTTCCGGGTCAGGTTTTGGCCCCGACATTACATGCGCTCCGGTCAGGCGTACTCGATACTCAGGATTTCGTAAGAGCGCACGCCTCCGGGGGTGCGCACTTCGACACTGTCCCCTTCATCTTTGCCGATCAGGGCGCGGGCGATGGGGGATTTGATGTTCAGCAGGCCGTTTTCGATATTGGCCTCGTATTCACCAACGATCTGCCAGGTCTTTTCTTCATCGGTATCTTCGTCGACCAATGTGACTTTTGCGCCAAACTTGACCGCACCCGACAATTTTGCCGGATCGATGACATCGGCCAGCGACAGAATACCTTCCAGTTCCTTGATGCGACCTTCGATGAAACCCTGTTTTTCGCGGGCTGAATGATATTCGGCGTTTTCCTTCAGGTCGCCCAGCTCGCGCGCCGAGGCGATGGCTTCGATGATCGCCGGGCGTTCAACGGATTTGAGGTTCTTCAGCTCAGCCTCGAGCGCGGCATTGCCCGCAGGCGTCATCGGGATCTTTTCCATACTCTCTACGTCCACGCATAAATTGAGTCGCCCCGCCGCACAGGAGCGTCGGGGCGAATGTTAGATTGGCAGTTACCTGACCCAAATGCCACGTGAATTGCAAGAGGTGACAGCGTCAGCAGCGGTCAATTCGCGACTTCGCGCCGTTTTGATTTGGGGTGGGGCCTGTGCCGATGATCCGGATGCCGCGACCTGCGCCAACGCTGCGATGGGGTGCAAAGCCAAATCATCTCAATCATATTGCACCACTTCGAACTCGATCCCGTTGTCATCGCGAAAATAGAACCGGCGCCCTGGTTCGTAATCGGCATGGTTGTGGGGCTCGAATCCTGCCTTGCGAACCTTGTCTTCGGTGGCATCGATGTCTTCGACCAGAACACCCACGTGGTTCAGCCCGCCGATCACATCATAGCTGCTTTCATCCGACTGTTTCGGGTCATCAGGTTTGTAAAGCGCCAGATACGTATGGGCCGAGCCGACATGCACGGTGTATCCGCCGGCAATTGCGGGGCCTTCCCAACGGGTCTTCCAGCCAAAGACCTTTTGCATCCAATCGGCCGAGGCTTTCGGGTCGCGGACAGTGAAGTTGGTGTGTTCAAGCGTCGCCATCATGGGATCTCCTGTGTTTTTTGGCTTGTCCCGACTCAGCGTAATTTCTAAACCTAACTTTAGGTCAAGGAATTTTCATGAGGGTTTGATGGCGGTATCAGAGGGGCTGGCGATTGGCGCATTGGCCCGGCGCACAGGTCTGGCCGTGTCGGCCATCCGGTATTACGAAGCGCAGGGTCTGATTTCGCCCTGGCGCAACGCGGGCGGACAGCGGCGCTATCAGCGGGCCGATATTCGGCGACTGAGCTTTGTCATAATTGCGCAGCAGTTCGGCCTGACCCTGCCTGAAATCCGTCAGGTGCTGTCGGGCCTGCCAGGAAACCGCACGCCGACGCCCCAGGACTGGAAGGCAATCAGCGTACAGCTGAGGGCCCATCTGGATCAGCGAATCGACACCCTGATGCGGTTGCGCGACAATCTGGATGGCTGCATCGGATGCGGGTGTCTGAGCCTGCCGAAATGTGCGCTCTACAACCCCGATGACCGGGCAAAATCGCATGGTAGCGGTCCCAGGTACCTGATGGGGGATGCACCAGAGGGGTGATGTGTCGAATAGCGCCCTTGTTACGCCGTGTTTCGATTGACCAATGTCTTTCCGACCATGTAATCAGCCGTGAAACAAAATTGCGCAGATCATGCGGTGACAGCGCCAATTCGGAAAGTTAGCTAGGGAGCCCGCGATGGCCGAGATTGAACGCGAAGCGATGGAATACGATGTGGTGATCGTGGGTGCAGGACCTGCGGGCCTGTCGGCGGCCATCCGTCTGAAACAGCTGGATGCCGACCTGAACGTTGTCGTTCTGGAAAAGGGTTCCGAGGTTGGCGCGCATATCCTGTCGGGCGCGGTTCTTGATCCCTGTGGTCTGGACGCGCTGATCCCGGATTGGAAGGAAAAAGGCGCGCCGCTGAATGTGCCCGTGAAGGACGACAAGTTCTACATGCTGGGTGAAGCAGGCCAGGTCCGCATCCCGAACTTCCCGATGCCGCCGCTGATGCACAACCACGGCAACTACATCGTTTCGATGGGCAATGTGTGCCGCTGGATGGCGGAACAGGCCGAAGAACTGGGTGTCGAGATCTTTCCGGGCATGGCGTGCTCGGAAATGGTCTATGGCGACAATGGCGAAGTCAAAGGCGTGGTAGCAGGTGTTTTTGGTCTGGAGGCAGACGGTTCCTACGGCCCCAACACCGAACCGGGGATGGAGCTGCACGGCAAATATGTCTTCCTGTCAGAAGGTGTGCGCGGGTCGCTGTCCAAGGAAGTGATCGCCAAATACGACCTGTCTGCGGGCAAAGAGCCGCAGAAATACGGTGTCGGCATGAAAGAGATCTGGGAGATCGACCCTGCCAAGCACAAGGAAGGCAGCGTGACGCACACGATGGGCTGGCCTTTGGGCAGCAACGCAGGCGGCGGATCCTTCATCTATCATCTTGAAAATAATCAGGTCTATGTCGGCTTCGTGGTGCACCTGAATTACAAGAACCCGCATCTGTACCCCTATATGGAGTTCCAGCGTTTCAAGCACCATCCCATGGTGGCCGATCTGCTGAAAGGCGGCAAGCGGGTCGCTTACGGCGCCCGTGCGATTACGGAAGGCGGCTATCAGTCGATGCCGAAACTGGTCGCGCCGGGCGTGGCGCTGTTGGGCTGTTCGGCGGGCATGGTCAACGTGCCGCGCATCAAAGGCAACCACAACGCTATGCTGTCGGGCAAAGCTGCGGCCGAGGCTGCTTTCGAAGCGATCAAGGCCGAGCGTTCGGGCGATGAGCTGACGGCTTACGAGACCGAAGTTCGCAATGGTGCGATTGGTTCCGACCTGAAAAAGGTTCGCAATGTCAAGCCGATGTGGTCGAAATGGGGTCTGACCGCCAGCCTGATGTTGGGTGGTCTGGACATGTGGACCAACACGTTTGGCTTTTCGCTGTTCGGCACGTTGGGCCATGGCAAGAACGACGCGGAATCGACCGAGGATGCCAGCAAGCACCAGCCAATCGATTATCCAAAGCCGGATGGAACGCTGTCCTTCGATCGTCTGACGAATGTCTCGTTCGCAGCGACAAACCACGAGGAAAGCCAGCCCTGCCACCTGCGTCTGGCCGATCCCGAGATCCCCGTGAAGGTCAACCTGCCTAAATACGATGAGCCGGCACAGCGGTATTGCCCGGCAGGTGTGTATGAAGTGGTCGAGGATGAGAACGGCCCGCGATTCGTCATCAACTTCCAGAACTGCGTCCACTGCAAAACCTGCGACATCAAGGATCCCAGCCAGAACATCACCTGGACCACACCGCAGGGCGGCGACGGTCCAAACTATCCGAACATGTAAGCAAAAAACGGGCAATGGCTGCGCTGTGAAGGCTCTGCCATTGCCTCTTGCCTGCCGAAGCCCTAGCTTACCCCTCAGTCAACGATAGCAAGGCAGGATTTCGGTGTTTTCCCTGGTTCGTCGCGCGGCTTTGTCCGTGCTGTTCATGTCGTCGGTCGCAGTTCCGGCCTATTCGGAAACGGGCGCCGGGTCTTATCTGGCCGGGCGGCAGGCGATTTACGAAAACGACTATTCTGCCGCTGAAAGATACTACGCTCAGGCTCTCAGGTTTGATCCCCAAAATGCGCTGTTGCAGGAAAGCGTTGTCGTTGCACGCATCGCCTTGGGGGAAGTGGCGCGCGCGCTGCCGATCGCCCAGCAGATCGAGGAAGCAAACCTGCCCAGCCAGGCTGCGCGTATGGTAATTTCGGCCAATCTGATCACCGATGGGAAATTTGACGACCTGCTGGCCCGTGACCCTGAAACACAGGGTGTTGGTCCCCTTGTTGACGGCCTGATGATCGCCTGGGCCCATCTGGGGCAGGGTGAGATGACCAAGGCGATGGAACAGTTCGATTCTGTCGCGACACAGGATGGTCTCAGGGAGTTCGCGCTTTACCACAAGGCGATGGCATTGGCGTCTATCGGTGATTTCGAAGGCGCCGAGGCGATACTTGCCGGCAATGATGGAACGGTTGCCCGGTTCTCTCGTCGTGCTGCTTTGGCCCGCACCGAGATTCTGTCGCAGCTGGATCGCAACGAAGACGCCGTTCAGTTTCTGGACGATGTGTTTGTGGCGGGCAGTGACCCGACCATCGAGTCGTATTTGAGCCAGTTGGCGGCGGGTGAAACATTGCCGTTCACCCATGTCCGATCCGCTCAGGACGGCATGGCCGAGATTTTTTTCACCGTCGGTGCCGCATTGAACAGCGAAGCATCAGCCGATTACGTTCTGCTGTACGCACGCCTGGCCAGTTTCCTGCGCCCCGATCATGTGGATGCCATTTTGCTGAGCGCGGATCTGCTGGACAACTTGCAGCAATATGATCTGGCGGTTGAGGCATACCGCCAAGTCCCGGCGGACAGCAACGATCACCATGCGGCCGAATTGGGCCGCGCCGAAGTTCTGGACCGTTCGGGAAAAACCGATGCGGCCGTCGAGGTGTTGCAGAACCTGGCTGCGCAGGACCCTGATTTTCCGGGTGTGCATGTCGCTTTGGCAGATTTGCAGCGCCGACAGGAAAACTATGCCGCTGCCGTGGCCTCTTACGACACTGCGATCGCGCTGACGGATAGCGCGGCGGGTGGGAATTGGTTCCTGCATTACGCACGTGGCATCAGTCATGAAAGGCTGAAGCACTGGGATCAGGCCGAAGCTGATTTCCGCCGGGCGCTGGAACTAAACCCGGATCAACCTCAGGTTCTGAATTACCTTGGGTATTCTCTGGTTGAGCGCAAAGAAAAGCTGGATGAAGCATTGGACATGATCGAGCGCGCAGTAGCTGCGCGTCCGGACAGTGGCTATATCGTGGACAGTCTGGGCTGGGTACTGTTCCGTCTGGGGCGTTATGACGAGGCCGTCGAACACATGGAACGTGCGGTTGAGCTGATGCCGGTGGATCCGGTGGTCAACGATCATCTGGGTGACGTCTATTGGGCTGTCGGGCGCGCGCGCGAGGCCGAGTTCCAGTGGAGCCGCGCCTTGTCCTTCATCGACCCGGAAGACACCGACGGTGAAGCCGATCCGGATCGAATCCGGCGCAAGATCGAAGTCGGGCTGGATGCCGTTCTGGCCGAAGAAGGTTCGGAGCCATTGAAAGTCGCCAATGGAAATTAAGGCGTTTGCGCCCGCCAAGATCAACCTGACCCTTCATGTGACTGGCCGTCGAGACGACGGCTATCACCTGTTGGATTCGCTGGTTGTATTCGCCGATCTGGGTGATCGGCTGACATTCACCCCCGGCCCCGAATTGTCCATGGACGTGCGCGGCGAGTTTGCCGGCGGAGTCCCCACGGACAGCCGAAATCTGGTCTGGAAGGCGGCAGAAGCTGTCGGTTGGACCGGTCATATTCAACTGACCAAGTCCTTGCCCCATGGGGCGGGCATTGGCGGAGGGTCGTCTGATGCCGCGGCCACGCTTGGGGCCCTGGCAGATCAGGGCCACGACCTTCCGCGGGGCCTGCCGTTGTCATTGGGGGCGGATGTCCCCGTCTGCCTGGAAGGTCGGGCGATCAGAATGCAGGGCATTGGCGATCGTTTGACGGCGGTGAACCTTCCGCACCTGCCCGCCCTTTTAGTCAACCCAAATGTCCAGGTGCCCACCGGTGCCGTTTTCAACGCGCTGGCGTCCAGAGACAACCCGCTAATGCCTGAAAGCATGCCTGAGTTTGACAATGCTGATGAGTGCGCCCAGTGGCTGCGCAATCAACGCAACGATCTGCAGGTGCCCGCCATGAACATCGCACCTGAGATCGAGCAGGTGTTGGACGAGTTGCAGATGACCAATCGCGCGCTCATGGTGCGCATGTCAGGGTCAGGATCAACCTGTTTTGCGTTGTATCCGACGATGAAAGACGCGCATTTTGCGGCCTATGAGATCGGCGCAGCCCATCCTGATTGGTGGTGCCGCGCCACGCAGCTCAGTTGAGACGTGAAACCACGTAATCGGCCAATTCGCGCAGCAGACTGCGAATATCGTGGTCAGGCAATACATCCAAAGCGGCTTTGGCCTTGTTTGCCCAACCCAAAGCGTCTTGCCGGGTTTCTTCCAGCGTGGCGTATTTGTTCATCAGACCCAGCGCCTGATCCAGATCCCCGTCCTGTTGGCGGCCCTTTTCGATCGTACGTTCCCAGAAGGCGCGTTCTTCCGGCGTGGATTGCGCCACGGCTTTGATGACGGGCAGGGTCAGTTTCCGTTCACGGAAGTCATCGCCAACATTCTTCCCGGTTGCCTTGCTGTCGCCCTGATAATCCAGCAGGTCATCGGCAATCTGGAACGCGATGCCCAGTGAATCGCCATAGTCGAAAAGCGCTTTGACCTGCTCTTCCGAGGCACCTGCGATCACGCCGCCCACTTCGGTCGCGGCTGAAAACAAGGCCGCCGTCTTGCCACGCACGACCTGAAGGTAAACGCTTTCATCCGTACTCAGATCGGTTGCGGCCGTCATTTGCAGCACTTCGCCTTCGGCAATGGTTGCAGAGGCATTGGCCAGAATATCCAGAACGCGCAGCGAGCCCGTTTCCACCATCAGCTGGAAACTGCGTGAAAACAGGTAATCGCCAACCAGAACACTGGATTTGTTGTCCCAAAGCAGATTGGCGGTCGGGCGGCCCCGTCGCTGTGCGCTTTCATCCACGACGTCGTCATGCAGCAGGGTGGCGGTGTGAATGAACTCGACCGTCGCGGCAAGGCGCACGTGATGGTCGCCGGAATAGCTAAACAGGCGTGCTGCGGCCAGTGTCAGCATCGGGCGCAGGCGTTTTCCACCTGCTTCGACCAGATGCCGCGTCACTTCCGGGATGCGTGGCGCATGGTCCGATGCCATCCGCGTGCGGATCAGCCCGTTCACGGCCTCCATCTCGCCCGCCAGAATTTCAGCGAGACGCTCATGCGGTTTTGAGATCATGTCGACGGTCATCACACTCCTGATACAAGGCTCGACTTTCGCCTCGCCTTGCCCTTACATCCATCCCCATGAAAGAACTGTTGCGCAGTACCGATCCGACAATCCTGGCCTTTGCATCCGCTCTCCTTGAGGGCGAGGATATAGACTGCTTTCAGATGGACGTAAATATGAGCATCCTCGAAGGTGGTATCGGGATTTTCCCTCGTCGGCTGATGGTTCGGTCCGAAGACCTGACCCGGGCCGAGCGTGTGATGCGCGACAACGAGATCCCGCTGGGCCGATGATGCGCTTCGACGACAATGAATTGACGTGCAACGATTTCCTTGGTGGCCGGGTGCGATTGCTGCAACCTGCGTCAGGTTACCGCGCCGGGGTAGACCCTGTTCTGCTTGCCGCATCGGTCCCTGCAAAGGCCGGGCAATCCGTGCTTGAACTGGGATGTGGCGCGGGGGCTGCCATTTTATGCCTGTCCGCGCGGGTGGCGGGGCTGCAAATGGTTGGGATCGAATTGCAACCGGCCTATGCGGATTTGGCCCGCCGCAATTCGGAAATCAACGGCTGTGATCTGGACGTGATCGAGGCTGACCTGAACGCTTTGCCTGATGACCTCCGACAGCGGCACTTTGATCACGTAATCGCGAACCCGCCCTATTACCGTTCTGGGGCGCATAGCCCCGCCAGCGACACAGGGCGAAGCATTGCACTGGGCGAAAATACGCCTCTGATCGACTGGATCACCGTTGCGGCCAAACGCCTTGCCCCTCGGGGGTTCCTGCACGTGATCCAGAAAGCCGACCGTCTTCCCGATATGCTGACGGCTTGTGAGGGGAAACTGGGTTCAATCGAGGTGCTGCCGCTCAGCGCGCGGGTGGGCCGCGAGACCGAACTGGTCATCCTGAGCGCCCGCAAAGGGGGACGCGCGGCATTTCGCCTCCATGCGCCGTTGATTCTGCACGCCGGTGAGCGCCACGAAAAAGACGGTGAAAGCTATACCGAGGCGGTCTCAGCCGTGCTTCGACAGGCCGCTCCGTTGCCTCGGAACTTGTGCCATCGGCAATGACCAGCCGAATTTGTCGGATTTGTTACAGATTCTGTGCGTCTGCAGCGTGACAGGGTGGAAACGATGTGGTCAAATTCTTACGTGACATACAGACACATAAACAAGGAGGATCGCAATGAGCGTGAGCGCACATCTGACGGAACTGAAGAAAAAGCACGAATCTCTCGGTCTAGAAGTGGAACAAGCCCAACGCTCGCCAGGTATCGATGATCTCCATATTGCTCAGTTGAAAAAGCAGAAGCTCAAGCTGAAAGAAGAGATCGAACGCCTGTCCGCTTAAGTTTTCAGGCTGGCGCGGGCCGCTATCAAGGCCCCGCCGGTGATCAGAAAGGCCGCGATCGCAAGCCCCCAGGACGGGGTCGTGATCCCGGCCACCACCAAAGCAAGGGTCGACAGTAACGGGGCCGCATAGGATGAGGTTCCGAGAATTTGGATGTCGCCTTGCTTGACGCCAATGTCCCAGACGTAGAACGCCAGCCCGACGGGCCCAAGGCCGAGTGCCAGCACCGACGCCCAGCCCAGTGCCGTATCGGGCAGTACAGTGTCTTCCACAGCCAGATGCAGCAGACCCGAAGCCAGTGCAGCCGCAAGGCAGAATATTGAGACGGAACTGGTCGGCGTGCCCTCCAGTTTGCGTGATAGAACGGAATAGCCCGACCATGTCAGTGCGCACAGCAAGGCCAATGCGTATCCGGGCAGGTATTGGGCCTGAAAGCCCGCGCCGCCACCCCCGGCAATGATTACAGCGGCCCCTGCGAATCCAAGGCATGCCCCGATCAGGTGGCCGATACGCAGATGCTCACCCGGAAGCAGGCCCGACAGAAGCACAATGAGCAGAGGCCAGAGATAAGCGATCAGCCCGGCCTCGGCAGCCGGCGCCATGCGCAGGGCCGAAAAATACAGCGCGTGATAGCCAAATAGGCCCAATGCGCCAAACAGGTAGGTCGTCCAGGGAACTTGCTTTAGATCGCTCAAACCACCTGTCGCCGTTGCCCAGACAAGCCCAAGCGCACCGCCAATCGAAAAGCAGATCGTGTTCAGCAGCAGGGGCGGCGTGGGCACCGACCCGACAGTGAACAACGCCAGCAAGGCCCATAGCAAGACAGCCACGAAGCCGATGGCCGTTGCGCGCATTTTGGTCATGGGCGGGAAACCTCTTCAATCGGTACAATTTTGAACTCATCCGATATATGCGCGGTTTTTTCAATCTCGGTCAGGAACCAATCGCGAAACGCCGCGATCTGAGGTTTCTTTTCAGCCCCCGGCAGGCACAGAAACCGGAACCGGCCTTGTGTTTCCAGGGCCACCTTGAACGGTGCAACCAGGCGGCCTTCGGTCAGGTCCTTGAGAATCATGGCGCGTCGCCCCAGTGCCACGCCGACACCGGCAACAGCGGCATCAATCGCGTGATCGGCATTGGAAAAATGCGCGCCATGGGTCGGAGTAAAATCCACCCCCACGGCACGGAACCAAGCGGGCCAATCGCAAGGCGGGGTCAGAAAGCTGATCGAATCGTCATGGATCAGCGGGGCGTCGCGCAGGCTGTCTGGCGTGGTGAATTGTTCTGCAAGTTCCGGTGTCATGACCGGGGTCAGCCATTCCTTTCTGACGGGAACGGAATACAGCCCGTCATCGGCCGAATTCCCGAACCGGATGGCGACGTCCACGTCGTCCCGCTCCAGATCCATGTTGCGCAGCGTGGCCGAGAATTTCAGATCGATCTCGGGATGCGCCCGAGCAAATTCGTAAAGCCGCGGCGCTAACCACTTGGCGGTCAAAGCTGGGCCCGCGGTGACGGTCAGGCTTGTGTCATCTTCCTGTCTGCGCACCGCACGCCATGCGGCTTGCAAGGTGGCAAACCCTTCTGCCGCACCAGGCGCAAGGGCACGGCCCGCCTCGGTCAGTTCTACGGCGCGGTTCAGACGACGAAACAGCGGCCGCCCCAGGTGTTCTTCAAGCGACTTGATCTGAAAGGACAGGGCGGCTGGCGTCACATGCAGCTCTTCCGCCGCCTTCGAAAAAGACATGTGCCGGGCTGCGGCGTCAAAAGCACGCAACGCGGTCAGCGGAGGCAGATAGTCACTCATAGTGAAGAAAAACTTAACTGAAGTCTCAAGAAAGCTCGTTTGTCGTGTTTTTTTTTAGCCTCCATATTCACATCAGGTCAAATAAAACTGATTTGAAAAGGAGGCTGTCATGATCGAGATGACAACAAACCCCGCCGCCCAGATGGCGATCCTGCGTGCCCACCAAGAGCGCAGCAGGGTGATCTGGCAGTTTTGGGGATGGATATTCGGTTCCCGCTGATCGCAGCGCGCGCGTTCTTACGGGATCAGAAAGGGCCGGCCCAAAGGGACCGGCCCGTTTTTAGTTCACAACTCTGGATCAGACGAAGAACTGCGCACCGTTGGCCGAGATCGTCGAACCGTTGATGAACTGCGAATCGTCCGATGCCAGGAAGACCACGCAGCGCGCGATTTCCTCTGGCTCACCCAGGCGGCCGGCGGGGATTTGGCCAATGATGGACTCGCGCACCTTCTCGGGCACAGCCATGACCATTTCGGTTGCGATATAGCCGGGGCAGATCGCGTTGGCAGTGATCCCTGCCCGCGCGCCTTCCTGCGCCAGGGATTTTACGATGCCCAGGTCACCCGCCTTGGTCGCTGCATAGTTCACCTGAGCGAACTGGCCTTTCTGACCGTTGATCGAGCTGATGACGATGACACGACCGAACTTGCGCTCTCGCATGCCGGGCCAGACAGGGTGCACCGTGTTGAACACGCCGGTCAGGTTGGTGTCGATCACGTCTTTCCACTGATCAGGTGTCATTTTGTGGAATGGTGCATCGCGGGTGATGCCGGCGTTGGCGACGACCACATCGATGGGGCCAACCTCGGCCTCAACCTTTTCAATACCTGCTTTGGATTCGTCATAATCGGCGACGTTCCACTTGTAGGTCTTGATCCCGGTTTCTTCAGTGAAATTTGCGGCGGCTTCGTCATTTCCCGCATAGGTGGCCGCAACGTTGTATCCTTCGGCTTTGAGCGCCTTGGAAATTGCTGCGCCAATGCCGCGGGAACCGCCGGTAACGAGTGCTGTTCGTGCCATTTATGACTCCTTCAATTTTAGTCGTCTTAGTAATGCTGTTACTCTGAGAGATGGTTGTGCGCAATATTGTTTCGTCTTGAATCTTGGTTTCCGGGCGGCAATATCGTCGCATCCAACGGTTGGAACCTCAATGTAACAAAAAAAGGCGCCCACCGGGCGCCTAATTCTATTTGATTGCCAACGCGCTTAGTCGCGCTCCACACAAAGGGCAACGCCCATGCCGCCGCCGATGCACAAGGTCGCCAAACCCTTTTTTGCATCGCGACGCTTCATTTCGAATAGCAGGGTGTTCAAAACACGGCACCCCGAAGCACCGATCGGATGGCCGATGGCAATGGCGCCGCCGTTTACGTTCACGATCGACGGATCCCAGCCCATATCCTTGTTCACCGCGCAAGCCTGCGCGGCAAAGGCTTCGTTGGCCTCGACCAGGTCCAGATCGTCTACCGACCAGCCTGCTTTTTCCAGTGCCTTGCGCGATGCATAGATCGGGCCGACGCCCATGATCGACGGGTCCAAACCGGCGGTCGCATAGGACGCGATGCGCGCCAGAGGTTCGATTCCCCGCTTTTCAGCGTTTTCGGCTGACATCAGCAGCGTCGCGGCCGCACCGTCGTTCAATCCCGAGGCGTTGGCAGCTGTGACCGAACCGTCCTTGGTGAAGGCTGGACGCAGTTTGGCCATGGCTTCCATGGTTGCGCCATGACGGATGTATTCGTCCTTGTCCATCACGATGTCGCCCTTGCGGGTCTTGATGGTGAAGGGCACGATTTCGTCTGCGAACTTGCCGGCCTTTTGTGCTGCTTCGGCCTTGTTCTGCGAAGCAACGGCGAATTCATCCTGCATCTCGCGGCTGATCTGCCATTTCTCTGCAACATTCTCGGCAGTCTGACCCATGTGATAGCCGTTGAAAGCATCCCACAAGCCATCGCGGATCATTGTGTCGATATACTTCATGTCGCCCATCTTGTGACCGGCGCGCAGCGCGGCGGCGTGGGGCGACAGCGTCATGTTTTCCTGACCACCAGCAGCGACGATTTCCGCGTCTCCCAGCTGAATATGCTGGGCGCCCAAAGCAACGGCGCGCAGGCCCGAGCCACAAACCTGGTTGATTCCCCAGGCCGCGCTTTCCTGCGGCAGACCGGCGTTGATGTGGGCCTGACGTGCGGGGTTCTGTCCCTGGGCGGCTGTCAGAACCTGCCCCATGATGGTTTCGCTGACTTCGCCTTTTTCCACTCCGGCGCGCTCGACAACTGCTTCCAGAACGGCAGCGCCCAGATCATGGGCAGGTGTGTTCGCAAACGAACCACTGAAGCTGCCAACACCTGTTCGTGCGGCGGATGCGATTACTACGTTGGTCATATGATCAGTCCTTTACCGTCATGGGACAGCGGAATTTCTGACGGCGCAGGTCGAAAGATGTCCTCTCGAAACAAGAGCGCCCCGTGATCCCCCGCTCAAGTACTCTTGCAATAGCGTAACGCTGCACATGCAGCAACGGGCAGCTTGTCTCAGTGTCGGAAATGGTAGGAAAATGTCGATGAACAGGCAATCAACTGCCTGTTTTTGATCTGTTTTCCTGCTTCCAGGGTTCCGCAACACTGGGTGCGCCATACAAGAATCCTTGCAGGCAATCCACGCCACTTGCCACCAAGAAAGCGGCATCCTCCTGCGTTTCAACCGATTCGGCCGTGACCAGAATTTCGAATTCACGGGCCACCGCGATCAGGGCCCGCACCAAAGTCTGGTTGTCGGGATCGTTGCTGATGCCCCGCACGAACTGGCCATCGATTTTGGCTGCGTCGAACAGAAACTCGCGAAAATGGCGAAAGCTGAAATTGCTGGCGCCAAAGTCATCCAGCGCAAAAGCGATGCCGCGATCCTGCAAGCGGTCCATGAAGTCGACAACCAGCTCAGGCACTTGCATGGCCGAGCTTTCGGAGATTTCGAGGATCAAGCGTTCGCCCAATCCGGCATCTCGTTTCAGGAATCTGTCCAGTATTCTGGACCAGTTGGAATAACCGATCGAGCGCGCAGACATGTTGATCGACAGGCGTATTTCCGGGTTCCTCGCCAATGTGCGCAACCCAAGCTCCAACGCGACGCAGTCCAGATCGCGGCCGATAGGAGTGTTTTCGACCTGAGGCATGAATTCTCGCGCCGGGATGACGCGGCCGGTTTCGTCCAGAACCCGAATGAACCCTTCGTAAAACGCGACTCGGTACGGGGCGTGCGCCTGTATCACCGGCTGAAAAGCCAGTTTGCACTGCTTATGCTTCACTGCATCGGTTGCCATCTGCACAACCAAACGATCCCGCGTCGAAACGGCCGTATTCAACGGACTTTCCGACCCCTCAGGCAGATGTGCCAGTTTTTTATTTCCCATAAGCGCGGATTCCCATGTGTCCGGGACAGGTGTCCGGTCACAGTCTCGGGGCAAAGAGATGAATCTGCGGTTAAGGGTTCGGAAAAATTTCCGTCTCGCGGGCTCAGCGGGTGGATTGCCACGCGCGTGTCAAAGAAGCTGCCGCGCCAAGTATCGCGCCCATCGCACCTAGCGCCATCATTGCAAAACCCAATGCGATCAGGGCTGCAACGGCGCCCCCAAGGGCTGCGAGCATGGCCATCAACAGGCCGAACAGGCCGAAAAAGGTTGAAATGGTTGTCAAACGATTCATACAGACCCTCGCTCACTCACACACGGCGACTGTCGTCTGATATGGCGCTCAATGGCCGAGATTCAAGGCACAATCAGGGTGCAGCCGGCTGTTTCAAGCCTGTTCTGCTTGTCCGCTGGGCAGCTTTTTGTCCAAATGCTCAAAACCGGGCGTTCCGCGGTCTTCCGGGTGGCGCGCCAGATGCTTGGCCTTGATCTGTTCCGAACTGTCCCGGCTGCCGTCATGGCTGTACCCAGGTGGGGCAAAGCAGTAGGCCAGCCGCTGTTTCAGGGTCAAACCCGGCTGGGTCGCGTCGCGCCAGATGGCCACCCATTCGTGAAAGGCCACCCGCAGGGGATTGAAAGTGCCGATATTGTGCACCAGGCCATAGTCCACCCGGTCGTCCTCCTGCTCGGGGACGAAGGTGCCGAACAGCTTGTCCCAGATGATGAACACCCCGGCATAGTTGCAATCCAGGTAGCGTGCGTTGCGGCCGTGATGGGCGCGGTGGTGACTGGGGGTGTTCATTACCGCCTCGAACCAGCGGGGCATCTTGCCGATGGCCTCGGTGTGAATCCAGAACTGATAGATAAGATTGAGGCCACCGACGAACAAAACCATCGCAGGATGGAACCCAAGCAGGATCAGTGGGGCGCGTACGACCATCATGAAAGTAAACGTATAAGTCCAGGTCTGCCGCAGCGCGGTCGTCAGGTTGTAGTGCTGCGAGCTGTGATGGTTTACGTGGCTGGCCCAGACCCAGCGGATGCGATGGCCAAAGCGGTGGACCCAGTAGTAACGCAGATCGTCCAGGACAAAGCACAGGATGATAACCGGAATTGACGTACCCAGGTTCATCGGCGTGATCTGCCACAGCCACATGAAAAACGCATAGGCGATAAAGCCCAGCAAAAAGCCCGATGCGATGTTGCCGGCCCCCATGATCAAAGAAGTCACCGCGTCGCGTGTTTCATAACGCCCGCCTTTGCCTTTGACTGCGATCCACAGAAACTCGGCCAGAATCGCTGCGATGAAAAAGGGAACGGCCCATTGCACCGCATCGGGAAAACTAATTTGGTCTGTCATGCGGGCTCCATCAGGTCTCGCCAGTGATGGCGTTCGAAATCGTCCAGTCGGATGAGTGTTTTGGGCACCGAGAATTCGTGAAACAGAATCTCAAATCCTTCCGGATGATCCAGAAGATCATAGTCCAGCAGATGCCGGGCCACGGTGTCGGCCCCGAAGGACCAAAGCAACCCATTGCCTGAACTGGTGCGCACCATCGCGGCGTGGCCATCATGGGAAACCGTGACATCGACCACATCATCGTCCGGAAAGTGACGTGCCCATTGTGATCGTGCAATGTCGGGCGTCAGCATCACTTGCTGCGATTTGCCGGTGAGATGCAATAACAGGGTGACACCAGCTATGCCGCCGACGACCAGCGTCAGTAGAATTTCAAGTGGCATTCCATCCTCCTGAGCGCAGAGTGCAAAGGAGTTGAAACTCTGTCAAAGGTGGCGTTGCGTCAGCTGTTTTCCAGCCGTTCCAGTATCTCGTGTTGCACCACACGTTCGACGAAGGGCACCAGCCCCTCGGGGCCGGATGTACGATCCTTCAGATGGATGCAGATATCCGGGCGCCGGGCGGCAATTATGCCCACCATTTCACCACGGATCGTGTCGTCAAGCCCCGCGCCCAAGATGGCGCAGGCAATTCGGGGCTCGGCATCCAGCTGTTTCCGGACCTCGTCCGTGTCATGTGCGCCCAGCCACTGAATCGGCAGATGATCCAGTTGCCGTGCCACATCACCGATCACATTTGGCAACCGTCCGATCAAAAGAACCACCGGCTTCATCGTCGCCTCCTTCCTATAAGGTCACAAACGAAAACCGGCCCAATTGGGCCGGTTCGAGTGTATCACAAACAGGCGGACGCTGCGCCATTCGTCAGCTATTGGATTCCACAAGCGTCGAGATAATCGCCTTCGCACTGTCCGAGTTCCACTCGGCGTCGCCGATCAGCCGGGCGATTTCCTGCCCTTCGGGGTTCAGGATGACCGTGATCGGCAAGGCGATGACGCCGAACTCACGGGCAGCGGCTGAACTGGGGTCCTGGTGACGGGGCAGGTTGGCGATGCCGTTCTCTTCAAAGAACTTTTTGATGCCGGCAGGCGAGTTGCGGCCCGTGGCCAGTGTCAGAACCTGAAACTTGTCGCCGCCGAACTCTTCCTGAAGTTCAGCGATCTGAGGCATCTCTTTGCGGCAGGGCGCACACCAGGTGGCCCAGAAATTCAGCAGCACATACTTGCCCTCATAATCGGCAAGCGTGCCGACACCGCCGTCATCTTCCAGCTGGAATTCGATTGATTTGGCGGGTTTCGGTTCCTTGTGCAGGATCAGACGTTTCAGGCTCTCTTCCCGCAGAGGGGCCAGCGTCTCGGCATCGGTCGCCAAGGCGGCATTTGCACCCAGCGCAAGGGCCATATAAAGGGGGATCAGACGAAATAGGCGCATATCAACTCCGGGTTTTCTTACATGACCGATCAATCCTCGAACCAGATGTGGGGCGGCCGCTTTGCCGCCGGTCCAGACGCGATCATGGAGGCAATCAACGCCTCGATCGGGTTCGATCAGCGGATGGCAGCCCAGGACATCGCAGGCTCGCGCGCCCATGCGGCCATGCTGGCAGCCACAGGCGTCATAAGTGATAGTGACGCCGAAGCCATTCGGGAAGGGCTGCTCACCGTTTTGTCAGAAATCCAGAACGGAGAGTTCCAGTTCTCGACCGCGCTGGAAGACATTCACATGAATGTCGAGGCACGTCTGAAAGAGATCATCGGAGAGCCCGCAGGCCGTTTGCACACAGGCCGGTCACGCAATGACCAGGTCGCAACCGATTTCAAGCTCTGGGTTCGTGATCAGCTGGACGCTGCTGAGAGCGGCTTGCTGGCCCTGATCCGCGCGCTTTTGGCGCAGGCCGAGGCCGGGGCTGATTGGGTCATGCCGGGCTTTACCCACCTGCAAACGGCGCAGCCGGTGACATGGGGCCATCACATGATGGCCTATGTCGAGATGTTTGGCCGTGATCTGTCCCGCGTTCGTGACGCCCGCGCCCGGATGAACGAATCGCCACTGGGTGCTGCGGCGCTGGCCGGGACATCGTTCCCCATCGACCGCCATATGACGGCCGAGGCGCTGGGCTTTGACCGGCCTGCCGCCAACTCGCTGGACGCCGTCAGCGATCGTGACTTCGCGCTGGAGTTCCTGTCCGTGGCCTCGATCAGCGCCGTGCATCTGTCGCGGTTTGCCGAGGAACTGGTGATCTGGTCTTCGGCGCAGTTCCGTTTCGTTACCCTGTCGGATCGGTTCTCAACCGGATCGTCGATCATGCCGCAGAAGAAAAACCCCGATGCGGCAGAGCTGATCCGCGCCAAGGTGGGTCGGATCTTTGGCGCCAACACGGCGCTGATGATGGTGATGAAGGGCCTGCCGCTGGCCTATTCCAAGGACATGCAGGAAGACAAGGAACAGGTCTTTGACGCCGCCGACAACTGGATGCTGGCGCTGGCCGCGATGGAAGGCATGGTCAAGGACATGACCGCCAACCGCGACAGCCTGGCCGCCGCCGCCGGCTCGGGCTTTTCCACCGCGACCGATCTGGCCGACTGGCTGGTTCGGGTGCTGGGCCTGCCCTTCCGCGACGCGCATCATGTTACCGGATCGCTGGTGGCCATGGCCGAGAAGAAGGGCTGCGACCTGCCCGATCTGACGCTGGACGACATGCAATCGGTCCATGCCGAGATCACAAATGACGTCTACTCTGTCCTTGGAGTCGAAAATTCTGTAAACTCACGCCAGTCCTATGGTGGCACAGCTCCTGATCAGGTGCGTGCTCAGGTTGAACGATGGAAGGCAATGGTGTGATGACCGTGCTGCGCGCGATTCTGATTGCAGGGTCCGGCCTGATGCTGGCCGGATGCGGAGCCGATGGTGAGCCCGTTCAGCCAGCGCCCGCTCAGCCAACTGTCAGTGCAACCGTCGGTGTCGGCTCTGGCGGAGCGTATGTAGGCGGTGGCGTAGGTCTGAGCCGTGGCCCGCTGGGGATCTACCTGGGATTCTAAACCACTTTCATATTGCGCATCGGTTTTATATCCACCAACGTGAGTTGGCATGTCGGTGCGCATGTCATCCAAAGAAAAGATACTGAAATGAGAACACTAGGACTGTTTCTGGTATTTGCGGCTTTGACGGCTTGCGAACCTACATCGGCAAGACGCCCGGAACCTGCGGCAGAGCCCAAACAATCGGGCACCGGAGTTTCGATCTCGGGCTATGGCCGGGTTGGAGTTTCGACCCGAAATTAAACTTGGTCGATGGGTTCGGAATCCATTGATCCGAAGCTATCTTCTGGTCTAAGCGCGCAGACATGGATCATTTTCTCTACCGCGACGGCGCGCTATTCGCCGAGGATGTCCCTGTCTCCGAAATCGCTGCCGCGGTCGGAACGCCGTTCTATGTCTACTCCACAGCAACCTTGCTGCGGCATTTTCAGCTGTTTGACGATGCGCTTGACGGCACGGACCACCTTGTCTGCTATGCGATGAAAGCGGCCAGCAATCAGGCGATCCTGAAAACTCTGGCAAAGGCGGGCGCAGGGATGGACGTGGTTTCGGGCGGGGAATACCTGCGCGCCAAGGCGGCGGGCGTTCCGGGCGACAAAATCGTGTTCTCTGGCGTGGGTAAAACGGCGGATGAGATTCGTACCGCACTGACCGGCGGCATCCGTCAGTTCAACGTCGAATCCGAGCCCGAGATGGAAGTGATCAACGCCGTTGCACTGGAATTGGGTGTGGTTGCGCCGATTACTGTAAGGGTGAACCCGGATGTCGATGCCAAGACCCATGCCAAGATTGCCACAGGCAAGTCCGAGAACAAGTTTGGCATTCCGATTGCCCGTGCCTCGGAAGTTTACGCCCACGCTGCCAGCTTGCCGGGGTTGGAGGTGATCGGCATCGACGTCCATATCGGCTCGCAACTGACCGAACTTGAGCCTTATGAGCTGGCCTACACAAAAGTAGCCGAGCTGACCGAACGCCTCCGTTCTGAAGGTCACAACATTCGGCGTCTCGATCTGGGTGGCGGTCTGGGCATTCCTTACACCCGGTCGAACAACGCACCCCCCTTGCCGATTGAATATGGTGCGCTGGTCAAGAAAACATTGGGCCATCTTGGCTGTGAGATCGAGATCGAGCCGGGCCGCCTGATCGCGGGCAACGCCGGGATCATGGTTAGCAAGGTCATCTACGTGAAATCAGGCGAAGGTCGCGATTTTTTGATCCTTGATGGGGCGATGAATGACCTGATCCGCCCGGCAATGTACGAAGCTTACCACGATATCGTCGCGGTGCAGGAACCTGTCGCCGGTGTGGAACAGCGCCCTTATGACATCGTGGGCCCGGTCTGCGAATCCGGTGACACTTTTGCCAAACAACGCAACATGCCGCCGCTCAAATCGGGTGACCTGATCGCCTTCCGCAGCGCGGGTGCCTATGGCGCGGTGATGGCCAGCGAGTACAATACCCGCCCGCTGATCCCCGAGGTTCTGGTCAATGGTGATCAATTTGCAGTCATTCGTGAACGACCAAGCTTTGACGAAATCATAAACCGCGATACCATACCTTCATGGCTTTGACGCGATGACCGCGCGGGCCTAACCCCGGAGGCCCGTCTTGTCCGACCGTTCAAACCTGCCCATTCCGCGCCTGTCCGTGTGGCTGACTCATGTCGGCATGGTGGCAGAACAGGTGTTGCGCGCGTTCTGGCCGGCGTTCTCGATTGTACTTGTTCTGCTTGCGGCTTTGATGCTGGGGCTTCAAGATGTTGTTTCCGTGGAAATTGTCTGGGCGGTCGGCGCGCTGTCCTTGGGGTCGTTTTTGACAGCTGCGGTGCTTGGCCTGAGGGGTCTCAAGTTGCCTTCGCGCGCCGAGGTTTTGATGCGGCTGGATGAGACCTTGCCGGGACGCCCAATTCAGGCCTTGATGGATGATCAGGCTATCGGTGCGGCCGATCGGGATTCTGTGGCGCTGTGGCAAGCCCACAAAGCCCGGATGGAGCAACGGGTCGCGACGGCCGAGGCCGTGAAACCAGACCTTCGGCTGGCATCGCGAGATCCTTATGCACTGCGCTACGCGGCGTTGCTGGCTTTTGTCGTAGCGCTTGTTTTCGGCTCTTTGTGGCGCGTGGGGTCTGTGGCGGACATGGCCCCGGGCACTGCTGCCGCCGGGCAGGGGCCGACTTGGGAAGGATGGGTCGAACCCCCGCGCTATACGGGCCTTCCAACGCTGTATCTTGCGGACCAAACGGATGCAGAGCTTGCCGTTCCCAAGGGCAGTCGCGTTACCTTGCGGCTTTATGGTGAGGTTGGCGCACATAGCCTGACGGAAAACAGCTCGGCCCTGGGGGCCGAGGCGGCGACCGACCCCGAGCAGGAGTTCGTGGCAGAACGCTCTGGCCAATTGCGCATCGACGGGCCAGCGAGGCGGGAATGGGCCGTTGAGATCATTGACGACACGGCACCACAGATAGCCGTGGCTGGATCGGCTGAGGCCGAGGCGGGCGGGCAGATGAAGCTGCCATTCGTCGCAGGAGATGACTATGGTGTGGTTGCAGGCTCTGCCCTGATCGAACTGGATCTGGCTGCCGTTGATCGCCGCTATGGTCTGGCGGCAGAGCCCGAACCACGCGAAGCGATCGCAGTTGAACTGCCTATGCCGATCACCGGCGACCGGGTGGATTTTGCAGAAGATCTGATCGAGGATTTCTCGCAACACCCATGGGCGCATTTGCCGGTTCGGATCACCTTGATGGCCACGGACGCGGCGGATCAGCAATCGTCTTCCGAACCTTATGTGACCGATCTTCCGGCCCGTCGGTTCTTTGATCCGCTGGCCGCTGCGGTGATCGAACAACGGCGCGATCTGCTGTGGTCGCGATCCAATGCGCCTCGGATCGCGCAACTGCTGCGGGCTGTATCTCATCTGCCAGAGGACTTGTTTCGTTCGGAAACTGCCTATTTGCGTCTGAGGGTCGTGCTGCGGCGGCTTGAGACCTTTGATCAATACGGGCTGAAACCCGAACAGCAGGCAGAGATCGCCCAGGCGCTCTGGGATCTTGCCGTGTTGATTGAGGACGGCACGCTTGCGGATGCGCTGGAACGGATGCGGCGCGCGCAGGAACGTCTGACCGAAGCAATGAAGAACGGCGCCAGCGACGAGGAAATCGCGGAACTGATGCAGGAATTGCGCGAAGCGACGCAGGATTACCTCCAACAACTGCAACGGTTGGCCCAGCCGAACGGCGAAGATGGCGAGCGTCAGCAGGGCCAGAACGGCGAGTCCCTGCAAATGACGCAGGATGATCTGCAACGCATGATGGACCGCATTCAGGAGCTCATGGAACAGGGCCGGATGGCCGAAGCCCAGCAGGCACTGGAAGAGTTCCAGCAGATGATGGAAAACATGCGTGTGACTCAGGGCCAGGGCGGAGGGCAGCAGTCCGAAGGTCAGCAGGCCATGGAAGGTCTTGCGGAAACTCTGCGCGAACAACAAGGGCTGAGCGATCAGGCCTTCCGTGATTTGCAGGAACAGTTCAACCCGGGCGCTCAATCCGGTGAAAGCCAGGGCAATGAGGGACGCAATGGCGGGCAAGGCCGGGGGCAAAGCCACGAAGGTCAGGGCGGTCAGGGGGAAGGCTCGGATCAGGCTGGCGAAGGCCAGCAGGGTCAAGGCTCACTTGCGGATCGGCAGCAAGCGCTAAGAGATGAGCTGAGCCGCCAGCAACAGGGTTTGCCCGGCGCCGGTACGCCCGAAGGTGACGCCGCGCGCGAGGCGCTGGACCGGGCCGGGCGCGCCATGGACGAGGCGGAACAGGCCCTGCGTGGGGATGATCTGGCCGAAGCCATCGACCGGCAATCCGAGGCGATGGAAGCCCTGCGCGAAGGGATGCGTTCGTTGGGTGAGGCGATGGCGCAGAACCAGCAGAACCAACCGGGGCAAGGAACGCAGGATGGCGACATGCAAGCCAACAATCGCGATCCGCTGGGCCGAAATCCGGGTGCCGCCGGTTCGATTTCAACAGATGAGAATTTGCTGCAAGGCGAAGACGTGTATCGCCGGGCGCGGGAACTGCTGGATGAAATCCGGCGCAGAACCGGGGAATCGGACCGCCCCCAGATCGAACTGGAATACCTGAAACGTTTGTTGGAGAGGTTCTAGACCTCAGTTCTGGGCACCGGATCCAGCCTGTGCTTCAAGCCAGATACGCGCCTGATCCACAAGCGACACGTATGAGCTGAGCAACGGGTCGGCCTGAGGGACCGCTTCGCTGATCTGTTGGGCATTGCCATAGATCAGATACAGAACCACGCCGATGATCAGCATCAACGCGAAGCCGCGCAGGAATCCGCCCGATTTGCGGGGTGGCTGCGGGACCTCTTCCGACTCGTCAGATCGCATTGTCGAATTGATGGCTTCAACATCCGGCAGCGCGTCTTTCTGCCCGGCATCGACAGCGGTTTCCGAAGCCGAAGGCCGCTTGGGGCGCACCTTGGGTTCTGGTGGCGTATCCAGCCCCAGATCGGGCTGGCTCTCAAGGCTGCTGCCTTCCTGCGCCCGCAATTCCGCTTCGCGGGCAGCTTCCTCTTTCAGAATGCTGGCAACGGACGGATCGACATTCCCTGTAGGCGCAGCGGGTTCTTCAACTTCTGGCTTGTCTTCGGATACCGCTTCTTCAACAGGACCCGGTTCGGCGTCCTGCGGAGCGTCGACCACGTCGGGCGATGTGTCATCCTGTTCGGGGGTTTCCGCTTTTTTGTCCGGTGCGCCTGCGGCTTCGGCAGGGTGCTTCGCTTGAAACCAGGTCTGATCACAGTTGGAACACTGTACGTCGCGGCCTTCCTCGGGGATGACCTCGTCAGGAACCTCGTACTGCGCGCTGCAATTCGGACATGTAAGACGCATGCTGCCTCCTCGGCCGGGCGAAGGGCCGATAATAGTTTTTTCAGGAATGATATTCGGTTAAGACCCAACAGCAAAGAGCGTTTTCGGTTTCGCGGGTCAAGTGTCACCAATTGGACCCGGTAGAGCCATTGAAACCATCACCATGCTCGGGCAAGAAGAGCGGCAAAATAACGGGGGCACGTGTGATCGAGCTGGAAAATGTCAGCTACACCTACGGTGGCGGCGAGTTGCTGAGTGATGTCTCGGTACAATTGCAGCCGGGTTCGTTTCACTTTCTGACCGGGCCTTCCGGGGCGGGCAAGACCACGTTGCTCAAGCTGTGCTATGGTGCCCTGCTGCCGAGCTCGGGGCGGTTGAGCGTGTTTGACCAGGATATTTCAACCCTTGATCGCGACCAGCTGGCCGTATTGCGTCGCCGCGTTGGTGTCGTGCATCAGGATTGCCAGTTCCTTGACCACATGACGCTTGCCGAAAACGTCGCGTTGCCGCTGATGGTGTCCGGGCGTTCGGAAACATCCGAGCAGGAAAACCTGACCGAGCTGCTCAGCTGGGTGGGTCTTGGCGCCAGGCTCGAAGCGCTCCCGCCTGAACTGTCCGGCGGCGAGCGGCAAAGGGCCGCTCTGGCGCGTGCCGTCATATTGTCGCCTGACGTGGTTTTGGCGGATGAGCCGACGGGCAATGTTGACTGGGAAATGTCGCAACGGCTGCTGCGTCTTCTGATCGAACTGAACCGGATGGGCAAAACCGTCCTGATCGCCACCCATGATCTGAGCCTGATCCGCGCGGCCAAAAGCCAGGTACAGGCCCGTGTCCTGCGTATTTCGCAGCGCAAGCTGCAACTGGCGGGGGCGGATCTATGATCAGTCCTGATCTCAAAAATCTGTTGCGCGGTGACAAACGGGCAGACCGGGTTGTTCCCCCAACGGGATATACGGCACACCTGACTCTGTTTGTCGCGGGTGCGATGGCGTTTCTTGCAGTATTCGCACTGGCCCTGTCTCTGGCTTCGGGGCGCATTGCGGATCGCTGGGCCTCGGAACTGGCCGGAGCTGCAACCCTGCGCATCAACGCGCCAGCGGAACAGCGTGCGGCCCAGACCGAGGCCGCGCTGACCGTTCTGAGCCAGACGCCTGGCGTGGCCTCGGCCCGTGCTTTGACGCAGGAAGAGCAGGCGGCGTTGCTTGCCCCTTGGTTCGGGCCGGATCTACCGCTGGATACGCTGCCCGTGCCGCAGCTTATCGAGATTATTGAAACCGAACCGGGCATCGACGTGGCTGGGTTGCGTTTGCGACTGGGGGCCGAGGTGCCGGGCGCCGTGCTGGATGATCATACGCGGTGGCGGGAGCCTTTGGTTGATGCGGCGATGTCCCTGCGTCGTCTGGGGTGGATTTCGATCCTGCTGATCGGTGGTGCGACCGCGGCCATGATTACTCTTGCCGCCAACGCGTCGCTTGCCGCAAATGCCCAGATTATCGAAGTGCTGCGCCTGGTCGGTGCACGCGACGGGTTCATAGCGGGCGCATTCGTAAGGCGGTTTACATATCGCGCATTCTTTGGGGCATCAGTCGGTACATTGCTGGGCATGACCGGTGTTCTGATGCTGCCCGAAGCCTCGGAATCGGGTGGTTTTCTGGCTGGCGTCGGCTTTCAGGGCAAAGACTGGGCGTTGCCGGTTCTTATTCCGATCCTTGGTGCCATGGTCGCGTTTTTTGCTACCTGGGCTGCGGCCCGACGCAAATTGAAGGAGCTTTCCTGATGTTGATGGCTGTTCAATGGGTTAGGTCATTGATCTTCATGATCGTGATCTACGCCTGGATGCTGATCCTTGGCATTGTCTTTCTGCCCTATGCACTGTTTTCCAAGGCTGGCGCCCTGAGGGCGTGCAAGACCTACGCGCGCAGCACCATGTGGCTGGCTCGTTGGATGGTTGGCATTCGGTGTGAAGTGCGGGGTAGGGTCCCAACGAATGAAGTGGTCATAGCCGCAAAACACCAGTCTTTTCTTGATATCATCATAATTTTTGATGCGATTCCGCACGGCAAGTTCATTATGAAGCGCGAGCTTTTGTTTACACCCGTCATTGGAATGTATGCGCGGCGACTTGGCTGTATTCCGGTCAATCGCGGCAAGCGCGGTGCTGCGGTGACCAAGATGGTCAAGGATGTATCGAAAGAGTTTTCGGAACCCGGGCAGCTTGTGATTTACCCGCAAGGGACACGTGTGGCGCCCGGTGCGAAGAAACCTTACAAGGTTGGAACAGCCGTTCTTTACGAAGGGCTCGGCTTTCCCTGCGTTCCGGTCGCGACGAATGCCGGCGTCTTCTGGCCCCGAACGGGTGTCATGCGCAAACCGGGCCTTGCGATCGTCGATTTCCTCGACCCAATCGAGCCGGGTGTTGGTCGGGACGAATTCCTTGCCCGGCTGGAAGATGTGATAGAAACGCGTTCCAACGAGTTGATGCGGGAAGTGGGGTTTGATCCGGATGGAGCACATTCGTGACATCGAAACGCTTGAATCTTTGTATGGTCGGCCCGGTGCTCCGTCCTTGCGAAAGGTCGTTCATCAACTGACGCCCCTCTATCGCAAGTGGATCCTTGCATCGCGCCTCTGTTTGCTCAGCACGGTTGGTCCTGAAGGTGTGGATGGTAGCCCTCGGGGCGATGATGGCCCGGTGGTGAAAGAGCTGGATGCGAATACGCTGGCTCTGCCGGACTGGCGCGGCAACAACCGTCTGGACAGTTTGCGCAATATCGTGCGCGATCCACGTGTTTCGCTGATGTTCCTTGTTCCGGGGTCCAACAACGTCGTTCGGGTGAACGGGTTTGCGCGGGTAACGGCGGATGAGACCCTGCGGCATCAATTCGAGAAGGTCGGCAAACGCCCGGCGACCGTTATCGTCGTTGAAATCGCCGAGATATACAGCCAATGTGCCCGTGCTTTGATCCGGGCGCGCATCTGGTCAAGCGGTGATGACAGCGGCGATCTTCCCACGATAGGTCAGCTTCTGTCCGAGGCATCAGACGGCGCGGAAGGCGGCGCGCAATATGACGAGGAATGGCCTGCACGCGCCGCAAAAACGATGTGGTAGATGTGGGTGTCGGCTGTGGTTCAAACCGCAGCGGCCCCGATCCTTGATACTTTTTCCACCCAGCGATCTACGCTGCCGGGCTTGGGATAGCTTGCGCCGGAAAAATAGGTGAAACGGGTTGGTTTGAAGCCGACGAACCCAAGAATCTGGTCCCGTACCTGACGGATTAGCGCCTGCCGGTATATCAGGCGCATGAACCATCCCGGGGTGTCTGACGTCAGGATGACGCGTGCAGTACGCCCAGTCAGCATGGGCGCCGGAAATCCGATCTTGGTGGTGTTCCGTGTGTCAAAGGTTCGTCCCGGAATGAACATTCGGTCGATCAGTCCTTTGAGTTTGGCTGGAAGGCCGCCCCACCACATCGGGGTGGTCAGGACCAGGTGGTCGCTCCACTCAAAGTCCTGAAGCACTTGTTCCAGAACCGGCTCAAGCGGTTTGAAGTCGTGATAATTGCCCTGACCGAAATCAAAATCGAATTGCAGATCGCTCAGATGAACCAACCGTACATCGTGCCCGTTTTTGCGGGCCGCGTCTCTGTATGTTTCGGCAAATGTGCGTGACAGGCTGCTTTCTGCGGGGTGTCCGTCAAGGATGAGAATCTTTTTCGGTTGCATCGGGTATCTCCTGAAAAATGACCGTGGTCAATTTATAGAATCAAAAAATGACTACGGTCAATAAAAATTTGACCACGGTCAGAAATTATGCGATTGAGCCGTATGCAAAAGACAATTCAGAAACGTACGATCAAGACCCGCGCCAAGCTTCTCTCGGCCGCTGAAGAGGTCATCCGCAATGGCGGATATGAAGCGTTGCGGGTGGAAGAGGTCGTGAAGGCCGCTGGGGTCGCGAAGGGCACCTTTTTCGCGCATTTTCACGACAAGGATGCGCTGATGGAAATTCTGATCGCAGACAAGCTGAACGCCTGTCTGGATCAGGCCGAGGCCGGAACACCGCCCAAAACTGTTGCAGAAATCGTCACTGCGCTGGAACCGGTTCACAGTTTCATGACGTCCGAGCGATATGTATTCGATTTGTTGATCAGGTATTCCGGTGCTACGGCTGTCGCCGAAATAGGACCGGTGGCCTATTGTTTTGAGCGATATTTCCGCATCGTGATGCTGTGGCTCGAAGATGCAGAGGTGCGCAAGGATGTGCCACCCGAGTTGTTGGCCGAAGGTGTGCAGGCCTTTGCCATTCAGGCCATGTCACTAAGATTCTGCGCATTGCATTCCGCGACGACATTCACCGACAGGTTGAAGACCTATCTGGATGCCTGGTTGCCCCCGACAGGCTGATCGCTGCCGGGGGCAAGGTTGTCAGCTGTGGATCGGACCGTCGCCGCAGGCCAGTGCGGCCTCGCGCACGGCCTCGGAATAGGTCGGGTGCGCGTGGCAGGTCAGGGCCAGATCTTCGGCGGATGCGCCGAATTCCATCGCCACGCAGACCTCATGGATCAGGTCGCCTGCGCCGGGGCCGATGATGTGGCAGCCCAGGATACGGTCGGTTTCCTTGTCGGCCAGGATCTTGACGAACCCGTCAGAGGCAAAGTTGGCTTTGGCGCGGCCGTTGCCCATGAACATGAACTTGCCGACCTTGTAGGCACGGCCTTGTTCTTTGAGCGTCGCCTCGGTTTCACCAACATTGGCGACCTCGGGCCACGTATAGATCACACCCGGAATGACACCATAGTTCACATGCCCATGCTTGCCCGCAACCTGTTCCGCCGCGGCCATACCTTCATCTTCGGCCTTGTGCGCCAGCATCGGGCCTTCGATCACGTCGCCGATGGCGTAGATGCCCGGTACGTTGGTCTGCCAGTCCGCACCCACCTTGATCTGGCTGCGCGGGGTCATCTCGACGCCCAGAGCGTCCAGCCCCAGACCATCGGAATAAGGCTTGCGCCCGGTGGCCACCAGCACGGTATCGGCGTCGATCACATGCTCGCTGTCGTCCTTGAGCAGCTTGTATGTCACTTTGGCCTTGGTCTTGGTTGCTTCGGTTTTCTGCACCGCTGCACCCATGATGAAGTTCAACCCCTGTTTCTTGAGGATACGCTGGAATGTCTTCTGCACCTCAGGGTCCATGCCCGGCGTAATGTCCTTGAGGAATTCGATCACCGTTACATCTGCGCCCAGGCGGCTGTACACCGAACCCAGTTCCAACCCGATCACACCCGCGCCGATCACCACCATTTTCTTCGGGATCTTTCCCAGAGACAGCGCTCCGGTTGAGGTCACAACGACTTTCTCATCGACTTCGACACCGGGCAGCGAGGACGGTTCGGAGCCTGACGCAATGATAATGTTCTTGGTTTCATGGATTTCATCGCCAACCTGAACTTTGCCGGCCGCAGGGATCGAGCCCCAGCCTTTCAGCCAGTCGATCTTGTTCTTCTTGAACAGAAACTCGATGCCCTTGGTGTTGCCCTCGATCACCTCATCCTTGTAGGCCTGCATCTGTTTCCAATCGACCGAAGGCGATTTGCCCTTCAGGCCCATCTTGGCAAAGTTGTGTTCGGCTTCATGAAGCTGATGGCTGGCATGCAGCAGAGCTTTTGACGGGATGCAGCCCACGTTCAGACAAGTGCCACCCAGCGTTTCGCGCCCCTCGACCACAGCGGTTTTCAAGCCCAGTTGAGCGCAGCGGATCGCGCAGACATAGCCGCCGGGTCCGGCGCCGATTACGATGACGTCATAGTTTGCCATTACATTCTCCTAAACCGACCGGACGATCCGGCGCTTTCCCGACCCGATCTGGCGGGTCGGGAATATCTTTGTCAAACGGGTTCCAGCAGCTTGATCGAGATATGCGCAATGCCGCCTCGTTCATGGTGCATTGCCAATTCTTCGGATCCGAAAAATGCCTTGGCCTTGTCCAGGTTGATCACCTCGAACATCGCGATCGCATGGTCCTTCTGATCGGGGTCGCGCCAGACATGCAGGTCGCGGATACCCGCGGCCTTGCGCATCGGCTTGTCCTCGCGGAACACTTTCAGCCAGGCGTCGAAATCGGCCACATCGGCCTGCCAGAGTACATGTGTCGCCATGGTCACAGATCCATCAGCAGGCGGCGCGGATCTTCAAGCGCCTCTTTCACGCGAACCAGGAAGGTTACCGCGCCCTTGCCGTCAACAATGCGGTGGTCATAGGACAGGGCCAGATACATCATCGGACGGATCTTGATCTCGCCATTGATGACCATCGGTCGTTCCTGAATCTTGTGCATGCCCAGAATGCCCGACTGCGGGGGGTTCAGGATCGGCGAGGACATCAGCGAGCCGTAGACGCCACCGTTCGAGATTGTGAAGGTACCGCCCTGCATCTCGGCCATCGAAAGCTTGCCATCGCGGGCGCGCTTGCCCTTTTCGGCGATGGCTTTTTCAATGGCTGCAAACGACATGCTGTCCGCGTCGCGAATGACCGGAACCACCAGACCCTGCGGCGTGCCGGCCGCAACGCCCATGTGAACGAAGTTCTTGTAGACGATGTCGGTGCCATCGATCTCGGCATTGACCTCGGGCACTTCTTTCAGGGCATGGCAGCAGGCCTTGGTGAAGAAGGACATGAAGCCCAGGCGCACACCGTGCTTCTTCTCGAACTGGTCTTTGTACTGATTGCGCAGGGCCATGACTTCGGTCATGTCCACCTCGTTATAGGTGGTCAGGATCGCGGCGGTGTTCTGCGCATCCTTCAGGCGCTTGGCGATGGTCTGACGCAGACGGGTCATCCGTACACGCTCTTCGCGAGCCTCATCTTCGGCAGCAACCGGTGCGCGCGGAACCTGAGCAACGGGCGCCGGCGCAGCCGCCGCAGGTGCGGGGGCCGAAGCAGCCGCGACTGCCTTGGCGACATCTTCCTTCATGATGCGACCATCGCGACCGGTGCCGGTGACCTGATCGGCTGACAACCCGGCTTCGGCCATCGCCTTTTCGGCAGACGGCGCATTTGCAACATCCTTGCCGGTGCTTGCCGCAGCAGGAGCCGCGGCAGCAGCTGCCGGTGCAGGGGCTGCGCCTGCGGCCGCGCCCGAGATGACTGCCAGCTTGGCGGTTGCATCAACGGTTGCACCTTCCGGCGCGACGATTTCCGCCAGAACACCCGCAGCCGGGGCGGGTACCTCGACCGAGACTTTGTCGGTTTCCAACTCACACAGCATCTCGTCCTGCGCGACGCTGTCGCCGACTTGCTTGAACCAGGTCGAAACAGTCGCCTCAGTCACAGATTCGCCAAGCGTGGGCACCATCACGTCAACCGACCCGCCCGATGCAGAGGGTGCGGCCTCGGGGGGTGCTGCGGCTGTTGCCGGGGCAGGCGCGGCCGCACCTTCACCGGCAGCAATCGTCGCCAGCAGAGCATCGACACCAACCGTGTCGCCTTCGGCGGCCACAATCTCACCCATCACGCCAGCTGAGGGAGAGGGCACTTCGACCGTCACCTTGTCAGTCTCCAGCTCACACAGCATCTCATCCATGGCGACCGCATCACCGGGCTTTTTGAACCATGTTGCAACAGTGGCTTCGGTGACCGACTCGCCAAGCGTGGGAACACGAACTTCAATCGTCATCGCTTATTTTCCTTCGAGGCTCAGCGCTTCGTTAACCAGCGCTTCTTGTTGGGCTTTGTGTTGGCTGGCCAGGCCCGTCGCGGGCGAGGCCGAGGTTGCGCGACCGACATAAGCCGGACGGGTATGTTTCGCGCCGATCCGGGACAGAACCCATTCGATATTGGGTTCGATAAAGGTCCACGCACCTTGGTTTTTGGGCTCTTCCTGACACCAGACCATTTCGGCATTCTTGAACCGTTCAAGCTCGTTGATCAGAGAATGCGCCGGGAAAGGATAGAACTGTTCGATCCGCATCAGATAAATGTCGTCGATGCCGCGAGCATCGCGTTCCTCCAGCAGGTCGAAATAGACTTTTCCGGAACACATCACCACACGTTTGATCTTGTCATCCGCCACCAGTTTGGTGTCGGAATTGCCCTTCTGTGCATCATCCCACAGTACCCGGTGGAAGCTGGATCCGGTGGTGAAATCATCGGCGGTGCTGACGGCCAGTTTGTGACGCAGCAGTGATTTCGGTGTCACCAGGATCAACGGCTTGCGGAATGTCCGGTGCAGTTGGCGGCGCAGGATGTGGAAATAGTTCGCAGGCGTCGTGCAGTTCGCCACAATCCAGTTGTCCTGACCGCACATTTGCAGGAACCGCTCCAGCCTTGCCGACGAGTGTTCGGGGCCTTGCCCCTCGAACCCGTGCGGCAGCAGACAGACCAGGCCGGACATCCGCAGCCATTTCGATTCACCCGAACTGATGAATTGGTCGAACATGATCTGCGCGCCGTTGGCGAAGTCCCCGAACTGGGCTTCCCACAGGACCAGCGCATTTGGTTCGGCCAACGAGTATCCGTATTCGAAGCCGAGCACTGCATATTCGGACAGCATCGAGTCGATCACTTCGTAATGCGACTGACCTGCGCGAATGTTGTTCAGCGGGTAATACCGTTCTTCAGTTTCCTGATGAACGAATCCGGAATGGCGTTGGCTGAAGGTGCCGCGCGTGGCGTCCTGCCCTGCAAGGCGTACCGGGTAGCCCTCGGTCAGCAAGGATCCGAAAGCCAACGCCTCACCAGTGGCCCAGTCAAAGCCTTTACCGGTTTCAAACATCTGTTTCTTGTGCTCAAGCAGACGACCAACCGTCTTGTGCATGGCAAATCCGCTTGGTGCGCGGGTAAGGGCATCCCCGATTTCGGCCATGGTTTCCGGCGTGATCGCCGTCTCGCCGCGCATGTATTCGTCTTTGTTCTTGTCAAGATGCGACCAGCGCCCATCCAGCCAATCGGCCTTGTTGGGTTTATAGTCCTTACCGGCCTCGAATTCGTCGTTCAGATGAGCCTGGAAGGCCGCTTTCATATCCTCGATCTCACCCTCGGGGATCAGGCCATCCTTGACGAGGCGCTCAGTGTACAAAGACAGCGTGGTCTTATGCGTCTTGATCTTCTTGTACATGATCGGGTTGGTGAACATGGGCTCGTCGCCCTCGTTGTGACCAAACCGGCGATAACAGAAGATATCCAGAACCACGTCCTTGTGGAATTTCTGGCGGAACTCGGTCGCCACCTTGGCTGCATGAACAACTGCCTCGGGGTCATCCCCGTTCACGTGGAAGATCGGCGCCTCGACCATCAGCGCGATATCCGTCGGATAAGGGCTGGAGCGTGAAAAATGCGGCGCGGTGGTAAAGCCGATCTGGTTGTTCACCACGATATGCATTGTCCCGCCGGTGCGATGCCCGCGCAGACCGCTCAGGCCAAAGCCTTCGGCCACGACGCCCTGACCGGCAAAGGCTGCATCGCCGTGCAGCAGAATGGCCATGACCTTGGTGCGGTCCGTGTCGCCCAACTGATCCTGCTTGGCGCGGACCTTGCCCAGAACCACAGGGTTCACCGCCTCAAGGTGCGACGGGTTCGCCGTCAGCGACAGGTGCACGCTGTTGCCGTCGAACTCGCGATCGCTTGAAGCACCGAGGTGGTATTTCACGTCGCCCGAACCATCCACGTCTTCGGGTTTGAAACTGCCGCCCTGGAATTCGTTGAAAATGGCGCGGTACGGTTTGCCCATCACATTGGCCAGAATGTTCAATCGGCCCCGGTGCGGCATCCCGATCACGATATCACTGAGCCCGAGCGCGCCACCACGTTTGATGATCTGCTCCATCGCCGGAATAAGCGCCTCACCGCCATCGAGACCAAAGCGCTTGGTGCCCATGTACTTGACGTGCAGGAATTTCTCAAAGCCTTCGGCCTCGACCATCTTGTTCAGGATAGCTTTGCGGCCTTCCTTGGTGAACTGGATTTCCTTGCCATAGCCCTCAATGCGCTCTTTCAGCCAGGCGGCCTCTTCCGGGTTCGAGATATGCATGTATTGCAGCGCAAAAGTACCGCAATAGGTCCGTTTCACGATCTCGACGATCTGCCGCATCGAGGCGACCTGAAGTCCCAGAACGTTGTCGATAAAGATCGGGCGATCCATATCGGCATCGGTGAAGCCGTAGGTTTTGGGATCCAGTTCCGGATGATTGCTGGCCGCGCGCATGCCAAGGGGGTCAAGGTTGGCGGCCAGATGGCCCCGGATCCGATAGGCCCGGATCAGCATCAGCGCCCGCAGACTGTCCAGCACCGCGCGCTTGATCTGGTCATCGCTGACTTCGACACCTTTGTCGGTGGCCTTTTCCTTGATCTTCTTGCCTGCGGCCTTGGCGTCAATCTCGGCCCACTCGCCGGTCAACGCACCGGTCAGATCATCCGCTGGCATGGGCGGCCAGTCGGTTCGCGCCCACGAAGGCCCCTCGGCCTCGCGCTGAACATCAGGCGCGGCGTCACCCATGGCCTTGAAGAACTCGACCCAGGCAGCGTCTACCGCACCGGGGTTCTTGGTGTACTGCGCATAAAGCTGTTCCAGATATTCGGCATTATGCCCCTGCATGAAGCTGGAGGCGTGAAAGGCAGTATTGGGCGAGTGTTCGGTCATTGGGCTACCTCATGTGGGTTGGGACCGTATTGATTGGTGCCTGGCTGGCTGGGGCGGGTCAGCCACCACAGCACCAGGAGGGGCGACACCACCAGAACGATAAGTGTCGGGATGACGATCAGCAATGTTGCGCGGGTAAACAAAATGTCGAGCGTTCCGCCATGCTGAAAACTCGAGGCGATCCCGATACCAAAGATCAGGACGGCAAAGGCCCCGAGGATCAGCAGGATCGGCAGCAGAGCATACAGCCCGCTGCGCCCGGTATCGTGCATCCGCCGCCACGCAACGGCCAGATGCGGGAAGAAGACGATCAGGCCGACGATGCTCTGCACCGGAGCCGAGGACGTTGCGGTGACGGATTTCACCTCATCGCTTTCGGTGATCGCGACCTGAGTGAAGAACTGCCAGTCGATGATGCCGGCAATGATGTTCCAGATCACGATGAACAGGAAAAAGAACCAGTACTCGGGCCGCGAGGCACGACCTGAGAAGGTGAAGACATTGGCAAAACAGGTGCGGATGGCGTCGGAGAAGGTCATGGTGTCACTCCTCCCTCGGGCGCTCCGAAGCGATTGCTTTGCGGATCTGATGCTACAAGCATCATGCCAAGAACGTTGGCTGCAACCAGTGCGCTTGTGATAAATCCAATAAGGAGCGCTGCGGCGATAAGCACGATGACGAACAACCCGAGAAAGAGGATGCCGAAACCGCTACCGGCTAGCAGGACGAACCCAAGCCAGTATGTCACCTGATAACCTAACCAGAGAATAATTAAAGGCATGAATGGATAGAATGCCTGACGACCCTCCTCACCAGTATCTTGCAACCGGCGGCTCATGGCCGATAGCAGAGGGACACAGGCTACCATAACGACAAACAGTTGCCAGATGCCCCAAATCTCGGCTTTCTGCCATTTAAGCTGTGTTGCTGTTACGATCGGCAAGACAAGCGCGACCGGTGCAAACCACCAGAATTCTGAGCGTGTGGCTCTGCCGGAGCAAACAAAGGTTTTCCGAAATCCGGTCGATATGGCCTGCATTGGTACCATCAATACCCACCTGCCCGGCGACACCGCCGGGCAGCGCCCGACCGCCCCCATGGGCGGGCGCTTTGCACCCACCCGCGGTCGGGCGCTGCCCTCAGCACATATGCGCTATGGGCAATCACAGCTTACCCAATCGCTTCCAGCACAGCCTCGCCCAGCTGAGCCGGGCTTTCGGCCACGACGATCCCAGCACTGCGCATGGCTTCGATCTTGTCCTCGGCACCGCCCTTGCCGCCAGCGACAATCGCGCCCGCGTGGCCCATGCGGCGGCCCGGAGGGGCTGTGCGGCCCGCGATGAAACCGGCGGTCGGCTTCTTGCGGCCCTTCTTGGCCTCATCCGCCAGGAACTGCGCGGCTTCTTCCTCGGCCGAACCACCGATCTCACCGATCATGATGATCGACTCGGTCTCGTCATCGGCCAGGAACCATTCCAGCACGTCGATATGCTCAGTCCCTTTGATCGGGTCGCCGCCGATGCCCACGCAGGTGGACTGGCCCAGACCCACATCGGTGGTCTGCTTGACGGCCTCATAGGTCAGGGTGCCCGAACGCGACACAACACCGACCGAGCCGCGCTTGTGGATGTGGCCGGGCATGATGCCGATCTTGCAGGCGTCGGGTGTAATCACACCGGGGCAGTTCGGGCCGATCAGGCGGGATTTGCTGCCTTCCAGCGCGCGCTTCACCTTCATCATGTCCAGCACCGGGATGCCTTCGGTGATGCAGACGATCACCTCCATCTCGGCATCAATCGCTTCGAGGATCGAATCCGCAGCAAACGGCGGCGGCACATAGATCACGCTGGCATTGGCTTCGGTCACATGCTTGGCCTCGTGGACCGAGTTGAACACGGGCAGGCCCAGATGCTCCATCCCGCCTTTGCCGGGGGTGACGCCGCCGACCATCTTGGTGCCATAGGCAATGGCCTGTTCGCTGTGGAATGTACCCTGCGAGCCGGTAAAGCCCTGACAGATCACTTTGGTGTTTTCGTCGATGAGGACTGCCATTTTGTCCCTTTCTCTAGGCGGTGTTGGATTGATTGGGTTCAGTCGCCGGCAGAACCTGCGGCGCATAGGTAATTTTCTCGAGCGTGGCACGTCCCAGGGCCAGGTTGGCCGTGGTACGCAGGCCGCTGCTGATTTCAGCGATGCCACGCCTTACTTTTTGCCGGATCAGAGGCCAGCCTGTTGGCCGCGCGCGCGGTGCACCCATATTGTATTCGCCGGGCGCTTCGTTGCCCTGTTCGACCATGGCCGGGATCACCTGATAGATGTTGATCTGACGCGCCGCCGGCGAGGCGGACGGGTTGAACAACAAACCATCCAGCGTGATGTCAAAGGGTTTCTGGGCCAGAAAGTGCCGGGCCGCTTCGCGTGTCAGCGCATAAGCTGCACCACCGGGATGGCGCGAGCGCATCAGGCGCAGTTCCCGCCCCAAATGGGACAACCGCTTGCGTCCAAGTGCCACGTAAAGCTTCGTGCTGCGCCAGCGTTCGAACCGGACGATATCGGCATCTGCGGGCCACCATGACGCATCATTCAACCAGTCGGCCAATTCCGGTGTCAGAAACACATCATCTTCGAGGATCAAGGCCTGTTCCGCGCCCGAGGCGATCAGCGCCTCCCATGCTTTGGCATGGCTGAGGGTGCAAGCCATGTCCTTGGTATGGAAATAGCCCCACGGCCCCTCGGCCTTGCATTCGCGCAGGAAATCCTCACGGGTGGCGGCATCGCAGTCAACAGCGTTGACGCGCGTCGCCGACAGGCCTGCCTTTTGCAGCTCCTGCTCCATCAAACGCGCCCGCCCTGTGGCGCGTTCCAAGCCTATGAGGAAGATTGGGATGGTCATCAGATCGATTGCTTCTTTCAGCCTTGCGCGGCAATGTTTTTCAGCTTGGTTTTAACCGCGATGGGGCGGGCCCGAGGCCAGCCCCACTTGAACAAGCTTAACCCTTAACCGCCTTCACGATCTTTTCGGCGCCGTCCTTCAGGTTGTCCGCCGCGATCACGTCCAGGCCAGAGGTGTTGATGATCTCTTTGCCCTTCTCGACATTCGTACCTTCCAGACGCACAACCAGGGGAACCTTCAGGCCGACCTCTTTCACCGCGGCGACAACGCCCTCGGCGATCACGTCACAGCGCATGATGCCGCCGAAGATGTTGACCAGAATGCCTTTGACCTGCGGGTCCGAGGTGATGATCTTGAACGCCTCGGTGACCTTCTCTTTGGTGGCGCCGCCACCCACGTCGAGGAAGTTGGCAGGCTCAGCCCCGTACAGCTTGATGATGTCCATCGTCGCCATCGCCAGACCGGCACCGTTGACCATGCAGCCGATCTCACCATCCAGTGCGATGTAGTTCAGGTCGTACTTGGAGGCTTCCAGTTCCTTGGGGTCTTCCTCGGTCGTGTCGCGCAGTTCGGCGATGTCCGGGTGGCGGTAGACCGCGTTGCCGTCAAAGCCGACCTTGGCGTCCAGCACCTTGAGATCGCCGCTGTCCGAGACGATCAGCGGGTTGATTTCCAGCATCTCCATGTCCTTCTCGACGAAGGCTTGATAGAGCTGACCCATCAGTTTGACGCATTGCTTGACTTGCGGGCCTTCCAGACCCAGCGAGAAGGCGATGCGGCGACCGTGATACGGCATGTAACCGGTGGCCGGATCGACCGAGAAGGACAGGATTTTCTCGGGCGTCGCTGCGGCCACTTCTTCGATGTCCATGCCGCCCTCGGTCGAACAGACGAAGGAAATGCGGCTGGTCTGGCGGTCCACCAGCAGGGCCAGGTACAGTTCACGCTCGATGCCCGAGCCTGCTTCGATATAGATGCGGTTGACCTGCTTGCCTGCCGGACCGGTCTGATGCGTGACCAGTGTACGGCCCAGCATCTTTTTGGCTTCTTCAGCGGCTTCTTCAACCGATTTGGTCAGACGAACACCGCCTTTTTCACCGGCGTCGGCCTCTTTGAACGAACCCTTGCCGCGACCACCTGCGTGGATCTGTGCTTTGACAACCCAAAGCGGGCCGTCCAGCTCACCTGCTGCGGTTTTGGCTTCTTCGGCGCGCAACACGGCGCGACCATCGGACACCGGTGCGCCATAGCTGCGAAGGAGGGCTTTGGCCTGATATTCGTGAATGTTCATCGAAACTGTCCCGTCTGACTGCGTTTAATCGTTATAGGGGTGTCTAGCGGGCAAGTTTAAAGGGTTTTTTGATGCTCGATGGGTTTTTAGCGAAGATTTTCAACATTTGTGATCACGGGTTTTTAGGGTGTGATCACAAAATTTCTGATGCGGCAAAACGATTCGAAAAAACTGCGCCGCGTCAGAAAATCACATTCGAAAAAAGGGATTTGCGGCGTTTGCGCCAACATTTGCGACCGGGACATGCGCGGACCAAAAGAAAACCGGCCCTGAAACGGGCCGGTCTGTTATTCGGACTTCAGAGCTGTTTTACGCCAGCGAGCTGTCAATGCCCTTGCATGCGTCGATCAGACCCTTCACGGCGTTCACCGAGTTGTCGAACCCTGCCTGCTCGTCTTCGTTCAGCTTGATGTCAACGATACGCTCGACGCCGCCTGCGCCGATCACGGTCGGAACACCGACATAGAGCCCGTCTACACCCAGTTCGCCGTTGCAGTAGGCCGCGCATGGCAGAACGCGCTTCTGGTCTTTCAGATAGGCTTCGGCCATTTCGATCGCCGACGTTGCAGGCGCGTAATAGGCCGAACCGGTTTTCAGCAGGCCAACGATTTCGGCGCCGCCGTCACGGGTGCGCTGCACGATGGCGTCCAGTTTCTCTTGCGTGGTCCAGCCCATCTCGACCAGATCAGGCAGCGGAATACCGGCAACGGTCGAGTAACGGACCGACGGCACCATGGTATCGCCGTGGCCGCCCAAAACGAAGGCGGTGACGTCGCGCATCGAGACGTTGAACTCTTCCGACAGGAAGTGTGCAAAGCGCGCCGAGTCGAGCACCCCTGCCATGCCGCAGACCTTGTTGTGCGGCAGGCCCGAGAATTCGCGCAAGGCCCAGACCATCGCGTCCAGCGGATTGGTGATGCAGATCACGAACGCGTCGGGTGCGTGGGCTGCGATGCCTTCACCGACCGACTTCATGACTTTCAGGTTGATGCCCAGCAGATCATCGCGGCTCATGCCCGGTTTGCGGGCCACGCCTGCGGTCACGATGCACACATCCGCGCCAGCGATATCGGCATAGTCGCTGGTGCCTTTCATCGAGGCGTCGAACCCTTCCGAAGGGCCGGATTCAGCGATGTCGAGCGCCTTGCCCTGAGGCAGCCCGTCTGCGATGTCAAACAGGACAACGTCACCCAGTTCTTTGACAGCTGCGAGATGTGCGAGCGTGCCACCGATGTTCCCCGCGCCGATCAGCGCAATCTTGGGTCTGGCCATTTGGAATTTCTCCATATCCGGTCGGTATTGAAATCGCGGTCGTGCTAGTCGTTAAAACGTCAATAGGCAAGAGTTCTGCGACGTGGCATACAACCGCATACTGTTTGCAGGCCCCGCTTTGATTGCGCTAAACGGCCTTTGAGACAAGCCAAAACCGGGACTGTCACATGTTCGAATTGAACTTGATGTTTTTTGCCGTGGCGATCCCTGCCGTGATCTTTGCCGGTATTTCAAAGGGCGGTTTCGGTTCCGGCGTGGCATTTGCCTCGTCGTCGATTCTGGCCTTGATCCTGACGCCCGGGCAGGCTTTGGCCTTGATGCTGCCAATCTTGATGGTGATCGACGTGGCCACGTTAGGTCCCTATTGGAGGCGGTGGAGTTGGCCGGATTCCCGTCTGCTGATCCTTGGCGCGCTGCCCGGTGTGGCGGTGGGTGCGTGGCTTTACCGTGCAACGGATGATGATCTGTTGCGTCTGCTGATCGGTGGCATCTCGGTCGGGTTCGTAATCTGGCACATCGCGCAGTCGAAAGGGTTGGTGCGCGGGTTTGCCAGGCGATTGCCGCCGTCTTCCGGTTTGTTTGCCGGGCTGGTCGCGGGTTTCACAAGTTTCGTCAGCCATGCCGGCGGTCCTCCGGCAGCGGTCTATCTTTTGTCGCAACGCCTGACGAAAACCGAATTTCAAGCCAGTACGGTACTGGTTTTCTGGGTGATCAATATCGCGAAATTCATACCCTATGCGTATCTGGGTATGTTCACATGGCAGACGTTATGGGCGGATTTGCTGCTGACACCCTTTGCGATCCTGGGGGCATGGCTGGGCGTCCGGGCACATTTCATGTTGTCCGAACGCCTGTTCTTCGGGCTTGCCTATGTGCTGTTGACGCTCACCGGCAGCAAGTTGATCTGGGACGCGCTCACCTGATCAGGCATTGGGTGGCAGCGCCTCGGCCACCTCTTCAAAAGCCTGACCCGAAGCCACAAGGCAGGTGATCCCGTTTGGCAAAGTCGCCGTGATCGTCCAACTGCCGGTTTCGTCCGAGGCAAAAAGCTCCATGACGGCGCCTTTTCGGGCCAGTCCCAAACCCCTGCGCGTTTCGCCGTAGGCCTCGTGCAACCGTTCCAGCACAGCCTCTCTGGGCGCACAGTTTTGACCCTGAGCGTGCACATGTTGCGCGGCCAGGACCATGATCCCAAGCCCCATCGTCATCTTGAACACCGTCTTTTGCATGCCGCACCCTTTTTGATTCCAGCTGCCGATCAGGGTGCGTGGCAAGGGACGAAATCCGGTTAAGGGAACGCACGTTGCGTCGGGTTTGCTGCGGTGCGGCGATTTTGTGCTTGAACTTTCCTGCAAAAAATGTCCCATTCCGCGCAACTTTATTTCAATGGGAGTGGTCCATGGATCCTCGTCTGCGCCCCTATCGTTCGGTTCTCTACATTCCTGGTTCGAGGGACCGGGCCCTGGACAAGGCCCGATCTTTGCCTGTGGATGCGATCATCTTCGACCTGGAAGATGCAGTTGCAGCGGACGAAAAAGAAAACGCTCGCGAAACGCTGAAAGGGGCCTTGGCCGCTGGGGGCTATGGTGCGCGGGTCAAGATCGTCCGGATCAATGGGCTGGACACCGAATGGGGGCGTGCCGATGCCGAGGCGGTGCGCGACATGGATGCCGATGTTGTCCTGTTGCCCAAGGTGAATTCGGCGGCTGACGTGGATGCTCTGGCGGCGATCACCGGAGAATTGCCGATTTGGGCCATGATGGAAACGCCGCGCGGAATGCTGAACGCTGCCGAGATCGCGGCGCATCCGCTGATGGCCGGATTCGTGATGGGCACAAACGATCTGGCCAAAGAGCTGCAAACCCGCTTTCGCCCCGATCGCCTGCCGATGATGACTTCGCTGGGTCTGTGCCTGTTGGCCGCCAAGGCCGAAGGGCTGATCATCATTGATGGCGTTTACAACGCTTTCAAGGATGCCGAGGGTCTGGCCGCCGAGTGTGCGCAGGGCCGCGACATGGGCTTTGATGGCAAAACACTGATCCATCCGGCCCAGGTCGATGTGGCCAACACGGCCTTCGCACCATCGGATGACGAGATCGATCTGGCCCGCCGCCAAATTTCGGCATTCGAAGAGACCGAAGCGCAAGGGCAGGGTGTTGCCGTCGTGGATGGCAAGATCGTTGAAAACCTGCACGTTGCAACGGCCCGTGAAATTCTGGCAAAAGCAGAGGCGATTTCAGCTTTGCAAGCGGGGTAAGCCAGCATGGGCTTTGTTCTTCTGATCTTGGGCGTGGCACTGTGGTGGGCCGCGCATCTGTTCAAACGTGTGGCGCCTGAACGCCGTGCCGCGATGGGCGACGGGGGCAAGGGTGCAGTAGCCCTGGCGCTGGTAGCGTCGATCCTGCTGATGGTGTTCGGCTATCGCATGACCGACTTCATCTATGTCTGGGCGCCGCCGACCTTCCTGATTCACGTCAATAATCTGTTGGTTCTGATCGCGATCTTCATGATGAGCCCCGCGGGCACCAAAGGCCGGGTGCTGAACAAGTTTCGCCATCCGATGCTGGGTGGTTTCAAGCTGTGGGCCTTTGCGCATTTGCTGGTGAACGGAGATCTGGCCTCGATCATCCTGTTCGGCGGTCTTCTGGCATGGGCCGTGGTCGAAGTTGTTGTGATCAACAAGACCGAACCCGACTGGACGCCCAGTGAGCCGGGAACCTATGGCAAGGATGCCATGTTCTTTGTGGCGTCGATCGTGCTGCTGGGGATTATCGGATATATCCACGGCCTGGTCGGTCCGTCTCCGTTTGGCTCATGAGGACCTGACCCCATGGCGAAACTCTATCGTTTGTTGACCGAAGAAGACACGTCAGCCTTCTGCCACAAAGTGTCAGATGCGCTGGCGAAGGGATGGGAGCTGTACGGCGACCCGTCCTATGCCTTTGACTCAGCCAACAATGTAATGCGGTGTGCGCAGGCTGTGACCAAAGAGGTCGACGCCGACTATTCCCCCGACATGAAACTGGGACAGCAGTAATGGTAAAAACAAATCCGGGCCGATTCTTCGAGGATTATTCTGTAGGGCAGGTGTTGCATCACGCCGTGCCGCGCACAGTGACCGAGGGCGAACGCGGTTTGTATCACGCGCTTTATCCCGCGCGTCACGCGCTGTATTCTTCGGACGAATTTGCCCGGGATTGCGGTTTGCCGGAAAGTCCGCTTGATGATCTAGCGGCGTTTCATCTGGTGTTCGGCAAAACGGTTCCGGATGTCTCGTTGAACGCGGTTGCCAATCTTGGCTATGGTGAAGGCCGCTGGCTGAAACCCGTCTATGCCGGTGATACCCTGCGATCTGTGTCCGAGGTGATTGGCGTCAAACAGAATTCCAACGGGAAAACAGGTGTCGTCTGGGTCCGCACCCGTGGATTGAACCAATTGGACGAAGTCGTCATCGAATATGTCCGTTGGGTGATGGTGCGCAAGGCAGACGTGAATGCGCCAGCGCCCGAAACGGTTGTTCCCGAATTGAAGAAGGCCTTGACGCCCCAGGATCTGATCGTGCCCGAAGGTCTGGATTTCTCGAATTACGATTTCGCTTTGGCCGGTGAAGCGCATCGATGGGGCGACTATGAAATCGGAGAGAAAATCGACCACGTGGACGGCGTCACCGTGGAAGAGGCCGAACACATGCTGGCCACGCGATTGTGGCAGAACACCGCCAAGGTGCATTTCGATCTGACGTTCCGCCCGGAAGGCAGGTTGATCTATGGCGGGCACGTGATCTCGATGGCGCGGACATTGTCGTTCAATGGGCTTGCGAACGCGCAGATGATTGTCGGCCTGAATGGCGGCGCGCATGCCAACCCATGTTTCGCGGGCGACACGATCAAGGCCTGGTCCGAAGTTCTGGATAAGGCGGAAACCGGTGTTCCCGGCGTGGGTGCGATCCGCCTGCGTCTGGTGGCGACAAAGGGTGGTGATCCGTTCGTGTTGAAGAATGACGAGGGCCGGTATTTGCCGGATGTGCTTCTGGATCTCGATTATTGGGCGCTCATGCCGCAATAGGCCTGCTGACGGTAATGTGAGCCATTTGCGTGCAAGCCGTGTTAGGCTTGCACCATGCATATTCTGCGCGCGATATTGACCAGCGTTTGTCTGGCGCCGGCGGCTCAGGCCTGCGATCTGGCGCTGGCCTTGGCGGTTGATGTTTCCGGCTCGGTCGACGCCAGCGAGTTTCGTATCCAGATGGACGGGTTGGCCGCTGGTCTGCGCGACCCGATCGTGTCCGAGGCATTGGTTCGTGGTCAGGCTCAGTTGATGCTGGTGCAATGGACCGGGTCGTCGCGCCAGCAGGTCACAATCCCCTGGACTCGAGTCGACAGTTTCGCGGCGCTGGATCGTTTCGCCGATCAGGTTGCCGAAGATCCACGCATCTGGCGGAACTTCTCGACCGCGATTGGCGAGGCGCTGCACACGACGCTGGACGCGTTTGAGTCCGTATCCGATTGCAAACGGAGACTGATCGATCTGTCTGGGGACGGCGTATCCAATGAAGGCGTCGAACCGACGCAAGTTCACGCGGCTTTGCGGGACCGAGGCATTGTCGTCAATGCGTTGGCCATTGAAGAAAGTGAACCGGACCTGACGGCCTATTTCTTTGAGAATGTCATCGTGGGCGAAGGCGCTTTTGTCGTTTCGGCCTCGGGCTTCGCGGACTACCCGGAACGAATTCGCAAGAAACTGCTGCGCGAAGTGACGCAGCAAACAGCGGGCCTGAAATGACAGTCAGGAGATTCGTGATCACATGCCTTTGATCTTGAAATCGCTAACATTGATGAAGGGGAATGTTAAATGTGATCACGACAATATTTTGTGTGATCACATACCGGAATAATCCGTCAAATTGCGCTGAATTTAGTGGTTTTTGCACCCGCAGCACGTGACAGTGTCGCAAAAAACAGTAAAACGTTCGGTAGCCAACCGAAAAGGAGCCGCCATGGCCGATGTAAATCGGGGCAACCGCCCACTTTCGCCGCACCTGTCGATCTATCGTCCACAGCTGACGTCGGTCACATCCATCCTGACACGCATCACCGGAAACGCGCTACTGCTGGCGGCGCTGCTGATCGTCTGGTGGTTTCTGGCCGCAGCAACGTCGCCCGAGGCCTTCGCCGTTGCGAACGGAGTGATTACTTCGGTGCTTGGCGATCTGGTGATGGCTCTGTCCGTATGGGGTCTTTGGTATCACACGCTGGCCGGTGTACGGCACCTGATCTGGGACAATGCGATTGGGCTGGACCTTCCCACAGCGACAAAGCTGGGCTGGGCCGTTGTCATCGGATCGGTCGTGCTGACCCTTCTGACCCTTGTCATCGTCGCGTGATTGGAGGCCTGACATGCGTTATCTGACCGACCGCAAACGCGCCGCTGGCCTTGGCTCGGCGAAATCCGGCACCGCCCATTTCTGGGCGATGAAAGTCAGCTCGGTGGCTCTGCTGATCCTTGTGCCTTTGTTTGTTTTCACCTTCGGCCCGGTTCTGGGTCAGCCGTTTGACGTGGTACTTGAATACTATTCGCGGCCCTTCCCTGCCATCGTAGCAGCACTGACGCTGGCAGTTGGCTTCAAACACTTCGCAGACGGTGCGCAGGTGATGCTTGAGGACTATGTTCACGGCACGCTTGAAAAGGTCCTGATCATTCTGGTGACCTGCCTGTCCTACGGTGCGGCTGCGGCCGGCATCTTCGCCATCGCGCGCATTGCCCTCTAATTCCCGGAGCTGAAAGAAATGGCTGCATACGAATACGAAACGCATGAATATGACGTGGTCGTTGTTGGCGCCGGTGGGGCCGGTCTGCGGGCGACATTGGGTATGGCGGAACAAGGCCTGCGTACGGCCTGCGTGACCAAGGTTTTCCCAACCCGTTCTCATACCGTGGCCGCGCAGGGTGGCATTGCCGCGTCGTTGTCGAATATGGGCCCCGACCATTGGCAATGGCACATGTACGATACCGTCAAGGGCTCGGACTGGTTGGGCGATACCGACGCGATGGAGTACCTTGCCCGCGAGGCGCCAAAGGCGGTCTACGAGCTGGAGCACTATGGCGTTCCGTTCAGCCGTACGGAAGAGGGCAAGATCTATCAGCGCCCCTTCGGTGGACACACCACTGAATTCGGAGAAGGTCCTGCGGTACAACGCACCTGTGCAGCTGCCGACCGGACCGGCCACGCGATTCTGCATACACTGTATGGGCAGTCGTTGAAGAACAACGCCGAGTTCTACATCGAATATTTCGCCATTGACCTGGTCATGTCCGAAGACGGTCAATGTCAGGGTGTCGTCTGCTGGAAGCTGGACGATGGCACCATGCATGTCTTCAACGCCAAGATGGTGGTATTGGCGACCGGCGGCTATGGCCGTGCCTATTTCAGCGCCACCTCGGCCCATACCTGCACCGGCGATGGCGGCGGCATGGTGGCCCGTGCCGGGCTGGCCTTGCAGGATATGGAATTCGTTCAGTTCCACCCTACCGGCATCTACGGTTCGGGCTGTCTGATCACCGAAGGCGCGCGCGGCGAAGGCGGGTACCTGACAAACTCGGAAGGTGAACGGTTCATGGAGCGCTATGCGCCCCAGTACAAGGACCTCGCACCACGCGATTACGTTTCGCGCTCGATGACCATGGAAATCCGCGAGGGACGTGGCGTAGGGGCCGAAGGGGATCACATTCACCTGAACCTCAGCCACTTGCCTGCCGAAGCTCTGGCGGAGCGCCTGCCCGGTATCTCGGAAAGCGCCAAGATTTTTGCGGGTGTGGATGTCACGAAGGAACCGATCCCGGTTCTGCCCACCGTGCATTACAACATGGGCGGTATCCCCACGAACTATTGGGGTGAGGTTCTGAACCCAACTGCCGAGGATCCGACTGCGGTCGTTCCCGGTTTGATGGCCGTTGGCGAAGCCGGTTGTGCCTCGGTCCACGGTGCGAACCGACTGGGGTCGAACTCGCTGATTGACCTTGTGGTCTTTGGCCGGGCGGCGGCGATCCGGGCTGGCAAGGTTGTCGACGCCGAATCCCCCAACCCGGTTCTGAACCAGGCGTCGGTCGACAAGGCGTTTGACCGTTTTGATGCGGTGCGTAACGCCAGCGGTTCAATCCCAACCGCCGATCTTCGGCTTGAGATGCAAAAGACCATGCAGGCGGATGCGGCCGTGTTCCGAACCGCCAAGACCATGGCCGAAGGCGTCGAGAAGATGACGGCGATTGCCGCAAAGATGGACGACCTGAAGGTCACAGACCGTTCGTTGGTCTGGAACAGCGATCTGATGGAAACCCTTGAACTGACCAACCTGATGCCAAACGCGCTTGCCACCATCGTCGGCGCCGAGGCCCGCAAGGAATCCCGAGGGGCCCACGCGCATGAAGACTTCAGCGAGCGTGATGACGAAAACTGGCGTGTTCACACGGTCAGCCGGGTCGAGGGCAACAAGGTTGAGCTCAGCTATCGTCCGGTCATCGTTGATCCGCTGACGACCGAGGACCAAGGCGGTATCAGCTTGCAGAAAATCGCGCCCAAAGCGCGGACGTTCTAAGGGCTGGTCAGGAACAGGGGCGAGATGGCAGAGTTTTCTTCGACCGATTATTGGCAACGCCGATATGAGCGCGGCAAGACCTCGGGAGCGGGGTCTTACGGGCGTCTTGCTGTCTACAAAGCGAATTTCATCAACACGATGGTCGAGATGGAAGGCGTGGACTCGGTTGTAGAATTGGGATCGGGCGACGGAAATCAGGCGCAATTGTTTGATATCCCGAATTATACCGGTCTAGATGTCTCGGACCTCTGCGTTCGGCGCTGCAACGAAGTTTTTCGATCCCGCCCCAATTGGGTGTTCAAAAACGCCGATTCCGAGGTTGAGCCGCATGACGTTTCTCTTTCGCTGGATGTCATTTATCATCTGACCGAAGACAGCGTTTTCGAAAACTACATGCGGCGGTTGTTCGGACTGGCAAAGCGTTTTGTCGTTATCTATTCGTCTGATTTTGACCAGAACCCTTCCAACCAGCATGTGCGCCATCGCCCGTATTCCCTGTGGGTTGAAGAATTCATGCCCGGCTGGCAGCTCTATTGTGAAGAAGAGAACCCGTTTGCCGTCAAAGGGCATGCGCATGCCTCAAAGAACAGCTTTGCCGCGTTCAAAGTGTTCGAGCGGAGTTGAACGTGTGACTGGCGCAAGCACCATATCAACCCGGGAAGCCAAACAAGCCGCTTTTGATCATGTCACATGCCGGAGGGGCGTTCAAAAAAGCGCAAGTCATGGTGAAATCCCAGGCGTGCCAAGGCGTATGCTTTGCTGGTGCCCGCAATGACGGTCGAGAAACTCAAATCCGGGCAAAGCGATCCCAAGATCATCCTGATCGGCTTGAACCGCTGTGCGACGACCTCGTTTCACAAGCTGTTTCAGAACAGCGGGATTCCTTCGGTGCATTGGGAAGATGAACAGGGTCTAAACCTTGCACATCGGATGGTAACCAATATTGCCATGGGGCGCAGACCGCTGGATGGGTTTGGTGCCGTCCGGGCCTTCACCGATATCGCCTTTGTCAATTCGCGCTTCATGCTGGACGGCGCGCGTTTCTTTCGAGAGCTGCACGCGGCTTACCCCGACGCCTTTTTCTTGCTGAACACGCGCAATCGCGATGACTGGATCGCATCACGTGCCAACCATTCCGGCGGTAGGTACCTAGAGCGATGCTGCAAGGCCAATGGACAGACGGCCGACGAGGTAAAACGGGGCTGGGCGCATATGTATGACGTGCACCATTCCGAGGTCGAAGCTTTCTTTGACGACAACCCGCGCTTTCTGCGCTTTGATATCGACCGGGACGATCCGCAAAGCCTTGCGGATTGGCTTTCGCCGGATTTCGACGTGAACATCGCCCATTGGGGGCATTATAACCGAGGGGCGTCTGAATGCGCCCGGACAGGCTGAAAGGCGGCCTTGTGCTGAATGGAGAATTGACATGGTTCAACTGACCCTGCCCAAGAATTCCCGGATTACCACCGGCAAGACCTGGCCAAAGCCGGACGGCGCCACGAACGTGCGCAAGTTCCAAATCTATCGTTGGAACCCCGATGACGGGCAGAACCCGCGTGTCGACACCTATTTCGTTGATATGGATACGTGCGGTCCGATGGTACTGGACGCGCTGATCAAGATCAAAAACGAGATCGATCCGACGTTGACGTTCCGCCGGTCTTGCCGCGAAGGCATCTGTGGATCTTGCGCGATGAACATCGACGGGATCAACACACTGGCCTGTATCTATGGCATGGATGAGATCAAGGGCGATGTGAAAATCTATCCGCTGCCGCATATGCCGGTGGTCAAGGACCTGATCCCTGATCTGACTCATTTCTATGCCCAGCATGCGTCCATCATGCCGTGGCTGGAAACCAAGACCAATCGCCCTGCGAAGGAATGGAAACAATCCATCGAAGATCGCAAGAAGCTGGATGGTCTTTATGAATGCGTGATGTGCGCCAGCTGCTCGACCTCATGCCCCAGCTACTGGTGGAATGGTGATCGCTATCTTGGCCCCGCGGCCTTGCTGCATGCCTATCGCTGGATCATCGACAGCCGGGATGAAGCCACTGGTGAGCGTCTGGATGAACTGGAAGATCCGTTCAAGCTCTACCGCTGTCACACCATCATGAACTGCGCCAAGACCTGTCCGAAAGGTCTGAACCCGGCCAAGGCGATTGCCGAGATCAAGAAGATGATGGTCGAGCGCGCGGTCTAAACACAGGCCCGATTTGCGATTTTCGCATGTCCATCTTGCAAAAATAGGCGATGCAGCCCCGGCTGCATTGCCTTATTTTTTTGGCAGGGAGGAGTGATGAGCTTTAGTCAGGATCACTCCAATGAGCAAAGACACATCCAAACGGAAAAGCGCCGCCCAAGACGCGCTGGAACTGCTTGAACAGGCATGGGCCTATTACACGCCCGAACCTGCGAAGGCTGACAAGGAACCAGAGCTTTTCGAATACGCAAACGCAGCCTGATGCAGGCGGCAAGGCTTGCAAACTGACGGTTTATCGGCAAAGCAGAGGGATGCCTGTTCTTCTGCTTCTTCTGGCGGCCGGCGTGTTTGCCTATTTCCTCTGGCGCTCGCGCCATTCCGGGCTGACACGTGATTGCAGGTGGCGGCAGGACAAGAGCCACGGCATCTGGCGGTGCAGCTTCTGCGGTGCCAAAATCACTGCACTGGACCAACCTTTGCAGTGTTTGAAGGCGCGTGACCCCTGAAAGATAGGGCTTTCCGAGGGTTGAATAATGCGCCACTCTACCCGGCATGACCGTTTCAGAAAACACTCTCCACCCGCCTGAAGATGCCGAAGCCCGTCGCGCGGTTTCCCCTGTCATCTGTTACCCGAACGAGGCATTGCCGCGACCGGATGTGACTTGGATGAAGTCCCTTCGCGAACGCGCAAGCAAAACGGGCGAAGTGCTGGTGCCGCCACGTGATGCACGTTGTTTTGAAGTGCCTGCCGGCCATTTCTTTCGCATCACTTCCGTCGAGGGGCCGCAGGTTGGCGATCTGAACCTCTGGAACCGAAACGACCTGTCGGAACGCTTCTATTCCGGAAAAACCCGGGCGCTGCATGGCACGCATCTGACCACCGGAGAGCGGATGTGGTCCAGTTTTCCTCATCTGCGCCCGATGGCCACGATTATTGCGGATACGCTGGAGTGGTACGGGATCGATTCCTATGGGGGGTCGGTTCATGACGTCATCGGCACGCGATGCGATCCGTATACGGGCAACCTTTTGTCCGGTACGCAATATCATCATTGTTGCCACTCCAACCTGACCCGCGCGCTTGCGGATCACCTCAATATTCCGCTGACCGAAGCCGAACCAGCGGTGCACGACGTACTGAACGTCTTCATGTGTACCGGTTTCACCCGCGACACGGGTCAGTACTTCATGAAAGCCTCACCCGTGCGCCCCGGAGATTTTCTTGAATTTTTTGCCGAGATTGATTTGCTGGGAAACCTCAGCGCCTGCCCGGGCGGGGATTGTTCCTCGGAACATTCCTCGGACACGGCTGCATGCCACCCCTTGCTGGTCGAGGTATTCGCTCCTGCCAGTGGTGATTTGAAGGGGTGGGACAGCCCTGCGAGCAATGGTTATGATCGCTCGCACGGGCGTTAGCAAAGGCAGGCACCCGTTTCCTCGTGCCTGCCCACCATCAGCTGTTGGGGAACGCAGCCTGAAGCGCAATTTCCACCATTTCACCAAAGCTGCTTTCACGTTCTGACGATGGCAGGGCCTCTCCGGTCAACAGGTGGTCGGAAACAGTGAGAACGGCCAAGGCGCGGCATTTGTGGCGCGCCGCCAGGATATAGAGTTCGGCCGCTTCCATCTCGACCCCCAGAATGCCGTGACGCACCATCTGTTCATTGAGATCTGGACGTTCGTCATAAAAGACATCTGACGAGTAAATTCCACCAACATGGGTCGGCGTTCCCTTGGCGGCAGCCGCTGTGGCGGCAGCTTGCAGAAGCCCCCAATCGGCGCAGGGCGCAAAGTTGAGCTCTTTCATGATGCCGCGCGACGGCGTGCTCAGCGTGGTTGATGTCATGGCCAGAATAACGTCACGAATTTTGACGCTGTCCTGCATCCCCCCGCAGGATCCGATGCGGATCAGGGTTTTCGCATCGTAATCGCGGATCAACTCGTTTACATAAATGGAAAGGGACGGCATTCCCATGCCGCTTCCCTGAATTGTTACGGGGTTTCCCTTCCAGTTTCCGGTAAAGCCAAGCATTCCCCGAACGTTATTGACCTGTTTGGCATCATCCAAAAACGTCTCGGCCGCCCATTTCGCCCGGTAGGGATCCCCGGGCAATAGAACGGTTTCAGCTATTTCGCCTTTTTCGGCGCCAATATGAATTGTCATTTTCCAAATCGCTCAGATTAGATTTCCAGATCAGAAATATCCGCGCCTGCCGTCAGCGCGTCATGCACCCATTGAGGTTTGCGGCCGCGACCGGTCCAGGTTTGATCGGGATTCTCCGGATTACGGTATTTAGCCTTTGTTTTTGTTGGCTTAACACTGCGCGACGTTTCTTCGGACAGTTCAGACAAAGAGAAGCCGAATTCTGCCGCAGCCTTTTCTGCAGCTTTCAAAGCCTCCTGACGTTCGCGTTTTTCTGCCCTGACCAAAGCTTTTTCAATGTCATTGCGCAAAGCCAAAAGGTCTTTGCGCGACATATTCTCAAGATTGATCCCCATCATTCTTCTCCATCAGATAATAACTACGGTGCACATGAGCGCGCACCGTAATTCCAATTATCAGCGTATTCCATCCCGAATTTTTCAGAGACGGAAACAGGAGAAAAAGTGCCTTGCAGCTAATTTACTCTGCGGCGAGGTTCCGAGGATCCGCCAGAGTAACAATATCGCCCATTATCGAATTGAGTTCGAAGTTTTTCGGGGTGTAGACCTTGGCCACACCCATGGTTTTCAGTTTTTCGGCATCTTCGTCCGGAATAATGCCGCCCACCACTACTGGGATATGAGATAACCCTGCCTGCCGCAGACGTTCCATGACGTCTTTGACCAGTGGAAGGTGGCTGCCGGACAGGATCGACAGTCCAATGACATGCGCGTCATCTTCGCGGGCGGCCGCAACGATTTCTTCGGGTGTCAGGCGAATGCCCTCATAGCTGATGTCCATACCGCAATCGCGGGCACGGAAGGCGATCTGTTCGGCACCGTTGGAATGGCCGTCCAGCCCGGGTTTGCCTACAAGGAACTTCAGACGCCGGCCCAGCTTGTCGCTGACGGCATCAACGGCGGCACGCAGGTCGTCCAGCCCTTCGGTCTTGTTCGAAACAGACCCCGAAACACCAGTTGGGCCGCGATAGGTTCCATAGACTTTGCGCATTTCTTCGGCCCATTCGCCCGTTGTCGCGCCGGCCTTTGCGGCGGCAACGGACGGTTCCATGATGTTTGCCCCGGTCTGTGCCGCTTCACGCAGCGCGGCCAGGGCAGCGGTTACGGCCGCTTCGTCCCGTTCTGCGCGCCACGTGTTCAGGCGGTCGATCTGTTCTTGTTCCACGGCAGGATCAACAACCATGATGCCACCGTCTTCGGTTTGCAGGGGTGATGCCTCGCCTTCGATCCATTTGTTCACACCAACAACAACGGTTTCATTGCGTTCGATCCGGTTCAGGCGTTCAGCGTTGGAATCCACCAGTCGGGACTTCATGTATTCGATCGAAGCGACCGCGCCGCCCATCGAATCCAGGTTGGCCAGTTCGGCCCGCGCGCCTTCTTTCAACTCTTTCACCTTGGCATCGACAGCGGGGTTGCCATCGAACAGGTCATCGTATTCCAGGAGATCGGTTTCGTAGGCCAGGATCTGCTGCATCCGCATCGACCACTGCTGGTCCCACGGGCGCGGCAGACCCAGCGCCTCGTTCCAGGCGGGCAACTGCACCGCTCGGGCGCGGGCATTCTTCGACAGGGTAACGGCCAGCATCTCGATCAGGATGCGATAGACGTTGTTTTCGGGCTGCTGCTCGGTCAGGCCCAGAGAGTTCACCTGCACGCCATAGCGGAATCGACGGAATTTCGGATTTTCAACGCCATAGCGTTGTTGCAGGATCTCATCCCAAAGATCCACGAAGGCACGCATTTTGCACATTTCGGTGACAAAGCGGATGCCAGCATTCACAAAAAAGGAAATCCGGCCGCATAGCGCCGGGAAATCCTCGGCAGGTACACGTGGGCGCAATTCGTCCAGCACGGCGATGGCAGTGGCTAGGGCATAGGCCAGTTCCTGCTCTGGGGTCGCACCTGCCTCTTGCAGGTGATACGAGCACACGTTCATCGGGTTCCATTTCGGAACATTGGTATAGCAATACTCGGCCACGTCCGCGATCATCTTGAGCGACGGCTTGGGCGGGCAAACATAAGTGCCGCGGCTCAGGTATTCCTTGATCAGGTCGTTTTGAACTGTGCCCTGTAGTTTGGATACATCCGCGCCTTGCTCTTCCGCGACGGCGATATAAAGCGCCAAAAGCCATGGCGCAGTGGCGTTGATCGTCATCGATGTGTTCATCTGCTCAAGCGGAATCTGGTCAAACAGAACCCGCATGTCGCCCAGATGACAGACCGGCACACCGACCTTGCCGACTTCACCGCGGGCCAAGGTGTGGTCGCTGTCATAGCCTGTTTGCGTGGGCAGATCGAAGGCCACGGACAGACCGGTTTGGCCTTTCGCAAGATTCCCCCGATAAAGCGCGTTCGAGGCTTTGGCCGTGGAATGACCGGCATAGGTTCGGATGAGCCAGGGGCGATCTTTCTGCGTCTGCGTCATAGCGGGGCCTCGCGTTTCAGTGGGCAATAAAATTACGTCTTAAGGTTCTAAAGCGCAATTTTCGGGACATGTCAATTCGCTGCGTTGCGGCATGTCGCAATTGTTCAGATTGTGGGCGGCTGTGATTGGTGGCAATCTGCCGCCATGACGCAAACCGTGGAACTTCCGCTTTGGCTTTTCGTGCTGATCGTGGTCTTTGCCATGGTCACTTTCGCATCGCATTTCCTGTTTCCATCCGTCCGCTGGTTTTTCCGTCGCAGACTGGAACGCGCGGTGGCGCGCCTGAACCAGCGCCTTCAACGCCCGATCCAGCCCTTCAAGCTGGCGCGTCGGCACGACATGATCCAGCGCTTGATTTATGATCCGCAGGTCGGCCAGGCGGTTCAGCAACATGCCCGTGAAACCGGCATGCCCGAGGCCGTCGCCTCGGAGCAGGCACGTCGTTATGCCCGAGAGATCGTTCCGTCCTTTTCCGCCTTCGCCTATTTCAGCTTTGCGATCCGGTTGGCCCGCTTGCTGAGCAACACATTCTACGAGGTGCGGCTTAGCTATCAGGACGAAGAATCCGTCAGGAGCATTGACCCCGAAGCTACCGTTGTCTTTGTCATGAACCACCGGAGCAACATGGATTACGTTTTGGTCACGTATCTTGCAGCCCGACATTCTGCACTGTCTTATGCTGTCGGAGAGTGGGCCCGGGTCTGGCCGCTCAGCCGATTGATCCGGGCGATGGGGGCGTATTTTATCCGGCGCAAGTCCGGCAGCGAACTCTATCGTCAGGTTCTATCCACCTATGTGCGCCACGCAACCGAAGCCGGCGTAACTCAAGCCATGTTTCCAGAAGGCGGGCTGAGCCTGACCGGGGCTATTGCGCGCCCCAAGCTTGGACTGCTCAAATATATTATGGATGGAACGTCGCCACAGGGGCGCGATGTGGTGTTTGTCCCGGTTGCCCTGAATTACGACCGTGTGTTGGAAGACACCATCCTGACCCGCGCAGCACTTGGGACAGAGCGACGGTTTCGCGCACGGATCGGCGTCATCACGCGCTGGATAGTGAAACAGATCTGGCGTCGTTTGATCGGCCGATACAAGCGGTTCGGTCTGGCGTCCGTCCGGTACGGCAGGCCGATCTCTCTCAGGGAATTCCGGGCTGAAGGCAGTGACGACATGATGACGGATTTGGCCCGGGCGCTGATGCAGCGTATCCAGCATGCTATTCCGCTGGTGCCGGCACCAGCGGCCTGTTTGCTGGTGCGCGACAACGGCCCGATGTCCGAAGAAGACGTGCTGTCACAAATCCGACAGATGATGGAGCGCGATGATCCGCAGACCAAGGACAATTCGCAGGCCATATCAAATGCTCTGGATCAACTGGTTGAACGCCGGATTCTGAACCGACAGGGGAATATGCTGTCCGTATCAGGTCAGCGCGGCGATCTTCTGGACTATTACGCCGCATCCGTCCCAACGGATTCAAGTTACCAGGTTTCTGCAGCCGCAAAATAGCTTTCTGCAACCGCTGGGTCATAAAATTACAATATGGCACCAAAAACGGTTGCAATATTACTCATCGACCAATATTCCAGTCTGTGAAGCGCGCGATTCTGCGTCGCGGCAAAGGCACTGAACAGAGGAGGCCGGCATGGCTTTGGACACCGAAAGTGGTATCGCGTCGTACGAGGCACCTGAAAAAGATCTGTATGAAATGGGTGAAATCCCACCCATGGGATATGTCCCAAAGCAAATGTACGCTTGGGCCATTCGCAAAGAACGTCATGGTGAGCCGAACACCGCCATGCGGCAGGAAGTTGTAGATGTTCCAACCTTGGACAGCAACGAAGTGTTGGTTCTGGTTATGGCCGCAGGGGTCAACTATAACGGCGTCTGGGCCGCTCTGGGGCAGCCGATCAGCCCGTTTGACGGTCACAAAGCACCCTACCATATCGCGGGTTCGGATGCGTCGGGCATCGTTTGGGCCGTTGGCGACAAGGTGAAGCGCTGGAAAGTTGGCGATGAGGTTGTGATCCACTGCAACCAGGACGACGGCGATGACGAGGAATGCAACGGCGGTGATCCGATGTATTCGCCCAGCCAGCGGATCTGGGGCTATGAAACGCCGGATGGCTCGTTCAGCCAGTTCACCCGCGTGCAGGCACAGCAGCTTATGCCGCGCCCCAAGCATCTGACATGGGAAGAAGCGGCGTGCTACACCCTGACGCTGGCAACCGCATACCGGATGCTGTTTGGCCACGAGCCACACGATCTCAAACCGGGTCAGAATGTCCTGGTCTGGGGCGCATCCGGGGGTCTGGGGTCCTACGCAATCCAATTGATCAATACCGCAGGCGCAAATGCAATCGGTGTGATTTCAGACGAAAGCAAGCGTGATTTCGTTATGGGGCTGGGCGCCAAAGGTGTTCTGAACCGTCGCGACTTCAACTGCTGGGGTCAATTGCCCACGGTCAACACACCGGAATATGCCGAATGGTTCAAAGAGGCCCGCAAATTCGGCAAGGCGATCTGGGACATAACCGGCAAAGGCAACAATGTTGACATGGTGTTCGAACACCCGGGTGAAAGCACTTTCCCGGTATCGACCTTCGTTGTGAAAAAAGGCGGTATGGTCGTGATTTGCGCCGGAACATCGGGTTTCAACTGTACATTCGATGTGCGCTACATGTGGATGCACCAAAAGCGTTTGCAGGGCTCGCACTTTGCTCATCTGAAGCAGGCGGCAGCCGCGAACAAGCTGATGGTCGAGCGCCGCCTTGACCCCTGTATGTCCGAGGTGTTCACCTGGAATGACTTGCCCGAGGCCCACATGAAAATGCTGCGGAACGAGCACAAGCCGGGCAATATGTCCGTTCTTGTTCAGGCGCCGCGTACTGGTCTGCGTACCCTCGAGGAAGTCCTGGACGCAGGTTGATAACGCGCCAGGGTTGTAGACAAAAAACGCCCGCGAATCACTTTGCTGGTTCGCGGGTCTTTTGTGTTTTTTAGGCCTCTGACAATCTTTCAAATGCTTGCAATTTTGCCCATCGCTATTTTTGGGGAGTAGAAACCGGTGAATAGGCCAAAAAAGATCATACATGTTATGGTTGTGTTAACCCTTCGTTAACTGTTTCAGAGAGACCCTGATGGCGCAAAATGAGTGGATATTGGACGTATTGTCGGACCTCAATGCTTTCGCCGTTGCGAATGGTTTGACCGCGCTTGCAGAGCAGCTTGATGACACAAGACTGATCGCGGCTGCCGAGATTGCGTCCTTGAAGAACGAGGCACGAGCGCCCGCGAATGGCAACGAAGGTCGATTTGGGTCAAATCCTTCAGGATTTGGAAAACACCAACACGCTTGAAGAACTCAGCGCCGTAGCTGAGCGTTTGCGGGACGCGTTGAAGGTCGAGCACCTGACGTATCACTGGGTTGACGGTGCCGGAGATCAATACGGCTACACCACCTATTCAGACGCCTGGGATGAGCGCTACAGGGAAAAAAACTATCACCGTATCGACCCTGTGATCTTGGGGTGTTTCCAGCGGTTTCATCCGGTTGACTGGAAGTCGTTGGATTGGTCCGGCAAGGTGGCAAAGGCTTTCCTTCTGGATGCGCAAAACCATGGCGTTGGAAATCAGGGGTATTCCATCCCAATTCGGGGTCCAAATGGTCAGTTCGCCCTGTTCACGGTCAACCACAGTTGTGATGATCAAACCTGGAAGAACTTTATCTCGACTTACGGGCGAGATTTGATTCTTGTTGCGCATTACATAAATCGCAAGGCGCTGGAGTTTGAAAAAGACAGGCAGCCGGACTGCCCGCGCAGCTTGTCGCCAAGGGAAATCGACGCGATCACACTTTTGGCGTTGGGATACAGCCGCGCCCAAGTGGCCCATTCCCTGACGATTTCCGAGCATACGTTGCGCGTTTACATTGAAAGCGCGCGCTCAAAGCTGGGCGCACATAACACAACCCACGCAATCGCCACGGCACTCAGCCGGGGATTAATAGTGGTTTAAGAGGCGAACGGCCTCCACACGCAAAATTAACCACGACTCTGTACTCCCTTCGTTCCTGCACAGGACGACAAGGGGAACAAGTCATGTTGCGTTATCTATATGCCGATGAGATACACAGATTTCCGACTCTGGCAGAGGGGATGTTCAAAGATCGTGCGGATCAGTTCAAGACCCGGTTGGGGTGGGATGTCCACGTCAACGAGAAGGGCGAAGAACGGGACGAATACGATGATCTCAATCCGCTTTATGTCATCTGGGAAGAGCCGGATGGCAGCCACGGAGGGTCGATGCGTGTATTGCCTACGACCGGTCGGGTGATGATCAATGAGGTTTTTGGTCATCTGAATGGCGGCAAGCCGATTTGCAGCCCCCTGATCTGGGAGGTCACCCGGTTCTGCCTGTCCCGAACAGCCAGCCCGCATACTGCCGGCGCCATCATGTTGAGCGGCGGTGAAATGATGGAAGGTTTCGGCCTGACGCATATTGCCGGTGTATTCGATGCCCGGATGATCAGAATCTATCGCCTGATTGGGTCATCGCCCGAGGTTCTGGGAACCCAGGGCAGCGGGCGCGATCAGATTTCAGTCGGATTGTGGCCCTATTCCGCGGATGACTGCAACCGTGTGGCAGAGCGTGCGGGCATCCCGCGCGACCTGTCTCGGATGTGGTTCAAGGCCGCATTCGGGCCGAAGAGACAGCACCGGTTCGCCCTGTCCGCTTAAGTGTCGGAAAACGCCAATCGACATCTGGTGATGGCTGGCGCGGCCCTGTAGGGTCGCGCCATGTCCTTGCCGAATGTAACGTTCTCAGATGATCAGGCCGCCGCGTATGACAGCATCGCCGAGATGCTGCGGGCAGCAGGTGTTGATCTGGAAGATGATGCCCTTCTGAAACTGCCGGGCGCAGGAAAATCCGGTGTGATGGCCGTGATCGGCAAAGCCGGCTCGGGCAAAACACTGCTGTTGGCCGAGCTGTACAAGGCACTGGCAGAGACGGGTGTTCAGATCGTGTCCGGCGATTATGAAAGCCGCAAATCGAAAGACAAGCGCAGCCTTGCCATCCTGGCCCCGACGAACAAGGCTGCAAGCGTTCTGCGATTGCGCGGCGTGCCTGCGACCACGATTCACCGAATATTGTACACGCCGGTTTATGATCCGGAATATGAGCGCATTGCGGAATGGCTGGCCGGCAATGACGAACGCCCCGATATCGAAGGTTTGACGGATGAAGCCTTGGATCGTGCGGCTGCTTTTTACCAAAACAACAAATCGATCCCCGGGGCGTTGGCCGCCGCCGGTTTGCGAGGGTCGGATTTCATCACCGGGTGGAAGCGCCGTGATGAACCGCTTGATATCGGGTTCGTCGATGAGGCGTCGATGCTGGATGACCGCCAGTTCGATGATCTCAAAGAGATTTTTCCGACCCTTCTGTTGTTCGGCGATCCGGCTCAGCTGGCACCGGTAAATCAGTCCGGCAGCATGGTGTTCGAGGCTTTGCCCGAGCCCAGGAAGCTGACACTTCAGCGCGTGCACCGCCAGGATGCAGACAACCCAATTCTGGATCTTGCGCATGCGCTGGCTGACCCGGCAATGGGCTTCGAGGATTTCGAGCGACTGATCGAAGAAACAGCCCGTCGGGATGATCGGGTTGTCTGGGGCCAGCGGGTTGAGGTCGATCTGATGGCCCGAAGCCCGGTTCTCGTCTGGCGCAACGCCACGCGCATTCGTTTGATACAGGCCTTCAGGCAAGTTCACGGCGCACCGGATACAGAATTGCTGGCAGGTGAACCGCTCATTTGTGATGGGATCGAATTGCCCCTGAAACATCGCAAGAAACGGCTGGACCTTGAGGCGCGTGGGCTGATCAAAGGAGCTCAGGTGGTATATCTGGGGCCGGGACGAAAGCCGGGGTTCTCGCGTCTTCACGTGGTGGGGGCCGAAGACCCGCAGGTCAGTGCAGCGTCTATTGTGCAGATCGAAAAACCGGACGAGGAAGAGCCTTTTATTCCCTACGCTGCCCGCATGGGGGCGACCTTTTTGCACGGAGCGGCCGTGACGATCCACAAGGCGCAGGGGTCACAATGGGATACGGTTCAGGTGTTCGCTCCGGACCTCTATGCCGCCGCTCGTATGGGCCGGACCGAGGCCGGACAGCCATTGTGGAAGCGTCTGGCATATGTCGCGATCACGCGCGCGCAAGAGCGGTTGATCTGGGTGGTGCGAAATCGCCTGTCAAAGCCCACGCACCCCCTGCGTGTGGATGACTTGAGGGCGATTCCGGCGGCGTCGCTGACATTGGAGGCGGAAGAGACATGAAATCCATCATCGTAACGGGTGCCAGTTCAGGTATCGGCCGGGCAACGGCCCTGCTGTTCTTGTCCCAAGGGTGGACGGTCGGGCTGTTGGCGCGCAGCAAAGACAAACTGGATGCTCTGGCAAAAGAGCATCAGGCAGCCATCGTCCTGCCTGCGGATGTGACCGACCCGAATGCGGTTGGACAGGCTTTTCGGTCTTTTACAGACCGCACCGGGCGGCTGGATGTTCTGTTCAACAACGCCGGGATCTTTGCGCCGGGCGGCACGATCGACGAGATCGCTCTGGACGATTGGTACCAAAGCGTCAACGTGAACCTGAACGGCATGTTCCTCTGCGCGCGTGAAGCTTTCAAAATCATGCGTCACCAAAATCCACAGGGCGGCCGGATCATAAACAACGGCTCGATAGCGGCACATGTTCCGCGCCCGAATTCGGTACACTATTCGGCCACAAAGCACGCCATTACAGGGCTGACGCGCAGCCTTTCGTTGGATGGGCGTCGCTTTGGAATCGCCTGCGGGCAGATTGATATCGGAAACGCGCGTACACAGATGGTTCAGGGCCTTGTTAACGCGGCGCAAGCCGCTGGCGAGACACCGGACCCGACGATGGCCGTGGAAGACGCCGCGCGTTCGGTTCTGCATATGGCAAGCCTGCCGCCCGAGGCCAACGTGCAGTTCATGACCGTCATGGCCACAACCATGCCCTATATCGGCCGAGGATGACGGTTACTTTTCTCGCAACAGCCGGAAGGCTGTCGAGGCGCCCCAGCCTGCCGCGATCGCTATAACCAGCGACATCAGACCGTACCAGACGGGTTGCTGGCGGGACATATTGTACAAAAAACGCTCTAGGCCAACTTTCCGAACATCAATGATCGTTTCATATTGCGAGACGACCTCTCCGCCACGGGTCAGGAAAATCCGGGCGGTATAATCGCCTTCGGTCAGGTCGGCGGGCATATCGATCGAGGTGCGGAACAGGGTCTGTTCATCCACTGCCACGGTATTTTCGCGGATCGAATACAGGTGTTCGTGTTCTCGAATTCTTATTACGGCGTCTGCAAAATCTTGTGCGCCCCGGATATGCATCGCGGCACCGACCGAGCGGATCGCGCGTTCGATCGAAATCCGGTAGCGCAGGTCTTCGGTGTCGGACAGGATGTCGTCAAAGGGTCCGCTGGTTGCGACGGCGTAAAAGCTGGGTGCAAGATCGACAAGAACACTGTCGGTGTTCACCCAGATCCCAAGCTTGCGTTCCTTGCGTCGCACGGTGACAGGCTCGGACGGACCAGCAACCGCGACGATGACTTCGACCGGAGGGCCTGAAGGGATTGGGGTTTCCCGCTTGATTGCCCCAAATATCAGAAGTTCCGATCCGTCGAATGTCGCGGTGATGGCAACCCGGTCCTGGCTGAGACCAAGGACAACCTGCTCTTCCGCCGCCAAAGCGGGCATGCAGAACAAGCACAGGGCGGCAATAAACGAACGCAACATCCTCAGTGCCCTCCACCGCTGCCAAGCGAGTAGAGCTCGGCAGGTTCAATAAGCAGATCAAGTGCCAGCTTGCCACATACGGCCAGTACCAGAGCGGCAAGCAGCACGCGCAATTGTTCCGCCGGCATGCGGGCTCCGATCACGGTTCCGATCTGGGCGCCAATGACGCCGCCCACCAGCAACAAGACCGCCAGAACAACATCAACCGTATAGTTGGTGGTGGCGTGCAGCATCGTGGTGAAGGCTGTCACAAAGATGATCTGGAACAGCGACGTGCCGACAACGACCTTGGTCGGCATACCCAGCAAATAGATCATGGCAGGAACCATGATGAAGCCGCCGCCAACGCCCATGATCGCGGACAAAACCCCAACGCACAGACCGACCAAAGCTGGCGGGATGACCGAGATATACAGGCCCGAGGTGCGGAAACGCATTTTGAAGGGCATGGCATGGACCCAGCCCCGCTGCCGACGCTTGGCAGGGGCCGCGCCGCCTTTCTTGGCTTTACGCAGGGCCCTCAGGCTTTCGACAAACATCAGGCTGCCGATGACGCCAAGAAAAACAACGTAACAGAGTGTCACCAGCAGATCGACCTGACCCAGGCTTTTGAGATAGTTGAAGACAACCACGCCCAGAGCGGCCCCAACAAGCCCGCCAACCAGCAATACCGTTCCCATCTTGAGGTCCACGGTCTTTCGTCGGAAATGTGCCAGAACTCCGGAAAAGGATGATGCGACGATCTGATTGGCTTCGGTAGCAACAGCCACCGCCGGCGGAATACCGATGAAGAACAGCAGCGGGGTCATCAAAAAGCCGCCACCGACACCGAACATGCCGGACAGGATGCCGACCATACCGCCCAACCCCAACAAGAGGAAAGCGTTTACTGAGACTTCGGCGATGGGCAGGTAAATGTGCATGGTACCGTTACTTTGCGTATGGCCGTGGCTTGCCTGTTATGGGTTGAGATTTCAAGGGTGGTAATTGTCGTGTGCCGTGGGTCAAACAACATCAAACTCCCCCGGGTTCCGCCAAAGAAAAGATCTCTTCTGGCGGTAGAAAAAGGTCAAACCCGATTTTACCGGCGACGCCCATGACAAGAAGCGCCAAAAGGATACGCAATTGTTCGGCTTTCAGACGTGCACCAATCTGCGTTCCCAATTGCGCACCCAAAACACCGCCCAGCAACAGGAACAGGGCGAGGACAACATCGACACTGTAGTTGGTCGACGCATGTATCATCGTTGTGAACCCGGCAACGAAAATGATCTGGAACAGGGATGTCCCGATAACCACCTTTGTCGGGATGCCAAGGACATAGATCATTGCGGGAACCATGATGAACCCACCGCCGACTCCCATGATCGCCGACAGAACACCAACGCCGAAACCGACCAGCGCCGGAGGTATGACAGAGATGTAAAGTCCAGACGCCGGGAACCGCTTCTTGAACGGCAGGGCGTGAACCCAGGTTCGCTGACGTCGCTTGGGGGCAGGACCATTGCCTGACCGGCTGGCCTTTCGGATGGCCGCAAGGCTTTCGATAAACATCAGGGTTCCGATGGCGCCCAAAAACACGACATAGCAAAGCTGTACCGCCAGATCGACCTGCCCGAGATGCTTCAGGAAATTGAAAACCACCATTCCAAGGGCCGCACCAAATAGCCCTCCGGCCAGCAGAACGCTTCCCATTTTCAGGTCCACGGTCTTGCGTCTGAGATGGGCCAGCAAGCCCGAAATAGACGAGGCAACAACCTGATTTGCTGATGTGGCCACAGCAATCGCCGGGGGTATGCCGATAATGAACAGCAACGGGGTGATCAAAAACCCGCCTCCAACCCCGAACATGCCGGACAGAATGCCGACAGCCCCGCCGATCCCCAAAAGCAGGAATGGGCTGACAGAAACTTCTGCTATGGGAAGGTATACGTGCATACCCTCTTAGAACGGTTGCGGCATGCAAAATCAACTCTGCATGCCGCTCCGCAGCGAACAGGACTGAAACTCAGTTCGGAACTGGCCTTATCAGCGCTCTTTGACGTAGGGTTCTCCGCCCGCCCGAGGTGGGATGGCTTTGCCGACGAACCCGGCAAGAATCACCACCGTCAGGATATAGGGCAGGGCGTCCATCACCTGCACGGGAATCACGACGCCACCCAGGTCGATATTTTGGAACCGCAGCGCGATCGCTTGCAGCAGACCGAACAGCAAGCAGGCCCACATGGCATGCCACGGGCGCCACTTGGCAAAGATCAGAGCGGCCAAGGCGATAAAGCCACGACCAGCGGTCATTTCCTTGACAAATCCTGCCTGCAAGGCCGTAGCCAGATAGGCGCCTGCAATACCGCAAAGCACACCACAGATGGCGACAGCGGCGAACCGCAGGCCAACAACCGAGACACCGGCGGTGTCCACTGCGGCAGGGTTCTCACCCACCGCCCGCAGGCGCAGACCGAACCGGGTGCGATACAGAATCCACCACGTGGCCGGAACCATCAGGAACGCGACATAAACCAGGATCGAGTGGCCCGAGAGCAATTCGGAATAGATGGGACCAATAATCGGCACACCGCTGAGGGACTCGGCGAATGGGAAGTTGATCGGTTCGAACCGGCCCCCGCCAAACAGGGAGGGTGTCCGCCCACCTTGCTGAAACCAGCTTTGCGCGACCAGGACAGTCAGGCCCGAGGCCAGAAAGTTGATGGCCACGCCCGATATCAATTGGTTGCCCCGAAATGTGATCGACGCCAGCCCGTGCAGGCCCGACAGCAACAATGAGGATGCGATACCGGCCAGCAGGCCCAGCCACACGGACCCTGTGACAGCTGCGATTGCAGCCGAAAAGAACGCTGACATCAACATTTTGCCTTCGAGACCGATGTCGAAAATCCCGGCCCGTTCCGAAAACAGACCGGCCAGACAGGCAAGCAGCAGTGGCGTGGACAGGCGAATGGTCGAATCCAGAACCTGAATGAGGGTTACGAAAAATTCCATCACTCAGCCCTCTTCCGCATACCCAGGAACAGCTTTTCAAGCGGCATGCGCACCATGTTGTCCAATGCGCCGGTGAACAGGATGACCAATGCCTGAATGACCACGATCAGTTCCCGCGGAATCGAAGCCCACAGCGCCAGCTCGGCGCCGCCCTGATACAGAAATCCGAACAAGAGCGCGGCCAGAAACACGCCGAACGGATGTGAACGCCCCATCAGAGCCACGGCGATGCCAATGAAGCCCGCGCCCTCGGTCGAGTTCATAACAAGTCGCTCGGCCTCGCCCATGACGTTATTGATGGCCATCAGCCCCGCCAGTCCGCCGGAAATCAGCATCGCGACAATCGTGATGCGCACAGGTGAAATACCGGCATAGACAGCGCCAGTCTCGGAATGGCCGTAAGCCCGGATTTCATAACCCAGACGCGTGCGCCAGATCAGTGCCCAGACAACGACGCAGGCAAGCAATGCGATGAAAAAGGTGATGTTCGCCGGGGCGCCACGGAAAACAACGTTCTCTGCGGTCGAGAACATTTCCTGGAAAGAGGGCAGATGCACGCTTTCAGAGAACCGCGCGGTGGCCGGGTCCTGCGACCCTTGGGGGCGCATGACATTGACCAGCATGTAATTCAGGAAAGCAGCGGCGATGAAGTTGAACATGATCGTGGTGATCACGATATGGCTGCCGCGCTTTGCCTGAAGATAGGCCGGAATGGCTGCCCAGAGCGCGCCGAACAGCATCGATGCCGCACAGGCGGCAAGCAAGGCAATGCTCCAATGCGGCCAGTCGACATAAAGACAGACCATGGCCACGCCCAGCCCGCCCAGCATCGCCTGACCTTCGCCCCCGATGTTGAACATACGGGCATGGAAGGCGACGGCCACCGCAAGACCGGTAAACATGAAGTTTGTCGCGTAATAGAGCGTATAGCCCCAACCATAGGTCGATCCCAGCGCACCAGTGACCATCAGTTTGACGGCTTCGACAGGGTTTTCGCCGATGGCGAGGATGACCAGCGCCGAAAGGATTGCGGCCAGTATCAGACTGATCAGCGGGATCAGAACGACATCGGCCCATTTAGGCATTTTTTCCATGTTACGCGGCCTCTCCCGCAACACCGGCCATCAGAAGGCCCAGTTCTTTTTCATCTGTCTCATGGGGCAGGCGTTCTCCCATGATATGTCCGTCAAACATCACCGCGATCCGGTCCGAGAGCGAGAAGATTTCTTCCAGTTCGACCGATACCAGCAGGATTGCCTTGCCCTGATCACGCAGCGCGACAATCTGTTTGTGAATGAACTCGATGGCGCCGATGTCCACGCCCCGCGTGGGTTGCCCGACCAGCAACAGGTCGGGGTTGCGTTCAATCTCGCGGGCGACAACGATTTTCTGCTGGTTGCCGCCCGAGAAACTCTTGGCTGCCAACCAGGGATTGGGCGGGCGGACGTCGAATTTTTCGATCTTGGCTTCGGTATCGGCGCGCAACGCAGCGTTGTCCATGAATATACCGCGTTTATAGGCCGGGTCGCGGTGATACCCGAAGGCCACGTTTTCCCAGGCGTGGAAGTCCATGATCAGGCCTTCGCGCTGCCGGTCTTCGGGCACGTGGGCAATGTGTTGCGCGCGGCGGGCCTGACCATCTGATCCGGCCCCACTCAGTGCCAGCGGTTCGCCGTTCAGCTTGATCGTGCCCTGTCCGGGGCGCATTCCACCAAGAACTTCCAGCAGTTCGGATTGACCATTGCCCGCCACGCCGGCGATGCCGACGATCTCACCTGCGCGCACGGTCAGGTCGATGTTTTTGACCCGTTCAACGCCCGCCGAATCAAAAACGCTGAGATTTTCGATCTCAAGAATGGGTTTGCCGGGCGTCGCGGGCACTTTGTCGACTTGCAGCAGAACCTTGCGGCCGACCATCAGTTCGGCCAACTCCTCGGGGCTGGTCTCGGATGTTTTGACCGTGGCCGTCATTTGCCCGCGCCGCATAACCGACACCGTGTCGGTGTTTTCCATGATCTCGCGCAGTTTGTGCGTGATCACGATGACTGTTTTGCCCTCGGACCGCAGTCGGTCGAGAATGCGGAACAGCTGATCGGCTTCGGCTGGGGTCAACACGCCGGTCGGCTCGTCCAGAATCAGAATTTCTGCCTTGCGGTACAGTGCCTTCAGGATCTCGACCCGCTGCTGCATCCCCACGCCAATCTCGTCGATGCGCTTGTCGGGATCGACAAACAGTTCGTATTCTTCCTCGAGCTCTTTCAGCTCTTTGCGGGCTTTTGCCAGTGATGGCGCCAGCAACCCGCCATCCTCGGCGCCCAGTACGATGTTTTCCAGAACTGTGAAATTTTCCACCAGCTTGAAATGCTGGAACACCATCCCGATGCCCGAGGCGATGGCAGCCTGGCTGTCCGGGATGTCGGTCTTTGTCCCATTGATCCAGATCTCACCTTTGTCGGCTTTGTAAAAGCCGAAGAGAATGCTCATCAACGTGGATTTGCCCGCGCCGTTTTCACCGATGATCCCATGGATCGTACCGGGTGCAACGCTGATCGAGATGTCTTTGTTGGCCTGAACTGGCCCAAAGGCCTTGGATATCCCTTTGAGCTCAATGGCTGGGACGGTCATGTCTTGCCCTCAACTGCCGAGAAACCCATCCAGCTGTCCGCTCGGATGGCGAAGTGGGTGGCGAGGCGGAAGGCACTCTCCCGCCCCGCGCGTAATCAGAACTGCAGTGCCGGGCAGCTGTCGTTCTCGTAATAGCTTACAACATTGATGTCGCCGTTGATGATCGCCTTGCGGGCTTCGTCGACGGCGTCGCTCATGCGAACCGAAACAAGCTCTTTGTTGTTTTCATCCATGGCAACGCCAACCCCATCTTCGGCCAGACCCATGGTGAAAACGCCGGTTTCGACGTTTTCGCCTGCTTTCATCGCTTCATAAACAGCGACGTCCACACGCTTCAGCATCGAAGTCAGCACTTTGCCTGGGTGCAGGTGATTCTGGTTGCTGTCCACACCAATCGACAGGATGTCTTCGTCAGCTGCAGTTTGCAGAACGCCTACGCCGGTTCCGCCGGCAGCAGCGTAAATCACATCAGCGCCCTGGCTGATCTGTGCTTTTGTAAGCTCCGAACCTTTTACCGGATCGTTCCAGGCAGCAGGCGTTGTTCCTGTCATGTTGGCAACAACATTGATGTCTGGGTTCACGGCCTTCGCGCCCTGGGCATAGCCGCATCCGAAATGGCGAATCAACGGGATGTCCATGCCTCCGATGAAACCAACGGTGCCGGATTTCGATGCCATGGCGGCCATCATGCCGACGAGGTAGGACCCTTCGTGCTCGGCAAAGCCAATCTGGCGGATGTTTGGAGCGTCCAGCCAAGTCACGTCAACAGCGACGAATTTGGTGTCGGGGTAGTCACTTGCAACAGCGGCCAGGGCGTCAGCGATTCCGAACCCCATGGTGATGATCGGATTTGCACCGGATTCCGCAAAACGGCGCAGGGCCTGTTCGCGCTGCGGTTCTGCCTGAATTTCGATTTCCAGATACTTGCCGCCGGTTTCATTCGCCCAGCGCTGCGCGCCGTTATAGGCGGCCTCGTTGAAGGACTTGTCGAACTTGCCGCCCAAGTCAAAGATCACCGCCGGCTCGGCCAGAACCGCTCCGGCTGACATTGCGACCGCAGCGGCAGCACCCATCAAGGATTTCATCAGGGTCATTTCAGTCTCCCAATATTATTTTGTTGGCACAGGGTCAGATTAGCCCCGTTCACCCACTTTTAGCGAGCATAACTGTTGTGATGGCGGGTATTAAGGGGGTTTGCAACCACCATGGTCAAATGAATTCTGACCAAATGGTCTAAAAAACGGGCGATTGCCGTTGGGGCAGGCGGCATTCCATTACAAGTGCATCAATTTTTTGGCCCGTTTCGCGTGCATAGTACGCCTTGCGCAGCCCGCACTGCCGATATCCGCATCGATCGTACAGGGAGATGGCCGCAATGTTGTCGGCCGCGACATCCAGAAAGGCACGCGTTGCCAGCAAATCGATCGCCTGATCATGCCATTCCTGCATGAGTCGAAGTGCCAGGCCCTGCCTTTGAAACGAAGGGTGGGTCGCAATTGTCAGCAACTCGGCTTCGCCCGCAATCACCTGAAACAGTGCAAAGCACCGGGAATCTCCGACGGCATAAGTAAAGCGGTTTTTAAGAAGGGCGGCGAATTCGTCTTCTGTCCAGCCGCGCGATTGCGAAAACGCTGCGGCATGGGTCGATGCCATCTCGTGCGGTGTCATTCGTTCAGCAGGACAGGGGGTGTATCGCGGGACGGAGCCGCATCGGCGGGCCTTACGTACAAAGGTGCAGGTGGCAAGCTGGTGCGATCCCAGTGCCGTGCGGCCAGCCGGGCGATGGCTTGTGCCAGCAAGGCAGGGTCAGAGCAGGAATACAACGGCCCGCCAAGTTCCGCTTCGGCCCGAGGCAAGAGACACGGATCGGCACCGGGCATTTTCACATAAACCTGATCGCGCGGGGCAGGGATCGCCGGTATCTGCCCGTCTTCCGCCAGCTCACGCAAGGCATCGAAGCCGGAAACTCCGACCGCAGGGATTTCAAGCCCAAGTGCAAGACCGCGCGCGGCCGAGACCGAAATACGGATGCCGGTGAAGTTACCGGGCCCTATCCCAACGCCGATCGCGTCCAAACTGGCCCAATCACATCCGGTTTCCGCCAGCACGCCTTCCAACAGCGGAAACAATCGTTCGGCTTGTCCGCGTGACATTGCTTCGGCACGAGACGTCACGATTTCGCCATCACGCAACAAAGCGGCCGCGCAATGCGCGGCCGATGTGTCAAACGCCAGAATCGTCGGGTTAGACGGCAACAGGGCGAACCTCGGTCACTTCCGGAATGTAATGGCGCAGAAGGTTTTCGATACCCATCTTCAGGGTCAATGTCGAAGACGGGCAACCCGCGCAGGCCCCCTGCATGTGCAGATAGACCACGCCGCGATCAAACCCGTGGAACGTGATATCACCCCCATCCTGAGCCACGGCAGGACGCACACGGCTGTCCAGCAAGTCCTTGATCTGGTTGACGATATCAGCGTCCTCACCAGAGTGCTCGGCATGGCCCGAGGCCCCGGCGGAATCTGCGCCCATAACAGGCTGGCCGGATTGATAATGCTCCATCACCGCGCCAAGAATGGCCGGTTTGATGTGGTCCCACTGTACGTCGTCCGATTTGGTAACGGTGACAAAATCGTTGCCAAAAAACACGCCAGTCACACCGTTGACCGCAAATATGCGTTTGGCCAGAGGCGATTTTTCGCCCGCTTCCGCAGTTGGGAAATCCGCTGTTCCAGCTTCCAGCACCGTTTGGCCGGGCAGGAATTTCAACGTGGCCGGATTGGGGGTGGATTCGGTCTGGATGAACATGAGGGCGCTCCGTCTGATGTGCTTCTGATATGCGCGCAGGCGCACGGGAAGTCAAGATTTGGAACGATTCTAAATTGCGGAAGAGTATTCTAATGCGTCATCCAGACGGTCATCGCCCCAGAACAACTCTTCCCCGGCCAGAAAACTTGGTGCACCAAACAGACCAAGCGCCTTGGCGCGGGCAGATTGTTCAAACAGGGCCTGTTTTATGTCCGTGTCCCCTGCGCGGTTCATCACGCTGCTGTGCACCCCTGCTTCGTCGAGGCAGGAAGCCAGAACGCTGTCCTCGGAGATATTCTGCCCGGCGCCGAATTCGGCGCTGAAGACGGCCCGAACAAACGCCGCCCGTTCCCGATGATCCTCGATGGCCAGAACCAGACGCGCTGCCCTGAGCGAATTCTGCGGAAAAGGATCGGGCTTTGCAAAAGGAAGCCCGCGCGCCTTGCACAGACGTTCCATATCGCGCCACATGTACCGGCCTTTGGCCGGATACAGGTTGAAAGGTGAGGTGCGCCATCCCTGTTCCGCGAAAATCGGACCCAACAGGAACGAGTGCCATTCAATGGCGACGCCTTTGTCTTGCGCGGCCGCTTCGATCCGCATCGCGCTGAGGTAGGAATAGGTCGAGGCGAATTCGAACCAGAACTGTATCGTGTTCGCCATCGCCGCTCCTCAGGTTATTTCTTCCAGTTTCTCTTTGCTCAGATTACCTGGAACGATCGTGATCGGAATCGGCAGGCTACCCGAGTTCTTTGTCAGTTGAGTCACCAACGGACCGGGACCTTTCTTGTCGGTCCCCGCCCCAAGAACGAGAACACCAATCTCGGGATCGGACTGAACATGTTCGATGATCTCTGGCACGGGATCGCCTTCGCGAATGGCCAGTTCAGGTTCCACGTTCTGTTTGTCCCGCATCCATTTGGCAAACACTTCGAAATGCGCGTGGATACGTTCGCGGGCTTCTTCACGCATGGTTTCGGCCACACCGATCCAGTGATTGAACTCGTCAGGCGGGATGACGGAAAGGACCGTCACACCACCTCCGGTATGGGCAGCCCGCATTGCGGCAAACCGCATCGCGTTCAGGCATTCGCGGCTGTCATCCAGAACGACTAGGAACTTACGCATGGGTATCCTCTTTAGGTTTCCGGGATCATGCCCGACCGATCGCGCGCTGGCAACTCGGGCAAGCCTGGGGCATTGCGCTAGCGTTCGCTTGCAGCCCAATCCCAATAGAGCGCGCGGGCACGGCGAGCAATAGGACCCACCTGAAATTGCGTATCCTCCAGCGCAGTTACCGGTGTGACCTTGCTCATGTTTCCGGACATGAAGACCTCGTCGGCCTCGTGGAAATCCTCGAAGCTCAGAACCGTTTCGTGGACCTTCACACCATCCGCGCGCAGGTTTTTGATATGCCGGGCCCGGGTAATGCCGGCCAGGAAAGTTCCGTTCGGGATCGGTGTAAAGACTTCGCCATCCTTCACCATAAAGATGTTGGCCGTCGCCGTTTCCGCTACATGCCCCATCGCATCGGCCACCAAAGCGTTGGAAAAGCCTTTCGAGCGTGCCTCTTGCAGCATGCGGGCGTTGTTGGGGTAAAGGCACCCCGCTTTGGCGTTTACGACCGCGCTTTCCAGAACCGGGCGGCGGAAGCGCGTGGTCGACAGAGTGGCCGACGAGGTTTCCGGGGCCATTGGGATTTCTTCCAGGCAGATGGCAAAACCGGTGCTGTTTTCCTGCGGGACTATTGCCGTGCTGTCACCGTCGATTCCCCAGTACATCGGACGAATGTAAACGGCTGTGTCCGGGCTGTAGGCCTGCAACCCTTCGCGTACCAACTCGACCATCTGTTCGGTCGTCATGGTCGGCGTCAGCATCAAGGCTTCGGCTGACCGGTTCACCCGTGCGCAATGGGCCTCCAGATCCGGGGCCACCCCGTCAAAATACCGCGCGCCATCAAAGACCGAAGATCCCAGCCAGGCGCCATGATCCGCCGCGCGCATGATGGGTGCGTCCCCCTCATGCCATTGGCCTTGAAAATAGGTCCGGATGTTCGTGCCGGTTGCCATGACGCCCTCCTTTGATTCAGGCAAACCCTAGGAGGGCGTCAGGCGAAGGTCCAGTGCAATCAGCGTGATGCGGCGCCGACCATGCCAACGATTTCGTAGGTCTTTTGCAGGATCGGAGCAGCGATTTCACGTGCGCGCTCGGCACCGCGGGCGAGAATCCGGTCAATCTCGGCCTGATCCCCCATCAGACCTGACATTTCGGTCGAGATCGGAGCCAGTTTCGCCACTGCCAGATCGGCCAGCATCGGTTTGAACTCACCGAACTGCTTGCCGCCTACTTCGGACAGAACCTGTTCGATGGTTTGATCGTTCAGGGCCGCGTAAATATTGACCAGGTTACGCGCCTCGGGGCGGTCCTCGAGCCCTTCGGCTTCTGACGGCAGAGCATCGGGGTCGGTCTTGGCTTTGCGGATTTTCTTGGCAATCGCTTCGGCGTCATCCGTCAGGTTGATCCGGCTCATGTCAGAAGGGTCGGATTTCGACATCTTCTTGGATCCGTCCCTCAGGCTCATGACACGTGTGGCCGCACCTTCGATCACTGGCTCGGTGACGGGGAAGAAATCGACGCCGAAATCGTTGTTGAACTTGATGGCGATGTCGCGGGTCAGCTCAAGATGCTGTTTCTGGTCTTCGCCGACCGGTACGTGGGTTGCGTGGTAGATTAGAATGTCCGCAGCCATCAGAGCAGGATAGGCAAACAAGCCAAGCGAAGCGTTCTGCTGGTTCTTGCCGGCCTTGTCCTTCCATTGGGTCATGCGCTGCATCCAACCCATACGAGCAACACAGTTAAATATCCAAGCCAGTTGCGCGTGTTCCGGCACTTGGCTTTGATTAAACAAAATCGATTTTTCGGGGTTTAGTCCAGAAGCGATGTAACCGGCACAAAGCTCCCGCGTTGCATGCTGTAACTCGATTGGATCTTGCCAGACCGTGATTGCATGAAGATCGACCATGCAATAGATGGTTTCAAATTCCTCGCTTTGCATTCTCACCCAGTTCCGAAGCGCACCGAGATAATTGCCGAGGTGCAGGTTACCCGAAGGCTGTGCGCCGGAAAACACGCGGGGCGTGAACTGGGTCTCGGTCATCAAAGGGAACTCCTGTCTGGAAAAATCAGCCTCCGTCGCTTACCCATGAGGCAAAGGGACGTCAACAGCCGCGAAAGGCCATCCCAATGAGCAGTGAGCATTACACACCCGCCGTTAACCCGTTGCCGCCCGTTGTGGTGGCGCTGGTTCTGTTCATCATCGGCGTCGAACTGGCCTTCACGCTGGGATCGCGCGGTTTGATCGGAGGACCGGCGGCCGTGGGTTGGCGTCTGGACGCGATACAGCACTATGCCTTCTCGGCGGATATTTTCGATTGGATGGTGCTGAACGGGCGTTGGCCGTTCGAACATCTGGTCCGGTTCGTGACCTATCCCTTTGTATCCGCCAACTTTACGCAGGCGATTTTTGTCTGTGTCTTCGTTCTGGCGATGGGAAAAATGGTTGGTGAGGTTTTCGGTGGTGTCCCCATGCTGCTGATCTTCGTCGTCTCGGGGATTGGCGGCGCGTTGAGTTATGCCGTTTTGCTGGACCCGCGCTATCCCCTGATCGGAGGGTTTCCACCTGTTTATGGCCTGATCGGAGCATTCACGTGGTTGTTGTGGCGCAAACTGTCGCTTGTGGGGGCAAATCAGGCGAGGGCGTTTCAGCTGATCGCCGTTCTGATGGGCATTCAGTTCCTGTTTGGTCTGATCTTCGGCGGAAACGTGGAATGGGTCGCCGATCTGGGCGGGTTTGCCACCGGCTTTGGCATGTCATTTCTGGTGGCGCCGGGGGCCTGGGCCCGGATCGTCGGGCGCATCCGCCGCGATTGATCAGGCCCGGCGCAAGGCGCGTTTGAACTCTGACAATTTGAACGCTCCCAGGACATGACCAAGACAGAAATACGAGACGGCGGCGACCACGATCAGGACCAAAAGCGCAAGATAGCGCCAGCCGGGAATGTCCAGCGTCCAACCCAAGAAGTGGATCAACGCAAACAAGACCGCGCCCATGCCGACCGAGGCAAGAACGATCCGTCCCGCACGTGCCCTGAAACGGTCATCGAAACGCGCTTCTTCGCCCATGCGACGTGCCCCGATCGCCAGAAGAACAACCATGGCCCAGCCGGCAGTTGACGCGGCAATCGCAGGGGCGATCCAACCCACCAGCGGAAATAGGCCAAACGCCAAGGCCGCGTTCACGACCATTGCGACCACCGCATAACGGAACGGGGAACGCGTATCCTCGCGCGCAAAGAAAAGGGGTTGCAGCAATTTTTGCAGCATGAATGCAGGCAGACCGATGCCATAGATCGCGACCGCCAGCGCTGTCGCAGCGGTATCCTCGGGGCTGAACTGTCCCCGTTCGAACAGCACCGAAACCAGCGGGTTCGGGATGATCAGGAACGCCACGGTCGACGGCAGCGTCAACAGCAGCATAAATTCCCCGGCGCGGGAAAACGCGTTGCGGGCTCCTTCCTTGTCGTTGACGCGCAGGCGGCGGGACAGGTCTGGCAGCAGGACAATGCCAATGGCGATTCCGACGACGCCCAAAGGCAGTTGGTACAGGCGATCCGCGGCAAACAGCCAACTCACGGCCTTTTCAGTCTTTGATGCCACCAGTTGTCCGACCACCAGATTGACCTGCGTAACCCCCATGGCCAAGGCGGCGGGAACCGCGATGCGGACCATCCGGCGCATCTCGGGCGTCAGGTGGGGCAGGCCGGGTCGGATACGGATACCGGCACGCTCGGTCGCCACCCAGACCAGCACCAGTTGTGCGACGCCGGCGACCGGAATGACCGAGATCAGCCATCGTATCACCTCACCGCCAGAGATGGCCCCGGCGATCAGCGCGGTGCAGGCAAAGATGTTCAGCAAAACAGGTGCCGCTGCGGCCGCTGCGAACCTGCCGGTGGCGTTCAATACACCCGAAAATAACGCCGCCAAGGACATGAAAAGGATATACGGGAACACGACATAGCCATAGTCCACGGCCAGGCCGAAACGTTCATCCCCATGGAACCCTTCGGCCGTCAGCCACACCAGACCCGGCATGAAAACCATGGCCAGCCCGACCAGCGCCAGAACGGCCACGGCCAACAGGTTGAACGCATCCTGCGCGAACCCCTGGGGGTTCTCGTCCGCCTCCAGCCGTTTCGAGAACATGGGCACAAAAGCCGCGTTAAACGCGCCTTCGGCGAAAAAGCGGCGGAACATGTTCGGCAGGCGAAAGGCCGCGACGAAAGCATCCATCACCGGCCCGGGGCCGATGAAGGCGGTCAGCAGAATTTCCCGCAGAAACCCCAGTATTCGACTGGCCAGCGTCCAGAAACCGACCGTAAACAGGCCTGAAAACAAACGGATTTGCTTCATGAGGCCGCACGCTCGGCGCCTTCGGTGATCGCCTTGCGCAGCTTGGCCTCAAGCCCACGTTGCTTGTTTTCCGAATGATATTTCAAGCCGAACATATCCTTGACGTAAAACGTATCGACCACCTGTTCGCCATAGGTCGCGATCACGGCATTGGCGATGTAAACATTCGCTGCCGCGAGGGTCCGGGTCAGATCAAACAGCAGACCCGGACGGTCGCGGGTGTCCACTTCGATGATCGTGTATATTTCAGAGCCGTCATTGTCGAAGGTGATATGCGTTGGAACGTTGAAGGCACGCTCGCGTTTCTTGATCTTGTCGCGTGATTTCAACGCCTCCTTCGCAACCACTTCGCCGCGCAGCGTCTTGTGGATCATCTGCGTAAGACGTGGCAGGCGTGAGGCTTCAAACGGGTGCCCTTCGGCGTCCTGAATCCAGAATGCATCGGTGACATAGCCGTCTTTGGTCGTATAGCTGCGCGCATCCACGACATTCGCGCCGACCAGGGCCAGCGCGCCGGCAATGCGGGCAAAGATACCGGGGTGGTCGCCCATTGCAAAACAGGCTCGGGTTGCGTCGCGATCCTCGTCCGGTTGCAGGCGGATCTCCATCGCGCCGGGGTCGCCGCTTTGTTCCAGCGCACGCAGCATGTTCGCAAACTCGACATGTGTGGCCAGATTGAGACCCTGCCAATACGGGTCATAGTGGCGCCCCGTCTCGGATTTGAGATCGGCCTTGGACCAGGCCGCCAGTTCGGTGCGCAGGGCCTTTTTTGCCTCGGCGCCGCGATTGGCGCGGTTGAGGTCCTCCATCCCGGTCTCCAGCGCGCGCTTGGTTTCGGCGTGAAGGGCACGCAAAAGCGTGGCTTTCCAGTTGTTCCAGGTGTTCGGTCCCACGCCGCGAATGTCGCAGACGGTCAGAACGGTCAACAGGTCCAGCCGTTTGACGGTTTGAACTGCCTTGGCGAAATCGCGCACTGTGCGGGGGTCTGAAATGTCACGTTTCTGTGCCATGTCGGACATCAGCAGGTGATAACGCACCAGCCATTCGACCGTTTCCGAATCTGCTTTGTTCAGGCCCAGTCTTGGTGCCACCTTGCGCGCGATCTGTGCTCCAAGAATCGAGTGATCCTCGGGTCGCCCCTTCGCGATATCATGCAGCAACAGGGCGACATATAGCACCTTGCGATTGACCCCACCTTTCAGAATCGAAGAGGCAAGAGGCAGCGATTCAATCAACTCTCCGCGTTCGATCTGGGCCAGGTTCACGATGCACTGGATGGTATGCTCGTCCACCGTATAGCTGTGGTACATGTTAAACTGCATCATTGCCACGATGGGCTCGAACTCGGGCAGGAAGGCTGACAGCACACCCAGTTCGTTCATCCGCCGCAAGGCACGCTCTGGGTTGCCGTGTTTCAGCATCAGGTCCAGAAAGATGCGCCGCGCCTCTTTGTCATTGCGCATTTCGTCGTCGATCAGATGCAGATTTGCCGCCACCAGACGCATGGCATCCGGATGGATCAGCATTCCTGTTCGCAAGCCTTCTTCGAACAGGCGCAGAAGGTTTACCTTGTCGGACAGAAATTTGTCAGGGTCCGCTACGTCCAGACGACCGTGAACAACCCGGTATCCCGCTTTGATCCGCCGGCGTCTGCGAAAAATGCGCTCCAGCAATGGTGCGCCTTTCACGTGCAGCGCCTCAAGCTTCGTCAGAAAAATCCGCGTCAACTCGCCGACACGCGTGGCCTCGCGGAAATAGCGTTGCATGAACACCTCGACCGCCCGGCGACCGGCGTGATCTTCATAGCCCATGCGCGCTGCAACCTCGACCTGCATGTCAAAAGTCAGTTGCTCGGTGGCGCGACCCGTCACCAGATGCAGATGCGAACGAACGGCCCAAAGAAATTCTTCGGCCTGAACGAAGGTCTTGAACTCTTCCGGGGTGAACAGACCCAAAGGCACAAGTTCGGCCACGTCCTGAACGCCATAGATGTACTTTGCGATCCAGTAGAGGGATTGGAGGTCGCGCAACCCCCCTTTGCCCTCTTTCACGTTGGGCTCGACCTTGTAGCGTTCTCCCTGTTTCAGGTGCCGCTCATCTCGTTCGTTCAGTTTGGCTTCGATGAACTCCCGCTCGGTTCCTTTGAACAGCTCGGTTTTCAGGCGCCGTTCAAGCTCGTCGGCCAGCGCCTTGTCACCCGCCAGATAACGTTGTTCAAGCATTGCTGTGCGGATCGTGAAATCCTCGGTGCCCAGCCGAAGGCAGTCTTTGATCGTGCGCGAGGAATGCCCGACCTTAAGCCTGAGATCCCAAAGGATATAAAGCATCGATTCGATGACGCTTTCGGCCCAGGCCGTGATTTTATAGGGGGTCAGAAACAGCAGATCGACATCCGAAGAGGGCGCCATTTCACCGCGCCCGTATCCGCCAACGGCCAGAACGGCGATCTTTTCACCTTGCGTTGGCGTCGCAAGCGGGTGCAGGCGCGTGCTGGAGACCAGCATCGCGGTTCCGACCAGCTGGTCCGTCAGGTAAGTATAGGAGCGGGTCAGCGCGCGCGCGTCGAACGGACGCTCGCTGAAGGCATCGGCGATGGCTTTGCGACCCGCTTTCTGAGCGTCGCGCAGAATGCGCACTGTTTCAGAGCGCATTTTGCTATTGTCAGAGCTGGTCTCGAACACCTCGGCCAGCGCATCATTGACGCTGACGCTGTCAAAGATGTTTTCGGCAGGGCAAATTAGCGCGCCATCCGGCGCCATGGTCTCGCCCGATCGCTCAGAAACCGGCACCAGAGAAGCTTTGCGGGGCAGGGTCAATCACAACCACCTGTTTATTCTGAATCGTCGCTACGGCAAGGCCGCGTTCATTGGTGCCGTTCGGGCGGAGGCGGAAGATACCGCCAACACCCTGGAAACCGGCATTTTGGGTCAGGGCAGCACCGGTCAGCGCATCGGATTTGCCCTGGCTGACCAAAGCACCAATCGCCGCAATGCCGTCATAGGCCAGACCGCTGATCGGATGAGGCGCTTCTCCATATGTCGCGTTATACCGTTGACGATAGGCTTGGGCCTTTGACGGGTCGGGCAGGGCGAACCATCCCCCTTGCACGCCTGGCAGCTCCAGCGTTTGCGGGGGGATATCCCAACGGGTCAGACCGATGAATTGTGTCGTCGCCGGAGAAACGCCGGCCTCAGGCAGCAATTGCGAGAAAAGTGGCAAGGCACCCGCTGTCGTTGCCGTCATGAAAATCGAGTCCGCCCCTGTCGAATCGACGGTGGCCTTGATGGTGGGAACCGAGTTGATAACACCCTGTTGCGACCGGTCGTATCCGACCGTTCCCGCATTGTTGACCCGGCTGTTTGCCAGTGCATTGGCGATGGCAGCTTGCCCCACTTGCCCCGCGGCATCATTGCTGTGCACGATAACCGTGTTCGTTTTGCCTTGCCTGCCCGCATAATTTACCAGCCGGTTGGCGGTGTTTTCAAAGGTCGGTCCAAGTACAAATACATTGCCACCCGCAATGCTGGTGTTGTTCGAGAACGACAGGACATTCACGTTATTGTTCAGTACGGCCAGCCCGGCAGCGTTTGCCGCCTGGGCGTAAACAGGGCCGACAATGATCTTGGCGCCTTCGGCAACGGCCTGCTGGGCCACCGCTGTCGCCGTGGTCGGATTTCCTGCCGTATCGTAAACACGCAGGTCGATTTTGACGTTAGGCAGATCGGACATTGCCATACGGGCCGCATTCTCAAGGCTCTGCGCCAGCGCGGCGTCGCCCGAGCGGGGAACCAGCAAAGCAACCGGAACAGGATTCGACGTGTCAATCGAAGGGCCACCCCCAACGCCGCCGGGCTCACAAGCGGCCAGAAACGCTGCGGTCGTCAGGGCAATGGCGGCTTTCGCCAGCTTGCTTACGGGCTTGCAAACGGTAAACATCTAAATGAAAACTCCCTGATCCGGCGGCTGTGAATGCTTCTGTTCTGTTGAGCCGCGATAATAAACGTCACGCTGTGAGGGTCCAGCTTTGAATTTCCAAAAGATCAGATTGGCTGCGGGCCTGTATTTTGTTGCCACTCCGATCGGAACCGCGCGCGATATTACGCTCAGGGCGCTGGATGTTCTGGCCTCGGCCGATGTGATAGCGGCGGAGGACACCCGGAGCCTGCGGCGGTTGATGGAAATCCATGGCATCCCGCTGGAGGGTCGGCATATCCAGGCCTACCATGATCACAGCGGCGCCGGGGCGCGTGGCAGACTCATGGATGCCCTGGCGCAGGGGCAATCTGTCGCCTATGCATCCGAGGCGGGTATGCCACTGATCGCTGATCCGGGATATGATCTGGGCAAGCAGGCGGCCGAAGCCGGGCATATGGTGACCTGTGCGCCCGGGGCATCCGCTGCCATAACAGCGCTGACCCTGGCGGGCCTGCCAACGGATTCATTCTTCTTCGCAGGTTTCTTGCCCAATGCATCGGGCGCACGCCGGACTCGGATTGAGGCTTTGAAAAACATACCAGGCACCTTGGTGTTCTACGAATCCCCCAAACGCGTCTCGGCCAGCCTTGCAGATCTTGCGGATTGCCTGGGGGCAGACCGTCAGGCGGCCTTGTGCCGTGAACTGACGAAAAAGTTCGAAGAAATCCGCCGTGGAAGACTGGCCGATCTGGCGGCAGAAATTCAGGAAAAACCGGTCAAGGGTGAGATCGTTCTGCTGGTGGACCGTAGTCATTCGCAAACTGTTAACGAATCCGACGTAGAAGAGGCTTTGAAGCGAGCTTTGGAAACCCACTCGGTTCGGGACGCAGCGGATCTTGTGTCAGAAATGTATGATCTGCCGCGCCGTCCGATTTACCAGAAAGCTCTGAAACTGGGAAAGGGATGACATGGGGCGGCGTGCAATTCAGGGCTCGGTTTCCTATCAGGCGGGGCAGTCGGCCGAGCTTCGGGTCGCCTCGGACTATGAGCGCCGGGGTTTTGCAATTGCGCATCGCCGGTGGCGGGGTGCCGGTGGTGAAATCGATCTGATTGTGCGGGATGGCGACGGGCTCGTGTTCATCGAGGTCAAGAAAAGCTCCAGTTTCGAAAAAGCTGCAGCCCGGATCAGTCAAAGACAAATTGACCGAATCTGTGCCTCGGCCGCGCAATACTTGGAAAACGAACCGGGTGGGCAATTGACCAATGTCCGATTTGACGCGGCACTGGTAGATGGCACTGGCGCGGTTCAAATCATCGAAAACGCCTTCGGTCACGCCTAAGCCCCATTGAACCCTCAGGCCTGCTGGGCCATGTATCTTGCGTGAAACTGAGGGACACGACATGAAAATCGCCTTTCAAATGGACCCGATCGGGGCCGTGGACATCAACGCCGACAGCTCATTCCGTCTGGCGGAGGAGGCGCAGGCGCGCGGTCATTCGTTGTTTTTCTATGGGCCGGATCAGCTGGCCTATCAGGAAGGTCGTATCACGGCGCGCGGCCATGACATGACCGTGCAGCGGGTCGCCGGCGATCCGGCGATTCTGAGCCCCGAACGTGAAGTTGACCTGGCCGATTTCGACGTGGTCTGGCTGCGTCAGGATCCACCCTTTGACATGCATTACATCACGTCCACCCATCTGCTGGACCGCCTGAAAGGGCAAACGCTGGTGGTCAACGACCCGTTCTGGGTGCGGAACTATCCTGAAAAACTGCTGGTTTTGGATTTCCCTGACCTGACGCCGCCGACAACGATTGCCCGTGACATAAAAACGATCAAGGCGTTCAAGGAAAAGCACGGCGATATCATCCTAAAGCCGCTTTATGGCAATGGCGGTGCGGGCGTGTTCCGACTGGATGCCAATGACCGCAACCTGACCTCTCTGCACGAGCTGTTCACGGGGTTCTCGCGCGAGCCTCTGATCGTGCAAAAGTTCCTGCCGGATGTCAGCAATGGCGACAAGCGGGTGATCCTCGTGGACGGTGAACCGGTTGGCGCAATCAACCGGGTGCCAGCCGCGGGCGAAACGCGGTCAAACATGCATGTGGGCGGACGCCCGGAAAAGGTCGGGTTGTCAGAGCGTGATCTGGAGATCTGCGCCGCCATCGGACCGCTACTGAAAGAAAAAGGCCAGATTTTTGTCGGGATCGACATCATTGGCGACTATCTCACCGAAATCAACGTGACCTCGCCCACCGGCATTCAAGAGCTGGAACGGTTCGACGGCGTGAACATCGCCGAGAAGATCTGGCAGGCGATTGAAGCCAAGATCTAGGCCATGACCCGGGCGCTGATGCGAAAGCTCAGCGCCTCTGCAACATGTGGCCTGCGGATGTCGGCTGAACCGTCCAGATCGGCGATCGTCCGCGCCACCCTCAGGATCCGATGAAAGGCACGCGCCGATAGGCCGAACCGATCTGCGGCCTTCAGCAAAACGGCTTTTCCTTCTGCATCGGGTGTTGCGATCTGTTCCAGAACTTTGCCTTCGGCGTCGGAATTCTGACGCAGGTCCGGCATTCCCCGAAACCGCTCTGCCTGTATGGCGCAGGCGTTTTCAACCCGCGCGGCAACTGTCGCCGAGCTGTCGCCGGATGGGGGCAGATCAAGATCGGTGAAGCCCACAGGCGGAACTTCGATCCGCAGGTCGAACCTGTCCATCAGAGGCCCCGAGATACGGTTCAGATAATCCTCGCCGCAGCCGGGTGCGCGAGAGCAGGCGCGCGATGGATCCGTCAGGTAGCCGCATTTGCACGGGTTCGCGGCGGCCACCAGCATGAAACGGCAGGGGTATTTCACGTGGGCATTGGCACGCGCCACCATGACTTCTCCGGATTCTATTGGCTGGCGCAGGGTCTCCAGAACCGTACGGGGAAATTCGGGGAACTCATCCATGAACAGCACGCCGTTATGCGCCAACGAGATCTCACCGGGCTTGGCACCTTTGCCCCCGCCGACAATGGCTGCCATCGAGGCCGTATGATGCGGTTCCCGAAATGGACGCGTGCGGTTGATGCCGCCTTCATCCAGCAACCCGCACAGGGACTGGATCATCGAAGTTTCCAACGCTTCGACTGCGGTCAGCGGTGGCAAGATGCCCGGAAGCCGTGCGGCCAGCATGGATTTGCCCGACCCCGGCGTGCCGATCATGATCAGATGGTGACGCCCGGCTGCCGCGATTTCCAAGGCGCGCTTGGCGCGTTCCTGCCCCTTTACATCGCGCAGATCCCGCACGCTGGGCGCCAGATTCACCTCGCCGGGTTGTGCCGCCGGCAAAGGGCACTGTCCCGAGAAATGGCGGACAACATCGCCCAGGGAACCCGCGCCGATAACCTGAGTGGCGTCGACCCATGCAGCCTCGGCGCTGGAGGCTTTGGGACACAGCAACATGCGATCTTCTGACGCGGCCGTCATGGCCGCGGGCAGGGCGCCGACGACAGGCACCAGAGATCCATCAAGCGACAACTCTCCCAGTGCAACTGTTCCTTCGGCGGCATCGGCTGGGATGACCTCGAGTGCCGATAACAGTGCGACTGCGATGGGCAGGTCGAAATGGCTGCCTTCCTTGGGCAGATCCGCAGGAGACAGGTTGATCGTAATTCGTTTCGACGGCAGAGCGATGGCCATCGCACTCAGCGCGCTGCGGACACGGTCGCGGGCTTCGGACACGGCTTTGTCGGGAAGGCCAACGATGGAAAAGGCCGGCAAGCCGGGCGATACGGCACATTGCACCTCGACCGGGCGGGCTTCGACGCCGTGAAAGGCAACAGTGTGGGCGCGGGCGACCATGGCAGTCCTGTTCTTGGTTAACAGGGTGTTGCTGCCATGATTGTGGTTTAAGAGTCGTTAACGGTTGCGCGCAATGCAGCGAATTTTGGCCACGCGTCGGGATCGGCAATTGTTTTGTCGCGGCAGAATGGATTGCAGAAGCCCCAGCATTTTCCATCCAACTCCAGAAATTCCGCAACGGGTTTGCCGGAATACGGGCAAACTTGGTTGATTGACGGGCCGGAGACCGGCTTGGCGGTTGAAACCCCTCCGATCGGCCAGGGCTTGGACGGCAAATCCTGACGATAGGGAAAAGGGTCGTATCTGACAGTCAGGCCCATTGCGCGCCATTGTCTGACGGCGGGGTCTGACAACAGGTCCAGGCAATAGGTCCGGTTCGCCTTGGAAACTGGCAGCCCATATCCGATGATCCGCGCTGCGACAGGTGAGTAAAACACGTCCACCAGCGAATACGCGCCGAACAACGGGCCTTGTCCCGCACCGGACACTTTGCGTGCATGGTCCCAGAGTATTTCGATGCGTGCCAGATCTGCCAGTGTTTCATCTGAGGGGTCGAAACCTTGCCAGACGTGCAGCAATTGCATCGGGCATTCATCCCGCATGGCACCAAACCCTGCCACCATCTCGGCGCATAGCCAGCGGGCGGTTGCCCGGGCGGCGGGATCTGATGGCCACAACCCGGCATCAGGGTGGCGCTCGGCCAGGGTTTCAGCCATGGCCAGGCTTTCGCCCACCACAGTTCCTTCCGGCAGGCGCAGGGCAGGCACAAGTCGCGCTGGGGCCAAGGGCTCCATATCCTGTGCCATGGTGCCCGAATACAGGCCAATCATGTGGCTTCTGTAGGGAAGGTTGAATTTCTCAAGCATCAACCAGCCACGCATTGACCAGCTGGAGAAGAGGCGGTCGCCGATATGCAAATCATATGTCATACGCAGACGATGCCGCAGGTTCGCAACCCGGTAAAACAGTGATTTGTGTGGGGTCTGTTCACGGAAGGTGATTGATCGTACCGACGGACCACCTGCCTGCGTCGATCAGGATATCCGTTACCGACAGGTTGTCGATTCGGTGTGAAAAGGTCTGTTGTCCGTCCAGATCAAGGGCGCGCTGCACCTGAGTAAGGATAACGCCGAAATGCGCGACGATGACCAGATCGCGGCCTGAATGTACTGAAACAAGCGTGTCGATCGCCGCATCAACCCGATTGCGGACGTCGTTCCAGCTTTCACCTTTCGGAGCGCGGACATCGCCGGGGTTGTCCCAATATGAAAAGGCCAGTTCCGAGTCTTCGGCTTCGATTTCGGAAAATCCGCGCAACTCCCAGTCGCCAAAATGGATTTCCCGCAAGCCCGGATGATGGGGAAGGCGTTGACGTTGACCTTGTATGGCCGTGGCGGTGTCAACCGCCCGTGACAGATCGGACGAGACCACAAGCGCCTCGGGCGGCAAATGGTTGTGCAGACGTTTCAGTGCGGCTGTATCGCTAAGGTCAGCGGGCAGGTCGGACCAGCCGACCATGGTTTTCGCATGTGTCGGCCCGTGTCGAACAAGGTGAAGGCGCATCACGGCATTTGCCCTTTCAGAACCAAGGGCAACCCGGCAGTGATCTGCACCACCAGATCGGCCTGCGCTGCAAGCGCGATGTTCAGCCGCCCCTGTGCTTCGCGAAACCGGCGGGCCAGGGCGTTGTCCGGGACAATGCCGTGGCCAACTTCGTTCGAGACGATCACGATTTGCGCAGGGCATGCACGAAGGGCGTCAAGCAGGGCGGTTTGTGCCGCTTCCAGATCGGTTTCGGCCAGCAGGTGGTTGCTCAGCCACATGGTGGCGCAGTCAATCAGGCAAATCTGATCGGGCGACAACGTGGCCAGAATCGGCCCCGGGTCGAAGGGTTCTTCAACCGTGGTCCAACCGTCGCCGCGCTGCTCAAGATGGCGCTCAATCTTCTGGCGCATCTCGTCATCAAACACTTGTGATGTCGCAAGGTAAACTCGGCTTTTCCCCTGAGAAACAACCAGTTCTTCGGCGAAAACCGACTTGCCCGACGCGGCCCCGCCCAGAACCAAGGTTAAATCCGGCGACACAGTACTTACCTATAGTTGATCCGTTTGGTGCTGTTTTGCGTAATGGTCATAGGTCGGCAAAGCAAGTCTGACCAGTACCTGCAAACAGGGGAGAGGTTTATGGCACTGGATAATGCGACGGACTTTTCGATGTCCCGGCAAGCAATGAAGGCCGAGCTGCTGGATGCGGAAACCGAACTGAAACTGGCTTATGCATGGCGTGATGAGCGTGATGAACAGGCGTTGCACCGTCTGATCACCGCCTATATGCGTCTGGCGATTTCGATGGCGGCCAAGTTCAAGCGCTATGGCGCGCCGATGAATGATCTCATTCAGGAAGCAGGCCTTGGCCTGATGAAGGCCGCAGACAAGTTCGACCCAGATCGCGGCGTGCGGTTTTCGACCTATGCCGTATGGTGGATCAAGGCAAGCATTCAGGACTATGTGATGCGGAACTGGTCCATGGTTCGGACCGGGTCAACCTCATCTCAAAAATCGCTGTTTTTCAACATGCGTCGCGTTCAGGCCCGGCTGGAACGGGAAGCCGCCACCGAAGGGCAGGAATTGGACCGTCATCAGTTACACCAGATGATCGCCACGGAAATCGGTGTGCCGCTGCGCGACGTCGAGATGATGGAAGGTCGTCTGTCCGGCTCTGATTTTTCGCTGAATGCGGTGCAATCCGCTGATGAAGATGGGCGCGAGTGGATCGATGCCCTGGAAGATGACCGCGAGCAGGCAGCCGAAGCAGTTGAACACAGCCATGATACCGAACAGTTGCGCAAGTGGCTGTTGACGGCGATGAATGCCTTGAATGATCGCGAGCGTTTCATTGTGCGCGAGCGCAAGCTGCGAGACCCTGCGCGAACCCTGGAAAGCCTGGGAACCGAGCTGGGTCTGTCAAAAGAACGTGTACGACAGCTTGAAGCCGCAGCCTTTGCTAAAATGCGCAAGAACCTTGAAGCCCAGTCGCGCGAGGTGCAACACTTCATCGCATGAAACAGTTTGCGATTCTTGCGTTTGTTCTGGGTCTTACGGTTGCGGCAGCGCGACCGGGGCTGGCAGATAGACTTGTTCCCGCTGATGCCATGTCCGCGATGCGGGACGCCGATGTCTTGATATTGGGGGAAGTTCACGACAACCCGACGCATCATTTGGTGCAGGCCGAGGCGCTTGAAGCTGTTTCACCTTCGGCCGTCGTCTGGGAAATGGTCACGGAAGAGGGCGCGCAGAGACTCGCTCAGAAAGCTGTGTCAAACCCGGAAGAACTGAGCCGCATTCTGAAATGGGCTGAAAGTGGCTGGCCGCCGCTCAGCATGTATTATCCGGTGTTCGAGGCGTCAGGCGCGCCGGTTTACGGGGCTATGGTTCCGCGAGCTGCCGCGCGTGCCGCGATGGAACGCGGTGCCGCCACGGCGTTGGGGGCAGACGCGGCGCGTTATGGCCTGACGGTGCCTCTATCGCCCGAAGAACAGGCCGCGCGCGAAGCCGACCAGTTGGCGGCGCATTGCGATGCGCTTCCGGCTGAAATGTTGCCCCAGATGGTAGCGATCCAACGATTGCGCGATGCTGTGCTGGCCCGTGCCGTGGTCCGTGCGATGGACGAAACCGGGGGTCCGGTTGCCGTGATTACTGGAAATGGTCACGCGCGAAAGGACCGGGGCATACCGACCTATCTAGCGCGCCTCAGACCAGGTTGGAAAGTCGTGGCCGTCGGACAATCCGAGGATGGAGCGATCGACGGAGAATTCGATATCGTGATTGATAGCCCCACGGCCGAGCGCGAAGACCCCTGTGCGGCATTTCAGGTTCAGAATTAATCGCTGGAACTACCTGCGGGCCTTGCCTAATGTCGGGGCCGACCGGGACGGGAAGGGCTGAACATGCTGTCATCCAAACGCATTCTGCTGATTATCGGTGGCGGAATCGCGGCCTACAAATCGCTGGACCTGATCCGCAGGTTGCGCGAGCGTGGCGCGGACGTAACCCCTGTATTGTCGCGCGCTGCGGAAGAGTTTGTGACGCCGCTGTCCGTATCGGCTCTGGCAGGTGAAAAAGGCTATCGCGATCTGTTTGATCTCACCGATGAGGCCGAGATGGGGCATATTCAACTGTCCCGCTCTGCGGATCTGATCGTCGTGGCCCCCGCAACGGCGGATCTGATGGGCAAGATGGCCGCAGGGTTGGCCAACGATCTGGCCTCGACCCTTCTGATGGCCACGGACACACCCGTTCTGTGTGCGCCCGCGATGAATGTGCGGATGTGGACCCACCCGGCAACACAGCGAAACCTGAAGCAGCTGCAAGCGGATGGCGTGCGCTTTGTGGGCCCGAACGAAGGCGACATGGCCTGTGGCGAATACGGCCCGGGGCGCATGTCCGAGCCGCTGGAAATTGTCGCGGCGATTGAGGCTCGGTTGTCTGCGGGGCCTTTGACGGGCAAGCGGGTGCTGGTGACGTCCGGCCCGACGCATGAGCCGATAGATCCGGTCCGGTATATAGCCAACCGCTCGTCCGGGGCCCAAGGTGCCGCCGTAGCCCGGGCGCTGGCGGAATTGGGGGCCGAAGTAACCTTTGTGACTGGCCCGGCAGACGTGCCGCCCCCGGCGGGTGTGCGGGTCGTACCTGTCGAAACCGCGCAACAGATGTCTGATGCGGTTGATGCAGCTCTGCCCGTCGATGCCGGAATATTCGCGGCTGCGGTCGCGGACTGGCGTGTCGCCAGCGCGTCGGACAAGAAGCTGAAGAAAAGCCGCGATGGCCTGCCGGTACTGGAATTCACCGAAAACCCGGACATTCTGAAACGTGTTTCCGGGATGGGCGCGAACCGTCCGCCATTGGTTGTCGGCTTTGCGGCCGAGACGGACAATGTGATTGAACACGCCACGGCCAAGCGTCTGCGCAAAGGCTGTGACTGGATCGTCGCCAACGATGTCAGCCCTGCAACAGGCATTATGGGCGGGTCAGAGAATGCGGTCATCCTGATTTCGGACAACGGGGCCGAGGAATGGCCCCGTATGGGCAAAGACGAAGTTGCCCGGCGTCTGGCGGCGAAAATCGCGGACGCGTTGGCAGGCTGAAGGAAAGGCAAGGGCATGGTTGCAATCCGGGTGATCCGCGAAGACGGGGCAGACCCCGCCGTGGCGCTTCCCTCTTACGAAACCTCGGGGGCGGCCGGCGCGGACGTGCGTGCCAATCTGCCCGACCGCGCGCCGATTACGCTGGACCCCGGTCAGCGGGCGTTGGTGCCGACCGGCCTGCGCATTGAAATCCCGCAAGGGTATGAAGTTCAGGTTCGGCCCCGCTCGGGCCTTGCGTTGAAACATGGGATTACACTGCCCAACACGCCGGGCACCATTGACAGCGACTATCGTGGGCCCTTGGGCGTGATCGTGATGAATGCGGGCCAGGAACGGTTCGAGATCGCCCACGGAGATCGTATCGCGCAGCTTGTGGTCGCGCCGGTGGTGCAGGCCAGGTTTGAACTGGCTCAGGCGCTGGGCGAAACAGATCGTGGGGCTGGCGGTTTCGGCTCGACCGGGCGCGGCTGATGCTGTTGGTTTTCATCCTGGCTGCGGGGCTTTGGGGCGTCGGTTATATCGCCGGCACGTCGAAAAAAGCGCGCATGGTTTCCGTGAGTGTGTTGTTGGCCGGCGTCATACTGTCCCATCTGATCTTGCCGGATGGGCACCCTCTTCGCGAAGCAACGGGTGGGTCTGCGGCGCTTTGGCTGATCCTCGTGGGTTTCGCGGCGCTGGCTTTGCTGTATGGCAGAATACTCAAAGCCTTACGCAACCGCGCAGTTTCAACTTCGGAACCGGAGCCCGACATGCCCTCGGACCGATTTACCGAGGCCGAGCTGGACCGCTATGCCCGCCATATCGTTTTGCGCGAACTGGGTGGGCCCGGTCAGAAAAAACTTAAGAAAGCCCGCGTACTGGTGATCGGCGCAGGTGGTCTGGGCGCACCTGCGCTGCAATATCTGGCGGCTGCGGGTGTCGGCACGATCGGGATCATTGACGATGACGTCGTCGAGAATGCCAACCTGCAACGACAGGTTATTCACCGGGACGCGGATATTGGAATGCCCAAGGTCTTTTCGGCCCAGCGGGCAATGGAGGCGCAAAACCCGAACGTCGTTGTTCTGCCCTATCACCGCCGCTTGAGCGAGGAAATCGCCACCGACCTGTTTGCAGACTTCGATCTGATTCTTGACGGAACCGACAATTTTGAGACCCGGTATCTGGCAAACCGAACCGCTGTCGCGCTGGGCAAACCGCTGATTTCGGGGGCTTTGTCGCAGTGGGAAGGTCAACTGAGTGTGTTTGACCCCACCAATGGCAGCCCCTGCTATCAGTGCATCTTCCCAGAGGCCCCGGCCCCCGGTCTGGCCCCGTCCTGTTCCGAGGCCGGAGTGATCGGCCCGCTGCCGGGCGTCGTCGGATCAATGATGGCGGTCGAGGCGATCAAGGTGATAACGGGCGCCGGCATGGCGCTGCGTGGCGAGATGCTGATCTATGACGCGCTGTACGGTGAAAGCCGCAAGATTGTTCTGACCCGCCGGGGCGATTGCCCTGTTTGTGACATGAGAAACGATTAACCTTTCTTCACATGGGTTGGGTGTTCTGGAACACCCGGCCGTGGCGACATAGCTATGGGATCAAAGGAGATCCGCATGACCAACCCGATCCTGTCCAACTGGACCACACCGTTTGAAATCGCCCCTTTTTCCGATATCTCGGATGATGATTTCTCGCCGGCACTGGAGCAGGCGATGAAAGAGCATAACGCCGAAATTGACGCGATAGCGGCAAATCCGGATACCCCCACATTCGCCAACACGATCGAGGCGCTCGAGGCTGCGGGCGGGCAACTGGACAAGGTTCTGTCGGTCTTCTTCACGATTGCGGGCGCGGACAGCAACCCCAAGCGGGAAGAACTGCAACGCGCGTTTTCCCCCAAGCTTTCGACGCATTTTTCGGGCATTTCTTCCAACAAGTCGCTGTTCAAGCGTGTGGCCGACCTATGGGCACGGCGCGATGATCTTGACCTGACCGAGGAACAGGCGCGTGTGCTGATGCTGACCCACCGGGGCTTTGTGCGTGCCGGTGCGGCTTTGGAAGGGGACGAAGACACCCGTATGCAAGAGATCAAGTCGCGCCTTGCGTCGCTGGGCACCTCGTTTACCCAGAACCTGCTGGCGGATGAGCGGGACTGGTACATGGATCTGACCGAAGGGGATCTGAACGGCCTGCCGGATTTCGTCGTGGACGCGGCGCGTGCCGCGGGGCAGGAGAAGAAAGCCAAGGGGCCGGTGGTCACCTTGTCACGGTCGCTGATCGTGCCGTTTCTGCAATTCTCGCCCCGCCGGGACCTGCGTGAAAAAGCCTATCGCGCCTGGGCCGCACGCGGTGCCAATGGGGGCGAGACAGACAACCGAGACATCGCGGCCGAGATTCTGGCCTTACGCCAAGAACGTGCCAAGCTTCTGGGCTATGACACGTTCGCCGACTACAAGCTGGAAACCGAGATGGCGCGCACGCCGGATCGGGTGCGTGAACTGTTGATGCAGGTTTGGGAACCGGCCAAGTCCCGCGCAGACGCCGACGCGGATGTTCTGACGCAGATGATGCAGGAAGACGGCATCAACGGCCCGCTGGAAGCTTGGGATTGGCGGTACTATGCTGAAAAGCGGCGCAAGGCGGAACACGATTTGGATGAGGCCGCGTTGAAACCCTATCTGCAACTGGATCGTATGATCGAGGCTTCGGTTGCCTGCGCCAACCGGCTTTTCGGGCTGGATTTCAAACCGTTGGACGTACCCCTCTATCACCCGGATTGCCGGGCTTGGGACGTTACCCGCGACGGGCAGCATATTGCCGTATTTATCGGAGACTACTTTGCACGAGGGTCCAAGCGGTCAGGCGCCTGGTGCAGCGCGATGAGGGCGCAGGCCAAATTCCCGAAGAAGCAGACACCGGTTGTCATCAATGTCTGCAACTTTGCCAAAGGGGATCCCGCCTTGCTGTCCTATGATGACGCGCGGACCCTGTTTCATGAATTCGGCCATGCCCTGCACCAGATGCTGTCCAACGTGACATATGAAAGCATCTCGGGCACGTCCGTGGCGCGCGATTTCGTAGAATTGCCCAGCCAGCTTTACGAACACTGGCTGGAAGTGCCCGAGGTTCTTGCCGAGTTTGCGACCCATGCGGAAACGGGCGAGCCGATGCCGCAGGAAATGCTGCAAAAGGTGCTGAAGGCGGCCAATTTCGATCAGGGATTCCAGACGGTGGAATATGTCGCCTCGGCCCTTGTTGATCTGGCCTTCCACGATGGCGAGGCACCGGCAGATCCGATGGCGAAACAGTCAGAAGTTTTGGCCAGGTTGGGGATGCCGAAAGCCATTGGAATGCGCCACGCTACTCCGCATTTCGCGCATGTCTTTGCAGGCGATGGCTACAGCTCGGGGTACTACAGCTATATGTGGTCCGAAGTGATGGATGCCGACGCCTTTGCCGCCTTTGAAGAGGCGGGAGGTGCCTTTGACCCCGAACGCGCCAAAGCGTTGGAGGACAACATCCTGTCCACTGGCGGTTCGCGCGAGGCAGAAGACCTGTATCTGGCGTTCCGGGGAAGATTGCCGGGGGTTGACGCCCTGTTGAAAGGCCGCGGTCTGATCGCGGCCTGAAATCAGTAGCCCAAAGCGCGATCCACCAGGTGCACGAAGGGCTCTCCGGCTTCGCCACGCCGGATGTTTTCGCAAATGACCTGCGCGGCTGTGACCGGGCGGGTCTCGGACGCGATATGAGGGGTCACCGTCACGTTCGGATGTGCCCAATACGGATGATCGGGGGGCAGGGGCTCGACCCGGAACACATCCAGCGTCGCGTGACCGACCTGACCCGCGTTCAAGGCATCCAGCAGCGCATCGTCATCGATCAGGGGTCCGCGACCCGGGTTGATGATCCGCGCGCCCTTGGGCAGCAGGGCCAGCGTTTCAGCATTCAACGCGTTTTCGGTGGCAGCGGTGTCAGGCAGCAGCAGAACCAGTATCTCGGCCCGGGAAAGCGCGTCACGCAGACCGTCAGGACCATGCAGGCAGGTTACGCCGGGGATGCCCTTGGCGGTGCGGCTCCAGCCTGTGACCGTGAAATTCAGCGAGGCCAGGGTGCGGGCCGCGGCTTTGCCCAACGCGCCGAGGCCCAGAATGCACACTTTGCGCTCTTGCGCCAAAGGTGGGGCATCCGGGGCCCAGACGCCATCCTGGATGGTGATGTGGCGATCCATTCCCAGATGATAGCGCAGCACATGGCCCACCACCCATTCGGTCATACCTTGCGTCAGCCCGTGATCCACCATTCGCGCCAAGGGGACGGTCAGAGTGTCATTGTCCGCGATCTTTTCAACCCCGGCCCAGAGGCTCAGAACCGCCTTCAGGCGTGTAAAGGGCGAAAAATCCAGTAACCCGCCATTCGGAGCGTAGACAACGTAATCGACCTGATCCGGGTCAAATTCCGTACCGAGCCGCGCCTCAACGCCGGCCTCCGCAAGGTATCGAGTGAGCAGCGGTTCATACACGGGCCACAGGGCAGGGCGCGCGGAAAACAGTACGTTTACGGGCATCGGGGGCCTTTCGGATCAGCGGGGACGATGGATATGAGCGCTTTGGACGATGCCGAACGCGGCCATCAGCACCAGCATGGCCGATCCGCCATAGCTGACCATTGGCAGTGGGACGCCCACAACCGGTGCCATGCCCATCACCATCGACATGTTGACGGCAAAGAACAAGAAGAAGTTTAGCGCGATGCCCAGAGTAACCAGTGACGAGAACCGATCCTTGGTGGCCAGTGCGGTCGCCATGCAGAACACAAGGATCAGGGCATAGAGAATCAAGAGCGTGATGCCACCGACGAATCCGAATTCCTCTGCGAGGGTGGTGAAGATGAAATCGGTGTGTTTCTCGGGCAGGAAGTTCAGCCGGGATTGCGTACCCTGCATGAAACCGCGCCCGTTCCAGCCCCCGGAACCAAGGGCGATCTTGGATTGCGTGATGTGATACCCGGCACCCAAAGGATCGGTAGAGGGGTCAAGAAACGTGTCGATCCGGCGGAACTGATAATCCTTGAGCAACTGCCATTCGGTCCCGCGACTGTTGAACACGGCGGCGATCAGGCCCACGACGGCGGCAATGACGGCTGCAAAGTAGGCCCAGTGGACACCCGCAAGAAACATCAGCCCGCCACCGGCAGCCAACAGCAGGATCGACGTGCCGAGATCCGGCTGTTTCAGAACCAGCAGGGTTGGCAGGACAATCAGGGCCACGGGAACAAAGACCCAAAGAGGGCGCGACGTCTTGTGCGATGGCAGCCAGTCGTAATACGCCGCCAGAACCATGACCAGGGCCACCTTCATGACTTCTGAGGGTTGCAGGCGCATGAACCCAAGGTCGATCCAACGCTGCGCGCCCATGCCGATGGTGCCGAACAACTCCACGAATACCAGCAACGCGACCGACCCGAGATAGGCCAGCACGGACATGTTGCGCCAGAACCAGATCGGAACCAAAGCAATGATGAACATCGCGATCAGGCCAAGCCCGAACCGCTCCATCTGTGGTTCTGCCCAGGGTGTCCACGACCCGCCTGCAACCGAATACAGCATCAGGAACCCTGCGCTGGCCGTGCTGATCAGCAACAGGGTCAGCGGCCAGTTCATGTACAGGAATTTCCGAAACCCCGACGGAGTGGATTTCACGGCATATTCAAGATAGCTCATGCGCGGTCCTTTCCGTCGGGACGCGCTTTGGGGCGACGGTCGCCCTCGAGCCGTTTTTGCTGTTCCTTGATCCGCTCGCGGTCGGCAACCGGATATGCCTCAAGCGGCGGGGTACCGTTGTAGAGCGCCTGAAGCATGATATCGCGGGCCACCGGTGCCGCCGCCTTGGACCCGCCGCCGCCATGTTCAACGACCACGGCAACCGCGTATTTCGGATTGTCATAGGGCGCGAAGCAGACGAACAAGGCGTGGTCGCGACGCTCCCATGGCAGGTCTTCGTTGCGGATCACGCCGGCGGCACGTTCGGCCTTGGTGATGTTGCGGACCTGGCTGGTGCCGGTTTTGCCGGCCATGCGGAACTCGTCCGCGATGATGCGGCTGCGATAGGCCGTCCCACGCCGATCGTTCGAGACCGAGTACATGGCCTTGCGCACCTGTTCCAGATTGTAGGCGTTGATGTCCAGCGGTTCCCCTGCGCCCGAAGGCTGTTCGACACCGTCGATCGAACGTACAAGGCGCGGTGTCACCGATCGGCCGGTGGCGATACGAGCCGTCATGACGGCCAGTTGAAGCGGTGATGCCAGCATGAACCCTTGCCCGATGGACGCGTTGGCCGTGTCGCCCACCAGCCAATCCTGACCGTGTGTCCGCTGCTTCCATTCCTGATTGGGGGCAAGTCCAGCGGCGACCGCCGACATCGGAATATCGTGTTTGACGCCTAGGCCCAAAGTACGAGCCATTTCGGATATCTTGTCGATCCCGACCCGCAAAGCCACGTCGTAGTAATAGACGTCGCAGCTGCGTTTCAGCGACAGGTTCAGATCGACCGTGCCATGCCCGCCGCGCTTCCAGCAGTGGAACCTGCGGCTGCCGACCTTTAGATGCCCGGGGCAATACACTGTGTTTCCAGGGCCTATCACGCCGGCCTCCAGCGCGGCCAATGCGGTGACCATCTTGAAGGTCGACCCCGGAGGATAAGTGCCTTGCACGGACTTGTTGGCCAGAGGGCGGTACTTGTCCCCCGTCAATGCCCGATAATCCGCGACCGAGATACCGCGCACAAACAGATTTGGATCAAAACTGGGTGTAGAGCTGACAGCGCGCAGGTCCCCGGTTTCGCAATCCAGAACAATTGCCGCCGCGCTCTCTCCTGCCAGCCGCGCTTGCGCATATTGTTGCAGGTCGGCATCGATCGCCAATTGCAAGTCCGCACCCGGCTGACCTTCCTGCCGGTCCAGCTCGCGCATGACCCGCCCTGTGGCATTGACTTCGACACGCTTTGCACCGGCTTTGCCACGCAGGGCTGTTTCCTGCTTGGCTTCCAACCCGACCTTGCCAATCTGAAACCTGGGAATTCGCAAAACCGGCTCGGGGTCTTCGAGCTTGCTGAGATCGTAGTCGCTGACCGGGCCGACATAGCCGACGATATGGGCGAAATCCTCATAGCGTGGGTATTGCCGTGTCAGGCCCACTTCGGGCGTCACACCCGGAAGGGCCGGGGCATTGACTGCGACTTTCGAGATGTCTTCCCAAGTGACCTGATCCGCCAGAGTGACCGGCAGGAACGGGGCTGATCGGCGCATTTCGGTCCGGGCGCGTTCGATCTCATCATCGTTCAGCGGGATGAGTTCCGACAATTTGGCAATCACCTTGTCGACGTCACCTGCGTCTTCACGCACGATGACGATGCGATAGGATGGTGAGTTCTGACCGATGATTTGACCATTGCGGTCATAGATACGTCCACGGGTTGGCGGGATGAGTCGAATGTTGATGCGGTTTTCTTCGGCCAGCAGGCGGTATTCGTCGGCCTGATCCACCTGCATGAAACGCATCCGTGCGGCCAGCCCGCCGATAAAAGCCGCCTGCAAACCGCCCAGCAGCAGCGCCCGGCGTGGCAGGCGTTTATAGGCAAGGCCCTGCGACTTGGGTTTGCGTTGTTTCATGCTCCGCCCCCTACGGCTCCGGCATCCGCAGCAGACAGGCGGTGGACGCCAAATACGCTTTGGCTCAACAGCACGATGAACGGGTAGAAGGCGATTGTCAGCACAAGTTGCATAACGACTGGCCACAAAGCGGCCTGCTGCACAGACAAGATCGACAAAACGACTCTGTTCGTCAAAAAGACCATGGCAATCACCACACCGACAGACATCCATTCTCCGACAAACCCAGTGTCCTTCATACCCGGAGCGGCAGAGCGCAGATAGGCTGTGCCAAACACCACCAGCGCAGCCAGAAGGCCGGGCGGGCGTTGCAGCAACAGATCCGCCATCAGCATGACAAACGCGACCAGCAGCGTGGGCACATAGTCGGGGCGCCGCAATACCCAGGCAAAGGTCAGCGCAATCAATACATCAGGAAAAGGCCAGCGATCCGGTTGCGCATCAAGCGGCAGCAAATGCAGAAACAGAACGACAAAGGCCAGCGCAACGTAAAGGCCGCGCATGGCCCAGTTGTATGAGGCGGGCCTATCCATCGCTGACCTCATCCGGCACAAGCGCAGTTTCGGGCCGAGTTGGCCCGACGATCCCACCCGGATCCTGAATCGGCGGGGGCGAATGGAAGCGCAGAACACGAAGAAACTCGAGCCGTTCAAAATCTGCTGAAAGGCGAACGCGCAGGCGGCCGCCCGGATCTGCGGCGATCTGGCCGATCAAAAGGCCTGCCGGAAAAACGCCACCGTCGCCGGATGTGATCACCCGATCACCGGGGCGGACCAGCTCTCGGTTTTCAAGAAACTCGACCACTGGGGCCGGAGTATTGTCTCCTTTGATCAACGCGGTCTGGCCAGAAGGCTGAATTGTTGCCGGAATGGCACTGGTGGCATCCGTCACCAGGATCACCCGAGCCGTGTCTGGCCCGACGCCGGAAATTCGGCCAACCAGCCCGATTCCATCCATCGTGGCCCAGCCATCAACGATCCCGTCGCGTTCCCCCACATTCAACAGGACGGACTGCCGAAAGGGTGATCCGCTGTCGGCCATCACAACACCCGTGATGTATGTCAGGCGCGGGTCGAGGCGGACATTGTTCAGATCCAACAGCCGCGCATTTTCCTGCTCCAATTGCAGTGCGGCCTCTTTCCAGGCACGCATCAGGCGCAGTTCGCTGCGCAGCTCGCGGTTCTGCTCGCTCAGACGCTGGTAGCTTTGGAAATCGCGCACAAGGTTCACAGCGGCGGTCACGGGCACCATGGCCCAATCCATCGACGGTACGACCGCGTCCACCACCTGCGCGCGGAACCGCTCGACGCGCGGGCTGTCGATCCGCCAGACCAGAAAGATACCCAGCAAGCACAGGATGACGATCCCCAGCAACAAGCGGCGCAGAGGGGTCGTGTAGTCATCGCGCTGTGATCGGTCTTTTGCCACAGGTTACCTTCCCGTGCTGCTCGTGCCGAATTCAGACTGCCCCTAAAAGGTGCGCGCCTCAGCTTTCGTAGTCAATCGCGTGGCGCAGCTGTTTTTCGTATTCTAGCGCCTTGCCGGTGCCCAAAGCCACACAATTCAGGCTTTCGTCCGCGATGGACACGGCCAGGCCGGTCTGTTCGCGCAGGGCCAGATCCAGATCACCCAGCAATGCACCACCGCCTGTCAGCATGACGCCCCGATCCACGATATCGGCGGCGAGATCGGGCGGAGTGGTCTCCAGCGCGGTCATCACCGCTTCGCAGATCTGCTGGACGGGTTCCGACAGCGCCTCGGCGACCTGGGCCTGGCTGATCTCGATTTCCTTGGGTACGCCGTTCAACAGGTCACGACCCCGGATATGCATCGACTGGCCGCGGCCATCATCAGGCATCCGCGCCGTGCCGATCGTCGTCTTGATGCGTTCCGCAGTGGATTCACCGACCAGCAGGTTCTGCTGACGGCGCAGGTACGAGATGATGGCTTCGTCCATGCGGTCGCCACCTACGCGGACCGAGCGGGCATAGACGATGTCGCCCAGCGACAGAACGGCCACTTCGGTCGTACCACCGCCGATGTCGACGACCATGTTGCCGGTCGGGTCGGTGATCGGCATGCCCGCGCCGATGGCGGCGGCGATCGGTTCCGCGATCAGGCCCGCGCGGCGCGCGCCTGCGGACAAAACCGACTGACGGATTGCGCGTTTTTCGACTGGGGTCGCACCGTGAGGTACGCAGACGATGATCTTGGGTTTCGAAAAGGTCGAACGTTTGTGCACCTTGCGAATGAAGTGCTTGATCATTTCCTCGGCGGTGTCGAAGTCGGCGATCACGCCTTCACGCATGGGGCGGATGGCTTCGATCGAACCGGGCGTTCGTCCCAGCATCAGCTTGGCATCTTCGCCGACGGCCAGAACTTTCTTAACGCCGTCCTTGACGTGATAGGCTACGACCGAAGGCTCAGACAGGATGACACCGCGCCCCTTGACGTAAACCAGCGTGTTCGCCGTTCCAAGGTCGATGGCCATGTCCGCTGTGAACAGGCCGCCCAGATTGCCAAAGATCCCCATGTTTCCCCTGATCCTGTATGTCGGTTTTTCTACTGCCCGCGACTCGACGGTTCCGGGACGGATGACTTATAGGGTGCCATCACGCCCGGTAAAAGGGCTGATTCCGCGACAATCAGCACCTTTCCGCCTTATTGAATGGGACTTTAGAAGGCAAAATGCTCTCTTATCAACATATTTACCACGCCGGGAATCTGGCTGATGTCCAAAAGCACGCATTGCTGGCCTGGGTGCTGAATTATTTGACGCAGAAGGACAAGCCGCTCAGCTATGTCGAAACGCATTCCGGGCGGGGGCTGTACCAGTTGGACGCGGACGAATCCATGCGGACGGGCGAGGCGGCGGCGGGAATCGAGCGCGCGAAACGAGAAGGGTGGTTCGGCCCCGGACATCCGATGGCGCGGGTTCTGGAAAACACACGGGCCCGGCACGGCGACGCGGCCTATCCGGGATCGCCGATGATTGCAGCACATCTGTTGAGGGATCAGGACAGTCTGCATTTTGCCGAGCTGCACCCCCAGGAACATGCCGCGCTGTCTTTGGCTATGTCGCCGTTCGGGGCGAAGGTGTATCGGCAGGACGGGTTTGAACTGGTGCAATCCCTGCTGCCTCCGACGCCGCGTCGGGGGCTATTGCTGATTGACCCAAGCTATGAGGTGAAGACCGACTACGATCGACTGCCCGCAGCGATTGCCAAACTGCACCGGAAATGGAATGTCGGGGTGATCGCGCTGTGGTACCCGGTTCTGAAGGACAAACGCCACGCCCGGATGATCGCGACGCTAAAAGCGCAAAACTTCCCCAAGGCCATTTGCCATGAGGTGACATTCCCACCGGTGCGCGAGGGGCATCGGATGGTGGGGTCAGGGATGTTCATTCTGAACGCACCATTCGGCATCGAGGAAGAGACGACACGCCTGTCGCAGCTATTTGCAGGTCTCTGAGGCCAGCCAAAGAAATGCAACCGATACTCCCGCCCTGTTTGCCTGCATCAGAGATGCCGTCAAACATGTTGGGCCCGGCAGCGCGCCGCAGGCGCGCTGCCGGGCCCAAAGCTGCAAGGGTGCTCGGCGCAGCCGGGCACCCGCAGGTGCGGGAGCCCCTCACCGCGCCAATTATGATCAGGTCAGGTCTTTGTAGCTGATTTCGCGGGCATCCGCGCCCGGGCCGGTCTTTTCCCGGCGCACGATCAGGCGGTTCAGCGCGTGGATATAGGCTTTGGCCGAAGCCACGACAGTATCCGTGTTCGCCGACTGACCCGTGGCGATCATGCCATCTTCTTCCAGCCTGACCGAAACCGTGGCCTGCGCATCGGTGCCTTCGGTCACCGCATGAACCTGATACAGCTGCAAACGGGCCGTGTTGGGGTAAATCGCACGGATCGCCTTGAAGGTTGCGTCTACCGGCCCGTCACCGTGTTCAGTTGCGATGACGTCCTTGCCGTCGACTTCCAGCTCGACAGTCGATTCCGCCTGGCCGCCGGTGCCGCAGGTGACTTTCATCGACACCAATTGCAGATAGTCGTCCGCCTCGTCCAACGTCATCAGCGCAATGAGATCGTCGTCGAACACTTCTTTCTTGCGATCCGCCAGATCCTTGAACCGCACGAAGATGTCTTTGAGTTGATTGTCGCCAACTTCAAAGCCCAGCGTTTCCAGTTTGTCGCGCAGAGCCGCGCGGCCCGAGTGCTTGCCCAGAGGCAGGGACGTGCCCGACAGGCCGATATCCTCGGGGCGCATGATCTCGAAATTGTCGCGGTTCTTGAGCATGCCGTCCTGATGGATGCCGCTTTCGTGGGCAAACGCGTTCTTGCCGACGATGGCCTTGTTGAACTGCACGTTGAAGCCCGACACCGTAGCGACCCGGCGCGAGATATGCATGATCTTGGTCGTGTCGATCCCGGTGTGGAAGGGCATGATGTCATTGCGCGTGCGCATTGCCATCACGACCTCTTCCAGGGCGGTGTTGCCGGCGCGTTCGCCCAGGCCGTTGATGGTGCATTCGATCTGGCGTGCGCCACCGATGACCGCCGCCAGCGAATTCGCTGTCGCCATGCCAAGGTCGTTATGACAATGGGTGGCAAAGATCACCTCATCTGCGCCCGGAACCGTTTCGATCAGGCGTTTGATCAGGTCAGCGGATTCCAGAGGCGCAGTATATCCCACGGTGTCGGGGATGTTGATGGTGGTTGCCCCGGCCTTGATCGCGATTTCGATGACGCGGCACAGGTAATCCCATTCGGTCCGGGTTGCATCCATCGGCGACCACTGCACGTTTTCGCACAGGTTGCGCGCGTGGCTGACCGTTTCGTGAATTTTGTCCGCCATCTCGTCCTGAGTCAGGTTCGGAATGGCGCGGTGCAGTGGAGAGGTGCCGATGAAGGTGTGAATGCGGTTCTGTTCCGCGTGTTTGACCGCCTCCCAGCAGCGATCGATATCGGCGAAATTGGCGCGGGCCAGACCGCAGATGCGGCTGTTTTTGGATCGTTGCGCGATCTCGGTTACCGCTTTGAAGTCACCTTCGGATGCGATCGGAAAACCGGCTTCGATGATGTCGACGCCCATGTCATCCAACAGTTCGGCAATCTCGAGCTTTTCGTCATGGGTCATGGTCGCGCCGGGGCTCTGCTCGCCGTCGCGCAAAGTGGTATCGAAGATCAAGACGCGGTCTTGGTCGGTCACGTTGGTCATGGGAATCTCTTTCTTGTCTGTCCTAAAGCCTGTTGGCGCGCTGGCGTCCTCCTCTGAGCGGGCGCGCCGGATGGCACGCTCAGAGGCGGATTAGGATCAGTAGGCCACGCAGAACCGCGCCGCGAGGGGCGGCTTTGGCAAAAGGGATATCTGCGCAGTTGATCATGGCTCTGAGGTTATACAGACGCCGCCGGGAATGAAAAGAACCAATTTTCGACAAGTTGCGGTGCAGGGGGTTGGAAATTCCCGTCCCTTGATTGATCCGTCCATGCCGCTAGCTGGTCACAGATGGATACTGCTTTGATCATTGGTGCGTCCGGCGGGATTGGTGCGGCCGTACGCGAGCAATTGGAGGCACAGGGCGTTGCGGTGACGTGCCTCTCGCGCTCTGTCGAGGGGTTCGATCTGATGGAGCCAGATCAAGCGAGCCGGATGCTTGATCGCTTATCGGGCCCGTTCGATCTTGTTCTTGTCGCTTCCGGGGCGCTGGAAATTTCAGGCAATGCGCCCGAAAAGACCATTCGATCTGTTTCGGCAAGGGCAATGATGGACCAGTTTGCTCTGAATGCCGTTGGTCCGGCGTTGGTGCTAAGCCGGGCCCATCAGTTGTTGCCGCGACAGCGGCGTTCGGTATTTGCTGTATTGTCCGCGCGGGTCGGGTCCATTGGCGACAATCGGATGGGCGGCTGGATCAGCTACCGCGCGGCCAAGGCCGCGGTCAATCAAATCGTCCATACTTCGGCAATTGAATTGGCCCGGACCCATAAACAGGCGATATGTGTTGCGCTGCATCCCGGCACGGTCAAGACAGAGTTTACTCGGAAATATCTGGGACGGCACCCTGCCGTTGAACCCGGTGAAGCCGCGCGCAACCTGATGTCCGTGATCGGCGGGTTGCGCCCGGCGGATACCGGTGGGTTCTTTGACTGGGCCGGAAAACCTGTTCCCTGGTGAGCGATCATTCGCCAGACGGATCTGGTTGTGCCGCCTCTGAATCCGGGTCTGTCTGCTGTGCCGGAGCGTCTGCGCCGCCCTGCTGGTCCGGGGTTTGATTTGGCAAAACACCGTTTTCCCAGATACCGGTTTCTTCTTGCCCGTTGGCATAGCGCATGGTTCCGCTGCCCTGCCTTTTGTTGTCGACAAAGTTGCCCTCATAGACGTCGCCGTTCGAATAGGTCGCTATGCCTTCACCGTTGATTTTGCCTTCGGACCAGTCGCCGACATACTTGAACCCGGCAGGGGTCACGATTTCTCCTTTGCCGTGACGCTTTCCGTTCACGAAGTCCCCGGTGTAGACCGTGCCGTCAGAGTAGGTCGCCTTGCCTTTTCCCTGACGGACCCCGTTGACCCAGTCTCCGTCATAGATCGAACCGTCCGCGCGGGTCATCACACCCTTGCCGTTGCTTTGCGCGTTTTTGAACTGGCCCCTGTAGATCATGCCGGTGGCATAGGTCGCCGTACCCTGACCTTCGATAACGCCAGCGATCCACTCACCCTCGTAAGTGGAGCCGTCGGGATAGGTAATGCGGCCGTTTCCTTCCGCCAGATCGGCCACGAAATCGCCCACGTAAACCGAACCGTCGGGATAGGTCAGCTCACCCAGGCCTTCTATCTGACCCTGGTTCCAGTCGCCGGTGTACACAAATCCATCGGTTCCGGTGAACGTGCCCTTGCCATGGCGGCGATCATCGACAAAGTCGCCCTCATAGACGTCCCCTGACGCGTGAGTTACTTTGCCTTTGCCCTGACGGCGCCCCTGCACAAGCTCGCCTTCATACACATCACCATTGGCATAGGTCAGGCGACCAGTTCCGGTGATCTGGTCCTGCGTCCATTCGCCTTCGTACACCATTCCGTCAGGCATCGTCTGGGTGCCTGTGCCATCGCGCAAGCCGGCGTTGACATCACCTTCGTAAACGCTGCCATCGGCATAGGTGATCGTGGCCTTACCTTGCCGCTGACCGTCCACCCAGTCGCCACCGTAGACATATCCGTCGGGAAAGGTCAGTTTGCCCTTGCCGTGCCGTTGCGCGTTCCTGAACTCACCCTCATAGCGCGAGCCATTGGCAAATTCAGCGATGCCCGTGCCGTTAATGGATCCGTTGGACCATTCACCGTCATAGCTGCTGCCATTGGCGTAAACGATCTTGCCGCGCCCGTCCGGCTGACCTTTGACGAACGCGCCTTCATAAACCGATCCATCCGGGTACTTGGTGACGCCTTGGCCTTGAATTTCGCCTTCCACCCACTGGCCGGTGTATTCGAACCCGTTGGGCAGCCGATACGTACCCGTCCCGTGGCGCAGGCCATTCTCATAAGTGCCCTCGTAGACGCCGCCCACTTCGTCATCCTTGACGATAATCGTGCCGTCCTGCGCAACAGCGGTCGCAGCTGCCAGGCTCATGGCCACAGCCCCAATTGAGTTTCGGATCACGTTCATTTTGGTCCTGCCTGCCGGATCATCGTTGGTTGCATCCCTGGGCGCAAAACTAGGACACCGTCGAGGGCAGGGCAACGGGTTTTGCCGCATTGGCCTTTTACTCGCGCGGTGATCTGCTAAATGGCAGTAGGACTGACGAGGCAAGAGGGCAGCATGGCCGACCGTTTCCGTATCACTCTGGCGCAACTGAACCCGACCGTAGGGGATATCGACGGCAATGCGGCCAAGGTCGTTGCCGCGTGGGAACAGGGCAAAGCGGCGGGCGCCGATCTGGTGGCGTTCCCCGAGATGTTCATCACCGGATACAACACGCAGGATCTGGTGCTGAAGCCGGTGTTTCATCGCGCGGCCATGGATGCGGTCGAGACTCTGGCCGGAAAATGCGCCGATGGACCCGCGATTGCCCTGGGTGGTCCGTGGGTCGATGATGGCAAGTTGTACAATGCCTATCTGATCCTGAAGGGGGGGCGGATCACCAGCAAGGTTCTGAAGCACCACTTGCCGAATGAGACTGTTTTCGACGAAGTGCGCCTGTATGATGCGGGTCCTCTGGGCGGTCCGTATTCGGTTGGCAACTTCCGGATCGGCAGCCCCATCTGCGAGGATAGCTGGCACACTGACGTCGCCGAAACGCTTGAGGAAACCGGGGCCGAGTTTCTGCTGATCCCCAATGGGTCGCCCTATTTTCGGAACAAATACGATGTACGGCTGAACCATATGGTCGCGCGCGTGGTCGAAACGGGTCTGCCGCTGATCTACCTGAACATGGTCGGCGGGCAGGACGATCAGGTCTTTGACGGCGCCAGCTTCGGTCTCAACCCGGGCGGGGAGCTGGCCTTCCGGATGCCGGTATTCGACGAAGTGGTTGCGCAGGTGGATCTTGAGCGTGGCGACGATGGCTGGCGCATTGTGCCGACAGAAATCGTGCCCCAGCCGGATGTGTGGGAGCAGGATTATCGCGCGATGGTGCAGTCCCTGCGGGACTATATGTGCAAGACCGGTTTCAAAAAAGCAGTTCTGGGACTGTCCGGAGGGATCGATTCCGCGTTGGTGGCGACCATCGCGGTGGATGCCATCGGGGCCGACAATGTTCGCTGCGTGATGTTGCCGTCGGAATATACCAGCCAAGCGTCATTGGACGATGCCGAGGCCGTCGCCAAGGCGCTGGGTGTGCACTATGACCATGTGCCGATTTCGGAAAGCCGGGCTGCCGTCACCAACACGCTCGCTGCGCTATTTGCGGGGTTGGACGAAGGCTTGACCGAGGAGAACATTCAGTCGCGCCTGCGCGGGCTTTTGCTGATGGCGATCTCGAACAAATTCGGCGAAATGCTGTTGACCACCGGCAACAAGTCCGAGGTCGCGGTGGGCTATGCCACGATCTATGGTGATATGAATGGCGGCTACAACCCGATCAAGGATCTGTACAAGACCCGCGTGTTCGAAACCTGCCGCTGGCGCAACGCCAACCATCGAGACTGGATGATGGGGCCTGACGGAGAGGTCATTCGCCCGTCCGTCATCGACAAACCCCCCAGCGCCGAACTGCGCGAAGATCAGAAGGACAGTGACAGTCTGCCGGACTATCCCATACTGGACGCGATACTTGACATTCTGGTCGATCAGGATGGCTCCATCGCGGATTGCGTCGCCGCCGGATTAGACGAGGCGGACGCGCGAAAGGTCGAGCACCTGATCTATATCAGCGAGTACAAACGGTTCCAGTCCGCTCCGGGCACACGCTTGAGCAAGCGGGCATTCTGGCTGGACCGGCGGTACCCGATCGTAAATCGCTGGCGTGATCGTCACTGAAATCGAAGCCAAACCCGTCAGATCGGAAACAGTGGAGTTTTCGCGCTGCGCATTGTCCCCTGATCGAGGAGCAAAGCCCGTGCGCCGGGGCGAAAAAGGCCATCCCTGGCTTGCTTGGGTGACATTTTTCTGACACATTTTTGCTTGGAAGTTGCCCAATGTGGGGCGGATGCGACGCATTGTTGTTGATGGCGAGGGCCTGACGTGGTGATCGCGGCGTATCCGGGGTTGGATGTCTGAGTGAATGGTTTGGTGTTAAAATGTACGAGAATGTTGAAAGATCGCTTCCTGCGCCTTTGAAATGGCGCACAATGGAATCTTTGCCGCAAGATTTCGATGAAGAAAAGCTGGATGCGGCAATTGCCGATCTGTTGAATGAGCAGCGGCAGTCGGAAGATCAGAAAGCGGCCATGTTGCGGCCAGAGTTTCCGCAATTGCTTCCACAGGAAGACGTATCCGCGCAAGCGGCGCTGAAGGAAAACCGGTTGTCCGCGATCTTGCGTCAGAAATGGGCGGAACTGTCCGGCGCAGCGTAACCTTTGGCCCCGCGCTATTAACCTCAGGCGTCTGGGTCACAGAAGCCGAAAATCGTATGTTGCGGTGGCAGTTTGTATTGCCCATGCTTTGTCTTTTGGTCTCCATAGCGGTCCAAGTGACAGAGTAAGGCTTATTGATGACCGCGCCCAAACCGACTCCTGTAGAACCTGATCTTGCCCTGCCCAAAACCGTGGATGTCGTGGTCATCGGCGGCGGAATCATCGGCGTTTCAACCGCATTGGAACTGGCAGAGCGGGGCGCTTCGGTTCTTTTGTGCGAAAAAGGGCAGATTGCAGCCGAACAAAGTTCTCGCAATTGGGGTTGGGTCCGTCTTGGGATGCGGGACCCAAGAGAGATACCCCTGATGCAGGAATCGTCGCGCATCTGGCAGACGCTCGATGACCGGCTGGACCGCAAGACAGGTTACACCCGATCCGGTATCCTTTTTGGCGCATCCGGCAAGCGGGATGCCGGCAACATGGAACGTTGGCTGCACCATGTCGAAGGATTGCAGACCGGCGCGCGGATGGTTTCGGGCGGTGAGTTGGAAGACCTTTTGCACGGCAACCAATCGGGCTTTGAATCCGCTTTGTACATGCCGCAGGACGGTCGTGCCGAACCTCAATGGACAGCCCCCGCCATTGCCGAAGCTGCGCGGGCTCGGGGCGCGGTGATCATGACGAATTGCGCCGTGCGCAGTTTGGACATTCAGGCTGGACGTATCGCCGGTGTTTTCACCGAGCGCGGCAAAGTTACCAGCGGCCGCGTCGTTCTGGCCGGGGGTGCGTGGTCGCGCCTGTTTGCAGGAAATGCTGGGATCGAGCTGCCGCAGTTGAAGGTTCTGAATACGGTCCTCCGCACATCCCCTATCGCAGAGGGGCCCGAGGCGGCGTTGTGGTCGGATGACTTTGCGATCCGAAAACGGGCAGATGGCGGGTACACTATTGCGTCCGGTCATGAGAATACCGTGGACATCGTGCCGGACAGTTTTCGATTGGCGATTCAGTTCCTGCCGGCTTTTGTGCAGGAGTGGAAATCTCTGCGCTTTCGCCTGTCCAAACGCTGGACGATCGAAGCACAACAGAACCGAAGATGGCTGCCAACCGATGTGACACCATTCGAACAGTGCCGGATCCTGGACCCTGAGCCGTCTCAAAAAACGTTGCGACGCGCCTGGGCCAGTGCATGCAAGGGATACCCCGCTGTGCAAACAGGCGAGATCGTACAAAGCTGGGCAGGTATGATCGATGTGACGCCGGATGCCATTCCCGTCATCTCGGGCGTGGATGATCTGCCGGGAATGTACATTGCCACGGGGTTTTCGGGCCATGGTTTCGGAATCGGGCCCGGGGCGGGGCGGCTGATGGCCGATCTGGTTGCCGAAACAACGCCTTGCGTGGACCCGGCCGCCTTTCGCTTGTCGCGGTTCAGTGACGGTTCAAAAGTACGGCCGGATCCGGGGTACTGAACGCTCAGCCCATCATCTGGTAGCTGACCGGGACAAAGCGAAAGCCTTCTCCACGGGTCTCAACATACCCGGCGCCGGGGAATGGCATGTGATAGCCGACCATAGGTACCTTGTCGGCAGCCAGCATGCCAAGAACATCACGGCGTGCGTCAGTGGCTGCGGCCTTGTCCATGTCAAACCGGACTTCCCATTCGGGATGGGCGAAAGACCAGACATAGTGGTTGGCCAAATCCGCCGTCAGCACCAGACGTTGCCCGTTACTTTCCAGATGGTAGACCGTGTGGCCCGGTGTGTGGCCATAAGCGGCCACTGCGGTAATGCCCGAGGCAACCTCGCCTCCGTCTTCGACAAAGGTCATTTTCTCGGCCAGCGGTGTGACTTTTTCAGCGACCAGATCGCCCACGCGATTGCCTGCGTCCTGCGCAGCCCAGAAATCATACTCCGGAGACGCCGTCACGTAGCGCGCATTGGCGAAGGTGGGCGCGCCTTCGGTGGTCATGCCACCGATATGGTCAGGGTGCATATGCGTTATCACGACCACATCGATCTGATCCGGGGTCACACCCGCATCTGCCAGCGCGGCCTGTATGCCACCTTGCCCCAGACCGGTATCAAACAGAACCAGCTCTGATCCTGTGTTGACCAGTGAGGGGGTAAAGAAAAACTGTGCGACGTCTGCCGGAATGAAGTTTTCAGCCGAAACCTTGGCAAATTCATCGTCCGTCGCTCCGCCCCCAAAAATCTCTTTGGCTCCGTCGCGTGGAAAGCTGCCATCCAGCAGGGTCGTGACCGTGAAGTCGCCAATATGAAATGACCTTGCGATGGTCGAGTTTGCTTTGGTTTCCGGGCTGGCGGCCAGAACCGGTGCGGCCGCAGCAGCAAACGGCAAGGCAGCGGCACTTCCCAAAGCGGCGCGGCGTGTAAGTTTTATTGTCATCTTCGTTCTCCCTGTCAGGACATCAATGTTGCAGTTAGGGCGTCGAGAGTTTCTTGCCAGTTTATACGCCATTCAGATGGGGTGCATGGATGAATAATACGTGTTAATTTTTGTTCATGGCGCGATCAGACAATAAGACAGTTCCGACAGATCAAAGCGTCGAGAATTTCCTGAAAACGGTTCAACCGGCGCGCCGTGCTGAAGACGCGCACCAGCTTGACAAGTTGTTTCGCGCCACCACCGAGTTTAAACCGGTCATGTGGGGCCCGTCGATCGTCGGGTATGGCCGCTACCATTATCGCTACAAAACGGGTCGTGAAGGGGACTTTCTGGCAACCGGTTTTTCGCCGCGCAAATCAGCTTTGGTGATTTACACCATGCCGGGTTACGCAGATTTTGCGGATCTCATGGCCAGATTGGGAAAGCACAAGCTGGGCAAGTCCTGTCTTTACGTCAACAAACTGGCGGATATCGACAGGGGTGTTTTGCGCGAACTCATTCGCGCCGGACTGGACGACCTCGACAGGGTGTGGCCGGTGAAACCTTTCTGAATCACCTGATGGATCAAGCGGCGGCTGGACAAAATCGCGCCTTTGTGACAAGAGCCGCGCCAACAGGAGACACCCATGACAACCACCCGTTTCGCCCCGTCGCCCACCGGTTACATCCATGTGGGCAACCTGCGCACCGCCCTGATGAACTATCTGATCGCCCGCAAGGCAGGCGGCACTTTCATCTTGCGTATCGACGACACTGATCCTGAGCGGTCGAAAGAAGAATATGTCGACGCCATCAAGCAGGATATGGAGTGGCTGGGCCTGCATTGGGACCGGATTGAACGTCAGTCCGAGCGTCTGGACCGCTATGCCGAGGCCGCCGACAAGCTGCGCGAGATGGGCCGGTTTTATGAAGCTTTCGAGACGCCCACCGAGCTGGACCTGAAGCGCAAGAAGCAACTGAACATGGGCAAGCCTCCGGTCTATGATCGCGCCGCGCTGAACCTGTCGGATGCCGAGAAAGAGGCCCTGCGCACTGAGCGCGGCAACGGCGTCTGGCGCTTCAAGCTGGATCATGAACGGATCGAATGGACCGATGGCATCTTGGGTGACATCTCGATCGATGCGGCGTCCGTTTCGGACCCGGTGCTGATCCGCGGCGATGGTCAGGTTCTTTATACGATCGCGTCGGTGGTGGATGACACCGAGATGGGCGTCACGGATGTAGTGCGCGGCTCGGACCATGTGACCAACACGGCGACGCAAATACAGATCATCAAGGCGCTGGGGGGCACCTGCCCGCGCTTTGCCCACCATTCGCTGCTGACCGGCCCGCAGGGTGAGGCGCTGTCGAAACGTCTGGGCACGCTGGCGTTGCGCGATCTGCGCGAGCAGGGTGTGCAGCCTATGGCGCTGCTGAGCCTGATGGCACGTCTGGGCTCGTCTGACCCGGTTGAGCTGCGCTCGGAAATGGCCGAACTGATCGAAGGGTTCGATGTGAACCGGTTTGGCGCCGCGCCGACCAAGTTCGATGTGCAGGACCTGTTCCCGCTGACTGCCAGGTATTTGCAATCGCTGTCGCTGTCCGATGTGGCCAGTGCCGTTGCGGATGCCGGTGTTCCCGATGAATTGGCAGAACCTTTCTGGGCAATGGCCCGTGAAAACATCACCACCCTGGCCGATCTCAAGGGCTGGTGGGAGCTGTGTCGTGACGGGGCCGATCCCCTGATCGCCGATGAAGATCGGGAATTCATTACCCAGGCGATGGCTTTGCTGCCCGAAGGCCCGTTCGATGGTGACACGTGGGGCACCTGGACCAAAGCCGTGAAAGAGGCAACCGGTCGCAAGGGCAAAGGCCTGTTCATGCCACTGCGCAAAGCGTTGACCGGCATGGAGCGCGGCCCGGAAATGGCTGCGCTGATGCCGTTGCTACAGGTGATCCGCGCGCGCGGCTAACGTGGTGGCACACCAATTTTCTGGGCCACGTCATCGGCGTGGCCCTTTTTGTTACGCCGGCTGTACGAACCGAACCGACAAACTTGTCAGGCGGTCATCGACAAAATCACGTTCGACAGGTTTAAGTTGCTGGTGGCGTGGGTAACGCGGTTCGGCGCGATCATTCAGGATCGGGGCGTCCCAGCCTGTTGTCGTCTCAAAGAATCGATCCGCGCCGTCCTCGCCGAATGCCCGCAAGTAACCCTGCACGACAACATCGATATAGCTGAGCAGCAACGGGTGGTGATTGCTGGGCTGGCTGTGCCGATCCTGCGGGACGGCGTAGACAGCTATTTCGACGTCGTGCGTCAGGGGATGTGAAACCGACTGCGTTGCAGGAATCCGGTCATACGCCCATTCCCGTTCATCCAGCGCGGCCCAGTCATTATTGGGAACATGCGCAATCATGCCTTCGATCTCTGACTTCGGGTCGGGCACGGCAGTCAGAAACGCCACGGGTCGCAGATCGGTGTGCCGCCAGGCCCGCCGCCAACCCTTCAGTCGCGCGGGGCGCGGATCGGGGAAATCATGCGTCGCGAGGTTCACGAGGCTGCCATAGCCAAAGAAATAGGGGTCGGCCATCCAAGAAGTGTCCTTTGGGTCGATTGATGTATGTCAAACCGCTTTTTTCCCGGACATGCAATAAGGTTGCATCTTGAATTTAGGGAGGCCCTCATGCGGATTACCAAAAGGACGAATATCGCTGTGCGCCTGTTGATGTATTGCGCAGCTCACCCGGACAGGCTGGTCACGAAATCCGAAATCGCCGAAGTGTGCAACATTTCGGAAAACCATCTGGCGCAGGTGATCAATCAGCTGAGCCAGCTGAACTATCTGAGCACACAGCGCGGTCGTAACGGTGGCATGTCACTGGCGCGCCCCGCGGATCAGATACGCATCGGTGCGGTGTTCCGGCATGTTGAAGGGGCTTTGCCCATTGCCGAGTGTTTCGCCGACGCGGACAACACGTGCCCGCTCACGGATGCCTGCCGGCTGAGGCTTGCGCTTCAGGACGCGGCAGAGGTGTTCTATGCGTCCCTCGACGATGTTACCCTGGATGCGCTGGTATGTGACAATGATCCGCTGCTGAGGCTCTTGCAGCCCGTGGCCTGCGTGCGCTGATTTCAATCGCTCGCGCGCAATATGCGCGCCGGACGCACCGAAAGTGGACGCAGGGCAAATGCCAGCCCAGCACATAACGTGACGCCTATCCCGGCCAGAACGATGCCGAAGGCCGATGACCAGATGACCGTGAACTCTGTGTCGAAGATGTAGGTGGCAACGGCCCAGCCGCCCAGAATGCCAACGAACAGCGCGACGCAACCCGCGGCGGCCCCAAGCAGAACGGATCGCAGGCCAAAGCTGCGCAGGATACGGCCACGGTCCGAACCCAATGTCCTGAGGATCGCTGCTTCGTATCTGCGGGCAGGTTCGCCCGCCGCCGCTGCGCCGATCAGAACCAGAAATCCGGTCAGCAGCGATACTCCTGCACCGTACGAGGTCGCTGCGGCGATGCCTGCCAGCAGGCCCGAGACGCGATCAATGGCGTCGCGCACCCGGATGGCCGTGATATTGGGGAACTGGCCGGCAAGATCCCGCAGGATGGCCGCTTCGGCCTGTTCTTCGGCATAGACCGTCGCGATAAAGCTGTGCGGCGCACCGGCCAGCGCCGAGGGGTTCATCGACATGACAAAGCCCATTCCCGCGGTAGAGAAATCCACCTCGCGCAGGGACGTCAGCTCTGCCGTGATGTCACGCCCCAGGATATTGACGGTCAGTTGGTCGCCCAGGTTCAGGCCCATCTCTTCGGCTTCTTCTGCGGCAAAGCTGACCTGCGGCGCACCCGCGTAATCTTCGGCCCACCATTTCCCTGCGGTCAGGCGTGCGTTCGGCGGCGGTTGAACCGAATAGGTCACGCCGCGATCTCCTTCCAGCACCCAGTGATCTCCGGCCACGTCCCGAGCGGGCCGGCCGTTGATCTGCGTGATGATCCCGCGCAACATCGGCGCGCTTTCAATGCGGCTGACCGCGGGGTCGCTTTGCAGGCGTTTGGTGAAGCCGGGCATTTGATCTTTCTGGATGTCCACAAAGAAGTACGACGGCGCAACATCCGGCAGGTTGCCCGAAATGGCGTTGCGCAGGGTCCCGTCGATCTGCCCGACCGCAGCCAGCACCGACAGGCCCAGCCCCAGTGACAGAACCACAGATCCTGCACCTTCGCGTGGGTCCGAGATGGCCGACAACGCCCATCTGACTGTGGGCCGCCCGCGGGCCAACGCAGTCCCGACCCGGGCCAGTTTGCGAATGGCATAAGCGGCGAGGGCCAACAGCGCCAGTGCACCGACAAGCCCGCCGCCGGTCCAGACAGTAAGCCGCGTCGAGCCGCTGAACCATGATGCCAGGGCGATCAGCAACAACAGCCCGGCAGCGGTTGCCACGACGTAAATCAGACGTGGAAAGGGGCGGGCCGAGCTCAGCGCGTCGCGAAACAACGTCGCGGCGCGCACATCCTCGGTACGGGCCAATGGCCAAAGGGTGAACAGGAACGCTGTGAGCAGACCGTATATTGCCGCCTCGATCAGCGGCTGTGGATAAAGGGAAAACACTGCTGGAACCGGCAATTGGCTTTCCAGCAGCGGGGCCAGAACAAGCGGCGCCAATCCACCCAGCGTCAGGCCGATCGCGATCCCGAAGACGGACAGAACGCCAATTTGAATCATGTAGGTTTGAAAAATGGTGGCGCGATCGGCCCCCAAGGTGCGCAGTGTCGCAACGGTTTCCGTCTTCTTCGCCAGATAAGCACGCACGGCGGCAGAAACGCCGATGCCGCCGACGGCAAGTCCGGACAGACCGACAAGGACAAGAAATGCACTCAGGCGATTGACGAACTCGGATATCCCGGGGGCACCGTTGCGCGCATCCGTCCAGCGCATTCCCGTGCCTTCGAATGCCGCGTCAGCCCTTGCGGATACATCCGAAAGATCTGCGTTCCGGGGCAGGATCATCCTGTATTTTGTTGAAAACAGTGTTCCGGGTTCCAGCAGACCGGACGCCTGCAACGCCTGGGTTCGCACAAGGGTGCGCGGCCCAAGGCCAAACCCATCCGCCGCGCTGTCGGGCTCGTCCAGCAAGGCAGCCGTCAGGATGAACTCTTGCGTCCCAAGTGAAAACCGATCACCGACGGACAACCCAAGCCGGTCCATCAGCACAGGTTCCATCACGGCCCCGGGCAAGCCGGAACTGCCGTTCAGGGCGTCTTCCAGCGGGATCTCGGGTTCCAGCCGTACCGAGCCGAGAAGTGGGTACGCGTTGTCGACCGACTTGACCTGAGTCAGCGCTCGTTCCGGACCTGTCGCGCCGGGCACAACGGCCATCGAGCGGAAATCGACAACCTCGGACATCCGGACGGATGTCTGTTGCATCCAGGCGCGCTCGGCCTCATCGGCAAAACGATAGGTGAATTCAAGTTCGGCATCGCCCCCCAGCAGCGAGGCCCCTTCTTGCGCAAGCCCAGCCTGTATGGCTTGCCGCACCGACCCGACGGCCGCGATGGCTGCGACCCCCAACGCCAAGCAGGCCAGAAAGATCCGAAAACCGCTCAGGCCTCCGCGCAGCTCGCGGCGGGCGAGCCGCCCGGCTATCCGCAGGCTCATTCCGCGGCCTCCTGCCGGGTCTCTTCGGCGATCCTGCCGTCACGCAACCGAACGACCCGGTCACATCTTTCGGCCAATGAATGGCTGTGTGTCACCAGAACCAGGGTTGCATCGTATTTCCGGCGCAAACCAAACAGCAAATCAACAATTGCGGCCCCGTTGGTTTCGTCCAGATTCCCGGTCGGTTCATCAGCCAACAGGATTTTGGGGCGCGGCGCAGATGCTCGTGCCAAGGCAACACGCTGTTGTTCTCCGCCCGACAGTTGCGCCGGGTAATGATCGCGACGGTGCGACAGGCCAACGGCGTCCAGCTCTTGCTTGGCCCGGTCGAACGCATCCTTGTGCCCCGCCAGTTCCAGTGGGGTTGCTACGTTTTCAAGCGCGGTCATCGTCGGGATCAGGTGGAAGTTCTGAAACACCACCCCCATACTATCGCGTCGAAACCGGGCTAGAGCGTCCTCATCCATGTCGGTCAGCTCCTGACCCAGCGCCATGATTTGACCGCGCGTCACTTGTTCCAACCCCGCCATCAACATCAGCAGCGAAGACTTGCCCGAGCCAGAAGGCCCGATAAGCCCCAGAGTCTCGCCTTTGCCCACAGTCAACGTAATGTCATGCAGAATATCGACCCGCCCGGCATTGCCATCCAGTGACAAAGAGGCATCTTGGAGGGCGAGAACAGCAGTCGTCATGGGTCTACCCGAAAAAGGAGCGGTCTTTTGGGATATGGAGCGATCACCGCATTGCGCAAGGCTTTGATAGCAGGCCTTTTCACGTGGTGCGGTTTTGCGGCCACAGCCGAACAAGTGGTGATTGCGGCATTGGGGGACTCGCTGACTCAGGGCTATGGGCTGGTGGAGGAAAGCGGGTTTGTTCCGCAGCTTGAACGCTGGTTGCAGACGCAGGGCGCGGATGTCCGCGTCATCAACGCAGGCGTTTCGGGTGACACGACGGCGGGCGGGGCCGCACGTGTGGACTGGACCCTGACACCGGATGTGGATGGCATGATCGTTGCCCTTGGCGGCAACGACCTGCTGCGGGGGATCGACCCTGCCGTATCAAAGGCTAATCTGCGCAGGATCCTGGACGTGGCGCGGGGCGTGAATGTACCGGTTCTGCTAATCGGTATGCAGGCGCCGGGCAACTACGGGGCCGATTACAAGCAAGCTTTCGACGGGATGTACCCAGACCTGGCGAAAGAGTTCGACGTCCTCTTCACCGCCAGTTTCTTTGAAGGTCTTGCGGCAGAGGGCGACCCCGGTGCGGTATCGCAGTTCATGCAGTCGGACGGAATACATCCAAACGCGGATGGGGTGGCAAAGATCGTTGAATCACTGGGGCCGTCCGTTCTGAAGCTTGTTGATCAGGCGGGTCAAGCGGAATAGGCGCCCATCCATGGGCACCTAGACGACCGTGACAACTGTTCCGATCGGGACCCGGTTGTACAAATCGATCACATGCTCGTTCAGCATCCGTATGCAACCGTTGGACACTGCCCGGCCAATGGTCTGCGGCTGCGTCGTGCCGTGGATGCGGAAATAGGTATCGACACCGTTCTGGAACAGGTACAGCGCGCGCGCGCCCAGCGGGTTATCTCCGCCGCCGGGTTGGACATAGTCATTGTCCTTGAATTTGGCGTAAGCGACGGGATCACGTTCGATCATCTCATCCGTCGGGCGCCAGGTCGGCCATTCCTTTTTCACATCGATGGTGGCCGTGCCGGTAAACTCCAACCCCGCTTTGCCGACGCCGCATCCATAGCGGATCGCCTTGCGAGGTTCCGTGACGAAGTAAAGGTAGAACGACCGGGGCGCGACCAGCAGCTGTCCTGGTACGAACTGTTTCTTGATGCGCACGAATTGCGGCGTCGGATCATACTCGACCGCCTTTTTGGCGCGGGCGATGCCCGGCAACATGCTTGCTGCTGTTCCGGCCAGAAAAATACGGCGTGTAAACATCGAAACCCTCGTCGAATGACCAATGAAACTGAAACCAATTTCATCATCATATGATATTTGGTCAATTCTAGGGCAGTCATCACGTGGACGTGATGTGTCCTGTCTGCCACCCGAGGTTGTGGCGGGAAAGGGGCGAGGGGGATCCCCTCACCCGATATCAAGCTCAGGCCAGCTGGATGCTGTCGGCGCTTTCGCGGCCGTCACGACCGGCGCGCAGCTCGTACGTGACTTTCTGGTTGTCGGCCAGACCGGTCAGGCCCGAACGTTCGACAGCCGAGATGTGTACGAATACATCTTTGCCGCCCTCTTCCGGTGCGATGAAGCCGAAGCCTTTGGTGGTGTTGAACCATTTTACGGTGCCTGCTGGCATATCCGTGTCTCCTGTTTGAGTGCTGCCCACGGAGTTGCGGCAGCCTGGCGTCGTCGGTCTGTATCGATAGACTGACTGCCGATGAAGGAGACAGTAGGTCGAATAGAAAAACGTAAGCTCTTTGCATATGGCATCGGGGCGGGGGTGTGACAAGGGATTTCGTTCGATTTGTGCAAGGGCATGACCGATTTCTGCCGTGCCCACATGCGCGGGGGGCGAGTATTATTTTACGGTGCCCACGCCTTGCCCAGTGTCGACGAACGGGTTGAACGGCCGCATTTGGTCATCACAAATGCCGTGCAGAGTGGTGTTCATGTCACCAGATGGTCACGCGACCTTTTCGCAGCAATGCAGGGCGCGATGCGGTTTGCGTCAATCGTGATCGATGTCCCGTCCAGGCGTCGGCGACCAAACCAGCCGCGATCCGGATGAAGATGTCTTTATCTCGCCTGCGTTTGCTTCGGCTGAATACTGGTTTGTGACGCGCGCATTCTCTGTCAACATAACGCCCACCAAAGTCGTCGCGATGGATGGAGATTGTCCCGCGCCACACGCCTGCCGTTGACGCAAGGCATGCGCTTTGATTTCAGAAATGAAAGCGCCGGGCATGCCTGTTACCCATAAAGTGCGCGGGCCTCGGCGAAGGACAAAAGACGACGGTTCTTCTCGTCCCACAGGTGAAGCCGCGCATTGGCGAGGCTTTCCCGGATGGTCATTCGGTTGCTGTTTGCCAGTTCTTCATGATCGCGCAGCACTTCGGTCAGACGGTAGAACGGAATGCGGCTGTAGAGGTGGTGTACATGGTGGATGCCGATATTGGCACTGAACCACTGCAACACCGAGGGCAGGATATAGTGCGAACTTCCGTGCAGCGCCGCTTCATGCAGTTGCCAGTCTGCATCGGCGTCCCAATGCGTGTTCTCGAACTGGTGTTGTACATAAAACAGCCAAACGCCGGCCGTTGCGGCAATCAGAGTCGACGGCAGAAAGATCAGCAACATCGGCATCAGCCCGCCAAAATAGTAGATGGCCACAAGGGCAACCAGAATCGCAAGATTCGTCGCCATCGCGCTGACCCAGAACCTGACGCTGTCTGTCAGGCCCAGCGGAAGGCGGTTTTGAAACAGGAACAGATAGCCAGGGCCAAGCACGAACAAGGTGATCGGGTTTCGGTACACGCGGTACCAGAACCTGTTCAGTGGTGTTTTGGCCCGATATTCCGCCACGGTCAGGGTGTGGATATCGCCCATCCCGCGCTTGTCCAGGTTGCCGGAACTGTTGTGATGCGTGGAATGCGTGCGGCGCCAGACATCATATGGTGTCAGTGTCAGAACCCCGATGCCGCGCCCGATCCAGTCGCTGACGGCGCGGTTTTTGAAGAACGCGCCGTGCCCGCAATCATGCTGGATGGCAAACAAGCGCAACAGAAAGGCAGCATTGAGGACGGAAATCACAAAGGCCAGCCAATAGCTGACTGACAGTGACATCCAGGACAAAGCCCACAGCCCGAAAAAGGGGACAATGCTCACGCCCAGCTCAAAAGAGCTGCGCATTTGGTCCGGTTCGCGATATTTGGCAAGCGTTGTTACCCAGTCACGTGCGGCGGTGGTCTCCGGCTTGTCGCGGAGGGAGAGAGAGGGTTCAGTCATATGCCTGCCAGTCAAGTGTTTGCAGGCCACCGGATAGACGACCCCCCCGACATAGCAAGCGGTTTTTGTAAAGGTCGCCGCATTTCACGGTCACTTTTCGGTCAAAGGCCGGCAGAGGTGCCCTTTGCGTAACACTGGGCTCAAGACCTCATGCCGGCATCCCGCGGCGCAGGACAATCTACAGGCTTGTCAAGTGCGGTCATCGGGCCTATACGCCTGCGGTGGCTTTCCGCCACGAGAATCAAAACCAAGAAATGCCGTGTTTGGCCCATCACGCTTCGGGGTCACATCCGGCTTAGGAGAAGCGATATGAAACTGAACGAACTGCGCGACAATCCTGGCGCCGCACCGAAACGCACCCGCGTTGGCCGTGGTCCCGGTTCCGGCAAAGGTAAAATGGGTGGCCGTGGTATCAAAGGCCAGAAATCCCGTTCGGGTGTGGCCATCAATGGCTACGAAGGCGGCCAGATGCCGCTGTACCAGCGACTGCCCAAGCGCGGCTTCAACAAGCCGAACCGCAAGGAATTCGCCGTTATCAATCTGGGCCTGATCCAGAAATTCGTCGACGCCGGCAAGCTGGACGCTTCGGCTGCGATCACCGAAGACGCTTTGGTTGCGTCCGGTCTGGTGCGCCGCAAGCTGGACGGTATCCGCGTTCTGGCCAAAGGCGAAATCAGCGCCAAGGTGAACCTTGAAGTAACCGGTGCTTCGAAATCTGCCGTCGAGGCAGTTGAGAAAGCGGGCGGTTCACTGAAGGTCACAAAAGCTGCTGCGGCAGAGTAATCGCTTGTGAGCGGGCAAAGACCCGCTTACATAGACCTCAGAGTTTTCCAAGACGCCGTCCGAGCCGGAAAACGGTTCCGGGCGGCGTTTGCATAAGAGAGACCGATTTATGGTATCAGCAGCAGAACAAATGGCAGCCAACACAAGCTGGGCTGCTTTGGGCAAGGCCACCGATCTGCGCAACCGCATCCTGTTCACGCTGGGTTTGCTGATCGTCTATCGTCTGGGCACCTTTATTCCGGTGCCGGGGATTGACGGAGCAGCTTTGCGCGAATTCATGGAGCAGGCGGGGCAGGGCATCGGCGGCATGATTTCGATGTTCACCGGCGGGGCGCTGGGGCGGATGGGTATCTTTGCCCTCGGCATCATGCCTTACATCTCGGCCTCGATCATCGTTCAACTGCTGACATCCATGGTTCCCGCGCTCGAACAGCTCAAGAAAGAGGGCGAGCAGGGGCGCAAGAAGATCAACCAGTACACCCGGTTCGGCACCGTGGCTCTGGCCACCGTTCAGGCCTACGGTCTGGCCGTTTCGCTGGAATCGGGCGATCTGGCGACTGATCCGGGGCTCTATTTCCGCATGTCGACCATGATAACGCTGGTTGGCGGCACCATGTTCCTGATGTGGCTGGGTGAACAGATCACCGCGCGCGGGATCGGCAATGGTATCTCTTTGATCATCTTCGTCGGCATCATCGCCGAGGTTCCGGCTGCTCTGGCGCAGTTCTTTGCAAGCGGCCGCAGCGGAGCGATCAGCCCTGCCGTGATCGTTGGCGTGATCGTCATGGTAATCGCGGTCATCACCTTCGTGGTGTTCATGGAGCGCGCCCTGCGCAAGATCCACATTCAGTATCCGCGTCGTCAGGCCGGTATGAAAATCTACGAAGGCGGCTCAAGCCACCTGCCGGTCAAGGTCAACCCTGCGGGTGTCATTCCGGCGATCTTCGCCAGCTCGCTGCTGCTGCTGCCGGTCACGATCTCGACCTTCTCGTCCGGTGCTGCCAACGGGCCGGTCATGTCGTGGCTGCTGGCCAATTTCGGCCCCGGACAGCCGCTGTATCTGCTGTTCTTCGCGTCGATGATCGTGTTCTTCGCCTATTTCTACACGTTCAACGTGTCGTTCAAGCCGGACGATGTGGCGGACAACCTGAAAAAGCAGAACGGGTTCGTGCCCGGTATCCGCCCCGGCAAGAAAACCGCCGAGTATCTGGAATACGTGGTCAATCGCGTGCTGGTTCTGGGTTCGGCCTATCTGGCCGCCGTGTGTCTGCTGCCTGAAATCCTGCGGGGCCAATTTGCCATCCCGTTCTATTTCGGTGGCACCTCGGTTCTGATTATCGTCTCTGTGACCATGGACACGATCCAGCAGGTTCAGAGCCATCTTCTGGCGCATCAATACGAAGGGCTTATCGAAAAGTCCCAGCTGCGCGGCAAAGGCAAGAAACGCGGCAGGAAGGGACCCTCTCGTCGATGAATATCATTCTGTTGGGCCCCCCGGGGGCCGGGAAAGGAACGCAGGCGCGTCATCTGGTGGAAACACGCGGGATGGTGCAGCTCAGCACCGGAGATATGCTGCGCGAGGCCAAGACCAGCGGAACCGAAATGGGCCAGAAGGTTGCTGCGATCATGGACGCGGGCAAGCTGGTCACCGATGAGATCGTGATCGGCCTGATTGAAGAGAAACTGACCACCGAAAAAGGCGCCGGTTTCATCTTTGACGGTTTCCCTCGCACTTTGGCACAGGCCGACGCGCTGTCGGCTCTGCTGACCAAGCTGGGCCAGTCCCTGCATACCGTGATCGAGATGCGCGTGGATGACGATGCTCTGGTGGAACGGATTACCGCACGGTCAACCTGTGGCGGATGCGGTGAGGTCTATAACGACAAGACCAAGCCGATCCCGGCTGACGGCAAGTGCACCAACTGCGGCAAGGAAAATGACTTCGTTCGTCGCGCCGACGATAACGAAGACAGCCTGCGCACGCGGTTGATGGAGTACTACAAGAAGACCTCTCCGCTGATCGGCTATTACTACGCCAAGGGCGATCTGCGCCCCGTGAACGGGCTGGCGGACATCAAGGAAGTCACGGCGTCGATCGAGGCCATTCTCGGCTGATTTCAATATGGGCTTGACGGCACCGCCAAAAGCCCATATCGACCCCCATCCCTAAAGGGAATCAAGACCGCGTGCGGGATTCGTCCCAACCGCCCCGACCACCTCGAATAATGCTGAACCCTCTGGCCACACTGCCACGGTAAAGCGTTGTGAAAAAAGGTTCTGGAGTTACGGAACCGCAACGAAAAGGAAAGTGACACGTGGCACGTATTGCCGGCGTAAACATCCCGACTGCAAAGCGGGTACCTATCGCCCTCACATATATCACCGGTATCGGAAACACTTCGGCCAAAGCGATCTGCGAAGCCGTGGGCATTGAAGCGCACCGTCGCGTCAACGAACTGTCCGACGCCGAAGTTCTGGCCATCCGCGAGCACATCGATGCAAATTTCACCGTTGAAGGTGACCTGCGTCGCGAAGTTCAGATGAACGTCAAACGTCTGATGGACCTGGGCTGCTATCGCGGTCTGCGTCACCGCCGCAACCTGCCGGTTCGCGGTCAGCGTACCCACACCAACGCTCGTACCCGCAAAGGCCCCGCAAAGGCCATCGCTGGTAAGAAGAAATAAGGGAGGGTCTGACCGATGGCACGTGACAAGACTCGCGTTAAGCGCAAAGAGCGCAAGAACATCGCATCGGGCGTTGCCCATGTGAATTCGACCTTCAACAACACCAAGATCCTGATCTCGGACGTACAGGGCAACGCCATCTCGTGGTCGTCTGCCGGTACCATGGGCTTCAAGGGATCGCGGAAATCGACCCCCTACGCCGCTCAGATGGCTGCCGAAGACGCAGGCAAGAAGGCGCAGGAACATGGCGTTAAGACGCTGGAAGTCGAAGTTCAGGGCCCCGGTTCGGGCCGTGAATCGGCACTGCGCGCGCTGGCTGCAGTGGGCTTCAACATCACGTCGATCCGCGACGTGACACCGATTGCTCACAACGGCTGCCGTCCGCCGAAGCGTCGTCGCGTCTAAACGATTTTGAATTGAGCTGGGGCTGTGTTTCTGCACGGCCCCAGCACGTCATTTTGAACCTCGGGCGTCTGCACCTTGTTGGTCATGGGGCGCGGACAGGAATGGAGGGATTACATGATCCACAAGAATTGGGCAGAATTGATCAAGCCGACCCAGCTGGAAGCCAAGCCGGGCAATGATCCTGCACGTCAGGCCACCCTGGTTGCCGAACCGCTGGAGCGTGGCTTTGGTCTGACCCTGGGCAACGCCCTGCGCCGCGTCCTGATGAGCTCGCTGCAAGGCGCGGCCATCACCAGCGTCCAGATCGACAACGTTTTGCACGAGTTCTCGAGCGTCGCAGGCGTTCGCGAAGACGTCACCGACATCATCCTGAACCTCAAGCAGGTTGCCCTGCGCATGGAAGTCGAAGGCCCCAAGCGCCTGTCGATCAATGCCAAAGGCCCGGCAGTCGTCACCGCGGGTGACATCAGCGAAAGCGCCGGTATCGAGGTTCTGAACCGCGACCACGTCATCTGCCACCTCGACGATGGCGCTGACCTGTTCATGGAACTGACCGTCAACACCGGCAAGGGCTATGTCTCGGCCGAGAAGAACAAGCCTGAAGACGCGCCTATCGGCCTGATCCCGATTGATGCGATCTATTCGCCGGTCAAAAAGGTCGCTTATGACGTTCAGCCGACCCGTGAAGGTCAGGTTCTGGACTATGACAAACTGACCCTGAAGATCGAAACCGATGGTTCGATCACGCCGGAAGACGCACTGGCCTTTGCCGCTCGTATCCTTCAGGATCAGCTGTCGATCTTCGTCAACTTCGACGAGCCGGAATCGGCAAGCCGTCAGGACGAGGACGATGGTCTGGAGTTCAACCCGCTGCTGCTGAAGAAGGTGGACGAGCTGGAACTGTCGGTCCGTTCGGCAAACTGCCTGAAGAACGACAACATCGTCTATATCGGCGATCTGATCCAGAAGACCGAAGCCGAGATGCTGCGCACTCCGAACTTCGGTCGCAAGTCGCTGAACGAGATCAAGGAAGTTCTTTCCGGCATGGGCCTGCACCTGGGCATGGATGTCGAGGACTGGCCGCCCGACAACATCGAAGATCTGGCGAAGAAATTCGAAGACGCGTTCTAAGCGCGTCTTCCCCAATGCCCGGCCCGAAGTGGGAATATCCGGGGACAATATGGGCATTTCCGCCCCAAGGAGAGCCGGTGACACGCATCGCCGGCCAGACAAAGCAAAACGCGAAAGAAGGAACTAGAAAATGCGTCACGCACGTGGTTACCGCCGCCTGAACCGTACTCATGAGCACCGCAAGGCGCTGTTTGCGAACATGGCTGGCTCGCTCATCGAGCATGAGCAAATCAAAACGACTCTGCCCAAGGCAAAAGAACTGCGCCCGATCGTTGAAAAACTGATCACTCTGGGCAAGCGCGGCGACCTGCACGCCCGCCGTCAGGCCGCAGCACAGCTGAAGGAAGACAAAGACGTCGCCAAGCTGTTCGAAGTTCTGGGCCCCCGCTACGCCGAGCGTCAGGGCGGTTATGTCCGCATCCTGAAAGCTGGCTTCCGCTATGGCGACATGGCCCCGATGGCGATCATCGAATTTGTTGATCGTGACGTCGACGCCAAGGGCGCGGCCGACAAAGCCCGCGTTGCCGCCGAAGAGGCAGCAGACGAAGAATAAGATCTGACCCAGGGTCAAGGTCGAACCTCCGTTCGGGAAACCGGACGGAGGTTTTTTCGTTATGGCATGCCGGCATGTTGCGGGGCATACCCGACCGCCGACTTGCAATTCGGATTTTGTGTCAGCATATCTGGGCCAATCGCAAAAAACGGAGCCACCATGATCCGCGTAATGCTGACCCTTGTTGCCTTGACCTGCGCGACGCAAGGAATGGCCGAAACGAAAGTTCCGCAGTCACAGGCCGAGATTTCGTTGGGATTTGCCCCGGTCGTGAAACAGGCATCACCGGCGGTTGTGAACATCTATGCCAAGATCGTCCGGCAGGGCCGGGCAAGCCCGTTTTTCTCGGACCCGTTCTTTCAGGATTTCTTTGGCCGGGGATTTGGCGAACCACGTCAGCGGGTTCAAAACTCGTTGGGTTCCGGGGTTATCCTGTCGGACGATGGGTATGTTGTTTCCAACTATCACGTGGTTGGCTCTGCGACCGAGATCCGGGTTGTCACCACGGATCGGCGCGAGTTTTCGGCCGAGGTTGTGCTGGGCCATGAGGAAAGCGATATTGCGATCCTGCGCTTGAAGGAGGCCGAAGATCTGCCCTACCTGACCCTTCGCGATTCCGACCAGGTCGAAGTCGGAGAGCTGGCGCTGGCCATCGGAAACCCGTTCGGGGTGGGGCAGACGGTATCTTCCGGCATCATCTCGGGGCTGGCGCGCACGGGCACGGCAACCGGGAATGGCCGCGGATATTTCATCCAGACGGATGCGGCAATCAACCCGGGCAACTCCGGTGGGGCGCTGATCGATGTGAATGGCCAGCTTATCGGGATCAATACCTCGATTCTGACCCGATCGGGTGGGTCAAACGGAATAGGCTTTGCCATCCCCGCCAATCTGGTGGCGCAATTCCTCAAGCAGGCGCAGCAGGGAAACGAAACCTTCGTCAGCCCGTGGGCAGGAATGTCGGGTCAACATATGAGTGCGGATATCGCGGAATCCCTTGGTTTGGCCATCCCGTTGGGCGTTGTGGTCTCTGATCTGCATGAGCTCAGCCCTTTGCGCGACGCAGGGTTCAGAGTTGGAGACGTGGTAACCCATGTGGACGGGGATGAGGTCAATTCACCCGCCGAGATGAAGTTTCGGATGTCGGTCGCCGGAGTGGGCGGAACCTCGGTTCTGACCCGTCTGCGCGGCGACCAAAGTGACCAGGTTGAGGTGGCGCTTATCAAAGCCCCCGATGTTCCGGCCGCCGAAGAAACGACGTTGAACGACAGAACCGTTCTTCCGGGGTTGGTGGTGTCCCGGGTCAACCCCGCGGTGATCACCAGGATGGGATTGCCGCTGTCGCTGACGGGTGTCGTCGTGGTGGATCCCGGCCCGTATGGCGGAAGGGCGGGATTGCGAACCGGTGATATTCTTGAAAGCATCAATGCCGATGAGATCCAGCGCCCCCGGGACGTTGAGACCGCGCTGACCGATCCGGGCCGTTACGTGCAGATAGGTCTGGTGCGCGGGGGGCGGTCCGTCTCTTTGCGGTTCCGGCTGTGACCTGTGAGTGATCTGTTCGATACCGGGGCGGCAGAACCCGCCGCTTCTCCTCACCGGCCTCTGGCTGACCGGTTGCGGCCTCGATCCCTGGCCGAGGTGATCGGGCAGGAGCAGGTGCTGGGCCCCGAGGCCCCTCTGGGTGTCATGCTGGCGGCAGGCAGTATGTCCAGCCTGATCTTCTGGGGCCCACCCGGAGTTGGAAAGACCACGATTGCACGGCTGTTGGCACAGGAAACCGATCTGCATTTCGTTCAGATCAGTGCGATCTTTACCGGTGTGCCGGATCTGAAGAAAGTCTTCGAGGCCGCGAAAATACGCCGCCAGAACGGGCAGGGCACCTTGTTGTTCGTGGACGAGATTCACCGCTTCAACAAGGCTCAGCAAGATGGGTTTCTGCCCCATATGGAAGACGGGACAATCCTGTTGGTCGGCGCAACCACCGAGAACCCGTCATACGAACTGAATGCCGCTGTGCTCAGCCGGTCGCAGGTGCTGGTGCTGGAACGGCTGAGCCTTGCCGATCTGGAGCGTCTGACCCAGCGGGCCGAGAAAGAGCTGGGCCACGCGTTGCCATTGACGCCTGCCGCCCGCGATGCGTTGCAAGGGATGGCCGATGGCGACGGTCGGGCTTTGCTGAACCTGATCGAACAGGTTTCGGCGTGGAAGGTGGATGCGCCGCTGGGCCCCGATGCGCTGTCTACACGTTTGATGCGGCGGGCTGCAAAATACGACAAGTCTGGTGATGAGCATTACAACCTGATCTCGGCCCTGCACAAGTCGGTGCGCGGATCTGATCCCGATGCGGCCTTGTATTGGTTCGCGCGCATGCTGACCGGGGGCGAAGACCCGCGGTATCTTGCGCGCAGGATCACACGCATGGCGGTCGAGGACATAGGCCTGGCCGATCCGCAGGCGCAGGCCATTTGTTTGCAATCGTGGGAAACCTACGAACGTCTGGGTTCACCCGAGGGCGAGTTGGCGCTTGCTCAGGCGCTGGTCTATCTTGCCCTGGCGCCAAAATCCAACGGCGCCTATGTCGGCTACAAGGCGGCAATGCGGCTGGCCAAGCAATCCGGCAGCGAGCCACCGCCCAAGCATATCCTGAACGCGCCGACCTCTTTGATGAAGGAACAGGGTTACGGCGCGGGCTATGCCTACGACCACGATGCCGAGGACGGGTTTTCCGGTCAGAACTACTTCCCCGAGACGATGAAACGCCCGGTTTTGTATCAGCCGGTCGAGCGCGGTTTCGAGCGTGAGCTAAAGAAACGCTTCGATTATTTTGCCAAGCTGCGGACACAGCGGAACAGCTAGTTACGCGGGGTCAATCGTAAAGGTTCCGCGGCGCCACAGGCGACTGGATTGAAATTGGACGCTTCCCCTGGGTCAACGCTTGCAGCGGAGGACTTGATATGCCGGTCGATCATCGAAACGCGTGGAATGCCGGTTTGTGACGCGCTTAAGGTTGAATGGGCCAACGGGTTGGATGTCATTCGCCGCGAAGGAACCGCTGGTGCGACCCGTTTCCGGGACGGAGCAAGGCGGCACGGCGACTTCTCGAACATCTGAGATCCAGAGCCAGATACCTTGACTCTTGCCGCGTTGCGCGCGACAGACGCCCATGATTTCTGGGACACGGATAAACACGCAATCCGGGCGGATCACCCGCGCGGAACAAGGGGTAATGGCATGAGTGGCGTGCAGATGATTACAGTCGCTGAAGGTGATGGGGACCAACGCGTGGATCGCTGGCTGCGCCGCCTGTTTCCGCATGTCAGCCAGGGGCGCATTGAAAAGATGTGCCGCAAGGGAGAATTGCGTGTTGACGGTAGCCGCGCCAAGGCCTCGACCCGGCTGGAGGCCGGGCAGGTTGTTCGCGTGCCGCCCTTGCCGGACGCTGATCACAAACCGGCTGAGGCCAAGCATCACATCTCGGATGCGGATGCCAAGATGATCCAATCCTGCGTGATCTACCGTGACGATCACGTTCTGGCGCTGAACAAGCCGCATGGTCTGCCGGTGCAGGGCGGCAGCGGGCAGACAAGGCATGTTGACAGCCTGTCCGAAGCGCTGCGGTTCGACTATGACGAGAACCCTCGGCTGGTCCATCGGTTGGACAAGGACACGTCAGGTGTTCTGCTGCTGGCCCGCACCCGCGAAGCCGCCAAGGGTTTGACGGCCGCTTTCCGCCACCGCGATACGCGCAAGATCTACTGGGCGCTGGTTGCCGGGGTGCCGACACCGTATCTGGGTGAGATCAAGACCGGCCTTGTCAAGGCGCCTGGTCATGGCAAGCACGGCGAGGGCGAAAAGATGATCCCCGTGCATATGAACGAAATTGACAGCACTCCGGGCGCGAAACGCGCGCATACGCATTACGCAACCCTTTATCGAGTTGCCGGCCGCGCCGCCTGGGTCGCGATGGAGCCGATCACCGGACGTACGCACCAGTTGCGGGCGCATATGGCCGCAATCGGACATCCGATTATCGGCGACGGAAAATACGGCGGTTCGGGTCAGGAAAACCTTGGCGACGGATGGGGTGCGCAACTGGGTGGGATCATCAGCAAAAAGCTGCATCTGCACGCACGGCGGCTGTCCTTCCTGCATCCGGTGACGCGGAAACCAGTGACCGTGACGGCGCCCTTGCCCGAGCATATGAAGCACAGCTGGGACACGTTCGGATGGAGCGAGGATCTGGCGGCTGATGACCCGTTTGAGGCGCTGCAATGAGCGCACCCTTGCGGCTGGTCCTGTTCGACGTCGACGGTACTCTGGTCGACAGTCAGGGCAGTATCGTTCATTCCATGACCGCCAGCTTTCAGGCCGCCTTCGTGCCGGTTCCGACGCGAAAGGCGATCCTGTCCATTGTTGGCTTGTCGCTGCCGCATGCCATCGCCCGGTTGGCGCCGGAACAGCCCCTCTCGGTCCAGAACGATCTGGTCGACGGGTATAAAGAGGCCTATCACGCCCATCGTCTTGAATTGGGCGCGGCAAGTTCGCCGCTGTACCCCGGTGCGCGCGAGGCGATTGAAGCGATGCATGCCATACCCGAAGTGCTTCTTGGCGTAGCAACCGGCAAGTCGCAGCGCGGGTTGGACGCATTGATCGAAGCCCACGGGCTGGAACCGTATTTCGTGACCCGGCAGGTCGCGGATCACCACCCGTCAAAGCCGCATCCGTCCATGGTGCAGACCGCATTGGCGGAAACCGGGGTCGATCCGGCCTGTGCAGTGATGATCGGCGACACGAGCTTTGACATGGATATGGCTGCGGCCGCCGGTGTTCGCGGCATCGGCGTCACCTGGGGCTATCATGACCGATCGGCTCTGACCGCAGCTTCTTGCATTATCGAAACCTTTGACCAGTTGCCCAATGCGCTGGCTGGGATGTGGGATTGAAAGATGAGTGACTGGAAACCGAAACGCTTTTGGAAGGACAGCACCGTTGTCGCGGTTGATGGCGGCTTCACCGTCGAACTGGATGGCCGCAGGGTCAAAACACCCGCCAAGGCAGACCTGATCCTGCCAACCCGCCCCATGGCCGAAGCGGTGGCAGGGGAATGGGACGCGCAGGAAAAAGAAGTTGATCCTGCCGTGATGCCGTTCACCCGTTCTGCAAATGCAGCGATTGACAAAGTCCGCATCCAGCACGGGGAAGTGGCCGACATGCTGGCCGATTACGGCGATTCCGATTTATTGTGTTATCGCGCAACCCACCCGCAGGAGTTGCAGGATCGTCAGAGCGCCGAATGGGACCCCGCCCTGGATTGGGCCGAGACCGCGCTGTCTGCCCGTCTGGTTCCGGTTGCGGGCGTCCTGCATCAACCGCAGCCGGAATCCGCCCTGGCGACATTGCGTTCTCGAGTGCACGGGCTGGATGCGTTCCAACTGGCCGCTTTTCACGATCTTGTCAGCTTGTCGGGGTCATTGATTCTTGGCTTTGCGGCCGCCATGAATTGGCGCAATCCGTACGAAATATGGCGCATTTCAAGATTGGATGAAACCTGGCAGATTGAACAATGGGGCCATGACGAAGAAGCCCATCAGGTTGCCGAGGCCAAGAAAGCAGCCTTTATGCATGCCAAACGCTTCTTTGAATTATCGGTTTGATCCTAAATTCCGGTTTTTTGAGCAAATCTGTAAACAGCTTGGGGCCTGATCCATCGATTTCGATGATCCGGCCCTTGACGTTTGTTTATGAATACGCCCAAACTCGGTGCCACTAAAGGGGAGACACCTTTGGGGTAACCTATCCGGCATCCACTTGCCGGGCAGAGCCGTCTCGGACGGGGCGGAAAATCAGGAAGAGGTAAAAATGAAAAAATCCGTAATCTTGGGCGCGGCAACGATTGCCGGTCTTGCTGCTGGCGCAGCCATGGCAGGGACCGTTGACGACGTTAAAGCACGCGGCAAGCTGAATTGTGGTGTGACCACCGGTCTGGTTGGTTTTGCTGCGCCCGACGCAAATGGCGAATGGCAAGGCTTTGACGTATCGCTGTGCCGCGCCGTTGCTGCTGCCGTTCTGGGTGACGCCAACGCCGTTGAATTCGTTCCGACCACTGGTAAGACACGTTTTACCGCTCTGGCCTCGGGCGAGATCGACATGCTGGCAAGGAACACCACCTGGACCTTCAGCCGCGACGTCGACCTGAAGTTCGAATTCACCGGTGTGAACTATTATGACGGTCAGGGCTTCATGGTTCCCAAGGCGCTGGGCGTCAGCTCGGCCAAGGAACTGGACGGCGCCCGTGTCTGCATCCAGACCGGCACCACCACCGAGCTGAACCTGGCCGATTTCTTCCGCGCCAACAACATCAGCTACGAGCCGGTTCCGATCGAAACCAACGCCGAAGCGCAGCAGCAGTACCTGGCTGGTGCATGTGACGTTTACACCACCGATGCATCGGGCCTCGCCGCAACCCGCGCCACCTTCGAAGCGCCGGACGAGCACATCCTGCTGCCCGAAATCATCTCGAAAGAGCCGCTGGGCCCGCTGGTCCGTCATGGCGACCACGAGTGGGGCGACGTTGTTCGTTGGACCCTGAACGCACTGATTTCGGCTGAAGAGCTGGGCGTGACCTCGGCAAATATCGACGAGCTGAGCGCTGGCACCGACAACCCGGAAATCAACCGCCTGCTGGGTACGGAAGGCACTCTGGGTGAAATGCTGGGTCTGGACGCCGACTGGGCGGCCAAAGCGATCAAAGCTGGCGGCAACTATGGTGAAATCTTCGCCAAGAACATCGGTGAAGAAACACCGATCGGCCTGGCGCGCGGCCTGAACGCACAGTGGACCGAAGGCGGCCTGCTGTACTCGCCGCCGTTCCGTTAAGGCATCAATGGAAGAGGGCGCGGGGCAACCTGCGCCCTCTTCTACAATAAATTGCTGCGGGCAGATGCAGAGCGGGGAAAACCTCGCCGAAATGAAACAGCTCGCAAGCCACGGGGATCCCAAAATATGTCGACTATGACTGACCCACCGAAAGCTGATTTTCGGTTGTCTATGCTCATAAACGATACCCGCTATCGCTCTCTTACATTTCAGGTGATTGCGGCCATCGTCATTGCGCTTTCCATCTGGTATCTGGGCAACAACCTGATCCAGAACCTCAGGGCCGCAGGGCTCAATATTTCCTATGCTTTCCTCGGCGATTCCGCCGGGTACGACATCAACCAGCGTCTTGTTGAATATGACAGTCAGTCATCGCATGCACGCGCGGCACTTGTCGGTTTGCTGAACACTTTGCTCGTGGCCTTCCTGGCCTGTATCACCGCAACGGTTTTCGGTGTGATCGCGGGTGTTCTGAGACTGTCGAACAACTGGCTCGTGTCGAAGCTGATGGCAGTATATGTCGAGATCTTTCGGAACATCCCGGTTCTGATCTGGATCATCATCATCTTCACGATCATGACGGCCGTGTTGCCGGCGCCCAGCGCGTTCCGGGGGGAAAACCCGACGTCTTCAATGCTGTTTGGGTCCTTTGCCTTTACCAATCGAGGCATTTATTTTCCCCGTCCCGAGTTCGCCAATGGCCTGTTTGCATCGACAGCCCTGAACTGGTTGCTGGTCATCGCCGTCCTGATCGGATCGTGGTTCGTCAGTGGCGAAGTCGAAAAACGCGCGACCAAGAAGCAGGAGGAAACCGGCGAGCGTCCCGCGACGCTGTTGCCGAAACTGGCAATCTGGCTGGTGCCTTTTGTGCTGTTGATGATCATCATGGGCCTGACCTGGGATGTCCCCGAACTGAAGCGCTTTAACTTCAGCGGTGGAATGAATGCCGGCGGCCCCCTGATTGCGCTGTGGTTTGCCCTGTCGATCTATACCGGTGCCTTTATCGCGGAAAACGTGCGTGCGGGTATTCAGGCGATCAGCAAAGGTCAGACCGAGGCTGCCGCCGCGCTGGGCCTGCGTCAGGGACGGATCATGAAACTGGTCATCCTGCCCCAGGCATTGCGGGTCATCATCCCGCCGCTGATCTCGCAGTATCTGAATATCACCAAGAACTCGTCTCTCGCGATTGCCGTTGGCTATGCGGATATCACCGCAACACTGGGTGGTATTACTCTGAACCAGACCGGCCGGGCGATTGAATGCGTTCTTCTGCTGATGTTGTTCTACCTCACGGCCTCGCTGCTGATTTCGACGGGGATGAACATCTACAACGCTTCCGTCAAGCTGAAGGAGCGCTGAGCCATGAGTGATCAAGCAACAAACCCGATCGCCTTCGTGGCCGAAGGCACCATCCCGCCCTCACCGCCGCCGGCAAATGAGACCGGCGTCATCAAATGGCTGCGCGAGAATCTGTTTTCAGGGGTCGTCAACTCGATCCTGACAGTTCTGTCGCTGATCTTGATCTACATTCTTCTCAAGAATACCTTGCCATGGATTCTGAACGGAGTGTGGAATGCCAACTCGCTCGCGGAATGCCGCGAGATTCTGGGGGACAAGACCGGAGCCTGTTTCGCGGTTCTGACGGAACGCTGGCCGCAGCTGATCTATGGGTTCAAGTACCCCGTCGATGCCTATTGGCGGCCGAACCTGGCCTTTGTGCTGATGCTGGTGGCGATTGCGCCGGTGCTGTTCTTTGACTTGCCTCGCAAGATGCTGTTGTTCACTGCGGTCTATCCCTTCCTGGCTTTCTGGCTGATCTGGGGTGGCACGATCCTCGTGCCTCTGGTTGCGCTTGTTGGCTGCATGGCCGCCGGTGGTGTCTTCCAGAAGCTGGGCAACAACAACTTTGCCGCCGGGTTCTTCGGAGCGATTGTGACGGCACTGGTCATCTGGAACGTCGGAGGGGCCCTGATCCCGGAAGGCGCATCAGAAAACGCGTGGCTGACGGCCGTTCCCAGCCGTGATTTGGGCGGTTTCATGCTGAACATGATGCTGGGCGTGACCTGTGTGTCGCTGTCGGTACCACTTGGGATCGCACTGGCCTTGGGGCGACAGTCGAACATGCCGCTGATCAAGTGGGTCTGCGTCATCTTCATCGAGTTCATCCGCGGCGTGCCTCTGATCACGCTGCTGTTCGTGGCTTCGGTGATGCTGGCCTATTTCTTCCCGCCTGACAGCACGGTCGACCTGTTCCTGCGCGTTGTGATCATGATCACCATGTTCTCGTCCGCCTATATCGCCGAGGTGATCCGCGGCGGTCTGGCAGCGCTTCCGCGCGGGCAGTACGAGGCCGCAGACAGTCTTGGGTTGGATTATCCGCAGGCGATGCGGCTTATCATCCTGCCGCAGGCGCTGAAGATCTCGATCCCCGGGATCGTGAACGTGGCCGTGGGCCTGTTCAAGGATACGACACTGGTTTCGGTCATTTCGATGTTCGATCTGGTGGGTATGATCCGGGGACCCATCCTGGCGTCGACTGAATGGAACGGCGTCTACTGGGAGCTTCTGGGCTTTGCCGCGCTTCTGTTCTTCGTCGTCTGTTACGGCATCTCTCAATATTCTCAGTGGCTCGAGCGTCGCCTTGCCACAGATCATCGTTAAGGAGTTCAACACATGTCTGAACTTGCAATTGACCGCGAAATCGACCGCTCCAAGATGCAGGTGAGCGACGAGGTCGCCATCGAAATCAACAACATGAACAAGTGGTACGGGTCCTTCCACGTGCTGCGCGACATCAATCTGACCGTCAATCAGGGCGAGCGGATCGTGATCGCGGGCCCGTCAGGGTCGGGCAAGTCCACCCTGATCCGCTGCCTGAACGCACTGGAAGAACACCAGCAAGGCAAGATCGTGGTGGACGGGATCGAGCTGTCGAATGACCTGAAGAACATCGACAAGATCCGGTCCGAGGTTGGAATGGTGTTCCAGCACTTCAACCTGTTCCCGCATCTGACCATTCTGGAAAACTGTACGCTGGCCCCGATCTGGGTGCGCAAGACGCCCAAGAAAGAGGCTGAAGAGAGGGCGATGCACTTCTTGGAAAAGGTGAAAATCCCCGAGCAGGCTGACAAGTTTCCCGGTCAGCTTTCCGGCGGTCAGCAGCAGCGTGTGGCGATTGCCCGCTCACTGTGCATGATGCCACGGATCATGTTGTTCGATGAACCGACATCGGCGCTGGACCCCGAGATGATCAAAGAGGTGCTCGACACCATGATCGAACTGGCCGAAGAAGGTATGACCATGCTGTGCGTGACGCACGAGATGGGCTTTGCCCGTCAGGTCGCCAACCGCGTGATCTTCATGGATGCCGGTCAGATCGTGGAACAGAATGAACCCGAAGAGTTCTTCAACAACCCGCAAAGCGAGCGGACCAAACTTTTCCTGAGCCAGATTCTGGGTCACTGACCTGCACAAAGGCTGAATAAATGAAGGCGGGGTATTGCCCCGCCTTTTTCTATTCGATCAACTCACGCGGGATGGTGAACCCCAGCACTGTCCCGGTTTGCCATCGGACCTCGGCCCAGCTGTTTATTTCGAACGACATGACGGTTGTTGCACAGGTTGGATAATCGAAAAAGCGTGTATGATTTGGCGGTTGCCGCACCAGACGGTTGGCAAAATCGGCGATCCCGGGATTGTGGCCCATCATCAAAACAGCCGGTTCCGTAGCACCTGAAAGTTCCCGCAGCATGACCTTTGAATCAGCGTGGTAGAGCGCGCTGTGAAAGCTGACTTTTTCGGCCTGCAAACCCATGCGATCCCATGTCTCGCGGGTGCGGGTTGATGTAGAGCTTAGGACTTCATCCGGCAACCAGTCGTGGTGACGCAACCAAGCAGCGATGGCCGGGGCTGACTTTCGTCCACGTTTGTTCAGCGGGCGGTCATGATCGCCAAGACCCGGGCTATCCCAGCTGGATTTCGCATGACGTGTCAGGATCAGAATTCGGGTCATGACGGATGAAAGGCTTTCATGTGATGGGCCGATTGTTCCGGGTCGCGTCCTGCGCCCGCGCTCAGAGGGCAGGCAAGGCGGGCCAGACACCCGCCCGCCATACAGGTCTGACCTTCAGCAGTGCCCAGATGGTCGTGGCATGCAGCGACGTCATATAACTCCTGCGCGTTCAGCGCACTGACCGGACAGGTCGTCGTGCAAGGCGCGGCGCAGGTTTCGCAAGGCGACACGCCGGAAGGTGTTGGGATGGCGAACTCTTTGGCAAAATGCAGTGCGCCCCGATAGGAAATCATCATCCCAACGGTATCATGCACCAATGCCCCGACCGGGCTGCTGAACGTTCGCCCAGACTTGAGTGCCCAGTCAATGAATGGCGTGTACGGAGGGCCGCCGAACGGGAAATACGCCTGTGCGCCGAGCCTTTCGGCCATCTGACCGACGACCCTTTTCGACCATCGGTCAACGGGGTCGGCCCGGTGCCATTCCGGTGAGGCTTTCAGTACGGGCCAGAATTCCGGCCCGGCCCCCAACAGGATCAGCGTGCCGGTTTCGAGGTCTTTGGCTGCAACGTGGCGAGGATGCAGTGCGCCCATGACCAACAAACCAGTATCAAGGGCGGCGTTTTCAACCTGTTCATAGGGCGTCGCGTCAGGATCAGAGGAAGGCTGTACAAGATGTGTCATGTCTCCTCCTCCTCTCTTGCGGGGTCAGTCCGGGCGTATCAGCGACCCGGCCCCATGTTCGGTGAACAGCTCCAGCAGCACGGCATTGGGTGCGCGCCCATCAAGTATGACGACAGCCCGAACGCCGCTGTGCAGGGCGTCCAGTGCGGTTTCTGTCTTGGGTATCATACCGCCTGCAATGGTGCCTTCGCGGGTCATTTCCCTTATCTGACCGGCCTTGAGTTCGGTCACGACATCGCCCGCCGCGTTCTTGACACCGGAAACATCCGTCAGCAGCAACAGACGGTCTGCCTTGAGCGAAGAAGCGATTGCTCCGGCTGCCGTGTCGCCATTGACGTTGAATGTTTCACCGTCGCGGCCTGCACCAAGCGGGGCGATGACCGGGATTACGTCATGTGAAAACAGATCATGCAGGATCTTCGGATTCATCTCGGCAGGAGTGCCGACAAAGCCCAGCGATGCATCCGTCTGATTGCAGACCATCAGGCCTGCGTCCTTGCCAGACAGGCCTACGGCTGATCCGCCCTGATCATTGATCGCCTGTACGATGCGCTTGTTCACGAGCCCGGACAGAACCATTTCGACCACTTCAACCGTGGCCTTGTCGGTCACTCGCTTGCCGTTCACGAATTCGGATTGAATGTCCAACTTGCCCAGCATTGCATTGATCATCGGACCACCGCCGTGGACGACCACCGGGTTTACACCCACCTGGCGCATCAGAACCACGTCCCGGGCAAAGCTTTCCATCGCCTCGTCGCTGCCCATGGCGTGTCCGCCAAGTTTGATGACGACGATGGCTCCGTCATAGCGCTGCAGATAGGGCAGGGCGCTGTTGAGTGTGGCTGCGGTGGCGATCCAGTCCCGGTTCATATCTCGTGTCTTCATTGCTAAAGTCCTTCTGGAAAACCGTGTTAGGACCTTTGCCCCACGCTGCCAAGGGTGAAGCTATTCCAGATGCGCAATGATGGACCGCAGGGTCGCAATGCCGTCACCCTTTTCGGAAGAGGTAAGCACGATTTCCGGAAATGCCGCGGGATGTTTGGACAACGCGGCCCGGGTTTTTTCCAGAACCTTTTCACGATCCTTGGCTTTGACCTTGTCTGCCTTGGTCAGAACGCATTGAAATGTCACGGCGCTGGTGTCCAGCAACTTCATAATTTCGTCATCGACCGGTTTCACCCCGTGGCGCGAGTCGATCAGGACAAAGGCGCGGCGCAGTGTCTGGCGCCCGCTGAGATATTGTTTCAGCAGCTTCTGCCACTTCTCGACCACTTTCACCGGGGCGTTTGCATAGCCATAGCCCGGCAGGTCCACGAGATAGAGTTCAGGGCCTTGGGTGAAAAAGTTGATCTCTTGCGTGCGGCCGGGCGTGTTGGATGCGCGGGCCAGACCCTTCGTGCCGGTCAAGGCATTGATCAGGCTGGATTTGCCCACGTTCGAACGCCCCGCAAAACAGACTTCCAACCGGTCAGGTGCGGGCAGGCCATTCATGGCGACAACGCCTTTGACGAACTCGGACGGGCCTGCAAACAGCTTGCGGCCTCGCTCCAGGGCGAATTCATCCGGGTCTTCGGCCAGGGGGAAGGGAAGCGTGGTCATAGCACCTGCACCTCATCGTTGACGCGGATTTCGCCGCCCTGAACGACCTCGGCGTAAACGCCGAAATCCTGATGGTCCCAGCTGTTCAAGGCGCGCAGGGTGTCTGCGTCCCTCTCACCGGTTTCGGGATTGGCGGTGGTGGCCATACATCGCGTGATCCGCTCGCGGACGCGAAGCACGGCCTCGCCAATGCGCAGGTCCCGGCCCAGCCAGTCAAACTCATCCCACAACGGCAGACCTTCGAACCAGAAATTGCCGCGCCACCGAACAATGGACAGAGTCTGGCCCAGCTTCTGTTCGACTGCGCGATGCGATGCCATGTTGCACAGGCTGATCGATGGAAAGTCGCTGTCCGTCATACCGCGCCCCGGAACCCGAACGATCCGGGCAGATGCAGCGCGGTTCGCCGGCATAAGTGGCTTTACCCAGTCCAGAAAAGCTTCTTGTTCGGTGTCCGGCGCAAAATCGAGATCCGGTCGCTGCGGGTGGCGCAATGTAACCCGGTCGCCCTGCAATTCGGCCGAAATGGCCATCAACTGAGGCGCTTTTGAACCGCGGCTGAAATTGAAGCAGGGTGCCCATTCCGAACCATCGGTTTTGGCGGCCTCATGAGCGACCGCCCAAACGCGATCCCCGGGCATGGTCTGCCCGGGGATGAGTGTGACTTGGCTCAGGGCTTCTCGCCCATGGCTTTTGATCGGGTGGCGCCAAAGGCTTGAGACCGTTCCGCTCATTTGTTGTCCGTTTTTGGCGTCCGCTTGAAACCGGACTTTATGTTTCCGAATACATCCGGCTTATAGCCCTGGCTGCGCATGATCAGATATTGCTGTGTGAACGTGATCGTGTTGTTCGCGATCCAGTACACGACCAGACCACTGGCGAAACCACCCAGCATGAACATGAAGACCCAAGGCATCCAGGCAAAGATCATGGCCTGCGTCGGATCGGTTGGCGCCGGGTTCAGTTTCTGCTGCAACCACATCGAAATACCCAGCAGCAGCGGCAGAATACCGATGAAGATCAGCGCCATCAGGCTGTCAGGTTGCGGCCCGGCCCATGGCAGCCAGCCAAAGAAGTTGAAGATCGAGGTTGGATCAGGTGCGCTCAGGTCCCGGAACGGGCCGAACCATGGGGCCTGACGCAGTTCGATCGTCACGAAAATCACCTTGTACAGCGAGAAGAAGATCGGAATCTGCAACAGAATAGGCAAGCAGCCTGCGGCAGGGTTCACCTTTTCCTTTTTGTACAGCTCCATCATGCCCTGCTGCATTTTCTGGCGATCATCGCCTGCGGCTTCTTTTAGGGCCTCCATTTGCGGCTGCAATTCCTTCATCTTTGCCATCGAGACGTAGGACTTGAAGGCAAGCGGGAACAGGATGGCCTTTATGATCAGCGTCAGGCCGATGATCGACCAGCCCATGTTTCCAATCAGGGCATTGATGTTGTGCAGCAGCCAGAAGATCGGCTTGGTCAGGAAGTAGAACCAACCCCAGTCGATGCTGTCGATGAACTTCTGAACACCTTCCGCCTGATACTCCCGGATAGTTTCCCATTCCTTGGCACCGGCGAACAGTCTGGTCGTGACCTCTTCCGTTGTACCGGGAGCGACTGTCAGTGTCGGCAGCACCGTTTCCGTTTGATAAATTTTGCGACGTGAATCGTATTTGGCAGCGGCCTTGAACGCTGCACCCTCGGCCGGGATCAGGGTGGTCATCCAGTAGTGATCCGTGAACCCAATCCAGCCGCCTTCTTTGACCTGATAGACCTCGGCCTGTGCGCGTTCATTGGGGTCGATATCGAAATCGCGCACATCGCCATAGTCGATCTCATCCAGAACGCCGTCAGCCATGACCATGACGCCTTCGTGAAGAATAAAGAAGTTCTTCAGGCCCGGCAGGTCACCGTCTTCGCCCATGCCGTGGCGTGCCAGAATGCCGTAGGGGGCCATGCCGACCTCGGCGTCCGTGGCGTTCTCGACCGACTGGGTGACCGAGAACATATAGTCTTCATCCACGGCAATGGTGCGGCGGAAGGTGAGGCCGTTACCATTGTCCCAAGCCAGCGTGATCGGAGTGTCAACACCCAGAGTTTCGCCCTGCTCAAGCGTCCAAAGAGTGTTCGGGCCGGGAACGTCCGTGACCGACAGGCCCGCGCCGGGGGCCCAGCCATAAAGCGCATAATAGGCAGAGTCACTTCCAACCGGGGACAGAAGTTCGACGATCGGAGAATCCTCAGCCAGTGAAACCTTGTAATCCTTCAGCGACAGCTCATCAATTCGGCCACCGGCAAGCGACAGGCTGCCCGTCAGGCGGGGCGTGTCGATGCTCACGCGGGGCGCCTCGGCTTCGGCTTCAGTGGCGCTTGCAGTTGCTTCGCCGACCGTTCCGGTATCAGCGGCGCTGGGCGTCTGAACCTCATTCCCTTCGATGCTGGCGATTTCAGCCTGTTCCGTGGTTGGCGTCTGTTCCGGCGGAGGGAACAGCACGAACCAGACCAGGATCACGAGAAAGCTGAGCGCGGTTGCGAGGATGAGATTCTTGTTCTGATCGTCCATCTGGGACAGCCACCTTGAGCAGTGAAAGACACCCGCAGGGTTCAACAGAGTGCAGGCCCAAAGGTCAAGCGGAATCGCTCGTTATTTCGTCACGGATTGGTCTTCTGTGGCGCAGTTTCCGGTTCTTCAGCCCGTTTGCCGCCCGATTTTGGGCATTCCGTCGATCTTGTCGCGATGAGACGTGATCCAGTCCTCGGTTTTTTCGAAAGGCATGGGCTTGCCGATGCCAAACCCCTGAACATGGTCACATCCCAATTGCGCCATCAAGGCGTGTTCTCCGGGCGTCTCGACGCCTTCAGCAAGGGTTTCCAGATTCAGCCGTTCTGCCATGGTCAGAATTGCGCTGGCCAACTGCTGCTGGCTTGGGTCCTGGTCCGCCTTTGTCACGAAAGAACGGTCGATTTTGATCCGGGACACGTTGAACCGCTTGATTGAAGCGATCGAGGCATGCCCTGTGCCGAAATCGTCCAGATCGATACAGCACCCCATCGCGGCCAAGCCCGTGACATTGCGGGTGATTACGTCATCCGGTCCTCTGGAAAACACGGTCTCCAATACTTCGACCGCCAATCTGTCCGGGGTCAGATCGCATTGATCCAATTCCCATTTCAGGCGGTCGATCAGCCCCGGGTCGCGCAATTCGTCCGACGAGAAGTTGATGCCGATGCGTGGTACGGTCAGACCGGCGCGATCCCATTCGCGCATTGCGCAAAAGGCGTGATGCCGCATCGCCTGTCCCAGTTTGCCCATCAACTCTGCCTGTTCGGCAAAGGGCAGAAAGATATTGGGGCCCAGCACTCCCTTTGCCGGGTGTTCCCAGCGGGCCAGAGCCTCGAACCCGGACACACGCCCGGTATCCGTCGAGATCTGCGGTTGAAACCATGGTCTAATTTCACCGCTTTCCAGCGCCGCATCAAATTCCTTGCGCAGATTGGTTCTGACCTGAGCTCGGCGACGTGTTTCGGACGAAAAGGCACGAATCGTTGACGGCCCGTTTTGCTGTGCTTCTTGCAGCGCGTTGTTAGCAGCGTTGCACCAGTCTTTCGCGGTGCCGTCGGGGACATTGCTGCTGAGGCAGAAACCGATGGAGCAGGACATGTAAACTCCGGTTCCGTTCAGCATGATGGGGTCTTCGACCGCGGATTGTATTCGTCCCGACATCTGAATGCAGGTTTCCAGATCAAGCTGTTGCGTCGGGTGCAGAACAACCATCATCTTGTTTCCATCGATCCGGGTTGCGGTGTCACTGGAGCGGATCATGGACATGATGCGCAAACAGAATTGCTGCGCCACATGGTTCGCTGCTGCTTGGCCATGCAGATCGAGCATTTGCATATAGTCGTCCAGGATCACAGCGAAACAGGCCGACGTTTCACCTTTGCGGCGACTATCCCAGAGCACCTCAGCCAGAACGGTTTCGAACTGGTCATTCGGCAGCAGGCCACCCTGTTGCCGTTTCCTGTCTGCCGGGTTGGGGGCCATTGCCCCTATGCCGGCAATCATCAGGGGCAAGCCCAGGGCCACCGCGACCAAAGCGCGTTCACCGCCAAGCCAGAACGCCCCCAGGCTTGTTGCCGGAACAAAGGCCAGAAAGGCTGGGCCGTATGCCACGTTTCTAAAAGCTTCAATAATACGGTCGACGAAAGGATGATTCCGCATCGGGTCCTGACCTTGGGCATGAATGGTATGCCGAGCCTAGGAAACCAGTCTGAGTCAGTCGTTAACGCAGAAGCGGTATTTCTTCCAAATTTTCCGATTTTTCGTCAGAGTTTATGGAAAGATTAACAAAATCAAAGAGTTTCGCATCCAACAGGTGCGACGGGCGCGCGTTTGTTAACGCGCGGAACATAACCTGACGCCGACCTGGACTGTTCTTTTCCCACTGGTCGAGAATCTGTTTGACCTGCTGCCGTTGCAACCCGTCCTGACTGCCGCACAAATCGCAGGGGATGATCGGATACTGCATGGCCTTGGCAAATTTCTCGCAGTCGGCTTCGGCGACGTGGGCAAGCGGGCGAAAGACAAAAAGATCTCCCTCTTCGTTCACCAGTTTCGGTGGCATGGTGGCCAGACGGCCTCCGTGGAAGAGGTTCATGAAAAACGTTTCGAGAATATCGTCGCGGTGGTGTCCCAGCACGACGGCGGAACAGCCTTCTTCCCGGGCAATGCGATACAGGTTGCCGCGGCGCAGTCGCGAGCACAGGGCGCAATATGTTCGGCCCTGCGGGACCTTGTCCATCACAACAGAGTATGTGTCCTGATACTCGATCCTGTGTGGCACACCCATGCGGTCCAGAAACTCGGGCAGGACCGTTGCCGGAAATCCGGGTTGTCCCTGATCCAGATTGCAAGCCAGAAGATCGACGGGCAACAATCCGCGCCATTTGAGTTCGTAGAGGACAGCCAGCAGCGTATAACTGTCCTTGCCGCCCGACAGGCAGACAAGCCAACGCGGCGGTGTGCCGTCCTTGTCATGGGCGGACGGGTCCACCATCCCGTATTGCTCGATCGCTTCGCGGGTCTGGCGCACGATGCGTTTGCGCAGTTTCTTGAACTCGGTGGTCGAGGGCGCGCCGGCAAAGAGCGGGTGGATATCGTCTGCATCATCAAACATGCGCTGCCCCTACAGCAGATGGCGCAACCGGGCAAGTGGCGGGTCAGCCAAGCCGCGCCAGCAGGGCGCCGGTATCCAACCCGGCTACTGCTCCGGGAATGCGGCCGCTGTCATCGGAAAGACGTGTGGCAACAAAGCCGTCAGCCACAGCGCCGGGCGCATGGCGCAGCAATTGCGAGGCCGTCAGCAGCAGTGCCGTACGTTCAGCGTACCAGCGCGCTTCGGCCTCGGGCGGAAGACCGGGCCAGCGGTTGCGATGCGCGGTCAGAGCTGCGTCATACCTTCTGTCCGTGCCTCTTACCGCATCCAACTCGGCCCCCAGAACCTCGGCGGCCAGCGCCTCACGCGTCAGGGTGCGCAGGATATCGAGGCAGATCACATTGCCTGACCCCTCCCAGATGCTGTTCAGGGGCGCTTCACGATAGATCAGGGGCAAGGGCGTGTCTTCGACGTAGCCCATGCCGCCCAGTATCTCCATCGCTTCGACGACGACGACCGGGCAACGCTTGTTGTTCAGGAACTTGGCCAATGCGACGCCGATCCGGGCAAAGGCCTTGTCTTCGGGTGTCTGGCCGTCAAATGCCTGCGCCACACGCATTCCCAAGGTCACAGCGCCTTCCCAGTCCAGAACAAGGTCGGACAGGACCGCACGCATCAGCGGTTGATCAATCAATCGGCGCTGAAATGCGCTGCGGTGTTCCACCCAATGATGCGCTGCGCTGAGCGCGGCACGCATCAGCCCGGCCGGTGCCATGGCTGTATCAAGCCGCGTGTGGTGCACCATTTCCAGTATGGTGCGCACGCCCGCGCCTTCTTCGCCCAACTGATAGGCCAGCGCGTCATGATACTCGATTTCCGAGGATGCGTTGGATTTGTTGCCCAGCTTGTCTTTCAGGCGCATCAGGTGGATCGCATTGCGTTCGCCTTCGAGCCAGCGGGGCACCAGAAAACAGGTCAACCCGCCGGGCGCCTGCGCCAGTGTCAGGAACCCATCCGACATTGGCGCGGAACAGAACCACTTGTGCCCTCGCAAGCGCCAATGATCCCCGTCGCGTGCCGCAATGGTCGTATTGGCGCGTATGTCCGAACCGCCCTGTTTTTCGGTCATCGCCATCCCCAGCGTCGCGCTGGTCTTTTGACCGATCGGTTCCTTCGAAGGATCATAGTGGCGGGCCATGAGTTTTGGCTGCCAGAGCGAGGCAATGTGTTCATTGGCGGCCAGTGCAGGGATTGCTGCATAGGTCATGGTCATCGGGCAGCAATGCCCGGGTTCGACCTGTCCGGCCAAATAGACCATCGCCGCATGGGTCGCATGCCCTCCGGGTTGTCCATCCCAGGCCAGTGCGGCATAGCCCGCCGATTGGCTGATCTGCATCATCTGATGATAGGCCGGGTGAAACCGCACCTCGTCCAAGCGCCTGCCGCCGGGATCGAACAGCCGCAACTCTGGCAAATGCCGGTTGGCTTCCCGACCCAGTTCCCGCGTTTCTTCGGTTCCGAGTGTTTTGCCATATGCCGCCAGCTCCAAAGCGCGCGCGCCCGCTGTCTTTGCTGCGTCTTGCAGGACCGGATCGGACAGCCAAAGATCGGTGCCGCCGCGCGTGGGCGGTTGGTTCAGGACATCGTGGGTTGGCAGGGTGTCGCGCGCTGGGGATTTCATAGGGACCTCGGGTTGTGCAGGTCCAACTGTTCAGGCGCGGCACTTGCCGGTCAAGTCTGACGAGGGGTCAGGACGAAGGGTCGTTATGCTTGTCGTCAGGTACCGGATCATATCCGTCGCCGCCCCAAGGGTGGCAACGGCAGATCCGGTGAGCGGCCAAGTAGGATCCTTTGACCGCCCCGTGTTTCTCCAGCGCCTCAAGCGCATAGGCGGAACAGGTGGGTTGGTAGCGACAGTTGAAACCGACCCATGGGCTGAAGATCAGCCGATACGCCCGAACAGGCAGGGCGACGATATGGGACAGGAAGGTCATTTTTCAGCCGCATGCACCTTGCGGAGCGCATAGCGCAGGTCGTCCAACAATGCGTCATAGGGGCGGTTGGCGGTAACTTCGGCACGGCCGATCAGAACGTAATCCCACCCGTCGCGGCCGGCTTCGGGCAACACGGCCCGCGCGGCTTCGCGCAGACGGCGCTTGGCGCGGTTGCGGGCCACGGCATTGCCCACTTTTTTCGAGCAGGTGAACCCCACGCGAATCCCGATGCCCTCGCCGAGGCCACGCTTGCGGGCCTGCACCATCATCGAAGACGTGCCTTGTCGGCGGGCACGCGCCGCTTTCAGAAAGTCGGACCGTTTCTTGAGAACGGTCAGGGGTGCAGATGCACAAACGGACGCCGCCGGGGGCTTGTTCCCGGGGTGGTTCCTACCAACCTCAGGGGCCTCCGGCGGCGTCATGTTCATAACCTGATCGGTGAGCGGTTTACGCGCTCAGCGATTTGCGGCCGCGTGCGCGGCGTGCATTCAGGATCTTGCGGCCGGCCTTAGTGGCCATGCGCGCGCGGAAACCGTGGCGGCGTTTGCGAACCAGGTTCGAAGGCTGATAGGTGCGTTTCATCGCTCCGTCTCCAATCTATGCGGTCGGGTGCGGCGCGGATTCGCCTGCCCGTGGTGTTCGAAGCCCGTCCTCTACTGCCAAGCGGGGGGTAAGTCAAACCCCAACGGCCAGGTTTTCGCAGCTTTTGCAACAATTCTGTAACCGGCAACGGCAAAAGGTTTCAAAATACCCGTTTATCGCCGAAATTCCTCACATTCGGTGCCACAAAGATCAAGGCCCCGTGATCCCCCTATTGCTGGCCCGTCAGTCAGCGCATCTTGGGCACAAGATGAAGCACAAAGAACCGGAAAATCTGATGTCCGACACAAGCCAGGCGCCGCGCAACGGTTTCGCACGCCACATTCCGCTGCTTGTAATCCTGAGCGTAGCCGTTGTCGGCTTTTTCACGCTTGGGGATTACCTGACTTTCGAGACCTTGCGGGACAATCGCGAGGCGCTTCTGGCGTGGCGGGACGGTCACTATTGGATCATGGCAGCCGCTTTTGTCGCCATATACATCGTCATAGTGGCCTTTTCACTGCCCGGTGCCGCGGTGGCTTCGATGACGGGCGGTTTTCTTTTCGGTCTTTTTGCGGGAACTGTTTTCAATGTCGTGTCCGCCACCATCGGTGCGTCGGCGATCTTTCTGGCGGCGCGCTGGGGCTTGGGCGAAGCCCTGACGTCGCGCCTGGAATCATCAGAAGGCACGGTCAGAAAACTGAAGGACGGTCTGCGGGAAAACGAAATCTCGGTGTTGTTTCTGCTGCGTCTGGTGCCGGTGGTGCCGTTCTTTGTTGCCAATCTCGTGCCGGCTTTGGTCGGTGTGAAGTTCCGCAATTTTCTTTTGACGACCGCGCTGGGCATCATTCCCGGAGGTATCGTGTACACTTGGATCGGGGTCGGTTTGGGCGGTGTATTCGACCGTGGGGAAACGCCTGATGTTTCGTTGCTGTGGGAACCGTTCGTGATCGGGCCGATTATCGGGTTGTGTATATTGGCCGCCTTGCCCATCGTTTTCAAAGCACTGCGCGCGAAAAGAGGCACCTGAACCATGAAAGAGTTGAAAACCGACCTCCTGGTCATTGGCGCCGGGTCCGGAGGATTGTCCGTCGCCGCGGGTGCCAGCCAGATGGGCGCGGATGTTGTCCTGCTGGAAGGGCACAAGATGGGTGGGGATTGCCTGAATTTCGGCTGTGTCCCGTCGAAGGCGCTGATCGCAAGCGGCAAAGCGGCCCATGCTCAGGCGCATTCCGTTCGTTTTGGCATCGCTGATACAATCCCTCAGGTCGATTACGCCGCAGTAAAGGATCATGTTCATGATGTGATCGCGCAGATCGAACCGATGGACAGCCAGCAGCGGTTCGAAGGCTTCGGCGTGAAGGTCATTCGCGAATATGGCACGTTCATATCCCCTGAAAAGGTGCAGGCCGGGGATCATGTCATCTGTGCACGTCGCATCGTCATCGCGACCGGTTCATCACCGCTGGTGCCGCCGATTCCGGGGTTGGACACGGTGCCCTATTATACGAACGAAACCATCTTTGACTTGAGAGAGCGGCCAGATCACCTGCTGATCATCGGGGGCGGCCCGATCGGGATGGAGATGGCGCAGGCCCATATACGCCTCGGCAGCAAGGTGACGGTCGTCGAAGGGTTCAAAGCCTTGGGCAAAGACGATCCCGAGGCTGCCTCCGTGGTGCTGGATACCCTGCGCAGTGAAGGCGTGGACATCCGGGAAAACGCCATGATCGCTCAGGTGCACGGAACAGAGGGCGCTGTGGAGGTCGTTGCCGAAAACGGTGAAATTCACCGGGGCTCTCATCTTTTGATCGCTGCCGGTCGCAAAGCCAATATCGAGCGTCTGAACCTGGAAGCAGCCGGAATTGAACGCACAAAAACCGGCATCAGAACGGATGACGCGTTGCGCACGGCCAATCGCCGCGTCTATTCGATCGGAGATGTAACGGGTGGCCTGCAATTCACCCATGTTGCAGGGTATCATGCAGGTGTCATCATTCGTTCGGCCCTGTTCGGTCTGCCGTCCAGGGCGAAAACGGCACATATCCCTTGGGCCACCTATACGGATCCAGAGCTGGCCCAGGTCGGACTGACCGAAGCTCAGGCCCGCGAGGCGCATGGAGAAAAGCTCGAAATCGCCCGCTTTGACTATCTCCACAATGACCGGGCGATTGCCGAGCGCAAAACCAAAGGCTTCGTCAAGGTCATGGTCGTGAAAGGCCGACCCGTCGGCGCCACAATCGTCGGGCATCAGGCGGGTGAGTTGATCAACTTGTGGTCGTTGGCTTTGGCCAATAACCTGAAGATGGGGCAGATCGCCGCCATGGTTTCACCCTATCCGACGATCGGAGAGCTTAACAAACGTGTGGCGGGTGCTTATTTCTCGCCAAGGCTGTTTGAGAATCAGACAGTTAAACGAGTGGTCCGGTTCGTCCAGCGCTGGATTCCCTGACCTGAGGAGGGGCGCAAATTGAACTCGCTGTCGGGCCGATTTCTGATCCTGACGACGGTCTTCGTCATGTTGGCCGAGGTTCTGATCTTTGTCCCGTCGATCGCCCGGTTCCGCGAGGACTTTCTGCTGAACAGGCTCGAACGCGCGCAGATCGCCTCGCTGGCTTTGCTGGCGGACGACATGCTGGCCGAAGATCTTGAGGCAGAACTGCTGGAAAACGCAGGCGTCTACAATGTCGTATTGCGACGGGATGAGGTTCGGCAACTGATGCTGTCGTCGCCGATTCCTGATCCAATCGCCGACACGTTCGATTTGCGGGATGCAAGCCCCTGGATTCTGATCCGGGATGCGATTAGCCGCTTTCTCAAACCCGAAAACGAAGTCATCCGGGTCATCGGAGAACCGGTCAAGGGGGCGGGCCTTCTGATCGAAGTCACCATGGATAGCATGCCGTTGCGAATGGCGATGATTGACTACGGGTTGCGTATTCTCGGTTTGTCCTTTGTGATCTCCATCATCACAGCGTTTTTTCTGTTTCTCGCCGTGCGAGTCGTACTTGTGCGGCCCATCAAAAGCGTCGTCGGCTACATGCAACGCTATGCCAGTGCGCCAGAGGACGCGCGTGGCATAATCTCGCCGAACTCGAAGGTGACGGAGTTGCGAGAGGCCGAGGAGGCACTGAAGATGCTGCAAACGGACCTGACCCAGGCGCTCAAACAGCGGGAAAGGCTGGCGCAGCTTGGGGGGGCCGTCGCCAAAGTCAGCCATGACTTGCGCAATATCCTGACGTCGGCGCAGCTGTTTACCGACCGGATCGAGGCCAGCGATGATCCGCTGGTGCGGCGGATGGCGCCGAAACTGGTGAATTCCATCACCCGGGCCGTGTCCCTTTGTGAAAGCACATTGGCCTTTGGCCGCGCGGAAGAACCCGCGCCCACTCTGACTATGGTTCCGATCCGCGCAATCGCGGCGGATGTCGCGGCCAGCGAACAACTCGCCGTCGCGGATGCCTGCGTCGAAATCGTGAACGAAGTGCCGGACGCGCTTGTGGCCCGCGCCGACCCCGAACAATTGTACCGCGTCATCATGAACCTCGTGCGCAACGCAAGACAGGCTCTGGTTGCCTCGGGAAAACCTGGCCGGATTACGATTGCGGGGTGTGAATACGACGATGCTTGGTGCATCGAAATCCGCGACACGGGGCCGGGTCTTCCCCCCAAGGCGCGCGAAAACCTGTTTACACCTTTTCAGGGTGGGGTCCGAAAGGGTGGCTCGGGTCTGGGGCTGGCAATCTCGCAGGAGCTGGTGCGCGGCCATGGCGGGGACCTGGTTTTGAAAGAGACCGGACCCGAGGGAACAGTCTTTGAAATCAGCCTTCCGCGCGGGGATATGACTTTTTGATTTTTTTTTTGAAGAATCGGCTTGCACGTCTCGGGCAGCAGGTCTAAACACCGCCTCACCAACGCGGACCGATAGCTCAGCTGGATAGAGTACTTGACTACGAATCAAGGGGTCGGGGGTTCGAATCCTCCTCGGTCCGCCACTGGTTTCCTGTTGAACGTCACACGAACCTGACCCAACCGTCACAGTTGGACCAGAAACAAGGTGGACGTTCGACACTGGAAGGCACCCCAAAAAATTCTCCTATTGGAAACGAAAACAGTGCTTGAGCTGCTGATCAGTTGCTGGAGCTAGAAATTAGTTCCAACTTCTTGGGTGTTGGTTAGCTGTTACTCGCGGCCCAGAGCCGACATCCAACCCGCTATCTTGATGCTGCAGTTGCACCCGCTTTGCGGACATTCAAACCGCACATGATAAACCTACCCAAAACCGCGCTTTCGCCGCATGGTTCATGGACGCGCAAGACGCGGGCAAACCCAACCTCGGGCAAATATTTGCTCTCAAATGAGTTGTTGCTTTCTTAACCTTTGCCCTGTAGGGGAAGCGCAACGCCGCGTGTGGATGACCAAATCAGCGGCAAAGTATTCTCGCCCGTGATCCCCAGATCGTTGTCTTGAATAGCTCCTTGAGAGCAACGAAACGACGGCGGCTATTTCATACGAGCTTCCCAGTAGATTAGAGAGACCAAGTGCCGATAGCGGTGAACCGCGTTTATGGCACGAGACCAAACGCTTTTGACGACATTTGACACCCTCGGCCTTGCCGAGCCCATCCTGAAGGCCATCAAGGCTCAAGGATATTCGACCCCTACGCCCATTCAGGCCAAGGTCATTCCGCTGCTGCAATCTAAGCGCGACGTGATCGGCATTGCCCAGACCGGCACAGGAAAAACCGCCTCATTTGTATTGCCCCTGTTGCATCGGATTGAATGTGAAATATCGAAACCCGCTCCAAAACACTGCAACGCATTGATCCTGACGCCCACGCGCGAGCTTGCGGCGCAGATCGTGGACAACATCCGCGCTTACAGCCAGTTCAGCCGCATTTCCACGACCTTGGTCGTCGGAGGCGTGCGTCCAGGAGGGCAGATCAAGGCCCTCAGTGCCGGCATAGACATCGTGGTGGCAACACCAGGACGCTTGCTCGACCACCTTGACACAGGCGTCATCGATCTGTCCGCGACCAAAGCCATTGTGGTGGATGAGGCTGATCAGATGCTGGATCTGGGCTTTCTGCCCAGCATTCGCAAGATCATGGCAAAACTGCCCGAGAAACGCCTGACGGCACTGCTTTCGGCAACAATGCCGGGGCAGATCAGAAAGCTTGCCGATGACTTCCTGAACGATCCGGCAGAGGTTCAGGTGGCGGCTGTTTCAACGCCGATTGAACGGATCGCGCAGAGCGTCCGGCATGTGGCCAAGCAGGACAAACGCCGTGTTCTGGCAGATATTCTGTCGGACAAGGACGTGCATCGTGCGGTCGTGTTTACACGCACCAAACGCGGTGCCGACAACGTCTGCAAGTATTTGTTTGCCGCCGGGATCAACTCCGCATCCATTCACGGGAACAAAAGCCAGCCTCAGCGCGAACGTGCCATGGCAGGTTTCCGATCAGGCGCAACTACCGTCCTTGTGGCCACCGATATTGCGGCACGGGGCATCGACATCGACGATGTGTCTCATGTGGTGAATTATGAGCTTCCGAATGTGCCGGAATCCTACGTGCATCGCATCGGCAGGACCGCTCGCGCAGGCAGAACCGGCACCGCAATTTCACTGTGTGATCGCGAAGAGATGTCCCTCCTGCGGGATATCGAAAAGCTGATCGGCAACAGGCTGCCAAGCGGCTCAGAAGCGCAAGACGTGCCTGCAGAGCAAGGCCGCGATGAGAAGCTGCAGCCCCGTACTACCAAAGCGGAATTTTCAGCCAAACTGCGAGCGGTAGACCACGTAGCACGCAAGCAGAACGGATACAAACAACACAAGATCGATCCGGCTCAGGCGCAAGACGGTCTTATGCGAATGCTCTCCAATATTGGTGAGTTCACCCAACCTGCTGCATGAGCGCAGCAAGCAGCCTGGCCAATCCTGGTAGGCGCAAATGTCATTGAAAGGATAATCTCATGACTACCGGAACAGTAAAATGGTTCAACGAAACCAAAGGCTACGGCTTCATCGAGTTGGATAACGGCAGCGGCGACGCGTTCGTACACATCAGTGCCGTTCAGCGCTCTGGCCTCGATAGCCTGAAAGAAGGCGCAAAGGTCGGCTTCGATCTGAAAGAAGACCGGATGCGCGGCAAGACCTCCGCCGAAAACCTGCAATTGCAGTAGGCAATTCACAAACGATGCCAGATAGCGGTTGCTATTGCCGCTGTCTGGAAGCACAGCCAAAGACTGGTTGATCGGTTCGGATTGGGATTGAGACACAATATGTAAGCGGTCACCTATTGGTGGCGTATTAATAGCTTCGAGCTTCTGCCAGCCCTTAGCAGAGCTCGGTCCCTGTTAGTTCGTCAACGGCCACGTTTCAAAGGTGATGTCACGCTGAATTTTGTCTCTCAATTATTCTCTAAGCCTCCTGGTCAAACACCAGTCTCTAGAATGAGATATCTCCGCAGCAAAGGCTTCGTGACGACGGTGCGGCCTTGACTCTATGCTGGCTAAGAACCACAAGAGTGTATTGGTAAAAATTACTCGATGCCGCGATGCTGCCGGCTTCGCAAATCCAATGGCCTTCAGACTAACTGTAGCATGTGCCCCAGCATAGGAACGGGTTTCGCTGGGGTTTTCGCTATGAGCTCGTTCCTCGCAAGCATTCGCAACCGTCACATGACATGCTCCAGTCATCGCGTGACCCATGAAAGAAGGCGCCGAATGAACAGCACATGGCTCATAAACAGCGTGCTTGATGCTCGATAGATCAGGTCTTACGCTCCGTTTCGATCAGTCTTTCATCGTGTTTACGCGCTGCATTCTTTGTTTGATCCCGACACTTTTGGTGTTTCTCTCAGGAACGCAGCTTCCTGCCCAGGTCGCGGGCAATGCCGATGGGTCTGTTTGTGACGAAGGTTTCGAAAACGAGAACGGATCCTGCCAAAGAACAGACTTACCAGAAAACGCATTTTTGACGGGTAGCGCCTATGGCAGCGGCTGGGAATGCAATCACGGTTTTCAGATTGTCGGAGAACTCTGTGAGGAAATAAGAGTTCCTGAAAATGCCTATCTTGCATCAACCGGAGATCAGTGGGCGTGCAATCGGCTGTTCCAGCGTGCCGGAGAAGAGTGTGAAGAAGTGATTTCGCCCCAAAATGGGTACGTCGAAACCCGGTTTGGCGTGCAGGAAATACACTGCAACTGGGGATTTCGTAAGGAGAACCAGGATTGTGTTGCAATAGAAGTCCCAGAAAACGGTCGTCTGAGCGACAGAGGAAGCTCGGATGGTTGGGTATGCCTCAGAGGTTACAGGGCAGCGGATAGCGGCTGTGAGCCCGTGGCAGTTCCACAGCATGCATATCTTGCGCCTGAAACTTATTCCGGATGGAAGTGCGAACGTGGTTTTCGCGCAAACCGAGACAGGTGCGTTGCGATCCTTGTCCCTTCAAACGCGCATTTGAATCGAAGAGGTGATGGTTGGGAATGTAATCGGCCGTTCACGAGACAGAACGACAAGTGCACCGAAAATGTGGCGCGACAATAAGTTGGTGGAAACCAAAGCCGCCTGACAAATCCGGAAGGACTACGCCGTGAACCATAACTCGATTGACGAAAACCTGGGTAAAAGTCTCAAAGCCGAAAAGGCGCGTCGCCGGTCCAATGGGATAAAGATATCTATTGCATCGGCGGTGTTTGTCGCAGCGATAGTTGTAGTGGTGTTTCTCTGATGCGCAAAAATACCCGTCAAATAACCCTTTCTGGTTCAAAGATGTCAGCTCGAGGTCTGGAACAACGAGCATTTCAGGACCGCAGTGTTCGTAAGTCGCGGAACGCTGACGTATCAGGAGTGATTGAGGAAGAGTTTGGAAAGTACTTGATCAAGGCCGGCGTTCTGAGCGGCGATAGTGTTGCACGGGCATTTCCCAAACCGCCGGCAAAAACGCAGACAATGATTGCCGATGCAGTTGGAGAAACACCAGCATTGGCTATAGAAGCCTTAAAAGAAATTCTCGAAGAACGAGACAGGAAGCGTAGCGGTCAACGCCGTTTGGAGGGAAACTCCGGAACCCTCGTTCCCAGTGAAAGAGAATATGCCGAGGCATTGCGCCAGATCAGGCTCACCCCCGCGCAGGTCACATTGCTCAAAGCACTCACAATCGCAGGCAAGGAAGGTCTGACTATTGGTCACTTGTCTCAGGCAGCTGGTTACAAATCGCGCGAGGCCTCCATCAAGGTTTTCAAGAAAATCGGACTATTGATCGCAGAATATCTGGAACTGGACCTACCCGAAGCCGGATCGGTACAGAATGATGGCGCCGCTCAGGTCCTGGCATTTTCTCACATCGAAAGTGACGATGAGCCAGCAACTTGGATTATGCATCAGGAACTGCGCGACGCTGTTCGTTCGGTTCTATGACGTACGTTCCAGCCCCCGCTTTTGAAGCGAGCTCTGAACCGGAACAAATGCACGAAAGGTTGCTCACGTAGCTAATGTTGGAGAAAAGACCATATCCGCTCGACCTGATCTATGTTCCTATGAAACGGGCGAAAACGCTTGATCAACAAAAAGTTCTGACGCTGGCCGAAGATATCCTGAAGAACGGCCAGAAGACCCCGATCCAGATACGCTCGGACAACAAGAGGTTCGTGCTGATTGAAGGCCTTCACCGACTAGAGGCCATTCGCGCCCTCGGAGGAGATACTGTCGAAGCCTACTTGGTGCGCGCCAGATTACACTAAATTCTTGTTGGGATTGGCGTTCGACAAAGCCTCGGAAAATGTTAGCAGACGTTGACTTCTTTCATCCCAAAGATGCAATCGTGCACAATGAAAGCTCTCATATAGAGTAATACGCTGGCAATTTTCCAACTCCGAATGGTCGCGCAAAACCTCGTTTAGCCGATAGAACGGTATGCGACTGGCAAGGTGGTGAACATGGTGCACACCAATATTGGCAGAGAACCAGCGCAGGATGCCGGGCAGGGCATAGTGAGAACTTCCATAGAATGCGGCGTTCTGAAGATTCCACCCTTCTTCCCGCTCCCAGGATGTATGTTCAAACTGGTGCTGAATGTAGAAAAGCCAAATACCAATCGACGCGGCGACGATCATGGTTGGCAGGAATACATAAACCAATACATCCAGGCCCCCGGTCCAAAAAATCAGAGCCAGGACCACCGCAATCGCGGCGTTTGTTCCCATAGCACTTGCCCAATACAGCCAGCCTGACCGCATGAACCCAAAAGGCAAACGATTTTGAAGAAAGAACGTGTAGACCGGTACGATACAGAACAGGAAGAAGGGGTTCCGGATTAACCTGTAAGCGGCACGCCCGACCCACTTTCGCTTCAGATATTCCTCTACAGTTAACGTAGGGATATCGCCCATCCCGCGCCGATCAAGGTTGCCGGTTGAGGCGTGGTGAATCGCGTGGCTTTGTCGCCAGACGTCATAAGGTGTGAGGGCGAGAACACCCAAGACCCGGCCTGTCCAATTGCAAACGGTACGGTTCTTAAAAAATGATCCGTGACCACAATCATGCATGATGATGAAGAGACGCACCAGAAATGCAGCGTTAAGGGTTGCCAGTGGAATAGCGACCCAGACACCAAGGGAAAGCGCAAACCACGCTGCGCCCCATAGCGCGAAAAAAGGGATAACAGTAATTGTCAGTTCAAAAACACTACGCTTCGTATCGGGTACGCGGTATTGAACGAGCGCCCGGGTCAATTCCTGCTGTTGCAACTGACTTGTTCTCCAACGGCTCTTGGGAACCCTCTGAGCAACCGGGCACCCCAAAAGGATGCCCGTAGCAGGCTATGCGAGTGCCAGGTTGGAAGCGCTGTCGCGTCCGTCACGGCCAGCTTCGACGTCGAAGGTAACCTTCTGGCCATCCTTCAATTCGCTGATGCCGGAACGTTCAAGTGCTGAGATATGCACGAAAACATCGCGCTTGCCATCTTCAGGCTCGATAAAGCCAAAACCTTTGGTCGAGTTGAACCATTTTACTGTGCCATTTGCCATGGTGGAAGTCTCCAATTGCGTGTCGCCCGCATCAATGCGGCGACCCGGCGTGGTCGGTCTAAATCGAAAGACTGAACGCCGAATTGAGGAGACAGCAGGTCGAAAAAGAAAAACGTAAGCTTTATGTATATGGACTTCGAGTACCCACAATACAAGCATTGATGCGGTGGAGGACAACAGAGAGATCCTGCCTGCCTAGCAAAACTTAGGTAAGGTGTCGCTGTTCGCTGTCTTTCGAATACGTGACTGGAGCGGGACGAAGCGCCAATACGCTGCACTTGTGCCTAAGTCCGTTTTCGAAGAATGGACGCGGCGCAAAACGGTGGTAATTGTCTGTGACAGGAAAGTATGAGTTTTGTCGTCAGGCACCACCTGACTCTACGCAGAGGCTTGCTGCTTTGTCATCTCTAAGAAAACCAAGTAGGAGTCCTTAGCCGCGTCTGGGCCAGCTTTCTGCAAGGTGTGACCCTGAGTACGCCCACCATAGTCAAAGGTGACGCCGCCGCCTTCGACGATGCGGTTCATCATGTTAAAAAGCCCGGTTACCTCAATTGCTTCGAACAGCGCTTCCTCAACCCACCCCTGTTCAAGAACGGCATCGACATCGGCCTGAACGAGTTTGTTTGGCAAGGTGTTGAGCTTCTCGACATAACGCAGCATCGGTTTCATCTTCTCTGAAACATCCGAAGCCTCGATGTCTTCCAAAAGCTGTTTAATAAGACCGGGATCAATGCCTAACGTTTCAGCATGGATCACGTGCGAACCATAACAAAATCGGCAGGAATTGAGCCCTGATACAAACGCTGCAATGAGCTCCCGTTCTCCGATGGTCAGTTCTCCGTTAGACCGAAGGACTGAGTTCACAAAAGTCATCAAGGGTTCAATATTCTTGGGAAAGCGTGCCAAAAGGTCTCGAAGGTGAGCGCCTTCTGGCAGAGAAGGCAATCGCGGCATTCTTCGAACTCAATTGTTTGGGTTTTTGAACATACCACGGATCGCGTGCGAGTCATCTTTCGGCCAGACGCGAAACAAAGTGAGCTTTGGCTTAAATCACACGAAAGTCCGTTTCGATGCCTTCCGCACTGCACAAAATGTTGGAACAAAATTATCACTACGAACCCATCTCACTTGCCAAAAACGGCTCGGGGCTGCCCGTTTCTTCCAGACCTTTATCTGTGACAAGCCAAAACCGATTGCCAACATTTCGCAAAAAGCTGCGGTCGTGACTGACAAGCAAACATGAAGCGCCGTGTGTGATCAGTTCATCCTCCAGAGACTCTTGTCCTTCAATGTCGAGATGGTTCGTCGGCTCATCAAGTAAATAGAAATTCGGATTTTTGAGCCGCAATATCAGCATCGCCAAGCGCGCCTTTTGCCCCCCAGACAGTGCACCGATTTTGGTGCCTTGCATCTGTATGTTCACACCGGCGCCCGCCAAAACGCCACGTGCGCGTTGATCACCAATGTCAAACTGCCCCGTAACAGCGACCATCGGTGTGTCGCTGTCCGAAAGCTGGCTCAGATGCTGGTCTGAATAGGCTGGCACGACCGAAGGGGCACATTTGACCACCCCACTATTCCCTGAAAGTGCACTTTGCACCATCTTTATCAATCGGGTTTTGCCGGTGCCATTGGCCCCCAGAAGCACGATGCGATCTCCTGGCAAAATCCATTTCCGCCCGGTCTTGTACAACAAGCGACCGTCAGGCGTCTCAACCCGTGCGTCATCTAATGTGACCAGAGCTTTGGCATGAGTTCCGCTGTTGACCAGTCTGATATCACCAGCGCTGCGTTCGTAGTGGGCAGGTTTGGCAGATGCTTCAATCTGCGCCGCGCGATCATTTAGCTGTTTGGTCTTGTTCACCAGAAGATCAGACCCAGAATTGATGCCGATGTTCTTCAGCTTCGCCGCCTGCTTGCGTAGCTGCTGCGCTTTGTTCAATTCATTGGCAAACCGCCGTTGGTCAGCAGCATCCGCTTCATCAAGCGCCGCCCGTGCTGCCGAAAATGGGAGTGAAAATACACGTGACTTTTTCGCGCGCAAAAACAGCGTTTTGTTGGTGGTCGCATCAAGAAATGCTCGATCATGAGAGGTCACTACAATGGGCACTTCACGTGGCAAGGCAGACAACCAGTTCTGGAGCAAGCCTATACGATGCAAATCCAAATGATTGGTTGGTTCATCCAGCAATAGGATATCTGGCTCCTGAATCCACGCGGCAGCCAACAATGCAGTCCGCTGCCACCCACCGCTCAATTCGTTGAGCAGGCGATGCTGCAACTCGAGCGGAACACTCAGATCACCAAGCACGACATCCACACGCCAGCTTTCGTATTCTGCCTGCTCGGCAGGAAGGGCACCCAGCACCCACTCATAAAGCGTTTTGGCATAGGCGCGTTCCGGCACGTATTGGGTTACATATCCCGCTCGCAAACCGCGCGCCCGGACGATACTCCCGTTGGTCGGTTCAGATTGGCCGGCCATGCATTCCAAAAGTGTTGTCTTACCGCGCCCATTTGCGGCAACCAATCCAATACGATCACCCTTGGAAATTGTCAGGTTCAGTTCATCGAAAAGGAGGTCGCCACGGATTACGCTTAAAGCGTTGATGTTCATCACAGTCATCAGAGTCTCTGCTCATAGAAAGGGGTGCCGAAGTGCGGCTTTGGGCAGACCGATAGAAAGGTTGTTTCTCGGGCCCGCCCTGCAAACGCATTTACAGGGCGAAACGGGGACCATGCTGAAGTCGGCGGGTGATACGCATGTTCAGCTTGTGCCCTCCCGTTGTAGATTGTGACTATGTGCTCAGACCTTAAAAAACAATTCCCGTCTCATCAAGCGGCTCGACAAGAAAAGCAGACCTTTGCCGGATTGCAAAAAAACCGGTTTGGGCTCTTGATCCAACATCGGATGCGGCGCGGCATGTTGTGATAGGATACTCTGGTCAACGTCAGGTTGTCGTTTTGGGAGGACATGGCGGATCGGAGGATCAGCCATGGAAACACCAAACTTACCTGCCATTCGTGCGCTTCGGCCAGCCTGGAACAAAGGACGCATCGTCGGTCAGAAGCGACCATTGAAACCAAAGCATGTCTGGGCAATCCGCGTCCGACTTGACCTGGCCGAAAACCATCGCGACCTTGCGCTGTTCAACATTGCGATCGATAGCAAGTTGAGGGGCTGTGATCTGGTGAAGATGAAAGTCGTCGACGTCATGGCGTCCGGTCAGATCAAAGAAAGGGCGTCGGTCTTACAAAGCAAAACGCAGAAGCCGGTGCGCTTCGAAATTTCTGAAGGCACACGCGCCTCGGTTGAGAAATGGATGGAAGATGAACTCATGGTCGGCTCAGAGTACCTGTGGCCGGGTCGGTTCCATGAGCGCCTGCACATCTCAACCCGGCAGTATGCAAGGATTGTCCGCGACTGGGTTACGTCGATCGGTCTCGAGGCGAGTGCTTACGGTACCCATTCGATGCGCAGAACCAAAGTCACCCAGATATACAAGAAGACTGGCAACCTTCGAGCCGTTCAGCTTCTTCTCGGTCACACCAAGATGGACAGCACGGTCCGGTACCTAGGCGTTGAACTCGAGGATGCGCTGGCCATCGCCGAAGCCATTGAAATCTAGCGTATTTGGGTCGCCTTCATTGGCGGCCCATTCCGGACATTCACCAACTGGTCGACCTGCTGCGGCGCGGCCCGTGGAACCTGCCATTCGCTGCAAATGCAAAATCTCGACGTCTGCGAACCACAGGATGCGGACTTTGCATCCATCTGCATTCTTGCTCCTCTGGGCTGCAATCAACCCAAAGCGGTCCTTCAAAAACGAGTCTTGGACAGGTCCACGCGCGCGGATGGGGGACGGCGGACCCCACTCACTTGAATATTTGATTTTATGCATGCTTTGTCATACACTTTTGCTTTGGTTTTTTTGTCTGGGGGGCAGTCATGAAAACTCATTTTGAACCCACGATTATGTTGCATGCTGCAACCGCCTTGGCGCTTTCATTAGGAACGCAAGCAGTTGGCTTTGAAGGCGAAGTACCTCCAGATAAGGTGGTTCCTGCACAGACCTACTCTCCGTTTGTCGACCGATCTTATCCTGATCAGGTTCTATTTGGTGATCTTCACTTCCATACTGAAATCTCATTCGACGCAGGGCTTGTTGGGACTTCTTTGAACATCCACGACGCCTTCCGCGTGGCCCGCGGTGAGAGGATAACCTCAAATACCGGACAACCTGTTCAACTCATTAGGCCCCTCGATTTCCTCGCGATTACTGAACACGCGGAAATGTTGGGACTTGCGACCGCCGTTCGAGCAGCTGACCCTCGGCTTTTGGCGGACGAATGGGGTCGTTTGACTTACGAAAGGTTCAATTCCGGGCAAGAAGGTCGGATGGAGGCGTTCGCTGATATCATCGAAATCGCATCAATCGAAGGGCGAGACCCGACCGCTGGATTGGATTTGGACGGTGACCTTTGGCAACAAATCGTGGAAACGGTCGACGAATACTACGAACCCGGCGTCTTCACATCATTGGCTGGGTACGAGTGGACATCAACTCCGAGAGGTAACAATCTCCACCGGGTGGTGATCTTCGGAGACGGCGCCGATAAGACCGGTCGAACCCGCCCATTTACCTATTTTGAAAGCGAAGACCCTGAGCCGTTGTGGGACTATCTGGCTGCGTACGAAGAAGAGACGGGTGGAAGCGCAGTATCTGTTCCCCATAACGGAAATATATCCAATGGAATAATGTTCGCGCCTACGAAATTCGACGGTACACCTATGGACGCGGAATACGCCGCCAAACGCATTCGTTGGGAGCCGATGCATGAGGTAACCCAGATCAAGGGGGACGAGGAAACGCACCCATTCCTGTCACCTGATGATGAGTTTGCGGATTTCGAAACCTGGGACGTTGCGAATATCTCGGGCACCGTCGCAAAGACCCCTGAAATGTTGCGCTACGAGTATGGGCGCTCTGCCTTGAAGGTCGGGCTCGAAGTTCAGCGGGAGACAGGCGTTAACCCCTTCAAGTTCGGCTTCTACGGCACGACGGACACGCACACCGCGCTCCCAACCACGCGGGAAGACAACTACTTTGGTAAGTACCAACACACAGAGCCTTCAGCGAACCGTCACAACTTTGATGTAATCCCGGCCGAAGACCCGGCATTGCGCATCATTACGGCGCAAGAATCGGCTGCAGGCCTCACCGCTGTTTGGGCGCGCGAAAACACCCGCGAGGAAGTCCACGGAGCAATCAAGCGCAAAGAGGCCTACGCTACGACCGGACCGCGAATGCGAGTCCGGGTCTTTGGCGGTTGGAATTTTGATGCCGATGATCTGTACGCCTCGGATTTTGTTTCCAACGGGTATAAGAACGGCGTGCCGATGGGCGGAGACCTTAGGAACGCGCCGGATGGGGTTTCTCCCAGATTCCTGATCCGGGCGCTGCGCGACCCAGACGGCGCGAACCTCGACCGAGTCCAAATTATCAAAGGCTGGATCGACGAGAGTGGCGAAACTCATGAGCGGGTCTTCGACGTGGCCGTCTCCGATGGCCGAGAGATTGGAGAGGATGGCCGTGCACACGAACCAGTAGGCTCGACGGTAGACATTGGAAGCGCGACATACAGCAACTCAATCGGTTCCGTGGAACTCGCCGGTTATTGGCAAGACCCAGATTTTGACCCGAACAACAACGCGTTTTACTATGTGAGAGTGATCGAAATTCCAAAGCCGCGATGGACGACCATAGACGCAGCTTTCTACGATATACCGCTGCCCGAGGCGGTTCCCGCAGAAGTCCAGGACCGTGCTTACACATCGCCGATCTGGTTCAGCGCTGAATAGTGAAGCTAGTATTGCGACAAAGCTGGTTTTGAGCAATTTCGATTCCCACGGAACACGTCGGCAACCAGTTCCAATGGCTCGGAAACGTCCAAAGCGTGAGGACGCCTTCTGGCTCTGTTGCAGTACAAATCAAACCCGTTCTGATGCCACCGCGTCTGCTCGCTGGTAACGCCGGCAGTGGCCGCACGCTGTTCTTTGCAAAGTCAACTTTCTGCGCATTGCTGTCATTGGGCATCGTGCAGCATTGGTCAAAATGGGCTCGATGCCGACATCGGAGCAGGTGCGGCAAGTCCCTTGCCCCATGTCATACTGCCACCGAGGACGGCCCACAACTGCCTATGGTCGAACCTGTTTCTGCTGCAGTGCAGCTTCCCCAAAGCTGACTTTGGACTGCGGAACAAACTTGGAACTCAAACCCGCGGAGAGTATCAAAACACAATTCGGCAAAACCCGCTCAAAATCGCGCATCGTTATGCGCCGATGCAAACGCGTGGTAAAGTGCCCATGCCTCTTCATCATTGCCGAGTGCAACCTGGTTCAGCACTTGTAGCAACATAAGTGACCCAGGCGTTATACGGTCCACATCGAATTCCTCGCCTGCCAATTCCGGATCGGTCGCTAGATCGACATTAAAGATCCACCATCTATCGATTTTGGCAACAAGGTGAACCAGCTTGGGGAACAGACTTTCGAAATCATGCTCAATTGTGCCGCCGAGCACGTTTCGCAGTTCATGTGCTAGACGATTTCGTTCTTCGGTCAACTTTCGGATTGAAACCTCATCGTCTTCATCGATCGCCTCCATTTGTCGAAGCCATGCGACACTCGCTCGAAACGGATCGTTCTTACCTTTAGGATCCAGCGACAAGACCTTCTCACGATAGTCTGGGCTCGGCTTCCAGCCGTCGTTATTAGTCCAAGTGTTTGAATAGAAGTCATGTGTCCGATCTTTTATCGCACTCAACAGCATCTCATGGGCAACGAGAAACAAACCAGTTCGCAAGAGCCGGGTTCGAACTACATCCGGATTAAGAAAGTCCGCCCAGTCATCCGCCATATGATGGTGTTATAGGGGTTTGGGTTACGAGGCAATCTGAACGCCTTGAAAGACGGAAACGGGCCGCGCAAAAGGCTGTTGAACGTGCATCTTGGATGCAGTGGGTGCAGCTCGTGTTACCGATAAGTCGCTGGATCCACAGATATGGACGTATGACGCCTGCCCCAAGCTTAATGCGGTGAGAATGAGCGATATGCGGTCGTACCCCGCCAAGACAGTTTACTCGAGAAAACCTGTTCCGAACCTGGAAAAAATGAACAAGACCGTTTGGTGCCCTGCATACGTTGACCGACCTACAAAGGAAAGTCACTTGTCGGCATACCACGGATAGGTCCCAATCAGACGCGTTCCATCTCTTCAAAAATCCGAACCATGGCGTAGGTATCAAGTTTGCAGTATTCCAGCATGTTCGCCTTAAGCACATCACGTTCTTCACCATCTGGCATCGCGATGAGCCTCTCCCAGGCCTCCATGGCATCCGTGCCATTGGCAACCTCCATGCCAGCGTAGTCCAGATCACTTGCCAGAACCGGCAAGACCTTCTTAATGGATGTCGACCCGCCGAAGGCGATGTCAACATAGGCCGACGCAAATATGTCTTCGAGGTCAAGCGTCCTATCGATCAAGCTGTGCAGGAACTCTGCCTTATCAGGAAACTGCTTTGCCATGGTCTTGTTCTGGGTGTTCTCAAATGAAGCATGCCACGAAATGACACTGCCCTCCGGCCCGATATATTGCTCCATGTGTTCGATCATGGCACGCGGCAAAGCAGCCTCGTCAGCCAAGTATTCGACGTGAACCAACTGCGTGTCATCAGCCGTGCGTTTGATGTGTAGCGAGTATTGGAACGGGATCGGCGCTTGCGGGCGCGCGCCGTCCACAAGCGGGATCGCGGAGGCATAGGTTTCATAGTCGAGGAAGTAGAGCGGGTATTCCGCCTTGCTGAACCAGCGCATCAAAGCCGCCTGATCAATCACGGGCTCTTTGAGCTGCGCTGACCGCAGGACGTAACCCTGCTTTTCAGTGACTTCGTCAAGGCCGATCTCGTCCAGATCAAAGCGTCCCTCGCCAACGAACGCCTCAAGTTTGGCTTTTGAGATGCGGGGGAGATTGTAGATTGAAGGTTTTGGGATGCCCTTGTTGAAATGCTCGAAGCTGTCGCAATGGTTCGCTTGGCTTAGCGTCAGGCATGAGCAATTGGTTTCGTCAATTTTCTCAGCCTGAAGCAGATCCAAGGCTTGATCGATTTCAATTCCCGTTTCGGCCTCGACTTCTCGCACCTCGGACGTGACGTTGGCAAAGGTCAAAAGCGCGCCGGGATCGACCTCGCCGTCACGTAGATAGTCGCCATTCAGATGAACGATGAAGATGTCGCGAACGTCTTGTCCAACCTCCTCGGCGATGATCATCTGAAAGCAGGCATCCTTGACCTGATTGTGCTTTGCGTCTGTCTTTACCCTGGTCGAAGATTTGATCTCGTAGAGATTGACGGAGCCGTCTTCGTTCTCTCTAACCATGTCCGATTTGGCGTAAAGGCCACGGCCTGTTTGGAATACCGTTTGAAAAGAGAACCGGGCGGCATCCTCGCCAAGTTCGACCAATTCGCGCACATAGGCTTCCACTTGATAGCCCTCAGCGGCAAGCTTCTTAGCATAATCGGAAAACTCGCCGTTCGGATAAGCCTCAGGTTTATGTTTCAGCAGCCAAAGGGATTTTGGGCAATGCAGGAATTGGATGAAGTCTGTTTTGGAAATGTGCATCGACGACTCTAGCTAACTCAATATCCTCACTGTACCGCAGGCCACCGCTCAATCACAGGAAAAGAACTGGACATACCCTCCACTTAGAAGGGAGTACCCGAAATGGATCTATGATTGTGTCTAGTGTTTGAGCGCTTTGGCATTTCAAGGTTCCAATCGAACTGCACGATTCACTAAACGCCCCTGATCAAGAAACGCGCCATGTGTGGGGTCCTTGCTCACAACATGAAGAACCGCCTTTTTGTGGTGAAAGGTCCTGAACGCCGTTGCGTCGTTCTCATCTAGAAATGAAGTAGAAATCTGCGAGTCGCCCGCCGTTGTCAGGCGTTCCTTCAAATCGGCTTTGGCCCAACCCTGTTGTTGGCGAAACTCCTCAACAATTTGTCCGAACTGAGGATCAGCATGTCGTAGCTGTGCTTGGGAGAAGGAAATGAGCACGCCAGACACATCACACGCAATCTTACCGTCAGCGTCGGAAAAATGGTCAAACTGCCGTTGCTTTGCTGCCGCAAGGTCAGCGCCGACGGCTGAGCGGCAGGCAGCATAGTATTCTTCTATGGCTGTCGCGGGTGTGCCCCTGATCGCCTTCGGACAAGAGAAATCCGTTTCAGTGCCATCAATTCGCACGACCCAGAAACCGGGGGACGAGTATCCTTCGCCGCGGTTGAGCCGCCGTTCAAAGTGGTGGATACCCGGCCCAACCTTTGATGGGCCACCCAGCTCAAGCAAGTCATAGCGTTCCAGAATGGCAACAAGGTCGTCGTGGTCCTCTAAGCGATCAACGATTTGATCGTTCTTGTAACGGCCAAGCATTTCTTTGAAGTGTTGCAAAGCCTCCTTTTGGGTTCGCCAAAGTTTACCGTTTGGCAGTTCGATAGGCTTGACCAAAGTCTACGTCCCTCCGTCTTCAGCGACACCCACTTCATTCGGTTGAAGGATTTTGGTGCGCACTTCCCGCAATACTATATTCGGCAGTTCTAACGCTTCGAGATTGTCTTCCCGTTCTCTTAGCCATGCGATGCATTCCTCTTGGCTTAGGCGATCGAGAGCAATTCGCTCGTAAAGCGCAACGGCGCTAATCCGCGATAGACCAAACTCCATTAGGGAGACGAGCGTCTGCGTCGAGACACCAAACTCAAGAGCGACACCGAGGTCCAGATCATCATCGATCAAGTCCTCTCGCCCCTCCGCAATCAAGTGTAGTTTCAGGACGTCCAGATAAGCTCCAAGGTATTTTGGTGCACGGAACCTAGCGGTCTGCTCTATGAGTTCCATCGTGTTGCGTATAACGTTGGCGATGTTGTAGGACTGCCCGTTTCTCTCGTGATATTCGGTGCGACGTCGAATGATCGTGGCAAGTGAGAAACCTCTCAGCCATTCGATCACGATCAAGGCGTGCAAAGGGACCAGTCCCGGCGGTTGAAACGCCGGAAAGACCTTCGCGTTGACAATTTCCATGACGGATACAAAGCGGTCGTACGCGTCATCACTTTCGGCCGGCGCTGGCAGCAGGTCTTCGAGGTCCCCCGTAAATGACCTAAACCAGTCGAGCAATCGCTGCAGGCTAACAATACTGACACCAGGATGTCGAATGGCAACCTCGACGGGGATATCGACTGCTCCGGCCAATTGCGCCAGTACCGTTTCAATCTTTTCTATGTCGGCTTGAGCGTGCCGCTTTGCAAAGGGAGCCGAGGTGATCGTGCCGATGCGGAGAAATGTTGTCAGCAGATATGCGGCTACCTGTTCGTATTTTGCAGCGGTTTTGAAGTCATCTTCCGGGACGCTGGTGTGGGTCTCAAGGAATTCCGTGAGCTGATCTGGCTCGTTCATGACAGCGTCGGTTTCACGCTGTATTGGGTACTTTGATCGCTTAGGAACACCCGATGGCCAAGCGCTTGTGTCGCTCGGCTTTATACATATGATGTTTCCCTGAAACTCATTTCCCCACCGGCCTGCTCGTCCGGCGAGGTTCCAGAAATCATGTGGTTCCATCGGAATGCCGCGACCCTTCTTCGGGTTGCGGACAATGATCGTCCTGCAGGAGAGGTTGACACCTTCGATCAGGGTAGATGTGCAAATAAGGAACTTGATCTTTCCTTCGCGAAAAAGCCGTTCGACTTCCAGTCGCACGAGCGAAGGCATGTTACCGTAATGGAACGCCACGCCCTTCTCTACGAAGTCTGCCAACCTGTAGCGGCGATGCACACATTTACGGATCAGATCCGCGAGGTCCGAAAGCTCTTCGCTTTCATCATCGACCACATTCGTGAGCTGAGAAATCAGGTGGGCGAGGTCCTCGGCTTCTGCAGCACCATTGGCGTAGACAAGTGTCCCTCCGCGCTTTCCGACCGCGGCGGCGATGAAAGCCAACTGCTTCTTTACACCCATTGGCTTGCTTTGAAGATAGAGAGTCCCGAGGTCGTGCAAGCTTTCGCCATTGCGGAGCCGCAGATTCCACTCCTTCGGTTTTCGTCGAACTTGCTCCGCGAAGATGACGTTCTGAAGAACAGTTGGAGTGTCACTCTCGATCGACTTGCGGTCCACACCTTCAGGCGCATCTGTCAGAAGCTCGGCCGGGTTTTGCGTTGCCGGGCTCACGAAGACGGCTTGTAGAGACGGATTGATGCGCGTCAGCCGTTCGATGGCGTCCTGAAGAACGACCCCACGCTGATTGTCCCCGATTTTGTGCGCCTCATCCACCACGAGAAGATCGGCCTTGATCTCGTCGTCCAATGCGTTTGCCAAGAGATGAAGTCTCTCCTGCGTAAGCACAAAAACAACCTTCGATCCACCCGCTACTGCGGACAGATACTTGTCAGCCAAAGGCAGGGAAGTCACCTCGACTGTGTTTGCACCGAACTCCTTTTGGGCAGCCCGGACACTTTCCTCAACTTCGGTGACCAGTGCGCGCGTTGGCGCAATGTATACGGCCACATTGCATCCAGCGTCGAAAAGCGTGTTGAGGAGCCACCGCGAGACGAGAAAAGTCTTTCCCGAGGCAGTCGGTGCTGAGGCTGACATCCAAGCACTCCGCTCTCGGGCACCTTCCCAGAAACCGAGTTGGAAATCATTTACGGGAATACGTTGCCCGGTAGCATCGAGCAGCACCGAGTGCTCAAGCGTGCGTCGCTGCGCTTCCAGCCTCTGCGACACACCAAGGCGCTCGTGCAACCGGTCGGTGAGGACTTCCCGCGCTTCCCCAAGCGCTACTGCGCGATGGTTGCCGAGTTTCTCAAAAAGGATTGCACCGGCATCTCGGACGATGCTTTTGTCCGACATCAGTATTGCCGAAGTTGCGATTCTAAGCGCGGCGACAGTGTGCTCTCTAGCCTCCGATTGCGATAGGACGCTACCGGCGAGAAGCAATCGATCCCAGTCAAGCTCGGCGACCAATTCTTCTGCATTGAATGATGGCGTGAAGTTATCAAATTCCTTGACTACGGTGATCCGCGCGATGTGCTCAAGCTCTTCTGCAACACCGTTCTGAAGTAGCCATTCTCGGAGCTCGTTTGGTGTCATTCAGTGAGCCCTAAAGTTTGCCGGAACAGGGTTCGGAATGCATCAACCGACGGCAACGGAACACAGAGAAGCTGGATTTCAAACGCACTCAGTTTTTCGGCTGTTAGGTGATTGGAGACGTTCTGTAGGATCTTCTTAATTTCCAGCTGCGCCTCGTCGATCATCTCGTCGGCCACTTTCTGAGCATCGTCTGCGGGATAGAAATTAACATCGAAGCAAACGAGCGCTACACCGCAATATCTCACACGGTTAGATTTCGGAGAGCTTTTGTCGAAAAATGCCTTCAGAGCGTTGGTCAATTCGGGATCATTGAGGTCGGCCTTGTCGCTCAACAACACAAGGTCGCGCTCCCTGACCGAACCTTCATGATTATCCTCTATCAAGAACGGCGCCAGAGATCTCAGACATTCTCGAATCGCATCCGCTGCGTTCTGATACATCTTCGACTCGCCCCAGTAGAGCTTTAGAAGGCCGTCCTCGGTTATCCCAGCATGGACAGCGTCTGCTCCGTGATAGTGCATCTGCGGGTCCGTCTTCAGGTCCATTTTACAGAGGATTTGAGGCAATTCGAGAAAACGTTCTGCCAATAAGAAAAGCAATAGTTCGCCACCTTCGCCGGTCTTGGCCAAATCGGTGAAGGTCGCCTTCGCTTCGTGGAAGAGACCCATTATTGCCCGCGTAGAATTGTGCTTTTCGTCTCGCTCCTTTGCTTGCGCCATCTTGCTGCGCGGTATGGCGTAATCTGTCAAGGAATCCCGCATGTACTCGACCAACCGGATCGGGTTGATTTTTCCATTACCGTCGAGTGTCAGGCAGTGACAGTGCACCCGAACTTGCTGCCCTTCAATATGAATGTCGCGATCGACCAACTGAAGGTGAACTCCAATTTCTTCTGGATCACCGGAAAGTATATCTAGGAAATGTTCTAATGTTAGTTCAGTCAAAGGGGACACTCAAAAAACCTAAAGGTAGTATGCAATTACTTTGAATAACGCTGCAATTGAAATTTGGAATAATGGACCGTGAACAGTTGGAAAAGTCACTCTAGATACGGCCGCAGTTGCAGGACATTCGGTTGTCCGCTTTCATTATCGAGACCAGATTGTTTGCATCTGCAGCGAATGACCGGATTCCGCCCTGCATTTCAAGGCGTTTTGGCTTTTGTGCCCCAAGAGGTTGTCATCCAGGCGGGTAGTACGAGAAGAAATGCGGTCAGCAGAGAACCTGCAAGCAACAAGTCGTGATACAATTGGTGTGACTGCCACCCACCGATCGAGCGTTGAAACAGTTCGATTGCGATTACAGCCGCTGCGGTCAAGTAGGCGGTAAAGATCGTGTTCTCAACTGCCCGACGTGCAGGCGTAAGCTCGTTCCTTAGCCTTTCTCGGCTTGAAACTCGAAAGCGCCTTATTCTCGCGAGCAGGTTTCTTTGCAAGGGGCTTTGATCGAGAGTTTCAGTCAGTTTTTCCGCCTTGTGCATTTCACGATACTGGGCTGTGATTAAACAAGGATCTTCCTCTGGGTCAAATGGGTTTACGTCGAGGCCGCTTAATCTGCAGAGAGTTCGACGCAGATGCAGTGGCATCTGGGTAATCGCATTCTCGTAGTTATGTATCGTTTTTTCTGTGCATCTAAGAAGACTGCCCATCTCCTTCTGAGTAAGGTTCATGCTCGTCCTCAATCTAAAGAGCCTTTCCCGGTATGCAATGGCGGTGACGCGCAACGTCGCAACCTTTATCTGCACGCAGGATCAATGACGCCTATCAGCCGGAGTGGAATGATGGTGCGATTGACCCGCAGATAAATGGATCACTCAACCAGAGATCGCTTCACATAACACCCGTTCAGCGACGTTTGCGGTTTGTTATCGAAGTATCTAACATCAATGGTTGCCAAATCTGGCGCTCGTTATGTCGCTGTCCGTCGACCGCGAAGAGGACAACGCTGACCTTTTCAGCGCTTACTTCGATGTGAGGTTTCGGAAACTGATTGCGCGACGCGAAAACAATACCCGGGCCTTGTACTCTACCAATCCGGAAAACGTGTTGTGAAATAGCTGGGGAGCCGGACTGTAAACAGCTGCTGCAGCATTGATCTCAAGGAAATGCCCACTGTTATTTTTGCGGGGCTTCCATCCTTTGGAGAATAGCCAATCGCTTGTCGTGTTTCGGTGATGTCCCAGCGCATACCTGGGTTATCTGACATTAGGTTCAGGGCTGCGAAGGAAATATCCTTGGCATCTATTGCGGCGCGCATTCCGCCTAGAAAGTCCCGATCACTCAACCACATTTCCTGACCCCACCGGCCCATCGCCATGTGTGTGCCGGGTTGGTTGCCGTGAGTCCATTGCGTCCAGCCGATGCGCAAGCAGATGACCGACAGTCCGTGATGCTCGGCGAAATAGGCCCCTGTCCGTTCACAGAATAGTTTTGACATGCCATAGGCGTTTACTGGCCCTGGTGATGTCGTGCTGTTGAGCACCTCATGCGTGAACCTTTTGTCGCCGTGAACCCAGTTGGAGCTGGCAAGAACCACGCGGCTGACGCCCATGGCTGCCGCATGGTGATAGAGAGAAAGCGTTGCATCCATATTGTGTTTGATCGCGGAGGCCCAAGTGGCGGAGGGCTCTCGGTCTCCGGCAAGATGCACGATAACGTCCACTCCCTTAAGCAAACTGACCCAACTGCTGTCGTCGGACAGGTCTGCGGTGTGAATGTCGGGATGGTCAACGGGGCGAATGTCGATGCCAGAAACGGTGTAGTCGGGGTCGCTTTCTAGCGCGTCAAAAAGTTTGCGGCCGAGATGCCCACCAGCGCCTGTAATCAGGACATGCATGACAGGAACTCCTTGTTGTTTGCGAGTCCCAATGGCATTTGGGATGCATCTTCCTCCGCCAAGACGCGGAACGTCTGTCGAAAATTCAGCGTTTCATTCGGTGCGAGGTTGCGTGCCGGGGAGTGCCACTCCGCTTCGCAATAGGCGTAATCGCCCGAGTTAAAGACCTCAAACGGAAAGTCGTGTGCAAATTGATCGCCCTGTTGAGGTTCTGGTACCGAGCACATTAGCAACGGGGTATCAGCGCCGCACCGTATCAATGTACGACCGTTGGGGTTCGGTAGCCCGACCTTGAATTCCTGCTGTCTGTTGCAATCCACGACAATGCCGTTGCCGTGCGTAGCTATCATCCCTTCGGCAGAGCCAAAAACAGGATAAAATGCAGGGTCTTCCAATTCGACACCGACCTTGGTGGGGGTGTTAAGCATCATGACTGACCAAATGCCGGTCAGGCGCGAGGAGGTCCCATGGTTGACCACGATGTGTTCTATTTCCCAGCTTTCCGCCGAGGTCAGCGTGATGCGGCGCGACACTGACAAGTGCGAGGTCGGGCATAATGCGCTGGTCATGTCGATACGAGTGCTGCTTCTTGAAGTGATCTGGTAAGAGCCGCTGTCCAACACGGGAAACGGAGCGCCGTTTACCCAGGATGCATCTGGGGCGATCCACGTCTTCTCGCCGCCCCAGAGTGGAAAACCAAATTGTGGAGAGCGTGTGGGCAGATCAGTAAGCCGTGTGTCATCGACATCCAAACCGTCGAGATCTGCGTTTTGAAATAGGAGGGAGCGACCTTGGAAGTTTATATCCCATAAGCGGCCCCCGATGCCGGGCAGGAGTGTCAGCTGCAGATCGTTTTGCTGCAGGTGAAGAACGCTCCATCTGTCCGACATTTAACCCCCTCCTATCGGTTTCCCGGCGCGATAGAATGCACCGGGACAATCCCTTAGGTGTGCTTGAACTGGACGACGTTCTCGGCAGTGATCGGCATAACCCCGGTTTCAACACGCTCTGGCAAAGGATTGATGCCAGCCGCCTTCCAATCGGGCAAGACCTTCAGCGCGTCAGTGTTCTGCCAATGCATCATGTGGAAGGCGAGAAAGATCTCCAGATAGGATTTCTGAGCCACAGCGCCGTGAATTGTGCCGTCTTCGATATAGGGAAGCATATCATCATTTCGGTCCATCGCGACGATCTTGATGTCCTTGCGTCCCGCCTCATTGACTGCAATTGCCGCGCCTTTGCCGCTGTCTCCGTCCGTGCCGCCAATGCCAACAATATCCGGGTTCGCCTGAATTGCCTGAAGGTAGGCTGTCGGCGCATAGGACGGGTCGGCCTTATCGTTGACGACGTCGACGACCTCGATATCCGGGTATTTCTCGGCAAAGATTTGTTTGTACCCTTCGACACGCTCCAATGTGGAAGGGGCAGGGAAAGTGCCGAGGATAACCTTGCCTTTCCCGCCAATCGCTTGCGCCAGCATCTCGCCGCCGACACGTCCTGCCTGAACGCCGTTGATACCAAGGAATGTGGACCGGGGACTGTCGGGAATATCGCCAATACAACATGTGACTGGAATGCCAGCCTCTACCGCACGTTCGACGCCGGGGGCCAGAGTGGCTGGATCACCGGGGAAGATAAGGATGCCTGCGGGACGTCTTGCGATCAGTTCATCCAACTGGCGTGCTTGTGCGGCCGTGTCGAAATCCAACGGGCCCGTGAATGTGGCCTTGATGCCCATCAGTTCCTCAAGGTCTTCCATCGCATTTCGATAGTCCACCCAGAACGGCACCTGCGTGACGATGGACAGGAACACATACTCCTTGCCGGCCGCTTGCGCCATGGCTTCTTTGGACAGCATGGGCAGTCCGAACGCTGCGGCCAATCCAGCGGTGGTGCCCGCTGTCAGCAGCCTGCGCCGATTCACATTCAATTCAGTCATCGTAGTCTCCCTGTTTTGGATCTTTAGTTGTTGTTGAGTTTTGGAAAGCTTCGGGCTCAGCCCCGTTTGCTTCGGATCAGCATGTCCAAGGCGACCGCTGTAACGAGTACACCGCCGATGACGATCATCTGCCAGTAGATCGATACGGCCAGCATCGTCATAGTGTTGTTGATCAACGCGACGAAAACGACGCCGAGGAAAGCACCAAGAATAGTACCTTCGCCGCCGCGTAGGGATGCGCCACCGATGACAGCCGCTGCCAGAACCTGAAGTTCGATACCGTTTCCTGCCGTGGGCGTGCCGCTCATCAGACGGGAGGCCAGCAATACACCCGCCAAAGCAGCCAGAATACCGGTCAGTGCGTACAGAATGATACGCACGCGTGTGACATGGATGCCTGACAACATCGCGGCCTTTTCATTGGCGCCGATGAAATAGACCTGACGGAAAAAGCGCGTATGGCGGACGGCTAGGTCAAACAAAACGACGAGCAGAATGGTGAACAAGACGATTACCGGAAAGCCGCCTATGTCAGCTTTGCCGATCCAGGCAAATGATGCCGGCAGGCTTGAGACAGAAAAACCTTCGGTCAGGACAAGAGCGATGCCTCGCGCGATCGACATCGTGCCGAGGGTCGCGATAAGCGGATTGATCCCGAGGCCGGTCACGAGCAAACCGTTGACTACCCCGACAATTCCACCCAACACTAATCCGCATACCACAGCGAGCGGAATTGGCATGCCAATCAAAAGCAGCATGGCTACGACGGTAGAAGACAAAGCCATAACCGATCCAACGGAAAGATCGAACCCGCCGGATGCAAGTAGGATCGCCATACCGATCACGATGATCGCGGTTGGGGCCATGCCCACGGCCACGGCTCGAAAGTTCGAGAAGCTGAGGAAATAGGGATTAACGTTGGACATCACGATGATGATGGCGGCGATCAGAACGATCAGCGTCAGTTCACGAATATCGACAAAAGCTTGTAGAACACGGCGCAGCAGCGGACGCTTCATGGGCAAGTTGGCTTGAGCGGTCATGGTCACGTCGCGACTCCTGATTGATTGGTTTGGGGTGCGTCCACAATAGGAACGGAATTTCCAGCGGCCATTTGAAGAAGCGTGGTTTCGGTTGCCTCAGCGGCTGCGATGTCTCCCATGAGGCGACCGTCGTGGACGACAAGGATGCGGGTCGAGAGAGAGACCAGTTCGGGAAAATCGGATGACACGACGAGGATGGCCATTCCCTCGGCTGCTCGACGCAAAAGTTCCGTGTGGATTTGGAATTTGGCTCCGACATCGACCCCTTTTGTGGGCTCCTCAATGATCAGAAGAGCTGGCGCGCGTTTGAGCCACTTGGCCAACATTATCTTTTGCTGATTGCCCCCTGAGAGATCACCAACAAGTTCGTTGATCCCGCTGGTTTTGACACTGAATGCGTCAATGGCTGTTTGGCTGGCTTCTTTGATCGAGCCCGAACGCATGAACCCAGCAGACGCATGATCGGAAAGACTGGCCGCGATCAGGTTGTCGCTGAGTGATTGTTCCAGAAAGAGGCCTTCAGTCTTGCGTTCCTCGGGAACGAACCCGACCCCAGCACGCATCGCCCGCCGCAAAGACACAAAGTTAACAGGCTCGCCGTGCAGTCTGATCTCCCCGGTCGCGCCATGCATCAGCCCGACAATCGATCGAACAATCTCGCTGCGGCGAGCGCCCATCAACCCTGCCATCCCTACAATCTCTCCGGCTTTAATGGAGAAAGAAATGTCTTCGAATTCACCTGGATGGGTTAATTCTCGGACATGCAAAACCTCTTCGCCGTTAACCTTACCTGACCGCGTGACATCACCGGGGTGAGCACCGCCGATCATCTCGGCGACGACTTGTTCCTGAGAAGTTTCCGAAACCGGTAAAGTGCTGATGTGGCGCCCATCTCGCAAAACGGTAATGCGATCCGAGATCTGGAAAATCTCGGCCATATGGTGGCTGACATAGACGATGCCAATCCCTTTCTTTGTCAGGGACTTTAGGACTTCGAATAGTGCGTCTACTTCGTCGGGTGCCAATGCTGATGTCGGTTCATCCAGCAAAAGGACGCGGGAATTCAACGACAGCGCCTTGGCGATTTCAACAATCTGGCGGGAGCTTATTGGCAAGTTTTCCACGGGTGTTGAGACGTCGATATCCAGACCGAATTCCGCCAGTAACGCCTCCGCACGGCGGCGCAGTTCAGGCCAGTCAACTACGCCAAACCGGGTGGGTACGCGCCCCGCATAGATGTTTTCCGCAACAGAGAGCGCGCCAGCGAGGCTGAGTTCTTGAAAAACACAGCCGATGCCCAGGGATTGCGCGTGCGATGGGCTTTCGACTCGCTGTTCCTTGCCGTCGCAGAGGATACGCCCAGCAGAAGGTTGGTGAAGTCCATAAAACAGGCCGAGACAAGTGGATTTTCCGGCGCCGTTTTCCCCGCATAGCGCGTGAACTTCGCCGGGTCTCAATTCAAAGTCGACTCCATCCAAAACAATGTTCGTGCCGAAGCTTTTGCCAACCCGATCCAGCTGGATCAGTGGCTGTAGCCCCGGTGAGTCAGGTTTCATTGCTGGCGTCATACAAGCTTCCTTCCGCCTTTTGATTGGCATCTGATATCTCAGATGTCAACTGAAAAAGAAAAGACCGTGAGGTGCCCAAAAGAAAGGGGCGGCGCCGTTCTGGCCCGCCCCCGTCACAACGAAGCTACGTTTTTTGCTAGGATGCGGTCGCTCCTTCGAGGACGATGGCGGCGCTTTTGTAGGCTTGTCTGGTGCGGTCAATATGCGCTGTGAGAAGAGATTTGATTTTGGCCATGTCACCTTCGCGAACGGCAATAGCGATTTTCGAATGCTCGTCGAAGGAGAGCTCAGTATGCTGTGGCAGCTTCGCCAAATGGGTTCGCAATGCGGCAATCTTACCGATGTAGCGTGTATAGCTGGCCGTCAGATAATCGTTACCGGCATGTTCAAAAATCAACTGATGAAATGTGGTATCCAGTGAAAGGTAGCCCTTTTCGTTACCTCGCCTGCGTTCCTTCTCCATGTCCTTCACGACCCGCTGCATGTCGTCGGCAAGACCTTCCGGGTTCCGCAACAACGCAAGTTCAAAGGCGGCAGTTTCGATAGCCTGTCTGAAATCGCAGATCTGAGTCACTTCCGGCTCTGACAGCGAAAAAACACGTGCGCCTTTTTGAGGCTCGATACTGACCAACCCTTCGTCACGTAGTTGAGCGAGTGCTTCGCGGACTGGCGATTTCGATACGCCCAGCTCTTCGGAGATTTTTCGCTCCGACAAAACCTGACCCATTTTAAGGGAGCCATCGATAATACTATTCCGCAAATGTTCCAGTGCGAGTTCACGCAAAGACTTAGGTCTCTCAAGCGCCATCTGAGGATATCTCCAAAAAAAGGTGTTGCCAGATGCAAGATATCTGATACACCAGATTAGGCAAGCTGGTATATCAGATATCAGAATGTACTTAGGAGATCAAAAAGTGCGCGCAGAGTTGGTCGTCGATTGTAAGAATCAGCACGGGGAAGGGATTTTCTGGAATCCCACCGATGGCCTTATCTGGTGGACCGACATTGAAGGCTGTGCGCTTTGGTCATTTGATGCTGCAACGTCAGAAACTGCCTCTCATGAGATGCCGGAGCGCGTGTGTTGCTTCGCGCCGCGCGCGTCTGGCGGTCTGATCGTTGCTTATGCGCATCGGGTTGTATTGTTCGATTCGCCCAATAGCGAGGAAACCCTCGTGACGCGATTCGAGCCGAACAATCCGGAGACACGGCTGAACGACGGGCGAACCGATCGCCAGGGGCGATTGATTGTTGGAGGCATGAACGAAGTTTCTGGCAAGGCCGACTCGTCGGTCATCTGCGTCGATACAGATTTGAGTGTACAGACGATCATCGAAGGAGTGTCTTGCGCCAATTCGACTTGCTTTGCGTCCGACGGTGAGACGATGTTCTTCGCGGATACCCCGGATCGGGAAATCGTCGCATTTGATTACGACACCCGTAGTGGAACCGTTTCGAACCGTCGGCAGCACGCTTCTTTCAATGATGAACCTGGCTTGCCTGATGGGTCCTGTGTTGATGCCGAAGGGGGTGTCTGGAACGCAGAATGGGAAGGCCATCGCGTTGTTCGCGTCGCACCTGACGGCACGATAGATCGCGTGATCGCGGTGCCGGTCTGGAAGCCCACCTGTTGCGCTTTTGGTGGCCGTGATCTCGACACGTTGTTCATCACGACCTCAAGGCTGATGAGTGACGAAGCAGCTTTAACAAAAGAACCGGAATCCGGCGGCCTCTTTGCTGTGAAACCCGGCGTTCGTGGCGTGATCGACGCGCCATTTAAAGGATAACCAACGAAATTCTGGAGGAGAAAACTATGTTGAAAACGCTTATGACCACTACGCTTGCCGCGGGGTTCGCCACGCTGGCAACGGTCGCTCTGGCGGAAAATTATCCAACACCGGTTCCACTTGAGGACGGGGCACAAGCGCCAATCGATGCAATAGAACCCAAGAACGATACGTTCCGGATCGCGTATATGCCGCCGGCGACCGAGTTCAACTACTACATCGCCATCGGTGAAGGTATCAAAGCGGTTGCTGCTGAGGCCGGGGTCGAAGTCTTCATGCTTGCGCCCCAGTCCGGTGCGGACATCAACGGCCAGATGGGTATGATCCAGGATGTGCTGACGCAGGATGTGGATGCGATCATCTTTGGTACACACGATGAATTTGCTGCCGCACCACTGCTTAAGCAGGCCGTCGACAAGGGCATGGCAGTTTTGATGATCAATTCGGACATCCCGAACTTCCCGACACCAATTCATGGCGTTGTCGGGTACTCTCAGCGTAATGGCACGCATGCTATCGCTGATTGGGCTATTGAAACTTATGGTGATCGACCGCTGAAGGTCGGCATTATCGAAGGGCAGCCTGGCTATCACTCGACCGAACGTGTGGGCGGCTTCCTCGACGGTATCGAGGGCAATGATAACTTCGACGTTGTGGTATCCATTGATGGTAAATGGAACGTTGAAGGCGGCAACACTGCTGGTATGGATATCCTGCAGTCGAACCCCGATCTCGACATGATCTTCGCGGCGAACGACTACATGATCATCGGGGCATCCTTTGCTGCGAAGGCACTTGGCCGCAATGACATCGTTCTTTTGGGTAACGATGGCGACACGTCCGGCCTTGAAGAAATTGCGGCTGGCAACATCACGGCAACCGTCAACACCTCACCGTTTTTGATGGGTAAAGCGGCTATGCACGCAACCATTGATGCGCTCAACGGGTCCTATCCCGGCGGTTGGATCGAAACGCCCACATCGATTGAAGACAAAGACGGAGCGATAAGCGTGCTGCAAGAGCCAGAAAAGCTCTTCCCGCAGCCGTCCAAAGAGTACTGAGCTTTCTCCCCGCTTCCCGGTGGCGCGTGCGCGTGCTGCCGGGTCGCAACTCAACCGAGTTTCACTTTTGTCGAGGCAATCGCAATGACACCCGCAACGCCACTTTGGGAGTTTGTCGATATCACCAAGGCCTATCCTGGGGTACTGGCGAATGACAAGGTCAGTATCCGGCTTATGCCCGGTTCCATTCATGGGCTGCTGGGTGAAAACGGCTGTGGCAAGTCGACTATGATCAAGACACTGTCCGGCGTGCAGCAACCCGATAGCGGTCAAATCCTGCACAATGGCAAGCCGGTCACGATCAGCGACCCGCAGGCGGCACGTGAACTGGGCGTCGCAACAGTTTTTCAGGAATTCTCTATCGTGCCCACCTTGTCGGTTGGCGAAAACATCTTCCTTGGCAATATGCCTCGGTCCCGCTTTGGCGTGATCGACTGGGCCAAGGTCCACAACGAAGCCGCGCGCGTTTTGGCGGAAATGGATGTCGATGTTTCTCCCGAAACGATCACCGGCTCGCTATCGGTAGGCGAGCAACAACTGGTCGAGATCGCGAAAGCCGTCGCGATGGACGCCCGCATGATCATCCTGGATGAGCCAACGGCGGCATTGGGTGAAGATGAAATTGAACGCCTGCACCAGTTACTGCGCAATATGCGTGAACGCGGAACCGCTATTCTCTATGTGTCGCACAGGCTGGATGAGGTTGAACGGATCGTTGATGAAGTGACGATCTTGCGCAACGGCTGTGTTGTGCGAGCGAGTGGCGAGACCAAGATCAACGTCTCTGAGATTGTCAGCGCAATGGTCGGTCAGGACATTGGTGAGCACTATCCTAAGGAGCAGAACGCGACCAAGGATGTTGTGCTGGAAGCGGCAGGTCTGGGCACCAATTCGGGCGTGAAAAATGTATCGTTTTCGTTACACCAGGGTGAAGTTCTTGGCTTGGGTGGCGTATTGGGCAGTGGCCGCACGGAGATCGCTCGTGCCCTGTTCGGAACAGACGAGCTAACAGGCGGACAGATAACACTAAATGGCAAACCGGTTCGCTTTCGTCGGGAAATTGATGCGATCCGTGCGGGCTTGGCTCTTGTCCCAGAGAATCGAAAGTTTGACGGGTTGTTCTTCAATTTCCGCGCAAGTGGGAACGTCACCGCAGCGTCCCTTGGCGGGCTAAGCCGGTTCGGCGTGTTGAATCTTAAGGCGGAAGAACAAGCTACCCATGACCTGATCCGCGATCTGGAAATCTCAACCCAGGCTGAGGAAAAGACGGTCAACTTTTTGTCTGGTGGCAATCAACAGAAGATTGTTATTGCGCGTTGGCTGTTCTCAGCCTCGGACATTCTGATCCTTGATGAGCCGACGCAGGGGATCGATATCGGCGCGAAAATCGCTGTTTACAAGCTGATTAACAGGCTCACGCGGGCGGGAAAATCGATCATTCTGATCAGTTCAGACCATGATGAGTTGCTTGCGATGAGCGATCGAATTGCCGTCGTGCAGCACGGAACGATCGTGCGCACGGTCGATGCATCCGACCTTACTCATGACGACCTTGTGCGCGCGTCCGCCGACACTCCTCAATCCAAGCCTAAGGAGGCTTTCGCATGAAGCGGATCTTTGACACCCAGTTGATCGGACCATTTGCAGCAATGGTGATCGTCGCACTGATCGTGGCACTTACGACGGAACGCTTCCTGAACCCGGGTAACCTTTCAAACCTGTCCCTTCAGGTAAGCATCGTGGCCTTGATCGCAATCGGGTCTACTATCGTGATCTTCGCTGCGGGCATCGATCTGAGCTCCGGGTCTATGGTGGCTTTGCTGACCATGATCCTTGCGCAGATGTTGAAATTTGTTGGCATTCCACTGGTTCTGGCGTTGCCACTCATTCTCCTCATGGGCGGATTGCTTGGTCTGTTCATTGGGCTGATAACAGCCTACGGGCGTATTCCATCTTTCATCACAACATTGGCGGCGTTGATTGCCTTCAGGGGCCTTGCGCTGACTTTCAACAATGGATCGCCGATCTTTTCGCTGGATCCGGCTCTGGAGCCAATCTTTTACGGCAAGCTGTTCGGCGTTCCGATGCCATTCTTCTACCTCGTGTTCTTCTACGTCCTTGCCGCGTTCACTATGAACTTCACGAAACTCGGCCGTGAGATCTATGCCGTGGGTGGTAACCCAGCCGCTGCCGTTCTGACGGGTATTAACGTACGTAAAGTTCAGACGACGACATTTGTCATCGCGGGTTTTATGACTGCGGTTGGTGCGATCCTGATGTCAGCGCGCCTCAACTCTGGTTCGCCCAACTATGGCCAGACGCTGGAACTGCAGGCCATTGCCGCTGCTGTTGTCGGCGGAGCCAGCCTTGCAGGCGGACGCGGCAACATCCTCGCCACGCTGATGGGGGCGATGACAATCGTTATCGTCCAGAATGGTTTGAACCTAAACGCTGCGCCATCTTCGGTTCAGAATATCGTGCTGGGCCTGATCATTCTGTTGGCCGTCGGCATAGACATGTGGCGCGCGGAAATTTCGGGCTTGATGGGTCGAATGTTCGGCCGCCCTTCATCGCAGCAGTCATCTAACGTCAAGAAGGAGGCCTGAGATGGATCTGGGGCTCAAGAATAAACTGGTCCTGGTGACTGGCTCAGGTTCCGGCATCGGCAAAGCCACTGCCCGGGTCTACCTGGAAGAAGGCGCGCGGGTCATCGTGCATGGCCTGACCGAGGCGGAAGTGTCCGACTGCGTCGACGACCTGTCATCTCTGGGCAAGGTCGAAGGCATTGCGGCCGACTTAACCAAAACCACTGATGCGGAAACTCTGGCAGAGTTTGCTCGTGCGCGCGGTGCGGTGGACGTTCTTGTGAATAATGTTGGCATCTTTTCGGTCAAACCGTTCGAAGATCTCACGGATGACGACTGGATGCATTACTTCAACATCAATGTCCTGTCCGCCGTTCGGATGAGCCGGATTTTCCTGCCTGACATGCTCGGCCGGGATAAGGGATCCATCATCAACATGGCCAGCGAAGCGGCAGTGAAACCACTACCTCAGATGGTGCATTATTCTGTCACTAAAACTGCCATGTTAGGTCTGACACGTGGCATGGCAGAATTGACAAAGGGGACAAAAGTCCGGGTTAACTCGATCCTGCCTGGTCCAACCTGGACCGAAGGTGTCGAGGCCTATTTTGACGGCCTCGCCGATCAAAAGGGTGAGCCGCTCGACACGATCGTCGACAATTACTTCAAATCAGATGAGCCCACATCGCTCATACAACGCTTTGTCCAACCAGACGAAGTCGCCCGCATGATCGTCACGATCTCAGCAAGCACGGCCTCCAATGGTTCTGCGCACCGGATCGAAGGCGGCATCGTTCGCAACATTCTTTAACTTCTAACTGGAGGAGCCCTACATGGCCGCTCTCACTTTCTCTCACATCGGCATCACAGTTCCCGACCTGGAAAAAGCCGTGAAGTTCTATTCCAAGGCATTTGGCCTTTACGTGCTGATGGAGCCAACTGAAATCCTACATGACGAAAGCGCCATCGGTCAGATGTGCGACGATGTGTTTGGGGAAGGTTGGGGAAGCTTCCGTATTGCGCACTTGTCGATGGGTGACGGTGTTGGCATCGAATTGTTTGAGTTCCCGAAGACCGTCGAAGAAGAACGCCCGTTTGAATATTGGCGGCGTGGCTTGTTTCATTTCTGCGTACAGGACGAGGATCTGGAAGGCCGCATCAAGGTTATCGAAGACCTGGGCGGGCGCCAACGCATGAGCCAAGTGCGCAAGTATTACCCAGGTGAAAAGCCCTATCGCATGGTCTATATGGAAGACCCGTTTGGCAACATCTTCGAGCTCTACAGCCACTCGTACGAGTTGACCTATTCGGCGGGTGCTTATGACTGATCGCCCCGCCTTTCCCCCCAGGACGGACAAACCCAAGGTCGTGATAACCGATTACGACTTTGGTGATGTTGCCGTTGAGACGGAAATCCTGGAAGCCGCGGGAGCCGAGGTGATTGCGCTTCAGGCCAAGCGTCAGGAAGACCTGTTCGATGTCGCGCCGCATTGCGCAGCGATGATGAACCAATATGCCCGGATCGGGAAAGAAACGATCACGCGGATGCGAAACTGCGAGGTCATCGCGCGCTATGGCGTAGGTGTAGATATCGTGGATGTCGGCACGGCGACGGAAAAGGGCATTCTCGTCACCAATGTGCAAAACTATTGCACCGAGGAAGTCGCCGATCACGCGATTGCCCTTTGGCTGACCCTGGCGCGCAAGTTGCCCGACTATGATCGAGCCACTCACGCAGGGGTCTGGCAATGGCAAAGCGGGCAGCCGGTCTACCGGTTGCGCGGGCGGACCATGGGTGTCGTTTCGCTGGGTAAAATAGGGCAAGCCATCGTAGCGCGGGCGCAATCTTTCGGAGTTAGGGTCATCGCCTACGACCCGTATTTGCCGAGAGAAGTCGCCGCGAAGCTTGGGGTCGAGCTGGTGAGCAAGCCTGAATTGCTGGCAAGGTCCGACTATATCCTGATGCAGGCGCCGATGACGCCGAACACGCATCACTTTCTGTCGGATGCCGAATTCTCGGTCATGAAACCCGGTGCGATACTCGTGAACACTGGACGCGGACCAACGGTCGACAACAAAGCCCTGTTCCGGGCGCTGACCGAAGGTCATCTGGCCGCTGCAGGGCTCGACGACCCCGAAGAAGAGCCGGCAAAGCGCGCCAACTGGACGCCTGATGACAACCCTTTGTTCACACTGCCCAACGTCCTCGTAACGCCACATGCGGCCTACTATTCCGAGGAATCCATACACGCAGCGCGGGTCACCGCGGCCACTCAGGTGGCCAAGGTCCTGACAGGACAAAACCCCGACTATACCGTCAATGCCGACGCATTGGCCGTATCTACCGCATAACAGGAGACAAGTATGCCAGACGTCAGCACGGACCTCAGGGTTTTCAATGATTTTGAAAGAAACCCGGAACTTCTCAAAAAATTCGACAAGGTGTTGGAGGCGTACTCTGCTGCTGCCATTTTTGCGGATGTGCAGTACCGAACAGGGGTGATGGACAGCGCCATCAAACCCGCCTTCCGCGCCAAGGTGACAGGCCAGGCCGTGACGGTTCAGCTTTCAAAAGGCGACCTGGTCGACCCATTGCGAGCGCTTGAAATGGGACAACCCGGAGACGTGATCGTTGTGGACGCGGGTGGTGATCGTCAAACGTCAGTCTGCGGCGGTTTAATGGGTGGCCTGGCCAAGAACCGTGGCATTCGCGGTATGATCGTAGATGGCACTGGGCGTGACACAGATGAGTTGGAAGACATCAACTGGCCAATCTGGACGCGCGCGATCACGCCGCGCGGAACGCACACGATGTTCTCGGAACGTAAAGAAGAACTTTCGATCAATGTGCCAATCGCCTGTGGGGGCGTCGTGGTAAACCCCGGAGATTTCATCGTAGCTGATCTTATGGGCGTCGTCGTGGTTCCACAGGAAATTGCCGATGAAACCGTGCGCCTTGCCCAAGAGCAGGCTGACCGTGAAGAGGAAACCCGTAAATGGGTGGCCCAAGGCAAAACCGTTGAGGATCTGCTGAATGAATTCGGTCGCATCTGAGCCAGCGCTGATCGGCGTAGATTGGGGCACGTCATCGTTCCGTGCATTTCTAATCGGTGCGGAGGGCGAGGTGATCGATGGGGTCTCGTCGCCTGAAGGCATCATGCAGGTTGCGGGGCAAACCTTTGACGCGGTCCTTGATCGTCTCATCGGCCCTTGGGTCTCCAACACCAACCTGCCGATCCTGGCATCCGGCATGATCACCAGCCGCAATGGCTGGGTCGAAACTCAATATGCCGAAATGCCGCTGGGTGCTGGCGGTCTGGCGCGGGCGTTGGTCCCCCACGAAGCGGCCAACGGAGCGCGTATTCATTTTGTGACTGGTGCTTCGACAGAACATGCCGGAGGACCCGACGTAATGCGCGGCGAGGAGACCCAGATCATCGGGGCATCTTCGCTAGGCTTGAGCGAAGGTATGTTCGTGATGCCGGGAACGCACAGCAAATGGGTTCAGGTTGCGGATGGGAAGATCGTGGATTTCTCGACCTACATGACAGGTGAAATCTTTTCGGCACTGAAAGAACACACGATCCTTGGCACCTTGATGAAGGAGGACGCCTTCAGCGAAGACGCGTTCGTGATGGGCGTCAAGGCGGGCCTCAGTGGTGAGGCGAACTTGCTGCACAGCCTGTTTCATGTTCGGACACTTCCTCTCATGGGCAAAATCCCGAAGGTTGCTACGGCCGACTACTTGTCGGGCTTGTTGATCGGGACCGAGGTTGCCGCTGCGACCGACGAAGTAAAAGACGTCGGCACGATCACTGTTGTTGGACGCAGCGACTTGTCCGACCGATACGAAATAGCGCTTCGAACTGCTGGTTTCGACAGCCGTCGCGCTCCGGATGATATCGTTGCGAAAGGGCATTTTCTGATTGCTCGTGCTGCGGGGTTGGTCGGATGATTGACCTCACCGCAGCTCTTGCCGAGAACCCGCTGATTGCGATTTTGCGGGGGCTGGCACCAGAAAATGCGCGCCCGGTGTCTGATGTGCTCTTCGATGCCGGGTTTCGGATAATCGAAGTGCCGCTCAACTCACCGGACCCGCTGGAATCGATAGGGCAGATCGCCGTGAAGCATGGCGCTCAGACCATCGTCGGCGCTGGCACAGTATTGACTGTGGATCAGGTCGCGGCGGTTGCTGATGCAGGCGGGCGTATCATCGTGTCGCCCAATATGAACCCGGACGTTGGGCGCGCGGCTGTCGCACGGGATCTGTATTGGTGTCCAGGTGTCATGACCCCCTCCGAGGCCTTTACGGCATTGGATATCGGGGCATCGGTCCTCAAATTCTTTCCGGCGGAAATGGTGCCACCAGCTGCCATCGCTGCCATGCGCGCCGTATTGCCTGCAGACGCAATCATCGCTGCGGTAGGGGGCATAACGCCGGATACGATGGCGTCGTATCATGCCGCGGGTGCAAATGGATATGGGCTGGGATCCGCGCTGTTCAAACCGAGCTATACATTGGATGATATCGGCAGGCGCGCGCGCGCCTTCACCAGTGTATTGGAGGAACTTGGATGAAACAGGCCCTTGTTACGGGCGGTACGCGAGGAATCGGTGCGGGTGTTGCACGGTCTCTGGCAGACGCAGGTTGGTCCGTCATTGCCGCATCCGCCTCCCAATCCGAACTGGATGCATTCGAGCCTCGGGACGGGTTAAAGGTGCAGCTCTTGGATGTCACCGACCAGACGTCCATCAATGATGTATTCGGCGAACTCACGGGTCTCGATGCCTTGGTGAACTGCGCAGGTATTCTTTTGCGTGGCGAAGAATATGACATCGACGTCTTCGCCAAGGTGCTCGATGTGAATCTGACAGGCACCATGCGCTGCTGTCTTGCCGCGCATCCATTGTTGGCTGAAGCGAGTGGGGCCATCGTCAACACCGCCTCTATGCTCAGCACTTTTGGTGGACCTTTGGTGCCGGCCTATTCCGCTTCCAAGGGCGGCGTGGCACAGTTGACCAAGGCACTGGCAGGTCGCTGGGCCGAAGACGGTATCCGGGTCAATGCCATCGCGCCGGGCTGGATCGAGACAGAGATGACCAAAGGCCTTCGGGAAGACCCTGAACGAACGGCGGGGATCATGGCGCGTACGCCGATGAAACGCTGGGGAAAACCCGAAGAGATCGGCGCGCTTGTGCAATGGCTTTTGAGTGAAAACGCCAGTTTTGTGACCGGATCGATCTATCCGGTCGATGGCGGCTATCTCGCTATGTGAGGAAAATCTATGAATGACGATGACACCGCCCGAATGCCATATCAATTGCCATTCCCCAAGGATGCGCAAGACGAAATCGTGATCCCGAATGCCGTGAGTGCGGACGACAGACTATGGGTTCCGCAGGCAGAGAACGTCTGGTTCCGACCGCTCTGCCTGAACCGCTCGCAAGGTTATTGGATGAACCTCCTCAAAGTACGCAAAGCTGGTGTTCTTTCGCGGCACCGCCATCCACAGCCAGTCCACGGTTTTGTCCTGAAAGGGCGCTGGCATTATCTGGAACATGATTGGGTTGCGGAAGAAGGGGGATATGTCTTTGAGCCGCCGGGTGAGACTCATACTTTGGTCGTTCCCGACGATGTCGAAGAGATGGTCACCTATTTCCAGGTCAATGGCGTGATGTGCTATGTTGATCCGTGGGGCAAGGTCACTGGCTACGAAGATGTCTTTACCAAGATTGATCTGTGCCGAAAACACTTCGCGGAAGTCGGTCTTGGAGAAGATTACGTTGAACAATTCATCAGGTGATGCGCCCCGTTTCGCGCTGGTGGCCCATGATGCGCGAAAGGACGAAATCGTTGAATGGGTGAGTCTGCAATTGGCCCGCCTGTCCAGAGTACAAATCTTTTCGACAGGGACCACCGGCAGTCGCATTAAGCAAGCCTATCCAGAACTGGATGTTACCTGCTTGAAAAGCGGACCACTCGGAGGCGACCAACAGATCGGCGCCATGATCTGCGAAGAGAAACTGGATGCACTGGTTTTCTTTGTCGACCCTCTGTCGCCCATGCCACACGACGTCGACGTTAAGGCTCTGACCCGTCTCGCCACGGTATATGATCTGCCAATGGCATGTTCACGCTCAACTGCGGATCTGATCGTGGAGGGACTGATTGACGGGGATGACAACACGCCTGTCTGATACGCCGCACGTCGGAATTGCCGATCAGCTGGTTCTCAGAAGGTGCTCTGCCAGACTGCCGAGGTTTTCGCTGCCAAGCTGGCTCATGTTGGCCTCTATGTCAGCTTTCAGGATGTGAACGAGATGGTCGATCCCTCGTGCTCCGAACGCTGCAACGGCATATTGAAAGGCGCGTCCGACCATGACGAAATCTGCACCTTTCGCCAAGGCACGCATGATGTCCAATCCCCAGGCAACGCCAGAGTCATAGATCAGTGGCACATCTGTTCCGACCGCCTCGCGGATGTTTGGGAGTTGGTCAATGACCGCGGGTCCGGCTTCGAATTGACGCCCGGAGTGGTTTGAGACCCAGATGCAATCCACGCCCTCGGCCACCATTTCTTGCGCGTCCTCCGGCCGCAGGACACCCTTGACGATCAGGTGACCCTCCCATTCCTGTCGCAGTTCGCGCAGGTAGTCCCAATCTGGAATCCCACGGATCAGAGCGCCTGCATGGGTAAAGCTTTCTCGCCCGCGTGTCGGGACGTAATCGTCAAAGAACCGCATACGTGGCATGATGCCCTCGCGCAGATGCGCAAGGCACCAGGAGGGTCGTGACGCCATTTCTTTCAGCGTGCGCAGGTCAGCTTTTGGAGGCACCGTCAGATTGGCGCGGCGCTGTCGTTCGCGCCGGCTCTCTTCTGGAACGTCCACCGTGATAATCAGCGTATGAAATCCCGCTGCCTTAATCCTCGGCAGCATCGCGCGGCGCAGATCGCCGGAGTTCACCGGGTAATGCTGAAACCATCCGTTTTTTCCAATGTAAGGTGCCACATCTTCCGGTGAAGCAACCGCCACGCTGGACAACGAAAACGGAATATTGTGGGCAACCGCAGCCTTTGCAAGCATCCGCTCTGCTCCTGCCCACATCAGGCCGGACATACCTACCGGTGCTATCCCGAATGGCAGATCGTAAGTTCTACCCATCAATGTAGTCTGTAGGTCGGCCTTTGTTCGGCCGCATAGTACACGCGGCATGAATCCGATGGCGTCAAGTGCGTCACGGTTGACCTTCAGTCCCAGCTCCCGGCCGGTCGCGCTGTCGAGGTATTCGAAAGCAAACTTCGGAATGCGCTTCTGTGCGGTTCGCCGAAGGTCTTCTATCGACGGGTGAGAAAGGTCCAGATCCATCCGGGTCCTCTGGTGTTGTTGTCTAACGTTAGAAGGGCTTCAGCCGGTCACCAAAGGGATGGCAAGGCCAAGGAAATTGCGGGCACATAAGTGATGAACATCAACAAGATCAGCATGCCGACAAAGAATGGCAGGATCGCCCGGCTGAGGCTTTCGATGGAAACCTTCGAAATGCTACTGGCCACGAACAGGTTCACACCCAATGGCGGTGTGCAGAACCCAATGGCCAGGTTGACCGTCAAGATGACACCAAAAACGATCGGATCGACACCCAGTGCGGTTGCAACAGGCAGCAGGATGGGCGTCATGATGATGATCGAAGAAATCGTCTCCATGAACATGCCGATCACCAGCAAAAGCAGATTGATCAACAACAGAATGATGATCGGATTGTCGGACAGGCTGGTGATCGTTGTTGCGAGCTCTGTTGGGATTCTTGCGAGCGTGATCAACCTGCCAAAGGCGGTCGCCATGATCACCAATATCAGAATGGTCCCGCTGGTCTTTGCACTGCCCGCCAAAACCTCTGGCAGATCCTTGAGGGTGATGTCGCCATAGACGAATATGCCGATGAAAGCGGCATAGACTACGGCCACGGCACCGGCTTCGGTTGGGGTGAAGATACCGCTGTAGATGCCCCCAAGGATAATTACCGGCACCAGTAGCGCCCAGATAGAAGAGCGGAAACTCTGCCAGACACCCGGACCTGAGAACGTAGTCGTCGATTGCTGAACAACCTCGTCCTTTCTCAACAGAACCCGAGCCACCAACATGAACATGAGGGCAAAAAGGATGCCAGGAACAACACCTGCAAGAAACAGTTTGCCGATCGAAACCTCGGCAGTAACTCCATAGATGATGAATGGAATACTTGGCGGTATCATAACGCCGATCATTCCTGAGGATGCCGTCAATGCGCCGCTGAATTTGCGCGTATAGCCGACCTTTTCCATCTCGGGGATCATGTTCGACCCGATGGCGGCTACGGTCGCAGGAGACGAACCGGATATGGCGGCAAAGAACACGCAGGCAAGTACGTTCACATAAGCCAGCCCACCCCGGATATGCCCGATCAGTGCATTGGCGAACCCAACCAGTCTACGAGACATTCCGCCGTGCTGCATCAGGTCGCCTGCCAAAATGAACAGAGGGACGGCAATTAGAGGAAACGAGTCCGCGCCTGTTACCACTGACCGTGCCAGAAGAACCATGGGTGGCGTGCCATCCACAAAGGCCATCACGATCATAGTGGCTAGGCCCAAACAGATGCCAATTGGCACGCTGAAGAGCAACAGGGCAAAGAGCGTCAAGAAAAGCGTTGTTGCAAGCATGCAGGGTTCCTCACGCTTTGGTTCCTGCGATCAGACGCAGGGTTCGGATCAGATGTTGAGTGACGCGGATCGCGGACAGGCCCGCGCCAATCGGTGCCGAAGCATAAAGGATTGGGATCGGTAGCCCCAAAACGACCGACGTCTGGCTGGCCACAAAGGGCTGTCGGATAAGCTTGATGCATTCAATTGTCAGAACGACCAGAAATCCAAGGACAAGAAGCGCGATCACAACATCCGCGTAAAGCCTTGCCCGCTCGCTTAGGGCATCACGCAGGACCGTGATACGCACATGATCTCCTGTGTGGAATGCATAGCTGACGCCAAGCCAGACAAACCATACAAACAGCCAAAGCGTTAGCTCTTCGCCCCATGAAAGAGAGGCATTCAGAATGTAGCGCATGAACACATTTCCAAAGATCAACAAGACAATCGCGGCCAAAAGTGCACTGGCTAAGACCTTTTCGGCATTCATATCGATCCATTTGATAACCGACACCGTTCACCTCCCCTTGAACGAAAGGGGCACCCGAACTTTCATGGCGCGGGTGCCCGTATTGGCTGAGTAGTCCGAGGGTCAGCTTTCGCTCGCTGCGGAAACCGCTGCTACCCAGTCGTCATAGGCTTCAGCGCCAACCTCGTCGCGATACTGCAGACGGACGCTTTCGGTTTTGTCGGCAAAGGCCTGTCGCTGCTCTGCAGTCAGTTCCAGAACCTCGACACCAGCAGCACGAATCTGTTCCAGTTGTTCCGCATCTTCGCTCGCGACCAGTTCAGCCTGATATTCACGTGCGGCGGCCATCGAGTCCCGGACCAGTTTCTGATGCTCTGCGGACAGCGAGTCAAAGAACGGTTTGGAGATGACGGGCATATAGACCGCAAAGACATGGCCCGTGGTCGAAAGGTATTTCTGAACCTCGTAGAAACGCTGTGAGGTAATGATCGCCAGTGGGTTTTCCTGGCCGTCGATCACGCCTTGCTGGAGAGCAGAATAGACCTCACCAAAGTTCATTGGCGTCGGGTTGGCCCCGAGCGTTTCGAATGTCGCCACATGCGCCGGAACCTTCATGGTACGCAGCTTGACACCCTCGAGATCCGCAGGGGTTGCAACCGGACGGACATTGTTGGTCACATTGCGTACACCCAATTCAAGCCAGCCAAGACCGACCAATCCCTGGTTTTCGACCCGTGCAAGCATCCCATCACCAGCATCACCATCAAGAACATCAAAGGCGATGTCCTTGGAGGAATACATGTAGGGCAGTTCAATTACTGCAAAAGCCGGATCCCAGCCCGCGAAGAAAGAGGAAGGAGGAATGGCCATTTCCAGAACGCCGGTTTGAACACCTTCGATCATTTCGCGATCAGGGCCCATCTGCGACGAAGGGAATATCTGTACGTCGATCTCACCATTCGAGCCAGCTTCGACCAGTTCTTCAAATTTCAGTAGCGCGCGATGCATATGAAACGCTTCTGCTGCGCCATGCCCAACCTTAATGACTGTTTCAGCGGATGCTGCAAAAGTAAGCCCGGCTGACATGACGACGCCAAGCGCCAATGTTGATTTCTTGAACAAGGTATCCTCCCACGGATTTAGTTATTTTCGATCTATTATCTGAGATATCAGATATAATATAGAAATCAAGCTTACATGTGCTATTGTGTTAGAGAGACGAAATAGGACGAAGTGAAAATGACCGAGATTTTGCCGATTAAGCGCCCGGATTCGTTGAGTAAAACTGCTGAAGAGCATATCCGAAAAGGCATAATCAATGGCACGTTTCAATTGGGTGAATCGTTGCCGGAAGTGAAGTTGTCAAATGCCATGGGCATCAGCAAAACTCCGATTCGCGAAGCTCTATCAGCTTTGAATCTTCAGGGCCTCGTTCAGATCTTTCCTCATCGAGGAGCCTTTGTATTCTCTCTTTCTCAAGAGGACGTGGTGCAGCTTTGCCAGTATCGGCTAATCCTAGAATCTGCAGCTTTGGATCAGGCGCTTGAAAAGAACCCTTCGGTTCTGATCAATGAGCTGTCTACAATTGTTTCGAAGATGTCGGAAGCGCAGGAAGCGGATGAATTCGAACAGTACTTGGAACTTGACGCCGAGTTTCACGACGCGTTTTTCAGGTCCTGCGGAAACAGTTACCTGCGGGATGGATATCAAAAAGTCAGTGATATCGTCCAAACTATGCGGACACACCTGTCCAAACGTTCCAATCGAACGAAGAAATCTTTCAAGGAACATCAAGCGATCACATCGCTATTGGACGAGGGTAAAGTAAAAGCAGCAACGAACACCCTCAAACGTCAAATCACTCGCGGTGAGCGTTCTTACTCCGATTTGGTTGGTCTAAGGCAAGCATAGGTGCCCACCATTTGGTCACGATGTTCACCAAAAGCGCATCTGGCAGCAAATCTAATGCCGCGTGCGTGGGCAACATAAGTTCAAAGTGGCGGAGTTGGGCTGTTCTTAGACAAGGGCCGTGGCCACGATTAGAGGGCGGTTTTTGTGTTGGGTCAGAAATGCTTGACGATTGGGTCAGAAATGAATGACGGAATTTACCGATTTGTTGAGGTTTTGAATGTCAATTGAGTCAAATATCAGTGACGTTCCACATTTCCTTGTCAGGCGACACATAGTTCTGCCACCAGCGACAGAACCTTGCCATTTTCGCCTCACTTTCTTCATCCAGCACCTAAACCGATTTCAATGATCCCGACTTCCCTTTTGGGAAAATCAGGTCTGATTTGCGGATCAGACGCCGAAGGCACCTGTTCCTGCTGATCTGCCACTTGGCGAACGCGGATGGGGGCGAGGCAATGCTATTCGACAGTAGTGGTGCGGCCCGCAGGCTCAGGCGAGGACACGGTGTTGTCTAATAGGGTTGCGGTTCTTCAACCAGCACCAGATGTAGTGGTTCGTATTGAACGTCATCGTTAGCATTGGCAGCCTCGCCGACGCGCATCCAAGAGTCGCGAAAGCTCATCAACCTGAAAATCATCGAAATTAGGTTTTGGTATCCGAGCCCATTGTTGTTTTCTGGAAGCTGCAGCAGCGGCACCATATCTTCGCTTTCCGTAGGGGCCACATCAACGACAAATGTTACAGCCGAAGAGTGATTTAACCCGTCGATTGCCTTTAATCTTGTAGAAACCTTTGGTTTCGGGTCTGTTACGCTTGGGTAACTCATTTCTTCAACTTCACTAAATGCAGCTGCGAAGCTTTCGGTTAGCTTTTGATCAAACGCGTCTTGCGCCGCTTCAATGGCTTGAAGCGCGCCTAAATCATTTGCATCAGGTCCTTTCGCCGGATCGAGGTGTTTTGAATAGTAGCTGCGGAGTTGATCCGAAAGCTTGCTACCAGGAGATCCTGCGGGAGCGTCGTCGTCTTCCTCGCCTGCCGCTTCTTCACCGAATCCACGCTGCGCAGGGATATCGTGAATTCGTACTAGCCCTTTCAATGGCTCACCTTCGTAAGGAAGACAGTTTGACGGCAATTCCTGCAAGGCCGCTTGTCCACGTACAGGGTCGGCAGCTTTTGCAGGGTCAAGCGGATAGAGCTGTCGGCTATGAAATACGCGAACCAGCCATTCATACAATCACTTTCAAAGCCTGCTTTGTCCCGCGAGGCTGCCTTATGCACTCGTTCCACTGAAGGGCCACCTCTCAACCAGAGATCGCTTCACATAAAACCGTTTCAAGGATGTTCGCGGTTTGTTGTGGTGGTGCAAAGCAACCCTTGGTTGCGGAAGCTTAGCGTTCTCATCCCTGTTTAAACGGCTGCCTGATGTAGCGGGTTCGGATGTCGAATCATAAACTTACGGAATTCGTCTGGTAAGCACAGTAATTAAACTTGCCTTTCAGGTCCCGTGCCGCTGATTCAGGTGATGGAGATAGGCGGCAACAACAGCGAGCTACATAGCCTCCAGCGTATGTGAAAGGCCGTTTCGAATGTGATCTTCCAACAGCCTCTTTGCCGTGTCGGCGTCTCTGGCCAGCGCGGCATCGAACATGCCCTTGTGCTCCTTGACCGCTTCTTCGCCGCGATAAGTCAGCACAAGCATCTGATACCGCAAGTATTTGTCGTAGATGATGGAGTGCAGAGACAGAAGGTTCTTGGAGTTGCAGGCCGCGATCATCGCTTGATGAAACTCCCAATCATATCGTTTCCAGGTTTCTTTCTCGGACTCGTCGCCCTTGAGAAGCTGCTGTTCCATCAGGTGCAGTTTGTGGTGCGCGGCAACGAGGTTGCCTTCCCAGTCCGTGTCGCCATTCGCAATGGACAACTCCAACGCGTGGCATTCCAGCAGGACACGCAACTCTGATATCTCGGTCAGGTCTTCGCGAGAGACCGGCGTAACCAGGAAGCCTCTTTGTTCGGGAGCTTCGACAAAACCGTCGCTGGCAAGCCTGTTCAGGGTTTCACGAAGTGTTGAAAGGCTTGCTGAGTAGCGCTCTTTCAATGCGTCCAGCTTCAGTTTGGAGCCGGGTTGCAACTCTCCGAAGATGATATCCCGCTTGATGCGCTGATAGGTGCTTGCACCTATCGTAGACGGCTGTTTCGCCATGCGTTTCACCCGATATTTTTAGATTCCTCCTTCAAATACCACTTTATAGAGTTATCAGCAATCCAATCTGATGTATGGTAGAAATAAAAATATCATACATTATTGTGGAATCGCAAAAACCCCAATACGGTCGAATTCAAGTTGGGCAAAGCAGCTCAGTCATAAACATTGGTTTCGGAGTTTCCGAACCCTCTGGAAGGAAGCAAAGTGTCAATGAACTTTCGCATTGCCATTGTCGGCATTGGCCTTGTTGGACGCCGCCACGCAGACGCGATCCGCGCGTTGCGTCATGTCGATCTTGTTGCGGTTGTTGATCCCAGTGACGAAGGGCGCACCTACGCTGCGGAGCATGGCGTTGCGTGTTACGAGACCCTCGAGAATATGTTTGCAAATCAGACGCCGGACGGAGCTGTGCTCGCGACGCCCACGACGCTTCATGTCGAACAAGGGCTCACATGTGTTCGGCATGGTTGTCCCGTACTCGTCGAAAAACCGATCGCCGTGGAAGCCTCCGCTGCACTGGAGCTTGTCCAAGAAGCGGAAAAGGCCAATGTGCCACTGATGGTCGGACATCATCGTCGGCACAATCCTCTGATCAAGTCAGCGAAGGAAGCCATTGTCGACGGGAAGATTGGAGATGTGCGCGCTGTCCATGCGAATTGCTGGTTTTACAAGCCCGATGAGTATTTTGACGCCGCACCCTGGCGTAAGAAACCCGGTGCGGGGCCTATCTCGGTCAATCTTGTCCATGATGTCGATCTTCTGCGGTACCTGGCCGGAGAGGTCGTGACCGTACAGGCGCAGTCGGCTACCTCGCAACGCGGCTATGACAACGAAGATGTCGCCGGAGCGCTATTGACGTTTGAAAGCGGAGCGATTGGGACCATTAGCGTATCCGACAGCATTGTTGCTCCGTGGAGCTGGGAGATGACGTCTCAGGAATATCCAATCTATCCGTCGACCACTGAGAGTAGCTACATGATCGGTGGCTCTCATGGGTCGTTGTCTGTCCCTGATCTAAGATTATGGACCTACCAGGGTGAGGAAAGGGATTGGTGGATTCCAATTTCGTCAACCGCGCTGAAGAAGGGTTCCTCTGACCCACTGGTCAATCAACTCGGGCACTTTGTTGACGTTGCTCGGCACGAAGCAGATCCGATTGTGTCCGGCTGGGAAGGCTTCAGAACACTTCAAGTCATTGAAGCTATTCAGAATTCCTGCAGAACAGGTGATACGGTCAAGATCAAAAACTTACAAAAAACACCAATGGCAGGTATGACGGCAGTCTAAAATATCAGATATTTTGCAAAACATCTTGCAAAATGTCCAAAATAGGTCAAAACTCTGAATCGCAAAAAAGAAGCATCATGATGTCTCAGGGAGGAGCAAAGTGATTACCAAACTTACCCGCCGGGCTGCTGTATCGGCCCTGGTCGCAACCGGTGTTCTGTTTAGCGCAACAAGTGGTGTGCTGGCGGAAGACAAAGTGCAACTTCGCCTCGCAACATCAGGATCGGAGACCGATCAGCGCTCGGTCGCTATGGCCGAGGTTTTCGCGCCCATGGTCGCTGATTTCGCAAGCTACGAGCCCAGCTATAATGGAACCATCTTCGCCCAAGGCACCGAGTTGGACGCCATCAGCCGGGGTAACCTGGAAATGTCGATCACCTCGGCGCAGGAACTGGCCCAGTTCTTCCCCGAGTTTTCGATCTTTACCGCAGGCTATGTCCACCAGGACGCCGCGCATCAGGTGGCTGTCTTCAACGATCCCTTGATGGATGCCTTCAAGCAAAAAGCTGAAGAAGAGCTGGGCGTCAAACTGCTGTCGGTCATGTATCTGGGCCGTCGTCAGGTTAACCTGCGCCAACCCAAGGATGAGCTGACAGTCACGACGCCAGCAGACTTGGAAGGCGTGAATCTGCGGATGCCGGGCACCGACGCATGGCAGTTCCTTGGCAAAGCGCTGGGTGCCGCGCCGACACCGATGGCCTTCTCCGAAGTCTATACCGCGCTGTCGACCGGTGCCGTTGACGGGCAGGATAATCCGTTACCGACCGTCGTCGACGCCAAGTTCTATGAAGTGACCAATCAGATCGTCCTGACATCGCATCTGGTCGACTTGAACTATATCGCCATCGGCAAAGAGGTTTGGGACGGGCTTACTCCGGAACAGCAAGCCAAGGTTCAGGAAGCTGCGGACGCAGCAGCTGAATCAGGCCGCCAGAAACAGCTTCAGAAAGAAGAGGATCTTGTCAGCTTCCTGAAAGAGCAGGGCATGGAGATTTACGAACCCGATCTCGCTGCGTTCCGCGATCAGGTACAGTCTATGTACCTGGAAAGTGAATTCGCCGGATCATGGCCGGACGGTGTGCTTGAGCAGATCAACGCTCTGGGCAACTAAAGTCGTCTGAAGAAGGGAGGGAGAACCATAATGAAAGCCTTTATGAAGGGGTTCTCCCGACTGACCGAAGCGATTGCCGGCGGGATGCTGGCGGCAATCTTCCTGATCTTCCTATTGCAAATACTCTTGCGCTACTTCTTTACCCCCGCCGGATGGACGCTTGAACTCATCGGCATTCTGTGGGTCTGGGTGATCTTCTTCAGTTGCGCTTTCATAGTGCGAGAACGGGATCACGTGAAGTTCGACATTATCTACCTTTCCGTACCGATGCGCGTGCGGCAGGTCTTTGCGATGCTGGCGGCCGCAGCGATCGTGGTCGGTATGCTCTACAGCTTCCTTCCGACGTGGGACTACATCGACTGGATGAAAATCCGCAAGACATCGACTGTCCGCAATCCGTTCTCCGGCGAGAAGATACCGCTGCGCACAGTATTCTCGATTTACGCGGTATTCATGCTGGTCGTCGCAGCGCGGTACGCGTGGCTATTCTTCGACGTCATGCGCAATGGCCCACCAAAGACAGAGTTGGAACTGGTCGTTGGGTACAACGTCGTTGACGACCATCCGCGTGTCGACGTCGAAGAGGGCGAGGAAGTTAAGAAATGAGTTTTGAACTTCTTTCCTGCCTGCTCGCTCTCTTTCTTCTGGCAGGCATCGGGACACCTATCGGCTATTCCATCCTTTTGGCCTCATTGGTGTATCTGGGCACGGCCGGATTGGACGTCGCCCTCGCGGGCGAGAAAATCCTGCAAGGCTTCTACAAAAGCACGATCCTGCTTGCCGTGCCTTTGTTCATCGTCGCCGCGAATATCATGAATGCTGGGTCGATCACGGACCGTCTGCTGAACTTCTGCGTAGCCGCTGTCGGTCGTTTCAAGGGCGGCCTCGGGCACGTAAACGTGGTAGCGTCTCTGATCTTTTCCGGTATGTCCGGCTCGGCTGTCGCGGATGCCGCGGGGATCGGCAAGATAATCATTGAAATGATGACCAAAGATGGCCGCTACAGCCGAGGCTACGCAGCTGCAATCACGGCGGCGTCGGCAACGATCGGCCCTATTATTCCACCCTCGATCCCGATGGTTTTGTACGCGCTCGTTTCCAAGGCCTCTATTGGGTCGCTGTTCCTGGCCGGTATTCTGCCGGGTCTGATCATGGGCGTCGTTCTGATGGCGATGAACTACTATCTGGCCGGAAAGCGGAACTTTGCTTTGGAAGAACCTGTTCCGCTGCGCGAGTTGCCCGCAAAAACCGCCAACGCGTTTCCGGCGCTGCTGATGCCTGCAATCCTGCTGTACGGAATCTACGGCGGCGTCACCACTCCGACCGAGGCTGCAGCAGTGGCTGCTTTCTATGCGCTGCTTCTCGCCGCCCTGTTCTATCGTGCCTTGACTTTCCGTGGCCTGTATCAAGTGTTCGTCGACAGCGCGCGCTCTTCCGCCGCCGTCGGGGTGGTCATTGGCGGCGCGTTCATTCTGAACTTCATCGTCATTCAGGAACAGATTCCACAGTCGATCTCGGTACTGCTGGAGGGTTCAGATGTTAGTCCGATTGTTTTCCTGATCCTGGTTAACCTGCTGATCCTCGCGCTGGGTTGCGTGTTGGACGCGACAACGATCATTCTTGTGATCGTGCCCCTGTTCATTCCAACCTGCGAAGCGCTTGGAATTGATCTGGTGCATTTCGGAGTGCTGGTCGTCGTGAACTCGATGATCGGTCTGATCACGCCTCCCTATGGCATTCTACTCTTTGTGATCAACGCCGTGACGGACATTCCGCTGCGTGAAATCATCTCGGAAATCTGGGCCTTCCTGGCGGTTCTCATCTTCGCCTTGGTGATCATGATGCTGATGCCGGATCTGGTCCTGTGGTTGCCGCGTATGTTTGGATATCAGGGATAATGTGCCTCTCGGTTTCGACAACGTCGATCCCCGGTGATCTGGCTGAAAAGCTGAGTACTATCGCTGACGCGGGATTCGGGGGTGTCGAATTACACGAGCCGGATTTGACTGCTTTTGACGGGTCGCCATCTCAGATCCGGAACATTGCGTCAGATCTCGGCCTAAAGATTTGCCTGCTGCAACCCTTCCATAACCTTGAAGGCCAGTCCGGCGGTGGACGGGAGCGCGCCTTTGATCGGCTGAAACGCAAACTCGACCTGATGACCGAGTTGGGAACGGAATTACTGCTAATCGGGTCTGCCTTCGACGTCGATGCCGCTGCAACCGAAGAACAGGTAATCGCAGATCTTGGCGAGGCGGCCCAAATCGCTAAAGAAATAGGGATGCGTCTGGCCTATATGGGCTTGCCATGGTCGGATCTTATTCGCTCGGATGAGCAGGCGTTACGCGTCGTGGAAGCCATCGACAGCCCCCATTTCGGGCTGGCCCTGAATTCCTTCTTCTCGCTTGCCGATGGGTCCAAACCAGCCCGCCTTCGGGACATTCCCGGAGAGCGGCTGTTCCATGTGCAACTGTCCGATGCACCCCGGCTTGAGATGGATATCCGCAGGCTCAAGCGGCATTTCGGGCTTTTGCCCGGGCTCGGATCGCTGAACCTTGCGGGCTTCGTGCGGGTGTTGTCGCGCGCCGGTTACAAGGGGCCTTGGTCCATTGCGCGCGTCAACGAAGCGGCGCCGCAACCCGGAGGCAGGACGCTGGCCCGAGACAGCTACAGGTCGCTGGTGAACCTCCTGGATGAGGTATCTCGGACCGAACCGGGAACCGATTTCGGTATCCCGGACCTGCCGGAACGCGTCTATGTATCAGGCTTTGAGTTCGTCGAATTTACAGCTGATGAATTAAGCGGCGCGCAGCTTGCAGAGATGCTGTCAGCAATGTGCTTTCGAATGGAGCGAAAACACGTCACCAAGTCCGTCGAGCTGTGGCGGCAGGGTGCCATAAACATCGTTGTGAATACCGAAAAGGAAGGTTTTGCCCATTCGGCGTTCCTGGGTCACGGCCCCTCCGTTTGTGACATGGGGTTGCGTGTCAAAGATGCAGATCAGACGGTTCAGCGGGCGACCGCGTTGGGCGCGCCGAATTTCTCACAGCCGGTGGGAACAGGGGAACTGGATATCCCGGCCATTCGGGGTGTTGGTGGCAACGTCGTTCATTTCATCGATGAGAAATCCGATCTGCATCGGGTTTGGGACATCGAGTTTGAGCCAGTCGCCAAGACCAAAGCGACCCAGCCCGCCGGTCTGCGCCGCATCGACCATCTGGCACAGACGATGCGTCACGATGAGATGCAGAGCTGGCTGCTCTACTACATTTCGACTTTTGAGATGGCAAAGTCTCCTATTGTGAACGTCGCCGATCCGTCCGGCGTCGTGCAAAGCCAGGCTATCGAAAGTCCAGAAGGCGAAGTGCGCCTGAACCTGAACGGGGCCGTTGGGCGCCAAACTCTGGCGGCGTCATTCCTTGAAGATGGCCTTGGCGCCGGTGTTCAGCACATTGCCTTCCAATCGGACGATATTTTTGAAACTTCAGCCCAGTTGCTCAAGTCCGGCTTTCCCAGCCTGTCCATCCCGGAGAACTACTACGGTGATCTGCAAGCGACATTCGGATTGGATGACGATTTGGTCGCCCAATTGCGCAGGGGGAACATTCTCTACGATCGGGCGGCGGGTGCTGAGTATTTTCAGATATACAGCCGCCCCATCTTTAACGGCTTCTTCTTCGAAATTGTTGAACGCCGTATGGGCTATGCCGGTTATGGCGCGCGCAATGCACCCATTCGCCTTGCTGCGCAAAGCAAAACCCAGCCGGTGAAAGAGGTGCAGACGCAATGACCGCGCAGATGAAAGACGATGAGCGCGCCGTTCGCCAATGGTGGCGTACCTCCATCATCGACATGAAACCCGGACAGATCTCTTTTCGTGGAAACGCCATAGAGGACCTGATCGGAAACGTATCTTTCCCGCAGATGATCTGGCTTATGGTGCGGGGCGATCTACCCAGCGACGCGCAAGCGCGCCTGTTCGAAGCCGCTTTGGTCGCAGGCGTGGATCACGGCCCACAGGCTCCCTCAATCGCGGCTGCGCGTATGGCCGCCACCTGCGGGGTAGGTCTCAATAATGCGATGGCGACTGCGGTGAACATGCTGGGCGACGTGCACGGCGGGGCAGGAGAGCAGTGTGCAGAGCTGTACTATGATATCGCAGCTCGCATAGATGCGGGAGCTTCGCTGAATGACGCTGTTCGGGATGGCTTGGACAGCTGGCGCGAGACCTACGGCAAGATCGTATCGGGCTTTGGTCACAGGTTTCACAAGCCTGTCGATCCACGCGCACCACGATTGATGCAACTTGTTCGTGATGCGGCGGCAGAAGGCACAGTATCTGGCCGGTTTGCCGATATCGGAGAAGAGGTTCGCGCCGAACTCGGTCGTCAACGCGGCGGTCGGCCAATTGCCATGAATATCGACGGCGCGACAGCTGTGATCTTCTGCGAACTTGGCTTTCCTGCGCCCTTGTCGCGGGGGCTGTTCTGCCTGTCCCGCTCGGTCGGAATACTTGCCCACGCCTGGGAGCAGACGAGCCAGGGCGGTCGGAACAAAGGACCGATGCCCCCGAATTACTTACCCCTCTACGAAGACAGGAATGATGACACGTGAGACATCGAAATCCTTCCGGGTCGGCCTTATCGGCTGTGGTCGTATCAGCGATATTTATCTAAAAACACTATCCAAATCCTCAAACGTTGAGGTCGTGGCTTGCGCAAGCCTTGACCCTTCTGAAAGCCGCGCCAAAGCGGATCAATACGGTGTCGCCAAGGCCTGTGCGCCAGATGAGGTGTTTGACGATCCGACGATTGACTGTGTTCTGAATCTGACAATCCCGGCGGCGCATGCGGAAATCAGTTTGCGCGCGTTGGAGGCGGGGAAACACGTCTATTCCGAAAAGCCACTGGTCATGAACCGAACGGATGGTAAGGCGATCCTGCACATGGCCTCTGAAAAGGGGTTACTGGTCGGTTGCGCACCCGACACATTTCTGGGCGGTCGCTGGCAGACCGTTCGGCGCTTGATCGACGAGGGTGCCATTGGCAAACCGACAGGGGCTTTTGCCCATGTCGGGACCCACGGGACGGAGCGCCACCATCCCAACCCGGATTTCTACTATAAGGCGGGTGGTGGGCCATTGCTGGACCTTGGGCCGTACTACCTGACCGCCATGATCTGCTGCCTTGGTCCCGTTGACCGGGTTGCCGGAATGGCTCGGCGCACGTTCGACAATAGGATGATCGAAAACGGCCCTCGCAACGGCGAATGGATAGATGTCGAGGTCGACACGCACTCTCTAAGCCTGCTGCAGTTCTCTTCCGGAGCTATAGGGTCGATGACCATGAGCTTCGACGTCTGGGACAGCGAAACTCCACGGTTCGAGATCTACGGTGAAAACGGCACCATCAGCATCCCAGACCCAGACCCGGTTCATGGTGCCAATATCTTTCAAGGGGATGTCTGGCTGAAAACGCGGGAGACCTCGCGCTGGTCTCATCAGCCTCGTCCAACCGGTCGCGAAGACTGGCAGGTGGTCGAAAACAAACACGGGTTCAATGAAGACAACCGCGGGCTCGGCCTTTTGGATCTGGCCCTGGCGGCGCAAGAAGGACGCCAACCCCGTGCAAGTGGAGCGCTTGCCTACCATGTATTCGAGGTCATGGACGCGATTGAACGGGCGCCGAAATTTGGTGCCTATCAGACGATAGAAAGCCGTTGCGAGGCTCCGGAACCTTTGCCGGTCGATTTCCTGAACGATGAGAGGAAGGAGTTGGTCCATGCCGATTGAGACACTCGACTTTGCTCAGCCATTCTTTCGCGTCCAGCACATAACTGACGAGCGCAGAATTTCTATAGAGGGTCGCGCCATCGTCCTTAACCTTGGGGGGCGAAATCTCTCTGTCGAGGATCAGACCATTGCACCGCTTTCGTCTGTGATCGTGCAAGACAGCACGCTTAGCGGCGTGGAACGTGCAGTCATTGTCCACGATTTCGACGCCCATGCGGATGACAACGAGTTGTTCGCATGGGTGAAAGATACATGGCCATCTGCTTTTGATGTTCGCCAAGAGGAGCGTTTGCGCGGTGTCAGCCACTACATGTCGCCAAAGGTCTTTGTAGGTAACGTTGGACTGACCATGTACCATTCCGGTTCGGTCCCATTGAATGTCGGATTGCACAAGGATCATCCGTTCTGCCCGGTACCGGGGTTTCGCGAAGTGCATACGCAAATCGTAGGCTTTGGCAAAATGCAGCAATGCCGTGAGCGGGATGTTGAAACCCTTTACCTCGAAGAATTCATGGCCCCCGGCACGACGCACAAACCGATGTATGACGCTGAAGGCAACTATCCCTGGCATCAGTACGAGACGATTACCCCCAGCATTTTCATGGCGGTGGAAATGCTGCCGGAAGGCGTACGGGCCCCGGAAATAGAGGTTCAGAATGGCTGAGAGACTTTTACCCAAAGACCTGAACTTTGACGGACCTTTCCCCCGGTTGTCTCGCCGTTTGCGGCTGGGCGTTGTTGGCGGCGGACGGATCTCTGTCACGCAGGCAACGGCCGCGCGGATGACCGACCGGTGGGAGGTCACCGCAGGCGCGCTCAGTTCTGACGCCGCGCGAAGCAAGGCGCGCGGGGCCGAGTGGTTCCTGCCGGCAGACAGGTGCTATGCGTCGTTCGACGAGATGGCGCAGGCCGAGGCGACGCGCCCGGATGGCGTAGATGCCGTCATGATCACGACCCCGAACCACGTTCATTTCGAAGCTGCCAAAGCGTTTCTTGAGGCGGGCATTGACGTGCTGTGCGACAAGCCCCTGACCAACGAAGTTGCCGAGGCCGAGGGGCTTGAGGAGATCGCCGCGCGCACGGGAAACATCTTTGCTGTCGGATATACGATGTCATGTTTTCCAGTAATCCGTCAGGCCAAACAAATCGTGGCGGAAGGCGGCATCGGTAAAATCAACCAAATCCACGTCGAGTTCATGCAAGACTGGATGACGCCCGATGATGTGGCTGATGCGCCCCACGTCAAATGGCGGCTGGACCCAAAGATTTCTGGTCCGACCAGCTGTGTCGGCGATATCGGCACCCATGCAGCTCATCTCGCCAGTTTTGTCTCGGGCCTGCCCTTGACCGACCTACGGGCCGAGTTTCATGTCTGCGGTGCGCCAAAGCCTTTGGAAGACACGGTTTTCATGTTCACCCGCTATCAAAACGAGGTTCCAGGAACCCTGATGGCGACACGCCTTGCCCCCGGAAATCGGGGTGGGTTGCGGTTGCGGATATTCGGGAGCGAAGGCGGTCTTGAGTGGGACTTGGAGAATTCGGAACAGCTGAAGTTCAATCGGTTCGGTGAGCCGGATCGTATCATCAGCCGAGGTCACGGGCACGGCATTGGCCCCGGCGCGGAACGTCTGGTCCGTACCGCGCGCGGCTTTCCCGAAGGGATTATCGAAGCCTGGGCCAACCTCTATACTGAATTTGCCATGGCAGTGGCCGCGCGCCGGGATGGTGTCACAGTTCCGGATGATTGGCTTACTTATCCCAGTGTCGAACAAGGTGCAGATGGCGTCCGGTTTATTGAAGCCTCCGTGCGCTCTCACCAGTCCGGAGGTGACTGGGTCACTCTCTAAGGCTCTGCCAACAAGATTGTAAAACACGCCCGGGCAGTTGCCCGGGCGCTTTCATTTCCTGCTCAGTATTAAAAGTTGATATTTTAAAAAATATCAGATATTTTTTACTACATGTGATGAATTTAAGATTCGCAGACACGTGGAGCTGTCGTTCATGGTGAAACCCGAAGAGGCTGGCGCAAGCCCCACTCTCTATTCCTTGGCGCATCTGACGCTGATTGGCTGTACGCCGCCCGAGTTGGTCTATATCGCCGCGCGGGCCGGTTACGATGCCGTCAGCCCCCGCTTCATTCCGATGCATGTGCCCGGTGAATTCACTCAATCTCCAATAGACAAGGCACAGGTGCATGCCACCAAAACTGCTCTCTCTACCACTGGCTTGAAAGTCCTCGATGTCGAACTTGCGCGCATAACAGAAGATGTCGATCCGCGCAGTTTTGAGCCTTCTCTTGAGATCGGTGGGGAATTGGGTGCCAAGCGCATGATCATGAGCGCGTGGACCAATACCCGCGATGATCGTGACTTCCTGATCGACGTCTATTCTGAAACCTGCGAACTGGCCGCGCCCTACGGGTTAACGGTGGACCTGGAGTTCCCAAGTTTTTCCCGCCTGCGCACTCTGGATGAGGCTCTGGATATTGTCCGCGCTTCCGATCAGCCCAACGGCGGTATCCTGGTCGACACGCTCTATCTGCACCTCAGCCGAGTGGATCTTGGAGAGCTGTTGCACGTCCCCTCGGACCTCTTTCACTTCCTGCATATCTCAGATTGCCTGCCCGGAATCGCTGATACGCGCGAAGGCATGATCCAGCTGGCCCGTGATGCAAGGCTGTACCCCGGCGAAGGCTGGATCGATTTCACCGGCATCATCGAACGGATGCCACCCGTCGACTATTCCATCGAACTGCCCAACCAAAGCCGCGTTGCCGAGTTGGGATATGAAGAACACGCGCGTCGCTGTCTCAGCCACGCCAAGCGGACATTCGGCGCGGCGCGATCTCAGCGTCGTATGACCGATGCAGCAATTCCAAAACACCAAGAGGATTATCATGGGCAAAGAGCTCACTGAGAAAGACCGCAACATGGCGGCCGATATGCTGGCGCGCGCCCGCGCTGCCATGGCCGAGATCGAGGATTGGGGTCAGGACAGGCTGGACCGCCTGTCTCAGGCCATTGCGTGGTATGCGGGGAACGAGAAGACCTTCACGCGTTTGGCCCAGCAGGGCGTGGACGAAAGCGGTATCGGAGATCGCGCAGGGCGTCCTGCGAAGCGCTTCAAGATTCACATGGTGCTGCGAGATGTCTTGCGCACACCCTCGACGGGTATCGTCGAGGTGGATGAGGAAAAAGGTCTGGTGAAATATGCCAAACCTGCCGGTGTGATCGCCTCCCTGATCCCGATGACCAACCCGGCAATGACTCCACCAGTGACCGGCGTGTCCGCCGCGAACGCCCGGAATGCGGTCGTCTTCAGCCCGCATCCGCGAACCGCCCATACCACCTTTGAAATGGTCGAGGTCATGCGTGCAGCTTGTCGTGCTGCCGGTGCCCCCGAGGACTTGTTCCAATCCATTCGCAAACCGTCGATCCCATTGACGCAACATCTGATGGAGATCTGCGACCTGACGCTGGCGACGGGTGGCAAGCCCATGGTCAAAGCAGCCTACAGCTCGGGACGTCCGGCCTATGGCGTGGGCGCGGGCAATTCGTCCATCGTCATCGATGAGACCGCAGATCTGGACATTGCCGCTCAGAACACTCGTATTTCTAAGACCTCTGACTTTGGGTCTGGCTGCTCGGCAGATGGCAACATCATCATCCAGCGCTCGGTCTACGACGATATGATCAAGGCACTTGAGGCCGAAGGTGGATATCTCTGTTCGGATGAAGAGAAGGCCATGCTCGAAGCGGCTATGTGGGATGATAGGGGCAACCGCACGTTCCCGACCATAGCTTGTCCGCCTCAGCAAACGGCCAAGGTCGCCGGGTTCTCGATCCCCGAAGATCGCAAATTCCTGATGGTTGAAAATCAGGGGCAAATCGGCCCGCAGCATAAGTTCTCCAAGGAAAAACTGACCACGTTAATGGCGCTATATCACTTCGAAACTTTCGATGATGCGCTGGAAACGGTCAGCCAGATCTACAACACCGGGGGCAAGGGCCATTCCTGCGGCATCTACAGCCACAATGACGATCACATCGACCGGTTGGCGCGTCTGGCTCCGGTCAGTCGCATGATGGTTCGACAGCCTCAGTCCAAGGCCAACGCGGGTGCGTGGACCAATGGCATGCCTATGACCAGCAGCCTTGGTTGCGGCATCTGGGGTGGCAACATCACAAATGAAAACGTCACCATGAAACACATGATGAACTACACCTGGGTCAGCCGTCCGATCCCTGAGGATCGCCCCTCGGAGCCGGACCTGTTCGGTGAATTCTACGGACAGGAGGTCGCGTGATGGACGCAAGCAAACTCGACGGTAAAACCGTCGCCGAACACATCGTTGATTTCCTCGAACGCCGTGATGTCAAGCATGTGTTCGGGCTTTGTGGCCATACAAACATCGCAGTTCTGGCTGCACTGGCCGAAAGTCCGATTGATTTTGTCACGGTGCGGCACGAACAAATCGCCAGCCACGCGGCGGACGCATATGCCCGCGTGACGGGCAAGGCCTCGGTGGTGTTGTCACACCTCTCCCCAGGTTTGACAAACTGTGCCACCGGGGTCGCCAACGCGGCGCTGGACTGTATCCCCATGGTCGTGATCGCGGGCGATATTCCCACGCATTACTATGGCAAGCATCCGCATCAGGAAGTGAACCTGCACGCAGACGCGGCCCAATGGGAGATTTATCGCCCCTTCGTCAAACGTGCTTGGCGGGTGGATCGCTCCGACCTGATGGCCGAAATCTTGGAAAAGGCGTTCCATCTGGCTGAAAGCGGTCAGCCCGGGCCGGTGCTGGTCAATGTGCCGATGGACATCTTCTCCGAGGTGATCCCCTCGGACAGCTTCGACCGTATCCGCGATAACACGCGCGCGCTCAAGAAGCCGTCGATTGACGATGAAACCGCACGTGAAATCATTGAGGCTCTGGCACAGGCCGAAAACCCGGTTGCCTATGTCGGCGGCGGTATCCTGTTGGCGCAGGCCAGTGAGGAGTTGCGAGAATTTGTTGAACATATGGGCCTTCCAGTCGCGCATTCCCTGATGGGTAAAGGCGCGTTGCGAGACGACCATCCGCTTGTGCTGGGAATGACCGGGTTTTGGGGCACCGAATTGGTCAACCAGTCCTGCTTGAATGCGGACTACATCTTTGCCGTGGGCACTCGGTTCAAAGAGGCCGATTGCTCCAGCTGGTACCCCGGCTATACGTTCAACATCCCCGGTTCCAAGGTCATTCATATCGACATTGAACCGCAGGAGATCGGCCGGAACTACCCCACCGAGATCGGAGTCGTTGCTGACGCCAAGGCCGCTTTACTAGTCCTCAACCGGGTCGCCCGCGAGATGTATCCGGAGGGCCTCCAACGCCCCGTGCTGGAGCAGAAGATCGCTGACTTTCGGACGGACTTCAAAGCGCGCAATGTGGAAATGGCGACCTCATCAGCCTTTCCGATGATGCCCGAGCGCATTCTGGCAGATGCCCGCAAGGCACTGCCTGAGGATGCCATCATCACCACGGACGTTGGGTGGAACAAGAACGGTGTCGGACAGCAATTCGATATCCTGACCCCTGGCTCAATACTGACCCCGGGCGGGTTCGCGACGATGGGTTTTGGCCCTCCGGGCGCGATCGGCGCGAAATTGGCAGCACCTGATCGAGTCGTACTAAGTTTAGTTGGCGATGGTGGCTTCGGTCAAAACCCGTCGATGCTCGCAACGGCCGTCGAACTCAATCTGGGCATCATCTGGCTGGTCATGAACAACAACGCCTTCGGAACGATCGCAGGCCTTCAAAAAGCTCATTACGGTTTGACCTATGGAACCACGTTCCCCGGATCAGCCGCAGCTCCTGCAAACGGACCGGGTTATGCAGATATTGCAAAAGCTTATGGTGCAGAAGGGCACAGGCTCAGTGCTGCTGATGAATTGTTGCCCGCATTGGAAGCGGCAATCGCCAGCGGCAAACCAACCGTTCTTGATGTCCCAATGATCAACAACCCAACACCAACCACCGGACATTGGAACATCTTGGACATATACTCGCCGGACAGGGATGTTTCGCACGTTGCCACCTAGATCAATTTGGAGTGTGCGATCCGCCTGTGCATACGGCTTTTGCCTGTAACTGTTTAACAGAAGGGCAATTGCCGCTATGCGATGGCTTAAGCTTGATGGAAAACCTTTGAGTCGCAAATGGCAAGACTCGTGCCTCGTGCTATTCTAGGGAAGTTTAAAATCAAAGGCTTAGATGTCGATGAATGGCAAAAATATGTGTCGCCCGACATTCCTTGTGGGACGACACATAGTTTTGCCATTTGGCACCCATAGTCGTTCCATTGGTGATAGACGCTTCGTTTTTTGTTGGTTCGCTATGTGCCAGTCGGTGATGGCTGATGCCGGAATCGGATTGGGCAGAGGTGGTTGGACCTGGTCGCATTTTTCATGACCTTGGGTATGCTCACTTGAGGTGCGTGCGCGTAACGACGATTTGCCGAGTTTTCTTTGGCTGAACTGGTTAGTTTGAATTTTGCCAAAACTAACGAATATCCTCGGTCACTGCTGGACAGCTGTTCACCACACTTGCCTCATGACCCAACCACCTGAAATCAGGCCACTGAGGTGTTAGTAATCCGTCCAAGCAAAGGATGGACTATGAAACGCAGATTTTCGGACGAACAGATCATTGGAATGATCAAGGAATACGAGGCTGGAGTTAAAGCACAGGAGTTGTGCCGCAAGTACGGGATCAGCGATGCAACGTTCTACAAATACAAGGCCAAGTTCGTCGGGATGAACGTGTCGGATGCCAAGAAGCTGCGTGCACTGGAGGATGAGAACAACCGCCTGAAGCGCATGCTGGCAGATGCGATGCTCGACAATGCGGCATTGAAGGATCTCGCGACAAAAAACTACTGACGCCCGATGTCAATAGACGGGCCGTGTCAGACGTGATGGATCGACACGATTTGTCTGAGCGTCGGGCGTGTGAACTGGCCGACCTGCACAGGTCTGTTTTCCAGTATCAGAAACAGGACGAGAATGACGCGGCCCTGCGCAAGCGCTTGCGCGAACTGGCGAACGAACGTCGTCGGTTCGGCTACCGGCGTTTGGGCATCCTATTGGCCAGAGAGGGCTTTGAAGTGAACCACAAGAAGCTGTTTCGTCTCTACCGTGAGGAAGGATTGGCTGTGCGCCGTCGTCGGTCGCGCAAACGAGCTTTGGGCACGCGAAGGCCTATTCTTGTGCCGGATCGGGCCAACCAGCGGTGGTCGTTGGACTTTGTGTCCGACGCCTTTGAGGATGGTCGGCGGTTCCGTGTGTTGTGCATCATGGATGACTGCACCCGAGAGGCACTGGCAACTGTCGTGGATCGTTCGTTGTCAGGCGCGCGGATGACCCGTGAACTGGATGATCTGATCCGCAGGCGTGGCCAGCCGGACATGATTGTCAGCGATAATGGAACGGAAATGACATCTCATGCCGTTCTTCGATGGTGCCAAGACACTGGCGTTGGCTGGCACTACATCGCACCAGGCAAGCCCATGCAGAACGCATTCGTGGAGAGCTTCAATGGTCGACTGCGTGACGAATGCCTGAACGAACATATCTTCGGCAATCTCGCAGAAGCCCGAAAGATCATTGAAACCTGGAGGATCGACTACAACACTCAGAGACCACACACATCGCTTGGCGGACTGGCACCGGCCGTTTACGCCAATCTCAACCGTGCCGCCCGGCCTGCTTCGCTTGAGCTACGCAAAGGCTCCGCTCAACAGGCTTTGACCGCAACCTAATCACGAGAAAAAAACAGGAACGGATTCTACATCCAAACGGCCCGGATCAAGGGGCTGGGTCAAAGATCAAATGGCATGGGCAGCTGTGGTGACAAAGAAAGAAGATCGCCACGATCTCATTGACGAGGGTAATAACTTGCTGCGGTACATCGTTAAGGAATTTGCCAAGGCTTGAAATGCCATTGTCGAAGGTACGTGAGAACAGGTCGGGCACTCAACCAGAGATCGCTTCACAATAAACCACTACTGCGATGTTTGCGGTTTGTTATGGCGCTGCAACTCGTGCGGTGGTTGCGAAAATTGGTCAAACTGGGAACTCTGCTGGTTTCAGCGCCAAGTTTTGTCGCAACTAACTTCATTGAGTCGCCTGGGGCTCTTTCTCCGGCCAAAACTCATCTACCACAACATATGCGATGATTACAAAAAAAGCGGCGCTGGCAACTTGCAATACGCGAGTGATGCTCTTGACGTCAGCCTCGTCTGAAAATGGTGCAACCGAACCGCCATATACTATCAGAGCTGTCGTAATAGCGGAACCGGCGGCGGCGGCGAGCGGGACTTTTGACTTTCCAAGTGCTCCGAGTGTTAGGCAAAAGAAAAAACACAGCAAAACGGGGGTGAGAATAACCGGAGCTATTACGTTTATTTCATAACAAATGATGGATACTGCGGCCCCAAGTAGATTTGCCGTCAGCATAGCTTTTGCAACTGTTTTGCCTGCAGCAGGCATTGCCGCAAGTTGCTGGCTCAGCAGGGCGACAAAAAACAGGACCAACAAAGCAGAAGCGCCGGAAATAAAGAACGCCATAGCAAAGGGCACTGTGACCAGAGACATCCTGACTATTCGGCGATGTGAGTCGAAGTCCGGCGATGTTGCAGCTTTCTTTTGAGGTGCCGTTTGAGGTGCAGCGGGTATCAACACGAACATCAGCGTCGATACAAAGCCTGCAAACAGCAGATTCAGTGGTATCCAATACACGAGCACCAAGGCCAGATCCTGTGATTGCAAAACCAAGTTCGGGATCATCAACGCTCCCATGAGGGCGATGACACCGGGCAATACTCCGGCACCGGAAACGGACCATATGAAAGACAGGATTATTCCAATCGCCACTAGGATCAGGAACACAACAGGATATGGTGAGAAGATTGAGGAAAGCAGGAATGAAGTGAACATCAATCCAATCGAGAAGACAAACAGCTTGCCAAACGCTGCCAAAGGCAATGCGGCAGGCGCTTGAAGAAAAAGGGCAGTGAAAACCGCTCCAATGATGGCGAGTGGCCACCCGAGAAACAGGCCCAATGCAAATACACCGGTAACACCCAGCGCAAGCCGGGTGACAGAGCGTTGGTTCTCAGTATGCATAGGAGAAGATTGAAACCACGCGGATGTAGGCGCGGCCTACGAGGTTCAGCAACGAGTTGTCGCTTAGATACATGATTACATCGGCCTGCCCGTTCAGTTGAAAGCGAAGATCGTCTTCGGCACTTCCAGCTTCATAGCCGGGTAAAACAATCCTGACCGGAAACCTTTCGGGCTCCCGCAAAAATCCCTTGGTGCTTGGCGGGCTCGCCAATTGCCCTGGCTCATCACTGCCACTCAAAGAAACAGCAGCACTAAAGCTCTCAATGACGCCCGGAACAATCTTACCTGGATGCATATCCAACACCACATCAACCGGAGACCCTATTGAAGCTCTTCCCAGATTGTTCTCGGTAAAATACGCCTCGATCCAGACGTCGGTTGCATCCAGAAACGTCAAAAGATCCTGGCCGGATCGCGCATACGTTCCGGGGGCAATCAGCAGATTAGAAATGACACCTGTCGCAGGAGCACGCAGTTCGGTCCATTCAAGGTTCAGTTCCGCATCCGCCAAGGCCGCCAGTGCGCGCTGGATTTTCGGGTTTTCAATCCCATCGTCACCAAGCCTTTGCTTTGCTTTTTCCAGATCAGCTTTTGCGTTCTCAAAGTTTGCCTCGGATTCTGCCAGTTGTCCTCGTGCATCATCGGCTTTTGAGACGGCAATCAACCCTTTCTTTTCGAGCGCAAATACACGTTCCGTCTGAATGCGCATCGTATCCAGATCGCTCTGCGCCCTTGCGAGTTTGGCTTGTGCCGCACTTACCTCTGCCGAAGACGCACCCACCTCTTGGGTTGCCGCTTCAAGATCAGCTTCCGCCTTTGAACGCTCGATTTCGTAGGGTCTGGAATCTATTCGAACCAGAACATCACCTGCCGAAACGATTTGGCCGTTTTCTACCAAGACTTCCGTTACCGTTCCGGTCACCTGAGGCACGATTTGGGTGGCCACAGCTTTTACTCTGGCGTTCCCGGTAAAAGGTGTTTTTCGATCAGCGACCAGATACCAGACAAGGAAAATCAGAATGACAGCCAGGGTTGTCCATATCGTTTTCCTCATTTCGTCGCACCTTCGACAGTGCCCTCGGCTTCAGGTGAGGTATCAATCCAAACCTTGAACAGCTCATAGAAGACAGCAAAGAGTACCGGTCCCATAAAAACGCCGATCAACCCGTACGCCATCATACCTCCGAGAACACCGATGAGGATGACCAGCATGGGAGTCTCAAGGCCTTTTGAGATGAACACGGGTCTTAGGAAACTGTCCATTATCATGACGGGAACGGCCAATATGGTGAAGATCAAAGCAGTTCCACCGGACATAGAACTCCACGCGTAGATAATAACTGGTATCAGAACCAGTCCGGGCCCGATTTGGATAATTGAGAGTATGAGGCAGATAAATGCCAGCGTGGCGGCCGAAGAAATCCCAAACAATGCCAACAGTATCCAAACGAAAACTGCCTGAATGGCTGCTACGCCAATCACGCCTTTTGTAACGTTTCGGATCGTTGCGCCTGCCAGTGTCACGAATTCACCGCCGCGCGGCGCAAAGACACGGTTGGCAAAGCGCTGAAGACCCTGGACCAAATTTGGCCCGGGGCTGAACAATGCCCCCATAATCAACACGGACAGAGCTAAGCCAAGAAGCCCGATACCAATGCCCAACACCTTTCCGAAGAGCGATTTGGTGATTTCAAGGATTTGCGCGCCGTATTTTGCAAGCGCACCGTCCAGATTCCGTTCAAACATACTCCAGACATCGGCAATCTTGCTTCCGATCAGTGGTAGTTCCTTGATCCCCTCAGGGGCAGGGGGGATTTTCAACTCACCCTTGTCTGCTTGTTCCGCAAACTCGGACCCTAGTTCAGCAGCCCCGGACACCGCAGTTGCGACTGGCCCGAGGGTCAGAACAAGGCCCAACAAAACCAAGATCGTTGTGGCAAGTTTTTTCCGCCCTCCCAGCTTGGACTGGAGCCAATCAAATGCCGGGTAAAGCGCCACACAGAGGATCGTTGCCCAGATAACCACGCTCGCAAGCGGGGCCACCATAACCAGGGCGCTGTAGAGGAATAGTCCAAGAAATAGCAATCGTATCGCTAGATCGACAATCTTCGCGTCCTGAGTCTTTTCCATTCCATCCCTCCGTGAACTTTTTTTGAATGTTACACTCAAAAAATCTAATATGTATATTTTTTTAGAATTTAGTGGTCATCTATCAGCTTGAAGACACAAATTAATCCGGGCCACGGCTTGAGATGCCCAGTCAAATCAATGCCTGGGCATGAGTTCGGGTTGGCCAAATTGGGATAATCTACTTGTCCGCTTTTTTGTCGTCTTGGGACAAGATTGTATCCGCCACTGTGGTTGCTGCAGTCACGAAGACACCGAGTCCTACAATGATGTATACCATCGTAAAGATCTTCCCTGCCGCGGTTTCGGGTGAGAAGTCACCAAACCCTACGGTCGAAATGGTCACGACAGAAAAGTAGATTGAGTCGAGCCAACTCCAACCTTCGACAAAGTGGTAGAAGACCGAGGCCCATAAAATCATTCCGACTGTAAAGGCAAGAAGGCCTTTCACTCTACCATCCTTGAAAGCAACGCCAATCCCACGTGTGATTCTAGTTAGCGAATTCATTGTGTCCCCATCGTTTGAATAATTCACATATAACAGTAATTAGATGGATGTGAGAATTGAAGTATTTTAGCCGCCACTAGTTTGGTTGGGAGTCGGGTCGCAGTAATCAAAGCTAATGCAATGTGCCCGTTTACGAATCGTTAAACGCGTTTCAAGCCAGCTATTTTGAAACTGGGTCAGCAGCACATCCTAAATTTAGTCCTTTAACCGTTTCTTAGCCGCCCGACCAATTCCGCAAGAGCAGTCGGCTAAATGGTCAAGGTCATTTAGGGTTCAGCAAAATGAGAAGCCACATATTCCATTAACATGATGCTTTAATGGTCTAGTCTGCCCAAAAAAGGAATCAGAACCTTAGGAGAAAAGCGTGCGGTTCATCACAAAAGGTGTCATGGTTTGTTGCGCTGTCGCGTTCGTCGCGGTTGTTGTGGCATGGCTTTTCCTGTCCTCTGCGTTGTTTTCTTCTGTCAGAGCCACTTTTGTTGAAAACCTGATCTCGAAGAAACTTGGTCAGGACGTGTTAATCGATGATGAAGTGCGTCTAGGCCTTGGTCGGCAACTGCATGTATCAGCAGCGGGATTGGTACTACCCGGCGCGATCAGAGCCGAAGCGAATCTGGCAGCAATCGACAAACTTGAGTTCAAAATTTCTGCCCGCGACCTTTGGAACAGAAAATTGTCGCTGAGTGAGCTTTCTCTCTCGGGTGTTCACCTCAACTTGATCACGGACAAAGACGGTGTCGGAAACTGGCAGTCCGCTTCCCAAACGGGCGCCAGAGCCGGGGATCCGGCCAAACCTGCAAACCTGTCTGTGGCTGGAATTCTAACGGACCACAAAATTGACCTGACCGACGTCACCGTTCTTTACCAGAACGATCTAAACGGGCTTGGTCTGGATCTGCAGCTTCCTGAGCTGAATTTAAAGCGTGATACGGAAACCGACGTTGTGACCGCGGTTGGGGCTGGTGCACTAAACGGAGAGAAGTTTACTCTGAACGCGAGCATTCCTGCGGACGACTCGTTTCAGGTCGCGGTGAACTTCGATCAGATTGCGATTGCCGCCGAGGAAGTCCCTCAAGAGAACGGGCTACAAGTGAATACGACCATAGAGGTTGCCGAACTTGGTCAGCTTCTTGATATCCTGAAACTCAATCGCGTTCTGGAGGGTTCAGGGAGTATTGGTGCAGCATTCAAATCAGTCGACGGCGTAGCCCGGATTGATGACCTGGCTGTATTGACTGAATTGGATGGTGGGCAAAGCCTTTCGCTGACGGGACAAATCGGAGAGTTGGGAAACCCAGAAGACGTATCCCTAACAACCCGAATTAGGTTGTACCCAGAAGATGCGGAACCAGCCCCAGCCGCCTCGCGGTATGATCTTAAACTTATCGCAGTCGACATGGTTATCGACAGCGTGCCTGGGCAGGTGCCGCAGCGACAAATGGTCATTAAGACCAACGGTTTCACGTTGGACACGTCCGGCGAAGGCCCGCCCCCGATTAAGTTCTCCGAGCTTTCCAGAACACCAGAAGGCGCTTTAAAAGTCGGAAACATCAACCTTAGAATTGGCAACCCAGCCGATCCGTTTATCATTTTGAACGGTTCGGTCGATGACGCGCTTCAGTTGCAAGGCATTTCAGCAGAAGGCCTAGTGGATATACCGGCAAGCAGTTTGATCTCGCCAGAATTGTTGGGACCAGACGACCAGCTTGGCAGGTTTTCCGGTAACTTCCATTTGAACGGCGACATCAATCAGCTTTCGCTGACGAACTTGGATGGAAAGACAAGCGATACAGACGTCTGGAACCTTGAGGTGCATGGCACTGTCGAGAATGTACTCAAATTCGAGGACCTGGATTTGGCAATTGATGTCGCAGTTCCATCCGGAGCGGATCTTTTGCAGGCACTATCGCTTGAACGTGTGGAAACCGGGCAGGCTCGCCTTGAAATCAATCTTGTTAGCGAAGGCACTGATTGGAACGCGAGTGCCAATGTTGAGGTCGCCGACTCTATCTTGCAGATTATGGCCGATCTTGATAATGCAACAAGCGACCCGGTGCTGCAGGGTTCCATTGAGAGTGACCTGATAATGATAGATCAGATCCGAACTATCATTCAGGCTGCCGCACAGTTGCGGAAATTAGGCGGCCCAAATCCGGAAGAGAAAGAACCTAAGAAAGAAGACGAGGGCAACCAAGGCGCGTTAAGAGATGTAACGCTTAAACCTATCGGGCGCTCAATTCTCTTGTCCGGCATGGATATGGATGTCGACGTTGACCTTCGGCACATCGAAGGTGCCAAGGGCATCAGCAGTCTGCAGAGCGAAGTGACGCTCAACAAAAACGCGCTTAAGGCAGGACCACTGAAGTTTGAATACGGAGGCGCTCATTTCGACGTCAGTGGGCAAATAGATCTATCGAACGACACACATCTGCTCACGTTGACCGGCAAGGCAGGTGGCTGGCAACTGGATGAAATTCTTCACAGCCTGAACTTCAAAAAGGGCGCAAGCGGTACAATCTATGCAGATTTTTCGGTGACCGGCGGAACCGATTCAGTTAAGCATTTTGCCAATAGCATGAGCGGCAATGCCACAGTTTCAATGCGTGATGGCTCGATCGAGACCCAGCTTTTAGATCTGGCAGGATTGGGGGTGCTACCTTGGGTGTTTACCAAAAAGAAACAGAAGGTTGCTCCAATTGTATGTTTGCGCGCGCCGATTAGTATTTCAAATGGAAGTATTTCGACGAAACAAACCACATTGGAGACAGATCATGTCCAAGTCGTCGTCTTTGGCGGTGTTAATGTGGCGGGCAAGGTTTTGGACCTAAATCTGCAGCCCCGCAAGATTGGCGAACCTCTTTCGAAGAGCCCTTGGCCCGTGACCTTGAAGGGTCCACTAGCAAAGCCGAATATAAAGGTCAAAGACGGTCCGAAGCGGCTGAAACGATCGGATGGTGCGGACAAAATGCCGGCAAGAAGACAGCTTTGCGTTCCGGACATTTTACAACTGCAGTAGTGGCGGAGGCAGTCGATAAAAGACCATTCTTAAAGTTCAAAAAGAATGGCATCGCTTTCTGAAAGCGATTTTTGCTTTGGGTTTTCTCTCGATATATTCCGCACGTTAGGCGAATAGAGACTCTCGTGGAGTTCAGCGGACATGATGGAAGACCTTTGAGACGCAAATGGAAAAACGTGTGCTCTGTTGAAATGGTAGCTAAAGCGAAATCAATAGCTTAGTTAAGCGTGAGTGGCAAAACTATGTGTCGCCCGACACTTTGAATCCATTGGAAAAATCGGCGGTTTTTACCAGCTACCCGCCAACATACCCACCTACCGATTTGAATGGCTGCACGAAGATTGTGTTCCCAACCATCGCGATTTCTCTCCGCAGCCTTCGATGAATCCGATCAAGTAGCGCCCGTGATATGCCCTTGAGTTTCCACGCGATCTTATGGACACAAATCAAGGTTTGGATAAGTACCTGGGTTGATTAAGACTGGCCATTAGGGTCAGAATTCAAAGCCAAAAAGATGACGGTAGCCGCCCGTGCGATGGCTGAGAGGAAGACCTTTGGGCACCTGTCGTATCGGGTTGCCACACGTCGCCAATCTTTCAACCTTCCGAACATGATCTCGTATCACTGCCCGACAGTGCATTGCACAGCAATGTCACGAGAGGGGGGTTGTGACTATGTAGCGACGCTTGTCGTACTTCACCGCTTTTTTTGGCTGCTTCCGGCTTGGGATGCACATGCGTATCCCTTTGTCTTTCAACGTTTCCCGGAACTAATCAGCGTCATATCCGCGATCTCCGAGCAGCCATTCGACATCTGGCAGGCTGCTCAACAATGCTCGTGCGCCGATGTAATCACTCATCTGCCCAGGCGTCACAAACATGTTGAGTGGGCGCCCCCTGCCGTCGCGGATGACACGCCGTTTGGTGGTCATGCCGCCCTTGGTTCGGCCCCTCTCGGCAGCATCCTTCGGATGCGCCTGCCAGGCAGTGAATCAGGTGTCCACGCCCCCTTTTTGACGCTCATGCTGGTCGCTGTGCGGTGCGCCTTCAGGTAGGTCGCGTCCACTGCCCGGCAGTCGAAACGCAGTTTCGATGAGAGGGGATCATCACGGTCTTATCTTCTCCGTGCTCAGCGGCCAATCCGGCCATCATCCGCGCAAAGATGCCCTTGTGGCTCCAACGTTTCCAGCGGTTGTAGAGCGTCTTATGCGGGCCGTATTCCTTCGGCGCATCGCGCCAGCGCAAACCATTGCGATTAATGAAGACTATCCCGCTCAACACCCGCCGGTCATCGACGCGGAATTTGCCATGAGACTTTGGCAAGAAGGGCTCAAGACGCGCCATCTGGGCGTCGGTCAGCCAAAACAGATCAGACATGTTCACCGCCCGTTTTTCGAACCGTGAGTCACGCAACCCCGCTGAAATCAATGGGTCCTGACCCTAGCTCGAGATCTCGACCCGACATTCGAGACCACCGAGGGTACTGGAAGCGCCCAAAATCAGATGGGTGTCATAAGCTTTCAGCAAATCGACTGCTATCGTCAGTCCTAGCCCGCTGCCGGTGACCGATGTGTCCAAACGACCGCCGGACCGAAGTGCATCGCGGCGGGCGTCTTCCGGAATCCCGGGGCCGTCGTCTTCGATGCTGATTTCGATGCAACCGGGGTTGCGCTTGGCCGTCAAGCGTACACTTTTCCGGCACCACTTGACTGCGTTGTCCAGCAAGTTGCCCAACACCTCTTCAATATCTTGTGCATCCATGCGTACCCAGAGACCGGGGTCACGCACGATCTGCAGAGATTTGCCTTCGCGATCCGCTATTGTTGCAAACAGCCGTTCCAGCCTGTCGATAGCGTTTGTCAAATCCGTTCTCGAATGGGTTAAGTCCGCGGTATGCAAGGCTCTCAATCTGGCGAGAGATCGGCTCAATTGAGCATCGATCCGGTCCAACGCCTCCCGCGCGGTGCCCGTTGCAACTCCTGCGCCGGAAAGCGTTTCCAGTTCGTTCCGCAAAATTGTGGCAGGAGTTTTCAAAGCGTGGGCCAAGTCGGCTGCCTGACGGCGAGATCCTGACACGATCTCACGATTCCGACGCAGAAGTTTGTTCAGGTCTTCAACCAGTGGAGCGACCTCTTCCGGATAATCAGCTGGTCTGAGATCTTCATCCTGATCCCAGCGATGCGCGACATCGGAACGCAATCTTCTTAAAGGCCCAAGTATGATAGTCATCAATAGAAGAGATCCGGCCACCCCTATCAGACCGACAAGGGCAAATACGGGCAATAGGCTTTGTTGTGCGGCACGGCGTTCGGCGGCAAGTTGAACCCGACTTTCGGCGACACTTACGCCCCAGACAGAGCCGTCTTCGTACGTGATTTTTTGAAAGGCACTGCGCAGGACCTCACCTTCGGGGCCATTCGTAGTCCACAGCGTTGGCGTATCTGGGTTGCCGGAAGGCTCGGCGATAACTTCGTCAAACAGTGACGCAGACGTAAAGATTTCTCCTTCGTCGTTGCTAACTTGCCAGTATCTACCAGAGTATGGAGAACTGTAAGCCGGATCGAACATCAGATCCCGGAGTGAATCGGGGCTTTGGGTGGTGACGCTCAATCCCACTACAAGCTGTGTGTGGCGGTCCAACAAAGCAGTGTCGAAGCGATCTGATACGCGGTTGTTGATGTAAGAAAAGACGGCAAGTGTACCTAATCCAACAGACACGGCTCCGGATGCAAAGCCTCCTAACAATGCCCGTTGACGCAGTGACAACATCAGGCAGAGTCAATCATATATCCGCGGCCCCGTACCGTTGTAATCAAGTCGGAGCCAAGTTTTTTGCGCAGACGGGTTATGAAGACTGCAATGGTATTGGAATCCCGGTCGCCGTCGTATTCATAGATATGTTCAGAAAGCTCGGTTCTTGAAATCATGCGCCCGGCATTGAGGGCCAGATAGGTAAACACAGCGATTTCCTGAGCCGTTAGATCGATCGGAACGCCATCAACCGTCACTCGCCCGTTGCGCGTATCCAGAACGACGTTACCCATCTCGATCACCGGGTTCAACTGGCCACTTTGCCGCCGCAAAATGGCGCGGACCCGGGCCGCCAGTTCTGGCATGTGGAACGGTTTGGTCATGTAGTCGTCCGCACCGGCATCAAGCCCGTCGACACGCTCACTCCAGCCATCGCGGGCGGTAAGTATCAGAACCGGGGTTTGCACGCCCGAACCACGCCACTCGCGCAGCACCGAGATACCGTCCCGTTCCGGCAGGCCGATATCCAGAATGATCACGTCGTACGGTTCGGTCGCGCCCAGATGTAACGCGTCGAGACCGTTGTTTACCACATCCACTACGCGACCTTCGGCATTCAACAGCTTTTTGATCTGATCGCAGAGGTGCGGTTCATCTTCTGCAAGCAAAACTCTCATGCACCAGCACTATATGCGCGTGTCTCGAAGTTTAAACATCATCTTTTTCCGCCGCTGTTTCCCCCGCCATTGCCGCCGGAGTTTCCACCACCGTTGCCGCCGCTGTTTCCCCCGCCATTGCCGCCGGAGTTTCCACCACCGTTGCCACCGCCATTACCGCCGGAGTTTCCGCCACCGTTGCCGCCGCTGTTTCCCCCGCCGTTACCGCCGGAGTTTCCGCCACCGTTACCACCGCTGTTACCGTTGCCGCCACGGTTTCCATTGATGCCATTGTTCGCCGACTTCCCTTGCGATGCAGCAGCAGGATTGCCTGGCGCTGTCTTGGCAGCTTCAGTTACCTGCCGCCCAACACTTGACCGATTGGGTACAACAACACCAGTTTTTGCATTGACGATAACGCTGATTATCTTTCCATTCGGCTTTTTGACCAGAATTCGATAATAGACTTCATCTGTCTGAAAGGCACGCGCATTAACTGGGGTGCCGCCAAAAACTCGCTCTACACCCTTGATAACCTTTTTAAGCCGAATGGCTTGTCCCGAACTTGTCGCCTTGCGTAACTCCGCCTGCTTCAGTTCGCGGGCAGCCGCATCGCTTTCTCCGGGCTGGAGAACCGCGAAAAGGCAGGCAAGGATCAAAAGCTTTTTCATCTTCGGTACTTTTTACGGCGCTGACGCCCGATCAACCTAACGAAGGTTACATGAACCGTTGATGAACGACCAGTTTCCCGTGGGTTCAACATCAATGGGGTTAGATGACAAAAACTAGGACAAGAACCCGGCAAGGACATACGGCCTGTCGGAATCAAGTTTGTAATAGCGCTGACGACAGAAACTCAAAATTGAACAACGAGAAACGCCATGAAAAACACAATGACCGGATTGTTGAAAACCTCAGCTGTTGCCATCGCCCTGATGAGTTCCGCCGCGCTCGTTGGGGCGGTCGCCTTTCCTGATTCTGCCTACGCGAAAGGCGGCAACGGAAAAGGCGGCGGCAACGGCGGAGGAAACAGCGGCGGCAACGGTGGCGGCAACGGAGGTGGTAACGGAGGCGGTAACGGTGGCGGTCACGGCGGAGGGAACTCTGGCGGTAATGGCGGTGGGAACGGAAATGGCCATGGTAGCGGAAATGACGGAGCCGGAAACAGTAGTGGCAAAGGTTTAGGAAAGGGCGCATCCAAAAATGCAGGAAAGTCTGCAACTGGCAAGACAAGTAACAAAGCAACTGGAATCTCAGGATCGCGATCCCAATCTTCAAAAGGGAAAAAATTCTCTTTGAAAGAGATATTTGGTGGCAGGAAGTCCAAGGCCAATAAACCCAAATCCAAAGCAACGAAAACCGCGCGAACAATCACGTCATCGCCTACGGTCACCAGTTCAGTGCGCCCGGAAAAGCGTCCGACAGGACACAAAATGGCTTCGTTACTTGGGGCTCATCCGTCAGAGTTGGGCGCGTTGAACGCAGCAAATGCGAGTGAGACGGCCCTACTGAACGCCGCACCCAACTCACGAGTCGGCCGAATTGCTACTTATCGTGAAACGGTATTGGCTGGCGATGATCTGCGGGCGGCGCTGGAGGAGCAGCAGGATCTTCTGGACGGGATGACGCCGCCAGATCGTTCTGTTTCTGAAATCGAACAGGATCTTGAAGCGGCACAAACTGATGTTCAGGAAAAGCAGGATCGTGTGACCGAACTTGAAGAGGCGCTGGAAGACGCTGGTGGCACCGACCCAGACATCGAGGCAGCGCTTGAGGAAGCAAACAACGATCTACAGGACGCCATCGACACGGCTGAAAGTTTGGAAACCGAGAAACAGGATGCCGTCGAATATGAAGAAGCGGTTGCTGAGGTCGAGGACTTGACTGAGGCCGTTGAAGATCAAGGGCTGACTGAACGCGAAGCACTGGAAAACGCGGCAAACAAGCCCGTTACAGACGAGGTTGAGGCGGCAGTAAAATCACTGCTTGGGTTAGATGGCTAACAGTATTGGCTTGTTATTCTGCAAGCCGATGGTGGCCGGGTCGACCATGTCTTTACCACGAGCATGGCCGGCCCGGCGTCGTGTCGACACCACCTGATTAGATGGATGGAGATACGCTTATAGCGTCGTGAACGCATTGAGGTTTCTCAATAATAGACCCGCTCCGATACGGAGCGGGCTTTGCAGTATCCTGATTTGGTCGCCGTAACCTGGAAGCGTGATGGCTTGTAATCGTCTTTTCAGGCGTCCTTGTTTGTCTCATCCAGTCGCTTGTTGTTAATGATGTCAGTTAGTGCATTCTCGATAGGAGGGAAGCGATTGGTGCTCGAATTTTCGGCGTTGGAACGCGCGCCGTGAACGGCGACATTTGAGGACTGCATAGTTGCAGGAACACAAGGCTCAACCCCAATGGCAGACTTGATCATTCTTTTCCCCTTCGACAAAGACGGGCTTTTTTTAGATAGCCCTGCGGGGAGTAGTATGAGCTAAACACTTTGAACACTCAGAGAATACATTGTTCACGTTCGGTTAATGTTGTCGCCCCGGTGTGAACAAACGGTTGGGATAATCTTGCTGCTTGGAATAACCCGCCAATCAGGCGAACCCATCCAGCAGTGGCATTATTTGAGCAGGACGGTTCAAATAATGCTGTTGTTTTTAATCGGTATTGCGCTTCTTAGCTGGTACCGTTGTTCTGGATTCATGGAAACCGCCTTGCCAGCGGTGACATGTTTATTCGAGATGCTGCGGTATTTTATGTGGTACTCTTAGATTCAGATTATTAAAAATCTAATAAAAACATAAAATTATGATATAAATTCGAAGACTCCTCGGTCCGCCACTGGTTTCCTCTCGCCCAACGATTGGCGGCGACTTGCTGCGCCCAAATTCGCAAGGCGCTGTTCTGCCTGTTCCTAAGCAAGTCCGGTGGCCAATCTTTGCAGGGCCGTCTCATTTTGATCTTTGTCAAGGTTGAACGCGGGCCGCCGAGATACAGTCACCAATGTATCAGGAGGTCTTGCATGGAAAGACTGGTCGAAATTGGGCGGACATTTGTTCAGGCGATGCGTGATCGCAACGGCTTGGCAAGTGTTGACGAGATGTATGCGGAAAACGCTCAGTCAATAGAGGCGGTTGTGCCTCCGGTGCGGCAATTTCGGATTACAAAGGGTCGCGACGCCATCAAGGCAAAGCGGGAAGATTGGCTGAAAACGCATGAAATCCAAACGCTTACGGCAGATGGCCCTTTTGTTCATCCGCCCAATCGCTTTGGGGTGCGTTTCAATGCCGAGGTCGTGCAGAAAGACACCGGACAACGAATGAACCTTAGCGAAATTGCCATTTATTCAGTTGAGGATGGCAAGATTGTATTGGAAGAGTTCTTTATGTTGCCAAAATAGCGAACGGTACCTGGCAACACGGCTTCCCAAGCGCTCGCTGCCATTTCAGGAAGCCTCGCCTGGTCCGGCGCTGCAATCAAGTACGTCCAATCAAAATGGGCGGTTGACTGGTCGGTCCGGGGCCTGGTGGGCAGATGGAATTAGGTTTGCAGCATTTTAGCACTCTGCCCGGATCGGAGAACCCAGATGACCGAACTCTCACCTGACAGGCTGTCTGCTGAGGCAGGGGTTTGTGCGGCAGATACCGACGAGAATGCCCCGCCACACCCCTATGAGAAACTTGACCGCGCAACGCGCGCGGCCCTTGCCCGTGCCACCGCCGGTGTTTCCCCGCATTCGATAATGGCCACCTGGATCGATTGGGCCCTGCACCTGGGTCGTTCCCCCGGCCGCCAGCTTGAACTGACAGAACGCGCGGCACGCGATGCGGCCAAACTTTGGGTCTATGCCAGCGAGATGGCGACCGGCGCGAAGGCCACTCCGCCTTTTCAGCCATGTAAGCAGGATCACCGTTTCAATGCGCCCGGCTGGCAGCAGGCGCCATTTTCCCTATGGCAGCAGGCTTTTCTGAGCGCGCAGGATTGGTGGCAGGCCGCAACGGACGAAATGCCCGGCATCGCCCCCCGCGACGCCGAACGCGGGCAATTTCAGGTTCGTCAGGCGCTTGATCTTGTCTCTCCTTCGAACTTCCCGTGGTCAAACCCGGAAATCATCAATCGCACCTTTCAGACCGGCGGTCGCAATTTGATAGAGGGCGCCGCTCACTTTCTTGAGGATGTTGCCCATACCATAACGCAACAGCACGAACCTGCCCCTGAGGGTTATGAAATCGGTAAAGACATTGCCGCGACCCCCGGCAGGGTTGTTTATCGCAACGCGCTGTTCGAGCTGATTCAATACACACCAAGCACCAAGCGCGTGCAGGCGGAACCGATCCTTTTCGTGCCTGCATGGATCATGAAATATTATGTGCTCGATCTGTCCCCGGAAAACTCCATGGTGCGGCATCTGGTCGAGCAGGGCTTTACCGTGTTCATGATTTCCTGGGTCAACCCCACCGCTGATCAGGCTGGTCTCAGCCTCGAGGATTATCGCCTGAACGGTGTCATGGCCGCGATCGAGGCCATCGAGAAAATCGTTCCGGGCCAAAAGATCCACGCCAATGGGTATTGCCTTGGCGGCACACTTCTGGCGGTTGCTGCCGCGGTGATGCAACGCGATGGCGATGACAGGCTTGCAAGCGTTACGCTGATGGCGGCGCAGGTTGATTTTGCCGAAGCCGGTGAGCTTTTGCTGTTTATCGATGACAGCCAGGTCGCTTTTGTAGAAGACCTGATGTGGTTGCAGGGCTATCTTGACCGCCCTCAGATGACGCGAACTTTTACGACAATCCGCGCCGAGGATCTGATTTATGCCCGGGCTGTCCGTCGCTATTTTCTGGGTGAAGACGACCTGCCTACGGATCTGACCGTCTGGAACAATGACACGACCCGGATGCCGGCGCGAATGCATTCCGAATATTTGCGCGGTCTGTTCCTGGAAAACCGGCTGAGCGCTGGGCGCTTTTCTGTCGAAGGTCGGGTCGTTGCGCTCAAGGATATACGCGTACCCATGTTTGTGGTCGGAACGGAATCCGACCATATTGCCCCGTGGCGATCAGTGTACAAAATTCGGCTGTTTACCGACGGAGACCTCACCTTCGTGCTGACCAACGGTGGTCACAATGGCGGCATCCTGAGCGAGCCGGGGCACAAGCACCGCCACTATCGGTTGGGCCACAGGCCGGCGGACGCGCTGTATACCTCGCCGGATGAGTGGTTCGAGTCGGCCGAAGTAAAGCAAGGTTCCTGGTGGCCTGCGATGGTGGATTGGATCAAAGACCGTTCATCGGGCGAAACCGCGCCGCCGCCGATGGGCGGAAAGCGAAGGGGGGCTGAAAACCTGCCCAAAGCGCCGGGCAGCTACATTCTTCAGGCCTGAAACCGGCGGCGAAGGTCAGACCCGTCAGTGCCCTGTCGATCTCCTTTGGACGTCCTGCGCAAGCCCTTCAGGTGCAGTTGAGATTTTGGTCGCTCGGTTGGATCTGGGACTTTGCGATGGATCAAGCCTTGCTGCGGCGCAGGTGTGTTATCGTGCAGGTCGTCGAAACCCTGTGCCACATTTGCGGGTTAGTCGAAGGCCAAGCCCGCAATTTGCAACGAAAAGAGGCAATACACAGATGATTTCGGGCGGATGTATCTGGAGAGTTGGACCATGACACGCGCAATGGTTTTGAACGAGGCCGGCCGCGCGCTGAGACTGGAAGACATGGAACTTCCGACGCCGGGCCCTCATGATATCGAGATCCAGATCGAGGCTTGTGGTGTTTGCCGAACGGATCTTCACATCGTCGATGGTGACCTCGAACATCCTGAATTTCCACTGGTTCCGGGCCACGAAATCGTTGGGCGGATCGTGCGAAAGGGGGATGCCGTTACAGGGCTGGATGCCGGTCAGCGCGTGGGTGTGCCATGGCTTGGATCCACATGTGGGAAATGTCCGTATTGCCATCGCGCACAGGAAAACCTGTGTGACGCGCCGGTGTTCACGGGATACACGCGAAACGGAGGATTTGCCGAAGCCTGCCTTGCGGATGCACGGTATGTCTTTGCCCTGCCAGAGGTTGCCGATCCGGTTGCACTGGCGCCGTTGTTATGTGCCGGGCTTATCGGGTTTCGCTGTCTGCGAATGGCCCAGGATGCCAAGAATATCGGCTTTTATGGCTTCGGAGCTGCCGCGCATATCCTTGCACAACTGGCCGTCTGGCAGGGCCGGAATGTATATGCGCTGACCCGGCCCGGCGATATCGAGGCACAGGAGTTTGCGCGTGATCTTGGTGCGGTTTGGTCTGGTGGGTCTGACGAGCGACCACCGGTGGAACTGGATGCTGCAATCATATTCGCACCTGTCGGGGCCCTTGTGCCCAAAGCGCTGCAAGCTGTCCGCAAGGGCGGCCGCGTGGTTTGCGGCGGAATTCACATGAGCGACATTCCGTCCTTTCCCTACAGCGATCTTTGGGGGGAACGCCAAATCCTGTCTGTCGCAAACCTGACGCGCCAGGATGGTGAGGCGTTTTTTGCAATGGCCCAAGCCGCTGGCATCCAGACACGGACCCAAAGATATTCACTGAAGGACGCCAACACAGCCCTCGCGGATCTGAGCGCCGGACGATTGCAAGGGGCAGCGGTATTGGTTCCCTGACCAATGGTCTGTCGCGCCCCGCACCGGCTTGACAAGTCACAGCGGACGTCAGCATCCGAAATTAGGGTGGTGGCTTAGGCAAACGGATCCTGATCGTGGAATGGACGAAACACCGGAACACGAAAGACGGCTCAGCGTACTGGGATGTCGCCCACGCGTGCAGGATATGATCATACCGGCGGCCTCGTGGACGATCATGCGCTAACAGTCAAACTGGACCCGTCATATGAGGGAAGGGCAGAGAGCTTGTTTCCATTCAGCGTGTTGAAAATGCTGGCTTTGTATTGCAAATCGGCTTTTGGTGCCGCAGAGAACGAATATTGGTGTCATGCCTGACAGCCGTGTCATTGATATTTACATTTAAATATAAGAAAAATATGTATTTAAATTAAATCAAACAAAAAAGTTTTTCAAACGATCTTGGTTTTCGTCAAGACGTTTACAAAATTTTGTTTCAAATCCAGTAATTTGTTGTGAAATTTTCCACCGCCTTTCCATTATTGAAATGCACATAAGTGCGCTTTCGTCTGCTGGAAGAGGAGCCAGACGACGAGAGAAAGGGAAATGGGAGGAATTAATGACCAATAAATCTGTCACACGCCGCGGCGTGCTGAAGTCTGGTGCCGTTGCAGGCACCGGTCTGGCCCTGCCTACGATCTTCACGGCTTCGTCGGCGGCCGCTTACACCAACGAACCAACCGGAGGGTCCGTGACCCTGGGCTTCAATGTTCCCCAGACCGGGCCGTATGCGGAAGAGGGCAATGACGAGCTGCTGGCGCAACAGCTGGCGGTGGAACACCTGAACGGAGAGGGTGACGGCGGTTGCCTGAACACCTTCACGTCGAAGGCGCTGAAGGGCAATGGCATCCTCGGCAAGAAGGTCGAGTTCGTCACAGGTGACACCCAGACCAAGTCAGACGCCGCACGTGCGTCCGCAAAGTCGATGATCGAAAAAGACGGTGCGATCATGATCAACGGCGGGTCGTCCTCGGGCGTGGCCGTTGCGGTTCAGGGCCTGTGTCAAGAAGCGGGTGTGATCTTTATGGCGGGTCTGACCCACGCCAACGACACGACCGGCAAGGACAAGAAGGCCAATGGTTTCCGCCATTTCTTCAACGCCTACATGTCGGGCGCTGCGCTTGCGCCGGTGCTGGCGGCCGAGATGGGCAACGACCGCCGCGCCTATCACCTGACGGCGGACTACAACTGGGGCTGGACTCAGGAAGAGTCGATCGTCGCCTCGACCGAAGCCCTGGGATGGGAAACGGTCAACACCGTCAAAACGCCGCTCGCGTCAACAGACTTCTCGTCCTACATCACTCCGGTTCTGAACTCGGGCGCGGATGTTCTGGTTCTGAACCACTATGGCGGCAATATGGTGAATTCGCTGACCAACGCGATTCAGTTCGGCCTGCTCGACAAAGTTGCCAACGGCAAGGACTTCAAGATCGTCGTGCCGCTGTATTCGGAGCTGATGGCCGCCGGTGCGGGCGAGAACATCAAGGGCGTGCTGGGTTCAATGAACTGGAACTGGCAGTTGCAGGATGAAGGCACAAAAGCCTTCGTGAAATCCTTCGGCGAGAAATACGGCAAGCCGCCGTCCAACTCGGCCCAGACCTGCTATGCCCAGGTTCTGTTGTACGCGGATGCGTGCGAACGCGCCGGCACCTTCAACCCATGCGGCGTCGTCGAGGCCTTGGAAGGCTTCGAGTTCGACGGGCTGGGTAACGGTCCGACCCTGTACCGCGCCGATGACCACCAGTGCTTCAAAGACGTGCTGGTCGTGCGTGGCAACATGAACCCGACCAACGCCTATGACACGCTGGAGATCGTCGAGATCACCCCACGCGCGCAGGTCGAATACGATCCGGAGCATCCGATGTTTGCCGGTGGCGCACTGGGTGAGTGTAACCCGGGCGCATAAAACCGCGTATCAAAGTCTGGCTGCCAAAATGGTGGCCAGACATCTACAGCAGGGTTGATCCTGTTGTGCCACTCAATTCACACTGACCAACCCTGAGGTGGGCCAATGGACGCCATCCTATTGCAAATTCTGAACGGTCTGGACAAAGGGTCGGCTTATGCGCTGATTGCGCTGGGGCTGACGCTTATTTTTGGGACGCTCGGCGTTGTGAACTTTGCCCATGGGGCCCTGTTCATGATCGGTGCGTTCTGTGCCGTCACTTTGCAAAAGCTCATGAACCTGAGCTTTGTAACCATCGACGAGAGCCAAACCGACTTTCTTGGCAACCCGCTGAAAGTGGAAACCCCTTATGTCGAGGCATGGTTCGGCCCGGAGTTTGGTGCGACGATCATCGACTGGTCCGTTCCATTGGCAATCCTGTTTGCGATCCCGATCATGCTGGCGGTTGGTTATGTGATGGAACGCGGGCTTATCAAGCATTTCTACAAGCGCCCTCACGCGGACCAGATCCTTGTCACGTTCGGCCTGGCGATCGTGTTGCAGGAAATCGTAAAGTACTTCTTCGGTGCCAACCCCATTCAGACGCCGCCGCCCGACGCGCTGAGTGGCTCTATCGACCTTGGCACGATGATCGGGTTTGATCCCAACGCGATCATCTACCCGATCTGGCGCCTGGTCTATTTTGGCTTTGCGGTTGCCATTATCGGTGCCGTCTTCTCATTCCTGCAATTCACCACCTTCGGCATGGTTGTTCGCGCCGGCATGGCGGATCGCGAAACTGTGGGTTTGCTGGGGATCAATATCGACCGGCGTTTTACGATCATGTTCGGTATCGCTGCCGCGGTGGCCGGTTTGGCGGGCGTCATGTACGGGCCGCTCAACCCACCAAACTATCACATGGGGATGGATTTTCTGGTCCTCAGCTTCGTTGTGGTTGTCGTTGGTGGCATGGGGTCTCTTCCCGGCGCGGTGCTGGCTGGCTTTCTGCTGGGCATTCTCGAAAGCTTCGCCTCTACGACCTGGGCCACAACGACGATCCCGGGCATCAACCAAATCATCATCTACCTTGTTGCCATTATTGTGCTGCTCACACGTCCGCGCGGTTTGATGGGACGCAAAGGCGTGATGGAGGAATAATCGATGTTGGGACTGAACAAAAAAGACACCAGCCTGCTGATCATCGTCGGCATCCTGACGATGCTGGCACCCTTCATCCTGAATCCGTTCCCGGAAGGCAGCGCCATGGCGCAGTTCAACGCGGGCTATCCGGATCTGATGCAGCGTTTTGTGATTTTCGGCATCTTTGCCATCGGCTTCAACATCCTGTTCGGCCTTACCGGATACCTGTCATTCGGACACGCGGCCTTTCTGGGCGTTGGATCCTATTCCGCCGTATGGATGTTTAAGCTGCTGAGTTACAACATCATCCCGGCCATCGCACTCAGCGTTGTGGTCGCCGGGGTATTCTCATTGCTGATCGGATTTGTCAGCCTGCGCCGGTCGGGCATCTATTTTTCGATCCTCACGCTGGCCTTCGCCCAGATGAGCTTTGCGTTGGCTTACTCGGTGTTGTCCAACCCCAAGTTCAACTTGACGAACGGGGAAACGGGATTGCAGGTTTACGCGGATGATCCACAGATTCTGCAAGGGGCGAACTCGCCGGACCTGCCGCATCTGTTCGGGTTGCCGATGCGCGCAACCTACACGCTGGACGTGGGCGCATGGAGTTTTGATTTCAACGCGGGATACTATCTGTGTGCGGTGATCATGATGGTGGTATTCTATCTGTCCATCCGAATTTTTCGTTCACCTTTCGGGATGATGCTGCGGGCCGTCAAATCAAACCAGCAGCGGATGAACTACACTGGCCTGAACTCGAAACCGTACACGCTGGCAGCTTTTGTCATCTCGGGCATGTATGCCGGCCTGGCTGGTGGGCTGATGGCCGCAATGGACCCGCTGGCAGGTGCCGAACGCATGCAGTGGACCGCATCGGGCGAGGTCGTTCTGATGACGATCCTGGGCGGCACCGGCACACTGATCGGGCCGGTGCTGGGTGCAGGCTTCATCAAGTACTTCGAAAATATTTTCTCGAAGATCAACGACAACGTGTTGCACAGCTGGTTTGCATTCCTGCCTGACGGGCTGGAGGACGCTGTGGTTTTCTTGATCCATCCGTTCATCGGCAAGGGATGGCATCTGACGCTGGGCATTCTTTTCATGCTTGTCGTTATCTACTTGCCGGGTGGTCTTGTCGAAGGTGGTCAGCGTTTGCTGAACCGGCTCAAGCGCAAGAAATCAAAATCCGACGACGCGACGTCGGGCAAAACGGAACCGGCGGAATAAGGGGCGAGCCATGGCAATTCTAAGAGTCAAAGACGTCAGCAAGCGCTTCGGCGGCCTCAAGGCGCTCACGGATGTGAATCTCAGCGTCGAGGAGAATTCGGTTCACGCAATCATCGGGCCCAATGGTGCGGGCAAGTCGACCTTGCTGAATTGTCTGGTCGGCAAGCTCATGCCAGATACCGGGTCCGTATTGTTCGACAACGCATCGGTCTTGGGGCTTGAACCCTTCCAGATCAACCAGATGGGCATAAGCCGCGTGTTTCAAACACCAGAGATTTTTGGTGAATTGACGGTGATGGAGAACATGTTGATTCCGATCTTCGCCATGCGGGATGGCGCGTTCCGGATGCATGCATACGAGACCATCGCCAACGAAAAAGCTGTTGTTGAACAAGCCGAAGCCATGCTGGAAGAGATGAACATGGCCGACAAGCGTGAGATGCATGCGGCCTCGCTGTCGCGCGGCGACAAGCGCCGGCTCGAGATTGGCATGTGCCTCAGCCAGAATCCGAGGCTGTTGCTGCTGGACGAACCGACGGCGGGGATGGCGAGGGCGGATACCAACAACACGATCGACCTGCTGAAACAGATCAAGGAAGAACGCGACATCACCATCGCGATCATCGAGCATGACATGCATGTTGTCTTCAGCCTTGCCGAACGCATCACTGTTCTGGCCCAGGGGACACCCCTGGTTGAAGATACTCCTGAAAACATCCGCGGAAACCCAAAGGTTCGCGAAGCCTATCTGGGCGAGGCTGCGTAAGGAAACGCTATGAACGAGAAACCTGACTTTTCGAAAAACGCCAATCTGGCCAGCACCGCCCCTGCGTTTCTTTCCGTTTGGGATATGCACTCCTATTACGGAGAAAGCTATATCGTGCAGGGTGTCAGCTTCAATGTGCATGAAGGCGAGATTCTTGCTCTTCTTGGGCGAAACGGTGCGGGCAAAACCTCGACACTGCGCTCGATTGCAAGGGTCGCAGAACCCGAAGTAAGACATGGCGAAATCTGGTTGGACCACAAACCGCTGCACAACATGACAAGCTATGAAGCAGCAGCGGCTGGCCTTGGCCTTGTACCGGAAGACAGGCGCATTATTCCCGGCTTGACAGTCGAAGAAAATCTGCAACTTGCACAGATTGCTCCTCCGATCGGATGGTCCCTTGAACGGCTTTACGAGCTGTTTCCGCGTCTCGGTGAGCGCAGGAAGCAGGAAGGGATTACATTGTCGGGTGGCGAACAGCAGATGCTGTCAATCGCCAGAGCGCTTGCCAGGGACATCAAGGTACTGCTTTTGGATGAGCCGTATGAAGGTTTGGCGCCTGTTATCGTCGACGAAATCGAAAAAACCCTCATACATGTCAAGCAGCAGGGTATGACCACGATCATCGTTGAACAGAACGCCGTGCGCGCTTTGGAGTTGGCGGACCGCGCGATCATTCTTGACACCGGTACCATCGTGTTCGACGGAACGGCAAAAGAAGTGCTTGAGGACACCAGTCTTCGTGAGGAGTATCTGGCGATCTGAGCGTTGTTCTGATTGGCAAACAGACCCGATGGGTATCACCAGTTCGTGGCTCACCATGACCCGCGTTCAGGGCAGACACTGCCCATTCGCGCGATCAAAGGTGTTTCACCCCAAAAAATGATGATCGTCGGCTCAAACCCGAATGCGGGTTTGCGGCATTAGGTTCTGTCGGGCCTGCGCTGAATGCGCGCCTCATGCAACACGCCCCAAAGGACGAGGGGCAAGTTTGCAATGCTTCGCGACATCCGCCACTGCGCCGACCAGAAGATTGCGCCGCGGTGTTCCAGGTCGTTGTGCAATGGATAAGAAAGTCAGGCTCTGCCCCTGGGCTGCCAGTGCCTTCGCCGCAGGGGCCAGCAAGCCGAACCTTCCCCAAATCATTTCGGGCAACCGTTTGATCGTGTGCCCATGGTTTCGATCGATCTGCAAACGCGCCGACGAAATCTGTGCCCGGAGTTGGGCAGTGGGTCTCGCTTTACTTCCGGCTTGTACTATCCGGCTGGCCCATTTCGGCTTCCGGTTCCCAGCACCTTCACTTCCAGCCAGTGGAACATCAGGGCAATAATACCGGCAACGAGAATGTAGAATACGGCCAGCAGGATGAGCGGCTCGTAGATGATGAACGTGTCGGACCGCACCCGCGATGACACGGCATAGATATCAACCACCGTAATCGTGGCGACCAAGGGCGTCGCCTTCAACTGGAGGATGGTTTCACCGCCCAGGGTTGGCAGAACGTTGCGGATTGCCTGCGGTAGCCAGATGCGGCGGAACATTGTCAGCCTGGGCATGCCAAACGCCCTTGCCGCCTCCAGCTGACCTTTGGCGACGCCTTTGAAGGCTCCGCGCATTACCTCACCTTCGTAGCCGGCATAAGAAAGCGTTAGTGCCAGCACCGCATAAGGCCAGGCCTGACGCAGATACGGCCAAAGCTCGGACGATCGTATCCAGGGGAATTGAGGGAACAATGAGCCGAGGCCATAATACAGCAACCAAAGCTGCAAAAGCAGGGGTGTGCCCCGAATGATGGTGCAAAACGCCTTGGCGGGGGCCGCAAGGTACCAGGGTCCAACGGCCTGGGCCAACCCGAGTGGTACGGCCAGCAGAAATCCGAGAACGACGGTGACAACAAGCAGCCAGAGCGTGGTCCAGATTCCCTGCAAGGCAAGCGGGGCGTATTTTGGCAACCAGTCCCATCGCAAAGACATGGCACACCAGATTACGATCCCGGCAAAGATCAGCATCATCACGATGCGATGGGGTTGCATCAAAGACCTGAGATCGATCATCTGCCACCTCCTTTCAGAGAAGGTTGACCGCGACGCGCCCATTTTTCGATCCGCGCGAAGATGGCACCCGAAAACAGGGTGACCATGAGATAGAGAAAACCCGCCGCCAGAAAGAAGGTGAAATAGGCGCGTGTGCTGCTGGCGGCCTGCCGGGTTTCCAGTGTCAGTTCGTTGAATCCCACGACCGCGAGCAGGGCGGTGTCCTTGGTGGCGATCAGCCACAAGTTGGCCAGGCCGGGTACGGCAAAGCTCATCATGGCGGGGATCGTCACGCGGCGCATGGTCATGAAGGCGGGCATCCCGTAGGATTTGGCGGCCTCGATCTGTCCGGGTGGAACCGCCTGTATGGCTCCGCGCAGGATCTCGGTTGCATATGCGCCCTGTACAACGCCCAGAACCCAAATGCCCGCAGCGACGCCATTGACCTCGACCCGACCTCCGCCCATTGCAGCAGAGATTTTGTTGATGATGTCAGATCCCACGTAATACAGGATCAGGATCAGGACCAGTTCCGGCACGGCCCGGATCACGGTCGTGTAGATGGCAAGAAGATCGCGCGTGACCTTCCCGCCATAAAGCTTGCCATAGGCTCCGAACAATCCGATCACGAGGCCGAGCGCATATGCACCAAAAGCGATCTGCAATGAGTGGGACAATCCGCGCAGCAGATTGCCCCCCCAACCCGGTGGCGACAGCGACAGAAGCTCTGCGCTCTGCGCCAATCCAAGCGATTCCAACAGTCCGGTCACGGCAGCCGCTTAGTAGATGCTGGCCGAGAAATAGTTCGAAGTGATCTTCTCGTGCGTTCCATCGGCAAGAATTGCCGCGATGCCCTTGTTCAGCGCTGCAAGCAGGTCATCGTCGCCCTTGCGAACACCCGCACCAACACCCCGGCCCAGGATGGCCGGATCATCTGCGACGGCGCCTTTGATTTCACAGCATGCCCCGGCATCCGAGTTCACGAAGTCCGCCATGGCAATACTGTCGGCCTGAGTGGCGTCAATACGACCTGCGAACAGGTCCTGGTTGGCCTCATCCTGAGTTTGATAAACCTTCAGTTCGGAATCCTTGAAATATTCCTGCGCATAAGCCTGGTGGATGGTCGACGCCTGAACGCCGACAACCTTACCGGCCAGCGACTCGGGGGTCGCTTCGATATCCATCGATTTGTCCGCGACGATGACGGCAGGTGTGTTGTAGTAAGGATCGCTGAAATCAATGGTTTTCAGCCGCTCTTCGGTGATCGACATAGACGCCATGATGGCGTCGATCTGCTGTCCGGTCAGCGACGGGATGATACCATCCCAGGCGACCGGCGTGATGACACAGTCAAGTTCCGCAGCAGCGCAGACAGCGTTGATGACATCGATTTCCCAGCCGACCCAATTGCCTGAACTGTCCAGCGACGCGAATGGCGGGTAAGGTTCGGCTGCGATGCCGATCTTGACCTCTTCTGCACTGGCGATACCAGCCGAAAGGACAGCGGCGGCAAGGCCGGACGCGAGCAGTTTCTTGACGTTCATTTTGATACTCCCTTTTGGTTTATTTGTTTTGTTATTCCGATTCAGGCGACCGAGCTGAGGAACTGCTTCAGGCGCTCTGATTTTGGGTTTCCGAAGACCTCGGCAGGTGGGCCCTGCTCTTCGATGCGGCCCTCGAAGAGATAGACAACGTGGTCTGCGACTTCGCGTGCGAATTTCATTTCATGGGTGACAAGCAGCATTGTGCGCCCTTCGGCGGCAAGATCGCGGATCACGGTCAGAACTTCGCCAACAAGCTCGGGATCAAGCGCCGACGTCGGTTCATCGAAAAGCATCACCGAAGGATCGACCGCAAGCGCCCGGGCAATGGCGGCGCGCTGTTGCTGACCACCCGAAAGATAGGCCGGATAGGTGTCAGCCTTGTCGCCAAGGCCCACCCGCGTCAGCAATTCATGCGCCCGTGCGATCGCCTGGGCCTTTGGCACCCTGAGCACATGCACTGGCACTTCGATCACGTTTTCCAGAAGCGTGCGGTGTGTCCACAGATTGAACTGCTGGAAAACCATGGCCAGACGCGTGCGGATACGTTCGATCTGGCGGCGGTTGGAGGGGCTGCCATCGGTGTGCATTTCAACGGGTTCCCCGCCGATGGTTATCTTTCCGGAACTCGGCGTTTCCAGAAAGTTGATGCAGCGCAGCATGGTGGATTTTCCAGAGCCTGACCCCCCGATAATGGCAACAACATCCCCCTTGTTTGCGGTCAGGGATACGCCTTTCAAAACCTCCAGCGTGCCAAAGGATTTGTGCAGATCCTCAACCTTGATCGCTTCGTCGGGCGTGGTTGTTTCGGGTGCGGGTGAAACTGCTTTGGCTGTGTCCATATCCAAGAATCTTCTGATTTCAGCTTGCAGTAAGCCCCGAATCTCGCAATTATGCAAGTGTATAATAACTCCGTGCCATGGATGACACTGACGTGCAGGACGAAAGCCGCAAATTCAAACGTGAGTCTGCCGAGGTTCGCCGCGAGGCGCTGATTCTGGCGACTTTGGACCTGATCGCCGAGATGGGCGTTCGGGGTGCCACGGTACGCGAGATCGCAGCCCGTGCGAATGTGACCCAAGGTTTGATCCGGCACTATTTCTCATCCAAGGACGAACTGGTTCAGGCGGCGTATGAGCACCACATGAATACGCTGACGGACCAGACAGCGGCGTCATCAGGAACCGGAAGCGCGGTTTCTCAGTTGACCAACTTCGTCGACGCGTCACTGCGACAGCCGATCGTCGATCCAAGCGCCGTGGCGTTGTGGGCGGGTTTCCTGAACAAGGTGCAGCATGACCCGAAAATGCAGCGCATTCACCAGCGAACCTATGACTATTTCCGGGATCACCTCGAGAAGCTGATCGTCGCGGCATTGCAGGAAGCCGGGCGTTCGGTTGACGCGTCAGAGGCAATGCAACTGGCCATCGCCTGCAACGCGGTGATCGACGGCCTGTGGCTGGAAGGGGGCGCGCTTCCGGATGCGTTTTCCGAAGGCCAGCTGGCGCGGATCGGTTTGGATTCCGTCAGCGCCATCGTCGGGATTCCATTGACCAAAGGGGTGGAGCAGTCATGAAGACCACATCGGTGACAGAACGGTTGGCGGGCTTGGGTGGCGCCAAATGGGGCGTACATCTGAAAGCCCGCGACCTTATCAAGGCCGGAGCGGACATCGTCGAAATGACGATAGGAGAACCGGACGTTCCGGTGCCGGACGTGCTGGTCGAAGCCACCGTTGCATCATTGCGGGCGCAGCGGACAGGGTACTCCAACGGGCGCGGTGAAGCAGGGCTGCTTGACGCTCTGGCTGCGCGCTATTCTGCCTCTCGCGGGCGGGCTTTCGAGCCCGGGAATTTTCTGTGCTTTCCCGGCACGCAAACCGCCCTTTTCGCAGCCATGGCCGGGGTCGCCGAGGCGGGCGACGAAGTTCTGGTCGGCGATCCGATGTACGCGACCTATGAAGGTGTCATTCGTGCATCCGGGGCCGAGATGGTACCCGTACCGCTGCGGCCCGAGAAAGGGTTTCGCATGCAGGCCGCAGATATCGCGGCCCGCATCACTCCGCGCAGCCGCGCCATTCTTCTGACAACACCGCATAACCCGACTGGCGCGATCCTGACCGCCGCGGACATTGCCGAGATCGGGCAGCTGGCGATTGCGCGTGATTTGTGGATCATCTCGGACGAGGTCTATGAAGAACTGATCTTTGACAGTGCACGATTTGTTTCACCATTGGCAGATCCGGAACTGGCGCATCGTGTCATTGGCGTATCATCCATCTCGAAGTCTCATGCCGCTCCGGGATTCCGCAGTGGCTGGTGTGTCGGGCCCGCCGCGTTCTGCGAAGCGCTGCTGCCCTATTCCGAGACCATGCTTTTTGGCAATCAGCCGTTCATCGCGGACATGACCGAAAAAGCGATCCGTGACGGGTCCGAGGTTGCCCCCGGGATGGCCGCCCGCTTTTCTGGCCGCGCCACCCTGTTGGCCGATCGTCTTGAAGCTGAAACGGATCTGATTGTTCACCGGCCCGAGGCGGGAATGTTCGCACTCATCAATGTCTCTGCCACCGGGCTGGATGGCGAAGCATATGCCTGGGATCTGCTACAGGCCGGGGTGGCCGTCATGCCGGGATCCGCCTTTGGTGACAGCCTGAAGGACTGGGTGCGGGTCGCTTTGACGATCAATGACACGGATTTTGGTACTGCGGTTTCCCGTATCATCGATCACGCCAACAGCAAATCACGCGAGGTCGCATGAGCAGTATGACAGTTGGCGAAGCTCTGGTTGCCGGGCTGCGCCAGCGGGATGTGACCTGCGTCTTCGGAATTCCGGGCGTTCACACGGTGGAACTGTACCGAGGGCTTGCCGCTTCGGGCATACGACATGTGACGCCCAGACACGAACAGGGGGCGGGTTTCATGGCCGATGGCTATGCCCGTGTGTCGGGCAAACCGGGTGTTGCCTTTGTGATCACCGGCCCCGGATTGACCAATACGCTGACGCCGATGGCGCAGGCGCGGGCCGATTCAATACCGATGCTGGTGGTGTCCGGCGTCAACAAAACCGGATCGCTTGGCAAGGGCTTGGGGCATCTGCACGAGTTGCCAGACCAAATCGGGCTGGCGAAAACGGTTGCGTTGGTGTCCGAACAGGTCACCGGCCCCAGCGCTCTAGCCCCGGTTTTGGACCGCGTTTTTCACGGCCTCAGCAATGGTCGCTGCGGGCCGGCGCATATCGAGGTTCCGTTGGATGTCGCAGCGGCGTACTATCAGGAAACAGCAGTCGAGACGCCTGACCCTGATCCTCCGGTCAGCCCGGCATTGATTAGACAGGCCGCAGGGCAACTGGCTGAGGCAAAGAAAGTCGTCATTCTGGCGGGCGGCGGCGCGAAACGTGCCGAGGCGGGATTGCAAGCACTGGCCGAAGCTCTGGGTGCCCCTGTTGTGCAAACCGTCAACGCGCGCGGCTTGATGCACGGACATGCCCTGACCGTTCCGGCCAGCCCCAGCCTGAACGCGGTGCGCGCATTGTTGGAAAGCGCCGATTGCGTTCTGGCCTTGGGAACCGAGCTGGGGCCGACCGATTATGACATGTATGCCACCGGCCAGTTTGCGAAACTGCCAAACCTGATACGGGTTGATCGGTGCAGCGATCAGCTTTCGCGGCATGATGCAGCGATTGCCATTCAAGGTGACGTAGACTTGGTTGTGCCAGCGCTGTGTAAGGCCCTGCCGCAGAGGGCACGGCAAAGCGACGGTGCGGACCGTGCCAGAAAAACGCGCGATGCGGCCTGGCAGGAGATTGGTCCGGATTATCGCCAACAGGTGGAGATACTGAATGCGATGCGCTCGGCGTCTCCAGATGCTCTGATGGTCGGGGATTCCACCCAGCCAATTTATGCCGGCAATCTTTACTATGACCACGACCGGGCTGGCGGCTGGTTCAATGCGGCAACGGGCTATGGTGCGCTTGGTTATGGCATACCCGCAGCCATCGGTGCGTCGATTGCCGATCCAACGGCGCGGGTAATATGCATCGTCGGCGATGGCGGGGCGCAGTTTTCTATGCCGGAAGCAATGGCCGCAGTAGACGAAAACCTGCCGGTCACGTTCGTGATCTGGAACAATCACGGGTACCGGGAAATCGCCACATCGATGCAGGATGCAGGCGTGACGGTCATTGGATGTGACCCCACACCCCCCGATTTTGCAGCAACGGCCAGATCCTTTGGCATTCCACACACCAGGGTTCCCGAAAAGCCCCAGTCCATCGCGCAAGCGTTACGCGAAACGGCGTCCATGGGCGGGCCCGCGATGATCGAAGTCACCGCCCGAAAATTCGAACCTCAGAGAGATTAAAGCATGTCAGACCCAACTTTTGAGTTTTCCCGCGCCATCACCCGGCGCCCGGCACCGACCATCGCTGACGGATTGCGCGCAGAAGATATCGGAAACCCGGATTTCGATGGGATGACGGCCGCGCATGAGGCATACGTGGCAGCGCTGAAAAGCACCGGGGCCGAGGTGATCGAGCTTGATCCCCTGGATGCGTTCCCTGACGCGCAGTTTGTGGAAGATACGGCCCTGTGCCTGCCGCAGGGTGCTGTGCTGATGCGGCCGGGCGCGCCTTCGCGAATGGGGGAAGTGGCCGAGATCGCCCCGGCACTGCGGACCTGCTATGAAACGGTCACACAGATCAATGGTCCCGGCCATATCGAGGGTGGAGACATCCTTGTAACCGGCCGCGAAATTCTTGTGGGCCGGTCAGACCGCACTGACGCGGAAGGTGTTGAAGAACTGGCGAAAATCACCTCGGAATGGGGTCACAAACTGCGGGAAGTGTTCACACCCGAGGGCGTTTTGCACTTCAAAACGGATTGTTCGCTGATGGATGCCGAGACAATTCTAGCGACCCGGCGATTGGACGCTTCGGGCTGTTTTGAAGGCTACCGGGTGCTGCATGTAGCTGACGGCGAGGAGGCAGCGGCAAACGCGATTAGGTTCAACAATCTGGTGCTGATGGCCGCTGGGTTTCCGCGCACCGCAGAGATGCTGGACCGCGAAGGCTATGAGGTCGTTGAAATTGACAATACCGATTGTGCAAAGCTTGATGGTGGCATGTCCTGTCTTTCATTAAGGTTCTGAGGGGCAGCTGCAGGGTTCAGACCCCAGTGAATTCGGCAGGTCGCGTGTTGATGGTTCGAAAGACAGGCGGTGAGCAAGCTTGATTTCTTCCGGTTGACCGGCGGGCAGGTGGCACTGTTTGAACCCTGTTTGCCAAAGCCCAATGGCTAGGCCCCGCGGCAAGGGTCGGCGGGCCCTGAGTGGGATTGTCTTCCTTGTTCGCATCGGATCGTGCACCGCCGCTGCCGTTGCTGCACACTGCGCGCGCACCGGTGTCTGGCCCGCTCTAATGGCCCGAATTCGGAAGCGCCAGAACACTCGTGAGTGTTGCCGTTGTTGCCAGCACCACCAACACCATCAATGCCTCAACCTGGATGGAGCGGGCGAGGCGTTGCGCTGCCTTGACCTCTCCACCTTGCATGGCCGGAACAAATCGGAGCTTGTTTGCGGCGGCAAGAAACAATAGCAGCGCCACAAAAAACACTTTGAGCAACAACGCCTGCCCGTAGCCAGTGAACAGCAGCTCTTGGAGATTGCCGACAAGCAACCAGGCCATCCAAAGGCCCGCCACGATCAACGCCGGCACAAGCCAAGTGGCAGCTTGCCCAAAGACATGACCGAGTTCAGCAGCATCCTTAAGGTGTTCAGGAGCAAGGGCCATATTCCGCAGCGGGCTAAAGATGCCCACCCAGAAAGCTACACACAACAGGTGCAGCAGGAGCAGGAGCTGGATACCAAAGCTCTCCAGTTCCGGCACGTGCCCGATCTGCGCAAACGACCATAGAGCGATCGTGCCACCCAACAGCGCGATCCACTGACCAAAGCGAGGAACGGACAGCCCCACAAGGATCAACACTGCGCCAGAAAGGCGATAAACAAGTGCGTCGCCCACGGATGTCTGCCACAGCAGGCCAAGCATCTTCGGATCGACCATGCCGTCAACCCCGCCTGTCAAGGCGGCCCCACGAAGCAAGAAGCCAACTGCTGTCGCGACAAGAGCAAGCCATGCCAAGGCCCTGGCATGGCGCGTCATCGCAAGGTTCACCGGCGCGACAAGGCCGGAATAGAGGCATCCAACAATCACAAGCCCGGCGGAGCCCGCAAAGCCGATGTAGAGCACCAGCTTTGCGAGGATCGCGCCAATCGCCCAGATGTCTGGCATGCTCAATCCACGGTAAAGGAAAACGCGCCCTGCATCGCATGGCCGTCTTCACCCAAACCGCGCCATTCGATGACATAGGTGCCCGTTCCATTGCTCGGCAGTGGGATCGTGAACGCCTGACCAAAATTTGTCTGGTCACCCAAATCCAAGCTTACTGCCGAGTGTTCTTCATGGGCCATTTCTATCCGTGTCAGCCGGATGTTTTTTGAGAAGTTGAGGCCAATTTCAGCAGGCACATCCGTTATCCTGGAGCCGTTGGCAGGGGTTGTTTCTTCGACCTTGGAATGCGCCAGTGCGCCGTTGGCAAGCGCAACCATAAGCGCAAATGTCATGATCTTCTTCATTGGGTTACCCTCAGTTTATTCCGTTGGCACGCTGGATTTCGCGAATGTAGGCGATCACCATGGCAACGTCACCTCGTGTCAGCCCCTCCACGGGCGGCATGTCGCCAAATTGCCAATGGTGGCTTCTTACACCTTGTGAAACCGCCCTCTGAAAGGCTTCATCCGCATGGTGACTGGGTTCGTATATTTTGTGGATCAGGGGCGGCCCCGCACCCTCTACACCGACCGCGTTGGCGCCGTGGCATGACGCGCAGGAGACCTCAAAAACACGCTGGCCGATTGCGGCATTGCCTTCGATGGTCGGCATCCGAATTGCGACCATGGCGTCGCCTATGCGTGTTTCATGCGGTGTGGCTTCTTCGATTCCGCCGGGGCGAAGAGTTATGAAAGCGGCGACCGCAGCGACAGTGCATGCGCCGATTAGAAAGTGACTTTTATTCATGGATTGGTCCTGACATTTTGGAAGCTAGTAACGCTGCGGCACATCGCGAACAGCCGCACGTGCTGGTCGCGTACATCCGCAGGGATTCGTGCTGCTTCAAAGGTCAGGGGGCCTGTAGATTGCGCCCGGTTCACTCAGCTTGACTTGGGTTCCAGCATGGAGCTCCGGGTCAGTATCACGCCGACCCTTGGCATCTTCACTGACTTGGAACGGCAATGCAACGGCTTGGCAGATAAAGGGATTGCACTCTCCGGTTTCGGAACTCTCCGGATCATGATGATGACCTGAAGCCGAGACGTCTTCGCTCGTTGCCAATGCAGAGTGTTCGGAAGGTTGCGTATGGTGCTCACAGTGAAGGCCCACGCAGCCCTTCGACAGCGCGTGCGCAACACCGCCAATGCCGGTCAGGATGACCAGAACGCCAACCAATAGAACAAGTGAATATCGCCGGATGACCATGGTGCTGGACGCTAATGCACGGGAGCGCCCGTGACAACGCCATACAGTTCATCCCCCCGGAACAAGATCGCTTACTGGTGGTCTGAGATGCAAAATAGCAAACCGTGTCTGCGATGCGGTTTTGTGCGCTGCATTCTCACCTTAGTCTTCATGGCCCAATTCGCAGTATCGAATGGTATCAATCATGCGCTCCCTCTGAGACTCATTGAAAAGGCTGAATTTATCCCACGCGCCTTTGTCCTTGCCAAAGCACTCTTGAGACCCCGGGCATCATTGTGCGTAGTTCATGCCCGACTGTTATTTGTGCTTTTTTATTGCGTCGCCGCACGCTGCAAGACGCCGTGCCAGAGTACCAGCCTCTTTAGGGCATCTTGTACGCAAAGACATACGAAGGGTCCTACGTGTGATGTTTGGTCTAGTGTGGGGTTTTGGTTTTGTGTCGGGCAGGGGGCCAACGGAAGTAATAGATCCCATGTCTGGACAGTGAGAGATACGCACGCAGCTTCATTTTGTGTCACACCTGTGTGTCACACCGCCCTAATGCTTGCTATCTAGTTGTATTGTTAGGTTTTGGTGGAGCCTAGGGGAGTCGAACCCCTGACCTCTTGCATGCCATGCAAGCGCTCTCCCAACTGAGCTAAGGCCCCATCTAGGTACCGCTGATGCGGTGGACGGACGTTTAGGAGACAGTGACGACGAGTGCAAGTCCAAAAATGGAATCGAACGCGAATTTCCGCACTAAGCTGTCCGTGGAACGAAAAAGGCGACCCTGTGGTCGCCTTTGACTTGATCAGTTTTCGTCTTCTGAAGACATGTCGGTGATATCATCCAGCGACACGTCATCACTGGTGTCATCATCGTCATCCAGCAGATCGTCATCCAGTTCGACGTCGACAGAGTCGTCGTCATCCAGAACCAGATCCTCTTCCGACGCGTTTTCACGCGCTTTGACCGAGGCGGCATCTTCTGCATCGGCCGCGATCATGCGGCTTTTGGATGTTTCAAGCTCCACGATCTCGCCAGTGTAGGGGCTGATGATCGGGTCCTTGTTCAGGTCGTAGAATCGCTTACCGGTGGTCGGGCAAACGCGCTTTACGCCCCATTCTTCCTTGGGCATGTCAAATCCCCTTGATATCAGGTGAGTCGTCTAAATGATTCAGCTCACCTGCCACAGGCAGAGAGCACTGTCAAAGTCTTTGCGCAAGAGAGGTCGCGATATGGGAGAGCATGCACTGCCAGGGACACCACCGGTGCCGCTGAGGCTGCGCAAATCCGCCCGGGCGCGGCGCATCAGTTTGCGAATTTCTCAACTGGATGGCAGGGTTACGCTGACCTATCCGGTCGGTGTGCCTGAATCCGAGGCGCTGAGTTTCGCACGTACCAAAGAAGAGTGGATTCGCCAGCATTTGCAGGACAGGCCGGAAACGGCCGTGGTGCAGTTCGGACAGAAGATACCGATTGAAGGCGTTGTCCGGCGAATCGTGCCCGCCAAGGGTCGGCGTGTTCAGTTGATGGCGGATGAGGTCGCAGTGCCCGAAGGGGCCGAGGCACGCAGATTGGCCCGGTTTCTGAAGGAATTGGCGCGGGACCGATTGATTGGCGCGTGTGATGATTACGCGGCAATGCTGGGGCGGTCGTACAGCACGCTCGGCCTGCGCGACACGCGGTCACGTTGGGGATCATGCAGTTCACAGGGTGGATTGATGTTCTCGTGGCGGCTCATTCTCGCGCCGTCCGAGGTGCTGCACTATGTGGCCGCGCATGAAGTGGCGCATCTTGTCGAGATGAACCACTCGCCCGCGTTCTGGGAACAGGTGGAAAGCATTTTCGGCCCCTGCCAGCAACCCCGCCGCTGGTTGCGTGACAACGGGGCAGAGCTGCATCGTTACAGGTTTGACGCAAAGCCGAGTTGACCTTGCACTGTTTTGTGATCACATAAGCGGATGTTGAGCACACGCCCGTCTGACACCCAAACTGCCACTCATGACCGGGTGTACCGAGCCCTGAGGTCTCGAATCATGCATGGTGAGATGGCGCCGGGACAGGCGCTGACCTTGCGTGGCATCGGCAAGGAATTCGGCGTCTCGATGACCCCGGCGCGAGAGGCCGTGCGCCGTCTGGCCGCCGAGGGGGCTTTGTTCCTGTCCAATTCCGGCCGGGTCTCGACACCTGAGTTGACCAACGACCGGATAGAAGAATTGGCGGCGTTGCGCGCGTTGCTGGAAGTCGAGCTGGCCAGCCGGGCTTTGCCCCGGGCGCATATTGCGCTGATCGACCGCTTGCAGACCATCAACATGACCGTTGCCGAGATGGTGACCAAGCGGGACGCGGTTGGGTACATCCGTTCAAATCTGGAATTTCACCGCACCCTTTACCTGCGCGCTCAGGCGCCCGCGATGTTGGCCATTGCCGAAACGGTCTGGCTGCAACTCGGGCCGACGATGAGGGCGCTTTACGGGCGTCTCAGGCGCACTGAGCCACCGCATTATCACAAGCTGATCATTGCGGCCCTCAAGGCCGGGGACGAACCGGGCTTGCGCCTGGCGGTCCGTTCGGACGTGACGCAGGGATTGCGCTTGCTGGTGAGCTGAGCGGCATCCCGCCGACATTCCCGCGCCTACTGCTCAAGGTTTCACCGTTCTGGCCTGTTCAGTCCGACTGGGTTACTCTTGAGGCAAATCACAAACAAGAGCAGACCACAGCCATGATCACTCGACGGACTTTTTCCATTTGCCTTGGATCAACATTGTTGGCCGCCTGCACGGGTGGCGGTGCGCCATCCAGCGCGCCTGCATCGCGTATGCGGGCTGTTCCCAACGCGGGTTGGGATGCCTGGGTGGCCGGGTTCAAGGGCAGGGCGGCATCGCAAGGTATTTCACAATCCACGATTGATCGCGCCTTTCAGGGGGCAGGGTATCTGCCCGATGTGATCGAGCGCGACCGCAATCAGGTAGAGTTCAAACGCTCGCTCGAAGACTACCTAGCCATTGCCGCCTCGGACGAGCGGATCAGCACCGGCCAGAAGATGCTGCGGCAATACAACGGGACGCTGTCGCAGATCGAGGCGCAGTACGGGGTGGACAAGGAAATCGTCGTTGCAGTGTGGGGGCTGGAAAGCCGCTATGGCGCGCGTCGCGGCGATGTGCCCGTTGTGTCAGCCCTGTCGACGCTGGCCTATGACGGGCGGCGTGGTCAGTTCTTTGAAAGCCAGTTGATCGCGGCGCTCAAGATCCTTCAGAATGGTGACACCACGCCAGACAGGATGACCGGCAGCTGGGCCGGTGCGATGGGGCACACGCAATTCATTCCAACCTCTTACCTGGCCTATGCCGTGGATTTCACCGGCGACGGGCGGCGCGATATCTGGTCGGACGATCCGACGGATTCGCTGGCTTCGACCGCTGCTTACCTGTCGCGCGCAGGCTGGGTGCGGGGGCAACCCTGGGGGGGCGAGGTCGGAACCGTTTCCGGCACGCCGGTCGCCGTGCTGCAACCGCAGAAACCCGGGCCGCGCATTGCCGTCTTCCGCAATTTTCAGGTCATCAAGCGCTATAACAATTCGGACAGTTACGCGATCGGGGTCGGTCATCTGGCGGACAGAATCGCCGGTGGCGCGCCGTTTCAGGCCTCGTTCGGGCCAGATGCAAACGGTCTGACATTGGACGACCGCAAGGAATTGCAACGGCGGCTGACATCCCAAGGGTATGATACGAAAGGCGCGGACGGGGTGATCGGCAAAAACACGACGTCTGCCATCAGCGCGTATCAAAGCGCCAATGGCCTGGCGGTCACCGGAGAACCCTCGGTTGCGTTGTTGCGCAGGTTGGGCGGCTGACGGTTACGCCGCCAACCCTTTCGAGCCGATGTCGAGGAATTTTTGACGGCGGTCCTGTATCAGGGTCGCCGCGTCTTTGCCGTCCAGTTCCGCCAGCATATCGGTAAGAGCCGTGCGTACAGCCTCGACAGCGGCCGGACGATCGCGATGCGCGCCGCCCTTGGGTTCAGGGATGATCCGGTCGCAAACGCCAAGCTTGTGAAGATCCTGAGCGGTCAGACGCAGCGCCTCGGCCGCTTCACGCATCTTTTCTGCATCTTTCCAAAGAATCGATGCGCAACCTTCCGGCGAGATCACCGAATAGACCGAGTGTTCCAGCATTGCCACGCGGTTGGCGGAGGCAAAGGCCACGGCCCCGCCCGAGCCGCCTTCGCCGATGATGACCGACACCAGGGGCACGCCGATCTTCAGACACATCTGGGTCGAGCGGGCAATCGCTTCGGACTGACCGCGTTCCTCGGCGCCTTTGCCGGGATAGGCGCCCGCGGTGTCGATCAGGGTGATCACTGGCAGGCCGAACCGCCCGGCCATCTCCATCAGCCGGACCGCCTTGCGATAGCCTTCGGGACGGGCCATGCCGAAATTTCGTTCGATCCGCGATTTGGTGTCGCTGCCTTTTTCATGGCCGATCACCATGACGGGTTGATCGTTGAAACGTGCAAGCCCGCCGATCACGGCCAGATCATCGGCAAAATTGCGATCTCCGGCCAGAGGGGTGAATTCGGTGAACAGGGCATTGACGTAATCGTTGCAATGCGGGCGTTCCGGGTGTCGGGCGACCTGGCATTTCCGCCATGGGGTCAGGTCGGCATAAAGCTCATCCAGAAGCTTGGCGGCTTTGGCGTCCAACGCGGCGGCTTCTTCGGTTACGTCCATCTCTTCGTTGGTGCGGGCCAACGCACGCAGTTCTTCAGCCTTGCCTTCAATTTCAGCCAGCGGTTTTTCGAAATCCAGATACTGGGTCATGACGCCTCTCAACGCGAAAGTTCCCTGCTATATGGCCTGACGGTGCTCCGGATGCAACTCGGCAAGACCCGAGTGGTGAAGATGTTCGATTTCAGATGGGTGAATGAAAAACCGGATACTGAAGGCCACCGCCAAGAAAGACCCCGCGCTGCGCGCTCTGGCCTGCACCCACGACAAACTAACGCGGCGTCTGACCCTGTACCCACCCGGCACCGCGCCCGAGGATGTGCTGGCCGAAACCTGTCTGGGTCAACTGGGCCAGAGAACGGGATAGAGCGAGGCCACAAGCAGCACCGCCATTGTCCAGTTGAACGCAACCAGCCTGCGCGGGTTCGTCAGCACCCGCGACATCTGCTGCCCGAGAAAGGTCCATGTGCTCACCGATGGCAGGTTGACCGCCCCGAAAACCAACGCCACAAGCGCAATCGCATGCAGGGTCTGACTGGGCGTGTAAGCGGTTGTGGCGGTCAGGGCCATGGCCCAGGCTTTGGGGTTCACCCACTGAAAGGCGGCGGCTTGCAAAAACGTCATGGGTGTCCCCGCTGCCAAATCGCCTGCGGCTGGCGCGGCATGCGCGATCTTCCATGCCAGATAAAGCAGATAGATCACCGACACGACCTTCAGCACTGAATAGCTGACCGGGTACCGGTCAAAGACCTGAACCAGCCCTGCACCGACCAGCAGCACCATGAGCGTGAAGCCAAGGCCAATGCCCAGCATATGCGGGATCGAACGCCGAAAGCCGAAATTCGCACCCGATGCCATCAGCATAAGATTGTTCGGCCCGGGCGTAATGGATGTCACGAAGGCAAAAGCGATGAGCGCCAGAAGGATGTCGTAAGTCATGCTGCGAAGTATCGTCTGACCGGCAGCAAATGAAATTGCTTTTTCGTGCGCATTTCCGCTATTTCTGCAACTTATGATGAAGAATGATCGGATAAATCGGCAGATATTGCACGAACTGACCCGTGATGGGCGCATCAGCAATCTGGAGTTGGCCGAACGGGTCGGGCTGTCTCCGTCCGCCTGCCTGCGTCGCGTTCAAGAGCTTGAGAAGGCCGGCGTAATCACCGGCTATCGTGCGGTTCTGAAACCGGCCGCGATGGGTGTCGGCTTTGTCGCCTATATCGGGGTCGGTCTTGGTGAACACACGAAAGCGGCGCAAGAGGGGTTCGAGCGGGCCCTGCAACAAGCCCCCGAAGTGGTCGAATGCCACAACATAACCGGTACAATCGAATACCTGCTGCGTGTCGAATGCGCCGATCTGCCGTCCTACAAGACCTTCCATACCGAGGTGCTGGGAACGCTGCCTCATGTCACGTCGATCACATCCTATGTGGTCATGGGGTCACCCAAGGATCTGCGTGCTTAACCACTGGAAATGTGAAGCCACACTCTCTTGCAGCGCAAATTTTCAGGGCCTAGTGTCATTGTAATGACGTTGCCAAGGGAAACGCCCAGCCAAAACGGTGCGCAAACAGGGAGATTACGATGAAACTCGTTCGAACAGTGGCGACCGCAGTTGCCATCTCGGTCATTGCCGGGGCTGCTTTGTCTGCCCCGTTGAAACTGCAACCTGCCAATCCACAGCCATCTCCGAAGGCGGGGTTGAATGTCAAATACTCTGGTACAGGCAATCAACACAAGAAGATCCGGGATCTGAGTCAGGCAAAAAGCATGCTGTCTCAGGCCAAGCCCGGAAAGCCGTTGCGCGGGTTGGATTACAGGGACACCAGTAAGGGTGAGGATGTCTTGACCTTCGACGAGGCCTACAACGTTGCCGCCGAGGTCACAGGCTATATGCGGTTTGACTCACCGGGCGTTTACGAGCTGGAAACCTGGTCGAATGACGGGATAGAGGCTTGGGTTGGCGGTCAGCAGATTGGCCGGGTAAATGGCATTCAGGGCTGTGAAGCCAATCAACGCACCGAAGTGGAAGTGCCCAAGGCGGGCTGGTATCCATTGAAGATCGTCTATTTCCAGAAACTGGGAACCTCTTGCCTGATGATGAAGTCAGGAAAGAAGGGGGAACGCTTCACATGGACGCCCAATGACGTTTTTGGCCGTTGAAGAATTCAAAAAAGGGCGCTCGATGGAGCGCCCTTTTTTTGGCTTAGCTGCCCGCCGCAATCAGTTCGGCCTGCGCCACGATGACTTCGGCCTGCTTGATTGAGGCGATGTCGACAAGGCGGCCTTTATAGACGGTTGCACCCTCACCGTTGGCTTTGGCCTGTTCCATTGCGGCCAGGATTTCGCGCGCCTCGGAAACGGCCTCATCCGACGGGGTAAAGACCTGATTGGCCAGTGCAATCTGCTTGGGGTGGATCGCCCATTTGCCGACCATGCCCAGCGTGGCCGAGCGTTTCGCCTGAGCGATGTATCCCTCATCATCGCTGAAATCCCCGAATGGCCCATCCACTGGCAGCACCCCATGGGTGCGGCAGGCGGCAACGATGGCGGCTTGGGCCCAGTGCCACGGATCGGACCAGTGTTTTTCACCCTCGCGCAGCATGTAATAGTTTTCCTGTGTGCCGCCGATGCCCGTGGTCTGCATTCCCATCGAGGCCGCAAAATCTGCGGCTCCAAGGCTCATGGCCTGCAAACGGGGAGAGGAGGCTGCGATCTCTTCCACATGCGCGATACCGGCTGCGGATTCGATAATGACCTCGAAGCTGATCGGTTTGGTCCGGCCCTTGGCGCGTTCAATGGCGGTGGCAAGGGCATCCACGGCATAGACATCCGATGCGCAGCCGACTTTGGGAATCATGATCTGGTCCAGACGGTCGCCTGCCTGCTCCAACACGTCGACAACGTCACGATACCAATAGGGGGTATCCAATCCGTTGATGCGAACGGACATATATTTGTTACCCCAATCAACAGTGTTCAGGGCTTCGATGACATTGGCGCGGGCTATGTCCTTGTCCGAAGGCGCAACCGAATCCTCAAGGTCAAGGTTGATCACATCCGCAGCAGAAGCTGCCATTTTCGGGAACAGTTTGGTATTCGATCCCGGACCAAACAGTTGGCAGCGATTGGGTCGTGCAGGCGCGGCGGGTTGGATGCGAAAGCTCATCTGGACCTCGTGTGGGTAATGAAATTGCGATTTTCTCGCCCAAAGAGGTATTAAATTGCGCAACTTGGCGCAAGGGAGATTGTGCATCTGCGGCAATGCGGGTGCAGAATGCTGCATGTCAGCAGCTGGGAAGTGGTGATTAAAGTTTAATCATTTTAAAAACTTCGAAGAATTTTGCGTGTTTAGTGTCCGTGGCGCAAGAATATCGCGTACCTGCCGTGTTTGGCGGACCAAAACGCGAAACGCTCGTTTAAACGCTTCTCTAGCTTAGGCCGGAATCAAAGGAGTGACCGCAATGATCGAGACACCGTACCTGCTGTTTTTGGGCGATGCGCCCGACCAATTGGCGGCCAAAGTGGCTGTGGGCATCAAGGATTGGCGCCCGGAAAACGCCGTCGGCCAATATCGTATGGACGGCTGCAAGGCTGATCTGGGTCTGAAGGATATGACCCTGACCGAGGCCAAAGCGGCCGGCGCTAAAACGCTGGTTATCGGTGTCGCCAACCGTGGCGGTGTGATCAGCAATGCCTGGAAAGAAGTTTTGATTGAAGCGCTGGAAATGGGCTTTGATCTGGCTTCGGGCTTGCACAACCTGCTGCGCGATGAAGGTGATCTTGTTGCCGCGGCACAAACGCATGGTTGCACCTTGCATGACGTGCGTGTGCCGACTGTCGGATACCCGATCGCAAATGGCCGCAAGCGCACTGGCAAGCGTTGCCTCGCAGTCGGAACCGATTGCTCGGCAGGCAAGATGTACACGGCGATGTCGATGGATGCCGAGATGCGCAAGCGCGGCATGAAATCCACATTCCGTGCCACAGGCCAGACAGGCATCTTGATCACCGGGCAGGGTGTTCCGCTGGACGCGGTCATTGCAGACTTCATGGCTGGCTCGGTCGAATATCTGACACCGGACAATGACGAGGATCACTGGGACCACATTGAAGGGCAGGGGTCGCTGTTCCATGTCTCTTATTCGGGTGTGACCATGGCGCTGATCCATGGCGGGCAGCCCGACGCACTGATCCTGTGCCACGAACCGACCCGGACCCATATGCGTGGTCTGCCCGAGTATTCCCTGCCGACACTGGCGCGATTGCGTGACACGGCCCTGCCGCTGGCGCGGATTGCAAATCCGGCCTGTCAGGTTGCGGGTGTGTCGGTCAACACGCAGAACCTGAGCGAAGACGACGCCAAGGCTTATCTGGCCAAGGTCGAGGAAGAGCTGGGTCTGCCCGCAACCGACCCGTTCCGCTTCGGTGCCGGTAAGCTGGTGGACGCGCTGGCCGCAATGTGATCTGAACAATGCGCCGGTGGCGGGGGTGTTTCGCCTCCGGCGTGAGTATTCCGGAAAAGAAGAAGGAGCGGGTGCGTGCAGATAGAGGTCTCTCGCGATGTGTTTCAGTTGGCGCAGGTGTTTACCATCTCGCGCGGGTCACGGACCGAAGCAAAGGTGCTGACGGTGCAGGTGTCGGACGGAACGCATCAGGGCTGGGGCGAATGCGTCCCTTATGCGCGTTATGACGAAACGCTCGAGTCGGTCGAGGCCGAGATCGCCGGTCTGCCTGCTGAGTTTAGCCGTCGGTCGCTGATGGACCTGCTGCCTGCCGGTGCCGCCCGGAACGCCGTGGATTGTGCTTTGTGGGATCTGGAAAGCAAGCGCGCAGGAAAACGCGCCTGGGATTTGGCGGGCCTGCCGGTGCCCGGACCCGAGATCACGGCCTATACTCTGTCGTTGGATGCTCCGGAGGCAATGCAGTCTCAGGCGGCCGAGAACGCGCACCGCCCGCTTCTGAAGATCAAGCTGGGCACGCCAGATGACATGCCCCGGCTCGAGGCCGTGCGCGCAGGTGCTCCGAACGCCAGGATCATCGTGGATGCGAACGAAGGCTGGTCGGCCGAGGTTTACGCCGACCTCGCCCCGCATCTGGTGCGTTTGGGCGTGGCACTGGTCGAGCAGCCATTGCCGTCTGGTGACGACGACGCTTTGATCGGAATGGACCGCCCGGTGCCCGTCTGCGCCGACGAGTCCTGCCATGATCGCGCCAGCCTGCCCGGGCTTAAGGGGAAATACGATGTCATCAACATCAAACTCGACAAGACCGGTGGCCTGACCGAGGCGCTTGAACTGCGCAAAGCCGCAATCGCGGAAGGGTATGACATCATGGTCGGCTGCATGGTTGGCAGTTCGCTTGCCATGGCACCCGCGACACTGTTGGCGCAGGGTGCGGTGGTGACGGACCTTGACGGCCCGCTTCTGTTGGCCGAAGACCGCGACACCCCGCTGATTTTTGACGACGCCGGAGTTCACCCGCCCGAAGCGGCGCTCTGGGGCTGAGGAGACAAACATGACCCGAACCGTTTATGTAAATGGCGAATACCTGCCCGAGACCGAGGCCAAGGTATCCATCTTTGACCGTGGCTTCCTGTTTGCAGACGCGGTTTACGAAGTGACCAGTGTGCTGGATGGCAAGCTGATCGATTTCGAGGGCCACGCGGTGCGCCTGAAGCGGTCTCTGGACGAGCTGGAGATGGCCGAGCCCTGCACCAAGGAAGAGCTGCTGGAAATCCACCGCAAGCTGGTTGATCTGAATGGCATCGAAGAGGGCCTGGTCTACCTTCAGGTTTCGCGCGGCAGTGACGGCGACCGGGATTTTGTCTTCCCTTCGGCCGATACCAAGCCAAGCCTTGTTCTGTTCACCCAGAACAAGCCCGGGCTGGCTGACAGCCCGGCGGCACGGAAAGGTGCCAAGATCATCTCTATCGAGGACATCCGTTGGGGCCGCCGCGACATCAAAACCGTGCAACTGCTTTACCCTTCGATGGGCAAGATGATGGCCAAGAAAGCGGGGTGCGACGATGCATGGCTGGTCGAGGACGGCTTTGTAACCGAGGGCACCAGCAACAACGCCTATTTCGTCAAGAATGGCAAGATCGTGACTCGCCCGCTGTCCAACGACATCCTGCACGGGATCACTCGTAAGGCCGTGCTGCGCATGGCAGCCGAAGCACAGATGGAAGTTGAAGAGCGGCTGTTTACCATCGACGAAGCCAAAGAGGCTGATGAGGCCTTCACGACCTCGGCCAGTGCTTTCGTGATGCCGGTGGTGGAAATTGACGGAGTCACGCTGGGTGATGGTACACCCGGTCCGATTGCCAAACGCCTTCGTGAAATTTACCTGGATGAAAGCCGAAAGGCCGCGATCTGAAGAAACACCATGTTGGACGGCGTTGCAGCAGACTGCAGCGGCGCCGTGTCGACATCAGTCGGGTCCAAGGGGCCGTGAAGTTCGCTGTAAATCCCGCCAAGCATGAGCAGTTCACATACGGCTTTCGGCCGAAAGGCAGGTCACTTACAAGGTTGAGCCGGAACACTGGTATTATCGTCGGACCAGTTCCTGCTGTGTCACAGGAATAGGGTTGAAGGCGGGGTTACCCGACCTTGAAAGGGCTCAGGCTTTCCTGAAACTGTTCGATGAATTCCAGTGTTACCAATGACGGTTGCTTCAAAATTGGACGCACCAACGAGAGGGTATGCGTCAAGGACGGCTTGAACGGCCGATAACTCAATCCCCACGACGTGTATTGGACAGCATCCAGTTCGCTAACGACCGAGACACCAACACCTTCAAGCGCCAATTCACATGCTGCCGTGAACTGCCTGACCTCGATATGCGAGTTCAATTCGACATTGGCATGTTGAAACACTTTTGAAAGCCGCCCGAAAAAGTCGCTGTCGCGTCGGGTGTGGATGATTTTGCTGTGTGCAAGATCCGCCGGAGTAATTTCGGACAGGCCTTCCAACTCGTGCCCAGTGGGGAACACGCACACCGTGCGAACGTCGATGTTCCTGCTTTCTACGGCCGGATGACCGTGAAAGCTGTCAGTGATTCCGAAATCATACTGCTCGCCGATCATCCATTCCAGAATGCGTTCAGGTCTGTCAGGTTCGATCGTCAGGGTGACACCGGGCCGATCCTTCAGGAAACCGGCGACGACTTTGGGCAAATGGCTGGTGGCAAATCCCGGCAGGCACGCGACACGGATGTGCCCTGCTTTGCGTTGCGTGATATCCTGGCTGACATCCGAAATCTGTCTCATCAATTCGAGAACGCGCTCGACACTTGGCAAGAGATAGCGAACCTCCTGCGTTGGCACCAATCGGCCTTCCCGGCGGTCAAAAAGCTGAAACCCAAGCGATTTTTCAAGATCGGACAGCAATCTGCTGACAGCTGGCTGGGTCACGCCCAGATCAGCCGCTGCGGCCGTGACAGACCCTTTGGTGGTCACGGCCATCAGGGCCTCCAACTGCCGAACTCTCAGAATTTGACTCATTGCCGATCCCGATCTGCTGCGCCATTTCATAACACTATGTTATTTTTTCACCAAGTAGATAGGCCTTGAATTATATTTTTGTAACGTTAACGTCGTGAAATCGTCATGTGTGCCGTTTACGCGTTGCGGTCGGTAATCAACGAAGCATCAACCCTGATGCATGGGAGGAATCATGAAAAAGAATCTGCTTGGCGCTCTTGCCATAACCACGGCCTTGTCCCCCTTGGCGGCAATGGCGCAGACCGAAGTCCAGTTCTGGCATGCCTTCACCGGTCGCCTTGGGGAACTTGTCAAAGGACAGGTTGAAGAATTCAACGCCAGTCAGGATGAGTTCGTCGTGGTCGAAAGCCACAAGGGCAACTACTCGGAAACCCTGAATGCCGGGATTGCTGCATTCCGGGCCGGTGAGCAGCCGCATATCCTGATGGTGTTCGAAGTCGGCACGGCGACAATGATGTCAGCCAAAGGGGCGATCAAGCCGGTCTATGAAGTGATGGCCGAAAGCGGCGCGTCTTTTGATCCCGACGCGTATATTGGCGCCGTCAAAGGCTACTACACAACCACTGACGGAGAGATGCTGTCGCTTCCCTTCAACTCCTCGACGCCGGTCCTGTGGGTCAACCGCGATGCCATGCAAGCGGCGGGTGTTGATCCGGACACGGATCTGTCCACTTGGGAAAAAGTCGGCGAAGTCCTTGAACAGCTGAAGGCGGGTGGCGAGGATTGCCCGCTGGTGACGGCATGGCAAAGCTGGATTCACCTTGAAAACCTTTCAGCCTATCACGACGTTCCCTTTGCCTCACGTGACAACGGATTTGCCGGTCTGGATACCGAACTGATGCTGAACGGTCCGGTGCAGGTTGCACATCTGACCGCAATGGGTGACTGGGCCAAGGACGGCAAGTTCATCTATACCGGTCGCAGAAACGAAGGCGGTGCGAACTTCCGGTCAGGCGAGTGCGCATTGTTCACCGAAAGTTCGGCCGGATACGCCGGCATCAAGGCCGAGGCCGAGTTCGATTTTGACGTGCGTCCGCTGCCCTATTGGGAATCCGTCACCAGTGAACCGCAAAACACCATCATCGGTGGCGCGTCTCTTTGGGTAATGGAGGGTCATGAGCCCGAAGAGTACAAAGGCGTCGGAGAGTTCCTGAGCTTCCTGTCATCACCTGACGTACAAGCGGCCTGGCACCAGAACACCGGTTATCTTCCAATCACCACAGAGGCGGGTGAGGTTACGCGCGCCGCTGGTTTTTATGACGAAAACCCGGGCACCGACGTCGCAGTGATCCAGATGACCGCGAAAGAGCCGACCGCAAATTCGAAAGGCTTGCGCCTGGGATCGTTCGACCAGATTCGCGGCATCATCGACGAAGAGCTCGAGGCGATCTGGTCCGGTGAGAAAACGGCTCAGGAAGCGATGGACAGCGCGAAGGAACGCGGCGATGCGTTGCTGCGCCGGTTCGAATCCGCCAATCAATAAGTCGTAACGTCATGCGGGCCTTTTCAGGGCCCGCATTTTCTTTCTTCGGTGGGTTTTCAGGATGGAAAAACGCGTCACCTTTCGCGGCTGGCTGCTGCCATTGGCGTTGATCGCCCCTCAGGTCATCATTTCCGCTGTTTTCTTTTTCTACCCCGCCGGTCAGGCCATATGGCAGTCGCTGTTCATACCTGACCCGTTCGGGCTGTCGTCCCAGTTCGTGGGGCTCGGCAACTTTGAATTCCTGCTGAGTGACAAGTTTTATCGCGCCTCTTTCGTGACAACGGCGGTGTTTTCCACGCTGGTCACGTTGTGCTCGATGATCCCTGCCTTGTTTCTTGCGGTCATTGCGGATCGATTGATCAAAGGGTCCGGGGTCTATCGGACTTTGCTGATCTGGCCCTACGCTGTTGCCCCGGCGGTTGCGGGCGTTCTGTGGCTGTTCATGTTCAACACGCGCGTCGGCGTCGTGTCGTGGTACCTCGGCCAGCTTGGGTATGACTGGAACCACGTTCTGAACGGCACCGAAGCCATGGGGCTGGTGGTCGTTGCCTCTGCCTGGGGGCGCATAAGCTATAACTTCCTGTTCTTTTTCGCTGCCCTGCAATCCGTTCCAAGATCCGTGATCGAGGCGGCGGCGATTGACGGCGCGCATTTCTGGCGCCGGTTCTTCACGATCGTGCTGCCGTTGCTGTCGCCGACGGCGTTCTTCTTGCTGGTGGTGAACGTTGTTTATGCCTTTTTCGAAACCTTTGGTGTGATCCACACAATCACCGGTGGCGGGCCGCAACAGTCGACCACAATCCTTGTCTACAAGGTTTTCTCGGATGGGTTTGTGGGGCAGGACCTCGGCTCGTCTTCGGCGCAATCGGTCATCTTGCTGATCGTCGTGGGCCTGTTGACGGTCATCCAGTTCAAATACGTGGAAAAGAGGGTGCATTACTGATGGCAGCCCAACAACACGGAATGGTCGAAAAACGCGGCGCGGGCATCTGGTTGTCCCATGCTTTGATGATCCTCGGTGTCCTGATCATATTCTTCCCGATATGGCTTGCCTTCGTGGCTTCGACCGTGACCCAGGCCGAGATCGTCTCACCGCCGATGCCAGTCGTGCCCGGCGATCAGTTCTGGGTGAACTACAAGGCGGCGCTGTTCTCGGGGGTAAATGTGCCCGTGGCCACGATGCTGTTCAACAGTCTGGTGATGGCAATCGGAATTGCAGTCGGCAAAATCATCATCTCTCTGCTGTCGGCTTTCGCGATCGTCTATTTCCGCTTTCCCGGACGAACGACGTTCTTCTGGCTGATCTTCCTGACCCTGATGCTGCCGGTCGAAGTCCGCATCGTTCCGACGTTCGAAGTTGTCGCCGGGTTCGGTATGCTCAACAGCTATTACGGGCTGATCTTTCCCCTGATCGCCTCGGCCACGGCAACCTTCCTGTTCCGTCAGTTCTTTCTGACCATACCCGATGAGCTGGCCGAGGCCGCCCGGGTCGACGGCGCGCGACCGATGCGGTTTTTCATCGATATCGTCGTCCCCATGAGCCGGACCAACATCGCCGCACTGTTCGTGATCCTGTTCATCTATGGGTGGAACCAATATCTTTGGCCGCTGCTGATCACGACCGATCCCGAAATGAATACCATCGTGATGGGTATCAAGCAGATGTTCCCGTCCGGTGACGACTTTGCGCATTGGCCGACGATCATGGCGACGTCCATTCTGGCGATGATCCCACCGGTCATCGTGGTGGTGTCGATGCAAAAGCTCTTTGTCCGTGGCCTTGTCGATAGCGAGAAGTAAGAAATGGCAACAGTTACCCTAGAGAATGTCAAAAAGAGCTTTGGCCCGACGGATGTGATCCACGGCGTTGATGTCGATATCGCCGATGGAGAGTTCATCGTGATCGTCGGCCCGTCAGGCTGCGGCAAGTCCACATTGTTGCGGATGGTGGCGGGGCTGGAAACGGTCACGTCCGGGGAAATCCGGATCGGCGGTGAACGCGCCAATGACAAAGAGCCCATGGATCGCGACATCGCCATGGTGTTCCAGAACTACGCGCTCTATCCACATATGTCCGTGCGTCAGAACATGGGGTATGGCCTGAAGATCGCGGGGCTGCCCAAGGCTCAGATCGATCAAAAGGTGACCCAGGCGGCTAAGCTGTTGCAGCTTGAACCTTTGCTGGATCGCAAGCCCAGGCAATTGTCCGGCGGTCAGCGCCAGAGGGTCGCGATGGGCCGGGCCATTGTCCGCGAGCCCGCTGTTTTCCTGTTTGACGAGCCGCTCTCGAATCTGGATGCCAAGCTTCGTGTTCAGATGCGTCTGGAAATACGCGAACTTCAGGAAAAACTTGGGATCACGTCACTTTACGTCACGCATGACCAGGTCGAAGCAATGACGATGGCGGACAGGATGATCGTGATGAACGGCGGCATCGCCGAACAGATCGGCACGCCGCTCGAGGTCTATGAAACTCCACAAACGCTGTTTGCCGCGCAATTCATCGGCAGCCCGGCAATGAACATATTCGAAGCACGGCGCCAAAACGGGGCGGTCAAGATCGGAGAAATCGAAGTCGGCCCCTCTGGGGGTCCGGACTGCGCCGTGAAGCTTGGCATAAGACCGGAGCACCTGTTGTCGGATGACAACGGCCCGCTTGAAGCCGCGATTCAGATGGCTGAACCGCTTGGGGCCAACACGTTGCTGCACGGTCACCTGTCGGGCTCTGAAAGCGCGATCACGGCAAGCCTTCCCGGTGTCCACCCGATCGAAGGACGCCATCCGATTATGCGGTTCTCGGTGGCACCTGAGAACATGCATTTGTTTGACCACTCGACAGGCAAAAGGCTGGAAGGCTGATGGCGTCTCAACAGGTTGAGGCCTTTCGCGGCGGGGAGAACCTGATCCGGGTCGTGGGGCATCGAGGGGCACGGGGCGTGTTGCCTGAAAACAGCATGATCGGCTTCGACTTTTCACTTTCCATCGGCGTCCCGCTTCTTGAATTTGACGTTGTCCTGACAGCCGATGATGTGCCGGTCATTACGCACAATCATCGTCTGCATTCGGCCAGTTTCCGTGATTGCAATGGCCTGTTTCTGACCGGGGAAGAGCCAAAAGTTTCCTCGCTGACTTACGAACAGATCCGACAATTCGATATTGGGCGTCTGGACGGCCATTCCGCCTATGGCCAACGCTTCCCGGATCAGGCGCAAATAGACGATGTTCGTGTTCCAAGGCTGTTGGATCTGCTCGATTTGGTCAATGACCCGAATTACAGTGATGCCCATTTGATGCTCGAGCTGAAGTCGGACCCCGACGTGGCCCATGATGCGCTTTACCGGGAAAACTTTGTCCGCAGAGTACTTCGGGATGTTCGCGGCAAGGGTTTATCTTCGCGCGCGGTGCTTCACAGTTTTGATTGGAACCTGTTGGCGGAGTGTCAGAGGCAAGCTCCGGAAATACCTTCATCCTACCTAACGCAACTTCCGGATAATGCCGACGATGTTGGCGAGGATTCCTCAAAATCCGTTTGCCCGGACTTTCGTGGCCGTCGCGACGAAATTCCAAACTTGGTAAAGCAGGCTGGCGGTTCGCTTTGGTGCCCGTACTTTGCGGATGTAACACCCGAAAACGTCAAGCGCGCAAAAGAGCTGGGCCTGTGCGTCGTCGTGTGGACAGTCAATGAACACGAAGATATCGGCAGGATGATCGATCTGGGAGTGGACGCAATCGTATCCGACTATCCCGGGCGGGTTCAAAGACAACTGTCGGAGTCAGGCTTCCGTTGGCAGTAGCGTACCGGTGATCCCGGCACCCCGAGGGTGACGTGGATGAATTTCTTGCGCCGATTGAAAATTGCCTCAAACAAAGGCCCTTCAGCCCGTTATCGCTCAGGATCAGTATTTTTTTTCAACATGATTTGATGAGAGCCTTTGCTCAGGACACCGTTCTTGGGCCCGCGGCTGACGGAAATCCGGAACGCTGCCCCCATTTCTCTGAGCGTCACGCTTGCGGTTGTCGGGATAGTGTTCCGTACCTTTGGGCGATGAAGAAGAATTGATACCTGCACATCAGTTCGTTCAATGCCATCAGGTTTTTTTGGTATTGGTTTCGGCCATCGCTGGTCACAACCGTCATCGACGGGCCGGCGCCCCTGACGAACAGCGCCAAAAATTGAGTCACATTAACAACAATCTTGGGTTTGCTACAGTTCTGTCTCTTTTCCGCCGGAATTTGTGCTGATAAGGAAAAAATTGAGTGTTGGGGTGTTGGTAAGTGCGAGTGGGCAGATGAGAGCCGGAACAAACGGTCAAATAGCTATTACTTGGTGTCAGACGGAAATTGATGGGCTAGAAGACGCGCCCCTTTCCTGTATGACGGTCGGAGCAGCATGGTCATGGCGTGGACAAGCAATCGTCATGAGTGAGACTGCCGAGCAAAGCATCGGAAAAATCGGAAATGTCGGGGGCGTTTCCAGCCCGGTGACCAGCCACTTTCCTATTGTCCGTGAGATTTCGGGCGATGTGACCGGAACCCTTACCCTTACCAACGGTGCGCAGAAGTTCTCTGCCAAGCTTGTTGCCGATGGCAACGATACGTCGCGGGCTCTTGTGTTCGAAGGCGCTTGCCCGCCACGGGACGAAGAGTTCTGGATTGTCGATGTGACCGAGCTTGCGATGATCCCAAACCCCGCCGCGAAAAGCGGCGCGACGGTAGTTTCTTTTCCGGCCTCAAACTAGGATTTCAAGGCGCCGCCTGGCGGTTTGGGTGCGGAGCCCGGTCCGCTGGTTGTCTGCCCTGATCGTTTTTCTGAACTTTGCGGGATGTTGTGTTGACTCCGCCAGCATTGCGGATATAAGCGCGGCTTCATTGGTGTTGGTGGCCCCCGCAAGGGGATGCCTGTCATGGGGGAGACCTCAAGAGGACAACGCCCTTCATAGTGGCCCGTCAGGGCTTCGACCTAACGAAGGAGATCAGCCGTGACCAAACGCACGTCTGCCAAGTACAAAATCGACCGCCGGATGGGCGAAAACATCTGGGGTCGTCCGAAATCCCCGGTCAACCGTCGCGAATACGGCCCCGGCCAGCATGGCCAGCGCCGCAAGGGCAAACTGTCTGACTTCGGTCTGCAACTGCGCGCCAAGCAGAAGCTGAAAGGCTACTACGGCGACCTGACCGAGAAGCAGTTCCGCCGCATCTACGCTGAAGCCGAGCGTGTGAAGGGCGACACTGGTGAGAACCTGATCGGCCTGCTGGAGCGCCGCCTGGACGCTGTGGTCTACCGCGCCAAGTTTGTCGCAACTGTTTTTGCCGCGCGCCAGTTCGTGAACCACGGCCACGTCAAAGTGAACGGCAAGCGTGTCAACATCCCGTCCTACCGCGTCAAAGAAGGTGACGTGATCGAGGTGCGTGACAAATCCAAACAACTGGCTGTTGTCCTGGAAGCCGTCGCACTGGCCGAGCGTGACGTTCCTGACTACATCGACGCCGATCACTCGAAAATGACCGCGACGTTCGTGCGCGCGCCGGGCCTCAGCGATGTGCCTTACCCGGTCGTCATGGAACCGAACCTGGTCGTCGAATTCTACGCGAAGAACTGATCTTCGCCGAAATCGAATTCCGAAAGGCCGCGCTTTTGCGCGGTCTTTTTTTTGGTTTGCCCATGGCGCAGCCGTCATCGCGACATTGCCTGCGACTCCTTAGGGTGTTTTTGGGCAAATGTAGTGCGTGTCAGATCGGCAGGGGCCTGCCTTCGGCGATCGCTTCCATCGCGAAATACGAGGTCACGCTGTCCAGCTCGACCTTTTCGATCAATCGTTGATAGACCTTGTCATATGACGACATGTCCTGCGTTACGACTTTCAGCTGATAGTCGTAATCCCCTCCGATCCGATGAAAATCCACGACTTCCGGGATTGTCAGAACATGGCTCCGAAACGCCTGAAGCCACTGGGCAGAGTGGTGTCGGGTGCGGAGCATGACGAAGACCACAAGGCTCAACCCCAGTTCTTCTCGTGCGATGCGGGCCGTGGATCCGATCAGCACACCGTTTTCGTTCAGGGCCTTCAAGCGCCGCCAGCAGGCATTCTGGGACAGGCCAACCCGATCCGCCAATTCCCGCTGTGACAGGGTGGCGTCCTTTTGCAGCTCTTTCAGTATGCGTGTATCAATCTGATCTATTTTTGATGCCATAACTGATCATATGACACAAAAATTCAAAAATCCACGCAAAGATATGTGAAGTTTCCTCGGGCCAGAAATATCACATTGGTATGGCAGTAAGGAGCCAATGCCATGACCCTGTCCAAATTCCGTGCGGAACTCTGTTCCACCGCTCACAATTCAAATCTGCGCGATTGGCTGATCGGCGAGAACGTTCTGATCCCGGGTCTGCTTGGAGACGTGCCGCTTGTCTATGCGGATTACGTCGCTTCGGGCCGCGCGTTGCGGCAGGTCGAGGATTTTGTGGCGCAGGACGTTTTGCCGTTTTACGCAAACAGTCACACCGAGGCCTCCTACTGTGGGTCCTACATGACACGTCTGCGCCGCGAAGCGCGGGCGGAAATAGCCCGCATTGTTGGTGCTCGGGAAGAGGACGCGGTGATCTTTACCGGGTCCGGCGCCACTGCGGGGCTCAATCGGTTGGTCAGCCTGCTAGGGGTGGCAGAGGCTGACCAGCCGATTGTCTTGATCGGCCCGTATGAACATCACTCAAACATTCTGCCGTGGCGCGAAAGCAAGGCACGTGTCATCGAAATCCCCGAGGCCGAGGGCGGTGGCGTGGACTTGCATGCACTGAAAGCCGCGCTGGAGGCCCATGTGGATGCCGATTTGGTGGTCGGATCGTTTTCTGCCGCGTCCAACGTAACGGGCATTGTCACCGATCCTGATCCGGTCACGCGGATGCTCAAGGCGTATGGTGCCTTGGCCGTTTGGGACTATGCCGGTGGTGGGCCCTATCTGCCGATGGACATGGGGTCCGAAGGGGCCCGCAAGGATGCGATCGTGGTTTCGCCGCACAAGTTTCCCGGTGGCCCGGGCGCGTCAGGCGTTTTGGTTGTGAACCAATCGGCCGTTAAACGGACGTGCCCCAGCTGGCCCGGCGGTGGAACCGTCAGTTTCGTTTCACCGTGGCGGCATGACTACAGCACCGATCTGTCCACCCGGGAAGAGGCCGGGACGCCCAACGTGATCGGAGACATTCGTGCGGCGCTGGCCTTCATCGTCAAGGATGTCGTCGGAACGGACGAAATCGCCCGGCGTGAGGCGCAGTACAATCAAATGGCGCTGGACGGCTGGAAAAACAACCCGAACCTGACCCTGCTTGGGGTCGAGAAAGCGCACCGTCTGCCGATCTTTTCCTTCCTGGTGCGCGACACTGCGGGCCAGCCCGTGCATCAGCAGCTGTTCACGCGGATGCTCAGCGATATCTACGGCATTCAGGCGCGGGGCGGCTGTGCCTGTGCCGGACCCTACGCCCACCGCTTGCTGGGGATCGATCGGGCAACTTCAGAGGCGCTGCACGCTGCCTTGTCCGCTGGGGAAGAAATGAAAAAACCCGGCTGGGTGCGTCTGAATTTCTCATATCTGATGAGCGAAGAGACGGTTCAGTTCATCATCGACAGCGTCAATGACCTGTCGCACCGGACCGAAGAATTCACGCCTTACTACAACGCTGACCCGGCAACAGCGCGCTTCAAGGCCGCATGAGGGAATTGCCGCTTTTCTCAACCCTTTGAGACAGGTATGAGAGGCCCATTCAACGGAGCCTCTCATGACCAAGATCACCCCACAACCCGGCATTATGGACATCGCGCTGTATCAGGGCGGTCAGTCGTATGTGGCGGGAGTGGAGCATGTGATCAAGCTGAGCTCGAACGAGAACCCGTTTGGACCCAGCCCCAAGGCCATAGAGGCGGTGCGCGACAGCGCGGCCACTCTGCATCGTTATCCCAGCACCGACCACGCGAGCCTGCGCGCGGCCATCGGCGCACGCCATGGGCTGGACCCGGCGCGGATCATCTGCGGTGTCGGCAGCGACGAGGTATTGCAATTCGTCGCCCAGGCCTACGCGGGGCTGGGGGACGAGGTGATCTATACCGAGCACGGGTTTTCCATGTACCCGATCATCGCCCGCATGGCCGGCGCGACGCCGGTCATGGTGGCCGAACGTGACCGCAAGGTGGATGTGGATGCCATTCTCGCCGCGGTGACGGGGCAGACGCGGATCGTGTTTGTCACCAACCCCGGCAATCCAACTTCGACCATGATCCCGAACGACGAACTGGAACGTCTGGCGCTGGGTCTGCCCGACACCTGCCTGATGGTTCTGGATGGCGCTTATGCGGAGTTTGTCGATGGGTTCGATGGCGGGGCGTCGCTGGTTGACGCCCATGAGAATGTAATCATGACGCGCACCTTCTCAAAAGTGTACGGGCTGGGCGGTATGCGTGTCGGATGGGGCTATGCGCACCGCCCGATCATCGACGTGCTGAACCGGGTGCGCCAGCCCTTCAACCTGTCAATGACCGCATTGGCGGCGGCTGAAGCTGCGGTAAAGGATGTGGAATTCCTGACCTTCTGTCAGGCCGAAAACGCGCGCCTTCGTGTGTGGCTGGCCGATCAATTGGCCAAGACAGGCGTGCCGTCGGACCCGTCCTGCACCAACTTCATCCTAACGCGTTTTGCCGATCAGGCCGAGGCCGAGGCCTGCGATGACTACCTGAAAACGCAGGGTTTGATTGTCCGCCGGGTTGCAGGCTACAACCTGCCGAACGCCTTGCGGATCACCGTGGGCGACGAAGAAGCCTGCCGCCGTGTGGTTGCGGCGATCACTGCATTCAAAGAGGGCGCAGCATGAGCCAGATTTACGACCGCGTTGCGCTGATCGGGCTGGGCCTGATTGCTTCGTCCATGTTCTGGGCGATGAAACGTGCAGGGCTGGCCGGGGAAGTGACGGGTTATGCCCGGTCTGAAAAGTCCCGTGAAACCGCGCGCAGGATCGGATTGTGTGACCGTGTTTGCGACACGGCACGCGAGGCGGTCGAAGGCGCCGATCTTGTCGTGCTCTGCGTGCCTGTGGGGGCTATGGGCGCAGTTGCAGAAGAAATTGCACCCGTGCTGAAACCCGGTGCCACCGTTACGGATGTGGGTTCGGTCAAGCGGGGCGTCATTCGGGCGGTACAGCCTCATATCCCCGACGGAGTGCATTTCGTTCCCGCGCATCCCTTGGCAGGGACCGAGCATTCCGGCCCTGAATCCGGGTTTGCCGAACTGTTTGACAATCGCTGGTGCCTGTTGGTCCCGGTCGAGGGTTCGGACCCGGATGCCATTGCCCGTCTGCGCGCGCTCTGGGAGGGCATGGGGTCGAATGTCGATGAGATGGATGCGGATCACCACGATCTGGTCCTCGCCGTAACGTCCCATGCGCCGCACCTGATTGCCTACACGATGGTTGGCGTGGCCGACGATCTGCGACGGGTAACCGACAGCGAAGTCATCAAATATTCGGCCGCCGGCTTCCGCGACTTCACCCGGATTGCCGCGTCCGACCCGATCATGTGGCGGGATGTGTTCCTGTCCAACAAGGATGCGACGCTGGAAATCCTGGGCCGGTTCACCGAAGAGCTTTTTGCCCTGCAACGCGCCATACGCACTGGCGACGGCGATCATTTGTTTGACTACTTCACCCGCACCCGTGCTATTCGTCGCGGCATCATCGATGCCGGGCAGGATACGGATGCGCCGGACTTTGGGCGGGGAAAGGCAAGTTCATGAGACTGCGCTGGGGGCATATTCTGATCGGGGTCGTGGCTTTGAGCGCCGCGCCGGTTCATGCCGCGCCCCTTGACCAGTCTTTGGTGCCCCTCATGCGCCCTTTGACTGTTCAGCAGGCTGTCAGCGCGCCTGCCCCTTCTGACATTGCCAACCTGCGTCCGGTTTCGCGTCCGGTTTCGCCGCAAGTCACGGCTGCGGCGGCGCGCCCGTCGGAGCTGCCACTTCTGGGGCCGGACACATCCTTGATGCCTTATTTGCGACCCGAGTCTGTCGAGCAGCAGGTGTTGTTCAAAAGGCGCAAGCTGCGCAAAGGGTCTGTTTGCGGGGATATTGCCATTCAAGGCAAACCTGTTGGCCGTGTGGGCAGCAAGAATTCAGCCTGTGGTGTCAAGGATGCGGTGCAGATCACCTCGGTTTCGGGTGTGATGCTCAGCCGCCCCTCGACGATGGATTGCGGCACCGCCATTGCGTTGAACAAGTGGGTCGACAAGACCGTCAAACCCACCTTCAAACGCCGCGGGCCCGTGGTCGAGCTGCAAATCGCCGCCCATTATGCCTGCCGAACCCGCAATAACCGCAAAGGTGCGCGGATATCCGAACATGGCAAGGGTCGTGCGATCGATATCTCAGGTTTCAAAATGGCTGACGGTGAGGTGGTGACCGTCCTGAACGGGTGGCGCAAGAACCCGTCTCAGAAACAGCTCAAGAAGATCTGGCGCGGGGCGTGCGGCCCGTTTGGTACCGTGCTGGGACCGAATTCCGATCGCTATCACAAGGATCATTTCCACCTTGATACGGCCCGCTATCGCAGCGGACCCTACTGCCGTTAACGCAGGATCAGGCGCGGGGCAGGGCCCAAAGGCAGCGGCCCGAGCGCCACGAAACCATCGCGGAAATTCAGTTGCAGATCCAGCGCGTTGGGGTTTCCGCCCAGCCCTGCCAGAAAGTTCAGCCCTCGGGTGACGGGATCTACGGCCTGATCAGGAAGGGCTCCTGCCGCGTTTGCCATTGCGATCATATCCCGCCAGTTTTCGGCTTTGACGGCAATCTCTCCGGTCGGGATACCTTGGGCGTCCACATCCAGATCGCCTGTCGCGAACAGGCGCAGCTCACCCCATTTGATCTCGGCCAGACGCAGATCGATGGCCACGGGCTGCGGACGGCTGTCTTCGAGGGCGGACCGGCTCCAAACCTTGTCGAAAGTGGTGACCATATCCAGTTCCAGCGTCTCAAAGCTTTGCGGTAATGAACTTGCGGAATGCATCAGGGCTCGCAGTTTTTCCCCCGGTGTAAACCCATCCGCGCGGGCCGTGATGGAATAGGCTTCTGAAATTGGCGTTTGTTCCATGATCAGGCTCAGCGTGTCGCCCGAGGCCAGCGTGGTGGAGTTTTCCGTCACCGACCAGGCCTCGGCCGTCAAAGCCATTTTCTCCAGCACGAGCGAGACGCCGGGCTGCAATTGTAGCTCGGCCAGCAATTCGTCGGCCACGATTGTTGATGTCTGGTCGAAATATGACAGGCGTTGCGGTGTGTCCGCGAACCGCAATACCTGACGACCGGGCCAGACGGCGGGGCTTTTGAATTCGATCCAATCCGCGCTCCATGCCGTGCCGTTCACCGGATCCGCCAGTGCCGGATTGTTCAGACGGGTCATGTGGTGGGTCGGATAGCCCGCTGTCGCGACATTCGAGAAATCCGCTTGCCAGCCGCGCGCCTCCTGCTGTTCGAACCAGCCAGTGATCGCAGAGCGCAGGCCATACCCGGCCACGAACCAATAGGCGCTCCATGCCAGGGAAACAAAAATCAACACTCGTATCATACGCATTCGAAAGGCCCTTTTTCCCGCCTTGGAATTGATGTTTATAGGCCGAAACAGGCAAGGACCAGTGCAATGACGATGTGGGTATTCGGATATGGATCGCTGCTGTGGAATCCGGGCTTTCCGGTGGCACGCAGTGAACGCGCGACACTTCATGGTTATTCCCGCTCCTTCTGCATGAGCTCGATCCACCATCGTGGGACCGAAGAAAAACCCGGCCTGGTGCTGGCACTGGACGAACAGGAGAACGCAAGTTGCACCGGTTTGGCCCTTGCGGTCGAGGCGGGTCACGAAGACCGTACGCTGCACGAGCTGCGCGAGCGCGAGCTGATTTCCTCGGCCTATGTTGAACGTATGCTGGATGTGCACCTGGAAAACGGCGAAATCGTTAATGCCGTTACCTATGTGATCGATGCCGACCACGTCCAGTATTGCGGCGGGATGCCGTTGGAGGAACAGGCCCGGATCATCGCTCATGCGGTTGGCGGGCGCGGTCCGAATGACGAATACCTTTACAACACCGTAGAACATCTGGCCGAGATCGGGCTGCGTGACCATGATCTTGAGTGGTTGGCGCAACGGGTGCGCGACATTACCGCATAAACTCTTGGCGTCACGCGCGGAATCCCGCTAGATTCGACGCAAAGCAGGCAAATACCGGGAACCACGCGCATGGCGCAGGCACATCAGGGCGCGAGACCCCATTTCTCGCATCCCATTCGACAAATTCTGTTGATGTTGATGGCGATCGGCTTGTCCGGGCTGGGCGTGTTTCTGGCACTGCCTTACGTATTGCCGGTTTTCTATGCCAATCCGTATCTGAATGGTTTCATTCTGATCGTATTTCTTATCGGCGTCCTCGCTTGTTTTTATCAGGTTACGCAACTGATCGGGTCCGTGCGCTGGATCGAGGCCTTTGTCGGGGGCGTCGTTCGCGAAGATGCGCGTACACCGCAATTGCTGGCGCCTTTGGCTTCGCTGCTGCGGGAGAGAGGCGCGCGCTCACAGATCAGTTCCACCTCAACCCGGTCCATTCTGGACTCCGTGGCCGAGCGTGTCGAAGAAGAACGGGAAATCACGCGTTATATAACCAATGTTCTGATCTATTTGGGTCTGCTGGGTACATTCTTTGGCCTGGCGACAACCGTTCCAGCCATTGTCGACACCATCCGCAGCCTGAACCCGCAAGAAGGCGAAGAGGGGCTGGCCGTCTTCAATCGCCTGATGACCGGACTCGAGGCGCAGTTGCAGGGGATGGGCGTTGCGTTCGGGTCCTCTCTGCTGGGTTTGGCGGGATCGCTGATCGTTGGTCTGCTCGAAGTGTTTGCCGGGCACGGGCAGAACCGCTTTTATCGCGAGCTCGAAGAATGGCTGTCCTCGATCACCCGCGTCGGATTTGCCGGTGGTGAAGAGGGCGGGGCAGAGATCGCCGTACTGACACCTGTGCTGGATGCCATGTCCGAACAGATGGATGCGTTGCAGGATCTGTTTGCCGCTCAGGAAAGTGAGCGGGCTGAGGTTTCGGCCAAGCTGGGGCAACTGGTCGATGTGATTGCCGAGATGAACAATCGCCAGGCCAATACCGAAAGCGTCACTTCGGCTCTGGAGCGTGTTGCGCTGGGGCAGGATGCGTTGCTTGACCACATGCGCGAACACGGTGCAGGCGATGGCATCGATGCCGAAAGCCGGATGCGCCTGCGCTCGATGGACGTGCAGTTGCTGCGCATTCTCGAAGAGATTTCGGCGGGTCGTCAGGAAAGCATGAACGAATTCCGCAAGGATATCGAACTGCTGGTCAAGGCCCTGACCCTGCCGCGAGGCGCGGTGCGCACCACGCCGGAAGGAGAGTAACCCATGGCGCTGTCCCGCCGCACCGGTCAACGCTTCCAGGGCTCGGTCTGGCCCGGATTCGTGGACGCGATGACCGGGCTGCTGATGGTGCTGACATTCGTTTTGACCATCTTCATGGTGATTCAGTTCGTTCTGCGCGAAACCATTTCGGGTCAGGAAGACGAACTGACGACGCTGGCAGACGAGGTTGCTGCGCTTGCGGGCGCGCTGGGTTTGGAAGAGCGTGAAAACAGCCGCTTGCAGGCAAGGCTGGGTGCGTTGAACACGACGCTGTCGCAGGCCGAAGACGATCTGGCGCAAGCGCAGTCGCTGATCGCCTCTCTGACCACCGAACGCGACCGTCAGGCCGCCGCGTTGAATCAGGCGCAGACCCGTATCACGAATTTCGAAGCACAGGTTGCGGCGCTGCTTGCCGAGCAGGAACAGGCTTTGGGCGACATCGCAGCGCTTGAGACTGAGCGCGAGCGATTGCTGACGGAACAAGAGGCGCTGAACCTTGCCCTTGCACAAAGTCGCGAGGAAATCGATGCGCAGACGGAAGCTGCCCGATTGGCAGCCGCCCGCCGCGAGGCACTGGAAGCATTGGTTGCGGATCTGGAGCAAAGCGGCGATGAACGCGCGGCGGAAATCGCCACCCTTGAACAGCAACTGAGCGATGAAGAAGCCGCCCGCCTGGCCGAAGCCGCTGCTGCCGAGGCATTGCGAAACCGCCTTCAGGATGCGGATGCCGAGCTGACGGCCATGACGCTCGCGTTGGAGGCACAACGCAAAGAGGCCGAAGATACGCTGACCCTTCTGGCCGCCGCGCAAGCCGCGCGGGCCGAGCTTGAGCGACAATTCGGCGACGTGAATCCTGATGAATTGCGCGCCCAGCTCGAAGCCGCCCTGGAGGCGCAAACGCAAGCGCAGGCGGATGCTGATGAACAACGCACCCTGGCCGAACAAAGGCAGGCTTTGCTGGCTCTGGCAGAATCGACATTGTCGGAAGAGAAAGAAATCTCAGCCGAGGCCCAGCGTGAGGCGGCTCTTCTCAACCAGCAGATTGCCGCGCTGCGCGGGCAGTTGGGGTCCTTGCAGGCCCTGCTGGACGATTTCGAAGAGCGCAACGAGGCCGCCGAGATCCAAATCCAGACTTTGGGTCAGGACCTGAATGCCGCGCTGGCCCGTGCCGCTTCGGAAGAACGCCGGCGCCGCCTGCTGGAAGAAGCCGAGCGCCTGCGTCTCGAGGCCGAGGCCGAAGCACTGGCCGGTCAGAATGAGGAACTGGCAGCGCAGGCGGAAGATCTGCAACGCTATCGTTCGGAATTTTTCGGACGTCTCCGGGATGTCCTTGGCGATCAGGAAGGTGTGCGGATTGAAGGTGACCGCTTTGTCTTTTCATCCGAGGTTTTGTTTCCGACAGGATCAGCCGTGCTGTCCGCGGAAGGGCGGCAGGAGGTTGCGAAAGTTGCCAACATCCTGCGCAGTGTCGCCGCTGAAATTCCGCCCGGTCTGAACTGGGTGATCCGGGTCGACGGCCATACCGACAACGTTCCGCTGGCCGGTTCGGGCCGATACCGGGACAACTGGGAACTCAGCCAGGGTCGCGCGTTGTCTGTTGTGCGCTATATGGTCGACGCGCTGGGCATCCCACCCAATCGTCTGGCGGCAAACGGGTTTGGTGAATTCCAGCCGGTCAATCCGGCTGACACGCCCGAGGCGCGGGCACAGAACCGCCGGATCGAGCTGAAACTCACGGAAAGATAGCAAACCCTTGCCTCTTGCCTGGGTAATCTGCGTGATGGGATCAAACCGATTACCGTCTGCCAAAGCGAAAGCTTTGATCCGGAGTGCCCATGAAGCAGCGGGGTACCACGGGGTAATCCTCGGTCAGAAAATACGCATAGGTTCCTGAAGGGTATTCTGCTGAAACGGTGAAGACGCCGTTGCATTGGTCCAAATTGCCGTGACCCTGAACAAAAACGTAGTCCTCGTTGAAGGTGCCGTCATGCCGCCCGCCCGGCGCAGCGCCACCCGGCCGGTTGCCGGGTTTCAGACGATAAGACGACGTCATTTCGGTCACTTTGCCCCCTACGACGCCAGTGACGGCATATATCGGGAAACCATCTGCAGCATAGCCGATCAAGGGTGAATGCTCGGTCGGTGACCATCCCAGCAGCTTGACCAACCCTGTCGGTACACCGTGATAGTGATACTTTCCATTCGGCTGTACATGGGCATAATTGGCGTCCAACCCCAAGGAAACAGCGCCACCCAAGGCATTGTAGGACCACCCGGACCTGGGGTCGCCATGCCAGAACTCGGCCGCCTGCGGGTCGAACACAACCCCGTTGAGTGACACGCCAAAGTTCCACCCCATTTGCAGCGGCGTGATTGCACCTTTGGTCGTTGGATTTGCAGGCAATTTCAACCTGACCTTCTGCTGTTCGATCTGGTGCGGGTTGCCTTGGTTTGGAAACCGGCCAACCAGATGATCAGGAATGCCGTTGCCCGTCACTTTGATTTTTCCGCCTTTTTCTTTCACCGAGGCGCTGCTTTTCCCGGGGTTTTCGGTTGCGGGCACCAACCTCAGCGTTTCTGCGGTCGTTTCGTCGTGATAGCGAAACCTGTGCTGTGCAGTTGCCACAGCGGCAACGGCGGATAGGGCAAAGGCGGCGCCCCAGAGAATTGAAATTTTGCTCACGTGTCGATCCCTGTCTTGCGTTCATCATTGAAGATGACACGCGGCAGAAGTCTTTTTCCGTCGCACTTTATGCTGTCAGCAGAGAAAAAGCCCGGCGATGGGGATCGCCGGGCTTTGAAGGAGTTGTCTGTATTTTGGTCAGTCTGCCGTCAACAGAGGTGGTTTGTCTCCTGAAATGCGCCGTTGGTCCGGGCCAAGAATTTCAAGATCCAGTTCGCCCTTCTTGACCGAGACACGAACCACACCGCCCTTGGCCAGCTTGCCGAACAACAGCTCTTCGGCCAGCGGCTTCTTGATGTGCTCCTGAATGACACGACCCAGCGGGCGTGCACCCATCTTGTCGTCATATCCCTTGTCGGCCAGCCACTCGGCAGCTTTTGGGGTCAGGTCGATGGTCACGCCACGATCCAGCAGTTGTGCCTCAAGCTGTAGGACGAATTTCTCGACCACCTGCAAAATGACCTCTTTCGGCAGCGGTGCGAAGGAGATCACGGCATCCAGACGGTTGCGGAATTCCGGTGTGAACATGCGTTCGATCGCGGCCGTGTCTTCGCCTTCGCGCCGATCGCGACCGAAGCCGATGGCGGCCTTGGCCTGTTCCTGCGCGCCCGCATTCGAGGTCATGATCAGCACTACGTTGCGGAAATTCACCGTGCGACCGTTGTGATCGGTCAGCTCGCCATGGTCCATCACCTGCAACAGGATGTTGAACACGTCCGGGTGGGCCTTTTCTATCTCATCCAGCAACAACACGCAGTGCGGATGCTGGTCAACACCGTCGGTCAGCAAACCACCCTGATCAAACCCGACATAGCCCGGAGGGGCACCGATCAGGCGGCTGACGGCATGTTTCTCCATGTATTCCGACATGTCGAAACGCAGCAGTTCCACACCCAGGGTATCTGCAAGCTGTTTCGCCACCTCGGTCTTGCCAACCCCCGTCGGACCGGCAAACAGATAGTTGCCGATGGGTTTTTCAGGTTCACGCAGACCGGCGCGGGCCAGTTTGATCGCGCTGGACAGCGCCTCGATTGCCAGATCCTGACCAAACACCACCCGTTTCAGCGATGCTTCAAGGTCTTTCAGCACCAACGCATCATCCTTGGTGACGTTCTTGGGCGGAATGCGCGCGATCTTGGCGACAACCGCCTCGATCTCTTTGACGCCAATGGTCTTGCGCCGCTTGCTTTCCGCGACCAGATGCTGCGCCGCGCCGGCCTCGTCGATCACATCGATGGCCTTGTCGGGCAGCTTGCGGTCGTTGATGTAACGCGCCGACAGTTCGACCGCCGTCTTGATCGCATCGGCGGTGTATTTGATGTCATGATGCTCTTCGAAATAAGGCTTCAGCCCGCGCAAGATCTTTACGCTGTCTTCTACCGAAGGCTCGTTCACGTCGATCTTCTGGAACCGGCGGCTCAGCGCACGGTCCTTCTCGAAGTGCTGACGGAACTCTTTGTAGGTGGTCGAGCCCATGGTGCGCAGTTTGCCGCCCTGAAGCGCAGGCTTCAGCAGGTTCGAGGCATCCATAGCCCCACCCGAGGTCGCCCCGGCACCGATCACGGTATGGATTTCGTCGATGAACAACACCGCGTCCGGGTGATCCTCCAGTTCGGTCACAACCGCTTTCAGACGTTCTTCGAAATCACCGCGATAGCGGGTTCCGGCCAGCAGCGCGCCCATGTCCAAGGAATAGATCGTGGTATTGGCCAGCACATCGGGGGCCTCGCCACCGACGATCTTGTGCGCAAGGCCTTCTGCGATGGCGGTCTTGCCCACACCTGGATCCCCCACCAGCAGCGGGTTGTTCTTGCGGCGGCGGCACAGCACCTGGATGCAGCGTTCCACCTCATCCGAGCGTCCGATCAGCGGATCGACATCGCCAGCTCGAGCCTTGGCGTTCAGATCCACGCAGTATTTTCCCAGCGCGCTTTCTTTCTGTTCGGCTTCGCCGGATGTGGTCTGGGCGTCTTCTTCCACCTGATCCGCACCGGATACCGAGCGGCTTTCGCCATAGGCAGGATCCTTGGCGACGCCATGCGCGATGAAATTGACCGCGTCGTAACGGGTCATGTCCTGCTCTTGCAGGAAATAGGCGGCATTGCTTTCGCGTTCGGCGAATATGGCGACCAGAACGTTGGCGCCGGTCACTTCGGTCCGGCCCGAGCTTTGAACGTGGATCGCGGCGCGCTGAATGACGCGCTGGAACGCTGCGGTGGGTACGGCTTCGGATCCGTCGATATCCGTGACCAGATTCGAAAGATCCTCGTCGATGAACTCCACCAAAGTGCTGCGCAGCTCGTCCAGATCGACACTGCACGCTTTCATGACGCGCACGGCATCGGGTTCTTCCAGAAGGGCCAGCAGCAAATGCTCCAGCGTTGCGAATTCATGGCGCCGTTCATTCGCAGCCGCCAGGGCCGCGTGTATGGCTTGTTCCAATGTGCTCGAGAATGAAGGCACGCGGGTGCTCCTCTGTCTTGGGTCAGAAGGGGGCGGTTTCTTGGCCGGAACCCCATCCCAACCATGTCCTCATACTATTAGAGTTTGGTTGATCGTGGCCCGGCTTCAAGGGTTTTCTTTCACTTGACAGTCACATTTGTTGTGACCGTGGCTCTGAAGAGGAGCAAATAGGCATCAGAACCGGTCTTTTCTAGCCCGAATTTCGGCGAAAACGGCCTCGGGGTCAGCACCCACCATGCCTAATTTCGCCTGAATCGCCGGATCGGTGGCCCTCAGGAACGGATTTGTGGCCTTTTCAAGGGCCAGAGTCGAAGGAACAGTGGCCTTCCCGGCCGCACGCGCGCGGTCGATATCCGCAATGCGATCTTTCAAGGCTTGGTTTTCGGGATCGACTGTAATCGCGAATTTGGCGTTGGATTGTGTGTATTCGTGCCCTGAACAGACCAAAGTGTCGTCCGGCAGGGCGGCCAGCTTGTTCAAAGAGGCCCACATTTGCGCGGGTGTGCCCTCGAACAGGCGCCCACAACCCAGCGCCATCAGGCTGTCGGCGGTGAACACGGCGGAACTCTGCGGCATGTAGAATGCGATATGGCCATCCGTGTGCCCGGAAACGTCCAGAACCTGAACCGGTTCGCCGCCGATCTCGAAACTGTCGCCCTCTTTGACCTGCTGATCCAGCGGCGGCAGGCGGTTTGCGTCAGCGGCGGCCCCGATGACCTTTGCCGGTTGTTTGGCCAATATTCCCGCAAGCCCGTCCACGTGATCCCAGTGATGATGGGTCAACAGCACATGTGACAGCGTCCACCCCCGGTCATCCAACGCCTTCAGGACCGGTGCGGTCTCGGGCGCGTCGATCAGGGCGGTCTGGCCAGTGACGGCGTCATGCGCCAGAAAGGCGTAATTGTCGCTCAGGCACGGGATTGTAACGATTTCAAGAGGCATGGCCTTTTGCCCTTTCATTGCTAGACTGCGCCCAGCTAAGCCGATTGACCGGATGTCCGCAATGCATCTTGATGTACAGGATCTGAGGAACTTCTATTACCGCAGCACGTTGGGGCGTGCGGCGCAGGCGGCTATTCGCGGGCGTCTGATCGAGCTTTGGCCCGAAGCAAAAGGCCAGACAGTGGCGGGATTCGGTTTCGCGGTGCCTTTGCTGCGCCCTTACCTGTCGGATGCGCGCCGGGTCATCGGGTTGATGCCGGGACCACAGGGCGTGATGCCATGGCCGGCAGGCATGCCCAACGTTTCGGTCCTGACCGAAGAAACCCTCTGGCCGATCGAGACCGGCCACGTGGACAAGCTTGTGGTGATGCATGGGCTGGAAACGTCGGAACGGCCAAACCAGTTGCTTGACGAATGTTGGCGCGTGCTGGGCCCCGGTGGCCGGGCCGTCTTCATCGTTCCAAACCGGGCGGGTCTGTGGTCACGGTCGGACAAGACCCCGTTCGGGTTCGGGCGCCCGTACTCTGCAACTCAGCTGGAAAACCAGCTTAAGGCGCATCACTTCCTGCCCGAGGTGCATTGCTCGGCCTTGTATATGCCTCCGTCGTTCCGGCGATTCTGGTTGAAATCCGGCAACCTGATCGAAAAGACCGGCCAGCGGATTCCGACGGTGATGGCGGGTGGGGTGCTGATGGTGGAAGTCAGCAAACATATCCGCCCGCCAAGCGGCAGCGTGACCAAAGACGCGGTCAAAAGACCGATCAAAGCGCTGGACGGCTTGCTGAAGCCCGCCTGAGACCCCGGGCAATTCCATGCGAAAAATTGAGGAAAAAAAGTCACAGGAATCGCAAAAACCTGCATATTCGTAACATTTTTCAACTGGGCCAATGTGTTCAAACCGTCGCACTTGCCGTAAGTTAATGAAAAATAACAATTTGTGGATAAATCCGTTACCGCTATAGCGTATTGCTTGGTTGGTTCGGCTCTGCTACATCCCCGGTGATTTTGATCCCCGACCGTCTGGCCGGGGTTTCTTCACGCCCCCGGGGTAGCTGCCGCACGCGAATTCGGGGCCCAAAATATCGGAAGGGTGGACGTGTCCGAACCAGCTTCGATTTCCACTGGCATCGCCGAGCGCTATGCCACCGCGGTCTTCGAGATCGCAAAAGAGAACAACGACCTTGCAGGTCTGGAATCCGGCATCAATGATCTGGCAGCCGCGCTGGACGACAGTGCAGAGCTGCGCGACCTGATCGCTTCGCCGCTGGTTTCCCGCGCTGAACAGGAAGGCGCGATCACTGCGATCGCAGACAAGATGGGTCTGAACGCCATCCTGCGCAACACGCTGGGTCTGATGGCGCAGAAGCGTCGCCTGTTCGTCGTGCCGCAACTGCTGAAGGTTCTGCGCGACATGCTGGCCGAAGAGCGTGGCGAAGTGACCGCGGATGTCGCCTCGGCCAAGGCGCTGACCAAGACGCAAATGGAAAAACTGTCCAAGACGCTGTCCGAGCGTGTGGGCAAGACCGTAACTATCAATGCGACCGTGGATGAAAGCCTCATCGGCGGTCTTGTCGTTAAAGTGGGCTCGAAAATGATCGACAGTTCGATCCGTTCGAAGCTGAACTCCCTACAGAATGCAATGAAAGAGGTCGGATAAATGGGAATCCAAGCTGCAGAGATTTCTGCAATCCTGAAGGACCAGATCAAGAATTTTGGTCAGGAAGCCGAAGTGGCCGAGATCGGTCGCGTGCTGAGCGTCGGTGACGGGATTGCCCGTGTATACGGTCTGGACAATGTGCAAGCCGGTGAGATGGTCGAATTCCCCGGCGGCATCATGGGCATGGCGCTGAACCTGGAAAGCGACAATGTCGGTGTCGTTATCTTCGGTTCCGACCGTGACATCAAAGAAGGTGACACCGTCAAGCGTACCAACTCGATCGTGGACGTTCCGATCGGTGACGAGCTGCTGGGCCGCGTTGTGGACGGTCTGGGCAACCCGCTGGACGGCAAAGGCCCGATCAACGCAACCAAGCGTGGCGTTGCAGACGTAAAAGCGCCCGGCATCATCCCGCGTAAATCGGTTCACGAGCCGATGGCAACCGGCCTGAAATCGGTTGACGCGATGATCCCGATCGGCCGTGGCCAGCGTGAGCTGATCATTGGTGACCGTCAGACCGGCAAAACCGCCGTTGCTCTGGACGCCATCCTAAACCAGAAAACCTACAACGACGCAGCAGGCGACGACGAGTCGAAGAAACTGTACTGCGTTTACGTAGCGATCGGTCAAAAGCGTTCGACCGTTGCGCAGCTGGTGAAGAAACTGGAAGAGTCCGGTGCGATTGAATACTCGATCGTTGTGGCCGCAACCGCTTCGGACCCGGCACCGATGCAGTTCCTGGCACCCTACGCCGCAACTGCGATGGCTGAATACTTCCGCGACAACGGCCGCCACGCGCTGATCATCTATGATGACCTGTCGAAACAGGCTGTGTCTTATCGTCAGATGTCGCTGCTGCTGCGTCGTCCGCCCGGACGTGAAGCCTATCCTGGCGACGTTTTCTACCTCCACTCCCGTCTGCTGGAACGTTCGGCGAAGCTGAACGAAGACTTCGGCGCGGGTTCGCTGACCGCTCTGCCGGTTATCGAAACTCAGGGTGGTGACGTTTCGGCGTTTATTCCAACCAACGTGATCTCGATCACCGACGGCCAGATCTTCCTGGAAACCGAACTGTTCTATCAGGGCATCCGTCCTGCCGTGAACACCGGTCTGTCGGTTTCGCGTGTGGGCTCTTCGGCCCAGACCAACTCGATGAAGTCGGTTGCGGGTCCGGTTAAACTGGAACTGGCTCAGTACCGCGAAATGGCGGCCTTTGCGCAGTTCGGTTCAGACCTCGACGCCGCAACCCAGCAGCTGCTGAACCGTGGTGCGCGTCTGACCGAGCTGATGAAACAACCGCAGTACTCGCCGCTGACCAACGCTGAAATCGTCTGCGTCATCTTCGCAGGTACCAATGGTTACCTCGACAAGATCGATGTGTCCGACGTTGGCCGTTACGAAGCTGGCCTGCTGGCGCACCTGCGTGGCAAGCACGCGGATCTGCTTCAGTGGATCACGGACGAAGACCCCAAGATCAAGGGTGACGCTTCCGACAAGATCAAGGCTGCGCTGGACGAATACGCCGCAACCTTCGCTTAAGGGAGAGGCGGGCATATGCCAAATCTTAAGGACCTTAAAAACAGGATCGAGTCGGTCAAATCGACCCGCAAGATCACCAAGGCCATGCAGATGGTCGCGGCTGCAAAACTGCGCCGCGCCCAGGAATCTGCCGAAGCGTCGCGCCCCTATGCCGAGCGGTTCAATGCCGTGATGGCAGGGCTGGCGGCTTCGGTCGGGGGCAGCGACAGCGCCCCCAAGCTGCTCCGTGGTACGGGCAGTGACGATGTCCATCTGCTGGTTGTCATGACAGCTGAACGCGGCCTCTGCGGCGGCTTCAACTCGAACATCGCCAAGCTGGCCCGCCAAAAGGCGGAAGAGCTGCGCCTGAAAGGCAAGACGGTCAAGGTTCTGACTGTCGGCAAGAAGGGCCGCGACGCGCTCAAGCGTGATTTTGGCGATCTGTTCGTTGGACATATCGACCTGAGCGAGGTCAAGCGCATTGGGTACAACAACGCGCAAGACATCGCCAAGGACGTCCTGTCTCGCTTTGACGCGGGTGAGTTCGACGTTGCCACGATCTTCTACTCGAAGTTCGTCAACGTCGTGACCCAGATCCCGACGGCGCAGCAGGTCATCCCCGCCTCGTTCGAGGGCGAAGCGGCGGGTGACGACAGCGGTGCCATCTTCGATTACGAGCCCAGCGAAGAAGCCATTCTGGCCGACCTGCTGCCCAAGGGGGTTGCGACTGCGATCTTCTCGGCTCTGCTCGAAAACGGAGCGTCTGAACAGGGTGCACGGATGTCCGCGATGGACAACGCGACACGCAACGCGGGTGAGATGATCGACAAGCTGACGATCCAGTTCAACCGCTCGCGTCAGGCCGTGATCACCAACGAGCTGATTGAAATTATTTCCGGCGCCGAAGCGCTGTAAGAAAACCGGAGACGAAACATGGCGAATGCAAAAGGCAAAGTCACACAGATCATCGGGGCCGTCGTCGACGTGCACTTCGAAGATCAGCTGCCTGAAATTCTGAACGCGCTGGAAACCACCAACAACGGCAAGCGCCTGGTGTTGGAAGTTGCTCAGCACCTGGGTGAAAACACTGTCCGCACCATCGCGATGGACGCGACCGAAGGTCTGGTCCGCGGCGAGGCCGTGACCGACACCGGCGCACCGATCTCGGTTCCGGTCGGCAACGCCACCCTGGGCCGCATCCTGAACGTGGTCGGCGAACCGATCGACGAAAAGGGCCCGGTCGAAGCCACCGAAACCCGCGCCATTCACCAGCCCGCGCCCGAGTTCGACGAACAGTCGACCGAGTCGGAAATTCTGGTGACCGGCATCAAGGTTGTTGACCTGCTGGCCCCCTACGCCAAAGGCGGTAAGATCGGCCTGTTCGGCGGTGCCGGCGTTGGTAAAACCGTTCTGATCATGGAACTGATCAACAACATCGCAAAAGTGCACTCGGGCTTCTCGGTGTTCGCGGGTGTTGGTGAACGGACCCGTGAAGGGAACGACCTGTACCACGAGATGATCGAATCGAACGTGATCAAGCCCGACAACCTGTCGGAAAGCCAAGTGGCCCTGGTGTACGGTCAGATGAACGAACCTCCGGGTGCGCGTGCGCGTGTTGCTCTGACCGGTCTGACCCTGGCGGAACAGTTCCGTGACCAGTCCGGTACCGACGTTCTGTTCTTCGTCGACAACATCTTCCGCTTTACGCAGGCGGGTTCCGAGGTGTCGGCTCTGCTGGGTCGTATTCCTTCGGCGGTGGGCTACCAACCGACACTGGCCACCGACATGGGCGCCTTGCAGGAACGCATCACCTCGACCAAGTCGGGCTCGATCACGTCTGTTCAGGCGATCTACGTGCCTGCGGACGACCTTACCGACCCTGCGCCGGCAACCTCGTTTGCGCACCTCGACGCGACCACCGTTCTGAACCGTGCGATCTCGGAAAAGGGTATCTACCCGGCGGTTGACCCGCTCGACTCGACCTCGCGTCTGCTTGACCCGGCCATCGTTGGTGAAGAGCACTACAAGGTTGCGACGGACGTTCAGCAGATCCTCCAGCGCTACAAGTCGCTACAGGACATCATCGCCATCCTCGGCATGGACGAACTGTCGGAAGAGGACAAACTGACCGTGGCCCGTGCCCGTAAGATCGAACGCTTCCTGTCGCAGCCGTTCGACGTGGCCGAAGTCTTCACCGGTTCGCCCGGCGTTCAGGTTCCTCTGGATGTGACCATCGCGTCGTTCAAGGCCGTTGTGGCCGGCGAATACGATCACCTGCCCGAAGCGGCCTTCCTGATGGTTGGTGGCATCGACGAAGTGATCGCCAAAGCGGAGAAGATGGCCGCAGAAGCCGCCTAAGGAGTATCCCTGATGGCAAACACGATGCAATTCGACCTCGTCAGCCCCGAGCGGAGCCTTGCTTCGCTTCAGGCGAGCGCGGTCCAGATTCCCGGCGCGGACGGGGACATGACGGCGATGCCCGATCATGCCCCCACCATCACCACGCTGCGCCCCGGTCTGCTCAAGGTCGAGGCACCCGAAGGGTCCAGCGAATACCTGGTCACCGGCGGGTTTGCCCAGATAAACGGCGACAGCCTGTCGGTTCTGGCCGAAAAGGCCATCCCGGTGGCGGAAGTAACCCGCGCGCATCTGGACGAGCTGATCGCCGAGGCACGCGCCTCGCACGAAGTGGCGAAGGAAAACGGCGAACAGACCATTGTCGACGATGCAGCCAAGCTGCTGGCCGACATGGAAGCGCTTGGAACGCATATGAGCCTGTAACGGGCCCACTAGTGAAAAATTTGAGCGGCCTCGCAATTGCGGGGCCGTTTTTTTGTCGTGCTTTTGCCGAAATGCCGGGGTAAGTTGCGGGAATTCAAGAATAATGATGATAAGATGAAAAAGTTTCTAACCCATCCCATTGGAATTGAGCAGGGTGAAAATGTCCTGTTCTCGGAGTTTGCCGAAGGCGGCGATATGTGGACCGGGCAGGGGCCGCGTGAACGCCGCGCAAACATTCGGTTCAAAGAAGCATTTCGGACCCCGCCTATGGTGCAGATCGGGATCTCGCTGTGGGATGTCGACACGTCCTCGGCGCTGCGCGCAGAGGTTCAGGCCGAACATATCACTGCCGAGGGTTTTGACGCAGTATTCCGGACCTGGTCCGACACTCGGATTGCCCGCATCCGGGCAAGCTGGACCGCGATAGGAGAGGTGGCACACCCGGACGACTGGAATATTTCCTGATCCGGGTTCGCCATGTTTTCAGGCGTTTGAACGACTGATTGGGTTCAGTCGTCCTGCGCTTCGATCATGTCCACGCGTGTGGCGTGGCGGCCGCCTTCGAATTCGGCATTCAGAAACGCGTCAACGATGTCCAGCGCCAGACCCTCACCGACAACCCGCGCGCCAATCGACAGCATGTTGGCGTTGTTGTGCTGGCGGATCATGCGGGCCGAGAATGCGTCGGAACAAACGCCACAGCGAATGCCGGGCACTTTGTTCGCAGCCATCATGATACCCTGCCCAGTGCCGCAGAGGACGATACCCAAGCTGCAATCGCCCGAGGCAACGGCCTGCGCTGCGGCCTTGCCGTGCTTGGGGTAATGGGTGCTTTCCGGGGTTGTCGGGCCGATATCAACCACGTCCCAACCTTGCTGTGCGATGTGGTTGGCCACGGACTGGCGCAGCTCGATCGCCGCGTGATCGCTGGAAAGAACAATACGTTTGTTGGCAGTCATGGAGGTGATTCCACTTGTGTCGCCGATCGCGCCCCATGGTCAGATATCCGCGCAATCGGTATTTCAGATATCAGGGGGCGACATGTTTGGCCGCCCCTGTTGCTCAATCCATCTGATACATGGATTCGTAGATTGGGGTCAGCGTCTTGTCTTCGAACAGCGAAGACACACTGGTTCCGTTCCAGATGTTCAGGATCGCCTGGGTGAAGATCGGCGCAGTCGGAACGATGCGGATGTTCTTTGCCTTCAAAATCTCTTTGGTCGGCTGGATCGTGTCGGTCAACACCAGCGACTTCATAACCGAGTTCGTCACCCGCTCGACCGCGGGGCCGCTCATGACACCATGCGTGATGTACGAATGAACTTCCTTGGCGCCATTGTCCAACAGGACCTGCGCGGCCTTGCAAAGTGTTCCGGCGGTGTCACACATATCGTCGACGATCAGGCAGATCTTGTCCTTCACATCTCCGATAACGGTCATTTCAGCGACTTCGCCTGCTTTCTCACGCCGCTTGTCAACGATCGACAAGGGGGCGTTGATGCGCTTGGCCAGTTCACGCGCGCGCGCCACGCCGCCCACGTCGGGTGAAACCACCATGATCTCATCCAGATTGTCCTTGAACTGGTTTTTGACATCCAGCGCAAAGATCGGCGAGGCGTACAGATTGTCGACGGGCATATCGAAAAACCCCTGAATCTGCGCGGCATGAAGATCCATCGTCAGAATCCGCTCGATCCCTGCGCCGGTCAGCATATTGGCCACCAGCTTGGCGCTGATGGGCGTGCGGGCCTTGGTGCGGCGATCCTGGCGGGCATAGCCGAAATAGGGGATCACGGCCGTGATCCGTTGCGCCGACGAGCGGCGCAGTGCGTCGGCGATGATCAGCAGCTCCATCAGGTTGTCGTTGGCCGGGTTCGAGGTCGGCTGGATAATGAACATATCCTCGCCGCGTACGTTCTCGAACACTTCGACGAAGATCTCGCCATCGTTGAACCGTTCGACGCGTGCATCGACCAATCCCTGGTCGACACCGCGATACAGGCTCATGCGACGGGCGATGGTTTTGGCAAGTGGAAGGTTGGCGTTCCCAGCGATAAGCTTGGGTTCGTGAAGTGTCGGCATCGGCTGAGGTCCCCGGGCAGCAATGGCAATGTGACAGATTCGTGATGTTGACACCGCTTAGCATGGCCTTACCGTCCCGCAAAGGTAACGCAGCGGAGAAAGTGAACATGTCCCGGATTGACTACTTTTTTGCGACAATTTCGCCCTACAGCTATCTTGCGGGGAACCGGCTGGAAGAGATTGCGGCGAAACACGACGCAACGATTAACTACAAGCCGCTGGACATCATGGCCCTGTTCGCACGTACCGGGGGCACGCCGCCGAAAGACCGTCATGTATCGCGCATCGAATACCGCGCTCAAGAGTTGCTGCGCCAATCGAAGAATCTGGGGATGGAGTTCAACCTGCAACCGGCGCACTGGCCGACCAACATGGCGCCGTCTTCCTATGCGATCATCGCCGCGATCAAGGATGGTTCGGGCGACGTGGGCAAGTTGTGCCAGTTGATACTGCGCGCCTGCTGGGCCGAAGAAAAGGACGTCGCTCAGGATGATGTGATCCGGGACTGCCTGGCAAATGCCGGGTTTGACCCGGAACTGGCCAACAGCGGTCTGCTGGTCGGGGCCGAAACCTATGCCGCCAATCTGGAAGAAGCCGTGGATCGCGGCGTGTTCGGCGCGCCGTTCTACATCACGCCGGATGGTCAACGCTTCTGGGGGCAGGATCGCCTGGATGATCTGGATCGGCATCTGTCCGAGATCGATGGATGACAGCCCCGACGGCGATGCAATCCGGTTTCGTGAGACGATTGGGTGACGGAGGGCGCAATTTGCTTGCCCTTCATTGCACCATTGCACATTCCGGCGCGTGGTCCGGCCTGGCCAAGGCATTGGATGGCAGCGTGTGTCTTGTTGCACCGGACATGCTGTCTCATGGGCGCAGTCCGGATTGGGACGGTCAAAGCGATTTCTTTGACGCTGTGACAGGGCTGGCGGCGGTCGAATTGACCGAGCCCACGGATCTGGTCGGCCATTCCTTTGGGGCGATCGTTGCGCTCAGACTGGCCATCGAGCACCCGGACCGTATTCGAAGTTTGACCCTGATTGAGCCTGTGTTCTTTGCGGTGGCAAAACAGGACGCGCCCGGTTTCTACGATCAGCACCTGCGAGAGTCCCAGCCGATTGAAGCAGCGTTCCAAGCAGGCGACGAAGCGCTGGCCGCGCGGTTGTTCAACCGGATGTGGAGCTCTGGCATCAGCCCCAAATGGCCTGACCTGCCAGAGCGGACGCGCGCCAGCATGGTACGTGGGATTCATGTTGTTCCCGCGTCTTATCCCGTTCTGTACGATGACCGGGAAGGGTTGCTTGACCCCGACAGATGTAAGCGCGTATCGATGCCAACCCTGTTGCTGAGCGGATCAAAGACCCACCCGACGATCCCCGCAATCTGTAAAGGATTGCAGCGCCGTCTGCCGAACGCACGCCATGAGGTCGTTCAAGGTGCGGGGCACATGCTGCCCATTTCGCACCCTCGTGAAACCAGCGCGCTGCTTCAGGCGCTCTGGAAAGCTGGCCACGGGACGGGTGTTACAACAGGTTGAGAAACTGATCGATCTCGGCTGTTCCGATCGACCAGTCGCAGACCAGTCTGCACGCAAGGCTTTCATCGTCATCGTCACCTTCAAGCTCGGCCCCCCAAAGGTGGTAGATTGCCCCGGCCTCATGCAGCTGTTTGTGCTTTGCGCGTGAAAAGGCGGCAAAGATCATATTGGCCTGCGGTTCGTGCAGGAACTCGGCCCCTTTTGCACGCAAGCCATCGGCCAGCCGGGCACAGTTTGCATTGGCCTGACGCGCCAGCTTCAGCCACAGATCATCATTAAGATAGGCCGCCATCTGAGCGGACAGGTAGCGATGCTTGGAAAACAGATGCGCCCCGCGTTTGCGCCGCAGCTCGAATTCCCAGGCCTTGCTCTCGTCAAAGAACACCACGGCCTCGACGCCCATCAGGCCGTTTTTGGTACCACCGAAGCTGACTGCATCCACCCCGGCTTTCCATGTCATGTCAGCCGGAGAGCAATTCAGGGCCACCAGGGCATTGCTGAACCGGGCCCCATCCAGATGGACGGGCAAGCCATATTCCTTTGCGACCCCGCACAGCGCCTGCAACTCCTCCAGCGAATAGACCGATCCGCGCTCGGTGACCTGGGTGATCGACACCGGCCCGCGCTGCGGCCCGTGAACACCACGGGTTTCTTCGCCCAAGATGGACCCGCGCAGCGCGTCCGGCGCCATCTTGTCACCGCCGGGAACAAGGGTCAGCTTGGCCCCGGTGTAAAACTCGGGCGCGTTGCACTCGTCTTCGTGAATATGGGCAACCGGAGAGCAGAAGATCGTTTCCCAAGGGTTGGACAATGTGGCAAGAGCCAGAGAATTTGCCGCTGTCCCCGTCGCCACCAGATAGACGGCCGCCCCCGGAGCTTCAAAGATGCTGCGAATGCGGTCACGCACCTCGTTCATCATCGTGTCGGCGCCATAGGCCATCTGATAGCCCTGATTGGCCTCGGCCAGTTTGGCCATGACCTGCGGGTGAACCGGCCCGGAATTGTCAGATGCGAAATACATCAGCTAGGCTCCTCGATAATGTAGTCTTCCCACTCTTCCATGGGGGTTTCGAACTCGGACACCGTGCGCCCTCGGACCGACACGCCTGCGGCGTGCACGGTTTCCGGCGTACCAGACAACAATGGGTGCCAGTCGTAAAGCGGTTTGCCCTCCCACAGCAGCCGATAGGCGCAGGTTTGCGGCAACCAATAGGCGTGTTCGTCGATATTGTCGGGCGTCATGACGATGCATTCAGGGACGAATTGATGCCGGATGTCGTATTGCGTGCAGCGGCAGCTTTCATCGTCCAGCAGGCGGCAGGCGACGCAGGTCAGGGCAACTTCGCCCGAGTCTTCATCTTCCAGCTTGTTGAGGCAGCACTTGCCGCAGCCGTCACACAGGGCCTCCCACTCGCGCTGGTTCATCTTGCGCAGGGGTTTGCGTTCCCAGAACCGGGCGGGCAGGCCGGTGCGTTCAATCGGATCGGCGCTCATAGGGCGGCCAGAATGCCCCGGGCCTGTTCACAATCGGCATTCATCTGCGCGATCAGACCATCCAGCCCGTCAAATGTCATTTCAGGGCGCAGGAATTCGATCAGCCCCACCGACAAGGTCGCCCCGTACAGGTCGCCGGAAAAGTCGAACAGGAAGGTTTCGATATTTGGCACTTCGCCATGGAACATCGGGCGGACCCCAACCGAGGCCGCGCCGTTATAACTGCCCCGATGCGGGCCATCCAGCACGTCGACCAATACGGCGTAGACACCGAACTTGGGCGGGTGGAGCCCTTCGATGGACATGTTCGCGGTTGGGAAACCCAGCTCCCTCCCGCGCTGCTCGCCCCCGATCACCTCGCCTTCGATCCTGTGCCAATGGCCCAGCATCGCGGCGGCATCCTTTGGGCGACCCTCGCTCAACGCGGTTCGGATGGCGGTTGACGAGACCACGTTTTCCGACCGCTGCATCAAAGGGGCGATCGTCACGCCAAATCCCATCTCTTGCCCGAACCGAACCAGATCGTCAGCCGTCCCGCTGCGGCCCTTGCCAAAACAGAAATCGGCCCCGACCACGACATGGGACAGGCCCAGCCCGTCACAAATCACGTTGCGCGCAAATTCATCGGGGGAAAGCCCGGCCAGCGCCGCGTTGAACGGCAGTTCATACAGTTTCTTCACACCCAGCTTCTCAAGCCGGTGCGCCCGCGCATTGCCGCGCATCAGGCGGAACGGAGGAGAGTCCGGCGCAAAGTATTCACGCGGATGCGGCTCGAAGGTCATGACCCCCAGTGGCGCATCCGGGGCCGCGTCGCGGGCCAGTTCGATCACCGACTGGTGCCCCACATGAACGCCATCAAAATTCCCGATCGCAACGCTGGCGCCGCGATCTTCTGGCTCGACAAACTGGAAATCCCGGATGATGTGCATAGGCGATTGCGTAGCGTTGCGTTGCGATTTGTTCAAGCGGCAGTTTGAGTTCAAGGCGCGCGTTCTGGCGAAACACACCAAAACCATTTGCCGGACATGATTGCACACGGGGCATCCCTGGAATGCTGTACAACATTCGGTCAACTGCTTGATCCAAAAAAAATACTGGGTGTAGACTGGGTTTCCGGCCCTCGGACCACGCTGGGCGGCGGACGATGACCCGGCCAGGTTGAAATGAACCCAGCACAGGAGGCAGACCCATGTATCGATTGCGACTGTTCGCGATTCGCAACGCCCGTGCGTTCGAATGGATTTACAAATGTGTCGAACGGGGCATGGTCGCGATGGATCCGGTCTTTGCAAAGATCGGCTACAACCGCGTTGAACGCCCCATCGCGCTGGTCGAAAAAGGCGTCAAAAGTCTTTTGTTTGATTGCAAGATGTGCGGACAATGCGTTTTGTCTTCGACGGGTATGTCTTGCCCGATGAACTGCCCCAAGCAACTGCGCAACGGCCCGTGCGGCGGTGTACGTCCCGGTGAGTTCTGCGAGGTGAAGCCCGATATGAAATGCGTCTGGGCTTTGGCCTGGGACGGCGCCAGCCGCATGCAACACGGGGGCAACAAGATAAAAGAGGTTCTTCCGCCCGTGGAACACACGTTGAAGGGATCATCATCCTGGCTGCGGGTCAGCCGCGAGATCGCCGCACGGGAACGCGAGGCCCGGGACGCTGCCCGCGAAACGCTTGCGCAGGCGTTCCCGGAGGCGCGTGAAAACGAACCCTCTGCGGCACCTCTGGCTGCAGAACCCCCCAACGCGGTGAACCGGGAGCTGAAGAAATGAATGATGCCCATCGCAGCGAGGTCGAGCCGATCGGCTATGTGCCTGTTCCCGAAGGCTATGTCTCGCACAGTCGATTGGAAAGAGTTCTGCGTTCGGGTCGCTTTGCGGTGACTGCTGAACTTAACCCGCCAGACAGTGCTGACCCCGAGGATGTGTTTCAGGCGGCACAGCCGCTGGGCGAAGTGGCGGATGCGATCAATGCAACCGATGCGTCTGGTGCCAACTGCCACATGTCTTCGATAGGGATCTGTGCGTTGTTGACCCGCGCAGGGTATTCTCCGGTCTATCAGATTTCCTGCCGAGACCGGAACCGGATCGCCATTCAGGGGGATGTTCTGGGGGCTGCTGCGCTGGGCGTCAGCAACGTGCTGTGCCTGACGGGCGACGGTGTCGGGGTTGGGGATCAACCGGGCGCAAAACCTGTGTTTGACTTTGATTCCCTGACCTTGCTGCGGACGATCCGAACGATGCGCGATCAGGGAAAGTTTCTTTCCGGCCGCAAGATCACGCGCCCCCCTCAACTGTTTTTGGGTGCAGCGGAAAACCCCTGTATACCGCCCTATGACTGGCGCCCGGAACGTCTTGCAAAGAAGGTCGAGGCGGGGGCCGAGTTTATTCAGACCAACTATATCTACGACATTCCGCTCTTTGAAAGGTTCATGGACCGGGTTCGGGATGCCGGTCTGGACGAAAAAGTATTCATCATCGCGGGTGTCGGCCCAATAGCTTCGGCACGCGCGGCACGCTGGATGCGCAGCAATGTGCCCGGAATTCACATCCCGGATCATGTCATCGAGCGGATGGAAAAGGCCGAAAAGCCCGCGGAAGAGGGCAAGAAGATCTGTATCGAACTGATCCAGCAGATCCGGGACATCGCCGGTGTTTCCGGGGTTCACGTGATGGCCTACAGACGTGAACACGTGGTGTCGGAAATCATTCTGGAATCAGGTGCGCTGAAAGGGCGAAAAAGAACCCGTTCTTCCTGACGACCTTGTGTGCATTTGAGTGCCCAAACAAAAAAGGCGCCGGTCCGGCGCCTTTTGCGAGACTGTGTTTGCCAGTCAGTCGAACTTGCGCGACGGGGCAAGCACCATCGCTTCGCCGATCAGGACCTTCTTGCCCTCGACCGAACAATGGCAGTCCAGCTTGACGCGGCGCTTGGCAAAATCGATGTCGATCACTTTCACCTCGGCATAGACCATGTCACCCGGACGCACAGGTGCCAGGAACTTCAGTGACTGACCCATGTAAACGGTGCCATGACCCGGCAGTTGTTCACCAATCACGGCCGAGATCAGACCCGCCGTCAGCATTCCGTGGGCAATACGGCCTTCGAAGATCGTATCGCGGGCATAGTCGTCGTCCAGATGCACCGGATTCCGGTCGGTCGAGACCTGCGCGAACATTTCGATATCTTCATCCGTCACCACTTTGCGCAGGTGGCGGGACATGCCCATTTCGATGTCTTCGATACAGATCGTTCCGCGCGGAAGATTGTCCAACATGTTGCCCTCACTCGAAATCGGCCGTGAAAGAAAAAACCATCATTTGGCCAAGGTTGGCAACTTTATTACTTCGCAGTTGCAGAAAATCAAGTCTTTTCTTATTACCTCAAGCGCCCGATCGTGTAGGTTGGATTGATCTTTTCCCTTTCAATATAGGAGGTTAGAGATTCGTGGTGCGGATGATGCGACGTTTTTGTTTCTGCCGCGGCCAATCCGCCCGAGATGAACAGAGAATCAATGCCCTCTCCCATGCCGCCCAGAATGTCCGTGTGGGGGCCGTCGCCGATCACCAGAATGTCGCTGTCGGGGATGTCGTGCCCCAGTTCCTGCAACCTGCGGCGGGCTAGATCATAGATCGGGGGATGCGGTTTGCCGAAATACAGGCTCTCGCCGCCCATTTCGGTGTACAGCCTGGCCAAAGCACCGGCGCACCATTCGCGCACCTCGCCGCGGTCCACGACAATATCAGGGTTCGCACAAAGCAGTTTCATCCCCATCTGCTTGGCGTACAGGAAATCCGGCCGGTTCACATCCGGGTCGGCCATCGGGTCGAACGGACCGCAGCAGACAATACCCTCGGCTTCCTTCAGCGGCACACGCTCGATATGGATGGGGTGATCCAACAGTTTCAGCGGTTCGAAAAAGCCCGCATCGCGCTGCCACTCGCCCATGAAGTAAACCTTGTGCCCCACAGCACCCCGGAACATCGCAGATCGCGCGGAATCCCCGCTGGTGGCGATGGTGTCATACGCGTCGGCGGGGACGTTGAATTGCACGAGCTGCTCTGCCACCCCGGCGCGAGGTTTGGGAGAGTTCGTGACCAAGACCACCAGTCCACCCTTGGCGCGATAGGCCTTCAGCGCTTCGACCGCCTCGGGGTAGGCCGTGATGCCGTTGTGAACACAGCCCCAAAGGTCGACGAACAATGCCTTGTAACGGTCCGAGATCTCGGAAAGCGAGGAAACGATCTGGGTCATGGGTGCCTCTGGGTCTGATATCGCGCTGGCGACAGCTATGGCAAAGCTTGGGCCCGAACACCATCCCGCATTCCCGTTTGCGCCAAGGAATGGGTGAATCTGCTACTCGTCTTCGGTAATTTTCGTGACATCCGGGGCCTGCTGAACGTTTTCCGTTCCCAGGATGATCTGGGCCCCGATACGCGGCTGATACCGGATAATGGCCAAGTATCCGGGTCCTAGTTCCTCCTCCAACACCCCGACCAGAGGGGTCTCACGCAGCTTGGGTGGCAGCAAACCGGCAATGGAAGAAACCTTGAACTGCGCTTCGGCCGGCAGATCGACGATCAGCCAAACCTCGGCCCGCTTGCGCTGAGCGTTGACGTCGATGCGGATGATTTCCACGGAAACCGGATCGGCCCATGCACGAATGGACTCGGCCAGTTGCGCCTCGGTCCGCGTTTCCAGATAACGGTTGTAGGTGGACTTCCCAAGCTGCAGGACGACGACGACCAGAAACGCGATCGCGACAAAGACGCTGGCGGTAAAGTTCAGTTTGCGCTTTCCCTTGCTGAAAACCACGGAGCGCGCGGCATAGACAAGATAAACCGCGCAGGCTGACAGAATGATCGCGCCAAGGTTCGTTGCGAAAAGCAGCCCTGCCTCATAGGCCTCGGCGGGTTCGTCAAAATATAAAAGAATGCCCGAGGCCGACAGCGGGGGAACAAGCGAAACACCGATGGCCGCGCCGGGTAGAAGGCTCAATTCGGACTTGTTGATCTGAACATAGGCCCCGGCCACACCGGCAGCGAGCGCGACGATCAGGTCTTCGGTGCCGGGATCGGTGCGCGCCAGGACCTGGTCGGGGATCAAAATGCCACGGGGAACATCTGCGACATAGACCAGAAACCATGCCATCATCACGCAGACAATGGCAGCCAGGCAAACCGTAAGCGCCAGCGTCACCGCGCGTTTCAACCATCCCATGACCATCGCGGCGGCCACCCCGAGGATCGGGGTCATCAGCGGCGCCACAAGCATGGCCGCGATCACGACAGCGCCTGAGTTGCGCAGCAAACCCATGGTGGCAATCACGACCGACAGCGTCAGCAACATTGCAAAACGTCGCCAATACGCCGCCTTGTCGGCACCTTCAAAAAGAAGGATGCTGCGGGTGGTGCTCAGTTTTCGTACGACCATTGCATTTACCTGACCTGGGATAGGCTTTTGACCCCCGGTCAGACTAACAACCGGCAACGCCTCCGCAAATGGCTGTCAGCAAAGAAAAAAGGCGCCCGAATTGGACGCCTTCATATTTGGGTCGCTTGAGGATCAGACCTTCAGGTTCGGAATGATCTGCTTTTTACGGCTCATGATACCGGGCAGAACTACGGCGTCGCCGTCCACGGTTGCGCCAAAGCTTTTCTCGGCCACGGTTTTGACCAGATCATTGGGGACCAGCAGCGTGGCCTCTTCGTTCAGGATATCAACCACGAACAGCAGCACCTGCTCGACGCCGTCTTCCTTGGCAACGGCCACCATCGAGTCCGCCAGGCTGGCCTTGCGGTCCAGAACGACGCCGGGAGCGGTGGTTTCCAGAACCGAGACCCGGAATTTGGTGCCGTCGACCTCGTATTCTTTACTGTCCATGCGGATCAACTCGGCGTCCGAAAAGGACGAGACATCCGATTTCGCCGCGAACATGTCTGCGGCATATGCCGAAATGTCCAGCTCGAGCTCGGCCGCCAGACGTTCTGCAACCTCGCGGTCATGCGCCGTGGTGGTGGGTGAGCGGAATTCCAGAGTATCCGACAGAATGCAGGTAAGCGCGGCGCCCTTGATGGCGTCGGGCATCTTGGCCGCATCTTCGCCCATCAGATCAACCATGATGGTGGCGGTGCAGGCCAGGGGGCGCACTGTGATGTCGATCGGGCCTTTGGTTTCCAGGCCACCGACCAGCTTGTGATGGTCGATGATGGCGCGGATGTCCGCGTCGTTGATGTTGGCCGGCAGTTCGGCGGGGTTGTTGGTGTCGACGATAACCACCGGCGTTTCCGCGGGCAGGTCCTCAAGGATCCGCGGCTTGGGCAGGTCCCAGTTTTCCAGCATGAATGTTGCTTCGGTGTTGGGTTCACCCAGCAGTACGGGTTCGGTCTGCTCACCCTTGACCTCGTTCAGGTACCACGACCACAGGATCGGCGAGCCTGTGGAATCTGTGTCGGGGGATTTGTGGCCAAATACTAGCGTCGTCATGTCAGTGTCCTGCGGAATGGAAATTTGCGCGCCTTATAGGGCGGCTAAAGGCCGTTGTCACGCCGCTGAGCACTGTCTGCGACGCTTGGTCTGAAAACCGCTGGGCCCGTTCAGAACTCGGCGCGTGTCAGAACGTATCCGGCTTCTTCCAGCTGATTCAGCAGGCCGTAATCATCGCTCAGGTGCCCCGCGCCGACTGCAATCACAACTGTCTGATCCCTGATGTCCAAAATCTGCGCCATCCAGTTGGCATTTCGCTGCACCAGCAATTGCTGCTCGAAATCCCGCCATTCCGCATCGAAAGCTTCGGGGCTCAGGCCCGACTGCTCCAGCCCTTGTAAACGGGCAAGCTGTATGATCTCGGCGTGCTTTTCTTCAAGATACGCGTTGGCCATGGTGGCCAACTGGTCTGCATTGCCCTGCATCGCCCCGGACAGGCGCACAAGCGACTCGACCTGTTTCTCAAGCGGATAACTGTCGAACATGGCCATCAGGTCTTCGATTCGTTCCAGCGAGTGCTGCGGGATACCTTTTTCAACGGCCAGATCGTTCAGGCGGGCGTCCATTCCATAAGTTGAATTCGGGTCTTCGATCATGCAGGGCGGAATGCTCAGCATCATGGTCAGGAACCACGGACGCATTTTCGCAGCCATCCAGCCGGGGATGCCGCGCTGGGCCAGGGCTGCGGACAGCGCATCCCAGTCGTCTTCCGCCATCAGGTCGATCAACGTAGGGCCTGAGGTAATCAATACCGCACTCAGGTCGTTGGCCATGGTCTTTTCGAAGGCGTCCATGTCGTGCTGAGTGACTTCGAAATAAAAGGCGTCCGCTTTGCTGAGTTCGGGCGACAGGCGGTCAATCACGTCTTCCATGCGCGGATCGTAACTGTGCAACGTGCCGATGATGTGCAAAACCGTGTCGCCCTTGCGTGCAATCCAGTGATTGCCTTCGGGATAAGCGATCTGGGCCACTGCACTTTGCAATTTTGTCCGGGTTTCCTCGGGCAGTTGTGGCCGCAGGTCCACCCCCTCGCACGCGGCCTGAGCCGAGATCGGAAGCAGAAGGAACGCAAGAAACGTGAGCAAACGCATGGTGCCAGCCTGAATGGTGTCAAGAAGTTGAACCCAGACTTAGCCACGCCACCTGCCGATGTTCAAGCCGCCCGTCTGGTATTCCCTGGCAATCTGCGTAGCATGGCCACATGAACCGCGAGCAGGATCTCTATCCCCCGGTCAAGGCGCTGCTGGAGCGTCAGGGATACACCGTCAAGGGTGAAGTCGGCGCAGCCGACATCGTGGCGGTGCGCGATGGGGATGCGCCGGTGATCGTCGAACTGAAACTGCGGTTCACGCTGTCCCTGTTTCATCAGGCGATCACCCGGCTGAAACTCACCGATCTGGTCTATGTTGCCGTCTGCAAACCCACCGGCCGAACGGCCCGGCGGGCGCTGAAAGATAATCTGGCACTGTGTCGTAGGCTCGGCCTGGGCCTGATCACCGTGCGGGCTGATGGTACGGTCGAGGTTCAGTGCGATCCCGGCCCCTACGCGCCCCGAAAGAACAAAGCCAGGGCCGCACGGTTGCTGCGCGAATTCGACCGGCTGCAAGGCGACCCGAACGCTGGGGGCGCGACGCGCCATGGTATCGTGACGGCGTATCGGCAGGATGCGCTGAAATGTGCGGCCTATCTGGCCGAGAATGGCCCGTCCAAGGGGGCGGACGTCGCCAGATCGGTCGCGGTCCCGGTCGCGACCCGGCTGATGCGGGAAAACCACTACGGGTGGTTCGAGAAGGTTGAAAAGGGCATCTATGGGCTTACGTCAGAGGGCGCAGAAGGGTTGAAGCATTGGGCCTATAGCTGGGAACAGGCTGACTGATTCAAGTTGCAAAAAAATCTCTCACAAATTGTTGACTCGGACTTTTAGACTCCCTAGCTATGCGTCGTTATCACTCACACACCCCGAGTGCTAACGCCTCGTCGGAAGGCGGGGGGAGGATAGATAAACTTTGAGCCCAAGGAGCTACAAAGATGGCATTGAAACCGCTTCATGACCGTGTGCTGGTTCGCCGCGTAGAGAGCGAAGAGAAAACCGCAGGTGGCCTGATCATTCCTGACAGCGCAAAAGAAAAGCCAAGCGAAGGCGAAGTCGTCGCAACCGGCGAAGGTGCGCGCAAGGACAGCGGCGAACTGATCGCAATGGCTGTCAAGGCTGGCGACAAGATCCTGTTCGGCAAATGGTCGGGCACCGAGGTTCAGGTCAACGGCGAAGAGCTGCTGATGATGAAAGAAAGCGACATCATGGGGATCATCGAGTAAGCGCGCGCTTTCTCTGATCTTCATTTCAAATCAATTTCTCAAGGAGAAACGACATGGCTGCAAAGGACGTCAAATTCGACACCGATGCCCGCAACCGTATGCTGAAGGGTGTGAACATCCTGGCCGACGCGGTTAAAGTGACCCTGGGCCCCAAAGGCCGCAACGTGGTTCTGGACAAATCCTTCGGCGCGCCGCGCATCACCAAAGACGGTGTTTCGGTTGCCAAGGAAATCGAACTGGAAGACAAGTTCGAAAACATGGGCGCGCAGATGGTGAAAGAAGTCGCCAGCCGCACCAATGACGAAGCCGGCGACGGCACCACCACCGCAACCGTTCTGGCACAGGCGATCGTAAAAGAAGGCCTGAAGCAGGTTGCCGCTGGCCTGAACCCGATGGACCTGAAGCGCGGCATCGACCTGGCAACTGCCAAGGTTGTTGAAGGCATTAAAGCTGCTTCGCGCGAAGTCAAAGACTCGGCAGAAGTCGCTCAGGTTGGCACAATCTCGGCCAACGGCGAAGCGGAAATCGGCCAGCAGATCGCAGACGCGATGCAGAAGGTTGGCAACGAAGGCGTTATCACCGTCGAAGAAAACAAAGGTCTGGAAACCGAGACCGACGTTGTCGAAGGTATGCAGTTCGACCGTGGCTACCTGTCGCCTTACTTCGTCACCAACGCAGACAAGATGATCGCAGAACTCGACGACTGCATGATCCTGCTGCACGAAAAGAAACTGTCCTCGTTGCAGCCGATGGTTCCGCTGCTGGAGCAAGTGATCCAGTCGCAGAAACCGCTGCTGATCATTGCCGAGGATGTTGAAGGCGAAGCGCTGGCAACTCTGGTTGTCAACAAACTGCGCGGCGGCCTGAAAATTGCTGCTGTCAAAGCACCTGGCTTCGGCGATCGCCGTAAGGCCATGTTGCAGGATATCGCAATCCTGACCGGCGGTCAGGTTATCAGCGAAGATCTGGGCATGAAGCTCGAGTCCGTGACCATGGACATGCTGGGCACCGCCAAGAAAATCGAAATCACCAAAGACGAAACCACCATCGTCGACGGTGCTGGCGAGAAAGCCGAGATCGAAGCACGTGTTGCTCAGATCCGCACTCAGATCGAAGAAACCACCAGCGACTACGACCGCGAGAAGCTGCAAGAGCGCGTTGCCAAACTGGCAGGCGGCGTTGCCGTTATCCGCGTCGGCGGCATGACCGAAGTCGAAGTGAAAGAGCGCAAAGACCGTGTGGACGATGCTCTGAACGCAACACGCGCTGCCGTTCAGGAAGGCGTTGTTGTGGGCGGTGGTGTTGCTCTGGTCCAGGCCGGTAAAGCACTGGAAGCTCTGAAAGGTGCAAACGCCGATCAGGACGCAGGTATCAACATCGTTCGCAAGGCAATCGAAGCGCCGCTGCGTCAGATCGCCGAGAACGCAGGTGTCGACGGCGCGGTTGTAGCCGGCAAGGTCCGCGAATCGTCGGACGCAGCATTCGGCTTCAACGCGCAGACCGAAGAATATGGCGACATGTTCTCGTTCGGTGTGATTGACCCGGCCAAAGTGGTTCGGACTGCTCTGGAAGACGCTGCATCGGTTGCTGGCCTGCTGGTCACCACCGAAGCAATGGTTGCCGACAAGCCGGCCAAGGAAGGCGCGGCACCTGCCGGCGGCATGCCCGACATGGGCGGTATGGGCGGCATGATGTAAGCACGTCGAATTCGCCCCGGCGAATTCTGACGACCCGACAGGCGCTTGGCGATATCGCCAAGCTGCCGATAGGGAAGCCGTATAGCTTAAGAACGGGGTCGCCTTCGGGCGGCCCCGTTTTGTGTTGACAGTTCTGTTTTCAAGGCGTGTTTAGACGCTGCTTTGTCCGGCGCCGGATTTCTGTTCCCACAACCTTCGCGAAAGTGAGTGTGCAAATCCCGCCCAAACGGCTATGCGGATGGCATGAGATTGTTTTTGCTCACCGCCCTGACCATGTGTGCCTTTGCGGCGAACTCCATTCTGAACCGGTTGGCCATCGACAGCGGAGCCAGCGATCCGACCGGATTTGCCATCGTTCGGGTTTTGGCGGGGGCCGTGGTCCTGGCCGCTCTTGTGCTGGCACGCGGAGGGCGCCTTCCGCTGCGCAATCGAAGGCGGATCATTGGCGCGGGGTCGTTGACGCTCTACATGATCGGATTTTCAATCGCCTACCTGACGCTGGATGCAGGCTTGGGCGCATTGATTCTGTTCGGCGTGGTGCAAATTACGATGTTTTCTGTCGGCGCATTGACGGGTGCTACTCCGACCGCACGGCAGGTGGCAGGGGCAGGGGTCGCGCTTGCTGGTCTTGCCTATGTGCTGTGGCCGACTGGAGCCGTTCAGGTCGACTTGGCTGGCGCGGCTTTGATGGCCGCCGCCGGTATTGGTTGGGCCCTTTACTCGATAGCGGGCCGTTCTGAAACAAACCCGCTGGAGGGAACGGCCGCCAATTTCATCGTCGCATTGCCGTTGACTGCCCTGGCGATGCTTGCCGGCGGCAGCGTCTGGCAGATGAGCGGGGCGGGATATCTGCTGGCCGTCCTGTCCGGCGCGGTAACATCCGGGCTTGGCTATGCTTTGTGGTATCGTGTTTTGCCTCAATTGGCCCCGTCCGTGGCGGCTGTCGTTCAACTCAGCGTGCCGGTGATCGCAATTCTCGGCGGTGTCGTCTTTCTGGGCGAGATTGCCGGAGCACGGCTGATCATCGGCGCCACGCTTGTTTTGGGCGGTATCGCGCTGGCCGTGCTGCGACGTCATCGGGGCTAGGGCTTTTATCAAAGGCTGATAGGCTTTATCTGGCGGTTATGAAACTTTTGATTGCCTTGCTCTTCTGCCTCGTTCCTGCCGCAGCCAGTGCGAAATGCGTGATCCTTCTGCACGGCCTTGCGCGCACCGAGGCCTCGTTCACCGTGATGGAGCAGCTGTTCAAGGCGCATGACTATACCGTTGTGCGCCACGGGTATCCATCGACCGAAATCGGTATTCCGGAACTGGCAAGGCAAACCATACCGGACGCGCTTGCGGCATGTGGCGATGACAAAGCCAATGTCGTTGCGCATTCCATGGGCGGTATCCTGTTGCGCTATTGGCTCAAGGACCATCGGCCCGAAAACCTGGGTCGTGTCGTCATGCTCGGCCCGCCCAATCAGGGCAGCCAGTTGGTCGATGAGCTGAGCGCATGGGAAGTGTTCGGGTATCTGAACGGCCCGGCGGGCCTGCAATTGGGCACAGGTCCCGAAGGCATTCCGCGCCGCCTGCCGCCGGTGGATTTTGAACTGGGGGTGATCGCGGGTGAGAATTCGCTCAACCCGCTGTTTTCCTCGCTGATCGACGGGCCGGATGACGGCAAGGTTTCGGTTGAAACCACCAAGGTCGAAGGGATGAAGGATCATCTTGTTCTTCCGGTGACCCACACTTTCATGATGAACAACCCGCGGGTTATGGCTCAGGCGCTGCATTTCATCGAATTTGGCCAATTCGATCAGCAGATCACCTGGCTGGACGGCGTGATGGAGATAATCGACGAGATCTGCATCGGGCAGGATTGCTCGGAACCTGACTCGGAGCCCACACAATGACTTTTCTGGATCTGACGTTGACCGGCGCAGAGGTTCTGTTGCCGGAGGATGGTCTGTCGCGCTGCGATCTCTCGATGGCGGAGGGCGTTATTCAGCAAGATCGGACCGGGCGCAGGGTTGACCTGACCGGTTATCTTGTCCTGCCCGGTATCGTCGATCTGCACGGGGACGGGTTCGAACGCCACATCGCCCCGCGCCGGGGCGCAATGAAGCAAATGAACGAAGGTATTCTGGCAGCCGAAGCCGAACTGGCCGCCAATGGCATCACCACCGCGGTGCTGGCGCAGTTCTACAGCTGGGAAGGTGGCGTGCGCGGCCCCGAGTTTGCCGCGCAGGTATTTCGGGCCATCGCTGCGGTCAAGAACAGCACCGTCACGGATCTGATCCCACAATTGCGGTTCGAGACCAACATGCTGGAGGACTACGAAGGTCTGGCCCATCGTATCGCCGAATGGCAGGTGCCCTATGTGGTGTTCAATGATCACCTGCCGCATGATCGTTTGGCGCAGGGCAAAAAGCCGCCGCGCCTGACCGGGCAGGCGTTGAAGGCCGGACGCAATCCGGATGCGCATTTTGAGATGCTGCTCAATATGCATGCCCGCAGGAACGAGGTTCCCGCTGCCGTCGAAGCACTCAGCGCCGAACTTGTCTCAATGAGGGTGCGTTTGGGCAGCCATGATGACGCGACCGCCGAGACTAGGGCATGGTGGCGCGACCGGGGCGTGCGCATTGCTGAATTCCCCGAAACGCTTGAAGCCGCCGAAGCCGCGCGTTCTGCCGGGGATCACGTTATCCTCGGCTCTCCCAACGTTGTGCGGGGGGGATCACACAAGGGGAACGCAAGCGCCGTCGAACTGATCGCCATGGGGCTCTGTGATGCGTTGGCCTCGGATTATCACTATCCCAGCCCGCGCCGCGCGGCGCTGATGCTGGCCAAAACCGGTCTGCTGGATCTGGCCAGTGCCTGGGCGCTGGTCTCGTCCGGCCCCGCGCGGGTGCTGGACATGCAGGACAGGGGCACGCTCGCGCCGGGAAAACGCGCGGATCTGGTCATCCTGGATGCGGACACCCATCGCGTTGCAGCCACCCTGGCCGGTGGGCGCGTCAGTTACATGTCAGGCGACATCGCCGCCCGGTTTCTGGGTTAGGCACCGCAAAACCTTCATCTTTTCCCAAATACTCTCGCCGAAGGCGTCGCGCGCAGGCGCGATAGCCTCAACGTTTGATGCGGTTGAAGTGCCCCATTTTGCGCCCGGCCTTTACCTCGGCCTTGCCATAGAGATGCAACGCAACATCCCGCTCGCGCGCCAGCTCAGGCACGCGGTCCATATCGTCGCCGATCAGGTTCTCCATCACGACGTCGGAATGGCGCTGCCCGTCCCCCAAAGGCCAGCCCGCCACCGCGCGGATGTGCTGTTCGAACTGATCCACGGCGCAGCCATTCTGCGTCCAGTGGCCCGAATTATGCACGCGCGGCGCGATCTCGTTCACGATCAGCCCGCCGGGTGTCACGAACAGCTCAACGCCCATGACACCGACATATTCCAGCGCGTTCAAGATATTGGCCGCCAGCAGGATGGCATCGGTGCGCTGGGCGGGGGACAGTCGGGCAGGAATGGTGGTGGTGTGCAGGATGCCGTCGCGGTGCACATTCTCACCCGGGTCAAAACAGGCCACCTGACCGTCCAGCCCCCGCGCTGCAATGATCGAAACCTCGTGTGAGAAATCAACGAACCCCTCCAGAAGGGCAGGCGCACCAGCCATATCGGCCAGCGCGGCCTCGGCATCCCGGGGGGTGCGCAATCTGGCTTGTCCTTTGCCGTCATAGCCAAAGCGGCGGGTCTTCAGGATGGCGGGCGTACCGATTTCTTCGATGGCCGCATTCAGGCTGTCCAGATCGGTGATATCCGCAAACGGAGCCGTTTTCAGGCCAAGCCCTTGCAGGAACGTCTTCTCGGTCAGGCGGTCCTGACTGACCCTCAATGCCTCACGCCCGGGACGAATGGGGCGGTGCGCTTCCAGAATGTCCAGCGCTTCGGTCGGGATGTTCTCGAACTCGTAAGTGATGACATCGACCGCATCGGCAAAGGCTTTCAGCGCGTCTGCATCGTCATAGGCCGCAGTGGTGACGCGATCCGCAACCTGCCCCGCAGGTGGGTTTGCACCCGGCTCATAGATATGGCTGACAAAACCCAGCCTGGCGGCTGCCACGGACAGCATCCGGCCCAGCTGACCACCCCCCAGAATCCCGATCACTGCACCTTGGGCGAGCATTTCCGCCATCTTCAACTCTCCAAACGTTTGCCAATTGCCCCAAGCGCGGAACGCAGCGCCTTGTGCGCGCCCCCGTCTTTCAGGGCGTCCGTCATTTGCAGGCTCAGCGTGCCCTCCGTCGCCAGCGCGTCACGCTCCTGCGCCAACCGCCCGGAAGTGCCTTTTTCCATCGAGGCCAGAAAACCCGCCATCAACTGCGTTGTATAGAACTCGGCCCCGTCCGCATCACCGGTTGCGTCACCCAGCCATTCGGCACCCGTTGCCATCAGGTCCAGAATGCCGGGAACCATGGCACAAATGGCGAAATGCGCGTTCAGCGCGGCTTCATCCGCAACCTTGATCACCGGGTTCTCGGGCTCGAACAGTTCCGCTAGCAGGCGATCATTGCCAAAGGCGGCCATCGGGCAGCCGCCGGTTTCCAGAAAACCCAGCGGGATGGTCTGCACGAAATCCGACGCCGGGGCGCAAAGCGCGGCCAGATGCTCGGCCGAAACCGCCGCCATGACCGACACGATCTGCTGATCGGCGCGGAATGTCAGCGGGTCCAGAGCCTCGGCCGCGATATGCGGGCGCAGGCACAGGAACACGATGTCCGAGGTGTCAATCACGGCCTGAGGCGCAGCGACGGTCACACCCAGTTCGGCCTTCAAGGCGGCTGAAACCTTGGCGTTGCGCTCGGTCACGCTGATCTGGTGCCCCTTGGCGGCCATCAGCCGCGCAATCGGCGCGGCGATATGGCCGGTGCCGATAAAGCCGATCCGGCTCATCCCTGCGGTTCCTGGGGGATCGAGGCTGACAACGCGTCACGCCATCTGTCCAGCCGTTCGGCCAAAGCATCATCCTGCAATGCAAGAATGCCCGCCGCCATCAGGCCGGCATTGGCCCCGCCGGCGGACCCGATCGCCATGGTCGCCACCGGAAATCCCTTGGGCATCTGCACGATGGAATACAGCGAATCCACGCCCGACAAGGCACGGGTCTGCACCGGGACGCCAATCACAGGCACCCGCGTTTTCGACGCCATCATGCCCGGAAGATGCGCAGCCCCACCTGCACCTGCAATGATCACCTGCAACCCACGCGAAACAGCGGTTTTGCCATAGTCCCACAGCCGGTCCGGCGTGCGGTGAGCCGATACGATGCGTGCTTCGTAGGCGACGCCCAGTTCGTCCAGAATATCCGCGGCCTCCTTCATCGTGGGCCAGTCCGACTGGCTGCCCATGATGATCCCTACTTTCACATCGCTCATCCGCATACGTCCCCGCGCTCAGAAAGAGCGCGCACTATAGCCAAATCCGGTTGGCTGGCAATGCGGTACAGGGCGTTCAGGCGATGATATCGGGCGTCAGGCGGTCTTCGATCAGGCGAATGATGTCTTTCAGGCGCAGTTTCTCTTTTTTCAGGCGCCGCAAGGTCAGTTGGTCGGCCGTTCCCTTGTCATGCAATGCCTGAATCGCCTCGTCCAGATCGCGGTGCTGTCGGCGGAAGACCTCAAGCTCAACACGCAATACTTCATCTGTTTTCATCGAAAGATCGGTAGGCGCGTTCATTGGCGACTCGAGTTGGTTGTGGTGCTTGGCCAACAAGATAGTGTGTCAGACGTTATCGCGCCAGACCTTGTGGACATCCTGGTTTCTTCCCATATTCTATTGCAGGCGGTTGCCAGAACGGGGCCGCACACCACGTCGCTTTTACAAAGAAGGACGAAAATACGTGTCGAAACTTACTCTAGGCTCATACCCGCATCTTTTGGGGTTCGAGCAGTTGGAACGCCTTCTGGAACGGTCTGCAAAGGCCGGAAATGAGGGATACCCGCCCTATAACATCGAACAGACCTCGGATTTTTCCTATCGCATCACTCTTGCGGTGGCCGGGTTTGCCGAAGAGGATCTGTCAATCACGATCGAGGATCGCCAGTTGGTGATCCGGGGCCGTCAGCGCGACGACAGCGAGGGGCGCATCTTCCTGCATCGCGGCATTGCGGCGCGTCAGTTCCAGCGCATGTTCGTGCTGGCCGATGGCGTCGAAGTGGGCGAGGCGATCATGGAAAACGGTCTGCTGCATGTGGATCTGACCCGCGCCGTGCCGGAAACCGTGGTTCAGACGATCAACATACGGAAGGGGTAAGAGCAATGAATACACCGATTGAAATCAACGCCCAGGGCAACCGTATTGTCTATGTCAAAACGGTTGAAGTATCTGAATTGCCTCGGGAAGTTCGTGAACAGGCCGGCGATCTGGATCAGCTTTACGCCGTCCACGATTCCGACGGGCAGCAACTGGCGCTGGTCGCTGACCGCAAGCTGGCCTTCGTGCTGGCGCGCGAACATGACCTGTCTCCGGTGGCGGTTCACTAGGTGGCCTGAAACACTGCTGAAAAAACGTGACATTCTCCGCCTATGCAGTGATCGTGCCACAAATGCTAAAGCAGGAGTGGCTTCATGGGCTGGTTTGACTTTGACTGGGTGGACGCCTTCAGTGATCGCGCCTTCGGTGGCAACGGATGTGCCGTCGTCCATGAAGGTGCGCGCCTGACGCAAGAGGTCTGCATGGCCTATGTGCGCGAAACCTCTCTGGTCGAATGCACCTTTACCGGGCCGTCCGACGTGGCCGACATCCGCGTCCGCTACTTTCTGGCCAGCCGCGAAATTCCCTTTGCGGGGCATCCGACTATCGCCACCGTCGCGGCGATGCGATCCCGCGGTATGATCTCGGGCGATGGTCTGACGCTGGAAACCGGTGCCGGCCTGGTGTCGATCCGGTTGCAGGGGGATCAGATCGAAATGACTCAGGTCGCACCGCAATTCGGTACGCGCGTTCCCGCGGAACTGGTGGCGGCAGCGGTCAGTCTGCCAACGGGAGCCATCATTTCTCCGCCTCAAATGGTTTCGACCGGCTTGCCGTTCTGCATCACTGTTCTGCGGGATCATGCGGCCTTGCGGGCCGCTCAACTGGTTGAAGGCCCGTTGCGCAAAGTGGCTGAAACTGCTGGGTATTCCGGCTCGGACATGGCCGAGCCGTTTCTTGTCACGCTGCAAGGGGCAACCGATGAGGGGGATACGTTTTCGCGCCTTCTCATGGCACCGCCCAGCCCGCCCGAAGATCCGTTTACCGGGTCTGCCACCGGTGCGATGGCCGCCTATTTGTGGAAACATGGCTTGATGCAAAAGGAAAGCTTCATCGCCCAGCAGGGTCACGATATGGGCCGCCCCGGGAAGGCCATCGTCACGCGTGTCGGCCCGCCTGATGCGATGACGGGCATCAGGGTTTCTGGTCAAGGGCATATCCTGATGCGCGGGCAGGTCGACCTGCCGGAAACGCCGACACACTAGGCGGGCGTTGACCAAGGGCTGACCCGCGAAACCCTGGCCGGATGCGACGGGCTACATCCAGGCCAACCGCAGAATCGGGGCCGTACTTGGTTCGATCCCATGTCGTTTGCACAACCTGTCCAGATATGACCCTGAAACCGGCAGCCCGCCCATCCGGTTGGCCATCAGTTTCTTTTGGTGGCCGTAGATGTGTACCGAATGCACGGTTTCGGTTTCGATTTCGTTCGTCGCGATGCGCGGATCGTGTAGCTTCCACAATTCCTCCTGCGCCAGCGGATAAAAGGTTTCAGCAGTCATGGCATGGCGGTCCTCTGCCGTCTGGCGCAGGAAATGGCCAAAGGCTTTGGGCCCCGAACTGGCCCAGGGCAGGGCTTCGATGCCCCAGCGTTCCCCTCTTGCGGTTCGTTCCCGATTGTGGCGCTGCAATCTGCGTCCACGCCAGGGTTGGGACGGGTTAGACGACATGACAAATTTCAGCATCTGTTCCAGGGTCGCCGATCTTGTGGGCAGGCGCAGCACACCCGTCGGGAAGTCGCCCCGCCTGGAGCGACCGAACACGAAATCCGTCGAAAAGTCGAACGCCCGTACGCAATAGGCATCCAGATCGACCCAGATCACCTCGCTTTGCCGCATCAAGTGCAGCCGGAAAATATCCGAGAAGACGGCAACGCCCTGCCTATCTTCGGCATCGACCACAAAAGGTGGCGGCCAGAAAACGTCGCTGGCAGGGCGGGTTTCGACACCTGCCGGAATGCCTTTTACCTCGTGCGCGACATAAAGGACGAAGCGGTGGCCATGATCCAGAAAGGACTGAAGGCAGAGTTGCTCCAACCAACTCAGATCGGATCCAAACCAGAAACTGGCAATGGTCGGAGACTTGTTCGTCATCTCAGTTTCACACCCGCCTTGAGGTCCTGAAAAGCATCAGGACCAGCGGCAATTGTCAATTGGCGACCAAAAAAGGAACGGCCCCCGGAATGACCGGGGACCGCCAAACAAGGTCAGATGAGACCGTTATCCGTTTGCTGCGATCAGGCCCATGCTTTCCAGTTTCAGCAGCACCTGATGGGCGCAGTTGTCGACCTCGACATTTTCGGTCTCGACCCGCAGCTCGGGGTTCTCCGGAACATCGTAAGGGTCCGAGATGCCGGTGAACTCTTTGATCTTGCCCTCGCGCGCCAGCTTGTACAGACCCTTGCGGTCGCGGCGTTCGCATTCCTCGATGCTGGTGGCCACATGCACCTCGCAGAAGGCACCGAACTGTTCGATCTCTTCCCGCACGGCACGGCGCGTGGTGGCATAGGGCGCGATCGGGGCGCAGATGGCGATGCCGCCGTTCTTGGTGATCTCGGACGCCACATATCCGATGCGGCGGATGTTCAGGTCGCGGTGTTCCTTCGAGAAGCCCAGTTCCGAGCTGAGATTCTTGCGCACGATGTCGCCATCCAGCAGCGTCACCGGGCGGTCGCCCATCTCCATCAGCTTGACCATCAGCGCGTTTGCGATGGTCGACTTGCCCGAGCCCGAAAAGCCGGTGAAGAACACGGTGAAACCCTGCTTGGAGCGCGGCGGGAAGCGGCGGCGCAGTTCCTCGACCACTTCGGGGAACGAGAACCACTCGGGGATTTCCAGCCCTTCACGCAGGCGGCGGCGCAGTTCGGTGCCCGAGATGTTCAGGATCGTGACGTTGTCCTTGTCGAGAATCTCGTCATTCGGTTCGTACTGGGCGCGTTCCTGCACATAGACCATGTGCTTGAAGTCTACCATTTCAACGCCGATTTCGTCCTGGAACTGTCGGAACAGATCCTGCGCGTCATAGGGGCCGTAGAAATCCTCACCTTTGCTGTTCTTGCCGGGGCCCGCGTGGTCGCGGCCGACGATGAAGTGGGTGCAGCCGTGGTTGGCGCGGATCAGCCCGTGCCAGACGGCTTCGCGCGGGCCAGCCATGCGCATGGCCAGGTTCAACAAGCTCATAGAGGTGGTCGAAGCGGGGTACTTGTCCAGCACCGCCTCGTAACAGCGCACGCGGGTGAAATGATCGACGTCGCCCGGTTTGGTCATGCCCACGACCGGGTGGATCAGCAGGTTGGCCTGTGCCTCTTTGGCGGCGCGGAAGGTCAGCTCCTGATGCGCGCGGTGCAGCGGGTTGCGGGTCTGGAAGGCCACGATGCGGCGCCAGCCCAGCTTGCGGAAATAGGCGCGCAATTCGTTCGGGGTGTCGCGGCGCCCACGAAAATCGTAGTGCACGGGTTGTTGGATTCCGACCACCGGTCCGCCCAGATAGACCTTGCCGGCCACGTTGTGCAGATAGTTCACTGCCGGGTGGGCATCGTCATCGGCGCCAAAGACCTTCTCGGCCTCGCGGGACTTGTCCGGAGTCCAGCGGTCGGTCACGGTCATGGTGCCCAAGATCACGCCTTCCTGATCACGCAGAGCGATATCCTGCCCAAGTTCGATCAGATCCGCGAAGTCTTCGCTGACATCCAATGTGATGGGCATTGGCCAAAGCGTTCCATCGGCCAGGCGCATATTCTCGACCACATTGTCGTAATCCGCTTCGCTCAGAAATCCCTTGAGCGGGTTGAACCCGCCATTCATCAGCAGTTCCAGGTCGCAGATCTGACGCGGGCTCAGATCCCAGCTGGTCAGGTCGGCCGCTTCCACCTTCAGCTTCTGCGCCGAATCGTATGACACATACAGTTCGGGGATCGGGGCCAGATTGCTTAACATCGTCATTGGAATTCTCTTGTCGCAGTGTTGATTTGCCAGTGGATATCAGGCGGTTTCGAGGCGTTTGCACCGACTGACAGGCGAAGTCCACAGGCGGGAATGTAACAAAGGAGGATATGCGCCGAATATTTTTGAATTGGAAGGAATTTCTAATTCACAAGTCAAATCGATGATCTGATCCTAACGATCAGAGGTTATTGCTTCATGCAGAGAATTCCTGTTCCTGTTTTGTGGCGTTCTGCTCAAGTGTGGATGCACGGGTGACGGGCAGGGCGGGAATCGGTTCAGACACGCCGCGCAGCTGGAACAATCTGATATCGTCCTGGGGCACGACTACACCGGCGGCCTCCAGCAACTCTTGCGAGACCAGCAGTTCGACCTTCAGCGCCTTGGTTTCGCTTTCCAGACGACTGGCGACATTGACGGCGTCGCCGATTATGGTTTTTGACGCATGGCCCGCGGCGCCGATCTCACCCACCACCAGATCCCCAAGATGCAGACCCATCCCGATGCGAATGCCGGGGCTGCCTTCGGCCTCGAGCTGTGCGTTGAATTCATCAAGGGCGTGACTGATGTCGATGGCGGCTTGCAACCCGGCACGGGCGGACGCCGCCGCATTCGGCTTTTCAAAAACGGCAAGCAGCCCGTCTCCCATATATTTGTCCACGACACCGCCTTCCTTGGTGATGGCAGGCACGACCGCATCGAAAAACCGGTTCAGCAGGAACACGATGTCATAAGGCAATTGGCCGGTCGTACGCGCAGTAAAGCTGCGCATGTCCAGAAACAAAACAGCCAACTGACATTCCTGACCCTGGCTGGCATGCCCGCGTATGCGCCCGCCATCTGGCCTGAAAACCCGAAAAACGGTGGTGGGTTCCGTAGGGCGTATCTGGCAGGCCAGTCGCGTCTGCGGCGAGGCGCCCACAGCAGCAAGGCTGCGTGCTTCGACGTCGCCGGGCGGGGGCAGGGCGTCGCTGCCATCCTCTACGATGACTCGGCATGTGGTGCAGCGCCCCTTTCCACCGCACAGGGCGGCGTGCGGCACGCCGTTCACCTGCGAAATCTCAAGCAAAGTCATGCCTTTTTCCGCGACCACCTCGGGGCCTTTGGCGTAATTCACGCGCACCGAATGCCTGCGCCGCCACAGTTTGCGCCCGATGTAAACCAGACCCGTCGCCCCCAGAGCCAGCCAAAAGATCAAAAGGCCATAGTCTTTTACACTGAACAGGGTCTGGAAGGTCTCGGGCGATGGCCAATTGTAGTGCTCGATATATTGCTCGCGCAGGAATTCATCAGCAAAGTCGGCCCATATGCGTCGACCTTCGGTCAGCAATCCGGCCAACGCGAATAATGGCACGAAAACCGCAACGCCGATCAGATAGGGCACGACCCGCGGCCACCACCGGGTCAGCCGCAACCACATATGCAAACCGATGCAGCCGTGTATCCAAACAATCAGCAGCAAGGCGCTTTGCATCCATACGGCGATACTGGGCCACATCAGGATGATGATATATCCCATCTCGTCATTGACGTCATAGACTTCGTGCGCGACCCGCGTCTGAACGATGTGCGAGATCAGTTGCAGCGGAATCAGCAAACCCAGAACGACCTGCAACGCCGTGCTGAATGGCATGCGCAGGGTTCTGCGTTGCGCGATCGATGTCAGGGCCAGACCTGCATGCGTGAACAGGGCAGCATAGAAAAGCACGCTCATGACATCGTGGCGTGTGACGGCCTTTCGACCGTCCTGCATCCCGTGCAGGTAATCCGTGTGAAACAGGCCCAAGCCAATATTTATGAAATGAAAGAATGCGAACACAAACAACACAAGACCACTGACGATCCTGAGTCGGGTTGACCACCCGCCGCGCCAAAGAGCGTTGTTCAAATGTTCACCTGTTTTTCGCTTTTCCCTCAGCAATCCTGATACGCCGCTGGCTGGGGGTCAAGGGATTGGCAGGTGGCATCGGCTGCCGATCAGTGATTGCAGCGCAGCGTATGCTTTGCAGTGCCCCCTTAAACCCCGGGGGCACTGTACTGAAAAGGCTGACGGCCTTCGGATCTGAATTCACCGGGGCAGCCCTGCAAAATTCAGAATTCGCGTTATTCGGTTTCCGCCAGGAACCGTTCGGCATCCAGTGCCGCCATGCAGCCCATACCGGCGCTTGTGACCGCCTGACGATAGACGTGATCGGTCAGATCGCCCGCTGCGAACACGCCCGGAACCGAGGTTTCCGTGCTGCCCGGTTTGGTGACGACATAGCCACCCATATGCGTTTCAAGCGTGTCCTTGACCAGCTCGTTCGCGGGTGCGTGGCCGATGGCAACAAACACGCCTTTACAGGGGATTTCAGTGATCTCTCCGGTTTTGACATGCTTGACGCGTACGCCCTCGACGCCCAGCGGCGCGTCGGTGCCGATCACTTCTTCCAACTCGTGGAACCACAGTGGCTCGATTTTGTCGTTCTTCATCAGCCGGTCTTGCAGGATCTTTTCCGCGCGCAGCTCATCGCGGCGATGGATCAGAGTCACCTTGCTGGCGAAATTGGTCAGGAACAGGGCCTCTTCCACGGCCGTATTGCCGCCGCCGATCACCACGATTTCCTGTCCACGATAGAAGAACCCGTCGCAGGTGGCGCAGGCTGAAACGCCAAAGCCCTTGAACTTCTCTTCCGACGGCAGGCCCAGCCACTTGGCGCGCGCGCCGGTCGCCAGAATGACGGCGTCCGCCGTATAGGTGGTGCCGCTGTCGCCCTTGGCGGTGAAGGGGCGCTGGCTGAGGTCCAGATCGTTGATGATGTCTCCGATCACTTCGCAACCCATGGCCTTGGCATGATCCTGCATCCGGACCATCAGGTCGGGGCCCTGTACCTCGGTGTCGCCGGGCCAGTTCTCGACCTCGGTCGTTGTCGTCAGCTGGCCGCCGGGCTCGATACCCTGCACCAGGATGGGTTCCAGCATGGCGCGGCTTGCGTAAACGCCCGCAGTGTATCCTGCTGGCCCCGATCCGATGATCAGAACCTTGGTGTGTCGTGTGTCGGCCATGGTAACTCCGCTCGAATTGCCTGAATTGGGCTTTTGGCCCGTCGCCCCGATATAGCGACCGACAGACCCGGCTTAAAGCCCCTTACTGTTCAAGCCCATTCAAGCCACCTTGCGCAGGGTGAGGGCGAAATGAGAGATTTGAAAACAAAGAAAATTGCGCATGTACGAAACATTATTGCGCGCACGTGGGGGGCTGATATAAGAACCGCAAAAATCAGGAGCATTTGATGGTCACGACTCGGCTGGATGATATCGACCGCAAGATTCTGGCGGAACTACAGGCAGACGGTCGGATGACCAATGTGGAACTTGCCAAACGGGTCGGAATTTCGGCGCCGCCCTGTCTGCGCCGGGTGCGCACCCTGGAAGAATCCGGTTATATCACCGGTTACCACGCCGAGGTGAATTCCCGCGAGCTGGGATTTGAAGTGCAGGTGTTCGCCATGGTCGGTCTTGACAGTCAGGCCGAGACCGAGCTGCGCGCGTTCGAAGAACGCTGCCGCGAATGGCCTCTGGTCCGTGAATGCCACATGCTGAACGGCGAGGTGGACTTCATCCTGAAATGCGTCGCACCCGATCTCAGCAGTTTTCAGCAGTTCTTGACCGGTGAACTGCTGACCACGCCAAATGTGGCCAGCGTCAAGACATCGCTTGTTATCCGCGGCGCAAAAGACGAGCCAGGCGTGCCGTTCGACGTTCTGGAAGAACGAATGAACCGGACGGCGTAACCCCCAGACGTTTTGCAGGTGCGGTGTTCGGTGGCAGCATGGCAGCCACCGCCAAGGATAGAATCCAACTTAGTAACAGCTGCATGATGCCCCCCATAATGCAGTAATCGCTATCGTACTCAGGCTGTCATCGCGTTGATTTCTCCGTCCCCGGCGCGCGGCATCAGCAGCGGACCAAAATCGTTGAGCGACTCGATATGCGCAAACAGGTTCAGATAAACCGACCGCAAAGAGTGGCTGATCATCCGGACCGCGTTCACACCTGGGTGATACGTTTCGAACTGTAAACCATCTACCCGAATAACGGAATGCCGTTTCAGACAAATGTGAAACAGTTCAACTGGCGTCGGCGGCATTGTTTCAATCACACCCGTTCCATCCTGAAATTCGGACACAGGTGTCAGAATCGGGTCATTTCCATACAAATGCCGTAAATGCGTCGGTGTGCCCACGATCCGTGCCGCAGGCCCGGCGATTACACCCGACATCGGCTTTTGGATCCCGAATGTATCTGCCGTGACGCGCGTAAGCGGCCGCGTGCGGCCCCGCGAATCCGGACGTCCCGGGATCAGAGTGACAGATCCCTTCCACAGCACGGTTTCCGACGCGCCATCCTGAGTAAGGACAGTATCCCCCGGCATCAGGTCTTCGATGGCCATGGGCCCATGTTCCGTTTCAACCAGCGATCCGCGCGTGAAGGCACAAAAGGCGTCTTCGAACATTGGCAGGGCAGGCGCTATGTGTCTGGTCTGAACCACGTTTCCGTTTTTCAACAGGGTGCTGACTTCATACCGGCGCAGCTGGGCCTTTGGTTTCGCAACCGGTCGCGGTGCGTCCCGCAGCATGGCTGTCGTTTCGATCGCATTTCTGGCCGCACGGGCCAGTGAACTAGGAATAGTCATAAATATTCCTTCCCCTCAAATTGTCCGGTCAGGCGCGGCGTAACCCCGTACAGGCCAACCTGGCGAACTGGTTCTTTGTCTTGAAACAAATGGGTGACCCTTGGGCGGCGGTCGGTCGGACCCCGCATTGCGACAAAATCTCGCTTTCCAATGGTCAACACATTGACCCCCCAGACAAACTCGTACTTCACGGGCGAAAATTGCCCGCACACACACAACTCCTGAATCCGTCTCGACCCCCTCAGATCGCGACGCATCACACATCGGGCAGGAGCAAGCCCGAAGCGCGTTCACCCAATCGAGACCGGCAGCTTGGCCTCGGGGTGTTTCTGTCTCAGCGTCGTGCCGCGATGCGGCTGGCGACCCTGACAGAATGGCTTGATACCCGCTTCCACGGCATTTCCAGCTTCTGGCTCCGCGTGGCGGCAACCATGGCTTTGAGAAAGCGAGATTTGGTTTTCATTTTCTGGTCCTGCTCCGAACGGGTTTGTTTCCCGCATCCGTTATGAACCTTTTGTGACGCACGTTTGCGGCATGGATAAGGCTTATCCGGGATGTTTTGCAGACAAGAAATTTATACTCGGTCCATCCTTCCACTCAACTCGCCAGCGTCCGAAACAAGGACGTCAGAAGACCATCTGATAGCTGGCAAAACTCGTTACGATTCTGAGTCCGGTAAACACAACAAATGTGGCGGAAAAGTGGCGCGACGCCTAAATCTGGGCCAAAATCACAATCTTATGACCGAGATCAACCGCCCGTAATCGGCCTCGTTTGCATGTGTTGTGCGGCGATATGAATAGAACCGGTCCGGGTCGGAATATGTGCAGTGCCGGGTCCATTCCGCCTGCCCGACACCGGCCTGCCGCAATCGGTGCAAACCAAAGGCGGGCAGGTCGAATTGCAGCCGGTCATCCTGTCCGTTCGCAAAGAACCGGGTGTTGTCTGGGGAATCGGCGATAAATGCGTCCAGAAACTCGGGGCCCACTTCGTAGGCGCGTTGTGAAATGCTGGGGCCGATGACGGCGTTGATATTCCGGCGTGCCGCGCCAAGCGCTTCCATGGCGTCCAGAGTCGCCTCAAGCACACCGTCGAGTGCGCCGCGCCAGCCCGCATGCGCTGCTCCGATCACATTGGCCACGGGATCGGCAAACAGAACTGGCTGGCAATCTGCCGTCAAAATTGTCAGCGCCAGACCAGGTGTCGCCGTCACGACCGCGTCCGCGCGTGGTTTTTCACCTTCCAGGGGCTGTTCAACCGTCAGAACTGTTGGGGAATGAACTTGATGCACGCCGATCATCGCCTCGGGCGCGACGCCCATCGCATCGGCAACCCGCCGACGGTTCAGTGCGACAATTTCGGTTTGATCAGACGATCCATAACCGCAATTCAACCCGTTGAAGATACCAGAGGACGCCCCGCCGCGACGGGTGAAGAACCCGTGACGAAATGGGGAAAGCAAGTCCGAAGTCAGAATTTCCAGTGTCATGGCTCTAATCCCGGCGGTGGTGCAGCATAGGCCGGATAGAGGCCCATCACCTTGAACAGATTTCCCATTTCGGCCGGATGCGTCAACCGGCGATGCGCGGCAGCCAGGGCATCCAGCTCGGAACCGCTCAGCGACCGGGACAAAGCCTGTGCCCGGGCGGTTATGCCAAGCCGTTCCAGAAACACGCCCTGCGGTGTCAGGCGTGTGTGCCTGGCTCCACAGGCGCGGGTCGCAATGGCCAGAGGCTCAAAATCCACATGTGCCGTCAGGTCTGCCTGACCGGGTGACGCCAGCGGATCGGCGGGCTTGTGGTTTTGCAGGGCTTGCAGTGTATCGCCCAAAGAATGCCAGTCGCCATAATCGACGATCAGCGCGGCACCTCCGTGGCTGGCGATCCGACCGGCAATCACGGTCAGAATGGGGATCGCAGCCGCGCACAGCTCGACCAGATCACCATCCTTGGTGTCCGAAAGCCTGTCCGCCAGCGCCACTTGTGGCCCATTGGGCCCTCGCCCAAACAGCAATTCGCCGTCGCGCTCGCCGACCAGGCGTTCACTCCAGCCGTCACCGTCGCGCAGGAACTGCCGGACAGGCAGCGCGTCGAAGAACTCGTTCGCCACCAGCAGCAGTGGCTGGTCCGGCAACTCTGCGACACTGTCAGCCCAGTTCGGTGTGTAACCCTTCAGGGTGTCCGCCTGCACCTGCTTCAGGGCAGGCGAGGCCTCGACCAGCAAAATCCGGGCAGCATCGTGAAATCCCTGCACGGTTCGGGTGGCACGCAATATGTCACTCATCAGAGTGCCGCGCCCGGGCCCCAATTCGCACAGGGTGAATGGCGCGGGACGGCCCTGATCCATCCAGCATTGCGCAAGGCACAGCCCGATCAGTTCGCCAAACATCTGGCTGATTTCCGGTGCCGTGGTGAAATCCCCGTCAGCCCCCAACGGATCACGCGTCGTGTAATAGCCCAGCGTGGGATGCAGAAGGCATTCGGCCATGTAGTCGGCCACGCTCATCGGGCCATCCTGTCGGATGCGGGCGATCAGGTGATCGGTCAGGCTCATTTTGCCCGCCCTGCGCGCAAGACACACCACAGGCCAAGCGCGATCATGGGCAATGACAGGATCTGGCCCATGGTCAGGCCATATCCGCCCACATGCCAGGCCAATCCCAGCGGATTGCCGGGCGACACGAACTGCGCATCCGGCTGGCGGAAGAATTCAACAATAAAGCGCGATGCGCCGTAGCCGGCCAGAAACGTGCCCATGATCAGGCCGGGTTTCTGAAAGGCTCCCCGGCGATAGACCAGCCACAGCAACAACGCGCCCAGCAACACGCCTTCCAACGCCGCTTCGTACAGCTGCGAGGGGTGCCGGGCGCACATTCCCGCAACCACGCCGGGGCAGTCCTGCGCGGCAAAACCGGGAAAGATGACGGCCCAGGGCAGCTCGCTCGGGCGGCCCCACAGCTCGGCATTGACGAAATTGGCAAGCCGCCCCAACAGCAGGCCGGGTGGCACGGTGTAGGCAACCAGGTCGCCCAGCGACAGGGCCGGAATCCGATGGCGCCGGGCAAACAGATACGAGGCCAGAATCACGCCCAGCAGCCCCCCATGAAACGCCATACCGCCCTGCCAGACCTTCACGATCTCGAGCGGATGCGACAGGTAATAGCCAGGTTGGTAAAACAGCACAAAGCCCAGCCGCCCGCCCAGGATCACGCCCAGAATGATCCAGGTGACCAGATCCTCCAGTTGGCCCGGTTTCATCGGCGGGCCGTCCGCAGGCCACAGGGCGGGGCGGCGCAACGCCACGACTGCCAGCCGCCAAGCAATCAGGATACCCGCGATATAGGCCAGCGCATACCACCTCAACGCGAACTCCATCCCGAACAGCGAGATCGAGAACAATTCGGGCGACAGATCGGGGAAATTCAGAACAGCCTGCATGTGCGTCTCATTGCCCGGGGTTTGCAGGGCAAGTCAACCTTGAGCCTGCGGCAATCTTTCCCCATATAGAGATCAACCGCGATACCGGAGTAAAGATATGCAAACCCGCAACAAGATACTGGACGACATGTCCCAGCTGATGACCAACGCCATGGGTGTCGCGCAGGGCGCGCGGGAAGAGGCCGAGAACGCGATGAAGTCGATGATCGACCGCTGGCTGGCCGACCGTGATTTCGTCACCCGCGAAGAATTCGATGCCGTCCGCGCCATGGCCCAGAAAGCGCGCGAAGAAAACGCCGCACTCGAAGCCCGCATTGCCGCACTCGAGGCGAAACTGGACAAGTAACGCCGCGGGCGTTCCCTGATTTCACAGTTTTGGACAAACTCTGCCGCCGCGCAATCCGACCGGGATTGTGCGGTGTCGTGCATTCTGACGTATTGCGGGATTTAATCAAGACAAAGCTGACCCGACAGCCAATATTTTGATCCACGTTGCCTTCTGTCCACAACTTATTGCTGTTATCCCCAACAAATAGGGTTGCCAGAACCCACGCCACATCGCACCATATTTAGTACAGGCCTATGGGGGAAGCCCGGTTTGTAGAGCAGGCAACTAGCGCTGGGGCGCTGCCAGCCCCAAGATGCTAGAGATTAGTGAGGTGGCATTATGGCCCTTTCCGAGCAGTATCTCGAAGAAGACATTCATCCGATCGACATTGTTGAACATCTGGCCGAACACCACGACTGGGATTTTGACCGCATTGGGGACGATCAGATCGCCATGGCTGTCGAGGGCCAGTGGCGGACGTATTCGATCACCCTCGCCTGGTCCAACTATGACGAAACGCTGCGGATGGTGTGTTCGTTCGAAATGGAACCACCGGCCGAGCGGGAAATGCAGCTCTATGAGCTGCTCAACAAGATGAATGATCAGTGCTGGGCAGGTGCCTTTACCTATTGGGCGAACCAGAAGCTGATGGTGTACCGGTACGGGTTGGTCCTTGCCGGGGGGCAGACAGCCAGCGCCGAACAGATCGACACGATGATCACCGCTGCCGTCATGAGCGCGGAACGGTACTATCCGGCGATTCAACTGGTCACCTGGGGCAATCGAGAGCCAGAAGAAGCCATGCAAGTGGCCATTGCAGAGGCCTACGGCCGGGCGTAAAGCTTTGCCCCGAACCGACATGTAACGCGGGAGGGGCAAATGGACATGACGCGTGTGGCCGAACAGGGGCTTGTGCTTCTGGGGTGCGGAAAGATGGGGTCCGCAATGCTGGCGGGATGGCTGGAACACGGCCTCCCGCCAGCGTCCGTTTGGGTGATCGATCCGCACCCGTCCGACTGGCTGAAGGCGCAGGGCGTCAACATCAACACACCCTTGCCCGAAGCCCCTGCCGTGGTTTTGGTCGCGGTCAAGCCGCAGATGATGGGCGAGGCCTTGCCCGCCATTCAGGCGCTGGGCGGTGGCAGCACGCTGTTTGTTTCGGTCGCGGCGGGCACCTCGATTGCCACGTTCGAATCCGTTCTGGGCAGCGATACGCCGATCATTCGCGCCATGCCCAACACCCCCGCCGCCATCCGTCAGGGCATCACCGCGCTGATCGGCAACAGCCACGCCTCTGCCGAGGATCTGGCTCTAGCCGAAAACCTGCTGTCGGCGGTGGGTGAGACGGTTCGTCTTGAAGATGAGACGCAGATGGATGCGGTCACCGGCCTCAGCGGATCCGGTCCTGCCTATGTGTTCCATCTGATTGAAACACTTGCCAAAGCCGGCGAGGCGCAGGGCCTGCCGCATGACCTTGCGATGAAACTGGCCAAATCGACGGTGGCCGGGGCCGGCGCACTGGCGATGGCCGCTGACGAGGATCCGTCTCAACTGCGGATCAATGTAACGTCGCCGAACGGCACGACCCAGGCCGCGCTTGAGGTGCTGATGCATGAAGAACGGGGCTTCCCCGACCTGCTGCACCGTGCCGTCAAGGCCGCAACCGACCGATCCAAGGAGCTGTCACGTGAGTGAGATTTCTTTCGACGATTTTCTCAAGGTTGATATCCGCGTGGGCGAGGTGATCCGCGCCGAACCCTATCCCGAAGCCCGCAAACCCGCGATCAAGATGTGGATAGACTTTGGTGATGAGATTGGCGAACGCAAGACCTCGGCCCAGATCACCGCGCATTATGATCCGTCGACCTTGGTGGGCAAACAGGTCATGGCAGTGGTCAATTTCCCCCCTCGCCAGATCGGCAAGTTCATGTCCGAGGTTCTGGTGCTTGGCCTGCCCGATGATAGCGGCGAGATCGTTTTGATCGGCCCTGACGGTAAGGTTCCTACAGGCGGGCGGATGCACTGATGAAACTGCTGATCACGCGCTCGATGACTCCGGCAGTCGAATCGCGCGCCCGCGCCGATTTCGATGTGACCATCCGGGAAAACACCCTGCCCATGGCGCGGCAGGAGATGCTGGCCGCTCTGGCCGATTACGACGTGGTTGTCCCGACGCTGGGCGATCAGTTCTCGGCTCAGATCTTTGCCGAGGCCGGTCAGCCGCGCTGCAAGCTGCTGGCCAATTTCGGTGTTGGCTTCAACCATATCGACGTGGATGCTGCACGCACGGCCGGGATTGATGTAACCAACACCCCTGGCGCTGTCACCGACGCCACGGCCGATATCGCCATGACCCTGCTGCTGATCACAGCCCGGCGCGCCGGTGAGGGTGAGCGGCTGGTGCGGTCGGGTCAGTGGCAGGGCTGGCACCCGACGCAGATGTTGGGCCAACATGTGACCGGCAAGCGCGTGGGCATCGTCGGCATGGGCCGCATCGGGCAGGCCATCGCGCGCCGCTGTCATTTCGGGTTTGCCATGCAGGTGGCCTATCAGTCCCGCAATGCAAAAGATCTGGATTTCCCGGCAGAATTTACACCTGACCTTGAAGCCCTTGCCGCCTCGGTCGATTTCCTTGTGCTTGCGGTTCCCGGCGGTGCGGAAACCCGCCACCTGATCAATGCGCAGATTCTTCAGGCGATGAATCCTTCGGCCATTCTGGTCAATATCGCGCGGGGTGAGGTCGTGGACGAAGCGGCCCTGATCGCGGCGCTGCAATCGGGTCAGATTGCCGGGGCCGGGCTGGATGTCTATGAGTTCGAGCCCAAAGTGCCCCGGGCCCTTTGTGAAATGGAAAACGTCACCCTGCTGCCCCATCTGGGCACGGCCACCGAAGAGGTGCGCAGCAGCATGGGGCAAATGGCACTGGATAACGTGGCGGCATTTGTGGCGGGCGAGGCGTTGCCCAACCTGGTCTAGTCGCCCACCGCCTCGCGCCAGTGTTTGCGGCACAGCGAAACATAGGTCTCGTTGCCGCCGATCTGAACCTGGGCACCTTCGGTGATGGCGTTGCCGTTTTCGTCCTGACGTATCACCATCGTGGCCTTGCGTCCGCATTTGCAGATGGTGCGGACCTCGCGCATCTCATCAGCCAGAGCCAGCAGCGCGGCTGATCCGGGAAACAGCTTGCCCTGAAAATCCACCCGCAGCCCGTAGGCCAGCACCGGTACGTCCAGATCGTCGACGGCCCGGGCCAGCTGCCAGACCTGCGCTTCGGACAGGAACTGTGCCTCATCGATGAACACGCAGGTTACCGGACCGTCGCCCAGTCTGTTTCGGATCATCGCGAAGACGTCGTCGCCGGGCGTGAAGGTATCGGCCTCCTCCGAGATGCCGATGCGTGATGCGATCCGTCCGGCACCCGCCCTTCCGTCAATGGCCGCGGTCATCAGGTATGTCTGCATCCCACGCTCGCGGTAGTTGTGCGAGGCTTGCAGCAATACGGTCGATTTCCCCGCGTTCATGGTTGAATAGTTGAAATACAGCTTTGCCATGGCGCGGGTCTAAAACGCTTGGGGAAAAGGAACAAGATACCAATCTTTTTGATGGAGCGACGTCGCCGTTGCGTTCGCAGAGGCCGAGCTACGCTCTAGGGGATGGAACCCCCACATCTGCAACAGCGACGCCGTCGGCCAACATGTGGCCAAAACGCAGCAAGGCTTAACAATATCACCCCGCAATCACTCATTACCGGCTTGAACTGCCGCCACTCACTCACAAAATCCCCCGCATATCTGAGGGATAGCCAATGTATGACATTTCAATTATGACTTGGTTATGGGAAATTTACCCACGCTTTCCCCCGTTTGGACATCGGGCAGGCGTTTGCAGGTAACAAAGGTAAAACAATGGCAGATATCGGGGCCTATCTGAAAAAACACACAGAAGCGCTGGTCAAAGATGTTGGAATCGAAGCCGCGTGTGAAATTACGGGGAAATCCAAGGCCACTTTGGGACGATACTATTCCGACAATGCTGAGCACGAGGACAGGTTCATGCCTGTGGACGCGGTGGCCCGCCTTGAAAACGCGGCGACTTACCCGCACGTGACGTCGGCTTTGGCGGATCTGAAGAACATCACCTTGTCCTATAGCGACCGCAACACCTCTACCCCCCGCACCGGTGGCGTCAATTCGGATGTCATTGCGCTGAGCCAGCGGTTTGCGATGTTGATGACCGAGTATCAGGCCGCAATCGAAGACGGAATCATCACCGTCAACGAAGCCAAACGGTTGCTGAAAGAAACCAGTTTGCTGCAACAGGTTCTGATCGAGATGAAGCTGCATCTGGAAGAAGAAAGCGTCAGCTAGCCGGGGTCAGGAACCGTTGCGCTCATGACCGGCCAGTTTTCGCCTGTGCGGCTTACCTGTTTTCATGCTCGAAAAGTCAGAAACGCTGACTGTGCCTGTTGCCTCAATTCAGTCACGTCTGTCTTGTAAGGTCCGTCGCGGGCAAGATCGTCAAGGGCAGAGAACCATGCAGAAATCGCAGGGAACATACAGGATTTTCGCAGACCGGGTGGTTCTGCGATTTTTTGTATGCGCCTATGTGGCACTTCTGGTTCTGATGACCCTGAGTGGTCATCAGGATGGCTCTGACGACGTGATGCGCTGGGTGGTCGTGCAGGATCTGTTGCAGGGGCAGGGCTGGTTCGACAACCATCAGTATCGGCTGGGTCCCGAGGGCGGTACATTGATGCATTGGTCCCGATTGATCGACGCGCCGATCGCCTTGCTCTACGGAACATTCGGTTTGGTTTTGCCGCCCGATACGGCCCTTCAGGTGACGGCATTCGCCTGGCCCTCACTTTTGGCCGGCCTGGCCTTGTGGGCCTTTGCGGTGACAGGCAGCGTTTTGGGCGCGCGGGAAGGCGCTGTTTCGGCACTGGTTGTGGGTGTGCTGGCGCTCGAACACTCCAGGAAGTTCGACTATTTTTCGTTTGATCACCACAATGCTCAGATTCTTCTGTTCGCCACGGCCCTGATGCTGTTTGCGTTGCGCAGGGACAAACCATATGCCGGATGGCTGCTGGGTGCCTGCCTGGCGCTTTCGGTGTCGATAGGCACCGAATCGATATTGCAGATCGCACTTGTCGCCGTGTTTTTTGCCATTGACTGGATCGTCAACGGTGAACCGACCCGTCGCCGGACCATGGCATTCGGTATCGGGTTGGTCGTGACGCTTGTACTGACCAGCCTTGCGACAACGGGACACGAGGCCTTTCTGTTTCCAAGCTGTGACGCCCTGACTCTCAGCGTGGCGTTGCCGGCGAGCGTTGCCGCGGCGGGGCTTTGCATTGTGGCCTGGATCGGGTCTGGCTGGTCACTTTGGGGCCGGGTCGGCGCATGTGTTGCAATTGGCGTGGTGACATTGGCCTGCGCTTACGATTTCGCCCCGCATTGTCTCAGCAATCCGATCGAAGCCCTGCCTCAGGACATGCGCGACTATTGGCTGAGCCAGGTGGCGGAAGCCCAGAAAATCAACGTCACTCTGCAACGGCACCGGGGCGAAGCGCTGGCCCTGATCGCGATGTCGATCCTGTGCGTGGCAGCCGCCCTGATCTTTGCAGTCAGATCGCCCTTCAGACTGGAATACGCCCTGTTTCTGGCCCTGATCGTGACCGGCCTGGTGGTGTTCCTCTATCAGTCCAGAATGATGACATTCCTGGGCGTTTCGCTGGTGGCTGTCCAGGCGCAGATCCTGCGTGCCCTGTACACCTCTTATGCAAGCAGTCGCCGCGCGATGTCAGGGCTTGCGATGGTTGCTTTCATCCTCTGCATCTCGCCGAAAACCGGCGCCAGCATCGATGAGCAGTTGGGGCGCTTTGCCGAGCCGTCCTTTGCCGCATCCGCGATGCCGGCCCGACAGTCACAGCAAAATTCGGGGGCATCCTGCAAAACGCCCGAAGCCTATGCAGCCCTGCATGGCCTGCCAACCGGCAGAGTTCTTGTTGATTTCGACTTTGCCGCGAACGTGCTGCGCCATACCGACCATTCCGTATTGGCGGGCAATTATCACCGGAATCAGGCTGGAATTCTGGCGCAGATCGAACTGTTCCGATCGGACGCCGACCAGATCGGATCACGCCTGACCGAGCTGGACGTGGATTACGTCATGCTCTGCACGTCCGCACCGCGCGCCGAATTCTGGTCCTGGGCGTCACAGGGCCGTGGTTTGCAACCGCGATTGATTGCGGGTGAAATCCCGGCCTATCTCAGACGGATACAAGCTGCGGAAGGTACAGCCTTTCAGGTCTTTCAGGTGAGTGGGGCAGGCTAGGCCACACAAGATCAACCGTCAGGCGTGGCGCTTCACGATCACCGAACCGACGGAATACCCGGCGCCGAAGGAACAGATCAGGCCCAGATCACCTTCCTGCAAGTCGTCGGAATACTTAGAAAACGCGATGATCGACCCCGCAGAAGACGTGTTGGCATAATCCTGAAGGATGTTGGGTTGCTCGCCCGGCTCGGGTTCGCGGCCCAGGACTTTCTTGCCGATGAAGTCGTTCATCGTCTTGTTGGCCTGATGCAGCCACAGGCGTTTCAGATCAGAGTTTCTGACCCCTTCGGCATCCATGTGGTCGCTGATATGCTTGCTGACCATCGGCAGTACTTCCTTGAATACTTTCCGACCGTTCTGCATGAACTGCATGTCGCGCCGATCGGTCAGCCCGTCAGGGCGCGAGCGGCGCAGAAAGCCGTTGTTGTTGCGGATATTGTTGGAAAACGCAGTAGCACAGCGGGTCGACAGGATTTCGAAATGCGGGCCTTTGGCGTCTTCGATCCGCTCGATCAGCGTTGCCGTCGCCACATCGCCAAAGATGAAATGACAATCCCGGTCGCGCCATTCCAGATGGCCCGAGCAGATCTCGGGGTTGACCACCAGCGCCGCTCGCACCGATCCAGACCTCACCATATCCGCCGCGGCCTGAATGCCGAACGTGGCCGAAGAACAGGCGACGTTCATGTCAAAGCCGAACCCGTTGATCCCCAGTTCCTGCTGAATTTCGATCGCAATCGCCGGATAGGCGCGCTCGTGGTTCGAGGCCGCGCAGATTACCAGATCGACATCCGCCGCTGTGCGCCCCGCCTGCGCCAGCGCCTTCCTGCAGGCATCCACTGCCATCTCGGTCATGATCCCGGGCTCGTCATCGCTGCGCTGGCGCAGCGTCGGGTGCATCACGTCCGGGTTCAGCACCCCGGCCTTGTCCATCACGTAGCGGTTTTCGATCCCCGACGCCTTGACGATGAACTCTTCCGAGGAATGCTGCATCGCCTCCATCTGCCCGGCGGCGATGGCTTTGGCATTCTTCGCGTTCTGTTTGTCGGCATAAGCGTTGAATGCTTCGACAAGCTCGGCATTGGTGATGACGTTTTCCGGCGTGAAGACACCGGTACCGGTGATGGCGGGGGTATACATGGCTAGCCCTGAGTGTTTCGGATTTGCCCAAAATGCAGTCACGGTGTGATTTGATCAAGGTATGTTGACCTAAGGGAATGTGCATAAAGCTGTAGCTTCATATCTTGAAAAGTTCAGAAACTGAAGTATATGACCGCTCCAAACGCGCGGAGATCCCCGATGCCCGACGATATCAGCACCAGGCTTGGCCGCCTCAGCCCCGAGATTCAGGCGATCATGGGCGTCTATGCCCTGTACTGGAAACTGGAAGAGACCTTCGACTGTATCGAAACAGACCTGAGCCACCCCGAATGCCATATGCTGATCAAGCTGGATCAGCCGAAACGCATGGGGGTTTTGGCTGCAGATATGCTGAGTGTACCGTCCACAATCACCGCCACCGCGGATTCGCTGGAAAAAGCCGGCTATCTCATGCGCGAGCGTGACCCCGAAGACCGCCGCGCCTGGTTGCTGGTGCTGACCGAGCGTGGCGAAGAAGCCCGCAACATGCTGGTGGCCGAGGCCGGAGACCTTTTTCACAGGGCCTCGGGCCTGAACGACGAAGAAACAGCCGAATTCGCGCGACTGGCGCGCAAAATCCGTGACAACGTTTTGAAAACGGGAATTCCCGAGGGACTGAAGAAATGAAACTCCTGACCTCTCTGGGCCTTGCACTGGCCGTTCTGGCAACTCCGATTACCGCTCAAGATACTCCGAAACCGGTCAAGCTGATGCAGGTGCACGAAACAACGCCCGGCTTCACCCGCCAGTTCTTCGGTCGTGTTGCCGCGCGGCAGACGGTCGATCTTGCCTTTCAGGTTGCCGGTCAGATCGTCGAAATGCCGGTCAACGAAGGGTTTGTCATCCCCAAAGGCGGCCTGATTGCGCGACTGGATCAGGAGCCGTTCGAACTGCGGCTTGAGCGGGCGCAGCTGCAAAAGGAACAGGCCGACCGAACCGTCGCACGCCTGTCGCGTTTGCGGGGCACCACGGCCAGCCAGGTGGCGGTCGATGACGCGGAGACCGAAGCGCAACTGGCCGCGATCGCACTGCGCGATGCCGAATACGAACTGGAACACGCGACTCTGACCGCACCATTTGACGCGCTGGTCTCCAGCCGCGCGGTCGAGGCTTTCACCACCGTATCGGCGGGCACGCCGATCGTCCGCATCCACGACATGTCCGAACTGCGCATCGAGGTGGACGTGCCCGAGATTCTGTTTCAACGCTCGGGCCAGAACGACGATATCACCATCACCGCCAAATTCCCCGTAAGTGATGAAGTCTTCCCGCTGGAAATCCGTGAATTCGACGCTGAAACCTCAAGTGTCGGGCAGACCTTCCGCATTCAGTTCGGCCTGACCCCGCCCGAGGGGCTGCAAATTCTTCCCGGCTCGTCCGTCACCGTCAACGTAAAGGTCCGGGATGAGCGCACAGGCATCGTCGTGCCGGCGACAACCATCATCGCGGATGCAACAGGTGAGCTGGGCGTCATGGTGTTCTCTCCCGCTGGCGCGGATGAAGGCACGGTCCGCCGCGTTCCGGTGACAATCGAACCCACGCAGTCGGGCGATGTTCGGGTGTTGAAAGGCTTGTCCGACGGTGACGAAGTTGTTGTGGCTGGCGGTGCTGTGCTGACAGACGGTCAGTCCGTGCGCCGGTTCACCGGCTTCGCGAACTGAGGGGCAGACAGATGAACATCGCGCGCGCCTCGATTGATCGACCGCTTTACACATGGCTGATCATCCTCATTGCACTCTTTGGTGGCATCTGGGGATTCACGTCGCTTGGTCGTTTGGAAGACCCGGCGTTCACCATCAAGAACGCGGTCATCGCCACCCAATATCCCGGTGCCACGGCGGAACAGGTGGCGCTTGAAGTGTCCGAACCCCTTGAATCCGCGATCCAGCAGATGGGCGAGGTGGATGTCATAACCTCTGTCAACCAACCCGGACAATCGCTGATCGAAGTAGAGATCAAGTCGACCTACGACGGCACCGAACTGCCCGATATCTGGACCCGCCTGCGGGCCAAGGTGCGCGATGCCGCCCGCGGGCTTCCGTCGGGTGTCAGCCAACCCTATGTGAATGACGGGTTCGGAGATGTGTTCGGCCTGTTCTATGCGGTGACTGCCGAAGGGTTTTCGGACGCCGAAAAGCATGAACTGGCAACGTTTCTGCGTCGCGAACTGCTGACCGTGGACGGCGTCGCCGATGTCGAGGTTCAGGGCCTGCCGGACGAGGCGATTTTTGTAGAGCCCGATCTGGCGATCTCGGTGAACCAGAACGTCCCGCTGCAAGCGATCAACGAAGCCATAGCCAACGCGGATTCGGTGAATTCCTCGGGGTCTTTGCGGTCTGAAGATGCCCGCACCACCATTCTGACGGCCGAGGGTTCGGACAGTGTCTCGGCCATTGCGGGCCTGTCTGTCGGTTCGCAAGGGCAGGTGATCAACCTGTTCGACATGTCCGATGTCTATCGCGCCCGTCAGAACGATCCGGACATCATGATCCGCTATAACGGGACCGAAGCCTTTACCCTCGGTATCGCCGGTCTGGCGACGGAAAACATCGTCGAGGTCGGCAAGCGGGCTGACGCCAAATTCGCCGAGCTGGATGCGAATATCCCCTTCGGTGTCGATATTCTGCCGATCTATCAGCAACATGTGGTGGTCGAACAGGCCTCGAACGACTTTCTCGTGAACCTTGCCATGTCGGTGGCCATCGTGGTCGCCGTTCTGGGCATCTTCATGGGCTGGCGCGCGGCCATTGTTGTCGGTTCGACCCTGTTGCTGACCGTAGTCGGCACGCTTCTGTTCATGTCACTGTTCTCGATCGAGATGGAACGGATTTCCCTGGGTGCGCTGATCATTGCCATGGGTATGCTTGTGGACAATGCCATCGTGGTGGCCGAAGGGATGCAGATCGCGATGTTGCGTGGCCAATCCTCGCGCGATGCGGCTGAGGATGTGGCGTCCAAAACCCAGATCCCGCTGCTTGGGGCCACCGTGATCGGCATCATGGCCTTTGCCGGGATCGGGCTCAGCCCGGATGCGACGGGCGAGTTTCTGTTTTCCCTGTTTGCGGTGATCGGCATTTCGCTGCTGCTCAGCTGGATACTTGCCATCACGGTCACGCCTTTGCTGGGGCACTATTTCTTCAAGCAGGGCAAGGAGGGTGAGATCGACGCCTACGGGGGCATCCTGTTCCGCACATATGGCGCGATCCTGCGGTTTGCGCTCCGCTTCCGGTGGCTGGTTGTTGCGGGTCTCATCGGCGTAACCGTTGCGTGCTATGCCGGGTTCGGGTTGATGAAACAACAATTCTTCCCCAACTCGAACACGCCTTTGTTCTTTGTGCATTACAAGCTGCCTCAGGGCACGCCGATTGCCCGCACGGCTCAGGACATGGCGGTATTCGAAGATTGGCTGACCCAACGCGATGACGTGGTTTCGGTCACGACATTCGTCGGTCAGGGGGCAACCCGGTTCATGCTGACCTATTCGGCGGAAAAACCGAACCCGAGCTATGGTCACATGATCATCCGCACGGAAAGTCTGGATAACATCCCGGCCTTGCAGGCGGATCTGGAAGCGTTCGGGTCGGTCCAGTTCCCAGAAGGCGAGTTCGGAACCAAGCGCCTGGTCTTTGGCCCCGGTGGCGGTGATCCGATCCAGGCCCGGTTCTCGGGCAGCGATCCGGTGGTCCTGCGTCAACTTGCGGACGAGGCCGTACGGCGCATGGCGGCGGCGTCGCCCAACGCGCTGCTCGTTCATCATGACTGGCGCGAACAGGAACTGGCGGTGCAGCCGATCTATGCCACAGAACGGGCCCAGACCGCGGGTGTTACGCGCGAAGACATTGCGGCCACGCTGCAATTTTCGACCGATGGCATCACGGGCGGTGTGCTGCGGGAACGTGACCGCCTGATCCCCATCATCTTGCGTCGTCCGGCGGACGGAGATTATTCCATCGTCGATCAGGTGGTGTATTCGGACCAATCCGGGAAATTTGTACCAATCGAACAGATGGTCGATGGATTCGAGTACAAATCCCTCAATACGCTGGTTCATCGCCGCGATCGTGTTCTGACCATCACCGTCGGCGCGGACATCCCGACCGACCTGACGGCGGCTCAGGTACACGCCGAAGTTCGGGACGCCATCGAGGCAATCGAATTACCCCCCGGATACAAGATGGAGTGGGGCGGTGAGTTCGAAAACTCGCGTGACGCGCAGGAAAGCCTGGGCAAACAGTTGCCGTTGAGCCTGCTGATCATGGTGCTGATCTCGGTTCTGCTGTTCAACGCGATCCGACAGCCGATCATCATCTGGCTGCTGGTTCCGATGTCGGTCAACGGCGTGGTCATCGGCCTGTTGGGCACAGGGCTGCCCTTTACCTTCACGGCCCTTCTGGGCCTGCTCAGCCTGTCGGGCATGCTGATCAAGAACGGCATCGTTCTGGTGGAAGAGATCGACCTGGTTCGCGCCACGGGCAAACCCTTGCGCGCATCCATCGTCGAAGCCTCGGTCTCGCGTTTGCGTCCTGTGATGCTGGCTGCGATCACCACTATTCTGGGCATGGCGCCGCTGCTGACCGATGCGTTCTTCGTCTCGATGGCGGTGACGATCATGGGCGGGCTGGCTTTTGCGACCGTCCTAACAATGGTCGCCGCGCCGGTGTTCTACCTGCTTTTCTTCGCGGGCGATGAAAAACGCCAACTTGCAACGGTGTGATCCCTTTTCAAGATTGCAATAGAATCCCAGCTAAAACACACCGATCCTTGTGTGCCAGTTTAATCGTACCGAACCATTTAAAGTGACTCAGATCAGAAGGCGTCGGGAGGGTCGTAGAATGGTCGCCTGAGGGGCGGCCTTCATGGAACTCGTTGCTTGACGATGGTCGCCGCTCATCGAGAAACGCAAGGCTTGCCAGGCTCTTCTTCATTTGCTTCAGTGTGTTAGGAATTTGCACGAGGAATTCAATGGATAACAAAATTGGCGTGGCGGGCGTCGCTGGGGGGTTGGTCGGTATAGGGACCTTGTTATACACATACATTGATGGGGAACGAGCCAACGCGCGTGAGCAGGATTTGGGATTTAGCCAGTTTGCTGCAAAAATTTCTCGTCTCGAGGCAGATCTTGAACAAATAGACGAAGAACTCACTTTAAAGGATCAGGAGATATCTTCGTTGCGCGACGCGTTGAGTGCCATCGGCGAACGAGCACCGGTTGATCTTACGTTGCTGGAAAAACGCCTTAGCGATCTTGAGGAACAGCCTGTCGGGCAAGGACAAGCCGCTTCTGTAGAGGCTGTGGCAGCTTTTTTAGTACAGAACCACTTGGATGAGCTGCGCGGACCACAGGGACTGGCAGGTCCGCAAGGCCCGGTGGGTCCAAAGGGGGAAGCCGGGGCTGCTGGTAGCTCGGCGGCACTGAATCCGCGTGCTCCTATCGAAGTCACTGGCGACTTTTCGACAGATTTTGAACCGCAGTATTTCGGGTCGACCAAAGCGAACCTCGTGGGATGTGCAGGAAAGGGCGTGCGGGTTTCCTGCACCATGCTTTTGGAACCAGAAGATGCCGCGTCATATCACTTTCAGGCCAGAGGAGACAAAATTCGCCTGGCATTGCCGACGGCGGAATGGGTCCAGGCGAAAGAATTCAAAGTTGGTTCACAAAAAAACTGGGTTGTCGGGGGCAATTTGTCCGCGGGTATCCCCCAGCGTGTAGATATTGCTTTCGACCTGCCGAGCGGTGGGCACAAAGGATTTCTGGCATTGGAAGTTTTTGAAGGTCAAAGCAGATCAACCGCCGTTTGGAAAGACATCCCTTTGGCAGAATGATGAGGAAGCTCTGGAGGATATCCAGAGCTTCTTAACGCTGATAGCCACGGCGCTTATCCCTGTAGCGACTTCACCTCGACATCCCCTTCGGCCTGCGCCTTGATCGCCAGAGCGGCAGCATGGCTTGCAGCGGCAGTGGTGTAATACGGGATCTTGTCATAAAGCGCGATGGACCGGATGGCCTTGCTGTCCTCGACCGCCTGCGCGCCTTCGGTGGTGTTCATCAGCAGTTGAACCTGACCGTCTTTCAGCATGTCGACCACGTCCGGGCGGCCCTCATAGACCTTGTTGACCACGTCGCATGGCACACCCTGTTCCGCCAGCCAGCTTTGCGTGCCGCGGGTGGCGACCAGCGTGAAGCCTTGTTCGACCAGAACCTGTGCGGCCTCGAGCATCGCCGCGCCCTTGTCGGCATCCTTGATCGAAATAAAGGCCCGGCCCGAAGTCGGCAGCACCATGCCCGCGCCCATCTGCGCCTTGAGGAAGGCGCGCGGGAAATCGCGGTCCCAGCCCATGACCTCGCCGGTCGAGCGCATTTCCGGGCCAAGGATGGTATCGACGCCCGGGAAACGGGCGAAGGGCAGGACCGCCTCTTTCACCGAGAACCATGGCATGTCCGGGTCGGCCAGCGTCATCTGATCCGCGATCTTTGTGTCGTCCACGGTCTTGTAGGGCGGACGCTGCGGGAAGCTCGCCAGCTTTTCGCCTGCCATGACGCGCGCGGCGATGGACGCAATCGCGCTGTCGGTGGCCTTTGCCACGAACGGCACGGTGCGCGAGGCGCGCGGGTTGACCTCGATCAGGTAGATCTCATCATCCTTGATCGCGAACTGAACATTCATCAGGCCGACAACGTTCAGCGCCTTGGCCAGCTTGAACGCCTGATCCTTGATCTGCGCGATGATCTCTTTCGACAGCGAATAGGGCGGCAGCGAACAGGCCGAGTCGCCCGAGTGCACGCCGGCCTCTTCGATATGCTGCATGATGCCTGCCACATGCACATCGGTGCCGTCGCACAGCGCGTCCACGTCCAGCTCGACCGCGCCAGCCAGATAGCTGTCCAGCAGAACGGGGCTGTCGCCGGAGACCACCACGGCCTCGTTGATGTAGCGTCGCAGCTGGTCCATGTCGCGAACGATCTCCATCGCGCGGCCGCCCAGAACGTAGGACGGGCGGATCACCAGCGGAAAACCGATTTCCTCGGCGATTTCCAGCGCCTGCGCGTCGGTCGAGGCGATGCCGTTCTTGGGCTGTTTCAACCCCAGTTCATTGACCAGCGCCTGAAAACGCTCGCGGTCTTCGGCCAGGTCAATCGCGTCAGGCGTGGTGCCCAGGATCGGGATGCCCTCGGCCTCGAGCGCGTTGGCCAGTTTCAGCGGTGTCTGTCCACCGAACTGAACAATGACGCCGTGCAGCGTGCCGTTTTCCTGTTCCTTCGTCAGGATTTCCATGACGTGTTCAAAGGTCAGCGGCTCGAAATACAAGCGATCCGAAGTGTCATAATCGGTCGAAACCGTCTCGGGGTTGCAGTTGATCATGATGGTTTCATACCCCGCTTCGGTCAGCGCGAAGCAGGCGTGGCAGCAGCAATAGTCGAACTCGATGCCCTGACCAATGCGGTTTGGGCCGCCGCCAAGAATGACGACCTTTTTGCGGTCGCTCGGGCGCGCCTCGCATTCGACCTCGCCCATCATGGGCGCTTCGTAGGTTGAGTACATGTAAGGTGTCTGCGCCTCGAACTCGGCGGCGCAGGTGTCGATGCGTTTGAACACCGCTGAAACGCCCAGATTGCGGCGCGCGCGGCGGACGTTGTCTTCGTCACGGCCCGTCAGCTTGCCCAGACGCGCATCGGTGAATCCCAGCATTTTCAGCTTGCGGATACCATCCTCGGTGACGGGCAGACCGTCCTTGCGGAGCTGACGCTCGGCCTCGACGATCTCGCGGATGCGAGCCAGGAACCAGGGGTCGAACTTGGTGACGCCGAAAATCTCGTCATCGCTCAGGCCATGGCGCATCGCTTGTGCAATGGTGCGCAGGCGGTCGGGTGTCTGCTGGCTGATCGCCTTGATCACGGCGGCCTTGTCGTCGGCCTCGTCCCAGAGGCCTACGTTCAGGCCGGGGATTTCGACCTCATCAAAGCCGGTCAGGCCCGATTCCATCGAGGCCAGTGCCTTCTGCATCGATTCGTGGATCGTACGGCCAATCGACATCGCCTCGCCCACCGACTTCATCGCGGTGGTCAGATAGGGTTCGGAACCGGGGAATTTCTCAAACGCGAATTTCGGAATTTTTGTCACGACATAGTCGATTGTCGGCTCGAACGAGGCGGGGGTGACTTTGGTGATGTCGTTGTCCAGCTCGTCCAGCGTATAGCCCACGGCCAGTTTTGCGGCGATCTTGGCAATCGGGAAACCGGTCGCCTTGGATGCCAGCGCCGACGAGCGCGACACGCGCGGGTTCATCTCGATCACGACCATGCGACCATCGACCGGGTTGATCGCCCATTGCACGTTTGAGCCGCCGGTTTCGACACCGATTTCGCGCAGCACGGCAATCGAGTGATTGCGCATGATCTGGTATTCTTTGTCAGTGAGCGTCAGGGCAGGGGCCACGGTGATCGAGTCACCCGTATGCACGCCCATCGGATCGACGTTTTCGATGGAACACACGATGATGGCGTTGTCGGCAGTGTCGCGCACCACCTCCATTTCGTATTCTTTCCAGCCCAGAAGGCTTTCGTCGATCAGGATTTGACCCACGGGCGAGGCATCCATACCCGAGCGGCAAATATGGATGTAATCCTCACGGTTATACGCCACGCCGCCACCGGTGCCGCCCAGTGTAAAGGCCGGGCGGATGATGGCAGGAAGCCCCACGGTTTCAAGGGTTTCAAGCGCCAGCGCCACGCCAGCGTCCAGGTCTTTCTTGCCGCTCTCGTCCTTGGGGGCGGTCACAATCTCGGCCTTGGGGTTTTCGATGCCCAGCCGGTCCATCGCCTCGCGGAACAGGGCGCGGTCTTCGGCCATTTCGATGGCATCGCGCTTGGCGCCGATCATCTCGACGCCGAACTTGTCCAGCACGCCCATTTCTTCCAGTGCCAGCGAGGTGTTCAGGCCGGTCTGTCCGCCCATGGTGGGCAACAGGGCGTCAGGGCGTTCTTTCTCGATGATCTTGGCGACCACTTCGGGTGTAATCGGCTCGATATAGGTGGCGTCGGCCAGACCGGGGTCGGTCATGATCGTCGCCGGGTTCGAGTTCACCAAAATGACCCGGTATCCTTCCTCGCGCAGGGCCTTGCAGGCCTGAGCACCGGAATAGTCGAATTCACAGGCCTGACCGATAACAATGGGGCCCGCCCCAATGATCATGATCGACTGGATGTCGGTTCTTCTCGGCATGGCCTTGTTCCTTCGATTGTCCGCGAGTCAGGGCACCGCCCCAGCGCCCAAATTGTCCTGCGTTATAGGGACCGCGCAAAAAGGTGCAAGAGGTATCGGAAACAGGGACGAAATTGCCGCTTTCCCCTCTTTCACTTGGCAGAGTATTCTCTATATGGCCCCTCACGGCAAATGAGGATGCAAGTGCGTATTCGTTTCGATCAGGGACCGGCCGGGCGAGGAACCCGGTTTCAGCGTCCGTCTCAGGTGATCCGCGCGGATGTGGCGGAGGACGTGCCCCAGGCTCTGGCGGCGCTGGACGAGGCGCGCGCAGGCGGTGCCTGGCTGGCAGGGTATGCCAGTTACGAGCTGGGCTATGCGCTTGAACCCCGGCTCAATGGTCTATTGCCGGAAGAACGACGCCTGCCTTTGTTGTGCTTTGGGGTCTATGATGCACCGGATCGTGTCGCCCTTCCGTCGCCTGCGGGTGAAGTGGGCGCATTCCGGCCGCGCTGGGATGAAGCGCGCTACGGCAAGGCCTTCAGGGCCGTGCATGACGCCATCGGTGCCGGCGACATCTATCAGGCCAATCTGACATTTCCGATTGATCTGTCCGTCTCGGGCAACAGCGAAACGCTCTATGCCGCGCTGGCGGTGGGGCAGCCAGTGGGCCACGGAGCACTGGTGCAGCAGGATGGGCTGCCCGATCTGCTCAGCCGCTCGCCGGAGTTGTTTTTCCGCACCGATGAGGGTGGGCGGATCGAAACCCGGCCGATGAAGGGCACGCAACCGCGCAGTGAAGACCCGGATGAGGATGCGCGCCGCCGAGCTTTTCTGAGCGCGGACGAAAAGAATCGGGCCGAGAACCTGATGATTGTTGATTTGCTGCGCAACGATATCAGCCGCGTCGCGCTGCCCGGATCCGTTCATGTGCCTGACCTGTTCCGGGTGGAAACCTATGCCACCGTACATCAGATGGTCTCGCTGGTGCGGGCGCAGCTGCACAAATGCGTGGGGTTGGGTGAAATACTGACCGCCCTGTTTCCCTGCGGGTCGATCACCGGAGCCCCCAAGATTCGCGCGATGGAAATTCTTGCGGAACTGGAGCCATGGGCGCGCGACATCTATTGCGGGACGATTGGCTGGGCCGCGCCTGATGGTCGGTCCGAGTTCAACGTGGCCATCCGCACCTTGATGCTTGAGGATGATCAGGCCACTCTGAACGTAGGTGGCGGTGTCGTTTGGGACAGCACCGCCCCGTCAGAGTATGAGGAGGCGTTATGGAAAGCCCGCTTCGCGCGCCAGCTGAACCTGATTTCAGCCTGATTGAAACACTGGCCTTCCGCCCGGATCAGGGCTTTGTCAGGCTGGACCGCCATCTTGCACGAATGGCCCGTACTGCGCGGGTGTTCGAGATTCCTTTCAACCCCGATGAAGCGACCGCCCGACTGAATGGCGCTGCTTGTGACACCCCGCTGCGTTGCCGCCTTACGCTGGATGTGTCGGGATCGTTCGATCTGTCGACCGGCGAACTGGTGGACAATCCCAGAATCTGGCGCGTCGCTCTGTCGGATCAGCGTCTGGCTTCGAATGACCTGTGGTTGCGTCACAAGACCACGCGCCGTGCGCTCTATGATGCCGCGCGCGCAGCGCTGCCCGAGGGGGTGGACGAACTGTTGTTTCTGAATGAACTGGATGAGCTTTGTGAAGGCACAATTACGAACCTGTTTCTGGAAATGCCTGATGGCCGGGTTCTGACGCCCGCTCTGTCCTGTGGGCTCTTGCCGGGGATACTGCGCGAAGAACTGCTGGACAACAAAGCGGTCACCGAAGCTGTGCTGACCTTGACCGACCTGAAAAATGCGCAAACTGTGCGGATCGGAAATTCACTGCGCGGACTGATCGAGGTGGAGCTGATAGACGGGTGACAAAAAACAGCATGATGATCGGACCGCCGGTTGCATTGCGACAGCTGCGGCTGGAATTTGGCCTGTTCTATATTGGCTTGCCGCTGCTGATCGCTGTTCTTTTCCCTCCGAACTGGATGTTTCCGGCGCTTTTTGCGCTGACCGGGCTTGGTATCGTGCTATTGCACCGGACGCCCGGGTTTCAATGGGCCGAACTTCGTTATGACTGGGCCAACTGGACCCTGCGCGAGGTGGCTTTGTTCTCTGCCATCGTGGCTGCCTTTTGTGTTGGTCTGATTCAGATCACGCGCCCGGATGCCGCGTTCTTCCTGCTTGTGCAGCGCCCCGAAATGCTGGCCTTCATCTGGGTCGGCTACCCACTTTTGTCAGCGCTGCCGCAAGAGCTGCTGTTCCGTCCTCTGTTTTTTCGCCGCTATCACGCGATCCTTCCGGATGGGCGTGCGGCCTATCTGCTGAACGCGGCCATATTCTCGTTCGCGCACCTGATGTACTGGAGCTGGATCGTCGCGCTGATGACATTCGCCGGCGGCCTGCTGTTCACATGGGCCTACCGGCAGCGAGGGTCATTCTTCTATGCGGTGTTGCTGCACGCGATTGCGGGCAATATCATTTTTGCGGTGGGGCTGGGCGTATATTTCTACTCGGGCAATGTGCAAAGGCCGTTTTGAAGGGGCAACCCGCCTTGACTTTCCGGGGCTGACAGGGTGTATCGGCGCGACTAATTCTGCGCCCGAAGGGATATTCCATGCACGCCTATCGCAGCCACACCTGCGCCGCCTTGACCGCCGCCAATGTCGGAGAAACCGTTCGCCTGTCCGGTTGGGTGCATCGGGTTCGAGATCATGGGGGCGTGCTGTTCATCGATCTCCGCGACCATTTCGGTGTAACCCAGATCTTGTGCGACGGCGACAGCGCCGCCTTTGCCGAGCTGGAAAAGGTGCGGTCCGAATGGTGCATCCGTATCGACGGCACCGTCAAAGCCCGTGACCCGGACTTGGTGAACCCGAAACTGCCCACCGGCGAGATCGAGGTTTACGTGCGCGAACTGGAAGTTCTGGGGGCCGCCGACGAATTGCCGCTGATGGTCTTCGGCGATCAGGAATACCCCGAGGAAACGCGTCTGCGCTATCGCTATCTGGACCTGCGCCGCGAGGCGATGCAGCGGAACATGACCCTGCGCTCGGACGTGGTAGCCTCCATGCGCAAGCGTATGTGGGATCAGGGCTTTCGCGAGTATCAGACGCCGATCATCACCGCCTCGTCGCCCGAAGGCGCGCGTGACTTCCTAGTGCCGTCGCGTCTGCACCCGGGCAAATTCTACGCGCTGCCACAGGCACCTCAGCAGTTCAAACAGCTGATCATGGTGTCGGGCTTCGACAAATACTTCCAGATTGCACCATGCTTCCGTGACGAAGACCCGCGCGCCGACCGCTCGCCCACCGATTTCTATCAGCTCGACCTCGAGATGTCCTTTGTTGAACAGCAGGACGTGTTCGACACGATCCAGCCCGTTCTGACCGGCGTGTTCGAAGAGTTTGGCGGTGGCCGCAAGGTCGATCAGCACTGGCCGCAGATCTCGTACAAGGACGCGGCGCTGTGGTACGGCACCGACAAGCCGGACCTGCGGAACCCCATCAAGATGCAGGTTGTATCCGACCACTTCCGCGGTTCCGGTTTCGCGATCTTCGCCAAGCTGCTTGAACAGGAAGGCACCGAGATCCGCGCGATCCCCGCGCCGGGCGGCGGCAGCCGCAAGTTCTGCGATCGCATGAACACCTTTGCCCAGAAGGAAGGTCTGCCGGGCATGGGCTATATCTTCTGGCGCGATCAGGGTCAGGGGATGGAGGCTGCGGGACCGCTGGCCAAGAACATCGGCCCCGAGCGCACCGAGGCAATCCGTCAGCAACTGGGTCTGGGCGTTGGCGATGCGGCGTTTTTCCTGGGCGGCAAGCCAAAAGCCTTTGAAAAGGTTGCCGGCAAGGCGCGTGACGTGATCGGTGAGGAATTGAACCTGACCGAAAAAGACCGTTTTGCCTTTGCCTGGATCGTCGATTTCCCGATCTATGAGCAAGACGAGGAAACCGGCGCGATCGATTTCGAACACAACCCGTTTTCGATGCCGCAGGGCGGTATGGAGGCGTTGCAGGGCAACCCGCTGGATGTGCGCGGCTACCAGTATGATCTGGCGTGCAACGGGTACGAGCTGGTTTCAGGCGCGATCCGGAACCACAAGCCGGAAATCATGCTGAAGGCCTTTGAACTGGCGGGCTATGGCGAGGATGAAGTGAAATCCCGCTTTGGTGCCCTGTTCAATGCCTTCCACTACGGCGCCCCGCCACACGGTGGATGCGCGGCTGGTATCGACCGGATCGTGATGCTGTTGGCAGATGAGGCCAATATCCGCGAAGTCATGATGTTCCCGATGAACCAGCGAGCCGAAGATCTGATGATGGACGCACCTTCGGACCCGACCTCGGATCAGTTGATGGAGCTGGGTCTTCGCATTATCCCTCAGGACCAGTAAAAAAACCGCCCGCTTGTCGCGGGCGGTTTTTTTGCACGCAGGCAGTCTGTGTCAGTCCAGCGGGTCTTTCAGATTGGTTCGGTTGACGCGGATGGAACGCGCGGCCTGCCGTGTTTGGCGGTACAGCCAGATGCACAAAAGGGTTGCAGTGATGAAATACGCTGTCACCATTTCAAATCGCCTCTCGCTGTTCCAGTCGGTTCTGCACCATCCCGGCAACCTGCGCCGCCTGCGCCATGATCGGCGTCCCATTCGCGCGTGACAATGCCAGCTTTCGCGCTGCTTCCGCCAAGGGCCTGTCATTTGCTTCGCGCGCGACGCCGTGCAGGAACTGTGCGGCGTAGTCCAATGTACGGTGATCGTTGGGACCTGCGAGCACATCGGCGATATGGGCCATGTCGTCCTGATAGGCCAGAGGGTCCGGGCGGATGATTTCATCGCGCACGGCATGAAGCCCGCTGGGGCGCCGGTCCTCTGGCAGGCGTTCCAGAATGGATTTCTGAAAATGGGACATTGATTTTAGCGGCTTGGACAAAAAACCATCCGCGCCGGCCGCAAGAGCCATGTCTTCGCTGCCGTCATCGCCCGAAAGGCCCATGATGACACTGATACGGGGCGTGGCCTCGGCCAATTCGGCGATCAGGTCGGCGCCGGAACCGTCCGGCAGGCCCATATCGACCAGGATAACCGAAGGCCGATAGATCTGTAGGTGCCTTCGGGCCGATTTCAGGCAATCCGCACGGCGAATGCGCGCGCCGCTGTGCAGGCACATCAGGCGGATGGCATCGCAAGCGTACCGGCTGTCTTCGACAACCAATATGGTCTGACCCAGCAAGGGTCGAGTCGCGGTAGGCGCGGCGGCGGTGGTGGCAAGTAGGCCCGAATCGTCCATGGCAGCTCTCCTATGCAGCAGATGCTTCACGCTAGGAACTTCTGGCTAACACGACGTTAACGCGCGATTTGGCGCACTTGTCCTTTGGCGGATCAGCCCCCATAACCCATGCAACGCAGGACAGCAGGAGTGAGACATGATTGGACGTCTGAACCACGTCGCCATCGCCGTACCGGATCTTGAGGCGGCGTCTGAGCAATACCGCAACGCGCTGGGCGCCAAAGTCGGCGCGCCGCAGGACGAGCCGGATCATGGTGTCACGGTCGTGTTCATCGAACTGCCCAACACCAAGATCGAACTTCTGTATCCACTGGGTGACGACAGCCCGATCAACGGGTTCTTGGAAAAGAACCCGGCCGGCGGCATCCACCATGTATGTTACGAGGTCGAGGATATCATCGCGGCCCGTGATCATCTGAAAGCGACCGGAGCCCGGGTTCTGGGATCAGGTGAGCCCAAGATCGGTGCGCATGGCAAACCGGTTCTGTTTCTGCACCCCAAGGATTTCAACGGCTGCCTGGTCGAGCTGGAGCAGGTATAACCCCCCAGCCCCGGAGGGCCTGAAATGACCATTACTGCCGCGCTGGTGTTGTTCGCCGTCATCTGGTTCATGACGTTATTGGTGGTGCTGCCCATTCGCATCAAAACCCAGGGCGATCTGGGCGACATCGTTCCCGGCACGCATGCGGGCGCGCCGGAAGTGCATCACATGAAAAGAAAGATGTGGATCACCACCGGTATCTCTGTGGTTCTGTGGGCGATCATCGCCGGGATCATCCTGTCGGGCGTGATCTCGGTGCGGGATTTCGATTGGCTGAACCAGTTGGAGCCAAGGTAATCCCCGTCAGGCCTTTTGGCCTGACAAGGCATGATAGATATGGGTGAACGTGGCGGCCCCGATGATCGGGATCACGAGGTTCACCAGCGGCACTGAAAGCGGAATGGCCATCAGTGTGCCCGCCACCCAGATCGTCGTTGAATGTTTGGCCCGCAGTTTGCGCGCGCCGTCGCGCCCGATCCTTCGCATCGCGGCAAGGGTAAAATATTCACGCCCCAGCAAAAATCCGTTCATCGCCCAGAAGATGAAAGGCGCAAGCGGGGTGAAAATCGCATAGAGGATCAGCGCCAGCAGGTTTGCCACAATCAGAAGGCCAAGGAAGCTGAGACCGTCCATAAGCGCCTCTGACACCGGGATGCGCCGTGCGGGCGGCAATGTCGGAAAATGTTTGTCCTCAACCGCCTGGGCCACCTCGTCCAGAAAGATCGAGGTGATGGCCGACGCGACCGGCACCATCAGGAAAACGGGCAGGATCAGAACGAGCACGATACCGGAATAGTTCAGAACGTCGTTCAGCCACGGCACAGCTCCCACAAACGGCAGTGAGATTTCGCTGCCGGACAGCCAGTTGATCAACCAAATCGCACCTGCACAGGCCAGAACCAGCAGCAGAATGGTCAGGCCCACGCCGCGCAGCAATACGGCGCGAAACCTGGGGTCTCCGGTCTGGCCAAGTGCGCTGAAAAAGGCGTTCAGGATGATCATTCCGAAACCCACTCTGTCAACGCGGCCACGTTGGGCCGCGGGCGTTCCGGCGGGGTCGCTCCCTCGGTGGCGATATGAATCAAACCGGCCACGCGTTCGTTTTCGGCAAGCCCGAAAGCATCGACACAGAATTCGCGATCATGTGTTTGCCAACCCGACAGCCAATTGGCGCCCCAGCCCGCAGCCAGCGCGGCATTCAGCAGCGCCAGACAGACCGCGCCAGCAGAGTAGGATTGTTCGATGGCCGGAATCTTTTCGGATTGTTTGCGAACCTCGATGACCGCGACGGCCAGATGCCCCATATCGAACTGGCTGCGCGCTTTGGCGATGTCTTCCGGGCTCTTGTTCAGCCTTTGTCCGCAGGCCTCGGTCAGGGTCGCCAGGCGTGACATGGCGCCCTTTTCCAGAACGATAAATCGCCAGGGCTCCAGTTTGCCGTGATCAGGGCTGCGGGCTGCGGCCGTCAGCAACGGCAGCAACTCTTTCCGGGTTGGGGCCGGAGCAACCAGTGTCTTGGCCGGCCGGGACCGGCGCGACTGCAAAAACACCAGAGCAGCGGGGTTTTTCAGGGACATATGTTAACTTCCTTTACATCGGGACTCTGTATCTTGGTCGGTATTCTGCCCGTTTCAAGGGCACGCCAATGGATTGCGTGGATCAATTTCATTACGACGTGCTTCGTGCAAGACTTTGAGAAAAAAGAGGAGACAATGGCGAAAACCAAACTGCGCGATCTGCCGGATCTCAGCGCAATGGCGCAGGCCGGGGCCGTGTTCAAACTGAAGGTGACGCCCAAGGCGGCCCGCGATCGGGTGAGCGTCGAAGACGGGCAGATCAAGGTATCCGTTACGGCCCCGCCGGAAAACGGCAAGGCCAACAGGGCCGTGCAGTTGCTGCTTGCAGAATGTCTTGGCGTCGCGCCCTCGACCCTGACGCTGAAGCAGGGGCCAGCCGCACGGATCAAGCTGTTTTCCTATGACCCCTGAGGTCCGGTTTCGCGAATTTGATAAACACCTTCGGGCAGATCCAGCGCGGCCGCCAGATCCCGCACCTGCTCGGGTGACAACGTGATCTTCTGTATTTGATCGGTGCGGGGATCAAGTTGTTCCAGCGTGACGCATTCCGCGAAATTGTTGATCACCACATCTTCCTGCAAAGGTTGTTCACCTTCGTCCACAAGCGTAATGACCGTCGAGTCGAATTCATGCTCAATCGTAAACATGAGGCCAGAGTGCAAGCCGCTGGGGCGCAATGCAAGCCGTTCGTTGAACCGGTGGTGTGGTTTCGCCGGCACGGGCGTACTATGTTGAAATCACGGCCATTCGGTCTCAAAGGATATGACATGCACAGATGGTTTGTTTTATTGCTGTCCCTGCTGCTTGCGGCATGTGGAGGGGGGGCCTTGCGCGTCCAACCCGCCGAGGAATGGCTGGGGGACGAGCCAGAGGCCGAACCGATGGTGCAAACCTTCCGAGAGGTCAGTCGCGCTGTTGGAGCGGAAGCCCGCAGCCAGTGTCTGAAACAGACGACCGGGCAGAATTGCGACTTTCGGATTCTTGTCGACCTGAACCCTCAGGCTTCGGTCAATGCATTCCAGACGCTGGACGAAAACAAGCAGCCGGTGATCATATTCACCCGCTCGATGATCGAATCCACCCAGAACGCGGATGAACTGGCGTTTGTCATGGGGCATGAAGCAGCTCACCACGTGTTGGGGCATATCGGCAGGCAGAGTGAAATCGCCAGCGCCAGTGCGGCTGAGTTCGGGCGGGTGGCAGAGTTGCGCGGCGGGGATGCCGCCGCCATTGAAGAGGCACAAAAGCTGGGCGCCCAGGTTGGCGTTCAGGCTTATGTGAAAGACTTTGAGCTGGAGGCAGACCAGTTGGGAACCATCATCACGTATAATGCGGGATACAATCCGTTGGTCGGGGCAAGATTCTTTGATCGCATCCCGGATCCTGGTGACAGGTTTTTGGGAACCCACCCACCAAATGCACAACGTGTGCAGATCGTGCGGGAAACAGCAGAGCAATTGGGTTTGTCCCAATGACCGAACTTACATGCTTGGGTGTTGTCATGACGGATCGCGGCTCGAAATACGCGGTGTCCGGGGCGCAGGTCACGACGCGGGCTGAAATCGATGCCGTTCTGAACGATTTGAAATCCGACAAGAGCTATGCCAAGGCCACCCACAACACCTGGGCTGCGGCTTTGCCGACCGGCGCGTTGAAAGCTGATGATGGGGAAAGCGGCGCGGGCATGGTGATCCTTCGGATGATCGAACGCGCCGGGCTGAAAAATCACGTAATAATCGTGACGCGCTGGTATGGCGGCAAGAAACTGGGCGGGGACCGCTTTCGCCGTGTTCAGGATGCCACGCGAGCCTATCTGGATCACATCGGCGTCCAATCTTGACCTGAGTCAAAGTTTGCCTTCGCAGATGCGCTACCCTTTGGACACAGCGTGAAAGCGAAAGGAAACAGCATGCCCTCCCACGAGACCCTGCGGCTGCATGCCGGATTGGTGGACGATATGGCCAGAATGCTGGACATTGATCTTGAGGAAGCCGCCATTGACGGGTCCGTTTCCGTGGACCAGATTTCTGATGCTGTTTTGCGCTGTACCGACTGCCCGAACCCAGATCACTGCAAGAGTTTGCTGAACAATCCCGGATCTGCCCGGCGGACGCCCGAATACTGCCGAAATCAGGAATTGCTTCACAATCTCCTGCCTTGACACAAAGGTCTGCCATGACACATCTGGGCGAAATCATGACCCATCTGCGCTTGGTGTTGCGTATGGGGCAAACAACCGGAACCGATTTGGCTGCGGCCTATCGGAAAGGTCATCTGAAACAGCAAGAATGGGCTGAAATCGTGCAGCAGTGTCGCGGCTGTTCCTGGGCCAGGGACTGCCCGGAATGGTTGGAACGGCGCGAGCAGGTTGAACAGGCACCGACGACATGCCCGAATCGCAAGTACTTTACTGCCCTCAAAACCAAGCAGGTGGAGAACGCTTGATGTCTCAGGTCACGTTGGGGGAAATCGAAAAGCACTTTTGGCTTACGCGCTCGGTGTCACGCTGTATGGGCATTTCAATGACCGAAGCGATGGCCGAAGGACGTCTTTCACCTGAAAAATACGCCGAGCTTGTCACGCGGTGCCGTGCTGCCGGATGTGACGTACAATGCGAGTTTTGGCTTGCCCGGCAACAGGGCACAGCGACCACTGCCCCGGATTTTTGCCCCAATGCCGAGATACTGAATGGGCTGAAAACCTGATCAAAGCCCGTTGTGCGTTCCGTCGCACAAAGGCGGTTTCGAGCTTTGCTTGCACCCACAAAAGAAGACCTTTTTGCTGTTTTCCGCAGTATATTTCACAGGCTCTAACCCGGTGCCTTTGTGCGATCCGTCGCAAAACGGCTGGCGGCTGGATTTGCCGCAGGCGCACCAGAAATAGGTTTTCCCTTCGACGACCTCGACCGGAAAAGGCGATTTTCGGGCAATGATGGGTGCGTTTGACATATGGCTTCTCCGTCTTTGGATGAATTCGCTGCAACAGTTTAGGGCGCCGGAGTCAGAAGGATAGGTTTTACGCCTCAAAGAACGTCATTGCGCCATTGGATTGGCATGGATTCGCTGTGACTCACGAAGACGTGATCGATTCAGTTGCCAGATTGTCGTTCAGCCCGTATTCTTAACCTGGCCCCGAAAAGCTGGGCAATATCAGAAAAGTAATAAAGGATTGACGGACATGAAACTGAAACTCGCTGCCGTTGGCGCATTTGCACTGATCCTGACTGCCTGTGCGCAGCAGGAAGAACCGACACCTGTTTACGTTCAGCCCAGCTATGACAAAGCCGGCACACCCAGCTGTCCAGGTGGTTATCAATTGGCCACAACCGAGGCTGGCCAAACGGTCTGTGACCCAATCACTCAGTAAGCCATTCGCAGGCGGCCCGGACCCGGACCGCCTGTACGCTTTCGGGAAAAACCGCCACCAGTTGTGGCGGTTTTTTCTTGCCTGCGATTTCTCGGCTATCGGACAGGTTGCGTTCTTCGCGTTGCGTGAACCCTGTTTAGTGCCTTTTGAAGCCGTAGGTATGCTTGAACTTGAATGACTTGAATTTCTGTCGCTTGACCGACCCGTAGGGGATATGCCCGATGACACGCCGTTTGGGGGCGGTGTATCGATAAACCGGGGCCGGCTTTTTGATATGCGCCTTGGGCCGCTTGGCATGTGACCTGGCCTTCGGGGCCACGTAATACCAGTTTATCTTGTGATGGCCGTTTTTCTGAAAGCTCAGGTGTTTGCCGCCAACCGTAATGAATCCGGCAGAGCCGACCTGTGTAGGCTGGGCGTAACCGGGAGTGGCCACGAAATGCGCGGCCATCAGGAAAACCACGCAATTCAGGCCAAGCTTGAAGATACTAGACATGAAAACCTCCATGATTGGCTTTCAGTCCAAGATCGGGTCTGACCGCGTGTTCGGCCAATAAACTCGGTTCACGCTTTGCCCATATGCCGTGTGCTCGACGCGGTGTCAGACCTTAGACGGGTTTGCCCCACAAATCGTATTCTCCGGCCTCGTCCACTTCGACCGTGACGATGTCACCGGGCCTGAGGTTTTCGAACCCCTCATCGATGAACAGGTTACCGTCGATCTCGGGCGCGTCTGCTTTGGTGCGGCAGGTGGCGGCCTCGTCGTCGACCTCGTCCACGATCACCTCAAGCGTCTGTCCGACCTTCGCCCGCAACTTGGCCTCCGAGATCGCCTGTGCCTTTTCCATGAAGCGATCCCAGCGTTCTTGCTTGATTTCGGCCGGAACGTGATCGGGCAGGTCATTTGACCGCGCGCCATCGACGTTTTCATACTGAAAACACCCGACCCGATCCAGTTGAGCCTCGTCCATCCAGTCCAGCAGGGTCTGGAATTCCGACTCCGTCTCACCCGGATAGCCGACGATAAAGGTCGACCGCAGGGTGATATCCGGGCAGATCGCGCGCCAGGCCTTGATTTCATCCAACGTTCTGGCCGACGCGGCCGGGCGGGCCATGCGTTTTAGCACATCCGGGTGGGCGTGTTGAAACGGGATATCCAGATAAGGCAGCACGTTGCACCCGGCATCCGCCATCAGTGGGATCAGGTCCCGCACATGCGGATAAGGGTACACATAGTGCAGCCGCACCCAGGCATCGAGCTGCCCCAGCTCGCGCGCCAGATCGGTGATATGGCTGCGCACTTCACCGTCTTTCCACGGGTTGATGTCGTATTTCCGGTCCAGCCCATAGGCCGAAGTGTCCTGGCTGATGACCAGCAATTCGCGCACGCCGTTTTGCACCAGTTTTTCCGCCTCGCGCAGAACCGCATGCGCCGGGCGACTGGCCAGTTTTCCGCGCATGTCGGGGATGATGCAGAACTTGCACTTGTGGTTGCAGCCCTCGGAAATTTTCAGATAGCTGTAGTGGCGCGGCGTCAACTGCACACTGCTGGCGGGCAACAGGTCCACGAACGGATCAGGATCGGGGGGCACGGCGGCGTGCACCGCATCCAGCACCTGCTCGTATTGGTGTGGGCCTGTGACAGCCATGATGCGAGGGTGATGCTCGCGAATGTAATCCGGCTCGGCCCCCAAACAGCCGGTCACGATGACCTTGCCGTTTTCCACCAGCGCCTCTCCGATCGCGTCCAGCGATTCCGCTTTGGCGCTGTCGAGGAACCCGCAGGTGTTCACAATGACGGCATCGGCCCCGGCATAATCTGGCGAAATGCCGTATCCTTCGGCACGTAGTCGGGTCAGAATGCGTTCACTGTCGACCAACGCCTTCGGGCAGCCCAAAGACACCATGCCGATGGTTGGCTGGTTCGATTGGGGTGTCTCGGTGATCCGGGCAGAAGGCGCCAGGTCGGGGCGGAGGTTCGGAGGGTTTGTCGTCATGCGCGGCATATAGTCGGGAAAGCTTCCCCTTGCAAATGTGATGCGTGATTTGAATGATCACGGCAATGACAAGCCAAAAGGCGGAGAGCAGAAAATGAAATGGCTGATGCGCATCCTGTTTATCGTTGTCGCCGTGATCGCGTTGATCATCGGCGCGCTGTTGCTGATGCCGGGGGAAAAGCTTGCCGCGATTCTGGCCGAGCAGGTCAAAGCCCAGACCGGCCGTGATCTGACGCTGACCGGTGATGTGCGCATTTCCTTCTGGCCGGTGGTCGGGATGGAAACCGGGCCGGTACGTTTCGGCAACGCAAGCTGGGCCGGACCGGAGCCGATGCTCAGCGCGGATAGCCTGGCTGTCGGAGTGGACGCTGCCGGGCTGTTGAACGGGGATTTGCGGATCAAACGTGTTTTTGCAGACAATCCCGTGTTGCGGCTGGAACGATCCGATGGTCGCGGCAATTGGGAATTGAGCGCCCAGACAACCGCGACAACTGCGGTCGCGACCGGGGGCACGACGCCCGCTGAGCATTCGGGGCAGGTCACGCTGGATCAGCTGGAACTGACGAATGCACGGCTGATTTACGTGGAAAACGGTTCGACGCAGATGGATTTCTCGGGCGTGACACTATCTGCGAGCTGGCCCGAGGTGGCGGCCCCGTTGGTGATGGAGGCCGCCATGCCAGTGCCCGGAGGTGCGGTTCAGGTTGACCTGAAAATCCCGGACTTGCCGGCATTTGCCGCCGGGTCAGTGACTGATCTGGAATTGGCTTTGACGGCCCCGGGCGGAGAGATCGGATTTGACGGGCGCGTCAATCTTGCGGGTGAAATGGATGGAACCACCAAGGTCGTAACGCGTGACACTGAAGGGATGCTTGCCGCCTTCGGTCAGGCTGGCACATCCGTACCGCCCGGATTGGGCGAGACTGCCGACATTTCAGCGCATATGACGTATACGCAGGATGGGCGGGTTTCCATGCGGAACATGGTTGCGCAATTGGATGACAACCGGTTCGTGGGTGAGGCGGATATCACCATTTCGGACCCGCCGCGTATCGTGGCCCGTCTGGAAGCCGGTGATCTGGATCTGTCGCGGATTTCCGAAACTGCTTCTGCCTCAGGCGGCACGTCTCAGGCAAACGCTCCTGCACCTGAGGGGTGGTCGACGGCCCCTATTGACGCATCCGCTCTGGCGCTAGCGAATGGTAAGATCCGCCTGACGGCGAACTCGATCGCCGTGTCCGGGATGACGTTCGGCAAAAGCGATCTGACCCTGTCGCTGGATCAGTCGCGGGCCGTTCTGGAAATGCACCCGGCCACGCTGTTTGCGGGTCAGTTGCACGGTCAGGTGGTGGCCAACAACCGCAACGGTCTGTCTGTGGGCGGCAACGTGACCGCCACCGGGATCGATCTGAAACAGGCACTGACCACGATGGCCGGGGTCAAACGCCTGTCGGGAACCGCTGCGGGAGCGTTTGAGTTTCTGGGTGTCGGCCAGTCAGAGGATCAGATCATGCGGTCCCTCAGCGGCAAGGGAAACCTGGATGTCGGTCCCGGAGTGATTTCCGGGCTCGATCTGGACCGATTGATGGGGCAGGGTACCGGATCAGGCGGAACCACCGTGTTCAACAGCCTGACGGCCAGTTTCACCATCGACCAGGGCGTGTTGACGAACAGCGATCTGCTCATGTCACTGAAGAATTTCCGCGCAGATGGCACCGGCACCGTGGATCTGGGGGCTCGCAACATCGACTATCTGTTCACGCCCGTGGCGCTGCGGGCCAATTCCGGGCAGGGGATATCGGTTCCCGTTCGCATCAAAGGCCCCTGGAGCGACCCGTCGATCAAGCCGGACCTGACCAAGGTGATCGAGGCGGCGGCGGATGTGAAGGTCAAAGAACTGGAAGACGACGCCAAACAGAAGGTTTTTGAAAAGGTCGGAAACGAATTGGATACGACGATCACCGACAGTGACCAGATCGAAGACGCCATCAAGAACAAGCTTGAAGAAGAGGCAAAAAAAGGTCTGCTCAAATTATTCGGCGGCGACTGAGCAACCATCGTGCTTGGGGCATCGGGATATGCCCCAAGCAGTTGTTTTCAGATGGTTTGGTCGTAATCGCCGACACCGGGCTCGGTTCGGATGACGGCGTCAATGTCCGCGAAGATGGCGCGCATCTCAGCCTCGCTTTCGCTGCTTTCACAGACGACGACCAGATTGGGGGTATTGGACGAAGCCCGCACCAGACCCCAGCTGCCGTTGTCCAGAATCACACGTGCGCCGTTCACCGTAACCACTTCTTTGATTGCGCGGCCTGCGAGTGTTTCGCCCGCATCTCCCTTGGCGACCAGCTTGTCGACCAGCCGCTGAAGGATATCATATTTCTGGGTATCGGCGGCGTGGGGTGACATCGTGGGCGTGGACCAGGTCTTGGGCAGGGCCTTGCGCAGGTCCGACATGCTCTTGCCCGGGTTGCGGTCCATCAGTTTGCAGATTTCGACTGCGACACGCATCCCGCAGTCGTATCCACGCCCGATCGGTTCGGCCAAAAAGTAGTGGCCTGATTTTTCGAACCCTGCCAGTGCCCCGATTTCCTTGACGCGGCGCTTCATGTGGCTGTGGCCGGTCTTCCAGTAATCGGCTTTGACGCCCAGGGCCTGCAACTCGGGGTCGCTGGCGAACAGACCGGTGGATTTCACATCCGCAACAAAGGTCGATCCGGGGTGAAGCTTGGCCAGGTCGCGGGCCATGATGACGCCAACCTTGTCGGCAAAAATCTCCTCACCCTCATCATCGACGACGCCGCAGCGGTCTCCGTCACCGTCAAACCCCAACGCCAGATCGGCACCGCTGGATTTCACCGTGGCGGCCATGTCGTGCAGCATCTCCATGGCTTCCGGGTTCGGGTTGTAGTTGGGGAAGGTATAGTCCAGCCGGTTATGGCTGGGCACGACCTCAACCCCGATCCGTTCGAAAATCTCTGGCGCAAAGGCCGAAGCCGTACCATTCCCGGTCGCGCAGACCACTTTCAGTGGACGGGACATTTTGAAATCCCCGACCAGGTCGTCGATATAGGCCTGTTTGACGCCATCGACGAACTCGTACGAGCCGCCTTCGCGCGCGACGCCCTCGCCGTTCAGTACGATGTCACGCAGTTCCGACATCTCATCCGGGCCATGGGTCAGCGGGCGGTCAAAACCCATTTTGACCCCGGTCCAGCCGTTCGGGTTGTGGCTGGCGGTGACCATGGCCACCGCAGGCACATCCAGATGGAACTGCGCAAAATAGGCCATGGGGCTGAGCGCAGGGCCGATGTCTTTGACGCGGATACCAGCCTGCATCAGGCCCAGCATCAGGGCATTTTTGATCGCCAGTGAATAATCGCGATAGTCGTTTCCGACCGCGATCACAGGCTCTATCCCGCGCCTGTGCATCTGTGTGCCAAGTCCCAGCCCAAGCGCGGTCATGCCGGGCAGGTTGATCTCTTCAGGATATTTCCAACGGGCATCGTATTCACGGAACCCGGTGGGCGTGATCATCGCGTCGCGCAGAAAGGTCCAGCTGTTGGGTGTTACCTCGGTGAGGGGTTTGATCATAAGAAATCTCAATCGTTAAATCTGAATCGGATTCTCTTTAGCAAGCGCATCAAATTGCATCAATGTGTCAACAAGTTGGGGCATCTGATCGAGCGGGATCATATTTGGCCCGTCCGATGGGGCCGAGTCCGGATCCTGATGGGTTTCAATGAACACGGCCCCGACACCCAGAGAAACCGCGGCGCGCGCCATCACCGGTGCAAATTCGCGTTGTCCGCCCGAAGACCCGCCCTTGCCTCCGGGTTGCTGCACGGAATGGGTGGCGTCCATCACCACCGGATACCCGGTCTTCGCCATTTGGGGCAGCGCTCGCATATCGGCAACCAGCGTGTTGTAGCCAAATGAGGTGCCACGTTCGGTCAGCAGGATATTCTGATTCCCGGTGCTTTCGATTTTGTCGACGATGTTGGTCATTTCCCAAGGTGCAAGGAATTGCCCCTTTTTCACATTGACCGCTTTTCCGGTGTTACCGGCCGCCAGCAGCATGTCGGTCTGACGGCACAGGAATGCCGGAATTTGCAGAACGTCCACCGCCTCGGCTGCGATGGCGCATTGCGCTTCGGTATGAACATCGGTCAGAACCGGGATGCCCATCGTTTTGCGGATGTCATCCAGTACCTTCAGCCCCGCATCAATGCCCATGCCACGCTTGCCCGACAGAGATGTCCGGTTCGCCTTGTCATAAGACGCCTTGAAGACATATTGCGCACCGGCTGCATCGCAGGCTTCTTTCATCTTGCCCGCAATCATCTGCGCATGGTCTGCCGTTTCAAGCTGACATGGCCCAGCTATGATGGTCAGTGGAAGGTTGTTGCCGACTGTCAGGTCGGAGATTTTAACATGTTTCATGAGTTTTATGAGGATACCTGTTCACGAAGGACCGACGCGGTAAGCGAGATCATCAGGTAGATACCAGCAAACAACAGGAATGCCAAAATCGTATTTTCGAACTTGCGCGGATAGCTGGGTTCCTGACTGGGAACCGGGTTGACCGAGACGGTCAGATAGCGCACCTGCCGGTTGGCTTCTGACCGGGTCGATTCCATTTGCTGCATTGCCGTTTGCAGCATCATGTCACGCGCCGCCAGGTCCGCCTGCGCGATTTGGATACGCACGCTCAGCCGCGCCAGCGAGTTTTCGCCGTCCGAGGCATCCTGCATCTCGGCATTCAGTTCTTTGAGAACCTTTTCCAGACGGGTGATATCTGCCTTGACGCCATCAACTTTTGCCTTGTTCGGGCGCAGGTTGTCCTGAAGCGCGGCGAGCTCAAGCTCTTTGTCCTGAACCAGTATTTCAATTTCGTTGATGCGGGCACGCAGGCTGGCAATGACGTTTTCGGGGTCAAGAACAGCGCCCTGAAGCTGAAGCTCGATCAACTCTTCCTGAGCCTGCCTGCGCGCTTCCTGCGCCGCTTCGAAACTTTGCAGCGCGTCGCGCATCTGGTCTTCGCGTTTTTTTCCGGACAAGGCGTTCACCCGGTCTTCGGCATAAGAAATCAGGCGCTCGGAAAATTCGGTCGATGTTTGCGCGTCGGGGGCGGCAACCTCCATCCGAATGACCCCTTCGGTCGGGTCATAGCCGATGGTAATCATGCGTTTGAACAGCTTATAGGCGTTTTCAAGCGAGGCGTCTGGCGCCAGTCTTTGAATCGGGTCGATCCATTCCTGCTTGAAAACATCAGAAAACCCGGCATCGCGGTCCAGCAACAGCAAAGCTTCTTTCGATTCCAGAAAGGACTGAACCGAGATCGAATCCTGTGTGGTGGCGAATTGCGTGCCGGCAAGCAGACCGCCGATATTGCCCGGTCCGCCATCCGCTTGCAGGATCAGGAATTCGGAATCGCTAGCATACATCGGCGTGGCGATGCGATAGAAATAGAAGCCGACAATGAAGGTCGGCAAGAACACAAAGGCCGCCAGACGCGCAAACAGTCCAAACAATTTACGCTTGCGACGACGGGCGATGTCTTTTTGGATTTGGCCAATTTCAAAATTGCGCCGCTCAACCGGGCTGAGCTCGGGACCGGGCAGATTTGTTTTCTCGGCACCCATGGACTGCGGCAGTTGAACGTTGATCCTGTCCTTGGGGTTGTCACCCTCGTCCGATGGCCTTGCGGCGGCAAGGTCCAGAAGATTGGTGCGCTGGAAGGGGTCGATGCCCTTTTTGCGCAGCAATCGCACCGCGTCATAGTCCGACGTCGCGGCCAGACCATGTTTCTGCGCCAGACGTCGTGCGATACGCAATTGACGGCCCGTCAGGCCTTCGCGCTTGATGTCGTCCAGCTGCGTCCCGGGCTGTGCTTCGTCGGCGGCCGCAGGGCCTTGCGTCGCGTTGCGAATACGCGAGATGGCGTCCGATCGCGCCTCGGCCGAGTTTTCCGTCTGGCGTCTGCGGCGCCAGTTGTATTTTCTAACCTTGGGTTTCGTAGTCATACAGCTGCTTTGCCTCTTCCAAGGAGTCAAACATATACAATTGCCCGTCCAGAAGTACGGCCGCTTTCTGGGCGAATTTCTCCAACACGGACGGGCTGTGCGATACGATTACCAAAGTCGTCGTGCGCAACCTTTCCTTCAGGATCGCCCCTGCCTTTTCGTTGAATTCGACATCTGTTGTCGCCGGCATCCCTTCGTCGATGAGATACATGTCAAAGTCCAGCGCGAGCATCAAAGAAAAGGTGAAACGCGCCCTCATCCCAGAGGAGTAAGTGGCAAGGGGCTGGTCGAAATATTCGCCCAGACCGCAGAGCCATTTGCAATAGGCCTCGATATAGTCGGGGTCCATACCGTAGATCTTGGCGATGTAGCGCGCGTTCTCAAGCGCTGACAGTTTTCCCGACACGCCACCGGTGAACCCCATGGGAAAGGACACCCGGCATTCGCGGCGGACCACGCCTTCGTCGGGTTTCTCCAGGCCGGCCATCATGTTGATCAACGTGGTTTTTCCGGTTCCGTTCGGGGCCAGAACGCCCAGTGAGGTGCCCAGTTCGACCCGAAACGAGACCCGATCCAGAATCACCTTGCGGCGCGTTCCGGTCCAGAAGGATTTGCTGACGTTGTCGAATTCTAGCATTCGGGGTCTGCTGCTCGTTTCGTTCGTGTTGTCGCACTTGCGGGCGGCCAGAAAAGGTATTTTTTACCGGCCCATGTTGGCTACATTATGTCGAATTATGAAACAAATGATCAATGCGGTCCGGATGCGCGCATGAATGTCTGATTGGTTGCAGCAAAGGTTATCGGTCACTTGGTGCCGCGTCAGGTCGTTATTATCTGTTTTGGCAGCCGACAACAGACGGGATGGGCAGGGGCCTTCACGATCATATGAACGCTTTACGTCAGGAAATCCGCGCCTGCCGCTTGTGTGCCGACAGGTTCGCGCAAACAAAAACCGCACACGAGCCGCGCCCGGTGGTCTGGTTCCGCCCCGGAACACCGATCCTTGTCGCGGGGCAGGCACCGGGCGCCCGTGTGCACGAGTCGGGGCGGCCCTTCACCGACCCGTCCGGCGACAGGCTGCGGCACTGGCTGGGGATTGATGAGACGGTTTTTTACGATCGCGACCGTGTTTCGATTGTACCGATGGCGTTCTGCTTTCCGGGGTATGATGCGCGCAATGCTGATCTTCCGCCACCTGCGATTTGCCGCAAGACCTGGCATGACCGGGTGATGCAGGACCTGGGGCGTGTGCCGCTGACCGTGTTGGTCGGAGGTCATGCACACAAGTTTCATCTTGGCGCGCGCGGGTCGGTGACGGACACCGTCCGCAACTGGCGGGACCATGCGCCGCGGGTCTTTGCCTTGCCTCACCCGTCCTGGCGCAATACGGCATGGTTGAAGAAAAACCCGTGGTTCGAGGCTGAACTGCTGCCTGTTTTGCGTGCACGGGTCCAAGAGGTGCTGAATGATTGAATCCACGGCGTTGGACACTGCGCATGCCGCGATGCAGGCGGACCCGACAAGTGATGCCGCTCGTCTGCGTTTCTTCGAACGGCTTGCGGATAGCGAGCTGTTTATGATGCTGACCGAAGAAGCGCGGGACGAGAATATCTCGCCCGAATTGTTCGATGTGGCTGACGGGCGCTTTGTTCTGGCCTTTGATCGTGAGGACCGGCTGGCGCAGTTTGCCGGGCGGCCCGTGCCTTATGTGGCGCTGTCGGGGCGGGTGCTTTCGGGGATGCTTTCGGGGCAGGGCATCGGGCTTGGTCTGAACCTGGAGACTGCGCCATCTTCGATGCTGGTCCCGGCGGAAGCCCTGGAATGGTTGGCTGAAACGTTGCAGCACCGCCCGCAAAAGGTCGAGGAAGAGCTTGCCGAGTTTTTGCCCCCTGCCGGCCTGCCGCAGGCCCTGCTGACCGCGCTGGATGCGAAACTGGCGACGGCAGGCGGACTTGCAAGCGCGGCCTATCTGGTTGCCACCAAGTCCAAATCGGGCGCGCAGGGCCATCTGTTGGGATTTGTCGATGCCATCGAGGGGGCCGAGCCCGCTTTGGCCAAGGCCGCGTCCGAGGCGCTGACCTTCTCCGGGATTGAGGCAGGCGCGATGGATGTCGGGTTTTTCACCGCAAGCGAGGCCGCCGCCGCGCTTCTGGCCAAGGTGGGCCTTCGGTTTGATCTGCCCCAGCCGCAAATTGCCGAAGCGGTCCGCGAAGCCCCCGGCAGCAATCCGGACAACCCACCCATTCTGAAATAACCATCCAAACACAAACACGCGGCGCAAGCTGCACCGCGTGTCATAGCGCCTAAGATATGTTTATTCCGCTGCCGCTTCCAGCTTGTCCTGCGTGCGGGTTTCGAAATCGCTGGCGTCGTGGCGTTCGTGAAGCTGCGTGTGCGGCTCGCCAAAGGCGCGGTTGACCATGCGGCCGCGCTGAACCGCCGGGCGCGCGTCGATTGCCTTGGCCCATCGCATGACGTTCCTGTAGGATTTCACGTCCAGGAACTCTGCCGCGCTGTAAAGGCGGCCCAGAACCAACTGGCCATACCAGGGCCAAATCGCCATGTCGGCGATTGAATAGTCTTCGCCCGCGATGAAGGTTTTTTCCGCCAGTTCACGATCCAGAACATCCAGTTGGCGCTTGGTCTCCATGGCGAAACGGTTAATCGGGTATTCCCATTTCTCGGGTGCATAGGCGTAGAAATGCCCGAACCCACCGCCCAGGTAAGGCGCGCTGCCCATCTGCCAGAACACCCAGTTCATCACCTCGGTCCGCTCGGGGCCGGATGCGGGCAGAAACGCGCCGAACTTTTCAGCCAGATGAAACAGGATCGAGGCGCTTTCAAAAACACGAACAGGTTTGTCACCTGACCGATCCCAAAGCGCGGGGATTTTCGAGTTCGGGTTGGCCTCGACAAAGCCCGAGCTGAATTGATCGCCTTCTCCGATGTTGATCAGCCAGGCGTTGTATTCAGCGCCTTCATGACCAAGTGCCAACAGCTCTTCCAGCATCACCGTGACTTTTACGCCATTGGGTGTCGCGAGCGAGTAAAGCTGAAGAGGATGCTGTCCGACCGGCAGGTCCTTCTCATGGGTCGCTCCGGCGATCGGTCGGTTGATGTTGGCGAATTGTCCGCCACTTTTACTGTCCCAGGTCCAGACCGCTGGAGGGGTATACGAGGATTGGTCGCTCATCTCTTGCCTTTCTTGCCTATGTCAGGGCTGCCATACAGCTAATATTGCAAACCGCCGAGTCCAACCCCACTCAACTGGCGTATTCTGTAACAATCCGCCTCCAAACTCTCACGTTTTCTCGTGTCGGGTCACAGCGGCGTTAGGGGGACTACGCACCGCTTGGGAATCGCATATTGTCCTGTCAGACCTGCCGCAAGGCATCACGGATTTAGTTGACCCGAAAAGGATGAACGACATGAAACGCTTTGCATTGACACTCGCTGCGGCCATAGCTCTGGCGGTTCCGGCTTTTGCCGGCCCTCAATATATCGACGGCACAGGTTTTGCTGTTTCGGGTTATGATGTCGTTGCCTATCGCAGCCTGGATCAGATGCCTGTGGGCCAGTCGCAGCCCGAAGGTGTGCGCGGAAATGCCAACATCACCGCCGAGTACAACGGTGCGACCTGGGCATTTGCGACCGAGGAAAACCGCGACAAATTCCTTGAAAACCCAGCATACTACGCGCCGCAATATGATGGGCACTGCGCTTACGGCGTGTCGCGTGGTGGCAAGGTTCCTGCAAATCCAAACCTGTGGCGGATCGTGGATGACAAGCTGTATCTCAACATCACCGACGTGGTTGTCGGATTTTTCGAGGAAGACATTCCAGGCAATATCAATCTTGCCGAAGGAAACTGGCCCGGTATCGAACCAAGCGACGCTTCGACCAATGTGATCCCGAAATTCACGTCGGAAGGCCCGGTCTCGAACTGATCCGGCATCAAAAGACCCAAGCCCGGCTGGTCCAGCCGGGCAGAGGCCGTTACCCCGCAAGCCAGAATTGATCCCGAATATCCTGATCGGCATCAAACCTGATCCGCACACTCTTGGCCCCCGGAAATTTCCGTTCGCGGATCGTATCGGGGATGATGACCTCTCCGGCGCCGGTATCTTTTGACTGAAAGCTCAAAATTTCAGCCTCGGTGTGGCGCGCGTTGGTCAGGACGGTCGTCGGCAAGGCCACGCGATTTGCCCCATGATGCACGGGCGTGGTGACAAAATAGGTCAGATGCCGCCCGTAACACCCGACCGCGTCGGGAATGTGATCCGAGACACATGCATCAGATCTGTCCTGAACATCCGCTTCATCGTGCATTTGCGGCAACCTCTGGTCGGGATTCAGCATCGCCTTGCAGGCGGCGATATCCTCCAGCGGAAGTTCGATGATGCGCTTCTTCAAACGGGGTCGGCGCGGTTGCGGAGGGCCGGAACTGGCACCACCTTTCATAACCAAACCTTCTTTGCGCAGAAAATCATAAGCCGCCTTGGCGCGCGAAAAACCGGAACTGTCCCCATCCTTGTGATCGGGGTGTGAATGGAATGCGATCTGCCTCCATGCGTCCCTGATCTCTTGGGAACCGGCGCAGGGGCTCAACCCCAGATCAGCCAACGCATCCGCGCGTGCCCGCACTTTATCGACAGGTTCCATACTCAAAACACTCTTTACAAACTACACAGTACCAGTGTGGTCACAGTCATAGTTTTGTCAATTTTCAAGGATGATTTGCGGGGCTGGTGACAACAATCGCGATGTTGAGATTCAATTGTCCCTCAAAGGCGCCGTTTTATAGGCGTGGTTGTGAAACAGTACACATCTTCCGAAACGACAAACGCCCGGGCGTAAACGTAACCCGGGCGAACCATTGGATTTTTTGAAAGTCAGGCAACGTTTTCCAGTTCAACGCGCGGTGTAATGCCCAGTGCGAAGCAGACATCGCGCGTCAATTCGGGACGGTTCAGGGTATAGAAATGCAGCTTGTCCACGCCGCCTTCGATCAGGTCTGAACACAGCTCTGTGCAGATTGCCGTGGCCAACAGATCCTCACGCCCATCGCGCACCGCCTTTTCAAACGCCTGTTCGACCCACTGGGGAATATGCGTGCCACAGCGCTTGGCGAAGTTGCGGGCGCCTGCCCAGTTCTCGATCGGCAGGATGCCCGGCACGATCGGTTTGTCGATGCCGGCCTTGGCGCAAGCATCGCGGAACCGGAAAAAGGTTTCGGCTTCGAAGAAGAACTGCGTCAGCGCTTCGTCTGCACCTGCGTCCAGCTTGGCCTTCAGCCAGTCCACATCCGCAGCCATGTTTGCAGCCTCGGGGTGGGTGTCGGGATAGGCCCCGACACGAATGCTGAACATTTCGGTTTCGGCCAGTGCCTCGATCAGTTCAACAGAACTGGAAAACCCGTCGGGGTGCGGCACAAACTTGTCCTGACCCTTTGGCGGGTCGCCGCGCAGGGCGACGATGTCCTGCACGCCGGCGCGGGCAAAGGTGTCTGCGATCTCCAGCGTTTCCTGCCGCGAAGCATCGACACAGGTCAGATGAGCGGCCACGTTCAGGCCCGATGACTTGTGCAGGGTCGAAACCGCGTCGCGCGTCAGTTCACGCGTCGTGCCACCAGCGCCGTAGGTGACGGAAACAAAACGGGGATCCAAAGGGGCCAATGTCTGGACCGTGTCCCAAAGGCGGAAAGAGGCTTCCAGAGTTTTGGGCGGAAAGAACTCGAAGGAAATTTCAGGTTTGGACATCGTGGCCTCACTGGATCAACTGAGCCTCTTGTGCCATGGCATGCATTGTGAAACAAACTCATATTACTCAACAACAACATGAATGCTGTTTGAAATGCATATTGAATTCCGGCACCTGCGCACCATCAAGGCGATCCATGAATGCGGCGGGCTGGCCCGCGCTGCGGATCAGTTGAACATCACCCAGTCCGCATTGAGCCATCAAATCAAAGGGTTGGAGGATCAGGCCGGGGTCGAGCTGTTTCTGCGCCGCTCCAAACCCATGAAACTGTCGGCTGCCGGTTTGCGGCTTTTGCGCCTGGCCGAGCAGATACTGCCGCAGGTCGAAGCCGCCCAGAATGAGTTTTCTTCGCTGCGGGACGGGCGCACGGGGCGGATGCATATAGCCATCGAATGCCACGCTTGTTTCGAATGGCTGTTCCCGGTGCTCGAATCCTTCAGGAAATCCTGGGGCGACGTGGATGTCGATATCCGCCCTGGTCTTGCCTTCGACGCGCTTCCGGCCTTGCAGAAGGAAGAGGTCGATCTGGTGGTCTCGTCCGATCCCGAGGACCTGCCGGGTGTCGAGTTTGTCGAACTTTTTGATTATAACGCGGTGTTTGTGGCCGCTTCGACCCATCCCCTGGCCAAGAAAGACTATGTCGAGGCCGAGGATTTTCGCGGCCAGACCCTGATCACCTATCCAGTGGAACGCACCCGCCTGGATGTGTTCAGCCAGCTGTTGATCCCGGCGCGGGTTGAGCCTGCCACGATCCGGCAGGTGGAACTGACCGCCGTCATCCTTCTGCTGGTGGCATCGAACCGGGGCATTTCAGTGCTGCCGGATTGGGTCGTGCGCGAAGTCAAATACAACTCGGACTACGTCACCAGACCCCTGACGAAAGAGGGCATTACACGGCGTCTCTATGCCGCGATCCGTTCGGAAGATCTGGAGAAACCCTTTGTGCAGGAACTGGTGAAACTGGCCCGGGAAGAAGCGCGCAAGCTGCAATCCCAGTAACGGCGTTTCCTGCGGGTCTGTTATGCGCATCATTCCTCTTGGCAAGGGCGCATTGCGGCAGTATACGCGCGGTTTGACCGAACAGGAGCCTTTTGACAATGGTTGGCAGCGCAAATCTCAACATCATGATCAAGGCCGCGCGCAAGGCGGGGCGTTCTTTGGTCAAGGATTTCCGTGAAGTCGAGAATCTGCAGGTGTCGATGAAAGGCGCCGGTGATTTCGTCTCGAAGGCCGACATCGCCGCCGAAGCCATCCTGAAAGAAGAGCTGCTGGGCGCACGACCGACCTATGGCTGGCTGGCCGAAGAGGGCGGCTCCATCGATGGTGAGGATCCGACCCGCCGCTGGATCGTCGATCCGCTGGACGGCACCACCAATTTCCTGCACGGCCTGCCGCATTGGGCGATTTCCATAGCACTGGAACACAAGGGCAAGATCGTTGCCGGCGTGATCTATGACGCCGCCAAGGACGAGATGTTCTTTGCTGAAAAAGGTGAGGGCGCTTGGATGAACGACACCCGTATTCGCGTGTCGGGTCGTCATCGCATGATTGAATCGGTCTTCGCGACCGGTCTGCCCTTTGGTGGCCGCTCGGATCTGCCTGCGACTTTGCAGGATCTGGCGCGTCTGATGCCCGCCTGCGCCGGTGTGCGTCGTTGGGGCGCCGCCGCGCTGGATATGGCATATGTGGCCGCAGGCCGGTACGAAGGCTTTTGGGAACGCCGCCTGAATGCGTGGGATCTGGCTGCCGGTGTGATCATCGTCAAAGAGGCTGGCGGCTTCGTGCAGGCGCTTAACCCTGAAGGCAACGTGCTGGAAGATGGTGAAGTGATCTGTTCGAACGAACCGATCTTCGATCAGTTCGCCAAGGTGATCCGGGGCTAGGCGCCCTTTGAACCGGCTTTAGCGGCGCGGAACGCGCGGAATGCGGGATTGTGACAGCTTGTACCTCGCTTCCGGGTGGGGCGGATGTCCGTGGGTGCGATCCCAGAACTGAATTCCGCCGCGTCTCAGCCACAGCGGGATGCACAGGATCAGGCCAACGGCAAATCCCCCGGTATGGGCCCAATAGGCGATGCCGCCTTCGTCTGGATTGCTGGTGACACTGCCAAAGAACTGTATCGCCAGCCAGACGCCCAGCATGATGAAGGCGGGGATGGTAAAGACCCTGAAATAGACGATCAGGATCAGCAGGATATCCACCCGTGCTTTCGGGAACAGCAGCAGATACCCGCCCATCACGCCCGCAATCGCGCCCGAGGCCCCAACAGTGGGAACTTGGGATTCGGGCCCGGTGATGACGTGAATCAGGCCCGCGCCGATTCCTGCCGCCATGTAAAACAGCAGGAAGGGCAGATGGCCCATCTCGTCTTCCAGATTGTCACCGAAGATCCACAGAAACAGCATGTTGCCGGCCAAGTGCATCCACCCCCCGTGCAGGAACATGGATGTCACCAGGGTTTCCAGCCCGAACCCGTCGCTGACCCGCGCCGGAATAATGGCGTAGTCGAAAAACAGCCTGCCGATCCGTGGCCCATCATTCATGATCCCCACATAGCTGAGGAAGATCAGGATATTGGCCGCCAGCAAGGCATAGACAACATAAGGTGTGCGCCCCGAAGGGTTATGGTCGCGGATCGGAAACATGCCGTGACGCTGGGCTTTTGTGCGCCCAGCGTCAAGGCAAGCTTATGCCGCACCTCCCAACAACACGGCGTTTCCACCCGCCGCGGTCGTGTCCACGCAGACATGGCGTTCACCCAGAACACGCGCGCGGTCGGGCTTGCCGGGAATAAGCGGCAGAATCGGGCCGTCGCGGCGCGCCAGATGGTGTTCGATCTGCCCCGCTGTTTCCTCGTCTCCCCACCACAACACGCCCGAAATGCCGGTCAGGTTTTCCAACCGGTGCAGGTCAAGCATCCCGGTCGCCTGAATGGCGGTGCCACCCAGCGCAGATACAGCATCGGCCTGCGCACGCGCTGCGGCCTCTCCGGGTCCCAAGCAAAGAAGAGGCGGACGGGGATACACGCTCAGGCGGTTCGATTCACCGGTCGGGCCGGGCAGGGACCGGGTTTTGACCGGCACAGGTTGACCTTGTGCAGCAGGCAGATCAGCCACGGCGCCCCAGGTATCCGCCGTGCTTTGACGGTCGGGTGCGCAGAACCGGATCATGTAGTTCGGCCCACCCGCCTTGGGGCCGGTGCCTGACAATCCTTCGCCACCAAAGGGCTGAGACCCGACGATGGCGCCGATCTGGTTGCGGTTTACATAGATGTTGCCCGCATGGATTGCCTCGGTCACATGCTGCACGCGGTCGTCTATGCGGGTGTGCAGGCCGAAGGTCAGGCCGTATCCGGTGGCGTTGATATCGGCGATGATTTTGTCGATCTCTTGCGATTTGAACCGGGCGACGTGCAGCACCGGGCCGAACACCTCGCGTTCCAGCGCGGCGATGCCGGGGATCTCGATCAGCGTCGGAGAAACAAAGATGCCTTCGGGCGGCAACGGAAGCTCCTTCAGCACCCGCCCTTCGTTGCGCGCCTTGGTCACATGTTCGGCGATGCCCTGACGGGCCTGTTCGTCGATCACCGGTCCGCAATCCGTCGACAAAAGCCAGGGGTCGTCGACCGACAGCGCATCCATCGCCCCTTTGAGCATGGTCAGAACGTCATCGGCGATGTCTTCCTGCAAATACAGGCAGCGCAGGGCGGAACAGCGCTGGCCCGCCGACTGAAAGGCGCTTTCGATGATCGATTGCACGGCTTGTTCGGGAAGGGCGGTGCTGTCGACGATCATCGCATTCAGACCGCCGGTTTCCGCGATCAGCGGCGTACCGGGGCGCATGGATCCGGCCATCGCCGCACGGATTTTCAGCGCGGTGGCTGTTGACCCAGTGAAGGCCACGCCCGAGATGCGCGGATCCGACGTCAGCGCCGCACCCACGGCAGGCCCACCCGGCAACAGTTGCAGCACATCGCGTGGTACCCCCGCCTCGTGCATAAGCTGAATGGCACGATGTGCGATCAGGGGCGTCTGGGGCGCAGGCTTGGCCAGAACCGCGTTTCCGGTTGCCAGCGCAGCAGAGATCTGCCCAGAGAAAATCGCCAGCGGGAAGTTCCACGGGCTGATGCAGGTGAAAATCCCCGCGGGTTCGGCATCGGGGATGTTGGCTGCATAGTAACGCAGAAAATCCACCGCCTCGCGCAGTTCGGCCACCGCATCGGGCAGCGACTTCCCGGCCTCGCGCGCCAGCAGGGCAAACAACTCACCATAATGCACTTCGTAAAGATCGGCTGCGGCATTGAGGATGCGGGCGCGTTCGGCAGCGGGGGCATCCCAGGGGTTGGCCGAGGCCAATGCCATTTCCACATCCGCCGCGCTGGCTGGGGCCATCGCGCCGGGCTTGTCCTGAGGCCGTGCCGGATTGATCACCGGCTCATCCGCATCGGGTTTAGCCGCATCGGCCAGCAAGGGTTGCGCATACCAATGATGGGCGCGGAACTGATCCCGTGCCGCATCAATCTGATCCAGGGTTGGTGTGTGATGCAGGTCAAAACCCTTGGAATTCGGTCTTTCAGGCTGGAACAATTCCGGCCCGGTCGGCAGTGCGGGCGGAGGGGTCCGGACCGCAACAAACGGATCGGCGGCGACCACTTCCGGTGGCACATCTTCGTCCACAATCTGGTTGACGAAGGATGAATTCGCGCCGTTCTCCAACAGGCGCCGAACCAGATAAGCCAGCAAGTCGCGATGCGCCCCCACAGGTGCATAGATGCGGCACCGGGTGTTCTGCTTGTCCATCACGATCTGATGCAAGGTCTCGCCCATGCCGTGCAGGCGCTGGAACTCGAACGGTTGATCCTTGGCCATGTGAAGGATGGCGCTGACCGTGTGCGCGTTGTGCGTGGCAAATTGCGGATAAATCCGATCGGTCATGCCCAGCAGTTTGCGTGCATTGGCGATATAGGAGATGTCGGTTGCCGCCTTGTGCGTGAAGACGGGAAAGCCATCCACACCTTCGACCTGCGCGCGTTTGATCTCGGTATCCCAATAGGCGCCTTTGACCAATCGCACCATAATCTGGCGATCGTGACGTTCGGCCATGCCATACAGCGTATCCAGTACCAGGCCTGCGCGCGGGCCATAGGCCTGAACCACGATGCCAAACCCGTACCAGCCGGCAAGGGCCGGGTCGGACATCACCGCCTCTATCACCTGCAACGACAGCGACAGGCGATCCGCCTCTTCTGCATCGACGTTCAGGCCCATTCCGGCCGCCTTGGCCAGCAGTGCCAGTGCCCGCAGCCGCGGCACCAGCTCGTCCATCACACGCTGTTCCTGTGCCAGCTCATAACGGGGGTGCAGGGCGGACAGTTTTACCGAAATGCCCGGGTTGGCGCGGATATCGTCATGGGTGCAGGCCTCGGCAATGGCCGAGATGGCGCGGGAATAGGACAGGTGATAGCGCGCCGCGTCCGCTTCGGTTCGGGCCGCTTCGCCCAGCATGTCGTAGGAATAGGTATAGCCCTTCTCCTCCATCCCGCGTGCGCGTTCCATGGCGGACTGAATGGTTTCCCCCAGAACGAACTGCCGGCCCATCTCTTTCATCGCGCGTGCCACGGCAGTGCGGATCACCGGCTCGCCCAACCGCTTGATCGCACCGCGCAGCGCCCCGACCGGAGACGCCTTGCCCTCGTCCAGCACCTTTCCGGTCAACATCAGTGCCCATGTCGAGGCGTTCACCAGCGAGGACGAGGATTGCCCCAGATGCTTGCCCCAATCGGAGGGCGCGATCTTGTCTTCGATCAGCGCATCAATTGTGTCGGCATCCGGCACACGCAGCAACGCCTCGGCCAGGCACATCAGGGCGATGCCTTCGTCGGTGGACAGGCCATATTCGGCCAGAAACACCTCCATCAACCCCGGAGAGGTGCTGGACCGGATATCGCGCACAAGCTGCGCAGCCGCGGCGCCGATGGCGCTGCGATCCGTGTCCGTCAGGCTGGCCTGAGAGATCAGTGTCTCAAGAACTGCCGACTGATCGGCATAGGTGGAAGTATCGATGAGGGTGCGCAGGCTGTGTGACATATGTCCTCCGGTCTTTGCGATAATATAATGCGGAAAAATCAGGACAACGGACTGAGTTTGATATATTTGAAGGAGGATGATCTGAATTTTTAACAGCGGACAGTTCAAATGAGTTTTCCTGATCTTGATCGGTTTGACCGGTCGATTCTGAGGATTCTGGCTGAGGACGGCCGTATCTCGGTGGCCGATCTTGCGCGCGAGATCGGGCTGTCGAAATCTCCGACGCAAGCGCGGCTCAAACGGCTTGAGGCGAGCGGAGTGATCCAGGGGTATCGGGCGATGCTGGATCCGATCCGGCTGGGTCTGGATCACGTCGCGTTTGTCGAGGTGCGTTTGACCGATACCCGCGAAAAGGCGCTGGCCGAGTTCAACGCAGCCGTCCGCAAAACCGCCGAGGTCGAGCAGGCGCATATGATCGCGTCCAATTTTGACTATCTTCTGAAAGTGCGCACCGCCACGATGTCGGAATACCGCCGTGTATTGGCCGAGAAGATCTCGTCTCTGCCGCATGTCGCCAATACTTCAACTTTTGTTGCGATGGAGGCCGTGAAGGAAACCGGTATGCTGGGCGGTTTTGAACATCAGCCTTGACGCGGTGGAATTATGGTCCACCCTTGTTTCGTAATGCGAACCTGTGCTGCAACGTTTTTACTGATCGCGTGTTCATGCTCGGCCATGGCCGAGACATGCCCCGCGGCTCCGGATCATATCGAAGGTGTGGATGCGCTGATCAAGCAGGTCCAAAAGGCGCAATCGCAAAGCGACGCCCGGGTCATCTCGAATAAAATGTGGGAACTTTGGACAGACGCGCCGGATGCCCGATCGCAGACCCTGCTGGATCGTGGAATGGCGCGACGAGAGGCGTGGGATTTGTCGGGCGCATTGGACGATTTCAACCAACTTGTCGAATATTGCCCGGATTACGCCGAAGGCTACAATCAGCGGGCTTTTGTAAACTACCTGAGGCAGGATTTTGACGCGGCATTGCGCGACCTGAATGTCACGATCGAAATGTCGCCAAACCATATCGGTGCGCTAAGTGGGCGGGCTTTGTCCCTGATGGGGTTGAGACGTTTGGAAGACGCGCGTTCAGCACTGTCCGAGGCGCTTGAGCTCAACCCGTGGCTGTCCGAGCGGGCCTTGTTGGAGCCAGGCGGCCTTCTGGAGCCGCCCGGAGAAGATATCTGACAGCCGGATCGGGCAAGTTTGGAAACCGGTCGCAAATCGCCAAACAGGTGCCTTTCGCGGCCACCTCGGGGACTGGGGCACCGCAATCAGAAGGGCAAATGGGTGACAAAGCCGTCAGCGTGACAGTATCCGGCGCTTTTCGGCCATGGCTTCGCGTCGCCTCTGCTCGATCCCGAGTTTGAAAGATTCTTCAACAAAGTCGATGTGGTCCTTTGCCGCTTTTTCGGCCCGCTTTTCATCTCCTTCGATCACCGCGCGACCAAGTTCGAGATGTTGTTGCAGCAGCTTTTCGCCGGTCCCGTCAATCGTGCGCAGGAAGTCACGATTGTAGAAAACGCCCTTGCGGGTGAGTTCGTAGATCGACGCCATCATGTGGATCAGGGTCGCGTTCTGGCTGGCATCCACAATCGCGGAATGCAGCGCAAAGTCCGCCTCTTGCGAAGCCTTGGCGTCCTGCTCTTGCCAGGCACGCTCGTTTTCATCAAGGATCTCGGAAATCCGTTCCTTGTCTGCCTTGGTGGCGCGACGTGCGGCAAGCCGGGCCGCGAAACCTTCCTGCTCGCGACGATACTCAAGATAGTCGAAGAAAGCCGGCTCGTGGCGTTCGTACAAAGCAAGAAGCGCGGGCATCATGGCTTGTCCGGTCAGGGCCGCGACGAATGTCCCCTCACCGTGTTGCGTTGTGACCAGCCCGCGTTCCTCCAGCACCTGAAGGGCCTCGCGCAGCTTCGGGCGCGACACGCGCAACATCTCGGCCAGATCACGCTCGGAGGGCAGTTTCCGGCCCTGCTTCAGGATGCCCGAAGCGATCAGGTCCTCGACCTGTGAAACCACCGCATCAGCCAGCGATTCGTGTCCAACCGGTTCAAAAATCGCCGTGGTTTTCATGAGATGCTGCCCCGTGTGACGCTATAATAACCAGAATAACTGGTAAACAAAGATAACCATATCCGTTCAGATTTCAAGCGCGAGGCTGTTCTTCCCGGACGTGAATTACGTGTCTGTTTAAGAATGATTTTTGGAGAATCTGTTGGCTTTTTGAAGCAGTCGCATCGGGATTTTGCAGGGCTTGTCGAAGGCGAACTTCCAGTTTCGGTTAGCGCAAGTGGTAAACAAAGTTATTGACTGGTTTGAGTTGGTAAAGTTAGTTTACCACCGGAGCGGCGCTGGAAGAGCCTGCGCCACTGATCGGAGAAAACCCGACCAAACCTGGAGGAGATTTCATGAAGAAGACCCTGACAAGCCTGGCCGTGGCCGCCAGCCTGCTGGCGGCACCCGCAGTTGCGGCGGACAAGCTGCTGCTGAAAACACCGATTGCCTTTTCGACCGAACTGCCGGGCCTGGGTTCACCTATTCCACGTGTGGCTGATCAGCTGGAACTGATGTCCGGCGGCACGATGAAGATGAAGGTGTACGAGCCGGGAAAACTGGTGCCGCCCTTCGAAATTCTGGACGCCGTGTCCACCGGCAAGATCAACTCGGGCTACACCACGGCTGGTTACTGGGCCGGAAAAATCCCGGCTGCGCCGCTGTTCTCGGCCGTGCCGTTCGGCCCCGAGGCGGGCGAATACATGGCTTGGCTGTATTATGGCAACGGCATGACCCTGTATCAGGAGATGTATGATCAGGCCGGTTACAACGTCAAAGTACTGCCCTGCGCCATCATCGCGCCGGAAACCTCGGGCTGGTTCGCTTCCGAGATCAATTCGCCCGAAGACCTGAACGGGCTGAAGATGCGTTTCTTTGGTCTGGGCGGCAAGGTGATGCAGAAACTGGGTGTAGCGACCTCGCTACTGCCAGGTGGTGAGATCTTCCCCGCATTGGAAAAAGGCGCGATTGACGCGACCGAGTTTTCGATGCCTGCCATCGACGCGCGTCTGGGCTTCCACAAGCTGGTCAAGTTCAACTATTTCCCCGGCTGGCATCAGCAGGCGACCGTGTTTGAACTGCTGATCAACAAGGACGTCTGGAACGAAACCAGCGATCAGCACAAGGCAATCATCGAAAGCGCCTGCAAGGCTTCGATGGCGGACAGCTTTGCCGAAGGCGAAGCCATCCAGCACGCGGCCCTGATCGACAACGTTGAAAACAACGGCGTCACCATCAAGCAGTGGTCGCCCGAGATGCTGGATACCTTCCGCGCGACCTGGGAAGAGGTTGCCGCAGAAGAGGCCGCCAATGATGCCTTCTTTGCCAAGGTTCTGGCCGACATGAACGAATTCCGTGACGGCTATAACCTCTGGAAGACGAACGCCTTCCTCCCACGTCAGTAATCTCTCCCTCACTGACGTTGCCGGGGCGGCCCGATCCGCCGCTCCGGCCTCTGCTTTTCGATCTTCGGACTTTCTAACCTTTCACTGCCCGTATTCCGGGTTGCTGAGCGAGGAATGACCATGACAACCCAAAAGAACCTCAACGATCCAGTCGAAGCCTATGAAGGCATCCTGGAACACCCCGAGTCCGACCGCCAGAAAATCGCCGTCGCGATCGACGCCGGGGTCAAGGCTGTGGGTCATGTCGTCATGTGGGCCAATGTCCTGCTGATGGGCGCGATCTTCGCACAGGTCTCGTTGCGCTACCTGTTCAGCCAGAACTACCCGAAACTGGATGAGATCCAGTGGCATTTCTATGGAATCGTCACGATGATCGGCATCTCGTATGCCTTGATCACCGACAGCCATGTGCGTGTGGACGTCCTGCATATGCAGCTTTCGCGCCGCGCGCAGCGGATCATCGAGGTGATCGGCATCCTGACCCTGCTGACCCCGTTCATCTATCTGATGGTCGATCAGGGCTATGATTATTTCTACGAAAGCTTCCGCGTCAACGAACGCTCGGACAGCCCAACCGGCCTGCCTGCGCGTTGGGCTTTCAAGGCGGTCATTCCGATCAGCTTTGTACTGTTGGCGCTGGCCGCGTTGGCACGGTTGATCCATGACGGGCACGCGCTGATCTACGGGCCGGCCTCGGAACGTGAAGGCGCGCCGCTGCGCCGTGTTCTTCTGGTGCTGGCGGTATTCGCAGCCGTCTGTGTTGGCCTGACCTTCCTGGTCGAAACGACCGAGGAAAAGCTGGTCATCGCGATGTTCCTGACCTTCATCGCGCTTTTGTTCACCGGTTACCCGGTGGCGTGGGTGCTGGCCGGTGTCGGCGTCGCCTATTGCGGTCTGGCCTATCTGTTCGACAACGATCTGATGCTGTGGACCGGGTTGGAAAGCACCTTTACCGGGCTTGATTATCTGACGCTTGGCGCGGTGGTGAACCGGGTCTACGCGACCATGTCCAACGCGGTTCTGGTTGCCCTGCCGATGTTCATCTTCATGGGGCTGATGCTGGACGAATCCGGAGTGGCCGAGCGTCTGATGTCCTCGATGCAGCGCCTGTTCGGGACGGTGCGCGGAGGACTGGCCATCACCGTGACCCTGATCGGGATCATTCTGGCGGCTTCGACCGGCATCATTGGTGCCTCGGTTGTACTGCTGGGCGTGCTGTCGCTGCCGTCGATGATGCAGCAGAAGTACCAGCCGACGCTGGCTGCGGGCGTGGTTTCGGCCTCGGGGACCTTGGGCATTCTGATCCCACCCTCAATCATGTTGGTGATCATGGCCGACCAGATGGCGTTGTCCGTCGGAGACCTGTTCATGGCCGCGGTTTTCCCGGGCGTGATCATCGGCGCCTTGTACCTGACCTACATCTTTATTCTGGCTCTGGTGAAACGCGACGCGGCTCCCGTGCCTGAAGGTGCGAAAGCCCCCGACTGGGCAGCCGTGAAGGACGTTCTCATTGCCGTCATCCCTACGCTGATGCTGATCCTTGCCGTGCTGGGGTCGATCTTTGCCGGTCTGACCACACCAACCGAAGCGTCCGGCATCGGTGCCTTGGGTGCGACCTTGCTGGCGCTGGGCTATCGCAAGCTGACCTTTGCCAAACTGTGGAACGTGCTGGTGTCGACCTTCAACACCACCGCCTATATCTTTGCGATCTTCCTTGGTGCGACTGTGTTTTCCTATGTGCTGCGCGAACTGGGCGGGGATGAACTGATCGAACATGTGGTGCAATCCACCGGCTTTGGTGCCAACGGAACAATTCTGTTCATCCTGTTCATCGTCTTCCTGCTGGGCTTCGTACTGGACTGGATCGAGATCACGCTGATCGTGCTGCCCCTGATGCGCCCCATCGTGAACGGTCTGGGCATCGACATCCCCGGCTTTGGCGTACTGGATGAACCGGCGCTGGTCTGGTTCGTGATCCTTGTCGCTGTGACGCTGCAAACCAGCTTCCTGACGCCGCCCGTTGGCTTTGCCTTGTTCTATCTCAAAGGTGTTTGCCCGCCCGAGATCAAGCTGACGCATATCTATAAGGGCATCATCCCATTTGTCCTGCTGCAATTGACCGGTTTGGCGCTAGTGTTCCTGTGGCCGACCCTTGCCACCTGGTTGCCGTCGGTCGCCTATTAAGGAGCTTATCGGATGCGTCTGAACCAATGTCATAACTTCCACGACTTCCGGCGGCTGGCCAAACAGCGGCTGCCGGGGCCGATCTTCAACTATATCGACGGTGGCGCGGATGATGAGGTGACGTATCGGGAAAACACTAAGGCGTTCGACCGCTGCGATCTGTTGCCTTCGGTCCTGCGCGGGGTTTCGGACGTGGACATGTCCGTCACGGTGATGGGGCAGAAACTGGACATGCCGGTCTATTGCTCACCCACCGCGTTGCAGCGCCTGTTCCACCATCAGGGTGAGCGCGCGGTCGCGGCGGCGGCCGAGAAATACGGCACCATGTTCGGAGTTTCCTCTCTGGGAACCGTCTCGCTGGAGGAGCTGCGCCAAAAACACAAAAACCCGCAGGTCTATCAATTCTACTTTCACAAGGATCGCGGGTTGAACGCCGCCATGATGCAGCGCGCCAAAGAGGCGGGTGTTGAGGTCATGATGCTGACCGTCGACAGCATCACCGGCGGCAACCGCGAGCGTGATCTGCGCACGGGGTTCTCGATCCCGTTCCGCTTGACGCTGGGCGGCATGATCCAGTTCGCGATCAAGCCGATGTGGGGGATCAACTATGTCACCCATGAAAAGTTCCGGCTGCCTCAGCTTGAGGAACATGTGGATATGGGCGGTGGGGCCAGCTCGATCGGCGGGTATTTCACCGACATGCTCGACCCGTCGATGAACTGGGATGACGTGGCGCAGATGGTGCGCGACTGGGATGGTCAGTTCTGCCTGAAGGGGATCATGACCGTCGAAGATGCCAAACGCGCGGCTGAGATCGGTTGTACCGGCATCATCCTGTCGAACCACGGTGGCCGACAATTGGACGGATCGCGCACGCCGTTCGATCAACTGGCCGAGATTGTCGATGCCGTCGGCGACAAACTGGACGTGATGATGGACAGCGGCATTCAGCGTGGCACCCATGTGCTCAAGGCGCTGTCGATCGGGGCCAAAGCGGTGGGTATCGGGCGGCACTACCTGTATCCTCTGGCTGCCGCGGGGCAGGCTGGGGTCGAACGGGCCCTTGGGCTGATGCGTGCCGAGATCGAGCGCGACATGAAGCTGATGGGTGTCACCAGTGTTGGCCAGCTCAGCCGCGAGAATATTCGTTTCCGCAATCCCTAACCCGAAACGGGGGCCGATATGACCAATGACGCGTTGATCAAACATTTCCGCTCTATCGTCGGTACGCGTCACGTGCTGATCGGAGCGCGCGCGACAGAGCGCTTTCGGCGCGGTTTCCGCTCGGGCGAGGGTGAGGCGCTGTGCGTCGTTCAGCCGGGGACCCTGCTGGAGCAATGGAAGATCCTGCAAGCCTGCGTTGCAGCCGACAAGATCGTCATCATGCAGGCGGCCAATACTGGTCTGACCGAAGGGTCTACGCCGTCCGGCACCTATGACCGTGACGTGGTTCTGATCAACACGCGCCGGATGGATACTCTGGTGCCCTTGAACGACGCAGAGCAGATCGTCAGCTTTCCGGGCGCCACGCTTTTTGCGCTGGAAAAACTGCTGGCCCCGTTCGGACGCGAGCCGCATTCGGTGATCGGTTCGTCCTGCATCGGCGCGTCGATCGTGGGTGGGGTATGCAACAATTCCGGCGGTTCTCTGGTAGAGCGCGGTCCGGTTTACACGGAACTTTCCGTCTATGCGCAAATCACCGAACAGGGTGAATTGGAACTGGTCAACCATCTGGGCATCGATCTGGGCAGCACGCCGGAAGAGATCCTTGCAAACCTCGATGCAGGCAGGTTCGAACGCAATCCCGGGGCAACCAACAAACGCGCATCGGCCAGCGACTACGCACAGATCGTGCGGGACGTGAATGCGCAAACGCCTGCGCGGTTCAATGCGGACAAGGCCAGGCTTTTCGAATCTTCGGGTTCGGCCGGGAAGCTGGCCGTTTTTGCGGTGCGCCTTGACACCTTTCCCAAGAACGAGGTTGAGAAGGTGTTCTATATGGGCACCAACAATCCCGACGATCTGGCGGACCTGCGGCGCCACATATTGTCAGAGTTCAAATCGCTGCCGGTTTCGGCCGAATACATGCATCGCGAAGCGTTCGATATTGCAGCACGCTATGGCAAGGACACGGTCGTGATGATCGACAAGCTTGGCACGGACCGTCTGCCGATGTTCTTTGCGATGAAAGGCGCCGTGGATGCCCGCCTGCGGCGCATTCCGTTTTTGCGAAATTTCACTGATCGTTTCATGCAGGCAGCAATAGCTTTGTGGCCACGTGTCCTGCCCAAACGTATGACGGATTTTCGCGACAAATACGAACATCACCTTATCCTGAAAATGAAGGATGAAGGTGTATCCGAGGCCGCTGAGTGGTTGCCGCGATTTCTGAGTGGCCGGGATGGCGGATTTTTCGAATGTGATGCGCGCGAGGCCAGAATCGCAGGCCTTCATCGGTTTGCGGCGGCAGGCGCGGCGGTGCGTTACATGGCGATCCATTCGGACGACGTCGAAGATATCATCGCACTGGACGTCGCACTGCGCCGCAACGACCAGGACTGGCTGGAGAAGCTGCCGCCTGAGATCGAAGACCAGTTGGTTCACAAACTCTATTACGGGCACTTCATGTGCCACGTGATGCATCAGGACTACATAGTCAAAAAAGGAGCTGACCCAAAAGCTCTGAAGGCCGCAATGTTGAAACTGTTTGACGAACGCGGCGCGGAATACCCTGCTGAACATAACGTGGGGCACCTTTACAAGGCCAAGCCCGACCTGGCGGCACATTACAAATGCTGCGACCCGACCAACTCGTTCAATCCCGGTATCGGCAAAATGTCCAAGGCGAAGAATTACCAATAACCGGTTTTCCGGCGCGGCAGGGTGCTGTGAAAACGGCCCGCAGATACACCGGGTTCTGATGAAAAGGGTGTTGGTGCCCGACTGTCTGATATCCTGAGCGCAACCCCGCAAGCATCTGCCGCGCAGAAGGCTGCCAAAACCGAATGAGCGTCGCGTGTCAGGTATAGGGGAGATTCGGAAGGCGCAGTCGGGGTCGTCGGAATCGGCAGAGAATGTCGCGTTGAGACGCGGAATTCAGTAGCGTTTGACGCAAATCGTTTGGTCTTGAGTATCACAAACACGCATTTGACAGGCTGTCCGGGATCTGAACCGGCGGGTTCATGCGGTCAATTGACAGAGCACCTTTCTGTTCAGGTAATTTCAGGGTCGCGTGATTTCTGGCAGGTTTTCCTAGGGTTACCCTTGGCTTGCAATCGGCTGCAGATCACCCCTGTGAAGCTGCGGGCCGGAAGCCTGTCTTGCATGCGAAAATTTGCAGATGACCGGGGCCGGGAAAGCGCCACTTATCCCTTATTTTTCGCGTTTTTTGGGGAACTACGGGAAACCCCCAATTTCGCGCCGCGACAAACAGGGGTAAACATATTTTACCGTACTTACCACACAAACACACACGGTACTAACTTTCCCCGATGAGGGGCTGGTCACACCCCCTCGGCCGGCCCCTCTTAACTTTTGGGGTCCATGGCAGTTGGGGTCAGTGGTCATGCGGATCGTTGCCGGTGTCAGCTTTTGACCAATTTGGCGACGAGGGCGGGCAAATCTTGTGATGCGCCATAGGCCACGGTGTGTGGAATTTCGGCGACCGGCGTCTTCCGGTATCCTTCAGTAAACAGCAAAAACGGGATCTTCGCACGCGCAGCCGTTTCCGCGTCAACTTCGCTGTCGCCGACGAACAGACGCGGGCCGGACGCCTGAAGCGCATCGAAGCTTGCGAACAGATGGTTGGGATCCGGTTTTCGCGTCGAAAGGCTGTCGCCACCCAGAACCGCGTCGAAAAACCGGGACAGGTTCAGTGCCTCCAGCACATGCCGCGCCGGTGTTTCGGGTTTGTTGGTGCAGACGCCCAGAACGCATCCCATTTGCTGCAATTTGGCCAGTGCCTCCGGGATGCCGGGGTAGGGAACGGTCGTTTCGCTTGCAGCGGAATTGTAGTGTTTGAGGGTCAGTTGGGTCAGTTCCGCATGGCGATCCAGCGGCAGCCCGCAATGCCGGATCATGCGTTCGACCAGCTTGGGTAAACCGTTGCCGACGAATCCTTTGATGATATCCGTCGCCAATGGATCATGCCCAACGTCGTTCAGCGTGCGGTTGGCCGCCGCCGCCAGATCGCCCAGGCTGTCCACCAGCGTTCCGTCCAGATCGAATACAACTGCTGCGGTCATGTTTGCTTGCCCTTCATCGCCCGACCCAAGACCTAACCCGCCCTGTACCGAGGGGCAATCGCCTGTTTCAAAACCATGCTTGACAATCCTTACTAAAATAATCAGATTAAGCGGCAGGAACAGAAAGCCAACCCTTTCGGGGTCAGCCAAATCAAGTGAAACGCGATAGATATGGCACCATGCCGAAACGCTCTGGAGATGTCCCGATGAACGTACAGAACCCGACCCCAACCCAAGGTTACGCTGTCTCGATGCTTCCCGCGCACAAGGCCGAGGATCTGACCAAGGGCGGCAACCTGGCCCATATAGAACTTGGCGATCAACTCTATACCCTGCGCATCACCCGTGCAGGCAAACTGATCCTGACGAAATGAGCGCGCCTTTCAAGCGCGGCGGTGCAGCGGTTGGCCGCCTTGCCGATCTCGATCCCATCGAAGCGGGAGCCGTTATGTATCTGCGGATGTGGAGCGAAGGCGAGGGCGGTCGTGCCGACGTTGCCAGCGATTTCCAAGTCGCGCTGGGCGCGGATTGCGGGCGTGCGGCAATGCTGACTTTGGATCGTTTATGCTCGCTATGTGCCACCCATGGCCGCCGCCCGCTGATCCGGCATGGTCTTGGATGTGCATGCCTTGGCGCGGACGAGAATTGCTTTGCACAGATGATCGCGGCAGCGTCCGAAGGGGCGCGTGAAGATGCGATGATGCTGGCGTCTTTGATCGTACGTCCGGATTTTGCCCCCGCGCTGGCATCTCTGTCGGAAGAACTGGGGCTGACTCTCAGACGTATGACCGCAGGTTTCAAAATGCCGACCACCGGCCACCAGACCCCCTCGGCCGTGCTCCACTGACCCTGAGTGTGGAACGGTTGAACCCCGGCGCTGCGCCGGGGTTTTTTCGTTCAGCAGCACCCGCATCCGGCATGGTGATGGTCATGATCGCAAACAGGGGCAGGGGTAAAGTCGCCCACCTCGGACAACACATCCCGCAGCGCCCAGAGGATCATGTCAACATCCTCGGCCTCGATGGTCAGGGGCGGACGGATTTTCAGGATGTTGTCTTTGGGCCCTTCGCTGCCGATCAGGATGCGATGATCGCGCATCCGGTTTTTGACATAGCTGCAAATCTCGGTGCCTTCGCTTCCATCGGGGTTGATCAGCTCCACGCCGAGAAACAACCCCATACCCCGCACGTCGCCAACGCAACCAAAGTCGGCTTCGATCTGGCGCAGTCCCGCCATCAGACGATCCCCCATCCGGCGGGCATTGTCCTGCAACCCCTCGTCATCGACGATATCCAGCACCTCTTTGCCGATCCGGCAGGACAGGGTCGAGCCGCCAAAGGTCGAAAAGAACTCGATCCCGTTGTTGAAGCTGTCCGCGATCTCGCGGGTTGTCACCAGCACGCCCAGTGGGTGCCCGTTTCCGATTGGCTTGCCCATCACTACGATATCCGGAACCGCGCCCTGGTGTTCGAAGCCAAAGTAATACTCACCCAACCGTCCCAGACCTGTCTGCACCTCATCGGCGATGCAAACACCCCCCGCAGCACGTATTTTTTCGTAAACCGCAGGCAGATAGCCCTTGGGCGGAATGATCTGACCGCCGACCGACGGGAAGGTTTCCGCGATGAACCCGGCCACGCCCTGTCCTCTGTTGCGAAGGGCGGCAATCGCCGGATCGACAAGATCAGCAAATTTCTGTGCCCGGTCCGCATCGTCCCGCCTGAATGACCCGCGATAGTCATCGGCAACCTCGACCAGTTCAACCCAGTCGGCTTTCCCGATGCCGCCCGGTTTGTTGAATTTGTAGGCCGAGATCGCCACCGCAGCGTTCGTGTTCCCGTGATAGCCGTGATCCGGCGTCACGATCCCCTTTGCGCCGGTATGGGCGCGGGCCAGCCGCAGGGCCAGTTCGTTTGCCTCGGTGCCCGAGTTGACGAAAAAGCAGACCTGTAGGTGATCCGGCATCTTCGACAGGATCTTGTCGGCAAATTCCACCTGTGCCGGATGCAGATAACGGGTGTTCGAATTCATCCGCTTCAGCTGATCCGCCGCCACGGCCTGAATGCGTGGATGCGCGTGCCCCACATGCGGCACGTTGTTGTAGGCGTCCAGATAGGGGCGTCCCCATTCGTCGAACAGGTGATGCTTCCAGCCGCGCACCAGCATGACCGGATCGTCATAGGTCAGGGATAGGTTGCCCCCGAACTGCGCCCGCCGTTTGTGCAGGATTTCCGCTTTGTCAGTTGGGTGATAGAACACCTTGTCATCCGGCAGGTTCAGCAACGCCGCCGGGTTCGGGCAGACCGCGTGCCACAGCTCCAGTTCGTCCGGGTCTCCGACACCGGGCCAGTCCGCTTCCATGCCATCGGTGGTCAGGGCCAGCTGGAAATGCACATGCGGGGCCCATCCGCCATTCTGGTCGGCATCGCCCAACCGCGCAAACGCGGCCCCCTGTGCCACCGGGTCGCCGGGTTTCAGCCGGTCACAGCATTCCGGATCCAGATGGCCATAGAGCGTATAGAACGGGTCGCCTTCGGGCGTTTCGTGATGCAGGATGATCACCCCGCCGTAGTCAAGGTGCTGGTCGCGGTTTTCGACCACTTCGATCCGCCCGCTCATCGGTGCATGCAGAACCGTCCCGGCAGGCGCAAACACATCCACGGCCAGATGAACCGTCCGCCTGTCCGAGGCTTTCCACGGGCCCTTGCGGAACCCCGGCTCGGCATAGATCAGGCGGGGCTCGTTATAGTAACCCAGCCACAGGTCCTGCCCGTATTCCTCGCCAACGCGCGCGGCCTCGGCCAAAGGCATGTGGAACGGGTTCCGGGGCCAGACGCAGTTTTCGACCGAAAGCGAGCCCATGGGCACATCGCCCAGGTCCTGGCCGAACATGTCGGTAAAATGCCCCCGGTGTTCCTGAAGATAGGCGTGGATGCGTTCAGCCCCATCAACCACGGGCAAGCCGCAAGCCGCCCGCAACCGCGCCGACATCAGCCCGCCATTGACTGACGTGTTCTCAAGGAACCGCCAAGCAGGCGCCTGAGAGATCGTCACATAGGGATCATCCGGATTCTCGGCCGCCATCAGGGTCGAATTGACGACCGATACGGCAAGCCGCATCCTCAGCAACGGCCAGATCAGGTCAACCTCATCCGCCCGCAGCCGGTTGGCCGCGTGATAGCCCTTTACCAACGCAGCCAGTGCCCGTTCCGGCTTGGGGTGATCCAGCACGACATACGCGCCGGCAATCGCCAGATCGCAGATGCGCGGCGCGGCGCACATGTCGCCCAGATCAATCAGGCCCGAGATCCGCCGCCGCTCGCCCAGTTCCCCTTCGACCAGAATGTTGTAGTCATTGGCGTCATTGTGGATGGCCTGTTTCGGCAGGTCCGCAAGGACATCCGCGATTGCAGCGAACCCCTCACAGATTTCCGTCAGCTGTGCCTGCCGCGCGGGGTCAGAGATCGCGTTTAACTTGTCAGCAATCCAGCCCGCCTGCATCAGGTCCCATTTGAAACCGACCCGGTGCAACCCTTCATGCTCAAACCCTTCCAGGGCCCGGTCGGTTGCCCCCAATACGCGGCCCAGTTTCAGGATCAGCTCTTCGGATTTTGGGGCGGCCTTCGCGTAACATTGGCCCGGCAGGCACTCCAACAGCAAAACCAGCCTGCGCTGTCCTTCAGAATCGGCAATCTCGGGCAGCATTGCTCCGGTCAAATCAGGGAACACCTTGGGAAACGGCAACCCCGGTGCCTCAGAAGCGATATGCGCCAGCGCCTTGATTTGCAAATCAACCAGATCCGCATCGCATCCGGCCCGCATGGCCTTAAGCACATAATCCTGACCATTGGTGGCGTGCACCAGAAAGTTCAGATCATATTCACCATCCAACCGCGTCAAGCGGGCGTCCAGCCCCCAGAGCTGCCGCAGCGCGGCCGTCCAAAAAGCACTTAAATCGTCCATTCCCGTCTCCGCTCCGATCGCGCCGGAGCCCTCTTCATCTGGCCAAAAATATCCTCGGGGGGAATCGCGCCTTGGCGCGATGGGGGGCAGACAGCCCCCCCCCGCGTTACCCCAGGGCCCGCAGGCGCTTGATCAACGACGAGGTGTCCCAGCGGCCACCGCCCAGTTTCTGAACATCCTTGTAAAACTGATCGACCAGAGCGGTAACAGGCAGGGACGCACCGGTTTCATTGGCGGTATCCAGACAGATACCCAAATCTTTGCGCATCCAGTCGACGGCAAAGCCATGTTCGAACTGATCATCCAGCATGGTCTCATACCGGTTTGCCATCTGCCAGCTGCCAGCGGCGCCCTGGCTGATCACCTCGACCACGGCCCTTCCGTCCAGCCCGGCCTTCTCGGCGAAGTGCAACGCTTCGCTCAGGCCCTGAACCAACCCTGCGATGGCGATCTGGTTGCACATCTTGGTCATCTGGCCCGCGCCGCTGTCCCCGATGCGGCGGCAGATCTTCGCATAGACCTGCATCACCGGTTCAGCCGCATCATAAGCCGCCTGATCTCCGCCGCACATGATGGACAGAACACCGTTTTCGGCGCCTGCCTGGCCGCCCGAGATCGGCGCGTCCACAAAGGCGATGCCCTGTGATTGGCCGGCAGCGTACAATTCCCGCGTGACCTTTGCAGAAACCGTGGTGTGGTCGACGAAAACAGCCCCGCTGGACATGCCGTGAAATGCGCCGTCCTCGCCCGTGCAAACCATGCGCAGATCGTCGTCATTGCCGACGCAGGCCATCACAAACTCGGCGCCTTCAGCCGCGTCCTTCGGGGTGGCTGCCATCGATCCGCCATGCTGCTTTACCCAGGCTTCGGCCTTGGCAGCCGTGCGGTTGTAGACAGTGACGTCATGGCCTGCGGCCTGAAGATGCCCAGCCATGGGATAGCCCATGACGCCCAGGCCAAGGAACGCGACTTTTGCCATTTTGTGATCCTCTCCGCTGTTCGGTCGGCTTCAGCGGTGCGTGCCTGGCCGAAATGTTTGGCGAAGACAAAGCAAAGCTGCGCCCAAAGGGCAACCCCAAGTCAGCCCTTCCCGCCCAGATCCTGGAGGATCGGGCAATCCGGCCTGTCATCCCCGGCGCAGGCGTCGATCAGGTGGCTCAGCGTTTCGCGCATCGCGTTCAGGTCGGCGATCTTGGCTTCGATCTGCGCCAGATGGTCCCGCGCGACCTGTTTCACATCTGCGCTGGCGCGGGTTTCATCCTCGTAAAGCGCCAGCAATGTCCGGCAATCCCCGATGGTGAATCCCAAAGCCCGGGCACGGCCCAGAAAGTTCAGCTTGTGCACATCCTGATCGCGAAATCGGCGATAGCCGTTGTCGTCGCGCAGCGGTTTGATCAGGTCGATGTCTTCATAGTACCGGATCGTCTTTGCAGGCAGGCCGGTGCGGGTGGACACATCTCCGATATTCATGCGTGCACCTCCTTGGCGAGCGGGATCGGGGTTTCCGGCACGCTGGCTTGAACGCGACGCAGACGCAGCGCGTTCGAGACGACAAAGACACTCGAAAGCGCCATCGCGCCCGCGGCCAGCGCCGGAGACAACAGATGGCCTCCGAACGGGTACAGCGCACCAGCGGCGACCGGGATCAGCAGGACATTGTAACCGAATGCCCATCCCAGGTTCTGGCGAATGTTTCGCATCGTTCTACGGCTGATCTCGGTTGAATTTGCAACCCCGCGCAGATCGCCGGACATCAGAACGACATCAGCCGTTTCGATGGCCACATCGGTGCCCGTCCCGATGGCGATGCCGATGTCAGCCGTTGCCAGCGCCGGGGCGTCGTTTATGCCGTCGCCGACGAAAGCCAGCGTTCCGAACTGGTCCCGCAAGGCGGTGATCGCATCCACCTTGCCGTCGGGCAGCACTTCGGAGGTGACGTGATCGATCCCCAGCCGATCAGCCAAGGCCTGCGCGGTGCGCGCGTTGTCTCCGGTGACCATGGCCACGGTCAGACCCATTTGGTGGAGCCGCTCCAGCGCCTCTTCGGTGCCGGGTTTGACCGGGTCGGACACAGAAAACGTGGCTGCGGCCTGCCCATCCAATGCGACGAACAATGGTGTTGCCCCTTCGGCGGCGCGGGCCTCTGCCTCGCTTGCCAGGGGACCAAGGTCGATCCCGCGTTGTTGCATAAGACGGTGCGACCCGATCAACACGTTCCGGCCTTCAACCAGCCCCTGCATGCCAAGCCCGGTAAGCGACAGGACGTCCGTCGCCTGTGGCAGCGTCGCAGGCCCGGCCCGGGTGATCGCCGAAGCTATCGGGTGTTCCGACCGCGCCTCGAGGGCGGCGGCCAGCCGCACAACCTCATCCCTGTCAAACCCGTTCGCCGTCAGAACATTGTCCAGTTCCGGGCGGCCCAGTGTCAGGGTCCCGGTCTTGTCCAGCGCGATGACGCGTGCCTGCTGAAGCTGTTGCAAGGCATCGCCCTTGCGGAACAACACCCCCAGTTCGGCCGCGCGCCCGGTGCCGACCATGATCGAGGTCGGAGTGGCCAGACCCATGGCGCAGGGGCAGGCTATGATCAGCACGGAAACCCCGGCGACAAGCGCCAGCGGCAGGGCGGGGCTTGGGCCGAAGATCAGCCAGGCTGCGACGGTGATCACGGCGACCAGGATGACCGCCGGGACAAAGCGATATGTAATCCGATCGACCAGACCCTGGATCGGCAGTTTGGCCCCCTGCGCCTGCTGCACCATGCGAATGACCTGGGCCAGCACCGTGTCGCCCCCCACGCGCGTCGCCCGAACCCGCAAGGCGCCGGTGCCATTCACGGTGCCGCCGACAACAGCCGCGCCGGCTGATTTTCCAACGGGTATCGGCTCGCCCGTGATCATGCTTTCATCGACGTAAGAGGTGCCCTCGAGCACTTCGGCATCCACCGGCACGCGTTCGCCCGGGCGGATGTGCAGGATGTCGCCCACCGCAATCTCGGCGATAGGGCGGTCTTCTATCCGGCCATCGATTTCGACCCGCGCGCTTTTGGGCTGAAGGCCCGCCAGTTTACGGATCGCGGCCCCGGTTTTGCCCTTGGCGCGCGCCTCCATCAGACGGCCCAGAAGGATCAGAACGACAATCACAGCCGCCGCCTCGTAATAGACGTTGGCAGTTCCCATCGGTAACGCGCCGGGGGCGAATGTGGCTACCACCGAATACAGATAGGCCGCCCCGGTTCCCAGTGCGACCAGCGCGTTCATATCCGGCGTGCCCCTCAGCAACGACGGGATGCCCTTGCGATAAAACACGCGACCGGGCCCCAGCAGCAGGGCCGTTGTCAGGGCGAACTGAATCAACTGGCTGGTCTGCGTGCCGATGGTGGCGTGTACCCAATGGTGGAAGGCGGGGATCATGTGCCCGCCCATCTCAAGAATGAACACGGGCAGGGCAAGAGCGGCCGCCAGCAGAGTGGCCCGGGTCAGCCCTGCTGTTTCAGTGTCTGCGCGATCTTCGGGTGTCGAAACGGCTTGAGGCCGCGCCGGGTAACCGGTGTCGGTGACCACCTGTGCCAGCGCCTGTGGCGATGTTGCCCCCGCGGCGTAGGTCACCGCGGCAGTTTGTGTCGCCAGATTGACCTGCGCTTCGATCACACCGGGGCTGGCCGTCAGCGCGCGCTCGATCTTGGCCACGCACGAGGCGCAGTTCATACTTTCAATGCTCAGATCCGCCCGGCTGGTCTCGGCCGGATACCCTGCCGCGTCCAATGCCTTGGTCAGCGCCGAAGCCGGCCCGTCAAAAGCCACCTGTGCGGACTTGGTTGCAAAGTTGACCGAGGCCGTTTCAACCCCGGGCACATCACGCAGCGCCTCTTCAACGCGTCCCACGCAGGATGCGCATCCCATGCCCGTGATTTTCAGCTCTGTCAGTGATTTTTGCGCCATGCGACTCGCCCATGAAGTTTCCTTACCCACCAGATGGGGGTTCCAGTGACGGGAAGGTCAAGGGCCTGGGGCAGCTTTTTTTAGTGCCCCGAGCCGCGCATGTTTCGTTCCATCATGCGCTGATAGAGGCGCGGTGACAGACGGTTGAGCCACCAGGACAGGCGCGCCACGCGGCCAACCGGGATCATGGGCTGCGATTTGTCCAGCCCGCGCAGGATCGTTTCAGCGGCGGCCTCGGGGCTCATTTCGTCCATCCCGTCCTTCGCCGATCCGGGGCGCGCTGTGCCATCCGCCTGCTCTTGTGCGTTGCCGGGGTTGGTGGCCACAAAGGAGGGCGCAGCGATCAGAACGTCAACGCCATGAGGGGCTTCTTCCGAGCGCAGCGATTTGAAGAACCCCTCCAGCGCGTGTTTCGAGGCAGCATAGGCCGTCCGATGGTAAAGCGGTGCAAACCCGGCCACCGATGAGATGGCCAGATGTGTCCCCTTTGACGCCCGAACCGGGTGCAAGAACGCGCGGGCCATTTCAACGGCCGCAAAATAGTTGATGTCAAACAGAGTTCGGTGGCTGGCCGCGTCGGACTTTTCAAAGCCCCTGATTTGCGTGACGCCGGCGTTGTAGATGACCAGATCGATACTGTCACTGGTCGCGATCACCTTTTGAGTTGCCCTGGCAAGCTGGTCGGGATCCGTTAGATCGCAGCCAACAGGCAACTGGTTCGGCCCGGTGTCCAGACCTGAAACATCGCGATCCAGCAGCACCACCCGCCACCCGCGACTTTGCAGAGCATGGCTGAGGGCCCGCCCCAAACCGCCCGCCCCGCCGGATATGACAGCCGTCTTCATAGCCCCGCTTGCTTTTGCCAGAGCGAGAATACCTGGGCGCTGGTTTTTTTCGGAGTGTAACCGAAGTCGGATTTCAGGGCGGTGTTGTCCAATACCGGTCGATATTGCAGAAATCGCACCTGTTCCGGCCCATAGCGGGACAGACCCAGCGGACGTGCAGCGGCCAAAGCCGATTTCAGCGCCCAAGCGGGCAGGCGCAGAACCGGTTTCCCCATCGCACGCGCCAGATCGGTCACGCCCATCGCGCCGTCCCCGGCGACGTTGTAAACGCCAACCGGCCCGTCGGTTGCCGCGCGCTTCAGGATGCGTGCCAGATCATGCGTCCAAATGAACACAAACGGGCTTTCGCTGCCGACGACGGCCAGCAGGCGGGGTTTGCGAAACAGGGCGGTGATCTGGTTTTCGGACCCGGCCCCCAGAACCGTGCCCACGCGCAGCACGACCTGTTCCAGATCGGGGGCGGCACTGCGAACCTCGGCCAGCATCTCTTCGACCTGCCTTTTGTGATCGGAATACGGAAACTCGGGGTTGCCGCGCAACGGATCATCCTCGCGCAGGGGCACGGGGTTGTCCGGGTGATAGCCGTAGGCTGCACCCGAGGATGTGACCACCAATCTTCGCACTCCGTTGGCAAGGGCCGCGTTCACCACCTTGCGGGTGCCCTCGACATCAACCGCATATGCCGCCGCCCGTTCCATTTTTGGCGGAGGCGTCACGATGGAGGCCAGATGCACTATGACATCAGGCTTCACGTTGGAGATCACGCGCGCGGGCGCGTCGGTCGTCACATCCAAGGGCAGATAGTGGACGTTTTCCGGCATGCTGTCGGGGCGTTTGATATCCGTTGCAAAAACATCGTGCCCCTTGAGTTCGGGCAACAGTGCCTGCCCGACCATACCGGCGGCGCCCGTGATCAGGATACGGCTCATCGCGCGGCCTCGGTTCGGGCCATGAACGACGCCAGGGCAATCCCCGAGATCGCGTGCCAGATGCCCCAGAACGCGGCCACCACGGCCATGCCGCCCAGCCCGTGAAAAAAGGCAAAGATCAGCACCAGCCCAAGGCCGGAATTCTGAATGCCGGTTTCGATGGTGATGGCGCGGCGATCGAAAGGGGACAGCCGGGTCAGAGTGGCCACAACCCAACCGCCCCCCAGCGCCAGGGCGTTGTGAAGGATCACAAGCCCGGCAACAGCCCCGGCAAAGCTGAGGAAGAACCCCCAGTTCGCGCCCAGGGCAAGTAAGATGAAAGCCGAAAAAATACCCATCGACAGGTATTGCAGCGGCGCACGCAACCGTGCGGTCATGGCCGGGCGGCGCTGGTTCAGAGCGATGCCCAGGACCAGAGGCAGGATTAACATCAACCCGACAAGGATTGCGATTTGCACCGGGTCAATCTGGGTCTGTTGCAGGATCGCGCGTGTCGGCGGATACAACCCGCCCCAAAGCGCAATGTTGAAGGGCGTCATGAAAATCGCGCCGATGGTGGCAAAGGCGGTCATCGACACCGACAGCGCCGCATTGCCACCGGCGCGGTGCGTAATGAAGTTCGAGATATTGCCCCCCGGACAGGCTGCGACAAGGATCAGCCCAAGCGCAATAGACGGTCGAGGGGCCGTCACCCACACAAGCGCAAAAGTCAGCGCCGGCAGGACCAGGAATTGGGATACCAGCCCGACGATCACTGGCTTCGGCGCGCGCCTGAGGCGATCAAAATCCCTTGGTGTCAGATCGATCGCAATCGAGAACATCACGATCGCCAGTATCGCATTCAACAGCGTCAGAGAGGCCGGGCTGAAATTCAGCGTAATTTCGTCGATACCACTCATACGGCGGCTTTCCGCAGCCGTTCGATCCATCCGGTGACAGCCTTTCTGTAGGTGGCCTTGTCCACGTAGTAAGCCATTCGCGGCAGATCGATATAGCTCATGCCTCCGGTGGCGCGCGTATAGTCTTTTTGTTTTTTGGATTTCAGATCGGCCGCCACCGGGCAGCCCTTTTGAAGACCTTTGATATAGCGCGCCACCATTTCGGCCTGCTCGTGCCTGCCTTGCCAGCCCAGACCCGTGGCCTCGACCATGCCCAGCACAAAAAGATCGTCCCGTTCGGGGTGCATCGCGTTCAGGTACAGATGTGGAGCATCGCCCTGCCAGTTCAGCAGGCCCTGGTCGATGAACGGATAGTGCAGCTTGTATCCGGTCGCGGCGAGAATCATGTCATAGTCTGCGCGCGTGCCGTCCTTGAAATGCACGGTTTTGCCTTCCAGGCGGTTGATATCGGGGCGAATGCGCAGGTCGCCATGGCCCGCGTGATACAGGACAAGCGAATTCACCACCGGGTGGCTTTCGTAAAGCTGATAATCGGGCTTGGGAAAGCCGTATTTCTGCGGATCACCGACAAACCAACTGAGGATGAGGCTGTCCACCTTGCGCTTCAGCCACATCGGCAGGCGGATCTTGCCGCCCATCGTGTCGGCCGGTTTGCCGAAAACGTATTTCGGCACGAAGTAATAGCCGCGCCGCATCGACAGATCGCAGCGTTTTGCGTGATGGATTGCGTCAACCGCAATATCACAGCCGGAATTGCCCGCGCCCACGACCAACACGCGCTTGCCGTCGAACTGGCTGGGGTACCGATATTGCGAGGCGTGGATCAACTCGCCGTCAAACGTGCCGCGAAAGCTGGGCATATTCGGTTCCGACAAGGTGCCGTTTGCAACCAGAACCCCTGCGAATTCGGCCTGATGTTCACCTTGGGCGTCCCGCCAGCCAACACGCCAACCATCACCGGATTGGCCCAGCGGAGTGATCTGGGTGACTTCTGCATTGAACCTGTAGCTTTCACGCAGGCCGAAACGATCGGCAAAGGACCGGAAATAGTCGCGCATCGCCCGGTGCGAGGGGTACTCGGCCACCGCCTCATCCATCGGGAAATCCTCGAATTCGGTCATGCGTTTTGAAGAGATCAGATGCGCCGATTCATACATGGTTGATCTGGGGGCATCGATATCCCACAGACCGCCCACATCCGAATGCAATTCGAACCCCTGAAAGGCGATGCCCTGTTCCTTCAGCACCTTGGCTGCGGCCAAACCCATCGGCCCCGCCCCGATCAGGGCGAATGCGTTGCGCGTCTGTGTCATGAACCCTCCCGAAGTTCGTGACGCTTAACTTGAACGAACGACCAAAATAAGGCAAGATGAAATTCATGAGTCCAAAAAACATCGAAAAACCAAGGCAAAGAGCCCCGTCCAGGCGATCGCTTGAAACCAAGGCGCGGATCATGGATGCGGCTGAAACCGTCTTTGCCGAACGGGGATTCGAGGGTGCGTCGATCCGGGATATCGCGGCCTTGGCAGGGGTTCAGATTGGTCTTGTGCACCATCATGGTGGTGGCAAGGAGGAATTGTTTTACAAAACCGTGGCGCGGCGCGCGGACGCGCTGGCGCAGCTTCGGATCGACGCGTTGAACAGGGCCAAGTCCGTCGCTCCGCTGACGCTTCACAGCATTCTGGACAGCTTTATCCGACCCTATGTGGACCTGGCAGAAACGGGTGGGCCCGGATGGATGGCATATGGGCGGTTGGTGGCCCACGTATCGGTTGACCCCAGGTGGCGCGATATCGCAGCGGAATGTTTCGACCCTACCGCCCAGCTGTTCATAACCGAGATCGCCACGCTTTACCCGGATGTCGATCCTGCGGTTTTGGCAAGTGGCCAGGTTTATTCGGTCTCGGCGATGCTGGCCCATCTCAACAGCGGATGGCGGGTCAAAGCCCTGTCGCAGGGCGGTGACGTATCAGGCATGGAGCGTCTGGTGGACTTTTGCGCCGCCGGTATCGAAGCAATGGTACGATCCGACCATTGATGAACCATCACGCGGTGCCCGGTTGCGTGTTCAATCGTTCAGTTGGCGCCTTGTATCCGAAGTATCTGTTTCCAAAAGTTGGACAATTGGTGCATACCAGATGATTGTGTCCTTTTCGACGCTCTTTGGGGCGTCATTCGCCTTGATTGAGGTGAAAACGTGGCGTCAATGTGGCGTTTGAGCTAGGAATATGATCCTGTTGTGCTGCTCTTTCCCAGAGTGGTTTGTAACGAGTATTCATACGTAAGGTGGGCACATGACATTGATACGAAACATAGCTGCGATCGCTGTTGCAGGTGTGATGGCTGCAAGCGGTGCGTCGGCGCTGACCATTTCCAGCATCTCGCCCTCTTGGCAAAACGTAAATCCAAGTTCCGGCGTTACTGAAAGCACCTCTGGTTCTACGATTTCTCTTCGGTGGGGAAGTGGCAGCAGCTCAAGTGGTTACGATTTCACGCCAACTGGCACGCCAATTTCAGGTCTGTTGCCTGGAACGGCATTTGCTCTGGGTCAGTTCTCGCATCTGAATTTCCCGATCACTGGAACAACACTGAGCTCGGTCGACCTTCTTGTCGATATATTGATAAGCGGTGGCCCTCTGGTGTCCTCTTCGTTTGCCCTGACGCATAACGAGACATTGAATCGCCCAGCGAACTGTCCGGCGGATTCCACCCCTTGTGATGACATCGTGACCATTGCCAACAATTTGGGCTCTCAAAGCTTTAATTTCCGTGGACAAAATTATGTGTTCTCGGTCCTCGGTTTCTCTCAGGACGGCGGCAGCACCATTTCTAACGGCTTCAGCACAACGGAAAACATGCAAAACGTCGCGACGCTGTATGGGGAATACACGATTGCCCCCGTGCCGCTGCCCGCTGCTGGCTGGCTGCTTCTTGGCGGCATCAGCGGTTTGTTTGTGATGGGGCGTCGGAAAAAGCGCAGCACGGCCTGATTTGGCTTTACATGCTCTCACCATTATTGGTGGTGAGAGCAGACCCGGAACTGTGCCGATCTTTTTCGACCAGGATTTTCAGCCTGACAGCGCATGCGCCCCCTGGGTTCGACTTGATAGCTTTGGCTGGAATCGACAAGCGCGCTTGTTGGACACCTGTCGCGGTGACGCGCGGTCATCATTCTTGCTGCAAATGTTCGAACAAAATCTTGCTGAATACCGATGGCGGCGATGTTCGTACCGCACTGGGTGAAGCGAAAAAACCGAACATGATGATCAGAATGATCAGAGCAGTACCGGCAAGGCAAGCCGCCGAGAGGTGAAAGACCGAGCGAACCATTGCGACACTCCCTTCTCTTGATATCCGTAAATTTTGTGAGGGCTGAAACGTCAACCTGACTTTGCCAATTGCTGTTTCAGCCTTTGGTTTTCCGCCTGCAACTCTGCCAACTGCTGCCCCAGCCTGTTCAGATGAGGGCGCAACTCTGCTTCGGTGAAGCGCGGCGTGATGTGGCTTGGGCAGTTCCAGTCCAACGCCTCGACGCGGATGACCACGGCCCGTTCGGCCGGTGCCTCGGCCTCTTCCGGGTAAAGGGTGGCGGCCGCTGTTTCGCCTTCCGTGAACACGACACGCCCAAGGATCTTGAGACGGCGTCGGTTGGCGTAATCCATCAGGATCATTGCAATACGATCATTGCCGTCCAGATTCCCGCGCGAGATATACTGTTTATTGCCGGAAAAATCCGCATATCCGATGGTCTGAGGGCCAAGCACCTTCAGAAACCCTGTCGGCCCGCCCCGATACTGCACATAGGGCCAGCCGGTCTCGGACACGGTGGATTGATAGAACCCGTCCCGCGCCTGAATGAACTCTTTCTCGGGGTCTCCGATCAGATGGCCTTGCCGCGGGCCACCTGCAATGAACTTGGCATAGGTTCTGGCCGATCCCATCCTTTCTTGATGGGCGCGGACTGCGGGTGTGAAGGTCAGTTCGGAAAAAGCGCGGGGCATTGGAAAATCCTTTCAAAGACCCAGTTCGGACAACCCGGGGTGGTCATGAGGGCGTTCGCCCAAGGGCCAATGGAACAGCCTGTCATCTTCGGCTATCGGAAGATCGTTGAGCGAGGCATGGCGATGTGACATGCGCCCGTCATCGGCGAACTCCCAGTTTTCATTGCCATAGGATCTGAACCACTGACCGCTGTCGTCGCGCCATTCATAGGCATAGCGTACGGCAATGCGATTTCCGGCAAAGACCCACAGTTCTTTGATCAGGCGATAATCCAGTTCCTTCCGCCATTTGCGGGTCAGAAAGGCGTGGATGTCGGCATGGCCGGACAGGAATTCAGCCCGATTCCGCCATTGACTGTCATCCGTATAGGCGGGCGTCACGCGGTCGGGATCGCGGCTGTTCCAGGCATTTTCCGCCGTGCGCACTTTTTGAGTGGCAGTTTCCAACGTGAAGGGAGGCAAGGGAGTTCTGGACATTTCGCAAAGGCTTTCAGGTGAGGGAGGCGGCAAGAAGAGCAATGGTCAGAAGGAAGGGGACGTACTGAGGTGGAAAAATGCTGGCGCGACGTTTCATCGGTCAAATCCTCGGGTGTACAGATCGGTTAACTTATAGGCAAAGTGTACCGATCTGTAAACTTTTGCAAGTGGAAATTTCATGGTGAGACAAGGCGCCTGGTAAAACTATTTCAAAACAACGCTTTGGCCTGGGGTCATTGTACTTCACGCTCCATGGTAATATGTACAGAACGGTACACCATGGAGCCGAATCATGCGCCCAAACAAACGGGATGAGTTGGTCAGCAAGGCCCTGAAGGTCTTTTACCGCGACGGGTTTCACGCAACCGGCATGGACAAGCTGGTCGTGGAAACAGGCGTGTCCAAGACGTCGATGTACAAGCATTTCCGCACCAAGGAAGACCTGATCGTCGCCGCGCTGCGCTTGCGGGATGAGAACTTTCGCGACTGGTTCTTTCAGCGCATCGACGAGATGGCGGAAACACCGGCCGAGCAGATCATCGTCAGTTTCGATGCCCTGAAAGAGTGGTTCGAAGAGGACGGGTTCCGGGGCTGCATGTTCATCAAGGCCGGGGCCGAGTATCAGGACAAGGATCACCCGATCCATGTACAGGCCGCCGAACACAAACAGCTTTTGCTGGAACACTTCACGGCCATAGCCCAGCAGGCCGGCGCGCATGATCCTCGGAAGCTCGCGAGTCAGATCGTGTTGTTGCAAGAAGGAGCCATCGTTTCCGCCGTTCTGCTCAAGAACTGCGATCCGGCGGAAGACGCCAAGGATGCGGCCAAGCACCTTTTGGCCAAAGCACTGACTTAACCCCGCCAGCCAATAGGTATTCTCTGACATCGTAGGCCAGGGAACGTTGCGTTGTTCCGCAAAGGGACGCGGCGTCACAAGGATTGGCGTGAACCGAACACGGCGCTAGCCTTTTCCGGAAAGACCGATTGGAGGGCGTTCAATGTCACTTTTCACTTCGACTGCGGCATGGGTCACTGATGAACACCGCATGTTCGCGGATATGGCGGGTCGGTTCATGGATGACGAACTGTCGCCTAATATCGAAACCTGGGTTGAAAACGGCGTTGTGGATCGCGATTTCTGGCGCAAGGCCGGCGAAACCGGGCTGATGGCAGGTGCGGTCCCCGAAGAATATGGCGGCGTCGGCGGCGGCATGGGCTTTGACGCCATCACGGCCTACGAACAGGGCGCGCGGGGTGATGCGGGTTGGGGTTATGGCATCCAGTCGATCGTGACCCACTATCTCACCGCGTATGGCAGCGAAGATCAGAAGAAGAAGTGGTTGCCCAAACTGGCGTCGGGTGAATTGGTCGGCGCGCTGGCAATGACCGAACCCAGTACCGGTTCGGACGTGCAGGCGGTGCGGATGACTGCCGAGAAGGACGGCAACTCCTACCGGTTGAACGGGTCCAAAATCTTCATCACGAACGGACAGACTGCGGATCTGATCATCGTGGCCGCCAAGACCGACAAGACCGCTGGCGCACGCGGCGTTTCGCTAATCGTGGTGGAAACCGACGGGTGTGATGGTTTTCGCCGGGGGCGGAACCTCAAGAAACTGGGCATGAAGGGCAATGACACTGCCGAACTGTTTTTCGAAGATGTCAAAGTGCCGATGACAAACCTGTTGGGCCCCGAGGAAGGGCAGGGATTCTATCAGCTTATGAAACAGCTGCCGTGGGAACGGCTGAATATCGCGATCATGGCGCTGGGCGCGATCGATTTCGCCATCGGCGAAACCGTGAAATACGTGCAGGAACGCAAAGCCTTCGGGCAGCGGGTGATGGATTTTCAGAATACCCGGTTCAAACTGGCGGAATGCAAGACCAAGGCCGAGGTTCTGCGCAGTTTCATCAATGATTGTATCGGGAAACTGGAAGCAGGCGAATTGGACGCGGCAACTGCTTCGATGGCCAAATACTGGGGGTCCGAGGTGCAGAACGAGATCATGCATGAATGCCTGCAACTGTTCGGCGGCTACGGGTTTATGATGGAATACCCGATTGCGCGTCTTTACGCGGATGCCAGGGTGCAGATGATCTATGGCGGCACCAATGAGGTCATGAAAGAGCTGATCGCGCGATCGCTCGACGTCTGAGCCCACCACGCGGGCCCTCCCGCCCGTCGTCTTCATTCCTGACGGAATGACTCCTCCGGTTGGGCCCGGCAGGCCCGGGCAAAGCCCGGGCCTGCCGGGCCTGTTTCGTTGTCGCAGCACGGGTCAAAAGGCCGCTTGCAAAGGGGGGGTGTCGGTATGATGATCCGCCGACAAGACTCAGAGGCCCGACGTGAACGATCCCGAACAATCACTTTGGCAGACCACCTGCACCGAGACAGTCCCCGCACCGCCCCTGACCGCTGACGCAGCGGTTGATCTGGCTGTCATCGGAGGTGGCTACACCGGCTGTTCAGCGGCTTTGACCGCTGCCCGCGCCGGCTCGTCGGTCTGCCTGCTCGAGGCGCAGGAGATCGGGTTTGGCGGTTCGGGGCGCAATGTCGGTCTGGTCAATGCGGGGCTGTGGCTGCCGCCGGATGACATCCGGGCGCATATCGGTATTGAACCGGGGAACCGTTTGATCGACTTGCTGGCCAAGGCGCCGGCGGATGTGTTTGCCTTGATCGATGAATATGGCATCGCGTGTGAGCCCGTGCGCAGCGGAACCCTGCATTGCGCTCATTCCGCGTCGGGTTTGAAGGACCTGCATACGCGTCATGCGCAGTTGAGCGAAGCCGGAGCGCCGGTTGTGCTGTTGTCGGCGGACCAGGCCGGTGAACGCACCGGCAGCCAGGCCTTTCACGGTGCCTTGTTCGATCCACGGGCAGGAACCATTCAACCTTTGGCCTATGCGGTGGGTTTGGCACGCGTGGCGTCACAGGCCGGGGCGCGGATACATACGCAAAGCCCCGTGCAGACCATGACATATGAGGGCGGGCACTGGGTTCTGGTGACACCGGGCGGGACGGTTCGGGCAAGATCGGTCATTCAGGCGACGAATGCCTATCATCTTGCGCTGCCGGATACCGCGCCTGCCTATGTGCCGGTCTATTATTTCCAGTACGCCACGGCCCCGCTGACGGACAATTTGCGCGCCAGTATCCTGCCACGGAAAGATGGGTGCTGGGATACCGGGCTGATCATGACGTCATTCCGGCTGGATCAGGCGGGGCGGATGATCATTGGCGGCATGGGGGATCTGGGACACGCCGGCCGGGTTGCACATTCCGGTTGGGTCCGGCGCAAGCTGGCCGAGCTCTATCCGCAATTGGCCAACCAGTCGTTGGAACACGGGTGGCACGGGCGGATCGCAATGACATCGGATCATATTCCAAAGATCACGCAGATCGGCCCCAACGCTTTGGCCGCACACGGGTATTCCGGTCGCGGCATCGGCCCGGGCACGGTGTTCGGCCGCATGATGGCCGAAAGCCTTCTGGCCGATGATCTCTCGCTTCTGCCGGTTCCCGCCGTGTCGGAACACCGCGAAAACTGGACGCGCGTGCGCCGCGCATTTTTTGAATCCGGCGCGGCGCTGACGCATCTTGTAAAGGCGCGGTTCTAAGTTCAGACAGACCGGGTGATACCGCCGTCCACCCGGATATTCTGTCCGGTGATGTAACCGCCGCCTTCCGAGGCGAGCAGAGCGACGACCGAGGCGATCTCGTCGTAGCTGCGCCCATAACGACCCATCGGAATGCGGCTGCGGAATTCTTCTTTCTCGGGCAGGCTGTCAATGAAGCCCGGAAGAATGTTGTTCATGCGGATATTCTCGGCGGCATATTTGTCCGAGTACAGCTTGGTGAAGGCGGCCAACCCGGCGCGGAACACGCCCGACGTCGGGAAAACCGGATCCGGCTCGAAGGCGGCAAAGGTCGAGATGTTGATGATCGAGCCTCCTCCCTGCGCCTGCATGATCGGGGTCACAAGCCGGGTTGGGCGCACCGCGTTCAGGAAATAGACATCCATGCCGGTGTGCCAATCCTCATCCGTCAATTCAAGGATCGGGGCACGGGGGCCGTGACCGGCAGAATTGACCAGAACGTCAACACGCCCCCAATGGGCCATGGCGGCATCGACAAGTTTCTGCAAATCCTCGGTGGACTGGTTCGAGCCGGTAATACCGACACCGCCCAGCTCTTTTGCCAAAGCTTCCCCTTTGCCCGAGGAGGACAGAATGCCGACCTTGAAACCGTCCGCCGCCAGCCTCCGGGCGGAATCCGCCCCCATGCCACTGCCGCCCGCTGTGATAAGTGCTACCTTTTCCATCTGACATCTCCGTTTTCAGTTGATCCCAAGATGGCTGTCGGACAGTGGTTTGACCAATCAGTTCTGCTGCCTCTATTCTGTAGAAAATCTACAGGATAACAGCATGACCGCCCTTCCACCCCTTAACGCCTTGCGCGCTTTCGAGGCTTCTGCCCGTCACTTGAACTTTCGACTGGCCGCCGAAGAGCTGGGCGTGACGCAGGGCGCCGTGGCGCAGCAGGTGCGCGGGCTTGAGGCGCGATTGAACGAGGTTCTGTTCGACCGCCTGCCGCGCGGGTTGCGCCTGACGGATGCCGGGCGGCGGTTTCACGCGCCCCTGCGACGTGCTTTCAGGTTGATCGAAGAGGCTGTGGCCGACTTGTCTCCGGACCGGCGGATCACATTGTCGGTCACGCCCAGCTTTGCCTCGAAATGGTTGGTGCCGCGTTTGTCGGGCTTCACGGACCTGTATCCGGACGTCTCGGTTCAGGTGGATGCGCGCGAGCGTCTGGCGGATTTCAGTTCGGATGGCGTCGATCTTGCAGTCAGGCAGGGTCGGGCGCCGTTTGCGGCGGAACTGGAGGCGGTGCCTTTGTTCTCGACCGAATTCATCCCGGTATGCAGCCCTTCTGTTGCGGGCGGAATCAGCACCTCTTCTGATCTGCTGACGCAAGTGCTGCTGAACGACACCCACGGATTGTGGCCCTTGTTCCTTGAACGGGTGGGGGTAAGCGGAAAACCCAGAATGATGAGCTTCAGCCAGACCAGCCTTGCGATCGATGCCGCAGTTTCGGGGCAGGGGATAGCACTGGCCAATGCGCCTCTTGTCGCGCCCGAGGTGGCCTCGGGCCGTCTTGTTCAGCCGCTTGCGGATGTCCTGGTTGCAGATCTGGGGTTTTACGTGGTTGCGCCCCGCAAGCCGCGCCAGCCGCAACTGGTCAGGATCATGCGCGACTGGCTGTTGTCTCAGGTCTGAAGAGACGCGGCGATCGCCTCGATCCGGGCCCGCAACCAGCGATGTGCCGGATCATTGGCCGACCTTTGGTGCCAGACCATGTAGATCGACACCGGGGCGCATTCGAACGGCAGTGGCGCGCAATCCAGCATGGCCAGCGGGCCCTGTTTCATCAGCGCCGTGTCGGTCGAGATCAGGTCGCTGCCCAGTATGAAGGCCGGGATGGCGTTGAAATGCGGCAAGGTCACCACTGCTGGCCTGATCTGGCTTTGATCGACGCCACGCATGACGGCGCGGGCATTGCGGCCATCGGCAAAGCGAACCTCGACATGATCGCAGTTGCAATAGGCGTCCCAACTGTCCGGCGGCGTGCGCTGTGTGGCGTCATAGAACAGCATCAGCGGGCTGGTCATCAGGCGTTTTTGAAAGATATCCGGCCCATCCGGTGGCAACGGGGTCAGCATCAACTGGCATCTGTCACTGCGCAGCAGCTCGGGGTCGGGCACGCCTGAAGGAATGAATTCCAGCCGCAGACCTGCGTCTTCGGCACGTGTTTCTCGTAACAGCTGCGGAAAGATCAACTCGCGCGGCATGTCATTGGTGGCGATGCGGATCCTGATCTGTTCAGACTGCGGATCGAACGGCCGCCCTTCGGTCAGCGCCCGCATTCCGTCCAGCACCTTTTGTGCGGGCTCCTTCAGGGACAAGGCGCGCTCGGTCGGGGTCAGGCCCTGACCGGACCGAACAAACAACGGGTCGCCCAGCACCAGCCGGAGCTTGGCCAGCGTGTGGCTGATGGCCGATTGCGTGACGCCCAGCCGATCCGCAGCTTTCGAAACCGAGCTTTCCTCGAGAATGGTCAGAAAGGTGCGCAGAACCTTGCCGTCGAGATCAGTGAAATCGATTTTCCTCATACCACTTATGATTATGCATGAATGGTTTCGCTGTCCATGACGGGGTAGGGGATGGATGGCAACAGGAGGCGCATAATGGGAATCCGCTTTTTCTCGGACAAGAACCGGCCCGTTCACATGGGGCGATACCCGTTGGAGCGTTTGACCCGACAAGATACCATGCCGGATTTGTCGCGCGTGCCCGCCATGGGCGAACTGAGTTTCCTCCGGCCGGAACGGCCCTACAGCATCGTCAACGCCATGGGCGAGTTTCAGGCGATGCTGGACGCGATCCGCGACGGGTTGGTGAACCCGATTGCATCCGAGATCCCCTCAGATCCGCAGGAGCGCGCCAACCATCTAAAGGCATTTGGGTATTTCAACGACGCATCGATGATGGGCTGTGGGCCGTTGCCGTCGGATGCACTGCTGGAGGAACCACGCCGCAACCCCGATATCGACCGGCTTGCCCACGCATTGCGCACGCGCCAGACCAAAACGCTGGCCTCTGGGATCGATCTCATCATGGCCGATCTGAAAGACAGTATGGAGGCCGCGCCCAAGCCGATTAACGACCACCGTCACGCCATCGTCTTTCTTTACGAACACAACCGCGACCCTGACCCTTCCGAACCCGGTGCGGACTGGATCATCGACGCGCAGGATCATCGAGCCTGCCTGCTGGCAACCGAGAATGCGGTGGTCATCGCCAACTATATCCGACTTCTGGGTTTTGACGCCCGCGCGCACAGCATGATGTCGTCCGAAGTTGATCTGGGCAAGCTGGCCATGGCCGCCGGTCTGGCCTCGGTCGAGGGCGACCAGCTGGTTGCGCCTTGGCTGGGCACCCGGTTTGGCCTTGCTGCCGTGACGACCGAGATGCCCATCGCGCATGACCGGCCGCTGAGGCCCATGGCGCAACAGCCGTGGTTTCGGACCCAAGGTCCGGCATGGTGGCTGGGCACGGGATTTGCCAAGAACGCCCTCAACCGTGACCCATATGCCAAACGACGCTATGTGGACGGGGCCCATCCCTTCGAAAAGCTCAAACGGGTCGAGGCTCCGACAACCTATATCGACGAAGAGAATGTGGCCCGCGTTCCCAAGCGCGCCGACATGTTCGCCCGCGCCCAGTTCGGCGACATGGGCAAGTCATTGCAGGACGCCGCGAAAGGCGGGTACTACGTGCGCAAGGCCGCGCCCAGCTTTGCCCAGCGCCGCGCGCTGGGTGCATTCGTTCTGTTGCAGGATGGTGAAAGCGCCGAGGTCGCCGGATCCACCGATGCCGAGCGCAATGCGGCGAACATCAAGGCGGCGACCTATTTCCTTGGGGTCGATGCGGTGGGCCTCAGCTGCTGCCCGGAATGGGCGTGGTATTCTCATGACGCCACGGGCGAAGAAATCGTGCCGCCGCATGATCAGGCCATCAGCATGATCATCGATCAGGGCTATGAAACGATGGAAGGTGCCAGCGGTGACGACTGGATCAGCGTCGCCCAATCCATGCGCGCCTATCTGCGCTTTTCGCTGCTGGGCGGCGTGATTGCCCAACAGATCCGCAACCTGGGCTACAAGGCCAAGGCGCATACGGTGATGGATGGCGAGGTGCTGCAACCGCCGCTGTTGCTGCTTTCGGGGTTGGGAGAGGTCAGCCGGATCGGAGAAGTGATCCTGAACCCCTATCTGGGCCCGCGCCTGAAATCAGGCGTGGTGACGACCGACATGCCGATGGCGCATGACAAACCCATCGATTTCGGCCTGCAAACCTTTTGCGAATCCTGCAACAAATGCGCCCGCGAATGTCCCTCGGGCGCGATCACCGCCGGACCGAAGCTGATGTTCAACGGTTACGAAATCTGGAAATCCGACAGCCAGAAATGCGCCACGTACCGTGTGACGACCCCGGGCGGCGCGATGTGCGGGCGCTGCATGAAGACCTGCCCGTGGAACCTCGAAGGCCTCTTCGCTGAACGCCCGTTCCGCTGGGCTGCGATGAACATCCCCACCGCCGCGCCCGCGCTGGCCAGGCTGGACGATGCGGTCGGCAATGGCGGGCTGAACGACACCAAGAAATGGTGGTGGGACATTGAGTTGCAGCCCGACGGCGCCTATCGCCCTACGACGCACCCGTTGAACCGGCGCGATCTGCAAAAGGATCTGGACCTGAAATACGAGGATCAGACCCTGGCCGTCTATCCCGCTTATCTGGCTCCGCACCCATGGCCCTATCCCTTTGCAATGGACCGAGAGGCCGGGATTTCAGCCTATGAGGCCATGGTGACGGCTGACGAGTACAAGGCCCGCAAGGCAGGCGGGGACATGTCGATCATCCATCGCTATCAGATCGCTGGTGATGCGCCTGTGATGCGGGTCGCCGTGACCAAGGTTGAAAAGATGACGGCGGATGTCACGAAATACGAATTTGCATCGCTGGACGGTGCGCCCCTGCCGGGATGGACAGCGGGCGCACATCTGGACGTTCTGGTCGCGCCGGAATTCCTGCGGCAATATTCCATGTCCGGCGACCCGTCGGATCGTACGAAATTTCAGATCGGAGTGCTGCGCGAGGATGACGGGCGCGGCGGGTCCGCGTTGTTGCATCGCATCTTCACCGAGGGCCGAAAGGTTTTCGTGTCCAATCCGATCAACCACTTTGAATTGGATGAAAGGGCCACCAGAACATTTCTCATGGGTGGCGGCATCGGCATCACCCCGATGATCGCATTTGCCCATCGTCTGCATGCGCTGGGCCGCGAGTTCGAATTACACTATTCGGCCAGCACACGGGGCGGGGCGGGGTATCTGGATGATCTGGCCGCCATGCCCTGGGCGGATCGCGTTCATTACCATTTCTCGGATGAAGGCACCCGCGCCGACCTGAATGTAATTCTGTCCGGCTACCGGGATGGATGGCATGTCTATACCTGCGGGCCGGATCGTTACATGGACGGCGTGGTTCAGGCGGCCGAGCAGCAGGGCTTTCCCGAAGAGGCGCGTCACCTGGAATATTTCTCGGTTCCTGAAACGCCTGAATATGAAAACCACGCGTTTGAGCTCAAGCTTGCGCGTTCGGGCCGGACACTGCCCGTGCCCGCAGACAAGGACGCCGCACAAATTCTGAACGAAGCCGGTATTCATGTGGATGTGAAATGCGCAGACGGCATCTGCGGCGTCTGTAAATGCGGTGTCATTTCGGGCGAGGTCGAGCATCGGGATTTCGTTTTGTCCCGCAAACAGCGCGAAGGCGCCATGATCCTGTGCCAAAGCCGCGCGGCGGAACCTGATGGGGTGATCGAGATCGATCTCTGAACCCTGTCCAAAAGCGACATTTGGAAGTTGAATTTTGATCGCTCGGCCCATGGACGCCGGACGAGGGGTGAATTAACGTCGCCGCGAACCCAGATATTCCTGACCAACAGGTACGAGGTAGCTTCATGGATTATCACAGCCCTGCCAGCTTTGCCGAAGCTTCGGCTCTGGCCGCGAACGCGACGGGCATCACACGTTTTCTGGCGGGCGGTACGGATGTACTTGTGCAACTGCGCTCGGAACTGGTGACGCCCGATACGCTGATCGACATCAAGAAGATCGACGGCGTGCGTGACATCACCCGCAATGCCGACGGCAGTTGGACGATCGGCGTGGCCGTCACCGGCGCCGAGATGAGCGAGCACCCCGAGCTTGGCCGCGACTGGCCCGGTGTGGTCGAGGCGATGGACCTGATCGGTTCAACTCAGGTTCAGGGCCGCGCGACGCTGACGGGCAATCTGTGCAATGGCTCACCTGCGGCTGATTCCGTGCCCGCCATGGTGGCCGCAGGCGTGACCGTCACCGTAACCGGCCCCGATGGCACGCGTGACGTTGCGGTCGAGGACATCCCGACCGGGCCCGGCAAGACCTCGCTGGCGAAGGGCGAGTTGATCTCGGCCGTCAACATCCCTGCCCGAGGCAAGAATGGGGGCGACGCCTATCTGCGGTTCATCCCCCGTACCGAAATGGACATTGCGGTGGTGGGCGTAGGTGTGAACCTCCGTCTGGACGGTGAAGTCATCACCGAGGCGCGCGTGTCGCTGGGTGCCGTGGCACCGACCGTTCTGTTGGTTGAAGACTGTGCCAACGCGATCATCGGCAGCACTTTGGACGATGCCGCCCTTGACGCACTGGCCGCGGCCGCGTCCGCCGCCTGCAATCCGATCGACGACAAACGAGGTACGATCGCATTCCGTACCGAAGTCGCCGGCGTTCTGGCCAAACGTGCCGCAAAGATCGCCTATGCCCGCGCGAAGGGAGAAAACGCATGAGCAAGCTCCACATATCCACCACCGTGAACGGGGACGCAGTCGAATACCTGTGCGACCCGCGCGAAACCCTGCTGGACTGTCTGCGCGACAAACTGAACCTGACCGGCGCCAAAGAGGGCTGCGGCACCGGTGATTGCGGCGCGTGTTCGGTCACCGTCGATGGCCGCCTTGTGTGCTCGTGCCTGATGCTGGGTGTCGAGGCCGAAGGCAAGCAGATCGAAACCGTCGAAGGGATTGCGGATGGTGACATCCTGCACCCGTTGCAGAAGAAGATGATCGAATACGCCGCGCTGCAATGCGGCATCTGCACCCCGGGCATTCTGGTGGCGGCGAAGTCGCTGCTGGAGAAGAACCCCAATCCGACCGAGGAAGAAACGCGCTATTGGCTAGCGGGCAACCTATGCCGCTGCACCGGTTACGACAAGATCATTCGCGCCGTGATGGACACGGCGGCTGAGATGCGGGAGGCGTCATAATGGCTCTGGACGATCGCAAAACTGACTTCACCTTCGTTGGCACCCGCCCCGATCGCCCTGACGGTCTGGACAAGGTGACGGGCCGGGCCAAGTTCGGTGCGGATATCTCGGCCCCCGGCATGTTGCACGGCGCGATTCTGCGCTCACCCCATGCCCATGCCCGGATCGTCAGGATTGATACCTCGAAAGCCGAGGCATTGAAGGACGTCAAAGCCGTCGTGACCCGCGCCGATTTCGCCGATGTCCCGTTCAAGCCCGGGCTTGAAGGCGAATTCTGGAATGTGCTGGAAAATGTCATGGCGGGGGAAAAGGCGCTCTATGACGGGCACGCGGTAGCTGCGGTGGCGGCCACATCTGCCTTGGCGGCACGTGATGCGCTGAAACTGATCGAGGTCGAATACGAGGTGCTGCCGCACGTCACCGATGTGGACAAAGCGATGGCCCCGGATGCGCCGGTGATCCGGGAAGGTGCTGCGGATTATTCGGTGCCGGAAGGGATGCACCCGAACGTCGTGCGTTATCACGAAAGCGGTCACGGTGACGTCGAGGCGGGCTTTGCCGAGGCCGATCTGGTTATCGAAGACAGCTTTGTCACCGAGGCGACCCATCAGGGCTATATCGAACCGCATGCCTGCCTGGGCATGCTGGGCAATGACGGCAAGGGCGAGTTGTGGTGCACAACCCAAGGCCACTGGATCGCGCAAAAGACCTGTGCGGCGCTGCTGGGAATCGAAACCTCACAGCTGCGCGTCACGGCGTCTGAAATCGGCGGCGGTTTTGGCGGCAAGACCACGGTGTTCATCGAACCCGTCGCGCTGGCGCTCAGCCGCAAGGCAAACCGTCCGGTCAAGATCGTGATGACCAGGTCCGAAGTTTTTCGTGCCACCGGGCCGACCTCTTCGGCGTCGATGGACGTGAAGATCGGCATGAAGAAAGACGGCACGATCACGGCGGCGCAGGGTGTCTTCCGCCTGCAAGGCGGGGCCTTCCCCGGCGCCCCGGGCGATATGACGGCCATGTGTGCCTTTGCGCCCTACAACCTGACCAACGTCAAGCAGATCGGTTACGATGTGATGTCGAACCGTCCGAAACAGGCCGCGTACCGCGCGCCGGGCGCTCCGATGGGCGCTTTCGCCGTTGAATCCGTCCTTGATGAGCTCTGCAACAAGCTGGGCCTCGATCCTATTGATGTGCGTCTGAAAAATGCCGCGCATGAGGGCACGAAGGCCAGCTATGGCCCGACCTACGAACGCATCGGTCTGGTGGAAACGCTTGAGGCTGCCAAGGCGCATCCCCATTACGCGGCACCGCTGAAGCCGGGTCAGGGGCGCGGGGTTTCCTGCGGTTTCTGGTTCAACCACGGGGGCGAGACCAGCGTCTCATTGGCACTGTCCGAGGATGGTTCGGCGCAGTTGATGGTCGGCACACCCGACATTGGCGGGTCGCGCGCATCCATGGCCTTGATGGCGGCCGAGGTTCTGGGCATTCCGTATGAAAATATCCGCGTGACCATCGCCGACACGGCGACGCTGGGTTACAACGACGTGAGCCATGGTTCGCGCGTGACCTACGCGTCGGGCCTCGCGACGATCAAGGCAGCAAGACACGCGGTCGAGAAACTGTGCGAACGTGCGGCGGCCAAGTGGGGCATCCCGGTCGATGCGGTGAAATGGGAAGACGGCTGCGCGGTGCCCTCGGGGCCCAATGCGGGGGATTTCGACGCGATGCCTTTGGCCGACATCACGGCGGATATGGGATCGACCGGAGGCCCGATTTCGGGCCATTTCGAAGCAACCCCCGAAGGCGCGGGCGTATCCTTTGGCACCCATATCGTCGATGCCGAGGTCGACCCGGAAACCGGCAAGACATCGATCACCCGGTACACGGTCATTCAGGACGCCGGCAAGGCGATCCACCCGACTTATGTGGAAGGGCAGTTTCAGGGTGGCGCCGCACAGGGCATCGGCTGGGCACTGAACGAGGAATACATCTATGGCGAAGATGGCCGGTTGCAGAACTCGATCTTTCTTGACTACCGGATTCCCGTTGCCAGTGACCTGCCGATGATTGACACGGTGATCGTCGAAGTGCCCAACCCGGGCCACCCGTTCGGGGTGCGCGGCGTGGGCGAGACGGGCATCGTGCCGCCCCTGGCCGCCATTGCCAATGCGGTGTCCAATGCGGCGGGTGTTCGGATGAAGCAACTGCCGATGTCTCCGCCGCGCATTCTGGCGGCCCTGAAAGAAAATGGTTGAGGTCCACCTTTGGTCCGGCCTCCGGTCACTGACCGGGGGCCAGCAAGTGGTTAAGGTCGAGGCCAAAACCACCGGAGAGCTATTACGGGCTTTGGTCCGTGCCCACCCACAGCTGCAGGCCCCCATTGATGCAGGGGTCTCCATCGCGATCGACGGGCGCGTCATAGCCACCGGGCTTACCGAGCCGATTCCCGAAGGCAGTGAAGTCTATCTGATGCAACGTCTCAGGGGCGGTTAGGCGTCAGGTGACCAGGGCTCGCGCCCGACCATCCGGTCAGCTTCTGCCGTGATGTCGTTCATGTGCTGCTCCAGGCTCAGGCGCAGGGTCTCGATTTCCTCTTCGCTGGCCTTGCGGGGCACTGTTTCAGTCCATTCCCGGCACAGAAACACGCCTTCATTTCGCCAGGGGCGGGGCATCAGAAGGTGATCCCAGGTTCCCGCTTCGCGACCATGTTTCGCGGAAAAGGTGATACCGAATACGCGCTTGCCCGAGGTGCGCGCCCATACCAACGGAACCGTCGACAGAACCCGTTCCGGCCCGCGCGGTCCGTCTGCCGCGATCCCAATAGAGATACCCTGCTTCATCTTGCCCAGAACCTGGCGTGACAAGGCAACGTGGCGTGTCTTGCTGGCCATGGCGATCGTGTCCATGCCAAACAGCTTTTGTACCCGGCCCACCATGCTGCCCGCCCGGGCAGACGAGGTGATCGAACAGATGCGCCCCTTGTCCAGCGGGAAGAAATAGGGCGACTGCGCCAGCCGTTGGTGCCACAGCACAACGATGACCGGTTCACCTTGTTCGGCCAGCTGATCCAGTTCTTCGTATCCGATGCGCTGCCAGCGTGTGTTGCGGTTGACCAATCGAATGTAAGTGGCGATCCGGCGGGCCACCCAGTTCAGCACGGCTTCGCTGTCTGCGATCTTCTTGCGGAGGTTCACACGGGGTTCCTTTTGCTGACCGGACCTTGTCTTAGCGCACTGCACATTTTGCGCAACTTGTTTGTCGGCTCAGATAGTGGCGTGGAATTCGAAAAAGCCTCTTGAGTCCGCCGCGCGGCTGTCATATCTGGGGCTCACCATAGGGGTATAGCTCAGTTGGTAGAGCGACGGTCTCCAAAACCGTAGGTCGCGGGTTCGAACCCTGCTGCCCCTGCCATCCGCATTAAAACACCATTCGGCAATCGTGCCTGGCGCGTTTCCAGCGCGCGCGGCTTTCGGCTATGGCCGGGGCGGACCGGCAATAAGAACGCATGCAGGCTTTGTGAGCCGCAGTGCAGCCAAACCCTATATGCCATCTAAAAATACCGGCCCAGAGTGTGAACAGCGTCACTGACTGACATCGGGAAGTCTGGTTATCTGAGGATGTCAAAGAGTTGGCGTTCAGGTTCTGCACAGAACGCAGGTTTTCAGTTTCTCCCTTGTGACTGGGGCGCGCTTGTGGTCGAGCGCGCCCTTTCCGTTTCTGGTCAGCAACCCATAGTGACGATATCAGAACGTGCAGAGAATCCGTCCAAAGACGGTACTTGAGCAGAACCCGCAAAATCGGGCTTTGCACCATAGAAAGGTGTTGGGCGACCGGTCAGTCAGGCCAGCAGCGCCAGATCCCCGATATTTGTCTTGTGCCGGGTCGGCATCGTTTTTGCCGGATGGCCGTCGATCGTCAGGGCGAGGTCCTCATAAAACCCGCCGCTGTCGAACCACCAGCGATGCGACTTCATCATCTTGCGCTGCCCTTTGGGGACGTCTCGTTGATATTGGTGGTCACAGAAAATATCCCAATGACCTTTCGAGGTCAGCTTCGGCATCCCGACACGACCAGCGCGACGCCGACCGCCGTGAACAATCCCGCCGGCCAGGGCCAGCACCTTGTCTTTCCGGCTATAGTAATTGGTGAATCGCTTGCACCGTTTTTTCAGGACCAGATCGCCCCATGCGCCCTTTTCCAGCCATTCTGAATCGATGTCCGCTGACGCAAACATGACCTGATCCGCCGACCATATCTTGTTGCCTGGCCCGGCCGAATCCCCGAAGTCCGAGAAAGCGCGCAGTACCACCAACGCCCCCATGGAATGCGCGATCAGATGCACCTTGGGGCGTGGCGACATCCCCAACAGCGGCAAGATCCCGTCCCCCACCAGATGCGGCGCCACCGCCTTGGCATCGGAGCGGTCCGAGTCGTAGGTGTGCACCGATCCGTCGCTGGGCCAGTCAAAGGCAACGACCGCGCCCTGATACCCGTTGCCCCTGAGATTGGTTTCTATTTTCCCCAGCCGGTCCAGCATGTCCTTCTGGCTGGTGTTGAACCCGTGAACATAGATCAGGACGGCCGAATCCCCGCCCTCCTGTCGCACGAGATCCAGCCATTTGGTTTTTTTGATAATACTACCCTTACGAATTTTTCCACCAGGGCTTTGCTGGGTGATGTGAACATACCTGGTCTTTGCCGCCGGCTTAAACGTGAACTTTTTCTTCGGGGCGTTATAAGTGCGGCGTGAAAAAAACAGTGCCAAGTCGGAAACTCCCTTCTGAACAATTCCTGAATTGTGCCACGAACTGCCATTTTCACAAAGGGTTGGCCTTTAACCTCTTCGGGGCCAAATCGGCGTCGTTGGGAGAATGCGGGAATGCGCCAAGGTTGCATACCGGGGCATCCTGACGTCCAATGCCTGTTTCCTCTGCCGGCTTAATGCCCTAGTGTCCGCTGCAAACGAACACACGCACGAGGCCCCATGTCGCGTTTTGATGGATATTTCCTGCGGCAATTGCTGATTCTGTTTGGCTTTTTCACCCTGGTGCTTGTCGGTGTGTTCTGGATCACCCGGTCTGTCAGCCTGTTTGACAGGGTCATCAGCGGTGGGCAGTCGGCGATGGTCTTTCTGGAATTCACCGCGCTGACTTTGCCGACCCTGATCCGCACGGTCATGCCCATGGCGGTGTTTGCCGCCGCCGTCTATGCCACAAATCGCCTGAGCCGCGAAAGCGAACTGACGGTTATGCTGGCCACCGGATCCAGCCCTTGGCGGCTTGCCCGGGCGGTGCTGCTGTTCGGTGTGATTACCGGGGTGATGATGGCGATCATCAGCGTGTTCCTGCGCCCGGCCTCGGTTGAACAGCTGGAAATCCGGCAGGCTGAAGTGGCCGGAGATGTGACGGCTCAACTGTTGAACGAAGGCGAATTTCTGCACCCCGCCGAAGGTGTCACGGTTTACATAGGCAGGATTGATCTGGACGGCACACTTCATGAAGTCTTCGTGTCTGATCGCCGCGATCCTGAAAACGCGGTCAGCTATTCAAGCGTAACGGCCTATCTGGTCAACAATGATGCTGGCATTCACCTTGTGATGGTTGATGGGGTTGCATTGCGCCTGAACAAGGAAGGCAAGGTGTTGTCATCGACCCTGTTCCAGGACGCGTCCTACGACATCTCGGAACTGACGAATACAAATCCGATGGCCCGGCGCAGCCTCGAAGCCATTCCAACCGCCGACCTGATCCGCAACCGGGATGAGGTTTCAGCCACGGAAGGGTTCAGCCAAGGCAAACTGATCGAAGAGCTGCACCAGCGGTTCTCGTGGATTGCGATTTGCATCGCCGTGGCGCTGGCCGGGTATTCAACCCTGATGCTGGGCAGCTTTTCCCGGTTTGGATTGTGGCCTCAGATATTGGGCGCCTTCACCATTCTTGTGCTGCTTGAAGGTGTGCGCGGGTTTGTTTCCCCGGTGGTGATCGATGACCCGGAGCATTGGTTTCTGCTGTACCTTCCCGCAATCATAGGGGTGCTGATCTCGGGCCTTTTCCTGCTTGTTGCTGGTCGGCCGCTTGTGCGAAAACGGCAGCGCGATCCCCAGATCATGCCGACACCGGCCTGAGTTCTAGCCGCGAAGATCCACCAAACAGCTGTGAATGTCGTCAAATTCCTCGCGATCACCGCGGGTGACCAGACACATGGGCAGCGGCAAGCTGATACTGTCCTCGACCCGCTCCAGAGCACCCGAGGCCAGATGTTCGGAAATGACGTAATCGGGGAAATAGCCGTTTCCGCCTCGGTGCAGAACATATCGCAGCGCCATCATGCAATTGCCAAGAAACACTGTCTGACCCGACGCCCGTCGCGCAGCCGATCTGACATGGTCCTGATAGACCTCGCCCAGTTCAAGGTTGACGAAGATCGTGTCATCGTCCGTGCCGTCAGCCTGTGGCGTCCGGACCAGGGACAATAGCTCGGGTTCAAGCGCGTACCATGTGACACGCCGGTCCGCCGGCTTTTCATGTGTGATCGCCGCGTCCAGCACATGGGTTGCCACCGCTTCGACCATGTTCAGGTCGTGGTCATAGTTCAGCGTCAACAGCAATTTGCCAAAGCGCTGTTCAAACCGAACCGCCAGGTCCACCAGCAACGGATCCCAGATGCTGAGCTGGCCGCCCAACCGCAGTGCCGGGCGGTTCTGTGCCTGTCCCGGCAGGTCGCGCGATGCGAAGCCCCAAAGGGACAACATCTGTTCCGCATAGGGTTTGAACTGCCGGCCGAACTCGGTCAGCGCCGTTCCTCCGGCACCGCGCGTGAACAGCGCCCTGCCGGTTTCCTCCTCGATCAGGCGAATACGCGCGCTGACAGCGGTCTGCGTCACATTCAACTTGCGAGCGGCGGCATGAAAGCCACCGGCTTCGGCCACGCAGAGAAAAGTTTCCAGAGCTTTGAATTGCATGTCGAAAGTATTTTTTGATCATTGCGATAAAATCAATTCATTTTTTTGAAGGGTGGTTTCGAACTACGCTTTCGCTCAGGACACATGCCAAAGGATCAGCCATGCTGGACAAAAGCCACAAACCCACCTGGACCAGTTTCGAAACAGCCACCAAGGCCGACTGGGACGCCGTGATGGAGTATGAAGAGGCGTATAATGCGGCCCTGCCAGACCGTATCCTCGATGCCATCCGCTCGTTGGACGAAGAATGGACGCCCTATCCGGTCAACCGCTACCAGCACAGCCTGCAAGCCGCGACCCGTGCTTACGAGGACGGTGCGGATGAGGAACTGGTGGTGGCGGCGTTGATCCATGATACCGGCGATATTCTGTCGCCCTACAATCACGGAGAGCTGTCAGCGGCGATGATGAAGCCTTACGTCAGCGAAAAGACGTATTGGATTCTCAAGCATCATTGTGTGTTTCAGGGGTACTACTACAACCACCATCTGGGCGGCGACCGCAACGCGCGCGACAAATATCGCGACAGTCCTTATTGGGAAGATTGTCGCTATTTCTGCCATGAATATGATCAGAAGGCGTTTGACCCGAATTATCCGACCAAGCCGCTGGAGTTCTTCGAACCTATGCTGCGCCGCGTCCTGAACAGGGGCGAAGGCCATATGGAGCTGAACGAAACCGCCGATGACGGCAAAACTGGCTAGGAACCGGATCAGGCGGGCCAGCCCGGCCCGCCTGTCTGATCAGCAGCTCGCCATCAGGCGATAGACGATCTGCGCCGCGGTGAAATCCCAGGCGGCATTGCCGTCGGGGGCCAGTTCGACCACGTCGAAGCCGACGCATTTACGACCCTTCAACGCATGTTCCACCAGGCGAAGCGCCTGATAGTATCCCAGCCCGCCCGGAACAGGCGTGCCGGTCGCGGGCATCTGCGCCGGGTCCAGCCCATCAACGTCAAAGCTGACATAGACCAGTTCGGGGAAGTCGTCGGGCAGGTCGACGGCATGGATGTTGCCGGTCACCAGCTCTTCGGCATCCACGTGGAAGACGTGGTTCCTCAGGCGGCTTTTGGCTTCCTCGGTGGAAAAGGCGCGCACGCCGAACTGGGCCAATGGGATACCTTCCTCGGCCAGCAGATGCATCACCGAGGCATGCGAGTGTTTTTCGCCCTGATAGGCGTTGCGCAGATCGGCATGGGCGTCGATCTGCACGATACCGACGGGCTGGCCCAGGGCGCGGGTCACACCCATGACCGCGCCATAGCTGAGCGAGTGTTCACCGCCCAGCGTGACCGGCACCTTGCCGGCACGGACGGCGGCCTCGGTGTGCTGGGCGAGGCGCTCCATGACGTCCGGCAGCGGGCCGGCGCAATCCAGTGGGGCTTCGGTAAAGATGCCTTCGACGCAGGGTTCCGCGTGACCCGTGATGCGTTCGAGTTCATTGCTGGCCTCGATGATCGCTTCGGGGCCTTTGGCGGTGCCAGACCCGTATGAGACCGTGCGCTCCAGCGGCACCGGGATCACACGGAACCGGGCGTCTTCGCTGCGTTCGGCCTCGGTCAGTTCGCTGTCGAGGAAAATGCTCATGAAAGTCTGTCCTTAAAGTCGTCATAGCCGAATTCCCTGATGATCTTCAGGTCATCGGTTTCGCTGTTCCACAGGGCGATGGTGGGCAGGGGCACGCCGTTGAACGTGTTGGTCTTGACCATCGAGTAATGCGCCTGATCGAGGAAGGCAAAGCGCTGCCCGATCCGCAGCGGCTCGGCCCAAGTGTAGTCGCCGATCACGTCGCCCGCCAGGCACGAGGGGCCGCCGAGGCGGTAGGTGTGGCCAGCTTCGGCCTCGTCCATCAGGGCGGGCCGATAAGGGGCCTCGATCACGTCGGGCATGTGGCAGGTGGCCGAGATATCGGTGATGGCGAGGTTCATGCCATTGGTGGGCAGGTCAAGGATTTCTCCGACCAGAATGCCTGCGTCCAGGGCGACGGCCTCACCGGGTTCGAGGTAGACGTCGACGCCATATGCCTCGCGTATGGTTTTGATGAAAGCCACCAGACCCTCACGGTCGTAATCGTCGCGGGTGATGTGGTGACCGCCGCCGAAATTCAGCCATTTGAGCTGGCCCATGAATGGCCTGAGTTTTGGTTCGACAGCCGCCCACGTGCGTTGCAGCGGCTCGAACCCTTGTTCGCAGAGTGTATGCATGTGCAGGCCGTCAACTCCGGTCAGAGTCTCGGCAGTCAACTGGCTGACCGGCGTGCCCAGGCGTGAGCAGGGCGCGCAGGGATCGTATTTCGGCACCTCACCTTCGGAATGTTCCGGGTTGATCCGCAGGCCGACCTGAACGCCCGCGGCCTGGGCTTTGGTCAGGAACCGGTCTTTTTGCGCCGGAGAGTTGAAGATGATGTGATCGGACAGCGACAGGATTTCGTCGATATCCGCGTCCTTGTATCCGGCGCAGAAGGTGGCAACCTCGCCGCCATATTCTTCGCGGCCGAGCCGTGCCTCGTAGATGCCGGACGCACAGGTGCCGCCGAGGTGCTGGCGGACCAGCGGGGCCAGTGAGAACATGGAAAACGCCTTGAGCGCGCTCAGGACATGCGCGCCGGACCGGGTGCCGATGTCGGCGAGGATGCGCAGGTTTCGCTCAACCGCTTTTTCATCGACCACAAAGCATGGGGTTGGCACGCGGCTGAGATCGAAATTGCGAAAGGCACCGGCATCGCCGGCTTGTGTGGTCATCATGTCTGCCATGAGAATCCAATCCCTTTCATTCTAACCGCGGCCCCTCAAGTTCTAGGCAGTTTCAGAGGAGGCCCATCATCCAAAGTGGCACAATGAATGACAGGAGATGGGCGATGAGAGCGACAGGATTTTCTACTGCCACACGAATGGTGGATTTTTCCAAGCGGAACATTTCGACCGTATCTGTCCTATAACGCTTGGAAAAAACAAGAAGGAGTGCGTAGGTTCCGAGCATCGACCCGATCAGAACAGCCATTTGCTTATCTGACGACATTGTTTCTACACGCTCCTTCCTTTGTTTTAGGACGATTGAGCTTCAGAACTCGACCGGGCCGTCGAGTTCGTGGACCTGCCAGGGCAGGCCGTGTTCATTCAGCATGTCCATGAAATCATCCGGATCGAGCTGTTCCATGTTCCACACGCCGGGCTCGCGCCAGTTGCCTTTCAGCACCTGTGCTGCACCGATCATGGCGGGGACGCCGGTGGTGTAGCTGACGGCCTGAGAACCAACCTCGCGGTAGCACTCTTCGTGATCACAGATGTTGTAGATGTAATAGGTTTTCTCGCCTGAGCCGTCCTTGGCCTGACCCGTGGCGATGTCGCCGATGCAGGCCTTGCCCTTGGTTTCGGCGCCCAGATCGCCGGGATCGGGCAGCAGGGTTTTCAGGAACTGGATCGGGATGACTTCCTTGCCGTCATGCATCACCGGGTCGATGCGGGTCATGCCGACATTTTCCAGAACTTTGGCGTGAGTGATGTAAGCGTCACCGAAGGTCATCCAGAAACGCGCGCGTTCGATCTCGGGGAAGTGGGTCGAGAGCGACTCCAGTTCTTCGTGATACATTAGGTACATGTTCTTGGGGCCGATGGCGGGGAAGTCGAACTCGACCTTGTGGGTCATGGCGGGGGAGTGTTTCCACTCGCCACCTTCCCAGTGGCGCACTTCGGCCAGCACTTCGCGCAGGTTGATCTCGGGGTTGAAGTTGGTGGCGAATTCTTGGTCGTTGCTGCCGCCATTGGCGTCGAGCACGTCGATCTGGCGGATCGTGTCCAGCTTGTGTTTCTTGAGCCACTTGGCGAAGACGGATGTCACGCCCGGATCGAAACCCGAGCCGAGGATGGCGGTCAGGCCAGCCTGTTTGAACTTGTCCTGATAGGCCCATTGCCAGTGATATTCGAACTTGGCCTCATCCTCGGGCTCGTAGTTCGCAGTGTCGAGATAGTGGCACCCGGCCTCGAGGCAGGCGTCCATCAACACCAGGTCCTGATAGGGCAGGGCCAGGTTCACCAGGATCTCGGCACCGGTTTCCTTGATCAGCTTGACCGTGTCCTCGACCTTGTAGGCGTCAAGCTCGGCGGTGGCGATGTCAACGCCCACGCGCTCTTTCACCGATTTGGCGATGGCGTCGCATTTCGACTTGGTCCGGCTGGCCAGTGTGATTTCGGTGAAGATGTCCGAATTCATCGCCATCTTGTGCACGGCGGCGTGGGATACGCCGCCCGCGCCGACAACCAGTGTTTTGCCACTAAGTGAACCCATGGGGGTAATCTCCTCTCACAGGGGGTTATTCGTAATAGGTGTAGCCGTTGATCGAGTCGCGATAAGCGCTCATCAGGGTTTTGCGGTCCTTGGCTTTCAGAGTACCGGTCGAGATCGCCTCGTCCACCATTTTGCGGAAGGCGGCGACGCAGTCGGTGGGGTCGAATTCGACATAGGACAGCACCTGACTGATCGTGTCGCCCTCTTGTTCGTGCAGCAGGTCGAACCCTCCGTCAGCGCGCAGGTCGATGGTGACGACGTTGGTGTCGCCGAACAAGTTATGCAGATCGCCCAGCGTTTCCTGGTAGGCGCCGACGAAAAAGACGCCCATGAAATATTCATCATCTTCCGGCAGGGTATGCACCGGCAGACTGGGTGAAACACCGTCGGCCAGGATGAACCGGTCGATCTTGCCGTCGCTGTCGCAAGTGATGTCGGACAGGACTGCGCGGCGGTCGGGTGTTTGGTTCAGGCCCTGCAAGGGCACGATCGGATGCAGTTGGTCAATGGCCCAGACGTCTGGCAAGGACTGAAACAGAGAAAAGTTGCAGTGGTAGATATCGGCCACTTTCTCAAGCTGGTCGTCCACGTCGGTTTCCAGATCGTCACTGGCCGCCAGCGCCTTGAGGCGGGCCATCAGCGACAGGTAGATCCGTTCGGCCCGGGCCATCTGGCGCAGGTCTACATATCCACGGCGGAACAGGGCGCGCAATTCGTTGCGATAGAAGGTGGCGTCGTTCCAGCATTCCTGAAGACGGTCTTTGCTGAGATAGCCGTGCACCGCGGCAAGGTCTGAAACCATGTGGTGATCGTCGGCTTCAACCTCGGGGCCGTTGGGCGCATCATAGAGCGTGCTTTCCAGCACGTTGAACACCAGCAGCGACGACGTCGCCACCACCGCGCGGCCGCTTTCGGTAACCAGCGTCGGGTGGTCCACCTCGGCCTCGTCCATGGCATAGGCCACGGTTTCCACCACATTAGCGCAATATTCCTCGACCGTGTAGTTGATCGAGTTTTCAGCCGCCTTCTTTTCACCGGTATAGTCCACCCCCATACCACCGCCGAGGTCCAGATGGGTCAGCGGCACGCCCTCGCGCGTCAGTTCGGTGTAATAGCGGCAGGCCTCGCCCACCGCGCGGCGCACGTCGTTGACGTCCTGCACCTGAGAGCCCAGATGCGAATGCTGCAACTTCAGGCAATGCAGAAGGCCCGCGTCGCGCAGCTTGTCCACCGTGGCCACCAGTTGATCGGTGTTCATACCAAAGGCGGACCGGTCGCCCGAGCTTTCTTCCCATTTGCCGCTGATCTGGTTGGTCAGCTTGACCCGCACGCCAATCAGGGGTTCAATGCCCAGCTCTTTGTATACTTCGATCACCGTGTCAGCCTCTTTCGGGCTTTCAAGAACGATCACCGTGTTGAACCCGATCTTGCGGGACAGGATGGCCAGCTGGATGAATTCGGCATCCTTGACACCGTTGCAGACGATCAGCGCTTCGCTGGCCAGCCGATGTGCCAGCGCGATCACCAGTTCGGGTTTGGACCCGGCCTCGAGCCCATAGTTGTACTTCTTGCCGAATTCGACGATCCGGTCGACGACCTGGGCCTGCTGGTTCACCTTGATCGGGAACACACCGCGATAGCTGCCCCTGTAGCCGACGCGGGCGATGGCTTCGCGGAAGCTTTCGTTCAGATGCGCGATCTCGTGTTCCAGATAGGAAGAGACGCGCAGAACCATCGGGGCCTTGATGCCTCGGTCGTTCAGATCGCTGAGAATACCTGGCAGGCTGATCGCGCCAACATCGGGAGCCAAGGGATTGCGCAGACCGATCTCGCCCTGCTCCGTCACCTCGATGAGGCCTTTGCCCCATTTCTCAACTCCGTAGATCGAATGCGGTGCGTCGGGCGTCTGTTTCAATCAAGTCGGTCCTTAACGTTGGGGTGCCAGTTTCGCGCCCGGCAATACGGCAGCTGTTTGATTCTTCCAAGTCTAAACTATGTGACGGAAAAATCCGAATTTCATGCCGGTGGGCTGATCGGGACCAGATGATTGTCCCACTGGCACTTCGCGCGGGTCCGGATCTCGGGGTGCGCAGTGGTCAACGCACCGAACACACCGGTTCCGGTGGTGAAAACCAAATCGTTTGGGCCGGAACCAAGCCCGCAGACATCCTCAAGCTCGAACGCATCGCTGAATGTGCCACTGGCCACGTCGAACCGCTGCAACGCATTGCCGCGTGGACAGGTGATGGCAACGGTTGCACCATCCGTCGAAAACGCGATGCTGCCCGCATAACCTTGCAGCGTGCTCTGATCCTGCACCGGCGCAGACAGAAGGTGCGGGTTTTCCCCCTGACGGTGCAGGCCCAGCAAGGGCGGATGTTCGGCTTTGCTGCCCTGCCACTGCATCGCAAAGCCCACCAGCCCGTCGCGACGGACCGCCAGATGGCGGATCGAGTTCTTGTGAAGCGCAGGCGACAGCGACACCTGTTCCTGAACCAGGCCCGTCAGGGAAAGGTAGGTCAGGTTGGGCTTCATCGTCGGCAGGTTCAGCTTCGTGCGCCCGGTTTCGGGATGAGTTTCGATACCGCCATTGGCAATCACAAGCGTTTTCCCACCCGGCATCAACCGCATGTCATGCGGCCCGACGCCGCCGGACGGGAATTCGCCCAAGCGCGCAAAGGTTTCAGCGTTCCAGACGCCTATGATACCTTTTCCGGCCTCGTAATCGTTTTCGGTGGCAAAGAAAATCGCGCCGTCGGCTGAAAAAGTACCGTGACCATAGAAATGCCGGCCTTCCGGCGCCGTCAGCCGCGCGATCGGTGATCCCGTCACGCAATCAATCACCACGGCAAAGGTGCCCGGACGGCGCGCAAAGGCGACGGCCTGTGCTTTGACCGGATGTGCCGCCGCCGCATGCCCGCGCGCGGGCAGGGGCACGGAAAACAGAAGGGTTCCCTGTGCATCCAGCCCGGCCAGTCGATACGAACCATCCGGAAACAGCGCTGCGGCCAGGAACTCCGGCGTGCCCACCGAGGCCCATCCATGGATCGGAGGAAGAGAGGTTGCAGCAAGCCCTGCAAGGAAACGGCGGCGCGATGTCACGGATCAGTCTCCGTCCAGAGAATTGAAGCCTGCGCTGACGCCCAGCGTCGGGCCAAGTTCAGTCGAAGCAATTGCGCGAATATCGTGGATGGACTGTTGCAGGGCCTCGATACGGAACCGGGCCTGCGGATCCGCAACGCCGGCCAGCGCCGGGTCGTCAATGGCCTGCGCATTCTCAATGGCGCGCGCAAAAGCAGCATCCAGATCCGCGGCGATATCGGGATGATCAAAGGCCAATCGCGATGCAAGATCACGAAGGGCCATCAGCGAAAGTTCGACATGGCGCAAGGATCGCTTCGACCGCCACGCTTCGGCGCGGTTCGGACGCGGGCGGTCGAACGTGCCCAACGGGCGACCAAGCCGAGTGTCGGCCGTGAATTCAAGACCCGTGGACAACGCCTTGAACAGTTCCTGCATCGCTTCGTCCTGCGTTCTGAAGCGGCCGTTCTCGCCGGGCTGGGTCAGGCTGGGGGCATAGCTTTGCCAGTCATCGGCCATCGCCTGCGCGTTGGCATCAATATCCGCCGTGATCGCCTGAATCAGCGCGCAGCGGTAATCCGCATTGCCCTGCTCTGCAAAGGCGGGATCGAACAGCATTCGTTCCAGCGCAAAGAACCCGCGCCCGGCTATGGATGTCTCGGCATAGGCTTCGGGGTCTTGCACGGCGTCATCCTCGGTTGCGATATGCTGGGACAGGGCTTTGGTGGTGAACCCTTTCGTGTCGGGCCAGAACGCCATGGCAAATGCACGATCATCGACCTCGGTCGGACCGAACCGCAGGTGACTGGCGGAAATCCAGCTGTCGAAGGCCGCATCGTAAGCCGCGCGCAACGCAGGTGAGGTCGGATCGCAATCCACCCGCGATGCACTGACCAGAGCCCCGGTCGTTTCCGGCAGCTTGTCGAACCTGGGCAGAATATGTGTCTCGGCAACGTCCATCAGGATCGGTGCGCGGTCCTGAGCCTGTGCGGCAAGCGGCATCATCAACGCGGCAATAATCGTAAGAAAACGCATGGGTCAGAGGCTCTCCAGAAAACGGATCAGGGCGTCGCGGTCAGTTTTCGGCATCGACACAACCGCATCGCGCGCGGCCTGGGCTTCGCCGCCGTGCCACAGGATCGCCTCGAGCAGATTGCGTGCCCGCCCGTCATGCAGAAACTGCGTGTGGCCCGAGACGCGTTCGGTCAGACCTGTGCCCCACAAAGGCGGCGTCCGCCATTCGCGCCCCGTCGCGCGGGCCTCGGGGCGGTGATCCGCCAGACCTTCGCCCATGTCATGCAGCAGCAGGTCGGTATAGGGCCAGATCAGCTGAAAACTGTGCTCGGGCCGATCTTCCAGCCGGTGGGTGACATGGGCCGGAGCATGACAGGATGCGCAGCCGGTCGTGTGAAACACCTCTTTGCCGCGCAACACCTCGGGGTCGTCGACATCACGGCGGCCGGGCACGCCCAGATTGCGGCTGTAGAAATCCACCAGGTCCATGCCCTGCTGATCGATCTCGAACTCGCGGGTATCGGTGTCGCCATGCGGGGCCTCGACGCAGTTCACCTGCAAGTCCGTGCAGTCCCCCTGAGGTGCCGGGTAAAGCGGGCTTGAAATACCGATATCCCCGGCAAAGGCTGCGGCGGATTGCTCCATCACCGTCGGCATGCCTGCCTTGTGCCCGAACCGGCCCATCATCGGGGCGCCGTATTCAACAGACCAGACGATGTTCGGACGGCCCGAGATGCCATCCCCATCCACGTCGTCGGGATCAGCCTTGGCCAGAAGGTCTTCGACCGGGATCGCCTCGAGCAGGCCAAGCCCGATCATCTGTGGTGCGACCCGCGGGCTCAGCATTGCATCCGGGTGCAGAGGGCCATAGCCCAGATCAGCGGCCCTGTAAGTCGGGCGGCGCAGTGACGCGGTCTCGCCGTCAGAGAGTTCAACAGGGACTTCTTCGTAAGAGATATCCAGCCGATATTCCGCCGGATGCCCCGCAAGCGCGAAATCCTGCATCTGCCCGCCATAGTTGGGATCGGGCCGGGTGGCGATGTAATCCTCGATCTCGGCATACCCGTCTTCCGGCGCGCCGGGGATCGAGACCCGAAGGAACATCGAGACCGCGTTGTCATCGGGCCCGTTCGGTGTGTGCCCCCGCCCATCCTTTATATGGCAACGCTGGCAGGATCGCGCGTTGTACAGCGGCCCCAACCCGTCAGAGGCCAATGTGGATGATGGTGACGACACCCAGATTTTCTTGAACAACCCGTTGCCGACCTTGAAATCCAGCTCCTGCTCGAAGCTCAGATTGCCCGAGGGTTGCGAGAACGCATCCGCGTCGTTGCGGACCCGGACAGTTGCCGCCCCGGCAGAGAGTTCTTCGAACGGCTGCGACACGCCAAAATCTTGCGGGGGTGCCGTCACGGCGGCAATGCGGGCGCGTTCCTCGTCGGTGCGGGGGGTGAATTTCAGATGCAGGTCCCGCAGCTCGGCTGCCAGGGAGGGGGTGGCCGCAAGGGCGGCCACTGACAGGGCAAAAAGACTATTCGCCTTCGTCCATTTTCGATGCGTTGAGTTGCGCATAATTGGCTTCGCCGATCCTTTCATACAGGTCGAGCTGCGTTTCGAGGAAGTCGATATGTCCCTCTTCATCGGACATCAACTGTTCGAACAGCGACATGGAGACAAAGTCGCCGGCCTCCCGACAATACTCGCGCGCTTCCTTGTAAAGTGCCCTGGCGTCGATCTCGGCCGCCAGGTCGCATTCCAGCGTTTCCTTCGGCGTCTGACCGATCCGCAACGGGTCCAGTTTCTGAAGGTTGGGGTGACCTTCCAAAAAGATGATCCGTTCGATCAGCTTGTCCGCGTGGCCCATCTCTTCGATGCTTTCCTCGCGGCTTTTCTTGGCCATATGGCCAAGGCCCCAGTCTTCTTGCAGGCGGTAATGCAGCCAGTATTGACTGACGGCAGTCAGCTCATGCCGCAGAGACTTGTTCAGATATTCGATGACCTTCGGATCGCCCTTCATCAGCTTTCTCCTGTGTTGCTCCGGCACGCAATGTGCGGAGTTGCATCGGTACGCCCAGATTACCGCTGGCCCGCATTGTGTCTAGGAACAGCGGCATGCACCCGCCACAATCCGCCGATTTGCCAAGGGCATGGTAGATTTTGCCGGGGGTGATGATGGTCTGCGGATCCGCCGTGCGCATCCAGTCGATGGCCGCGCGGATGTCGTGATCGGATATGTTGGTGCAGTGGCAGACAATCATTGGTCTTGGCTCGTTTCGCCGCCCTTACAGGCGATCAGAAAGGGTTGCACGGGCCGGAAAGAAACCCTCTCCGGCCCGCTTGGGGTTAGTGAAAGACGGCGTCCGGGTTGTCCAGGCTGTCTGACCCTTCAAACGCAACCCCGTCCAGTTCCAGCGCAGTTACGATGCGCTCGATGGTCTTGGTCTGATCGATCAGGCCGTTGACGCCGCCCATGATCAGGGCCTCACCGCCTTTGTTGCCGCGCTCAAGCATCTGGTCATAGGCAAATCCTGCCTCGGCTGTTGTCTTGATCTTGCCCAGGGCCTGCATGGTGGCGGCCAGTTTCGCTTTCATCTCGGTATCCAGCGCCGGATCGGTGGCGATGACCAGATCGGCCAGAGATGCGCCCGAAACCGGGGTGCCATCTATGCGGGTATAGCTGCCCAGATAGACGTTCTGGATGCCCAACCCGTCATAGTAATGGCTGTTGTGGGTGTTGTCCGAGAAGCAGTCATGTTCTTCTTCGGGATCGTTCAGCATCAGGCCAAGGCGCATCCGTTCACCGGCTTGCTCACCATAGGAGAGAGAGCCCATGCCGGTCAGGATCGCGCTGATGCCTTCTGCTTCGTTCTCCATCAAGGCTGCGCGCGCCGCTCCGCCGTCTTTCCACTGATCCGCCATCCAGGCCAAGTCGCTGACCAGCAGTTCGGTCGCAGCGCTCAGGTATTGCGCACGACGGTCGCAATGGCCGCCGGTACAGTCCTCGCCCTGCGCATAATCGGTGGCCGGGCGGTTGCCGGCGCCAGCGCCATGGCCGTTCATGTCCTGGCCCCACAGAAGGAACTCGATGGCGTGATAGCCGGTTGCCACATTCGCCTCGATACCATCGGCTTCGTGCAAGGTGTCGCTCAGCAGTTCGGGGGTGATTTCGCTGGCATCAATGGTCTCGCCCGACAGTTGGAAGCTGGGGTTGGCGATGACATTCAGCACGGCAAACTCGTTTTCGTCCGTCGCGCCGCCATAGGCCGCGTCAACATAGTCGATCAGACCTTCGTCCAAGGGCCAGGCGTTCACCTTGCCTTCCCAGTCATCAACGATGGCATTGCCGAAGCGATAGACTTCCGTTTGCTGATAGGGAACACGGGCAGCAACCCAGGCCGCGCGCGCCGCGTTCAGCGTTGCGTCCGACGGATCGGCGATCAGTGCGTTGACCGCATCCTGCAATTTCCTGGCTGAAATCAGGCTGTCCTCAAATTTGGCTTCCGCAATATTGGCATAGGTGTTCAGTACATCCGCCTTGGTGGGGGCATCACCCGAGATCGCGGCGGTTGCCATGCAGAACGTCAGGGCGCTGGCAGTGGTGAATAACTTGGTCATAGGAGTTCGGTGCTTTCCTGTCAGAACTGTCGGATCGTGCGGGAATGCCCCGCGGGTTTCGCGAAGAAATAACTGAGTTATTTAGTCGGCAATGTCAACCTGAGTTTTATTGTCAGATATAGGCGGGGGCTGTTGAACCCAACAAGCCTCCCCATATCTGGCGGGCTCCGATCCGAGGGATAGCATTGCGTGGCAGGTGATTCGCGTTAAAATCACTGGTGTGATTCTGTTTAAGGCGGTTGTTGGTTAATGAAGTGCTCTGTTCTGGCCTTGTCTCTCTTTCCGGCAGCTCTTGCTGCTCAGGCGACGCAGATCACGTCCACCCATCACCATGGGTCCGGTCAATTGGAAATCGTGCTCACGGACACGGGATTTTCGCTGTCCCTCAGGGTTCCAAGCATTGACATCATCGGGTTCGAGACCCCGGTAGCCAGTGATGACGAGCGCACGCGTGTCGCCATCGCGATTTCCGAACTGTCCAAGCCGCTGGACCTGTTTGTCGTCCCGCCCGAGGCTGTGTGCTTTACTGCGTCTGCAAACGTGATCCTGACGCATGATGTCCCGGGGCAGCAGGACACCGCGGGCGAGGGGGGCACGTCATCCGCGACGGGAGAACATTCGGAATTTCAGGCTGACTACGTTGTTCAATGTCAGGATATGGATGCGCTGAACGCGATAGAATTTGCGTATTTCCAGCGGTTCAGCGGGACAAGGAAGCTGAACCTTCGCGTCGGAGCAGGCGCGGAGAACAGCACCCATGAAATCACGCGCGCCGCGCCCAGGCTGGATATGACGCAAATCCGTTAGAGATGGCGCTTGAGCGCCTGTTGGGCGGTGTCAGGCACGCAGCCGAAGCTGTCGAGCCAAGATTGCCCCGTCCATCCCTGCGGCACCGGGCAGAAAACGAACACCTCAGATCGAAGCAGATTGTTTCCCGGTGCGGTCCCTGAATGCGGCAATGAGTGAAGCCCATGAATTATTTTTTTGCAAGATGTCATGATCTTTGAGGCTGCCGGATTCCGCTGAATCACAAATCTCCAATTGAGGCAAAGATTAACGAATAAGGGCACAAGAATCGCATGGATGACAAGTTCTCGCAAAACTTATGCCAATATCCAAATCTATTGGTACATCATCCTGTCGATCTGTTGACTAGTCCGGTTTTAATGAGGGGGTATCTCGGCAGGGTTAGGGGGATGCCCGTTCAGGCCCGTCATGGGCCGACAAAGCGCGGCATCCCCTGCCGTTTCGATTGCGGCAAACCCACTACCACACAATGTCAGTCGATCTTGTTGCGTTGCGCGTGCGGGGTGACGCCAAAGCTTGATCGGTAGACGCGCGAAAAATGGCCCGGGTTTTCAAAGCCGCAGGCCACGGCAATCTCGGTGACGGATGCTTCGGTCTGAAGCAGCAGTTTCTGGGCGCGTTCCAGCCGCATTTCCATGAAGTATTTCTTGGGCGACGTGTTGAGGTATTTTCCAAACAGCCGCTCAAGCTGCCGAGTTGAAATGCCAAGTTCTTCTGCAATGAACGAAGGGGAAACCGGGGTTTCGATACTGTCCTGCATGATTGTAATTGCCTTGGCGAGGTGCGCATTGCGCATTCCGTTGCGTGATTGCAGGGAAACCCGTTGTTTGGCCGTGGCATTGCGTACCGCGTTATAGACCATCTGATCCGCCACATCGATGGCCAGTTCTTCACCGTGATCGCGTTCGATCAGGTGCAGCATCAGATCCGCCGTTGCTGTTCCGCCAGATGCGGTAATGTGCTTTTCATCGGCCACGAACACGCTGCGTACCAGGTTGACCTCGGGAAAGGCCTCCATGAACGCGTCGTGATATTCCCAGTGGATTGCCGCTTGCATTCCGTCGAGAAAGCCAGCCTCGGCCAGCACCCATGCCCCCGAGCACAGGGCGCCGATTTTCGTGCCGCGCGCGCGTTCGCGGCGCAGGGTTGCAAGCAGGGGGCGGGTGACGTGGTCACGCATGTGAATGCCCGACAGAACAAACAGCTGATCACATTTGGCCAGACCCTGAAGCCCGGAATGCACCAGCGTGATGGATCCGTTCGAGCACACGGCCTGCTCGCCATGTTCTGACACAAAGGACCAGCGGTACAGTTCTTCGCCGCTCACAAGATTGGCGATCCGCAAGGGTTCGACTGCGCATGAAAACGCAAGGTGCGAGAACTCCTCGACAAGGATGAAAGTGATGTGCCGCGTCTGAGGCATGAGCAGTACCGTTTGCAAGCTGGGACAAAGCCCAGAACATGAGTCTATTTCGCAGGCCATATGCTGCACGAATTATTATTGTATACAAGTTGTATTTTTATGGAATACAAAACTGTGACCGCACGCGATTCGACCGCGTTCGCCGAACAGAAGGATGAGGCCAAAGCATGAAAGACGAAGCCAAGTCTCGCAAAAACGCGCTGAAAGAGCACCTGAAAGTGTCCATCCTCACGCTGCGCCTGCGCCCGGGCGCCGATCTGGACGAGGCGCACTTGTCCGAGGAATTCGGCTTGTCGCGCACGCCGCTGCGCGAGGTGTTTCGACAATTGGCTGGCGAAGGCTATCTGGATCTGCGGACAAACCGCAGCGCCCGGGTTTCGGAAATGTCCTACACCACACTGCGCGACTTCTTCCTTGCCGCGCCCATGGTATACGGAGCGATCCTGCGTTTGGCGGCTTTGAATGCGTCGAACGCCCAGATCAATGATTTGAAAGAGGCCCAGCAGGCGTTCAAGGCGGCCCTTCGGTCCGGGTCCGGCGAGGACCGAGCCTTGGCCAACAACCGCTTTCATGACGTGACCGGCGAAATGTCCGGCAATGTCTACCTGCTGCCGTCGTTCAACCGGCTGTTGATCGATCACGCCCGGATCGGCATGACGTTTTACCGGCCTCAGACGGCTGAGATGTCCGAGAACCTGTCCGAAGCAAGCCGCCAGCACGACGCCATCATCGCCGCCATCGAGGCGCGTGACGAGGCGGCTGCTGCGCAGCTGGCCGAAGATCACTGGAACCTGTCACGCGATCAGATCGAGATGTTCGTGATGCCTGACGCGCTGGATGTCCCGATGGGAATCCCGCCCCTTTCGAAACCTGCATGAGGACGGAATGAACCCGATTTTCAAGTTTGAGGGGATTTATACCCCTGTGGTCACGCCCTATCACGACGATGGCAGCGTGAATTGGGACACGCTGTCCGACGTGATCGAATACCTGATCGAAAACGGCGTGCATGGCCTGATCTCGGGGGGCTCGACCGGTGAGAACTATGCCCAGACCGTCCACGAACGTGTCGAACTGGCCCGGTTCACGCATGAGCAGTTGAAGGGTCGGTTGCCATTGGTGGTTGGCACAGGCGCGATGCTGACGCCGGATTCGATTGCCTTGGCATCTGGCGCGCGTGAGATCGGCGCCGATGCGATCCTGCTGGCCAGCCCGCCGTATTCGGTGCCGACTGATCGGGAAAACGCGCTGAATGCGCTGGCCATCGACAAGGCCGCGGACCTGCCGGTGATGCTGTACAACTACCCGCACCGCACCGGCACGATGATGGGTGAGGAATTCCTCGACCGCGTTGGCCGCAGTCGCAACTTCTGCGGCATCAAGGAAAGCTCGGGCGATATCAACCGGGTGCATTTGCTGGCCCGCGACTATCCGCATATCCAGCTTGGCTGCGGCATGGATGATCAGGCGCTCGAATTCTTTGCCTGGGGTGCGCCGTTCTGGGTGTGCGGCGGGTCCAACTTCCTGCCTGCCGAACATGTGGCTCTGTATCAGGCCTGCGTGGTCGAAGGGAATTTCAACAAAAGCCGCCGGATCATGTCTGCGATGATGCCGCTGATGCGGGTGCTGGAACAGGGTGGCAAGTTCATCCAGACCATCAAGCATGGCGTGACCATGAACGGGATCGATGCGGGCGCTATGCGGCCTCCGTTGAAGGGCTTGAACAAGGACGACAAACGCGCGCTGGAACAGGTCACGCGCGTGCTGAAAAAGACAATCGCCGACATCGTGGCGGAAGGGTAAGAGACATGGATCTGCTGACACAGGACGAATACAAATCCATCGCCGCAGGCCTGAACCTGCCGACCGGGGCGTTCATCGACGGCGCATTCCGCCCGGCGATCTCGGGTGAGACGTTTGCAACCGTGAACCCGGCCACCGGCGACAGGCTTGCCGATATCGCATCCTGCGGTGCGGCGGATGTGGATTTTGCAGTCGAAAAAGCGCGCGAGGCCTTCGACGATGGCCGCTGGTCGAAACTGCACCCGTCCGAGCGCAAGGACGTGCTGATCCGGCTGGCCAAGCTGATGACCCGCAATGCCCGCGAACTGGCGGTGATGGAAAGCCTCGACAGTGGCAAGACCATCTATGACTGCGAAACCGTGGACGTGCCGGAAACCATTCACTGCCTGAAATGGCATGCCGAGGCGATCGACAAGATCTACGATCAGGTCGCACCTGCCAGCGACGACCATATCGCCATGGTCGTGCGTGAGCCGATCGGCGTCGTGGGGCTGGTACTGCCGTGGAACTTCCCCCTGCTGATGCTGGCGTGGAAGATCGGCCCGGCACTGGCGGCGGGATGTTCAGTGGTTGTGAAACCCGCGGCTGAAACCACACTGACCGCGCTGCGTATGGCCGAACTGGCGATGGAGGCTGGCCTTCCCCGCGGCGTGCTGAACATCGTACCGGGTGGCGGTGCCGACGTGGGCGAACCCATCGGGCGGCACATGGATATCGACATGGTGTCCTTCACCGGCTCGACGGTGACGGGCAAACGGTTCCTGACCTATTCGGCGGAAAGCAACGCCAAGGAAGTGGTGCTTGAGATGGGCGGCAAGAACCCTGCCATCGTCATGGATGACGCCGAAAACCTAGACCGGGTGGCGGCGCATGTGGTGAACGGTGCGTTCTGGAACATGGGCGAGAACTGCTCTGCCTCGTCGCGCCTGATCGTGCACAAAGACGTGAAAGCCGAACTGCTGGACCGCATCGCGCATCACGCCAAACAGTGGAACATCGGCGACCCGCTGGATCCTGAAACCCGCATGGGCGCGCTGGTCAGCGAAGGGCATTACAACAAGGTCTGCGGATATCTCGATCAGGTTGAAAACGTGGTGATCGGCGGCAAGGCCGATAAAGGCTTCGTCGAGGCGACCGTCGTCGAAGTGCCGGGCAATGACGCCGTGCTTGCCCGAGAGGAGATCTTCGGCCCGGTCCTGTCGGTGATCGAAGTGTCGGGCTTTGACGAGGCCATCAAGATCGCCAATGACACCGACTATGGCTTGTGTGCCTCGATCTTTACCGCCAACGCCAAACGGGCCATTCGTGGTGCGCGGGCGATCCGGGCGGGCACCGTGACCGTCAACAGCTTTGGCGAAGGCGACATCACCACGCCGTTTGGCGGCTACAAGCAATCGGGCTTTGGCGGGCGCGACAACTCGATCCATGCGCATGATCAGTACACCCAGCTGAAAACCATCTGGATCGATCTTGCAGACGACGCCGGCGAGGCTGTGGATTGACACGATACGAGGCAAAAAGACTGCCGCGGCAGACCGGTCCGGCGGGATGGAATGCCATCCTGCCGCCCCAGGACCCTCTGCCAGAGCTCGAACAGGACCTGGCCGCCGACATCACCATTGTCGGCGGAGGGTTTGCCGGGCTGACGGCGGCGCGGCGATTGCACCAACTGGACCCTTCGCTGAAGATCGCCCTGCTGGAAGCGGGCCGATTCGCCGATGGTTCGGCGGGGCGGAACTCGGGGTTCATGATCGACTTGCCGCATGATCTGGCCTCGGACAATTACGCAGGCGATGGGCTGGAAGCGGATCGCGCCGCCATTGCCCTGAACCGCAAGGCCATCGCCTTCGCGGCCGAGGTCGCCGCCGATTGCGACCTGCCGCAGGAAATGTTCGACCCTTGCGGAAAATACAATGCAGCCGCCACACGGGCAGGAGACGCCCATAACCGCGCCTTCGCCGAGCATCTGACCAAACTGGGTGAGCCGCACACGCTGTATGACCAAAAGCAGATGCAAGAGATCACGGGCAGCCCGCATTATGTTTCGGGGCTGTTTGCGCCGGGGACGGTGATGATCCAGCCCGCAGCCTATGTACGGGCGCTGTCGGGTCAACTGGCTGGCCAAATCAACGTATTCGAGAACGCGCCAGTCACCAGCTTTGAAAAGCAGGGCGCAGGTTGGGTGGTCAACACCGCCAGGGCCAAAGTCAGCACCGGGCGGATCGTTCTGGCCAACAATGGCCATCTGGAAAGCTTCGGATTCTACCAACGGCAATTGATGCATATCTGCCTCTACGCCTCGATCACGGCGCCGCTGACCGAGGCGCAGATCAAGACACTGGGCGGGCAACCGCGCTGGTCGGTGACCCCGGCGGATCCGATGGGCACCTCGGTCCGGCGCATTTCGGGCAGCTATGGGGATCGCATCCTGATCCGCACCGGGTCCAGTTTTCACCCGACGATAGAAACCACCCGGATGCGGTTGCGCAATGCCGGCTGGGTGCATGACCGGAAGTTCCGTGAACGCTTTCCGCATCTGCCCGATGTACGGATGGAGCATCGCTGGGCCGGGATGCTGTGCCTCAGCCGCAATGGGTCTGCGGCGTTCGGCGAAGTGGCGGATGGCGTGTTCTCGGCCTGCTGCCAGAACGGCCTGGGCATCGCCCGAGGCACCCTGCAAGGCATGGGCATCGCGGAACTGGCGCTGCAAGGCGGATCAGAGATCGCGGATCACTTTCTGGCGCAGCCGGATCTTCCGCGATTGCCGCCCGAGCCATTCGCCTCGCTTGGGGCGAACAGCTATCTGATCTGGAAAGAATGGCGGTCCGGCAAGGAATGACGCGTGGGCATCAGGGCAAGCTCAGCTTGGCCATACGCCCACCATCTATCGTAAAGACCTGCCCGGTGATGAAACCCGCATCCCCGGACGCCAGAAACGCGACGAGCGCGGCAACTTCTTCAGACCGCCCTGTTCGGGCCACCGGGTGGATCTTGGCGATGTCGCGACGGAATGCGGGCGGGTCGGGCATGGATTCGATGAAATCCTCGTTCAACTCGGTATCGATCCAACCGGGCGCGACGGCGTTGCAGCGGATACCTTCGCCCCCGTGATCCACGGCAACGGCGCGGGTCAGGCCGTGCAACCCTGCCTTTGATGCGCAATAGGCAGCGTGACCGGGATTGCTGCCCAGGCCTTCTATGGATCCGGTGTTGACGATGGCGCCCTTGGTCTGGCGCAGATGCGGCAGCGCGGCCTTGATCATCAGGAACGGGGCGGTCAGGTTCACCGTCAGGTTGCGGTGCCAGTCCTCAAGGCTCATTCCTTCGACCGAGGCTTCCTGCATCATGCCGGCGTTGTTGACCAACACGTCCAGACGCCCGGCTTTCGCGATCACTTCGTTGACCACCTGTGCCGGGCTGTCGGGAAGGGTGAAATCTGCAGCAATGCCTTGGAATTCGGTGTCCTGACCACGTTGGGCGGTGAAGACCAGTGCGCCTTCGTCGTGCAAACGCCGGGCAATGGCCTTGCCGATGCCGCTGCTCGCGCCGGTGACCACTGCCACCTTTCCATCGAACCGCTTCATGATACCGGTTTCCCTCCATTGACCTCGACGAGCGTGCCGCAAACATAGCGCGACGCGTCCGAGACCAGGAACATGATGACGTCGGCGATGTCCTCGGGCTCGGCGATCCGGCCCAGCGGCACGGTCCGGCCCAGTTCGGCCACGGCTGTATCGGGGTCAAAGCCCCGCTTTTCAAAGCCTGATCGCAGCATCGGGGTATTCACTTCGTTCGGGCAAACGGCGTTGATGCGGATACCCTGATGGGCGTGATCCATGCCCATGCACTGGGTCAGGGACGCGATGGCCGCCTTGGTCATGCAATAGACCGCATGATTGGGGCCGGGGCGCAGCCCCCAGCAGGACGCGGTGTTGACGATGGCCCCGCCGCCGGCGTCCGCCATGATCGGAATTGACGCACGACAAATGCGGAACGGGGCTTCGACATTGACACCCAATGACAGAGACCAATCCGCATCAGACGTATCCGTGACCGACCCGCGCGTGATGACGCCCGCATTGTTGATCACGATGTCAAGCCCGCCCAATGCGGACGCGGCTGCGCCGGGCAGCTGGTCTGCATATTCGGGAACAAGCAGATCACCGGGCAGATGTGCCTCGGCCTCGATGGCATCGACAGCCCGGTCGGCGACTGCGACCCGCGCCCCGACGTTGCGCAGGCGTTGAACGATTGACGCCCCGATGCCGCCAGCCGCGCCAGTGACCAGAGCCGATTTTCCTTTCAGGTTCATATTGTCATCCATTTCTTAGAATGATGCGACAGGTGTGCCGAGCAGGCTTTCATCAGGAACCACGCCCAGCCCCGGCCCGGTTGGCAGCGCGATATGCCCGGCGTCGACCCGGATGCCGTTTTCGGGATCGTAGTTGCCTTCGATATATGGCGCAGCCAGCCAGACGCCTTCCAGCAGGTCGGGCCGAACGGTTGCACCGATATGGGTACATGCAGCGGCGATGATATCCCCGCCCCAGCTGTCATCGCAGGTATGGGGCAGGTTGCGCGCCTCGCAGATGTCGCGGAAGGCGCGCATCGGATGCAGGCCACCGATGCGGGTGACCTTCATGCCGAACCCGTCGACCAGACCGGTGCCCGCCGCCGAGATCACGGTGTTCAGGCTGGTGCTGTTTTCATCCATATAGATGCCATGCGTGACCTGAGGCCGGATCTTCCTGAGATCTTCGATTGTGTTGCAGGGCTGTTCCATGATGAAGGGGATTTCGGGGCATTCGCGGCTGACCCGCAGGGCGTCTCGTGTGGTCCAGCCCCGGTTGCCGTCGACAGCCAGACGCATACCCGATCCCTTGACCACGTCCCAAACCTTTCGAATGGTTTCGATGTCGATCTCGACCGGGCGGCCTCCGACCTTGATTTGCAGACGCGGGTAGCCTTCGGCCATTTTCTCGGCAGCCAGTTTCGCAATGTCGTCGGGTGCACCGACGCCCGTGGCATAATAGGACGGCACCTTTTCCGAGACCGCTCCGCCCAGCAAATCGGAAACCGGAACACCCAAGTGTTTGCCACGCAGGTCGTGCGCCGCAATGTCGATGGCGGCCTTGGCATAACCATGACCGTTCAACAGCCCATCCATCCGGCGATGCAAGGCCAGAGGCAGGACCTCTGTTCCGATCAGGCCCGGGGCCATTTCGACCAGAGCGGCGCGCGCCCCGGCGGCGTGCGCCTCGGCATAGGTCGGGCCAACCGGGCAGGTCTCGCCCCAGCCGGTCAGACCGTTGTCCGACACGATTTTGACCAGCGTGGTATCCAGCGCCCAGACCTGAGCGTTGGCCATTGTATAGGGCCCGTTTTTGACCGGCAGGTCGTGGCTGTAGATATGCAGTTCGGCGATCTTCATCTTGGTTTACGTGTCTTGAGTGGAAAAAAGGGCCCACCCGGATGACGGGTGGGCAAGTACGGGGAGTGCGGATCAGTATGTTTGGTTCAACTCGTCCGCCGCCGGGATTTCCCTTTCGCGACGCGCGATATAGTCCACAAGGGCCTCGTTCTTGGCCTCGTCCAGCTTTGGTTCTTCATATTCGGCCAATAGTTTCCGCGCATGTTTCAGGGCGCGTTCGGTGATTTCCACCTCCCCCTCGGCCACCCATTGCTCGATCGAGTTGTTGTCGAACAGTTCCGGCATGAAGAACGCGGTCTGAAAGTTGTCCTGCGTGTGCGGATGACCCAGATAATGCCCGCCGGGCCCCACATCGGGAACCGCTGCCAGGGCCTGGTCGAAATCGTGCCACTTTGGGCCTTCCGCCATCCGGTAAGCCATCGCGCATTGTTCGGCGTCGACGATAAACTTGGCGACCGAACAGTGCATGCCCGCCTCGTTCCAGCCTGCCGAATGCCAGATATAATTGGCCCCGGCGTGAATGACCGCACTGAGCGTCGTGGCGGATTCGTACCCGGCCTGTGCATCAAAGGTCTTGGCCCCACCCAGAGTGTTCGAAGTGCGCCACGGTACGTCGTAGAAGCGCGCCATCTGGCCGATCATGAAGTTCATCAGGCTGATTTCGGGCGTGCCGGCCATCGGCGCGCCGGATTTCATCGAAACGGTCGACAGGTAATGTCCCCAGATCGCCGGGCAGCCCTTGCGGATCACCTGCGTATAGGCCAGCGCCGAAAGCGCCTCGGCGGTCAGCTGCGCCACGGTCGCGGGCACCGATGCCGGGGTGTTCGCGCCACCCAGAACAAAGGGCGAGCACAGAACCGGCTGATTGCGGTGGCAGAAGGCCCGCATCGCACCCAGCATGGTTTCGTCCCACACCAGTGGGCTGTTGCCGTTGCAGTTGCCGGTGGTGACCGGATGATCGTCAATGAACCCTTCGCCGAACAGGATATCGCACATATCCATCACATCCTCGGCATTCCTGGGCGAGGTGGTCATGCCCATGAAGGTCTTGTCCGAGTACTTCATCGACGAATAGGTGATGCGCAGGTGCCGCTGGCTGATCGGGTGGTCGTAGGGCTCGACAATGTGATGGGCCGAGCTGTGCAGCGCCGGCATCATGTGCGACAGCTTGTGGAACATCGCCAGATCATCCAGCGTCGGGTTCCGGCGCACGTCATCCAGATCGCGCAGGAAAGGGGCCCCGGTCATTGGCACGAAGATCGCGTGCTTGCCACCCAGTGCAAGGTTCTTTTGCGGATCGCGCGCGTGATAGGTGAACTGCGCCGGAATGGTCGAGATCAGCTCGCGCACCATATTTCGGTCCAGATAGACCAGTTCGCCGTCAACCTTGGCCCCGGCTTTTTTCCAGTCTTCCAGCGCGATGGGGTCGCGGAACTGAACGCCGACATTTTCCAGAATATCCATCGCCGCATTGTCGATGCGCTCAACCTGGGTTGCGTCCATGACCTCGCACAGCGGGATGCCTCGGGTCAGGCCCGGCAGCATGTCGAAATTTGGAGCGGTGCGTTGGGCTCGGCGGGCAGAACGTCCGCCGGAACGCGTGACAGTGCGAGTGGTCAAGGGGCAATCCTCCAATTTAGAAACAAACTGACGGATTCGCGGCGCAACCACCTCTCTGATTGCGATATGTGCTTGCAATAAGCGACACGGGTCATTCCAAATAATTTTGTCCCTGCGTAACGAAAAAGACGCCGGGTCATTGTTACCTGTGTGACCTACTTCACAGCCAGGCAAGTGCATATATCTGCAACAGATAAACGCAGGGTTGTTTCAGAAGGCACTCACTCATGCACCACAAAACAGAGATGCTGATCGTCGGCGCCGGGTTTGCCGGGCTGACGATGGCGCTTGAGGCGCGCAAGCGCGGTATCAATGATATCGCGATTTTGGAAAAGGCCGATGATATCGGGGGGACATGGCGCGAAAATACCTATCCCGGTGTCGCCTGTGATGTGCCGTCGCATCTGTATTCCATGGCGACCCATCTCAACCCGCATTGGAGCCGCGCCTATGCCGGTGGCGCGGAAATTCAGGCTTATCTGCAAAATGTCGCGCGTCAGGAAGGGTTGTATGACCTGTGCCATTTCCGGCAGGAGCTGAAATCGGCCAGGTGGGATGAAACGCGATGGCAAGTTGAAACGATGGATGGCCAGCAATGGTCGGCGCGGTTTCTGGTCTCGGCCATTGGCGCACTTCATTATCCCAGCATCCCGGATATCCCCGGCGCCGACGGTTTTTCGGGGCCCAGTTTCCACTCGGCCGAATGGAATCACGAAGTCGATCTGACCGGCAAGCGCGTGGCGGTCGTTGGAACCGGCGCATCCGCCGTTCAGTTTGTACCCGAGATCGCCAAGAATGCAGGCCACGTCGCGATCTTTCAACGCAGTGCGCCTTACGTGATGCCGCGCCCGGACGGTCCGATTGCGCCCTGGGTGCGCAGCCTTTACGCTTGGCTTCCCATTTTGCCCCGCATTCGGCGCAAGCTGATATTCATGATCTTCGAATTTCGCCACCGCGTGTTTCGTGGTGAGGAACGCGCGGTGAATTTTGCCTTGAAGATGTGGCAAAAGGCATTGGAGCGCGCCATCACCGATCCGGTCGAACGGCGGACTCTGACCCCCGACTATCGGATCGGCTGCAAACGTATCCTGAGTTCGAACGATTGGTACCCGACCCTGGCCCGCGACAATGTCAGCGTTGTTCCGAAGGGCGTCGCTCGAATCGAAGGTGACACGGTCATCGCGGCGGATGGCACCCGGACCAAGGCGGATGTCTTGATCTGGGGCACCGGGTTTCACGTAACCGACGTGGTCGAGCGTCTGGACATTACCGGTACGGACGGGCTGACGCTGCGCTCTGCCTGGTCGGATGGCATGTGCGCGCATCTGGGTACCGCAGTTTCGGGTTTTCCTAATTTCTTCCTGCTTCTGGGGCCGCATACCGGGTTGGGGCACAACTCGGTCGTGCTGATGATCGAGGCCCAGGTTGGCCATATCGGCCGGGTCCTGAGCGAGATGCAGCGCGAAGGGTTGTCCGCAATCACTCCAGACGCCGCAAAACAGGCGGCGTTCACGCGGGAAATGCACAGCCGCCACGCGGACGGCGTCTGGCAGGCCGGCGGCTGTACATCCTGGTACATGGATGCGGAAGGCCGAAACACGACCTTGTGGCCCGGCACCGTTGCCGAGTTTCAGAAACGCATGGCACAATCGGGGCTGGAACAATACGGACCCGCCGCCCCTGGCAATGGAGAAAGTTGAATGACAACCGTTCTGATCGCAATCGCCGTCCTTGTTGCGGTTCTGTTTGTCTTGAACCTGTGGACCCGGAAGATTACCCGCCGGGGTCGTGAAACCGTGCCGCAGCTGGGTCAGATCACACCCGTTCGCGGCGGCAGCATCCACTATGTGGAAAAGGGAAATCCCGAGGCGCAGACCATCGTCATGATTCACGGTCTGGCCGGGCAGTTGCAGCACTTTACCTATGCGCTGGTGGATCTTCTGGCCGACGACTACCACGTTATCGCGCTGGACCGGCCGGGATGCGGGTATTCAACGCGCGATACGGCCGAGCTGGCGCAATTGCCCCACCAGGCAGGCATGATTGCCGAGTTTCTGGACAAAAAAGGCGTGGACCGCGCTGTTCTGGTCGGCCATTCACTGGGGGGCGCGGTTTCACTAGCGATGGCACTGGACCATCCGGCCCGGGTCGCCGGTCTGGCGCTGCTGGCGCCGCTGACGCACAAACTGCCCGAAACCCCGGCGATCTTCAAACCGCTTGAGATCCGCTCCGAATGGATGCGCAGCCTGATCGGCAACACGCTTGCCGTTCCCCTTGCGTCCAGAACCGCGCCGCACACGCTGAGCACAGCGTTTGACCCGGAAACCCCGCCGGACGACTTTCTGGACCGGGCAGGCGGCGCGCTTGGCCTGCGGCCTTCCGCCTTTGTCACGGCCTCTCAGGACGTTGCCGGGGTCGATGCAAGTATCAATGCGCAGGTCGCGCGCTATCCGAAACTGACTGTCCCCGGGGGCATCTTGTATGGCCGTCAGGACGCGATACTGTCACCGCCGCTGCACGGGCCGACAATGACCGAGTTCGGGCTGAGTTACGAAGAGCTGGACGGGTTCGGCCACATGATTCCGATCACAGAGCCCGAAATCTGTGCCGCCTTCATCCGCAGGATGACCGAAGCGACCACATCCCCCCGGATATTCTTGCAGGACAAGCCATATGAGCGGGCGTGAAAGAAATCTTGAGGTTGGTTGATTTCCCTCTTGACCCTCCCGGGCCCCTCGCTTACATCGCCTCTCACTCACGGCGGAGTAGCTCAGTTGGTTAGAGCAGCGGAATCATAATCCGCGTGTCGGGGGTTCAAGTCCCTCCTCCGCTACCAAAACCCTTCCCATTTTGTTGTATGGTTTGAGGCCGCAACGCCGGGGATCCTCCTTCGCTTGTTTATCTACGTATCCAGCCGGCAACACCCGTCTTTGTGCAGATGCTGCCAGCTTGTTCTGGCGTGCCTTGTGCGTCAGATCCGCCCCATGCCGTTAAACAGCCGGGGGTCTGCGTCCTTGATCGCCCGGCGGCCGTGCTTTACCCGTGTGTGTTGTCGATCACGGCGATATCCCCGTCCTGCCAGTTGATTTCGACCGTGCAGCTTTCGGCGATGTCGTGTTCTTCGTTCGTCAAGAAAACCTCCGCCGCCCCAAATCAGGGAATTTACAGGAAGTGTCCCGAGAGTCCGAGCATATCTACAACATCGACTAAATCGGAAATCATGGTGCTGCTGGAGAGAATTGAACTCTCGACCTCTCCCTTACCAAGGGAGTGCTCTACCTCTGAGCTACAGCAGCGCTGTGGGCGGGTGATTAGACTCAAACGAAACGCGGCGCAAGGGTGTCTGGACGGTTTTTTTCGCCTCCTGTAGAGAAAGATCATGACGAATAAAAATTCACCCAAAAAACAAGGCAAATCCGGGGATGCGCGCGAAGAGCGGCTGAAAGCGGCGCTGAAGGCCAATATGGCCCGGCGCAAGGCGCAGGCCAAGGCGCGGGCGACCTCTGGGGACAAGGCCGACAAGGACAAGGGATAAGAGCAGATGGATTCGATTCTGGTGACGGGCAACGGCCCGCTGAATGGTCAGATACCGATTGCGGGGGCCAAAAACGCGTGTCTGACGCTGATGCCTGCAACCTTGCTGAGCGAAGAACCGCTGACGCTGACGAACGCACCACGCCTCAGCGACATCAAGACCATGACCGCTCTGCTGCAATCACTGGGGGCCGAGGTGTCGTCGCTGCAAGATGGTCAGGTGATCGCGATGTCGAGCCATAGCCTGACCAGCCAAACGGCGGATTATGACATTGTGCGCAAGATGCGTGCCTCGAATCTGGTGCTGGGCCCCTTGCTGGCGCGGTTCGGGCAGGCGGTTGTTTCTCTGCCAGGTGGCTGCGCGATTGGTGCCCGTCCGATGGACTTGCATGTGGAAGGGCTCGAGGCGCTGGGCGCCGAGATCGAGCTGAAAGACGGGTATCTGCACGCCAGGGCTCCGGGAGGGCTGAAAGGCGCGGTGCACGAGATGCGCTTTGCCTCGGTCGGGGCCACCGAAAACATCGTCATGGCGGCGACGCTGGCCAAGGGCACCACGGTGCTCAAGAACGCCGCGCGCGAGCCCGAGATCGTCGATCTGGTCGAATGCCTGCGCAAGATGGGTGCGCAGATTTCGGGCGAGGGCAGCTCGACCATCGAAATTCAGGGCGTCGACCGGCTGCACGGTGCCACCCATCAGGTTGTCACCGACCGGATCGAACTGGGCACCTATATGCTGGCCCCGGCGATTTGCGGTGGCGAGGTCGAACTGCTGGGCGGGCGCATGGCGCTGGTTGAATCCTTTGCGGCCAAGCTCGACGCGGCGGGGGTCAGTGTCACCGAAACCCAAAACGGCTTGAAAGTGGCGCGCAAGAACGGCCGTGTGCAGGCTGTGGATGTGGTGACCGAACCCTTCCCGGGCTTCCCGACCGACCTTCAAGCGCAGATGATGGCGCTGATGTGCACGGCTGAGGGCACCTCGGTTCTCGAAGAACGCATTTTCGAAAACCGCTTCATGCATGCCCCGGAACTTGTGCGCATGGGCGCGAATATCGAGGTGCACGGCGGCACTGCCACCGTCACGGGTGTCGAAACCCTGAAAGGCGCCCCGGTGATGGCGACGGATCTGCGGGCTTCGGTGTCGCTGATCCTCGCCGGATTGGCGGCAGAAGGTGAGACGACGGTAAGCCGGGTCTATCATTTGGACCGCGGATATGAACATGTGGTGCGCAAGCTGGAAGGCGTGGGCGCAAAAATCGAACGGATCAAGGGCGAATGACGGACGCAAGTTTTGAAGACGGGCGCGAAGCCCCGCTGAATCTGGGGGCTGAGGATGCAGATGACCTGAAGGTGATCTCGACCCTGGTGCAGGATGCGGTTTTTCCCGTGACCGAGATGAAATGGCAACCGTCGCACCGCCGCTTTGGCCTGTTGCTGAACCGTTTTCGCTGGGAAGACAAAGATGCCGCCGCCCGCCGTGACCGCCCGTTTGAACGGGTGCAGTCGGTGCTGGTCTTCGATTCCGTTCTGTCCGCGGCCAGTCAGGGCATTGATCGCAGCGAGAAAGACATGGTCATGTCGCTGCTGTCCGTCGAATTCGAACCCGGTGAGGATGGCGCGGGCCAGGTCTTGCTGACCCTGGCGGGTGACGGCGCGATCCGCCTGACGGTCGAGGCGTTGGATGCCACGCTCAAGGACGTCACGCGCCCATATCGGGCCCCATCCGGCCGGGCGCCGCAGCACCCCGAATAGATGCAGAACAAGCGCGGCATTTCTCAGGCGTTTTCAAATGTGCCCGAGGGTATTGCCCTGCGTCCCGCGACCGTGTTCGATGTGTTCGACATCAGTCGCGTGCTGATACGGTCGATCACGCAGCTTTGTGTGGCCGATCACAACAATGATCCCGGCCATCTGGAACAATGGACCGCACACAAGGACCCGGCGACCATCCGGGGCTGGTTCAAGCCGGGATCACAGATCTGGCTGGCCGAGCGTGAAGGTCAGGTGGCCGCGGTCGGTGGGTTGTTCGAAACCGGCAAGATCACCTTGCTCTATGTTGACCCGGATCACGTCGGCAGCGGGGTGGGGGCCGCGTTGCTCAACCGGCTGGAACGGCAACTGGCTGCGTGCGGCTGTACCGAGGTGCATCTGGACGGCACGAAAACCGCCCGGGAATTCTATTTGCGCCACGGCTGGAAGGTCACCGGTCAATGCAGTGACAGTCGGGACCTGACCTGCTTTGCCATGCGCAAATCGCTGCACCCCCAGGGCTGAGGGTTGAGGCCGCGCCCCGTGGGCGATATGTCCCGTGGCGCAACGCCCGGAGTGCCAGATCATGCCCGTTTTCCTTGACGCCACATCACCCGATTTCGAAACCGCCTTTCAGACCCTGCTGTCCGCCAAGCGCGAGGACAGCCCGGATGTGGACGCGGTTGTGGCGCAGATCATCGACGATGTCCGCAACCGGGGTGACGCGGCGGTCATCGAACTGACTACGAAATTCGACCGGCTGGAGCTGACGCCCGAAACGCTGGCCTTCAGCGCTCAGGAAATCGTGGACGCGGTGACGCAGGTCTCAGCCGAGGATCGCGCGGCGCTGGAACTGGCCGCCGCCCGCATCCGGGCCTATCACGAAAAGCAGATGCCCAGCGATCACAGCTGGACGGATGAGGCCGGGGCCACGCTGGGCTGGCGCTGGTCGGCGGTTTCTGCCGCAGGGCTTTACGTGCCGGGCGGGCTTGCCTCGTACCCGTCATCGGTGCTGATGAATGCCGTCCCGGCCAAGGTGGCGGGGGTTGAACGGCTGGCCATCGTGGTGCCCACCCCGGACGGGCAGGTGAACCCGCTGGTGCTGCTGGCAGCGCAGCTGTCGGGTGTGGACGAGGTCTATCGCATCGGCGGCGCGCAGGCCGTGGCGGCGCTCGCCTATGGCACCGACACCATCGCGCCGGTCGACAAGATCACGGGCCCGGGCAACGCCTTTGTTGCGGCGGCCAAGCGCCGTGTCTTTGGCAAGGTCGGCATCGACATGATTGCGGGCCCTTCCGAGATTCTGGTTATCGCCGACAAGAACAACGATCCCGACTGGATCGCGCTGGACCTGCTCAGCCAGGCCGAACACGATGAAAGCGCGCAGTCGATCCTGATCACGGATGATGCCGCTTTTGGCCAAAGTGTCGCTAAGGCGGTCGAAAAACGCCTCGAAACCCTGCAACGCCGCGCCATCGCCGGGGCCAGCTGGCGCGACTTCGGTGCCATAATCACCGTCCGTGATCTGGATCAGGCTGCAATCCTATCGAACCGTATCGCCCCGGAACATCTGGAGCTTTGCGTCGCAGACCCGGTGGCGCTGAGCGAAAAAACCATCCACGCCGGGGCCATCTTTCTGGGCCAGTACACACCTGAAGCCATCGGTGATTATGTGGGCGGTCCCAACCACGTGTTGCCCACCGCGCGTTCGGCACGGTTTTCGTCAGGCCTCAGCGTGATGGATTTCCTCAAACGCACCACGCTCAGCCAGATGACCCCCGAAGCCCTGCGCGCCATTGGTCCTGCCGCCGAACAGTTGGCGTGCTCGGAAAGCCTCGAGGCGCATGGCCTCTCGGTCACCGCGCGCCTGAACCGCCTGAATGGCTGAAATGACGCAAAGACCTGGCGCATATGGCGTTTCTGTGCGTTGCCCGTTGAATATCATTGCTATAGGTCTGTGCTGACGCAAGGAATGTGACTGTAAAGATGACCCGCATCTCGTATATCGAACTGGATGATAGAAATCTGCCGCCGCCCACGCCCGAGATCGAGCAGGAACGCAAGGTTGCCATCTATGATCTGCTGGAAGAAAACAGCTTCTCGCTGCCCAAACGCGACGACCGCGTTGTGCCCGAAGGCCCCTATCGCCTTCAGCTTTCGATCCGCGACAAACGGCTTGTCTTCGACATTGAAACCGAGGCCAACGAAAAAGCGGCCGAGTTTCACCTGTCGCTCGGTCCCTTCCGGCAGGTGGTCAAGGATTACTTCCAGATCTGCGAAAGCTATTTCGATGCGGTGAAATCACTGCCGCCCAGCCAGATCGAAACCATCGACATGGCCCGCCGGGGTATCCACAACGAAGGCAGCCGCGTGTTGCAGGAACGGCTGGAAGGCAAGGCAGATGTCGACACCGACACCGCCCGTCGCCTGTTCACGCTGATCTGCGTTCTGCATTTTGGGGGCTGACGCGTGAAGCCTCTGCCGCAGTCGGTCTTGTTCTGTTGCGACCACAACGCGGTTCGGTCCCCGATGGCCGAGGGGCTGATGAAGAAATTCTATGGCACCGGCACCTATGTTCAGTCCGCCGGCGTGCATAACGATCTGGAAATCGACGGCTTCAGCATCGCCGTCTGCCACGAGGTCGGCGTGGAACTGTCCCGCCACCGCTCACGCTCCTTTGACGAGATGCAGGAATGGGGTGATGACCTCAGCTCGTTTGATCTGGTGGTGGCGCTTTCACCCGCCAGTCAGCGGCAGGCGCTGGAACTGACCCGGGTTTTTCACCTCGATGTCGATTATTGGCCAATAATGGACCCTACCGGGTTGGGCGAGACCCGCGAAGAAAAGCTACATCACTACCGACAGACCCGCGATCAGATCATCAAACATCTGAAAGACCGCTGGGGCGAACCTACGGAGTGACCATGAACCAGACCGTCAAAACCTATTTCGAAGCCTTCAATGCCGGTGACGTGGATGCCATGCTGGCCTGCCTGTCCGATGACGTGGCCCATCACGTGAACGAAGGCCAGATCCGCATTGGCAAGGACAAGTTCGCCGCGTTCTGCGCGCATATGAACCGGTGCTACAAAGAAAACCTGACCGACATCGTCGTGTTCGAAGCCGAAGGCGGCACCCGCGCCGCAGCCGAATTCATCGTCAACGGCACCTACCTGGAAACCGATGATGGCCTTCCGGATGCGCATGGCCAGACGTACCGCCTGCCTGCCGGTTCGTTCTTCGACCTGAAGGATGGCAAGATCACCCGCGTCACCACTTTCTACAACCTGGCAGACTGGACCAAACAGGTTTCGAATGGCTGAGGTCACCGACGTCCGCCCCCTGACCGGAACGGCACTCGGGGCCGCTCTGGACGATGTCGCCCGCCTGCGGATCAGAGTGTTTCACGCCTGGCCCTACCTCTATGACGGCGATCTGGAATACGAACGCAAATACCTGCAATCCTACCGCGACAGCGACAAGGCCATCGTGATTGGCGCCTTCGACGGCGACCGCCTGATCGGCGCCTCGACCGGCGCACCGCTGACTGACCACGCTGACGATTTCGCGGCGGCCTTCGAGGGCTCCGGGTTTGACCTGCATGACATCTTCTATTGCGCCGAATCGGTGCTGTTGCCCGACTATCGTGGGCAGGGTGTCGGCCACAGGTTCTTTGACGAACGCGAAGCCCACGCCCGCGCGCTGGGTTTCACCAAATGCGCGTTCTGCGGTGTGCAACGCCCGGCAGATCATCCGATGCGGCCCGACAATTACCGCCCGCTGGATGCCTTCTGGCACGCGCGGGGGTATGAACCATTGCCCGGTGCGATCGCACAGTTTTCGTGGAAAGACATTGGGGAAGAGGGTGAGACGCTGAAGCCGTTGCAGTTCTGGATCCGGGATCTCTGAACGCCAAACGCAAAAAAATTCCCGAATCATGGTAGTGTTGGGTTTTCTGTGGGGGAATTGCCATGAAACGCTATGTTATCGAACGCGATCTTCCGGGTGTCGGTTCCATGTCCGGTGACGAACTGTGCGGCGCGTCTGCGAAGTCGAACGAAGCGCTGGCGCAAATACCCGGCGTGCAGTGGGAGCATTCCTATGTTGCTGGTGACAAGACCTTTTGCATCTATCTGGCCGAGAGCGAGGACGCGATCCACAAGCATGCGGAACTCAGCGGGTTCCCGGCCAGCACGGTCACCGAAGTGACCAGGATCATCGATCCGACGACCGCAGGGTAATTGGGCTGTACTCCGGTCTGCGTCCGCGACTAAGGTCACGCGAATTTGACCGAACGGGGACGCTGCCATGAAAGTCGCAACTGCCGCCTACAACCTCGACTGGCTGAATAGCTGGGCGCAATACGAAGACAAGCTTGAGGGGTGGGTGTCCCAGGCCGCAGGGCAGGGGGCCGAATTGCTGGTCTTTCCCGAATATGGCGCGATGGAGCTGTCGACCCTCGAAGGGGCCGAGATTGCCGGCGATTTGGAGCGGTCGATCCGGGCCGTGTCCGACCGGATGGAGGATGTACAAAACCTGCACACCCGCCTCGCCAAGACGTACAAAACCTACATTCTGGGTGCGTCGGCGCCGGTTGTTGATGGCCCCGGGCGTCCGGTGAACCGTGCCGCCTTCTACGCGCCGGATGGCAGTTTCGACCATCAGGACAAACAGATCATGACCCGGTTCGAACGCGAGGATTGGGACATCGCCCCGGGGGGTCCGCTCAAGCTGTTCGACACCGCACTGGGCAAGATCGGTGTGTTGATCTGTTATGACAGCGAGTTTCCGTTGCTGGGCCGCGCGCTGAGCGAGGCAGACCTGATCCTTGCGCCATCCTGTACCGAAGCGCTTTCGGGTTACTGGCGCGTGCGGATTGGCGCAATGTCAAGAGCTTTGGAAAATCAATGCGTTACGGTCATGGCCTCGCTGGTCGGGAACAACCAGTGGTCCGAGGCGGTGGATATGAACACCGGGACCGGAGGCGTCTTTGGCCCGCCCGACAAGGGGTTCCCGGCCACCGGTGTGCTGGCCGAAGGCACTTTGAATCAGCCGGGCTGGACCTATGCGGATGTCGACCTGTCAGCCATCGCCGAGGTCCGCGCGGACGGTCACGTGCTGAACCGAACCCATTGGGAGGAACAGGCCGCCCGAGTCGAATCGGTCACAATATCCGCTCTTTAGGTGATTCCGCCCTTGAAATAAGGCCGAAATAGGCTCATTTAAGCGCACACCCCCGCAGATTCTGCGGGTGCAACGTAATGATGGAGACAACATGGCCAAGGAAGATACGCTCGAATTTCCCGGTGTCGTGAAGGAACTCCTGCCTAATGCGACGTTTCGGGTCGAGCTGGAAAACGGCCATGAGATCATCGCACATACGGCAGGCAAGATGCGCAAGAACCGCATCCGTGTTCTGGCCGGCGACAAGGTTCAGGTCGAGATGACCCCATATGATCTGACCAAGGGTCGGATCAACTATCGCTTCAAGTAACGCCTGCCGCAATGGCGTTCATTCTCGGATCGGGCAGCCCAAGACGGCTGGACCTGCTGGCCCAGCTCGGCGTGCGGCCCGATGCCATTTGCCCTCCTGACATCGACGAAACGCCCTTGAAGGGCGAGCTTCCGGTTCCGTATTGCCACCGCATCACGCGCCAAAAAGTGCAGGCTGTTCAGGCAGATAGAGGTGACGTTACCCTCTGTGCAGATACCACCGTGGCCTTGGGGCGTCGGATTCTGGGAAAGCCCGAGGATGCGGGGCAGGCGGCAGAGTTTCTGCATTCCCTGTCTGGTCGTCGTCACCGCGTGATCACCTCGGTTGCGGTCCGGCGCGGAGACCGTGTGCTGCAGCGTGATGTCGTCTCACAGGTCAAGGTCAAACGTCTGTCGGATGTCGAGATCAACGCCTATCTGGCGACCGGAGACTGGCGCGGCAAGGCAGGCGCCTATGCGATTCAGGGGCCCGCAGGGGCTTTCATTCCATGGATTTCGGGGTCGTTTACAGGCATCGTTGGCCTGCCCCTGTCCGAGACCGCGGCCTTGCTGCAAGGCATCGGCTATCCACTGTATCGAGAGGCATCATGAAAGGTCGCACCATTGTTCTGGACCACATCCAAGGCCGCGAAGCGGCTGCGCTGATGGTCGACGGCAAGTTGGATGACTTCTTGATCGCCACAGACGCACCCGCGCCCGGCACGATCTATCGCGCCCGCGCTGACCGCCCGGTCAAGGGGCAGGGCGGCATGTTCCTGACCACACCAGATGGCCCTGCTTTCCTGCGACAAGTCAAAGGCTTGGGTCCCGGTGCCCTGTTGTTGGTACAGGTTACCGGCTTTGCAGAGCCAGGCAAAGCCATACCGGTGAGCAATCGCATCCTCTTCAAAAGCCGCTATGCGATTGTTACGCCGGACGCTCCGGGCCTGAACATTTCGCGCAGTATCAAGGACGAGGACACACGCGATCAACTGCTTGAAATCGCCCACGAGCAGATGGGTGACAGCGCCTATGGATTGATCCTGCGCTCCTGCTGCGCCGGTGCGGATGCCGAAGAAATCGCGGAAGACCTCTCGGCCATGTTGACGCAGGCCGAGCAGGTGATGAATGACGACGGGACCGAGCCTGAACTTCTCAGCGAAGGTGACAGCCCCCATATCCTTGCCTGGCGCGACTGGACCGACCCGGCCGAAGTCGTGACACAGGCGGGCGGGTTCGAAACCCACGGCGTTCTGGATGCGCTGGATACCGTGCGTGGAGCGTCCGAGCCTTTGCCGGGCGGAGGGTATCTTTACATCGAACCCACACGCGCGTTGGTCGCCGTGGATGTGAACACCGGAGCGGACACCTCGCTGGCGGCGGGCACCAAGGCCAATTTCGCCTGCGCCAAGATGCTGCCCCGTGCTTTGCGCGTACGTGGGCTGGCTGGTCAGATAACGCTGGACCTCGCTCCCATGCCAAAGAAGGATCGCCGCGGGTTTGAGTCCGCTTTGCGTGCCGCGTTCAGATCAGACCCGGACGAGACGATTCTTGCAGGCTGGACCCCGCTGGGCCACTTTGAGTTGCAGCGAAAGCGTGGTCGCGTTCCTGTAATGGAGATCCTGAAATGAACTGCCCGATTTGCGGAGGCGAGACCGAGCAGAAGTTTCGTCCGTTTTGTTCCAGGCGGTGTGCGGACATTGATTTGGCCAAGTGGCTGAACGGGTCCTACTCGGTTCCGTCGCAGCGCGAAGATGACCTTGAAGCCGAGGATGACACGCAGGACTTCACGCCAAAGCGACCGCATTGAAAAAATGTGAAAAAGCCTCTGGACACCGCTGGTAGCAAGTCATAGAAGGCCCCCACCCAACGACGAACGTCGTTCCCGTGCCCGGGTAGCTCAGGGGTAGAGCAGTGGATTGAAAATCCTCGTGTCGGTGGTTCGATTCCGCCCCCGGGCACCATTAAATCCCTGAAATGCTTGATGAATTTTGATCGTTGAGAGTTCTGATTTTCAGCCGTAAAAGCTATGCACAGGTATGCACTCCTCTCACGGTTCCGACTTGGCCAAAGATTCCAAAAATCGAATACTCAAGATAAAACACCTGCGTAAAGGGCTGGCCATCCTAATGTATGCCCGAAGCCCCTATTGGTATGTTCGCCTTAGAGACCCGATAAAGGGTGGTTATGTACTGCGTTCTACGAAAGAAACATCACGGGTCGAAGCCCGTGAGGCGGCTGAGGAATTTGCAGATACGTTCCGCAGCAAGGCCAACAGCGACCATGCCAAGAAGAAAGCCACCAGCTTTGAGCACTATGCCAAAAAGCTGATGGCAGTGCAGAAGGGCAAATCCAAGTGGTCGGATGGTGACAATAAGCTTCTCAACCGATCCAAGGACGGGCTGATCTGCTACTTCGGAAAGTACGATGTCAGCAAGATCACCACGGGGATGGTACGGGATTATCTGATTCATTTGGACGAGAACAGACCAAAGCGGTTGGCTGAGTCAACCAAGGCCAAACACACTATCATCATCCGCAAAGTCCTGACATTGGCTGTTGAGGATGGTCTGCTGGATGTACTGCCGGTGATGCCGAAGCAAAAGACCGTCGACAGCCCCCGAAACGCTTTTACAGATGATGAATACAAACGGTTCATGAAAGCCGCCGGAGAGTGTGCCAAACGGGGTGACAGGGTTCGTGGCGTTGAGATCATCGGCCACCACGCCAAGATGTTCCGCTTTATGGTTCACGCATTCCTCCGCCCAACTGAGGGGGAGTTGTTCGGCCTGAAGCACAAGGACATACAGTTCAAGACCGGTCCAACTCGTCTCGATCTGAATGTGCGGGGTGGCAAAACTGGAGGACGCTCCAGCTTCACCATGCCGCTAGCAGTGCCGCTTTACCAAGCCACTTTGAATCCATTCGATGAAAAGGGGCCGGACAAGAATGGCTACGTCTGGATGCCGGAATATCCAAACCGAACGACGGCGATCAATACGGCCCGCCGTATCTTCAACCACATATTGGACAAGGCCGATCTATTTGATGAAGACCGTAAGCTGTATCCTTACTCCCTCCGCCACTATGCGATCCAAGCACGGCTCAGAGGGTCAAATGGAAAGGTCAACCTGCACACTCTTGCAACGGTCGCTGGCACGTCCGTGGATCAGTTGGAGCGGTTCTATCTGAAGAACATGGTCCCTACGAAAGAACTCATGGAGAACTTGCAGCACAGGGAGTGAGGGGCAGGTAATGCTTTGCCCGAGTTGATTTCGGTGAATTCCAGTTGGAGGCACCTTGGATTCTGGTGGTGAAACTCTATTTTGGGAAGATAAAAATCTAATTCTAAACAACATTTTGGAACAGGGGTCAATGGAAGTACTGGGTCCAGACAATGCAATTTGGATTGATGGTGAGTGGATCAGTTGGGATGGCATTATTGATCCCGATGAGGTCAGATATAGCCGATTAGCTGAGTTAGAGTTGGAAGCAGAACTTCGGCACAAGTACCCAAAGGCCGACCTTACCCTAGTTCCGTATTTTCATGACCTGCTTGCATTGGCACAGGTTTACTTCAATGACACAGGGCAACATCTAAATGTTTATGGCGACATAGGTGAGCTTTTCGGTGCCATCATGTACGGTATCAAACTTCACAAAAATCACGCCAAGGGCTCTGATGGTAGATTGGGTGATGAGCTTGTAGAGATCAAAACGATAGCCCCAACCAATACAAAGGAACAAACCAGTGTTCGTCTGGATGATCGGCACTTCAGCACATTGCTCGTCGTCAAAATCGACGCTGACTTCAATGTTTCAGGTCGTTTAATCAAGCGCACGAACCTTCCGAAAAGAGATTCCAAGAACATCCGGCTGTCGTGGGATGGGTTGGCCGACTTAGAGTAATTGAGTTGTCAGTATTTAAGTGCGCAAGCTCGAAGCCCGTTGCCTGCAATCGTGAGCCATAGGACGCCGTTGGGGTAGCAAAGGAGATCCCAATGGCACTTGAAAAGCAATTCAATCTGGAAGCAGCAGAAAAGCCCAAGACGACCCAGCCTTCCCATCAGCGTCGTCAGAAATTCATCGCAGCCATCGACAAGCAGTTGGCCGGAATGGCGGCGGGGGAAGCCTGCAATACCTCGAAAAGCACTTGGGTCTGGCAGTCGAGCAAAGGGGAATGGTTCATCTCGCCAAGGTATGGCAAAGCGTCACTCGAACTGGCTCCCGGCCTGTCAGCGATCAAATGCACGGATGCAGATGACGTGGTGCAAAACCTCGAAAAGCTGAAGAACCTCACGAGTGACGGCAAGCTGGATGCGGTCCTTGAGGCGGCTGCGACAGCAATACGCAGCCGATTCGGAAAGTGACATCTGCCGGTTACTTTGAAAACTAGAATGGTCCCGTTGGGTTCGGATGAAACGCAATGGGACCTTTTGCTTTCCGGCTTGACCCAATCACGAGCGTCAACACCAAAATCATGCGAAGCACTTCACGAAGTGAAGTTGGTAGCCAAATAATTGCTGGGCAGTGGCGATGGGTGGCAAATGTTGATCTCATTGAGGGCTCTCAGGTCCAAAATGGATGGCAATGGGATCAAGTTCATCAAATAGCCAGCAACAGTTGACCTATGATCACCAAGTACATGCGAAGCATTTCACGAAGTGAAATTGATGGCTATCCATTTGCTGGTGGATGGCAATAGGTAGCAATCATCATTCCATTATGGTCCTGACAGCCACCAGATCGAACGCCATAGGACCAAATACTTACCCCGGCCAGCCCAACCAACCGGTTGAAACAAGCTAGCACATGCGAAGCACTTCACGCAGTGAAGCAGGTAGCAATCTGTTGGCTATCTTCTGGCAATGATTTGTCAATCGCTTGCTTCGCAAGACATTCGCTACGCGAATGTTATTCCTTTTTGGTAAATTTGGATTTTGGACATACTTCTCCTGTCCGTTGAGGAGAAGTCCGACGAACCTGTTGGTTCTGTCATACCATCCACACACGATTGCTTTTCAAAGCACGGCTGGCGGTTATCCGGTCTCAGCCTACGTGCTGCTTAAACAGCGGACCGATATGCTAGCTTTGCGTGGATAGCAGCTGGGCTAGCTCGGTGACGGCACTTCCCCGTCTCGTGATGACAATTATTTTGCTCTGGCTCTCTTATGGGGGCTTTCATCCTTCCCCCGCTTTCGCTGTTTCCTGACCCTACTATTCGATGACGTCATGTCTGCTGGCCTACTGAATTCGGTTCGTCACCATCCGGCGGAAAGTACCTTCTGATCGCATGACGCTTCGGGCTGTCTATATGTGGTTTGCATCGCGGTCCTGATGCAAGAGAGCTACGAGCTGTGTTCGATTTGGCGATGTGTATCGTCGTGTGCGGTGTGTGTGTTTGCGTATGATCTATTTAGGGGGCACAGATCGAAACTTGGTCGTGAATCCGTGATTAAATCGGGGTCAGCACAAATTCGGGAGAATGTCCCACGTCATGCCGGAATCGGGGCAAATTCTCCCACGGCCTTGTGATCCGGCATCAGCAAAAATAGTAAAAGGTCTGTTTGGGTGTAAGGGATTAACAATTACCATTTTTGACGATAAGGCAGCATGGCACGTTCCATCACTTTGATCCGAACTCGGGGTTACATGCAAGCCAAACTCACTTTTCGACCTGATCAGTTTTATCCTCAGAACAGAAAGGGCATGCCTTCGCCTCGTTACCTCGTCATCGGCTTTGACACCGAGTACCAGCGGGAAGTCTTTGTGAATGCAGATGGGTTGGCCGAGGTCCGCAATCAGGTGCTGTCCTATCAATATAGCTGCCACGTCATCTCGCCGGACAACGCAGGGGATGAACAGCACTGGTCAGGGATTGTGCAGCCAAAAGGGCTTGATGACGACGACCGGCTGACGTTGACCGAGTTTGTAGAATATGCGCTGCGGGATGGGTTTGCTCAACATCCCAATCTGAAGGTGCCAGTGAATGTCTATCTGGTGGCTCACTTCACACGTGCAGATGTGCCGGGGTTCTCTGACTTCAAGGACGAGAAGTCCCGGAAGGCCATGAATCTGGAGAACGTCCGCAACCTGTTCATGAACGTCAGCGACAAAATTGTGGTCAAGCTGAAGCGAGGTGAAAAACTCAAGCCAATTCAACTTGATGTCAAAATCCGGGACACGATTGCCCTTGCCCCGGCGGGAGCCAAAAGCCTTGCCAAGCTGGGAGAAATCCTTGGGTTTGAGAAGATGAAGCTGTCGGACGATCCAAAGCAGGAGCAATACTACAAAGAAAACATGGGGGAACTGCTGGAGGCCAATTGGCCTTTGTTCCGGGATTATGCCATTCGGGATGCCGAGGTTTGTGCGCAATACACGGTTCTCATGATCCGGCTCTATTTTGAGAAGACGGGTAAGTTCAAGCTGCCCGTCACGCTGACCTCAATTGGTGTCGATCTCATTGAGAAGCATTGGATGTCCCAAGGGCTCGATCCGCTGGTAATCGTCGGCAAGGAGAAAGTGACTGAGAAGTATTGGAGCAACAAAAGCAATCGCTATGTGACAAAGACTGAAGCCAAGACGGTTCAGAAACTGTTCTGGAGCGAAGACTTCTTTACCGAATGCTATCACGGTGGCCGCAATGAGCAGTTTTGGTTTGGTCCTGCACCCGAGGGGGTCTGGTATGATTATGATCTGACCAGTGCGTACCCAACGGCAATGGCGCTCATTGGGGAACCTGATTGGGATACGATCACGCATATCACCAGCACCGATGAACTTCTTGGTGGCGGTTTGACAGTCGAAGACCTGGCTTTTGCCAATGTGGATTTTGAGTTCCCGGAGGATGTGCGATACCCGGTCTTGCCAGTGCGGACCGAAAACGGGTTGTTGTTCCCCCGCAAAGGCAACAGCACCACCCATATCAGTGAAATCCTGCTGGCCAAGAAATTGGGGGCAAAGATCAAACTGGTGGAGGGGCGGCGGATCAACTCTGACCGTGTTATCAGCCGTAGGGAAGATGGCGGCAGGGAATATGGGGGTCATGCTGAGAAACCGTTCTTGAAGTTTGCCCGTCACTGCATTGAGGAGCGGGCCAAGCATCCGAAGAAGACACTGCACAACCTGTTTTGGAAGGAGCTGGTCAATTCCACATACGGCAAGACGGCTCAGGGTCTGCGGGAGCGACGAATTTACGATCTGCGGGATGCTGAAACCAAACGTCTGGAGCCCAGTCCAATCACTAACCCGGTCTATGCCGCTTTCATCACCGCTTTCTGCCGGGGTGTGCTCAGCGAGATCATGAACGCTCTGCCTCGTGATGTGCAAATTTTTAGTGTCACGACGGATGGCTTTTTGACCACGGCCACGGATGAGCAAATGCGGGAGGCTGCAAAAGGAACGCTGGGCCGAAAGTACCTGAACTCCCGAATTGGGTTGGCCGGGCAATGGGGCATCTATGAGGTCAAGCATATCATTCGTCAGCCAGTGGGGTGGCGCACACGGGGGCAGGCCACATTGGTGTCGTCCGCACCTGAAGACTGGGACGGAACAGGCATGGTGCCCAAAGAGGATGAGACAGTTGTACTGGCCAAGGGCGGTATTAAACTGGACGCCATCCTGTCGAAGGCTGAGCAGAACAACAAAATTGTCGATCTGTTCTTTGACCGCAAACCCACCGACACGATGACCGTCACGATGGGGGTTGGCATCCGGGAGATGTATGAACAGGGCATGGACTTCGTTGACAAGACGATGACCAAGCGGCTGTCAATGGAGTTCGACTGGAAGCGTAGGCCAGAGGCAGCTGGTGATGTCGCTGTCACAACCAAAGATGGGCAAAGCCGCACCCACTTGGCATTCTCTACTCAGCCGTGGGACACCGTAGATCAATTCAACACCACTCGGGCGATATGGGCTGACTACAACAAGCAGGCTGGGCATTGCCTCAAAAGCGTGAGCGACTACCAAACATGGTCCGAATACTTTGAGGGCAAGCTGGCCGCTCAAGGTCCAGCGGGGGCCTACATCGCCAAAGAGGATGGTGTCCTGAAACGTCTGCGCCGCGACCTGAGCATTGCGCATAGGCTGCGGAAAGCTGGAACCCACAAGATTAACGTGGAGTCGTTCCAGCGGGATAACATCACCCCCGACTACAAGCTCAAGGTGAAAGAGTTTGCCCAAATCCTGAATGATGGCTTTGGCATTCCCTGTACCAAAACGGATGTGGATAATGCCCGAAAGAAAAAAGTGTTCGTGCCGCATCAAGTTCCACGAACGGCAAAATCCGTTGAGCTGCTGGTAAACATCAAGCAAGCGCTGTTCCCCGAATTGGATGTGGAGCAATTTCTGACGCCGAAGGCGGCTTTCGATCTGACAGTGAAAGAGGCTTATATGATGGCGTCAGCTTAACAAAAAAACGGGTGTAAAGGCATTCCTGCTAGTGAGGTGATTAGCGGAAGACTGCGTTTCAGGCGCTGATTGAGAGCTTCAATTTTGAGACATCTGCTTTGAGCATCAGAGGCTAACTGCTCAAACACTGAGTTTATTGTTAAGCTCTTGTGGTGATGTTGCTCAGGGTCGGCGTGCCAATATGAATGAGACGAAGATGAACTAGTAATATCAGCTGTCCCAATAAACCTCCACATAAACTTCAATATCTGATATCATGTGTTTCATAATGAATATTTTTTTTGAAATAGGTTTGTTCTATGCAGTTTCATGTTGATCCTGACAAAGCTTCACAACTTAATTTAAGGAGCGGTATTAAGCCTGCTACCATACTTGCAGTGCTTCCTGCCGAAACCAATGTCACCAAGATTTCGGAACACCCTTCGGATTCAGTTTGGTGGGTAGTTAACGCTGACCTGAACGGTGACACTGTCCAAGGACATGTGCATTCCAGTTACTTAAAGCCAGGTCATGTCGAAGATGTGACACCTGTGCTTTCCGGAGATTACCCAGAAGCACACATGAAGATGAATGGTAAGTCGCGATCAATGGATGGTGGCCGGGCGTTTCCTTTAGACGAAGCGAGTATGCCTCTTCGAACGAGCAATTCGGCATCCGAGCTTGTAAAAATAATCAATTTCCTCGAACCGGACAATGCTTCACACAAGCGTTACATTGCAACTGGCGGAAAAACCTTCTGCAATATTTATGCCTACGACTACGCATGCCGGTGTAGCGTCTATCTACCGCGCGTTTGGTGGACAGACAAAGCTCTTATAGCAATCGCGCAAGGTCAGCATGTCGACGTTAAATACGCCAAAACAGTACGAGAATTGAATGCCAATATGCTTCACGACTGGTTCATTGACTATGGGAATACCTTTGGCTGGAAGAGGGTTTTTGAGCCTTCGGATCTACAATCTGCTGCAAATGGGGGGCGAGTTGCGATAATCGTAGCGAAGAGGGTTAACTTGTCTCGCTCAGGTCATATCGTTGCAGTTGTTCCAGAGCATGACGGTATAACTGCAGGGAAAAAATCAGGTACAATTACACGGCCCGTACAAAGTCAAGCTGGGCATACTAACTTTAAAGCAAAGCCTTCCTCCAAAATTTGGTGGGATGACGCACGATTTCAGTCCTTTGGGTTTTGGGTGCATGACTAGTGCGAATTGACTTTTAGCGAACGTAAAAGGCTTGGCCTCCTACTGTTCCTTTGACCATGCTGATAGAGTTAAGTGTTTAAAATCAGTTAAAAAACCTCAACACAAAGTCATCTAAAGGGCTTTCCTCTAAATTGGCATATAGCGGTAGATCGGTGATCTATCCTTAGGTTAAGTTGGACTCACTTGTCCTCCTAATAGCTGTTGTCGCAACTGGCATGGATATGGTGGTTCTGTGTTGGTCGCCCAGCATTGGACAGGAAGACATACTTCTTCCAATTGTTCCAAATTCCCCACGTTTTTCGACAACACATAGTAGTTCAGAAAATCTACTCGGCATGTATTGTGAGAGAAATCCTTGTAGCGCTCCCAAAGATTGTTGTTTAGTCGTTCTCCTGCATTGATTATTTGCTCACAAAACAAATTCCGAAACCCCTCAATTTCGGGAAAAATTCCGGAACACGTAACTCTTTTGTTGCACGTTCCGTCTTCCACGCAATTAAGCATCTCCACATGAGAGGCAACAACCGTAGTAAACGCTTGAGCGGCCCCCTCTTTCTGCAGACTGGAGATTATATAATTTCGAGCGGCTTCTAATTTTTCTTGGGTGGGCTCTTCCGCATTCTCAGCAAGTTCCTCAAGCCCTTCTGTTGTAAGTTCCCAGCTGCCTCCGAGTAGTTTTCTGGCGGAGACAACTTCTTGATTTGAAAACTTATATTGATCTATGAGGCGTTTGGCCTCAATTTCTCCATCGTCAACTGTAAGGCTTGCAGGCGTAAAGAAAAACAATATGACAAATACCGCAAAAGCTGCGGCCGCTCTTATGTAGCCTCTTCGAAATATTGGGAATTGTATCTGTAGGTGCCCAGTAAGAGCGACTGCAAAGCCGGCCCCTCCTAAAGCGATTATTATTCTGTAAATCACAAACTGCGTTGGGGATGGATCCTCACCGAACGCCACAATGCCGAGGATGAGCAGAAGAAAGACTGACCCTACTAAAAAAGGCCAAAGGAGTGATATTCCTTGGGGATTTTGCAGTTCGTTGTTTGGATCTGGATTGTCAGCCATTACTTATTCCAATCCGTTGCTACAGCATCCGCACATCTGGCAGAAATTTGGGAAGAAAGTGTCCTTTGGGCCGCCAACTTCGACCGAGAATAGATCTCCTGCTTGGTCGCTATATGGTTCCCACAATATTCTTCGACCGACTCCCGTCAATTCTGAGTGAGAATCGTTGTTTGCAGATCGCAAGAACAAGTACAGGTAATCCCCCTCCAACCCCGACATATTTCCGTATGTCTCAGGGATAAGTTCTTTTGGAACTTTGATCGTCATTGCATGGGAGGAATCCGCATTTGGGCAATTGGCAAGACCAATTTCGCTCATGCTTTTCGCGGAAACCGCAAGTGCTGCCTGCGATTCAGAGATGTCGTTACACCAAACAGATACAGCGCGATCTGAAGTGTCGGTGTACGCGCGGATTGCCTCGTTCCAGTCCGAAGATTTGCTGATTCTTGCTAACTGACCCGTGTCTAGTCTTATGTCTGAAGTTGGAAGGACAACAAAGTTTGTCCCGCTTTCGGCTGCGACTTGGATTGGACAAAGTAAGCTAAGTATCAACAAACAGCGTGACAAAGTCTTTTCTAAGAACATTTTCCCCTCCACTACAATTGTCCAAGAGTTAAAGCATAGGCTTAGATCCCGATTGCATCGAACGCCGAACTAACAACGAGGCTGATCAAGCCTGTGCGAAAACGCTCAAGTCGAGCTTGCGCCAAGCCGACTGCCTTTAGCGCGTGCATTTTGGCCAAGTCCTTTTGCCCACCAACTAGATATTCGAAGTCGTCTTTTGTTATCTTGCCTTGCGCTAAAGCATCACCCCAGCGACGAATTGCTTGTTCACTGTCTTCTATGAACGCTTTGGCATCTTTTTCAGCCTGGTCAAGCGCGTCTTGAACCGTGTTCTTAGCTAACGTTTTTAGGCCTTCCTGAACCGAATTTACGAATTCATCCCAATTTCCAGACAATGACACTTCATATCTCCTGAATCTTATTTTTCACAAACGGACGCTTCACGTTTATTGATTTCAACACAGATAATTGTGTCGAAAGCTTCACCAACTTGCATTTCAATTTGTTCGCGAATAAATGGGCTGAGCGTTCCAGAATTACGCCATCTCTTTGCAAACCCACCAAGTAAATTTCCGTCTGGATTACGTAGGGTATCCCATTGCGCGGAAACTACATCGTTGTTCGGAAGACCGTTTGCGTACTCATAGGCCGCATCAACGTCAACGAGCAGGTTCTCTACTTCGACACGATGCGAGGAATACGATTGTCCAGACTTTGCGATGAGAGCTAAGCTTCGGGCTTTCAGAGTTGTGGCATTTTTGTAGGCTTCTTCGGTGAATGGGCTGATGAATGGGGCGCAAGCCGCCAAAAAAATCAAGCACGAAATAATAGGCAAAACCCTGTTGGGAAAGAACTTATGCATCAATTTTTTCCTTAAAATATCTGCTAGTGTAACATGAGTCCCTGTTCCGACAAAATGTTATCGTCGCGGGACATTACTTTCGCACGATAAGAGCTTTCAGACCAAAAGCTTCGTTTGTGAAGTCTGCTCTGATTGCAGGAAAAAAATCACTAAAAGCGAACATCTTCGTTTTAGGTTGCTGACAGATGCTCGAGGGGCAAGGACCGCAATGGAATTCGACCGTCGGATAGAGTAGTGTAATTCTTGACGGTCTGTGGATGCCACCATCCACCCTTACACGTCGTCACACCACGTTCGTTGAGCAGTCTTGCCGCACCTGAATATGATCCGGCCTCAGCCAACGCCTGTTCAAAATCGTCACGGATGGATTCGAAGAAATCCCGCTTCTCTGCCTGCCTTTGGGTCGCCAGAGCATGTGCATTCCGACCGAGGACGGTTCCCCGGTTCTTCGCCGCTCTGAGTGCGGCTCTGGTGCGTTCTGATATCTGTCGGCGCTCCTCCTCAGCAAAGCAGGCCAGCAGGTGCAGGAAGAACGTTGAGACGTTCGGGTGTTCGCAGACGACAAGTTCAATCCCTTGGTCGATAATCCCGGATATGAATGACACCTCCCGGGAAAATCTGTCCAGCTTCGGAATCAGCAGCTTCGACCGGGTCTTCTTCACAAGGTTGATGGCATTCCATAATTCGGCCCGATCATCCCGTTTGCCAGATTGGATTTCCGTGAACTCAGCAATCACCTGATCGGTGGGTGTCAGGAATTGTTCCACCATCGCCCGCTGCGCTTCCAACCCGAGGCCGGATCGTCCCTGCCGTTCAGTCGAAACCCGGTAATAGACAACGTACTCGGCCATGCTTCATCCCTCCGTCACCGACAAACGTTGGTTTGTCGTAGAAGGGGTCGGATTTTTCGGGCGGGGTGGCAACGGGTTAGGCTGCAACAGTTTTTTGATTTCATGTGGTTTATCCCAATGACGGAAATGACCCAGCAAAGTTTTTTCACATGCTTCTTGCATTTCCGGTCAAATGCGGTCAGTTGTTCCAAATGGAACGAAAAGTTCCAATTGGAACTTACGGAGAATGATGATGAAATTTTATAAGAAGGGTGATCGCATACCTGCAAGGGCACAACAGATTTGGTTGATCCTAACTGCGCATGCGGTGCTAAAACCTGACGGCATTTACGAAGAAGACAGTGGATGGAGCGGATGGGGAAAAGGACTCATTTCCTATGGCGATCTGGCCGTTTTGATGGGAATGGACAAAAGGGCTGCTGTTACCCTTTCAAAGCATCTCGGGGTCATAGGATACTACTGTAAACAGGAAGGATTGCCGCCGCTAAATGTAATTGCAGTAAATGACGAAACTGGGGAGCCGGGGTTCGGCGTTGTGGAAACTTCTGGCTTTGAGAAGGATCAGATGAGTGTTTGGGACGCTCGCTGGTTTTCTTACCGTCCGCCAACCATCCGCGCTCTTAGGGCTGTATATGATGAGCATTTTGCATCGTCGAACTAGCTTGTTCGAGCAGTATTGCGCAGTTGGACCGCTAGGGTCAGGATTCATAACCAGTAAATGACTATAGCCGCGAGTGCGATGGCTGAT